>NZ_ATTQ01000014.1 GCF_000419765.1 Rhizobium mongolense USDA 1844 | reverse complement strand
CCGGTCAAGGTCGTCCGTACGGCTCTGCAGAATGCAGCCTCGGTTGCTTCGCTGCTGATCACCACGGAAGCCATGATTGCCGAGCTGCCGAAGAAGGACGCTCCGGCAATGCCGGNCGGCATGGGCGGAATGGGCGGCATGGACATGATGTGAGACTGAGGTCTCGCATCTGGGCCATCCGGTTCAGTTCAGGAAGGGCGGTCTTCGGGCCGCCCTTTTCTTTTGAGCGCGGTTCGCAGCTGCGCACGCGCAGGCAAGCCGTCGACTTGGCAAAACGCTTAACTTGGCCTGTCCTCTTGCCACCACCAGCTCGGAGCTTTCGCGAAGCTTGCGCCGCCAGATTTTTCAACAAATGTTCTAATTTCGCTTAAAGAGGCAATTGTCGGGCAAAAACCATTTCTTTGCGACGTGAAACCACGCAACAATCCATCACAATTTGATTTTTTGTACTTCTCATGCGACGTTTTCCAGCAAAATAGCCGGTTGAAGCGTCTTGGCCGGACGAGGGTTCCGCCCCGAAATAGCCGTTGCCGTTTGGCGAAAAGCTCCTATAAATCCGCGCTGCAGTTTGTGCGTTCGAAGATCGTTTTCACCCGCCAGCGAGGCCGGAACGCGCCGTCTTAACCTGCGCAAACATTCGGCGACGAACGTTTGCGCGACAAGCAAGAGCAAGCCTCAGTGCCCCGCCGGCGATCGAGGTTCCAGACCGCAGGCATGATGCCTGGCGCCGTATGACCCTGTTTCGCTCTGACCGCAGCGCAGCCGAGACTGCGCCCGAACCGGGGAACCCCTTGTTTAAGATCGCCAAAGCAACTGTTGCCGCCCCCCTGATGCCTGGCTCGCTGGACCTGACCCATCGTAGTCAGGATATGCTTGCGCAAATTTCGATCTCCGAGGCCTGGGCCGGCGAATTTTCAAGCGGAATCATCCGCCTTGGCGACTGGAGCAGCATGCTCCATGGCCTTTCGGCACAGGAATGCGGCCTTCTGAGCCTGCTGCGCTGCTATGATCCGAAAGATCGGGGGCATATCCTTGCGCTTTTCGAGCAAGCCACAACACTTTCATCGTCCTTCTGCTTTTCCACCACGATCATGATGCCGAACAGCCTGCGCCAGCCGGTTTTCTGCATGGGCGAATCGAGCGGAGTGGAGGAAAAATTCAGTGGCAGCATGGCGGGGGTCTTCATCTTTCCGCGCTTCAAGCTGGAAGGGGCAAACCAGACGGCAAGCCGGCAACAAGCGCAAGCATCGTAAGAGAAAGGCCGAACATGCGAGGCCCCTTTCTTTAAGCCGGATTACTCCGGCTTCACAGGAATGTTCAGACCCTTGGCGCTTGCCGGACGCGCGATGCAGCGTTCGACCCAGTCCATGACGGAAGGGAACTTCGCGTAGTCCAGGACTTCCCGGCCGCCATAGAAGATATCGGCGCCGCGGATCCATGGGAATGTGGTGATGTCCGCGATGGTGTAGGCGTCGCCCATGATCCACTGCCGTCCCTTAAGGCGCGCTTCCAGTACGCTCAGCAGCCGCTTGGCCTCGTCGCGGTAACGTTCCATCGGATAGGAATTGTTGGCGACCTTGTCGGCCGCGAATTTGTAGAAATGGCCGAACTGGCCGAACATCGGGCCGATGCCCGCCATCTGGAAGAACACCCACTGAATGGTCTCGTAGCGCCCCACAGCATCCGGGGGCAGGAGCTGGCCGGTTTTTTCCGCGAGATAGAGGAGAATCGCGCCGGATTCGAAGAGACCGATCGGCTTCCCGCCCGGCCCGTTCGGATCCATGATCGCCGGAATGCGGCCATTCGGATTAAGCGAGAGGAATTCGGGAGACTTCTGATTGTTGGTTCCGAAGGCGATGTAATGCGGCTCGTAAGGCAGACCGAGCTCTTCCAGGGCGATCGGTATCTTCACGCCGTTCGGCGTTTGCAGCGAATAAAGCTGAATAACATTCCGGTTCTGCGCCGGCCAGCGCTTGGTGATCGGAAATGCGGAAAGGTCTGCCATGCCGTTTTCTCCTGAATGGTGGCCGAACATAGAAGACCGGCGGCGCAAAAGACAAGCCGCTCAACAAAGTGATCGTTTCAGATTAGTGAACAAACCATCCTCTTTTGTTTATCTTTTCATCGCAACCAAAAAAGGCGACAACACCGGGCAATCGGGGTTCAAACGGTGCCGGGGCACGGGGACCTCCAGAGCAATTCAAACGGAGATCGCGTCCATGTCGAATACCAACAACATCGTCCTTCTTGTCGCCCGCATTCTGCTTTCGTTTATGTTCATCATGTCCGGCTTCGGCAAGCTCACCGATCCGGCCGGTACGGCCGGCATGATCAGCGGTGCCGGCCTTCCTGCCGCAACGCTTCTGGCCTATGCCGCTGGCCTCTTTGAGCTTGTTGCCGGGCTTGCCGTCCTCGTTGGCTTCCAGACCCGTATCGTCGGCTGGGCGCTCGCTCTCTTCTGCGCCTTCACCGGCCTCGTCTTCCACAGCGGCACGATCAACGTTCCGGATTTTCCGGCTGCAGCCAATGGCTGGATCAACGTGCTCAACCAGATCATGCTGATGAAGAACCTGACGCTTGCGGGCGCCTATATCCTCCTCGCCACCTTCGGCCCGGGCGCCTTTTCGCTGGATGCACGCCGCGGCGCATATGCCCTCGCCGCCTAAGCGCGCAACATCCTCCCAAGCACCAGAAACCCGCCGTCGGAAGACGGCGGGTTGTTCGTTTGGTTTTTTGCAGACATCAAAGGGCGCTCCGCACCGCCTCTATGATCCTCGCCACCGACGGCTCGCCGGCGTGGCTCTCATTGCGGGCCCGGACGAGGCAGGCTTCCGAGCGCAAGATCACACCGTCGTTCAGCACCCGCAGATGGTTCGCGCCCAAGGTGGAGCCCGTCGAGGTGATGTCGACGATGATATCGGCGGAACCGGAGGCCGGCGCCCCTTCCGTCGCGCCAAGGCTTTCGACGATGCGGTAGAGCTGGATGCCATGCTGGCTGGAGAAGAACTGCTGCGTCAGCCGCCAATACTTGGTTGCAATGGTCAAACGGCGGCCATGGCGGGCGCGGAAGTCGGCCGCGACATCGCCGAGATCGGCCATGGTGTCGACATCGAGCCAGATCTCAGGAACGGCAACCACAACGTCGGCGCGGCCGAAACCGAGGCGGGCGCAGAATTCGACGCGCTTGTCGGCTTCCGCCAGCCCTTCGCGCACCAGGTCTTCCCCGGTCACGCCGAAATCGATGGTGCCGTTGCCGAGTTCGCGGGATATTTCCGAGGCCGACAGGAAGGCGATCTCGACGTCGTCCCAATCCTCGACACGGCCGCGATAGGAGCGGTCATTGCCGACGGCGATGATCCTCATGCCGGCGCGCTCGAAGAGTGTCGAGGCATCGTCTTTCATCCGGCCCTTGGAGGGCAGCGCGATGGTGATGGTCATAGTGCCGCCCTTTCCGTTTCGATGCGGTCGAGCCAGAGCGAGAAGCCAACCGCCGGAATGCGGTCCTTGGCGCCCAGCAGCGTCAACAGCCTGTCGAAGCGTCCGCCGCCTGCGAGCACGGCGGACGAACCTTGGATGCCCACCTCGAAGACAAGGCCGGTGTAATAATCGAGCGGGCGGCCGAAGGCGGCGCGATAATCGATGGAGGCGAGGTCGATCCCGGCATTGCCGAGGGCGGCCACCCGGCCATCGAAGCGAGAGAGCGCATTGCCGAGCTTCAGCCCGGCCGCATCGGCAAAACCGGCCAGAGCGGCCGACGCATTGATGAGCGGCACCCTCAGCGACAGGAATTCTTCGAGCACGCGGAAGGCCGCATCATCGAGGCGCGTTTCGGAAAGGACCAGCTTCTCCTTCAGCCGGCGGGCGATTTCAGCCGGCGAGCGGCTGGCGTTCGAGGAATAGCCTGTTCTGTGCATCGTCGCGTCGATGTGGGCGATGAGTGCTGCCTCGTCGCCGGCGGCGATCAGACGTGCGACATCGTCATCCAGATCGGTCGCGAATTGCGGGCTGACGAGGCTTGCGAGCAGCGCTTCAAGCTGGCCCATATTGCCGAAGGCATGGATCAGCCGCTTCTGCCATCCGAGCGGCAGGCCGAGCGCTTGGACCACGGCTTCGAAGACGGCCTGATCGCCCAGCGTGACCGTGAGGCGTTTGCCAGGAAGAAGCCGCGCCAGGATGCCTGTCGCATCGCCGATCGCGCGGGCGTCGGCGCTGGCGATATTGATGTCGCCAAGGTCTTCGATGCCCGCCTGATAAAATTCGTTTCCACCCTCGCGGCGCTGGCGAAAAACTTCGCCGAGATAGGAATAGCGTTTCGGCGTGCCGGTTGCCGTCTCGATGTGGCGGATGCAGACGGGAATGGTGAATTCCGGCCGCAGGCAGAGGCTGGCGCCGGTTTCGCTTTCCGTCATGAAGATGCGCCGGCGGAGGTCTTCGCCGGCAATGTCGAGAAAGGGCTCGGCCGGCTGGATGACCGGCGTGTCGATCCGCTCCGTGTTGCGGGCGGCAAATTCGTCCAGGAGGTCGTTGGCAAAAACGGGGAGGTTGATCAGGGCCATGGGGTTGCTCCCAAATAAAGTCCCCTCCCCAACCCCTCCCCACAAGGGGGAAGGACTGACCCGCGGCGATCGCCGAAAGAGATAAACAGCGCAGTCGACCAAGCGAATGCTGCGTTGGGCAGGAGGGCGGCGCTCAAAACCCCTCCCCCTTGTGGGGAGGGGTTGGCGAGGGGAAAATTACCCATTGCCGCCCGCCCTCGCGCGATCCTCCGCCTGAGCCGCCAGGATTTCCCTAACCTTGGCCACCAGATCGGCCTCGGCGACGGTCTCCTGCGCCACGCGCGCCTCGCGCCAGCTGGCATTGTCCTCGATCTCACCGGACAAGCGCTTGCCTTCGATCAGGTCCTTGATCTGCGCGACGCCTTGGGCACGCTCATCGCCGCCCTGGATGATGGCGATTGGGCAGCCGCGGCGGTCGGCATATTTCAGCTGGTTGCCGAACTTCTTCCAGTTGCCCTGGAACATTTCGGCGCGGATGCCGGCGGCGCGCAGCTCTTGCGTCATGCGCTGGTAGCGACCCAAAGCATCCATATCCTGGCCGTCCATGACTGTGACGAGCACCGGCTCGATGACCTCGCTCTGGCCAAGCTTGCCGAGGTTCTTCAGCGCCGTCATCAGGCGCGAAACGCCGATCGAGAAGCCGGTGGCCGGAACCGGCTGGCCCATGAAGCGGGAGACAAGGCCGTCATAACGGCCACCGCCACCGACCGAGCCAAAGACAACCTTTTCGCCCTTTTCGTTGGTCACGTCGAAGAGCAGCTCGGCTTCATAGACGGGGCCGGTGTAATATTCGAGGCCGCGGACGACCGAGGGGTCGATCTTGATGCGATCTGGACCGTAATCCGCTGCTTCAACCAATTGCCAAATCTGCTTTAGCTCAAGAACCCCTTCAATGCCTTTGGGAGAATCTTTGAAGTTATTGTAAAGCGTGTCAAAAATAGCCTCTCCATCAATCTCGGCACCGGCCACTGGGTTTTGCGCCAACGATTGTGAACCGAGTGCCGTTTCTGCCGTCTGCAAGGTATTGATGAAGTCAAGTAACCGATCAATCTGCTGCGAAGTCAGCCCCGCGCCCTTGGTGAAGTCACCGGATTCATCCTTGCGGCCTTCGCCGAGCAGCAGCCGCACGCCCTCAGGGCCGAACTTGTCGAGCTTATCGATGGCGCGCAGCACGTTGAGGCGCTGTCCTGCCTTGTCCTCGTCGCCGAGCCCGATGGCCTCCAGCACGCCATCCAGAAGCTTGCGGTTGTTCACCCGGATCACATAATCCCCGCGCTTGATGCCGAGGGCTTCCAGCGTATCGGCCATCATCATGCACATTTCGGCATCGGCCTGAACACCCGGCGCGCCGACGGTGTCGGCGTCGAACTGCATGAACTGGCGGAAGCGGCCGGGGCCTGGCTTTTCATTGCGGAACACGTAGCCGGCGCGATAGGTGCGGTAGGGTAGCTGGATCTCGTTGAAATTCTCCGCGACATGGCGGGCGAGCGGCGCCGTCAGGTCGTAGCGCAGGCTCATCCACTGGTCGTCGTCGTCCTGCAGCGAGAAGACACCCGCGTTCGGACGGTCGCTGTCCGGCAGGAATTTGCCGAGCGCATCGGTATATTCGAAGAGCGGCGTTTCGACCGGATCGAAACCATAATGCTCGTAGACTTCGCGGATCTTCGCGGTCATCTCGTTGACAGCGCGGATATCGGCGGCCGAACGGTCGACGAAGCCGCGCGGCAAGCGAGCCTTGAGCTTTTGTGGTTTCTTCTGCTTCTCGTTCATTTCCAACGCATTCCGCTCAATCGTGACAGTGGCGGTTTCCTAGCGGATTGGGAGGATAGCGGCAAGGGCGAAGGGGCTTGAAGCGCAAGCCAGAATCGAAGATCGAAGGCCAGCCCACCGAATTGCGGGAACGACCATGATTATCGAGGCACTTCACTATCTCGCGACGTTGCCTGTCACGAGCAAGGCGAACCGCAGGTTCATCCGCTATTCCATCAGCCTCTGGTCCCGCGCCAGGCGCTGCAGCCGGGCGTGGGCGGAGCATGAGGAGAACAGCCGCACAGCCATCCTCTCCGCGATGGACGGTCTTCGCGAAACACGCACGGTCGTCGTGCTCGGCTCAGGCCTGCTTTGCGACGTGCCGATCAAGGAGCTTTCGAAGAGCTTCGATACGGTCGTTCTTGTCGATCTCGTGCACGTCGCTTCGGTGCGCCTTTGGCTGAAGACGAATGGCTACCGCAATGTCCGGCTCATCGAGCGCGATCTCTCCGGTTATGACGATCTCGCGGCAGGGAAAGAGGTAGAGCCGCTCGGCTTCTTGCGGTTGGTGCCCTATCTCGACTTCGCGGTCTCGGCGAATCTGCTGTCGCAAATCGGCCGCGGCGTGAAGCGGCGCTATGAGGCGGAAGAGCCGGGCCGGATGCCGGATGACACCGTGGCTCGGCTGATCGACGCTCACCTTTCCGATCTGGCCGCCTTGCCCTGCCGAACCTGCCTTCTGACCGACATCTCCTACGCCGTCATCGACCGCTACGGCAAAACTCACGAGGAGACCGAGCTTTTGCATGGCGTCTTGCCGCCTGCGGCAAACGCCAGCTGGTCATGGCCGGTCGCACCGATCGGCGAGGAAAGCGCTGACTACCAGATCGTCCACAAGGTCATTGCCGCCTACTGAATTAGACGTCTCCGACAATCCCGAATGGACCGAAGACGACGCCAAGGCGACTGGCAAGGGCTGGCAGGGCGTATCAACGTGGCGCTGCGCAAGGCGGCAAAGCTTTGAAATTCACACTTGGGTCGCTTGGCTTCCTTTCCGGGCGTGCCTATCTTGATGGCATGCGTGTCTTCGCCATCACGACGATGCTTTTCGGCTGGCTGTTCTACAGCGCAATGTCCGCGCTGGCGGGCTGTCCTATGTGCGCGTCGATGCAACAGCCCGTCCTGGCCGATACGCACCACGATATGGCCGGCATCGATACGGCCGGGCATGAGACTGGCGCAGCCAAGGATCCGTGCGCAACAGGCGACACGGCTCATATGGCCTTCTGCGCGGTATGTCTTATCGTGCCTCCACTGCTGACGATCGATACAAGCGCGAAGTCTATCTTCGCCTATCCCTCACCGGCTGTTGCACATGCGCTCGCCGATCTTCGCCCTGCACCGCAGGCACCACCTCCCCGCCTTGTCTGAGAAGACTTTCCGCATACCGATCGCGCGGTATCTGCCGCGCAAAAGCACTTATGTCAGACAGAGGAAGGAAGTCCCATGTCTCTGAAAATTCTTGCCCTTACCGCAGTCTTCGCCGTCGCCGCCCCAGCGCTTGTCCAGGAAGCATTTGCCCAGGATAAGCCGATGCACATGAATCAGGATATGCCGATGCATACGAATATGAAGATGGACATGAGCAAGCCGATGGGCGATCAGGGTCCTTCAAGCCGGGCCTTTGCCGAGGCGAACGCCAAGATGCACAAGGATATGGCGATTGAAATGACCGGCGATGCCGATGCAGATTTTGTCCGTAGTATGATCCCGCATCATCAGGGCGCGATCGACATGGCAAAGATCGAGCTGCAATACGGCAAGGACCCGAACATCCGCAAGCTCGCCGAAGCCGTCATCAAGGCTCAGGAAGCCGAGATCGCGGACATGAACGCCTGGCTGAAAGCCCACGGCAAGTAAGGCGTCAGCAAAACCCCCGAAGGTTGTTGTCCAGCTTTCGGGGGTCAGTTCATTCCCGCACCGGGGTTTTCAGTTCGCCGTTCTCAGGCGTGCGGCTCAAACGGTTCCGGGCGGCGGGCGGCACCCTGGCGGGCCAGCATCCAGCCTGGATATTCCGGCGCCAGCGCACTGACCTCGTCGAGCTTGTGCATGTCGCCGGCATCGAGCTTCAGCTTGACGGCGGCAAGGTTCTGGTCGAGCTGATCGATGCGCTTCGCGCCGATGATGACGCTGGTCACGAACGGCTTTGCGAGGACATAAGCGAGCGCAACGGCTGCGACGTTGCTGCCGTGCTTCTCGGCAATTTCGCGCATGACGGCCACGCAGGCCCAGGCCTTGTCCCTGTCCACCGGCGGAAAGTCGAAATTGGCACGGCGGCCTTCGCCGTTGCCGGGCGCACCGGGGCCAAACTTGCCGGAGAGTAAACCGCCGGCAAGCGGCGACCAGACCATCAGGCCGATCTTTTCCTCATTCATCAACGGCACGATCTCCCGTTCGAGATCGCGACCGGCGATCGAGTAGTAGGCCTGGACGGTTTCGAAGCGTGCGAAGCCGCGGCGCTCGGAAATGCCGAGCGCCTTGGCGATCCGCCACGCCTGCCAGTTGGAAACGCCGATATAGCGCACGAGACCACGCGAGATGAGATCATCGAAAGCGCGCAGCGTCTCGTCGATCGGGGTGACGGGATCGGTTGCGTGGATCTGGTAGAGATCGATATGGTCCGTCTGCAGCCGCTTCAGACTGGCCTCGACGGAATCCATGATGTGACCGCGCGATGCGCCGCGATCGTTCGGCTTGTCGCCCATTACGCCGTAAACTTTGGTGGCGATGACGACGTCCTTGCGCGGAACATCGAGGTTCTTCAGCGCCTGGCCGAGCAGCCTTTCGGATTCACCGGAGGAATAAACATCGGCGGTGTCGATGAAATTGACGCCGGCAGCGAGCGAGCGCTCGACGATCTGGCCTGCCGCCTTCTGGTCCACATCGGCAATGGAACCCCACATGGTGCCGCTGACCGCCTCGCCGAAAGTCATGGTGCCGAGGCAGATTTCCGAGACGAAAAGTCCCGTATTTCCGAGTTGATTGTATCGCATGGAGAAATTTCCTTGTGTCGGCCGCAAGCGGCCGCCTGTGGACTGCTGGAACGCTATTTTTTGATTATTGGCCTGCACGTGTCAGGCACAGCCGGGGCTGGCTGCAGGGTAGGCAATATTTACCTAATGCCGATCCTCTGCTTTTCAACGCCGCTGCCACGTGCTGCGACGAAAAAGCAAAAGCCCTTGTCTCGACGCGGCCGCTCAATAGATTGCTTCATGGATTGCAGGAGCTTGAGATGAGCACACATGCGCTGACGACAATCGGCTTCGATGCCGATGATACGCTCTGGCAGAACGAACAATACTACCGGCTGACCGAAGAGCACTTCCGGGAATTGCTCGCCGATTTCGCCGAGGGTCCGAAGATTTCGGAGCGCCTGCTGGAGGCCGAGAAGCGTAATCTCAGCCACTATGGCTTCGGCATAAAGGGCTTCACGCTGTCGATGATCGAGACGGCGATCGAAATCACCGAAGGCAAGGTGCCAACGAGCGTGATTGCCCAAATTCTCGATACGGGCCGCGATCTTCTGTCCCATCCGGTCGAGACCATGCCGCATGTGCGCGAGACGCTTGAAGCGTTGTCTGGAAATTACCTGCTCGTGCTGATCACAAAAGGCGACCTGTTCGACCAGGAACGCAAGCTCGCACAATCGGGCCTCGGCGATTTCTTCGATGCCGTCGAGATCGTCTCGGAGAAGACCGCAGTCACCTATCGCCGGGTTTTCTCGAAGGTCGGCGATGGTCCGGAGCGGGCGATGATGGTCGGCAATTCACTGAAATCCGACATCGTGCCGGCGATTGCCGCCGGAAGCTACGGCGTCTTCGTGCCGCATGAACTGACCTGGGTTCTGGAGCACGTCGACGAACCGAAGGATGCGCCGCGCTTTCGCAAGATCGCCCACCTTGGCGAGCTTGGCAGCTTGCTCGGCGGACTATCTTGACCTATTCGCCGGTGCCGGATTTCGAGGGTGCCGGCGGAAAGAGTGAAGGGCGCTCCGGCTCTTGCGGTGTGGCGGGCTGCGGCTCGCCGACTGGCTGCGGCTCGACGAGCAGCGTATAAGGCGCCCCGAGGCCACGGCGAGGCGAGACCTTGGAATAATACGGCCGCAGAAACCACGTGGTGTTTTCCTTTACGGTCACATCAAGGGTCGTGCCATCCTCGTCCGTACCGAAGAAAGCTTCGTCATCCGTCTTCGAAAGGTCGAAGATCGCAAGAAAGGCGAATTGGCTCTTGGTCGTGAAGCTGATCTTCACGCGCTGACCAGCGCGCACCGGCAGAGTATAGACATCGCTGTTGCCGAACTTGGTCCAGCCTTTGATCTGCATGGTAACGGCCGGAAACTGCAACTTCTCGAGCTTTTCGCCAGGGTCGAGTTGCGGCGCCTGAGCAAATGTCGCCGTGGTGGACAACAGGACTGCCGCAACGGTTCCGACCCACACTTTCACGGGCGTACCAATGCCGCGCGCATCGCCTCCACTTCGGCACGGCAGAAGCAGCCTTCGATATGATCGTTGACGAGACCCATTGCCTGCATGAAGGCATAAACTGTGGTCGGACCGACAAAGGTCCAGCCGCGCTTCTTCAAATCCTTCGATATCCTTACCGAAACCGGCGTCGTCGGATTGGCGGCAACATGCTGGCGGTCGACGAGGGCCGGACGTTCGTGGAGTTGCGGCTCATAGCTCCAGAAATAATGCGCGAGCGAGCCGAATTCGGCCCTCAAAGCGATCGCGTGCCGTGCATTGTTGATTGTCGAGGCGATCTTGCCGCGATGGCGGACGATGCCGGGATTGGCAAGGCAGCGCTCGACATCCCGCTCGTCGAAGAGCGCAATCTTTTCGAAATCGAAGCCCGCAAAGGCGACGCGGAAATTCTCGCGCTTGCGCAAGATCGTCAGCCAGGAGAGGCCGGACTGAAAACCCTCGAGGCAGATTTTCTCGAAGAGGCGGACATCGTCGGTGACCGGCCGGCCCCATTCCTCGTCGTGATAGCGCAGGTAGTCGGGGAGATTCGCGTGCCAATGGCAGCGGCTCTTGCCGTCGTCGCCGGTGATGATACCCGATTCGCTCATTCTTCTCCGCCGTTCCTGCGCTCAGAATTCGGCTTTACCATTTAGAAACCTTGTTTCCAAACCGAAGAGTAACCCTGACGAAAAGTTTATTGCCGAGGCCGGCTTTTAATGAATCGATCTTTACCATTCGGTGGCGGGATGATGGCAGCATTCTCTCAGGCAGAAATGCCGCCCTCATTGCATTCTCGGTCATTTGTAGAGAGTCCGTCCGATGATGAAATCCGTCTTGATTGCCGCCGGCCTGATCGGCCTTCTTGTCTCGCCGGCGCTCGGCGACGATCGTTATGCGAGCCGCCCGCCGGTCGTTCTCAGCCCCGACCTCACCGCGCCGTGGCTCAACCAGCTCGGTGGCGCCGTTCGTCCCGTCGTCTATCAGCGCCCGGCCGTGCAGCAGCGCGGCTTCTTCCAGCGCCGGTTCTTCCGCCGGGCACCGGCCGTGCAGCAGGTTGCGGCCGTTCGTCCCGGAGTACCGGTGATCCGCCATCAGATCGAGCCGCAATATCTGCCGCAGATGGTCGACTACGAAACCAAGGAAAGGCCGGGCACGATCGTCATCGACACCAATAACCGCTTTCTCTATCTCGTGATGGCAAATGGCAAGGCCCGGCGATATGGCGTCGGCGTCGGCAAGCCGGGCTTCGAGTGGGCCGGCGCGCACAAGATCACCCGTAAGTCGGAATGGCCGGCTTGGACGCCGCCTTCCGACATGATCAGCCGCGAAGCCGCGAAGGGCCATTATCTGCCTGCGCGCATGGATGGCGGCCCGGAGAACCCGCTCGGCGCACGCGCCATGTATCTCGGCTCGACGCTCTACCGCATCCACGGCACCAACGCACCCTGGACGATCGGCAGCGCCGTCTCGTCCGGCTGCATCCGCCTGCGCAACGAAGACGTTGTCGACCTTTACGAACGCGTCAACGTGGGCACGCGGGTTATCGTCATGTAACACCCGGATTTAGTTGCGCTCTGCAAGAACATCCCGCCAGCATACTCGAAAAGTGCAATGGCGGCGGCAACTGATCTTGAATCAGGCTGAAGTTCAGGTAGCTTCAGCCCGATCTTGCTTTTGAGGGGAATCAATCATGCTGAAAGTCGCCTCCGGCCTTGTGGCCGCCGGCATTGCGTTTTCCGTCGCAATAATGCCCGCCGTTGCCCAACCAGCGCACGATGCTGCGCCGGTCGTCCGCGTCGCGCAGTCGAAGTTCGTCAAGCCGCAGTATAAGCGCAAACTCGTGCGGCTCGTGACCGACGAAGCACCGGGGACGATCATCGTCGATACCAACAACAAGTATCTTTACTTCGTCGAATCGAAGAACCGCGCCACGCGCTACGGCATCGGTGTCGGCCGTGATGGCTTCGGCTGGTCGGGCGTCGTCAAGGTCGGCCGCAAGGCGGAATGGCCGAGCTGGACGCCACCGGCCGAGATGCGCGTCCGCGAAGCCCGCAAGGGTCATATTATTCCCGCCTTTCAGGAGGGCGGCGAGGACAATCCGCTCGGCGCACGCGCCATGTATCTCTACAAGGGCGGACGCGACACCATTTTCCGCATCCACGGCACCAATCAGCCCTGGACGATCGGCCTCAACATGTCTTCCGGCTGCATCCGAATGATGAATAATGACGTCATCCATCTCTATTCGCGCGCGCCGGTCGGCACGAAGGTGATCGTCATCGGCCCCGGCGACAAGCAAGGCAACATCGCCTTCCAGGACAGGGGCATCGACGTGCTGCGCACCATCTTCGGCGGCGGCTGATACGTTGCTGATTACTTGATCGCGACGGGCGGCCTTGTGCCGCCCTTTTCATATTGACGTCAGGCAAGATTGTTGCGGCCCGTTCAAGCCGTGCGGCTCACTTGGAGCCGCAGCTGACCTTGCCGCTGGCGGTGAACGGCTTTCCGTCATCGCTGACCATCAGTCCGTAGGTGCCCGAAAAATTCTTTCCCCGGCCTTCGGCCAGAATGACGAGGCTCAGTGACTGGTCGGCGTCTTCGCTGCCATCATCGAAAATTTCGAGGCGGAGTTCACCATCATGCGACCAGCGGTTCGTGAGTTTGCTGGAATCGAACACGCGTTTCCTGAAGGCCTCGGGAACCGAGTTGTTCTTGACGATCAGGGCGCCGCGGAAATGATTGAGCCTGTGGCCGGCCTCGTCCTGAAAGCCGCTTTCGATCGTGAAGCGCGCGCTATTATCGTCCGTTGAGCAGAAGAAACGGCTGTCGGCGTGAGCGGCCCCTGCCGCGCCAAGCAGACCTGCAAGCAATATGATTGTACGCCTCATAGCGCTGAACTCCGTGACCGGCCGAAAACCGGCCCGACTCACGCTAGCGGAAAACCTCTTAATTTTTGCGGTATATCGCCGCCATAGGCCCAATCAAGCAGCTCAATCGTATGCAGAATCGGGATCGCTGTGCCGGTCGCGATCTGCGTGATGCAGCCGATGTTTCCGGTCGCAATCACATCCGGCTTCGTCGCCTCAATGTTCTTCACCTTGCGCACCTTCAGCGCCGCGGAGATATCCGGCTGCATGATGTTGTAGGTTCCAGCCGAACCGCAACAGAGATGGCCTTCCGCCGGATCGCGCACCGTGAAGCCGGCCGCCTTCAGAAGCTGTTTCGGCGCCATGGTGATCTTTTGGCCGTGCTGCATCGAGCAGGCAGAATGATAGGTGACCGTCAGGCCCTTCGGCACATTGGCAGGCAGGTCGAGCGATGCCAGGAATTCCGTTATGTCCTTCGCCAATGCCGCCACGCCTGCCGCCTTTTCTGAATAGGCAGGATCAAGACGGAGCATATGGCCGTAATCCTTGATCGTGGTGCCGCAGCCGGAGGCGGTGATGATGATCGCGTCCAGACCACCCTTCTCGATCTCGCGCGTCCACACATCGACGTTTGCCCGTGCGCTTGCAAGCGCCTCCTCCTCGCGGCCCATGTGATGCACCAGCGAGCCGCAGCAGACCTCGCCGGCGGGCGCTACGACCTCGATGCCGAGGCGGGTCAAAAGCCTAATCGCCGCCTCGTTGATCGCGGGATCGAGGACCGGCTGAGCGCAGCCCGTCAGAATTGCGACCCGGCCGCGCTTTTCCGCCTTCGCAGCATGGACCGCCGGCAGCGAGAACGGCGACGGCGCCGGAATATGTTTCGGCGCAAGTGCCAGCATCGCGGCAAAGGGCTTCAAGGCCGGCGCACGCATCAGGCCCTGAAGCGGCCTACCGATTTTCGCAAGCCTCAACGCCAGGCGGAAGCGGCCCGGATAGGGCAGTACCGCCGCCAGGATGGCGCGCGTGAACCGGTTCATGAAAGGACGTTTATAGGTCTTTTCGATGTGGGCCCGGGCATGATCGACCAAATGCATGTAGTCGACGCCGGAGGGACATGTCGTCACGCAGGCCAGGCAGGAGAGACAGCGGTCGATATGTGTAACCACTTTGCCATCCGCGGCCCGGCCGTTTTCCAGCATATCCTTGATGAGATAAATGCGGCCGCGCGGGCTGTCGAGCTCGTTGCCGAGCGTCACATAGGTGGGACAGGTCGCGGTACAGAAACCGCAATGCACGCATTTGCGCAGAATCTTCTCGGATGCGGCGACGTGCGGATCGGTTAGCTGCTCGGCGGTGAAGTTGGTTTGCATCAGGCAACTCCCGGCCGTGGGGAGGCATCCCCCCCTGTGTCCTTCCAGACATCTCCCCCACAACGGGGAAGATCGGATGAGACGGCCTTGCCGTCGAAGTTAGACCAGAGTGGAAAGAGCGCACGAGATGCATTGCCAATCTCCCACCTTGCGGGGAAGATGTCCCGTCGAGGCACAAAGGGGTGCTGCCACAAGCGGATAACGACCATCATATCACCCCATCTTTCCCTGATTGAGTATTCCCGCCGGATCGAATTTCTCCTTTACCCGCGCCGACAGCTGCGCCACGGCTTCGGGCTGCGGCTGGAACGCCGATACGGCAGCGCGCGCCGCGTCAGTTGCCCGGATCAGCGTGGCGTGGCCGCCGCCCAGCGCCTTGATGAAACGGCCGATGAGCTGCGACTCCGGATCGGCCTCCATCCGCATCCAGACTAGGCCGCCTTGCCAATCGTAGAATGCATCGACGCCGGCTTCGAGGCGGAGGGCGGCGACGAGCTGGTGGCCGATGGTCGGAGCGACGGAGATGCGCCAGACCGGGCGAACCGTTCCATCGACATAAGGAAGCACATCGCGTATTTCGCGCCAGAGCTGGCGGCTGGCGGGTTCGACCAATCTCGCGACCGTGCCGAAGGCCGACATCGCCGACGCCAGCTTTTCAGCACGCGCTTCGACGGAGCCAGGCAGACCTTCGATCCTGAGAACGGTCGTCTCGCCCTCCGGTAGCTTGCCGCCGAGGCATTTCCAGGTGACGGTCAAGGGAAGGTGGGCCGCACCTGAGACCTCGACCGGCTGTGCCATCGCCGCGGCCATCGCAGCGGCTGCTTCTGCATCATTGAGGCCGGATACGACGATCGTCTCTTCCGTTTTCGGCCGCGGCGGCACGCGGAAGGTGACTTCCGTCAGCAAGCCGAGCGTGCCGTGCGAACCGGCGAGAAGCTTGACGAGATCGAGGCCGGTGACATTCTTCATCACCCGCCCGCCCGCCTTGACGATCTCGCCCCTGCCGTTGACGAAGCGGATGCCGAGCAGGCTGTCGCGTGCCGCGCCTGCTACGAAGCGGCGAGGACCGGAGACGTTGGCGGCAAAGACGCCGCCGATGGTCGGCTCGCCGGACGTGCCCATGACCGGGCGGTGGTCCATCGGCTCGAAAGCCAGCATCTGCCCGTTTTCCGCAAGCGCCGCCTCGACCTCTGCAAGCGGTGTTCCGGCGCGCGCGGTCATGACCATCTCGCCGGGATTGTACGAGACGATGCCGGTCAGACCGGTCGAACGCAACCGGTCCTTCGTCGCCACAGCATTGCCGAAGCCCGAGCGGGTGTTGCCGCCACATATGGCAAGCGCCCAACCCGCGGCCGCGTGTTCACGAATGATCGAGGCCGCGGCCTCTTCCGTCTCCGGCAGGAAATCGGTCATACGGCGGCGCGCCCATCAAGCGGGAAGACCTTGGACGGATTGAGCAGCCAGCCCGGATCGAAGGCGGAACGCACCGCCATCTGCTGAGCGAGATCCACGTCGGAAAATTGATGCCGCATCAGGTCGCGCTTCTCGATACCGACGCCATGTTCGCCGGTGAGACAGCCGCCGGCATCGACGCAGAGCTTCAGGATGTCGTTGCCGGCGGCCTCGGCTCGCGCTGCGTCCTCCGGATCGTTGGCATTGAAAAGGATCAACGGGTGCATGTTGCCGTCGCCGGCGTGAAAGACGTTCGCGACGCGCAGGCCGTAGCGATCGACGATCTCCGACGTCTTTTTCAACACATAGGAAAGCTGGCTGAGCGGCACCGTCCCGTCCATGCAGATATAGTCCGCAATCCGCCCCGTGGCCCCGAATGCGGATTTGCGGCCTTTCCATATCTGTGCCGCCTCCGTCGCCGACTGGCTCTCGCGAATGGATCTTACGCCATGACGGCGGGCGATCTCGACGATGTTTTTCAGGATGCCGTCCATCTCCGTCTCGGAGCCTTCGACCTCGACAATCAGCAGCGCACCGGCATCGAGCGGGTATCCCGCATGGGCAAAGGCCTCGCATATCTCGATCGCCGGCTTATCCATGAACTCGATCGCCACGGGAATGATGCCCGCCGCGATGATATCGGCGACGCAGGAGCCGGCTTCCTCGGAACTGTCGAAGCCGAAGAGCACGGGCCGCGCACCCTCGGGCTTTGCGATCAGGCGGACCGTCGCTTCGGTGACGATGCCGAGCTGTCCCTCGTGGCCGCAGACCAGACCCAGCAAGTCGTAGCCTCCCGAATCCAGCGCCTTGCCGCCGAGCTCGATCACCGTCCCATCCGTCAGCACCATCTTCACGCCGAGCAGGTTGTTGGTCGTGACGCCGTATTTCAGGCAGTGCGCACCGCCGGAATTCATGCCGATATTGCCGCCGATGGTGCAGGCCAGCTGCGAGCTGGGATCGGGTGCGTAGAAGAAACCATCCACGGAGACGGATTCGGAGATGTTGAGGTTCGTGACGCCCGCCTGGACGACGGCTGCCCGGTTTTGATAATCGATCTCCAGAATGCGGTTCATCTTCGAAAGGCCGATCACGACCGCATCCTCCTGCGGGATGGCGCCGCCTGAGAGCGACGTGCCCGCCCCGCGCGGCACGATCGGAATGCCGTAGCGATGACAATATTTCATCACGGCTGCGACTTCGGCGGTGGTGCTTGGCAATGCGACGGCAAGCGGCACCCGGCGATAGGCAACGAAGGCGTCTGTTTCGAAGGGCACGAGTTCTCGCGCCTCGTGAATGAGACATTCGGGCGGCAGCAAGTCGACGAGATCGCCGACGATCTGGCGGCGGCGGGCGAGCACATCGGCGCGCGGAGCGAGAAAAGAGATGGCGTCGGACATGGCGCGCTTCCTTCGGACCAATGGCGGCGAGACCGGTGCGTCCTCCACGACAACCGGTTCTTTGGCTTAGCACTTTCCCGAAACTGGCGCAAATGCTAGGCATTTATGCCAAAAGGGAAAAAGTCTATATGACAAATCTGGGTGATCTCGAGATATTTGCCAAGGTCGTTTCGACCGGCAGCATGTCGCTTGCCGGGCGCGTGCTCGGCTTTTCGCCGGCCGTCGTTTCCAAGCGCATCAAACGGCTGGAAGACAGGCTCGGAACACGCCTCTTGCAACGCACGACCCGCCAGATTTCGTTGACCGAAGCCGGCCAGGGTTTCTACGATCGCGTGCTCGGCATTCTCGCTGGGCTGGAGGAAGCGGAATACTACATCTCCGGCCGCTCGGCGCTGATGCACGGCACGCTAAAGATCACGGCACCCACTTCGTTCGGCCGCTTGCATATCGCGCCGCATCTCAAGGCGTTCATGGCCGCACACCCGGAGCTTGCGATCAACCTCGTGCTGACGGATGAACTAAGCGATATCGTCGGCGGCGGCTTCGACCTGGCAATCCGCATTGCCGAGCTCACCGATTCCAGCCTCGTCTCTCGAAGGCTCGCGCCGGTCCGGCGCCTGCTTTGTGCCGCCCCTACCTATCTCAAAATGCATGGGATGCCGCAAAGCATCGATGACCTGAAGAACCATCGCTGCCTGCCGGCGCACAACAACGACCTATGGCGGCTTGAAGGACCGGGCGGCGCGATGAGCCTGCGGCCGGAGGGTATGCTCGTCACCAACTCCAGCGAGGTGATCCGCGAGACGGTGATCGCGGGGCTCGGCATCGCGCTGCGTTCCACCTGGGATATCGGCGATGAACTCAAGAGCGGCAATCTCGTGCAGGTGCTGCCGGCCTATGAGGGCTCCCGCAACCTGGCGCTCTCCGCAGTATACCCGAGCCGGCAGTTTTTACCGGCCAAGGTTCGCCTGTTCATCGACTATCTCGCCGACCTCTACGGCCCCGTTCCCTACTGGGAACTTTAGGCAACGCACGAGATTGGAGCAGCGGAAGACGCATAGTCACCATATCATGAAAGAATCCGGAGGAACAAATGTGCCCGGCATTGAATGAGACACCAGTCGGGAGCATATTGAACACCTGTGCAAGGACGGAATCAGAACACGATCTGACGGAATTCCGAAGCGGAACGGCAACGAATTTCCTTATTCGAAGTGTAGATCATGTCTCTACCGTCGAACGGCGCATGGACCGTGCAAGCTTTCCATGCGAAACTTATATTAGTGATTCCTGAGGCAGACTTTAAAAGGTGACCCGACAATTGACGATTCTTGCCCGACTGGCTTCTGATGTGCAGCTGATGTTCCGTCGCCCGCCGCGACTGCAATATGCTGCCCTCTGCTACCGGGTGAGGAAGAAGAGCAGTGAGGTCGAGGTTCTCTTGATGACGAGCCGCGATACGGGCCGCTGGGTCATTCCCAAGGGCTGGCCGATGAACGGCAAGCGCTCCTATGAAGTTGCGGCCCGTGAGGCCCATGAGGAAGCGGGCGCGCGTGGCGCTGTCGAACACGAGCCGCTCGGCTCCTACACCTATCCGAAGATGCTGAAGGACGGACTGAAAGTAACCTGCAAGGTTCAGGTCTATGTGCTTGAGGTCACCGATGTCGCCAAGAACTTCAAGGAAAAGGGCGAACGTAGGATCGAGTGGGTATCCTGCGACGAGGCGGTCAAGCGCGTCAACGAGCCCGAGCTTCGCGATCTCTTCCTGCTCTTCAAGCGAAGGATGAGCGAGCGGCTCCAGGCAAGCTTGCCCAGGCAGATTCCAGTGGAATGATTCCTGCCTTCTTGCGCTACTAGGATAAAGGGGCGCTAAAGCAGGATTTGCCCCAAGGAACAGCATGCCCAGCCGAACTCCCGTTCTTACGAAACGAACGCTCGACAAGGACCTCGACAAAATCACCCATGCCGAGGACGCGGCGAAGTTCGTCGCGCGCAAGCTGGTCGCGCCGGGCCTCGGCCTGATCTTCCTCGGTCTGGCGATGCTTTTTGCAGGCGTCTACGTCTTCGACCGGCAGGGCGCCGTTCTCGTCGTCGCCGCTGCTGCGCTCGCTGCCTACATGGCCATGAACATCGGCGCGAACGACGTCACGAACAATGTCGGCGCCGCTGTCGGTGCGCGTGCCATGACGATGGCACAGGCTCTCGTCATCGCGGCAGCCTTCGAGGTTCTCGGAGCAACGATCGCCGGCGGAGCGGTGGTCAGAACGATCTCGTCGAGCATCATCGATGCCGTACAGGTTCCCGAAGGCCTGCTTGCCTGGATCATGATGGCCGCGCTGATGGCCGCAGCGCTCTGGATCAATCTTGCGACCTGGCTGAACGCGCCCGTCTCGACGACACATGCGATCGTCGGCGCGGTGATCGGTGCCGGAATTGCCGCTGTCGGACCGGACCCCGTCAACTGGCGCGTCATGGTCGAGATTACCTCAAGCTGGATGACATCGCCGCTGATCGGCGGTGTGATCGCCGCTGGCCTGCTCTACCTCGTCAAGACCGTGATCATCTACCGTGACGACAAGATCGCGGCAGCACGGCGCTGGGTTCCGGTGCTGATTGCCATGATGACCGGCGGTTTTGCGGCTTATATGATCTTGCAGCTTACGCCCGCCGGGCGATTTTCGTCACCGACAATCCTTGCATTCGGATTATCTGCCGGCCTTGTTGCCTGGGCAGCGTCAATGCCGATCGTCGCACGGCAATCGCAAGGCCTCGAAAACCGCAACAGTTCGCTGCGCATTCTCTTCAAGTTCCCGCTGATTGGCTCGGCAGCGCTGCTCTCCTTCGCACACGGCGCCAACGATGTTTCAAACGCCATCGGCCCGCTTTCGGCGATCGTGCGTTCGACATCGGGCCTTTCATCCGGCGGTGACGCACCGCCGCTCTGGGTGATGCTGATCGGTGCCCTCGGTATTTCCGTCGGTCTGCTGCTATTCGGCCCGCGCCTCATCCACCTTGTCGGCGAGCAGATCACCAAACTCAATCCGATGCGGGCCTATTGTGTCGCACTCTCGACGGCCTTCACCGTCATCGTCGCGTCCTGGTTCGGACTGCCGGTCAGCACGACGCACATCGCCGTTGGCGCCGTCTTCGGCGTCGGTTTCTTCCGCGAATGGTACACGCGCAATTCCAAGCGCCGCATCGAATATATGCGCAGCAAGGCCGAGGCCTGGGCGATCGACGAACCGGAAGATCCGAACATTCATGAGGCGCGCCGCCGCTATCTTGTGCGGCGCTCGCATTTCATGACCATCATTGCCGCCTGGATCATTACCGTGCCCGCGTCGGCGGCGCTTGCGGCGTTGCTCTATTGGGTTATGTTCGCCCTCTTCGTTTGATCGGGATTGTTTGAGATGCGCGCCAATTTCCGCATGCAGCGGCTTTTCGTCGATGCCTCCTTGTCGCCGGGCGCCGCGGTGGAGGCCAGTTCCGACCAGTACAATTATCTCGCCAATGTGCTGCGCATGACGGACGGCGCCGAAATCCTGGTATTCAACGGCCGAGACGGAGAATGGAAGGCGAGCATTTCCTTTCCGACCCGCAAGCGCATTCTGCTGACGCCAACCGAGCTGACCCGGCCGCAGCCGGCCCCATCCGACCTGCACTATCTTTTTGCGCCGCTGAAGGTTGGCCGCCTGGACTACCTCGTGCAGAAGGCGGTCGAGATGGGCGCCGGCGTGCTCCAGCCGGTCATGACGCAACATGTGCAGGGCAAGATCACAAATCTCGACAAACTGAGGGCCAATGCTGTCGAGGCGGCAGAGCAATGCGGCATCCTCGCCATCCCGGAAGTTGCCGAGCCGGTGAAGCTCTTCGATCTGCTCGACAACTGGCCGCAAGAGCGGCGGATCATATTTTGCGACGAGGGCGATGCAGGGCAAAACCCGCTGCCACTGCTTTCGAAGATCGAGGAAAAGCAGCTTGCGCTTCTCGTCGGGCCGGAGGGCGGCTTTTCCGAGGAGGAGCGCACGCGGCTGAGCGGCCTCGATTTCGTCACGGCCATCCCGCTCGGGCCGCGTATCCTGCGCGCCGACACGGCTGCGGTTGCGGCCATGGCGGTGATCCAGGCGGCGGTCGGCGACTGGAATTAACCTTCAAATCAGGCTCCGTTGAAACAGCCTGCTATTTTTTTGATGTATCGTTGAAAGAATTTCACTTGCAACATACGTGAGACCGGCACTAATCACCCTTCCAATTGCCCGGGCTACGGGCGTTCCCCAGAATACAGGTTACGTTGAATGGCTCGCGATACTACCGACCAGACACCGATTGCTTCGGTGCAGGAGCTGACCAATTACATTGCTGCGGGGAACAAGCCGAAGGAGCGCTTCCGCATCGGCACCGAGCATGAGAAGTTCGCCTTCTTCCGTGCGGACAACAACCCGGTTCCCTATGCCGGCGAAGCCAGCATCTCAGCCCTTCTGAAGGGCCTTCAGGCAAAGAACGGCTGGGATCCGATCATGGACGGCGAAAATATCATCGGCCTTGCCGAGCAGCACGGTATGGGCGCGATCTCGATCGAACCGGGCGGCCAATTCGAGCTTTCCGGTGCGCCGCTGGAAACGATCCACGAGACCTGCAGGGAATCCAATTCGCATCTCGCGACGCTGCGCGAAATCGCCGAGCCGATGGGCATCCGCTTCCTCGGCATCGGCGGCAGCCCGAAATGGACGCTCGCCGAGACGCCGCGCATGCCTAAATCCCGCTACGACATCATGACCCGCTACATGCCGAAGGTCGGCACCAAGGGCCTCGACATGATGTACCGCACCTGCACGATCCAGGTGAACCTCGACTTCTCCTCCGAAGCCGACATGCAGAAGAAGATGCGCGTGTCGATGAAGCTTCAGTCGCTGGCAACCGCGCTTTTCGCGTCCTCGCCCTTCACCGAAGGTCAGCCGAATGGCATGCTTTCCTGGCGCGGCGACATCTGGCGCGACACGGACAACCGGCGCTCCGGCCTGCTCGATTTCACCTTCCGCGACGACTTCGGCTTCCAGCACTATATGGAATGGGCGCTCGACGTGCCGATGTACTTCATCGTCCGCGACGGCCACTATCATGACTGTACCCACGTCACTTTCCGCCAGTTCATGAACGGCGCGCTGAAGGGCGAGGTCGTCGCGTGGGAGCCGACGATGGGCGACTGGACGAACCATCTTTCGACACTCTTCCCCGACGTTCGCCTGAAGCGTTTCCTCGAGATGCGCGGTGCAGACGGCGGCCCGTGGCGCCGCATCTGTGCCCTGCCCGCCTTCTGGGTGGGCCTTCTATATGACGAAGCGGCGCTCGATGCGGCCGATCAGCTGACGAAGAACTGGACACTTGCCGAGGTCAGCGCGCTGCGCGATGCCGTTCCCATGGCCGGCCTCAAGGCCGAGTTCCGCGGCGACGCCCTTTATGAAACCGCCCGCGAGATCATGGGTATTTCGAAGGCGGGTCTGAAGTCGCGCAACCGGCTGAACAAGGAAGGCCAGGATGAGAGCATCTTCCTATCGCCGCTCGACGAGGTGATGGCGAAAAAAGCCACGCTCGCCGAGGACCTGCTGGCGCGTTATAACGGCCGCTGGCAGCACTCCGTCGAGCCGGTCTTCGAGGAATATCAGTACTGAACCCTTCGGCAAAAAGCCGTTTGCGCATTCCGATTTCCGTTTATAGTGGCGATTCACAAGCACTAGAAAGCGGGGGAGGACTGTCATGTTGCCACTCTTCGACATGATGATGCAGGCGCAGAACGGCGCGGCGATGGACGCCATCTCTAAGCAGTTCAACCTTGCCCAGGAACAGGCGACCAAGGCGATGGCGGCACTGATGCCCGCCTTTTCCGCCGGGCTGAAGCGCAGCACGAGCAATCCCTATGACTTCATGGGCCTGATGCAGGCGGTCGCATCCGGCAACTATGCCAAATATTTCGAGGACATGACGAAGGCCTTCACCCCGGAGGGCATCTCCGACGGCAACAATATCCTCGGCCAGCTTTTTGGCTCCAAGGAGGTTTCGCGCGCCGTCGCCGCACAAGCTGCGCAGATGACCGGCATCGGCCAGGAGATCTACAAGCGGATGCTGCCGGTGATGGCCGATACGCTGATGGGCGGGCTCTTCAAGCAAGCGACCGGGCAGATGGCCTCGCCCGTCAACCCCTTCGTCAATACCGCGATGGGCGAGACGATCCAGAAATGGCTGGAAAGCACCGGTTTTGCGCCAAAGCCGAGAACGGCACCCGAGATGAGCATCTTCGACAATCCGTTCACGCAGGCGATGCAGGTGATGTTCAGCACGCCGCGGCCAGAATCCAAGAAGGCTCCGGCCAATCCGTTCCTCGACAATCCTTTCGCCAAGGCCTTTCAGGACATGATGGGGAGCCTCAATCAGCCGGCGGCGCAAAAGCCGCCGGAGCCTCCGAAAGAAGAAGCGAAGGAACAGGCAGAGAATTATCTGAAGATGCTCAACACCATGTTCGACAGCGGGCTTGAGGTGCAGAGGGGCTATCAGAAAGGCATGGAAGCAATCTTCGAGACATATCTGCCCAAGAAGGACCAGCCGGCCTCCAAGACGTAAAAAAACCCGGAGACGGCTTGGGAAAGCCGGTCACCGGGTCAAGCGGCAGGGCTATTGGCTATCACCCTGCGGGGAAAACTGGCCGCTCCTAATCGACGTAGGAACGGAATATCGCGAGGCGCCAGCGGCGGCGCGCCGAGTTCGTCAGATGTGCCGACGGATCCTCGAAGAAGGTCGACGTCAACAGGGCGGCGGTAACGTCGGCCCGCGTCAGGCCGATATCCCGCAATTGATTGTCGTCGAGGTCATTCAGGCCGTTGATCGCTCTGCGATTGCGGAATGCGCGAAAGAGAGCCGTAAGCGGCATAAGGGTTCCGCCGAGACGCTGGGAAAACGTCGCGGGCTGCTTGGCACAGTCGAGTTCTACTGTCTGGTCAATCATGCGCATCGAACTCTCCTTTCTTTCGGGCGCAACAACCCACCCCTCCCGCGAGGTCGAGCGGGAAGGAGGGCTGAAACCTAGGCAGGACAGCAGGGTGTCTGTCCGTCACTTTGCTTGATTTGCATCCCGAAGATGCCAAAGACCTATTGATCAGTCCAACGAATGTTTCTAATGGTTATTATCAGCAATCGTTATAGGTGAGCCCATGTCCGCGCCTCTTGATATTGACCAGTTGCAGACTTTCATCGCCATCATAGATTCCGGCAGCTTCACCAAGGCGGCCGATCGCGTCTACAAGACGCAATCCGCCGTCTCGATGCAGATGCGCCGCCTCGAGGAGCGGATCGGCAAGCAGCTCTTCATCAAAGACGGCCGCGGCAACCGCCTGACGGTGGAGGGCGAGAAGCTTCTGAATTACGCCCGCCGTATCATCCGCCTCAACAACGAGGCAATCGCCGCTTTCGACGACAACCGCCTCGAGGGCATGCTGCGCATCGGCACGCCGGACGACTACGCCGACCGCTACATGCCGGAGATCATCGGCCGTTTCGCCAAGACCCATCCGAATGTGGAGCTTTACATCGTGTGCGAGCCTTCGGTGGATTTGGCAGAACGCATGCACAAGGGCGAGCTCGACATCGCGCTGGTGACGCATAACCCGCGGGAACGCATGTCCGACGTCGTCAGAACCGAGCCGCTCTGCTGGGTCGGCTCCGCCAACCACCCGATCCGTGACGACGCACCTGTGCCGCTTGCTGTCGGACGCCGCGATTGCCAGTGGCGGCAACTTGCCTGTTCGGCGCTCGATGCCGTGGGCCGCGAGCATCAGATCCTCTTCACAAGCTGGTCATGCACGGTGGTTGCCGCTGCCGTGCTTGCCGGCATGGCGGTTTCGGTGATGCCGGAATCGGCATTGCGGACAGGCATGAAGGTTCTGAGCCAGGCTGACGGCTTCCCCGCACTGCCACCGGTGCAGATCGGCATCATGAAGCGTCCGGGGGTTTCAATCTCGCTGATGAATGCGATCACGGCGCATATCACCGCCTGCCTCGACAACATCACGCCTGCGGTGGTCGACGACAATCTGGAACCCGATGTGAAGACGGCCTATGCGCGGCAGTATCCGCGCTTGAAGGCCGCCAACATGGTGCCGAGCTGGTAGACTTCAGGCCGCCTCGGCGAAAAGCGAAGCGCGGATGACGTGCTTCCATTCGTCCAGCATCCTTTTTGCCAGCTTTTCTTCGCTCTTGACCGCAAGGCGGATCGACGCGCCGATCAGATGGCTGAAAAGGTAAGTGCGCGCTTGCATATCGACTTCCGGCATTTCCGGGGCGATGCGCTTTATCGCCTCAAGGAAAATTTCGGCCACGCGATTGCTGTGCTGGATGTTGAGCTGCAAGAGATCCTGGTCGGTCTCCGTTCCCATCCAGACGCCGAGATAGGTGGCGTCGTTGCGGTATTCGTTATAGTACCAGTCGATCATCACCGAGATCAGATCCAGTGCTTCATCGAGGGACTGGACGTTGGAGAACATGACGGCCGTTTTCGCCTGGACTGCGGCCGCATGCCGGTCGAAGAGCGCTTTGACGATCGCCGCCTTTTCAGGGAAATATTGGTAGACCGAGCCGATGGGAACCTTAGCGGCAGCGGCGAGCTCCGTCATGCGCATGGCGCTGACGCCCTTTTGCGCGATCAGCTCTGCGGCAGCGGCGAGGATCAGATCGAGTCTCTGGATGCTGCGTTCCTGCTTCGGCTTCCGGCGAAGGCCGATGCGATCCATACCCTGCGCGCTCATATCGTTCCCATGAATTATCGTTGAGCGGCGGAAGATGGCTCAAACCGGCGCATCTGAGCGATATGGCACGCAGGTATTCATGCGCCGTAAATCGAAAAGCTCGCATTTTAACAGACGCCAGAAGCATATGAAAATCGGGGTGATAAACCCCGATTTGGTCGCTCAAAAGCTGTGGATCAGTTATTCGGCAGCCGCCGGCTGGGCACGGATCGTATCGAGCCTTTAGCCGTGCCGTTTTTCAAAAGCAGGACGAACGGGCGGTTGCACCCTGATCAGGCCAGGCTCTTCTTCAAGAACTCGACGGTGCGGCTCCAGGCAAGATCGGCCGCCTTCTTGTCGTAGCGCGCCGAGGACGTATCGTTGTTGAAGGCATGGTTGACGCCGTCGTAAACGAAGATCTGGAAGCTCTTGCCGTTTGCTTCCAGTTCCTTCTTGTAGGCGTCGATGCCGGCATTGATGCGGTCGTCGAGACCGGCATAGTGCAGCATCAGCGCCGCCTTAATGTTCGGCACGCCAGCCTTCGGCTGCGCACCGTAATAGGCGACGCCTGCCTTCAGCTCCGGCGACTTTGTCGCGAAATTGTTGACGACCCCGCCACCCCAGCAAAAGCCGATGGCGCCGACATTGCCATTGGCGGAAGGAAGCGTCTTCAGGTATTTGAGGCTTGCTTCGGCATTCGCGACAGTTGCGGCAGCCTCAAGCTTGCCGAAAATTTCCCGCGCCTGCTCCTCGTTCTCCGGCGTACCGCCCAGCGGCGAGAGGAAATCCGGCGCCAGCGCCACGAAGCCTTCCAGCGCCATGCGGCGGGCGACGTCGCGGATATGCGGGTTGAGGCCGCGATTTTCGTGAATGACGATAACGCTGCCGAGCTTTCCAGATGCCTCCTTCGGTTCGACCAGATAGCCCTTCATCTCGCCGCTGCCGCCGGGATAAGTGACATCCTGCGCCTTCAGCCGCTCGTCGTTGGCCGGGACCATTCCCGCGCTCGCCTTGTTTGCCGCAAGCATCGGCGCGATCACGGCGGCAGCGCCCGCCGATCCTGCAAGCTTCGTCAGCTTGTCCATGAAACTGCGGCGGTCGAGCGTCAGATGCGTGTATTCGTCATAAGCGTTGATCATCGCCTGCGTGATTTCCGGCTTGTCCATGTGAACCTCCTCTTTTCCTCGCCGAGCCAAAGCCCCCCGACGAGAGAAGATAGGTCAGGCTACGATAACGCAGGAACAAAACTGCGTTACCCGCTGAAGGCCATCCAGCCGGCAAGCCACGCCCACATGGCACCAAGCACGACGTATCCGGCAGCAAAGAGCGGACCGCGGAAGCGCATGCGGTTGCTCGTCACGTGCACGAAAGCGTGGGCATACCGCAATGCCACGAAGATCCAGGCGAGCACGAGGGCGCCCAGATTGTCGGCCTCGGTAATGTAAAGCAGGATGCAGCAAACATAAAAGAGAACCGGCAGCTCGAACTGATTGGCGATGCTGTTCTTGACGAAAAGGCTTTCCGGCGGCTCGCTGCGGTTTTCGCGATAGTCCGAAAGCTTCACATTGCCGGCTTGCACCGCCTTGCGGCGGCGGACGCTGAGCAGCATGTAGAGGCCATAGACCAGCGCGACATGGGCAATAATGGGCCAGAACATTTCGTAGCCGGTCATGGTGTCTCCTCTGCGGCTTCTCTCATATTTTTCAAAGCAGTAGAGGAAAGTTCCGGCACTTTCCAGCCTATCGCCCGTCGACACCGCCGGGGGTCAGACGGATCAGGACGAAACGAAGGATGACGATTGCCGAGACGGCGAGTGCTGCGAATTTCAGCTTTGTCATCCAGGGCAGCAATGCGGCGGCGGATGCTGCGGCGCTGCTGTCACCGAAAGCAATCAGGCTGGAGAGATTCTCGGCATAATCAGCAAAGCAGTAGATGAACGGCAGAGCGTAGATCGCCTTGATGAAAGCTGGATGCATCGGTTTACCGAAATAGCTGCCGCCCGGCTGGAGCTTCAGAACAATCGTGAAGAGAAGCATCGTCATCAGCGCCGGCAGGACGAGCTCCGGGCCAAGATACATGCTCCGCAGCAGCGCACGCGCGACATCGTTTTCGCTCAGCACATTCTGCATGGCGGTAACCGTAGGCTGATCATAGCCGGTGAAATAGGTGTCGAGCACCGTTTTGCCGGTCTCATGCCGGAATGGCAGGACGAAGCCGAAGGTCGTCCATGCCAACGCTGCGAGGCACAGAATGGCAAGCAGCCCGATCATCCAGGAGGGTATCCGGCTGCCCGCAGTCACGATCAGGCGCCTACGCCCGGATAGTTCGGGCTCTCGCGTGTAATCGTCACGTCATGGGCATGGCTTTCTCGAAGGCCGGCACCGGAGATGCGCACGAAGGTCGCGCGTTCCTGGAACTCCTTGATATCCTTGCCGCCGACATAACCCATCGCTGCCCTCAGGCCGCCCGTGAGCTGGTGCAGGACGCCGGAGACCGGACCCTTATAAGGAACCTGGCCTTCGATGCCCTCCGGCACAAGCTTCAGGGTGTCGCGGACTTCCGCCTGGAAGTAGCGGTCTGCCGAGCCGCGCGCCATGGCGCCGACCGATCCCATGCCGCGATAGGCTTTGAAGGAGCGGCCCTGATAGAGATAGACTTCGCCCGGGCTTTCATCGGTACCGGCGAGCAGCGAGCCGATCATGACGGCAGAAGCGCCGCAAGCCATCGCCTTGGCAAGGTCGCCCGAGAACTTGATGCCGCCGTCGGCTATGACCGGAATATCCTGAGCGCGCGCGGCTTCGACAGCCGACATGATGGCGGCGAGTTGCGGCACGCCGACACCGGCGACAATGCGCGTCGTGCAGATCGAGCCTGGGCCGATGCCGACCTTGACGGCATCCGCGCCGGCATCGATCAGTGCCTTGGTGCCGTCCGAGGTCGCGACGTTGCCGGCCATGATGCGAACCGAGTTGGACAGCTTCTTGACGCGGGTGACGGCATCGAGAACACGCTGCGAATGGCCGTGCGCAGTATCGACGACGAGCAGATCGACGCCGGCTTCGATCAGGCGCTCGGCACGCTCGAAGCCATCATCGCCGACGCTGATGGCGGCGGCAGCGCGAAGACGGCCTTGCGCATCCTTGGAAGCGTTCGGGTTCAGCTGCGACTTTTCGATATCCTTGACGGTGATGAGGCCAACGCAGCGGCCTTCCGGATCGACGACCAGCAGCTTTTCGATGCGGTGCGAATGCAGCAGGCGCTTGGCCTCCTGCTGATCGACGTTCTCCTTGACCGTGACGAGGTTGTCTCGCGTCATCAGCTCGTGGACCTTCTGGGCCGGATCGGAGGCAAAGCGGACGTCGCGGTTGGTCAGGATGCCCACGAGGCGGCCCGACTTCTCAACGACCGGAATGCCGGAAATTCCGTGCGTCTTCATCAGAGACAGCGCTTCGGCAAGCGTCGCATCCGGGCCGATCGTCACCGGATTGATGACCATGCCGCTTTCGAACTTCTTGACTTGCCGAACCTGCTCGGCCTGCTCGATCGGAGTCAGATTGCGATGAATGACGCCGAGACCGCCGGCCTGCGCCATGGCGATCGCCAATCGGCTTTCGGTGACGGTATCCATCGCGGAGGAGAGGATCGGGATGTTCAGGTCGATATCGGTCGCGATGCGCGTTGCGATGTTCGTCTGACCGGGCATGACCTCGGAGTGACCGGGCTGCAAGAGCACGTCGTCGAAGGTGAGCGCGTCCGCTCCGGTTGCCGTTTCTATGATGCGAGCCATGGCCAATTTCCTTCAATTAAGAAAAATGCGACCCACCCGGAACGAATCGTCCGCACCGGCGGTGTGCAAGGGTTGCTTTGGAAGTTGGCGAGGGCTCGTAACACGTCTATGACAGGAAGGGAATAGCAAAATGCCCGGCGCATGCACCGGGCGCGTAATGGCTGCCATGCGCCTGGATCAGATGTCGAACTGGTAGGTCTTCGGCACGAAACGGTAGCCCGTTCTTAAATAGCCGGCCGAAAATGCCTGCAGCAAAAAGCGTGGCCGCTTGCCAACCAAACTGCCATATATCCATTCTCCAATAACGGCGGTGGTCGCGACGCGCCGGCCTCTCGATCTCCGTCCGGGATCCCTGCTGCGGCGGCTCGAACCTAAGTCGATTTTGAAAGGAAAAGTTGCCGGGAACCGCCGTCTCACGCACACGTGATGCAAACCTGTAACTCCCGCAGTTTCAGGGATTGGCAGAGGCGGCAACTGGGACTACACAGCACGGGCTCCCGAGCCATCCTCCCAAGAGTCGCCCAAGGCTTTTGCCTATGAACCGCATTGTTCCGCTGATCCTCGCCGTCGCGCTCTTCATGGAGCAGATGGATTCCACGGTCATTTCGACGGCGCTGCCCGCGATCGCCAGCGACCTTAATGTCGGGCCGATTACGCTGAAGCTGGCGCTGACTTCCTACATGGTGTCGCTTGCGGTTTTCATTCCAGTCAGCGGCTGGATGGCGGACAGGTTCGGTGCCAAGCGCATCTTCCGGCTTGCGATCTGCGTCTTCGTCATCGGCTCGATTTTTTGTGCAGCATCTTCCAATCTGGTCGAGTTCGTCTTCGCCCGCTTCCTGCAAGGCATGGGCGGCGCGATGATGACGCCGGTCGGCCGGCTCGTTCTCCTGCGCACCACCCAGCGGAGCGAACTGGTTTCCGCCATGGCGTTGCTGACGATTCCCGCCCTTGTCGGTCCGCTGGCCGGTCCGCCGCTCGGCGGCTTCATCACCACTTATTTCAGCTGGCACTGGATCTTCCTGATCAATGTGCCGGTCGGCATCATCGGCGTCTGGCTTGCGACAATCTTTCTGCCGGAGGTTGAAGCAACGATGCCGCCGAAACTGGACTTCACCGGTTTCATTCTGACCTCGCTTTCCGCCGCGGGTGTCGTTTTCGGCCTCTCGGTCGTAAGCCTTCCGGCGCTGCCGCCGGCCATCGGTGTCACATCCACTTTGACCGGCTTCCTTTGCGGCTATCTTTATGTGCGTCACGCCAAGCGCCACCCAGCCCCGATCCTGAACCTGAACCTCTTCCGCAACCCGACCTTCCGCACTGCGACGACGGGCGGCAACCTGTTCCGCATCTGCGTCGGCGCCATGCCCTTCCTGACGCCGCTGATGCTGCAGCTCGGCTTTGGCCTGACACCGTTCCAGTCCGGCCTCATTACCTTTTCCGGTGCAATCGGCGCGATCACGACCAAATTCATGGCGCGGCGCGTTTTCGCCGCCACCGGCTTCCGCACGACGCTTCTTTCGGCAGCCGCGGTCACGACGATCGTCACAATCACGACAGGCTTCTTCACACCCGCAACGCCACATCTCGTCATCATCACGGTGTTGCTCATCGGTGGCTTCTCGCGATCGTTCATGTTCACCGGCGTGAACGCGCTGGCCTTTGCGGACATTGAGGATCGAGAAGCAAGCCAGGCCACATCGATGAGCTCCGTGATGCAGCAGATCAGCCTCGCGCTCGGCGTTGCCGTGGCGGCGGCGATCCTCGAGACATCCATCTATTTCAGCGGCGAGGCACTGCAGGTCGCCGACTTCCATCTGGCCTTCTACGTCATCGCCGGACTGACAGTCGTGGCGACGATTCCCTTCATCCGCATGGACAGGTATGCAGGGGCGCTGGTTTCGGGCCATCGCGCCAAGCGCATCGGCCCGGCAATCGAGACCGAGCAACCAGCGGTGAAATAAGCCCTGCTATTCGGGCTTTTCGCAGACGGCGGCAAGCTTGTTGCCGTCGGGATCGCGGATATAGGCGGCGTAGAAATTCGCATGATAGGAGCGCAAGCCGGGCTTGCCGTCATCAGTACCGCCCGCCGCGAGTGCCGCCGCGTAAAACGCATCGACATCAGCGCGCGTTTCGGCGCCGAGCGCGATCATAGAACCGTTGCCGGCGGCGGCACGGCGGCGGTTGAACGGCGTGACAATCCAGAGGCGCGAGCGGGTGTCGCCATCGGCGGAGTAGCCGATCTCCTCGTCAGAGAGACGCTGAAGCTTGTAACCGAGCACCGGCAGAACGGCGTCATAGAAGCGCCGGGCGCGCTCGATGTCATTGGTTCCGAGAGTGACGTAGAGTAGCATCAGATCGTGGCATTCCAATCCTGCAAGCCGCCATCATCGCCACAGACGAAGCCAAAGATCAAGCGTCCGCAGCATTCGTGACCGGCCTACGGCCTTTGAAGCCCTTCGCCAGCAGGAACATCTCGACCGATTCGGCACGCGAGGAAGCCGGTTTGACGTGCACCACCTGGCGGAAATGCTGCTTCAGCATGTTGAGCAATTCGCGCTCCGTGCCGCCCTGAAAGGTCTTGGCGAGGAAATGTCCGCCTTCGCCCAGAACGTCGACGGCAAAATGCGCGGCAACTTCGCAGAGATGCATCGTCCGCAGATGGTCCGTGCGGTGGTGGCCGGTCGTGGGGGCCGCCATGTCGGACATCACCAGATCCGGCGTACCGCCGACCGCTTCCATGAGCTTCGTCGGCGCGTCCGGATCGAGAAAGTCGAGCTGCAGGATCTTCACACCGGGAAGCGGCGCCATTTCCAGAAAGTCGATGGCCGCGACGCGGACATCCTCGTCGGTCGAGCCCGTCACCTTGGCGGCGATCTGCGACCAGCTGCCCGGTGCGGCGCCAAGGTCAATGATGCGGCGCGCGCCTTTGAGGATATTGTGCTTCTCGTCGATCTCCAGAAGCTTGAAGGCAGCCCGTGCCCGGTAGCCCTCAAGCTGCGCGCGCTGCACGTAGGGATCGTTGATATGGCGCTGCAGCCATTGCCGCGAGGAGGCCTTGAGCTTCTTCTTCTTGACGCGCTGGCCGAGCTTGCGGCCGGTGCGGTTGCCCGCGATCGGTGCCTTGGTCATTCTGTCCCTACCTTGCGCGCTGGCCGCGGCGGTTTCGATGGCGCCGCCAGACGCCGTCGTCCGCCATCATGTCGGTCAAGAGGCCTTCTCTCAAGCCGCGGTCGGCGACGCGCATGCGCGGGCTCGGCCAGCGGCGGCGAATCGCCTCCAGAATGGCACAGCCAGCGAGCACCAGGTCAGCGCGGTCCGGCCCGATGCAGGGATTGGCGGCACGGCTCTCGAAATCCCACGAGAGAAGCTTCGCCTGCATGGCTGAAACCTCGTCATCCGAAAGCCAGATGCCATCCACCTTGCGGCGGTCGTAGCGCGGCAGGTCGAGGTGGACGCCCGCCAGCGTCGTCACCGTGCCGGACGTGCCGATCAGGTGGAAATCGCCGGAATGTGCGACCTCGATTTCCGGGCAGTCGAACCGCGCAAGCATGCCCCCCACCTCCGATACCATGCTCTCGAAGCTCTCCGGCGTCACATGCTGCCCGCCGTGGCGCTCGGAAAGCGTGACGACGCCGACCGGCAGCGAAGTCCAGTGAGTGATGTGATTGGCAAGGCGGCTGAACCGATTCTCGCCGATGCGGATGACCGCGATCTCCGAGGAGCCGCCGCCGATATCGAAAAGCACGACGGAACGCGTTTCGCGGCCGACCAGTGACGAGCAGCCGGATACCGCAAGGCGGGCTTCCGTTTCGCGGTCGATGATCTCGAGTTCGAGGCCGGTTTCGGCGACGACGCGATCGAGGAAAATGGCGCCGTTTGCGGCCTGACGGCAGGCTTCGGTGGCGATCAGTCGCATGCGGCGGATCTCGCGGCTCTTCAGCTTTCCGGCGCAGACGCGCAGCGCATCGACGGCGCGGTCCATCGCCTCGTTGGAAAGGCGGCCGCTCGCGGCAAGCCCCTCGCCGAGGCGCACGATGCGCGAAAAGGCGTCGACGACGCGGAACTGACCCGGCCGGGTGGGCTGGGCAATCAGCAGGCGGCAGTTGTTCGTGCCGAGGTCGAGCGCGGCATAAAGTTCGTCCGGCCAGGGATGCTCGGCAGCGTGATCGCGGCGCTCGCGTTCAGGCGGCCGGCCGCCGCGATTGAAGCCATCGATTCGAGGCTCGGAATGCCCATTGGCCTTGGCTATCGTTGGGGCTCTCGCAATGGCGGGATCCCTGGCAATGGCGGCAGGCTGGGCGGTGATCCCCGGCTGGCCGACCGGCTTGCCAGGCGCCAGCGGGCGGCCCTGCAGGCCGCGCTTTCCGCGATGCTTGCGCCGGTTGCGGCGGCTGGATGAAGTGTCGCCTTCCGCCGGCGCGGCCGAAGCCGGCTTTTCATGCTGCTGGATCGCTGGGGATGCACCGTCATGCCGCTGGCCGCCGTTACCGCGGCGGCGTCGTTTGCGCTTGCGGGCCGGGTTCCCGGCTGCAGCTTCCATCGGGCGCGCTGCCTCTCCGGATGTCTCGGAGGAGGCCTGCGAAGCGGCATGGGGCGCGTTGCGGGACTGACCGCCCCGTTTGCCCTTCCGGCGCCGGGATTTCTTGCCGTCCCTGCGCACCGCCGCTGACGCCCCGTCAACTTGCGGCTTTGCGCCGCCTTCGGGGTCTTCCACGTTCGTTTTCCACGCGCCGCGCAAGTCCATGACGGTATGCAGCAGGCGCTCATTAGATTTTTGCGTTGCCGCGAGAATACCAGCGCGATGCAAAATCGCCAAATTCTTTTTGGATTCAAAAATCGAGACCTGCTTGACCTCACCGATTAGGGTGCAGAAATTTTTCCAAACAGTATTTGCATTCCTCCGGCTTTTGTTTATAAGCGCCGCACACCAGCGGAGCCGCTTTGCCGGCCGCGCCCTGCTGGGGAATAGTTCAATGGTAGAACAGCGGACTCTGACTCCGTCGATCTTGGTTCGAATCCAGGTTCCCCAGCCAATCAACCATTTGAAAAACATATAGAAAATGGGACATGGTTGTTGCCCCATCGAGTTTCATGTTGCATTTTTCAGCTTTGTGTCGCGCATCAAATTGACCGCACCTGACAGGGCTTTTTCAGCCTCTGCCAAGCTTCCGAATCGTCTTGCGATGGGAACAAGTGAGAGTAAGCGTCGAGGGTCTGAGCAATATTGCTGTGTCCCATCCGCTCCTGAACCAGGTTCGCAGATAGTTCTAAGCCGCCGTCAACCTTCCGATTGATGCACCAAGTCGCTACCTTCAATGGCCTTCGCCATGACCGGAGCAGAGTTTATGTCATCGAAGAGCGAATTTAACGTCGGCTACGCTATTGGCGTCGTCGAGGCGTGAGATGTGGGGAATGATCTTTGTCGCGCTCGTCATGGCTATTGTGTTCGCCGAAGTGATCAAAGAAGATGGCGCAATAGCTCCATAAGCGCACCTGAAGGGGATTTTTTGCTTCCTGAATCGCGGTTATCGGGCAGCAGTCCTCGATCCGCCCATACGACAGCTTCATCACGTCCTTTGCGATAATGGTGGAGTTGACCACCGATCTACTCCGGCAAGCCTGCTAGTCGCAATCCTTCGACATATTTGGCGAGGAGTGCCTTGTCACGATAGGGCGCGCGGGAGGTGTATCGCTCAATCGAGAAATCTGGATTAATTTTCAGCAGTTCGCTCGCTGCGCGGCGTGCGTCCTCCAGTCGTCCCAGTTGAGCATATGTCGCCGCTAGCAATCGGTAAGCAGGTCCTGGCTCCGTCATTTTTTCCAAAAGAGACAACGCACCAAGATAGTCTCCGGAAAGATACTTGCTGGCGGCAATGTCCCAGAGGTACCAATCGGGCCGGCTTGGATTAAGCCGGACGGCCAGCTCTCCGATCCTGATCGCGTCTTCAAGGCGCCCGAGATAACCCAAGGCATCACAGTACTCTGCGAGGAGATCACAGTTATAAGGTGCCAACTCGCGAGCCCGTTCGTAGCAGCCTATAGCCCGTTCAGCCTCCCCCCTCCACAGGTGGATGACGCCAAGCGCCCAGTGAACATCGGCTTCGTTGGGATTGAGTTGCAGGGCCTTGCTCGCCCATGCAGACGCAGTAGCCAGCGCGGTATCAATGTCGGCCCTTTGATTCCATTTCAGCTTCCGTAGCTCGATCCAGGCAAGCCCCAAATATGGACGCGGGTAGCTCGGATCATCATCGATCGCGGCGACGAACATCTCCTTCGCAAGTCCGACGTCCTCGGGATTGAAGCTTTGTTGAAGATGCTTCCCTCGCAGATAAAAGTCATACGCCTTTAGTGCCGTTGCCGGTTTGGCCAGAACGCGTTGACGTTCAGCCTCTTCAATCTTGACGTTCAGTGCGGCGGGGATCGATTGAGCCAGCTCGTCTTGGATATAAAACACGTCGACAAGGTCGAAGTCGTATTTTTCTGCCCAGACGTGTTCGCGTAGAATATTGGTCAGGCTGGCATTAACCCTGACACGATTGCCGAGCCGCCTCACACTGCCCTTGAGGGTGTAAAAGTTAGTCGGACCGTCATGCCGGGGTTCTAAACGGGGCGGTTGAACGATCACGTTCAGCCTCGAGAAGCGCGATAAAGCGGCCACGACGTCCTCCGTTAAACCGGACGCAAAATATTCCTGATCTGGATCGCCGCTCAGATTTGAAAACCGTGAAACATAAAGGATCGTTCTGTTCGGCTTGAAAACTGGATCAGCTTGTATGGTCATCGCTGGCACTGCGGCAGAGGCGGGGGAACTTTCGGATTCCGGTGTTTCGCGATCACCGACAATGACGTTGAAGATGCGGAGCGGACGTTCAATGTTTTTCAACGTTTGCTCACCTGCATCCTCAAAGCCAATGCCCAGACGGTTTCCCAATGTGTCCCGCACCGATGCGGACACCGCGATACCTCCGGGCCTTGCGATGTTCTCGATACGAGCTGCAACGTTCACGCCGTCGCCATAGACGTCGTCGTCTTCAAAAAGGATGTCTCCGATATTGATTCCGATCCGAAATTCTATTCGTCGATCGGGCGAAACATCCGAATTCCTCGTCCGCATTTCTCGCTGGATTCCGACGGCGCAGAGAACCGCCTCTTCTGCGGTCCGGAACTCGGTCAGCATTCCGTCGCCGACGAGCTTAATGGTGCGGCCATGATGCAGAGCGATCTTGACATCGAGGAGTTCATGTCGGTGCCGCTTGAGAGCCGAAAGGGTGCCTCTCTCGTCGATGCCCATCAGGCGGCTGTAGCCGACTACATCAGACGCCATGATGACGGAAAGCTTCTGTTCCATCGCCACCCCGAGTCACTGACTTAACTATCAACTACATAGCACATCCACACCGCCGAAGCATCGCCCTTGATGACTGGAAATCGGATGCCAGTCGGACATCGGGGCTGCCGCATACGGTGACCGAGTTTTATTCTCGACCTTTAGGGCTCATCGACTGGTTCGGTACGCTGGAGCCCTATTTCGGCTAGCGGATGGGCGGAGCGTACTGGATGCCGCCCTTGTTCCACAAGGCATTGAGACCTCGCTTGATCTTGAGCGGGCTGCCTTGGCCGAGATTGCGCTCGAAGACTTCGCCATAGTTACCGACGCCTTTAATCACGTAGTAGGCCCAGTCGTTGGTCAGGCCGAGATCGGTGCCGATCCTGGTGCCGGCTTCAGAGCCGAGGAATCGCTTGATGTCCGGGTTCGGCGAGTTCTTCATATCGTCGACGTTCGCCTGGGTAATGCCGAATTCCTCAGCGTTGATCAGCGCGTAAGCCGTCCAGGAAACGATGTCGAACCACTGGTCGTCACCTTGGCGGACGGCGGGGCCGAGCGGCTCCTTGGAGATAATTTCCGGAAGAACTACGTGCTCACCGGGGTTCCTGAAGTTCAGAAGCCAGATGTACAAGCCGGACAGGTCTGTTGTGTACACGTCGCAACGACCCGCCTCATAGGCCGTAAAAAGGCTTCCTCCTTCTCGAACACGATAGGTCGGTAGTCCAGCTTGTTGGACTTGAAGAAATCGGCGAGGTTGAGCTCGGTGGTCGTGCCCGCCTGGACGCAGACCTCTGTGCCTGAAAGCTCGAAGGCAGACTTCACGTTCAGGGACTTGTGAACCATGAAACCCTGACCGTCGTAGTAGGTGATCGCGCGGAAATTGAAGCCTAGACTGGAGTCCCGACTGGCTGTCCAGGTCGTGTTTCTCGACAGAAGATCGACTTCGTCGGACTGGAGCGCAGGAAATCGGTCGATAGCGGTCAGCGGCTGGTATCTGACCTTGTTGGGTGCGCCGAAGATGGCAGATGCGACTGCCTTGCAGAAGTCGACGTCAAACCCTGCCCAGTTTCCGGAGGCATCGGGCGCAGAAAAGCCGATGAACCCGGAGTTGATGCCGCATTTGACATAACCTTTTGCCTTGATGTCATCGAGCATCGTCGCATGGCCAACGCCAGAGATCGAGATGAGGACCGCGGACACAGTGATAGCGTCGCGAAGTTTGATGCGGGTCATGTCATCTCCTTCCAGTTGATACCGAGCTAGCAACTATGCCCGCTACCTGCTGATCCGATCTTGATCGCTGCGACTGGCGCTAGCGGAGGCGGCCAGGCTCCTTGGCCGGGGGTAACTTGTGAAATAGCCCCGGCCTTACGTTCTAAGATGAATCTCGAAGTCGTTGATGGGCGCAGCTGCCCTGTGAGTGGATGCGGGCCCGCGCGCATCGGATCAACGCGAGCCCTTTTCGCACCGCGCGACAGGGACTCTGCTCCTCCCCGACACGCACCAGGAGAATGACAGACCAGCAAAAGACAGCAAACTACCTAAAACTGGTTAGGTCATTCCTTTGCGCCCTCTGCGCCGGGCTGTTCAGAAGCCGAATGCCTCTTTCTCAGGGCGTCAACGATCTCCATAGCGGTGGCTTCATCAAGGCGTTTGAGCGGGAGAGTTTCAGCAATGACAGCGACCTTGTGCGTCTGTGCATCGACAATCGACCACTTGCCATCCCCGTCGTGCCTGTTCAAAGGATGAGGAAGCGGAAAAAATTTCCGCTTCCCTGACGGAACAGCCTCACTCCTCGCCGAAGAAGTCCTCGTCCAGCCGCTTAAACTCGACGACACGATACTTTCGGCGACACTTATACTTTCGCTTCAAGCACTGCCACTCTGGCGGAGTATCTGGCCCGCAATCCAACGACGGGGTTACTGATAGCGCACGACCAGACCATATTGTACGAACACTACCAATATGGCCCCACCAATCACGACCGATTTCTTTCGCAATCGATGGCAAAAACCATAACTGCCATGCTGATTGGAATTGCGATCTCGGAAGGTGCGATCCACTCTGTAGATGACACGGTGCAAACCTACGTGCCCGAGCTGACGGGTAAAGAGATCGGCAAGACGCCGATCCAGGCTTTTCTCCACATGGCGTCCGGCATCGCTTTCACGCAGAGCTCTCAAGGAGCTGATGACCGCACGAGCGACGACGCGAGGCTCGATAGAGAACTTTTCGGGAAAGACAAAATCAGCACCATCGACCAATCTAGCGCTCTGCGGTCCGACGCTCGTCTAACGCCAAGTTTTTTGAGATAATAAGTATTGGGCAGATCACCCGATCTGCCCAATTATCGAGGGAGGATGTCCTATGCCACTTTTCGTAACAACAGGGTGCTATACAGCCACGTCAGCGAAGGGAATGATTGACAATCCATCGAACCGAGAAAAGGCGGCCCGTGGCGTCATGGAAGCAGCGGGCGGGAAACTGCATTCTTTCTACCTCACGACCGGCGAAACCGACTGGATGGCAATCACGGAATTCGACGATGGTGCTGACCTGATCCCCGCACTTCTCGTCGTCAGCGCATCGGGAGCCGTATCGAATGTCAAAACCGTGCGAGCCTACACGGGCGCGGAATTCAAGGCTGCGCAAGAGAAGGCGGGCACAATCGCATCTTCCTACAAGCCCCCGGCAAAATAAGCAGACCACTGGTTGAAACATCTCTGGCAGCGGATCGAACCTCCGCTGCCAGAAACGATGTGATGGCGCGCAATGAGGCCGCATTCGAGCGCGTCAGTTCGATCGCGGCATGTCCCGCGAGCTGCTCGATTCGCTGGAGACCTCTCAACCTCCTCGCGATCGCGAGGAAGTAGCGGCAAAGGCGCGCGCGAGAACGGCGATCCGGTTCGCGTAAGAGAGTCCGTCAGCGCACAGGAGATCATCTCAGTCAGGTCTCAAGTTGGCCCGTTTGCGGTGTTGAGAAGAGCTTAGAAGATTTGCAGCACTCCAGCCGTCCAGCCCTGTCGCTAGCGACGTCTGCTTTCGGGCCGCGTCCAAGTTGGTCTCTACGGCCGCCATGAAGGCGCTCAGCTGCCGCGGCGTCTCGGCAAGTTGACCTAAAAGACGGAAATCATTTCCGCATTTGCGCACACAGCCCGCCGCCTAATCGACCCATCAGCGTTCTGTTCAGCTCTTCAGCTGTGACAGAAGCGTCAGTGGGACCGCCTCCCGCAGTCGCCATGTCACGGTAATCGGCATCTCGCCTGTCCAGGTTTCGAAATCCACTTCGCCACAATAGATAAACGGTGCCGGCTTGGGCCCGATCTTCTTCGTCTTGCGGACGAGCAAGTGGATGTGAAGACCCAGTGCTTGATGGTCGCGGATCATCTCGCCATGCTTCGATTGTTGCTTGGTCCTGTTCTGGCTTTGCCAGGAGAATTCCGTGGCTGAGGTGAAGTGATCAGTATAGCGGTGCTCGTCCATCATCCCCTCCTTCTCCAAGGTGACGAGCAGAAAGATGTGAGGCGGTTTCGGCACGAAACCAGCGTTCCACGTCGCCTGATCGAAGGTTAGGCCAAAGACCGGGGGGATAGCCTCGCGCAAATAGCGTTCCCAAAGCCGAAGGCTGGCCTGTGCCTGGCTCTGTGCGCCCATCGGCCCCATGCGCCAGACATCGCTTTGGAACCGGAATCGGACACGATCGCCTTTGCCTGGCAGTCCGGCATCGTCGCCGAACCACCCGCGAAGGATGGTGGGCAACTGGTTGGACGGATCGCCGGCTCTTCGCACAACGTTAATCGCGATCTTGGCAACTGTTGCCTCCATCGGCTGATCGTCTACAATAACGTCCAAGGGACCCTCCGGCAGCGGTCCCGCCCCCGACGTATTCGGGAGGAATAGGATAGGTTGGCCGCTCGTGTTTCGGGCGACGCGGCAAACGGCATCCGCCCGTTCGTTGGGGCCACCGCTCCTGCTTAGATATTGCGCGAGACGCCAATCGAGGATTTCCCGCAAAAGTTGGCTGAACGTCTCTCTGTCCCGTGTCGCTCTTACTAAGCGGAATTGATCTTCTCCCAAAATAAAATAGGGAGCGCCGTCGCTATCCCGCAGCTTCGTCAGGACATCGATCGGAAACCTTAGCAGGAGCGATTTAAGCGCTTTCCGATCCGCGAGATCGACAGAGAAATCCTGCTGAAGCTTGTGGACTCGAGAGGCCACCTGCGCGACGCGCTCGACGAGCTCATCGACGGTACAGCGGTCCCGCACGGTCTCCTCATCGAACAGTGCGAGAAGCGTCACGAGCTTGTAGCTTCGGGTTAGTTCGGTCTTCTCCATCTCCTGAAAGAAATCCCGATGCTCCAGCCAGGTCCATCGTTCCAGATCGTCCAACCCACGCATGCGTTCCACGAAACCAATCCAGGAACGTTCGCTGCTGCTTCTTGGATTGTTACCTGAGTGGAAAACCTCTGACGCCGTTGGGCGGACGCCATGCCGCTCCAGGAAGTCGCGGTAAAAGTCTTCCAGTGCATTCTCGGTGCTGGCTGGTTTCACCAGCATGCGCAGTATGTCGAGCGCCTCGAGGTCGTAGGTCACTTCACAACCGGTGGGCAGATTGATCTGATCGCCTTGCAGCCGTTCCAGGAGCTCGCGGATATGGCCACCAGAAGACGCATCGACATTCGCAATCGAGGCGATCGCACGCAACTTCGTGAGGAAGATACGATGGTTGCCGATATAGTCGATGACAACGAGACGCTTCTTGTTTGCGGATTTTCGCAAACCGCGGCCGAGCTGTTGCAGCCAGATTATAGTCGATTCCGTTGGCCGCAACATCAACACGGTATCGATACTTGGGACATCGACACCTTCGTTGAACATGTCAACGGCAAACACTACCTCGAGTTCGCCCGCTTCCAGTCTCTGCAGCGACGTAGCCCGAGGTGCGGAGTTGATGCCGGAATGGACGGCGACGGCCGGCACGCCGTGGCGGTTGAAGAAGTCGGCCATGAAATCGGCATGTGTCTGGGAGCAGCAGAAGCCGATGCACTTCGTCCCGCCGCGCAGTCGGTACTGTTCGAGCGCGTTCTGGGCTCGTGCTTCTGTGGCGACAGCAGCGGTGAGTTCTGTCATGTCGAACTGCGCGCTGCGCCAGGGGATGTTTCGATAATCTACATTGTCCGGGATGCCGAAGTAATGAAAGGGGCAGAGATGCCCGGCTTCTATCCCCAGATGGACACCGGCCTGGAAGACGAGGTTCTCTTGGCACAGACCGAGGAGATCAGCTCCATCGCTCCGCTCGGGCGTCGCCGTCAGACCGAGGAGGAACTTTGGTTCGAAGTAAGCGATGATGCGTCGGTAGGTGGTCGCTGCTGCGTGATGGAATTCATCGATGACGATATAATCGAAGGTGTCCGGTCGAAATTGCTTGATCTGGTTCACCTTGCCGAGAGTTTGAACGGAGGCGAAAAGGAGATCGGCATCCGTGTCCTTGTAATCGCCCGACAACCTTCCGATCCGAGCTGTCGGTCGCACGCGTCGAAATGTCTCGATCGCCTGATTGAGTATTTCCTCGCGGTGGGCGACGAAGAGGATGCGACGATATTCGAGGCGATCGCTGTCGAAGGCCGCCAGCCAAGTCTTGCCAAGACCGGTAGCGAGCACAACAAGGCCCGCAGTAAATCCGTCCTGCCGTGTGTGCTCGAGCGCTGCGAGAGCCTGCCGTTGGAGGGCGTGGGGTTCGGGAGGGGGCAGCGGCGGCTCGTATGCTAAGCCAGCATCCTTGAAGCCTAGCGGATTCCTCCGGCTTTCATAGCGGTCGATCCACTCCGGCGTGACGGAGACGGCGCTATAGGAATTGAACAGGTCTTCGAAGCCATTGGTGATCTGGGGGAAGGCCGATCGGTCGTGGCTGGAAATGACCTTGTAGTTCCACTCGATGGATGTGGTCAGCGCCGCCTCTGACAGGTTGGAACTGCCGACGAATGCCACGCCCTCCTTGCCCGATAAAAAGATATAGGTCTTGAGGTGAAATCCCTGCGCCGCAGCCTCGAAGACCCGGAACGTCAGATCGCCGTCGAGATCGGCCAGACGCCGCAGTGCCATCGGCTCCGTCACGTCCATGTAGTCGCCGACGAGAATTCGGGCTCGTCCACCGCGGGCCAGAAAATCTTTCAGATGTTCGACGATCAGTCTGGCGCCGCTATCAAGCAAAAATGCTACTGCGATGTCGCAGGCGTTCGCCTCGTCCATGTGCATGATGAGATGGGGCAGAAGGTGGTCGCTTCCACCAGTGACCAAGCGCTTTAACGCTTCGGTGCTGCTCACCTCCTGGGCTAGGTAGTTGGCCTTGTGCGGGATAACATGCCTGATGCCGCCTCTCGGATCGTCGACGTCACCTAGGTAGCGCGGAATGACGTGCAGGTGAAAATGGGAGACCGTTTGTCCTGCAGCCTCAGCCAGATTGAAACCGACGTTGTACCCATCCGACTTATGCTTTCGTTCGATCTCGATCTTTGCCCTGTCGATGTTCTGCCAGATAGCCTGCTTCTCGTCCGCTGAAAGATCGTCCCATGTCGCCGCATGCCGTCGTGGAACGATGAGGCAATGTCCCGGCGACACCGGGAAGGCGTCCCACATGGCGACGACTTGATCGTCCATAAAGGCGATGCGGCTCAGTTCGGCGGTGCAGAAAGGGCATTGGATCATCGGTAAACTATGGGCTGCGTCGCCGAAGCATCCCAGGATGGCTGATGCTTTTCCACACAATGATTTTTGAGAACCCGCCGCGTTTCGGCACCTGGCTGAGGCGCCATCCAATGTGGAACCGTGAGGTGGAAGCGCGTTCAATCTAAGGAGGAGAATTTGGATCAGCTTCGATTCAAGGTTGCTTTGGCGCAAACTTGCCGCCTCGCCGATTCACGGAGACGACCACTTCTGGCACGCGGCAGGAGCTATGACGGGAATGAGCGGTCGTTAACAAGGTGATGGCCAGACAATAACTTCGCCCCGAAAGCGGAAATTATTGCCGGTATACCCCTCCTGTTGACTGAGGCCCAAAGCCAGGGCACAAAGGTGGCATCCGCGGTCGCTCGCGACGGAAAAACAGAGGGAATTTCAAGGCTATCTTGTTAAGCCATTGAAATCATGTGAGAATCCAAGGTCTCCAGGGAGGCGCAATCTTGGCCTGTAGCGCTACTTTCTTGCGGACTAAGTACCCGAGAAAATTCTGCAGCTTTTTCAGCTATTTGGTCGCCCTTCCTTTGCGGCGCTCGCAGATCGTGGTTCTACTTCGTCGCAATGGTCGCATTAAATGCTGGCTGGGACCTGCTTTGCGCGGAAGTTATGTCCGATTTGCGCCCAGAAGTCGACGCAACGCATTTCAAGGTTAGCGGCTGGAATCGACCCGAAGACGACCTTGGCCCGCCGGATCATGAATGGCAGCCCTACGCCCACTGCCCTTTCCGACCCCCGCGCCGGATCCCGATATCTGCCACGCAGGCCCTTGCAGTTGTTGTCCGGCTGTTTGCGCATGTCCCATGTCATTAGCCACAGCCGCGTGACCGCGATCCTGGTTCATTGAGGTCGAACCGTCCGCAAGAAACGCCCTCTCCGAATCGGGCTTCCGCGCCCTTAACGGAAATAATTGACAGTCCAACCAAAACGGCGCTCCGTGGTTCGACGGCGATGGATCTTGGCACGTTTGGTTGATGCCGGCCCTCGCCGTTACGATAGGGAGGATGCAATGCCGACAGTCATTGGCCACCATAACATCTCAAAGGGAACGAAGCACTGGCTCGACTCGCCAAAGCGCAAAGAGCTTTTTGGTCCGCTCGGCGTGACCAACATACGAACATTTGTAGATCCACAAAATCCGTCTCGGGTGGCCGTTCTTATGGACGTTCCGGACATGGACGCCATGATGAAAGCTATGCAGAGCAGGGAAGCCGCGGATGCGATGGCCTTCGATGGAGTGGTGCCAGAGTCCTTGGTAATCCTGGTCGAATCGTAAAGGTGATTGCTCTGCTGGCCAGGGTTAGTAGGGTTTGGTCAGCGGTTGCCGTGCGGCTCCGGTCATTCTGGAAAGCGCCCATTATCGGCGTAGAGCCCGTTGGCCACTGGCTTCAAGAGCGGGCCCTGTGCGTGAGCGCCGACGTTGGTCTCGGTCGCGCCAAGATCAGCCGCTACAGCTTGCGCAACCTAATGTCGGCTCAAGTCAGCAAAGCAACTATTCCGCGCGTTCACGCTGGACTTCCGCTGCCACCCGATTCGGACCCTGACGTGCGAGGCCCGCTTTAGGCCCCAAGAGCGGAAATTATTTCCGTTTCCGCGCGCCGGTTGACTGAGGCCCTGAGCCAGGGCACAAAGATGGCATCCACGGTCGCCCGCGACGGAAAAACAGAGGGAATTCAAAGGCAATCTCGCTAAGCCTTTGAAATGATGTGAGAATCCAGGCTCCCCAGCCATTCACACTCACGTCGTGAACCGACCTCGTTATGTCAACGACGTAGCGTTATCTTCGCCTCTTGGATGTGCCGCTTGCGATGCCAAGCCGATCGAAGAACACCGCACGGATTGCTTCCTGACTTCAGCGCATCGTTCCCGTCTTCGCTAGACGATCAGCAGCACGGAACCAGTGCCAAGCAGTACCAGCGTCCATACGAGATCCACGTTGAGCCAGGCGCTGCGCAATATCTCGAGCCCGATCCAGTGATAGACCACCAGGGCAACGAGACTTGTAACCGCCAACATCGCAAGTGTATGGACGCCGACCGCGGCGATCGCGATGGCAGCAGACCCATCCCCGCCGATTTCGCGCAATGGTGAATCCGCGAGACAAAGTGGTATCAACGCTGGCAGGATCATCAGTCCGGCCCCATGGGCCGTCGCCATCAGGAACGACCAGAACGCCAGGCCGGCAAGCCCCGTGCGCATGCCGATACGAACGCGACGCCCGTGTCCGACGAAATGATGCCAGACAGCCCAGCCTATGAGGCCGGCTCCCGCAGCCGTGCGCACGGCAGCCTGGTCCACGAAGAGGCCGGCCGCGACCAGGACTCCAGCCACCAGTGCAATCGACACGGCGTGTCCGACGGCGATGGCGGGCACTGCCTGAACCACGGCGGCAGAACTCTGTCGGTGAACGCCAAGCGCCACGGCAAACAGCCATCCCATCGCCGGGTTGAGACCATGAAAGGCTCCGAGTCCCGCCAACAAAATCCATGGCCAGAGTTCGTTCATAGGCGCCTCATCCGGCGAACCTTCGCTCCTTAGGGATAACAATATGAATCTGACGAGCAATCCCCACCCTGGAGGCGGACCTGGTGCGGGCGATGCGATTTTGGCCATTCGATGAAGAATTTCTCGTCGAATGCAATCCCGCCGTCAGGCTCCGCGTCAAGCTTCACCATCCAGCCAGAGACGCCATCGGGATAGAACTGCTCGTCGATCGCACCGTAGAGAGAGTTGGTGAAATAGACACGGCGACCATCGCGGCTGATCTCGACCATCTGCGGGCCGCCATTCAACGCGCCATTCTTCGCTCCTGGATGTGAAGCACGCGAAACGATGCCGCCGATCCGAACCTTGCCTGTCAGCTTCGGCTTGAACGGATCGGAAACATCGTACTGATGCAGGTCGCCGGTTCCCCAGCAAGACACGTAGAGAAATCTGTCATCCATCGAAAGGTCGATGTCGGTGACGAGTGGTGGCACGGCATTGAAACCCTTCAGCATCGGCGGCAACAGGTCTGGATCGGCGGGCTCGGCCGGAATGTCGATCACCTTTGTCACCGCCCACTGGGTGCCGTCACGGTGCCAGACCCATATCGAGGAGGAGAGGTCCTCAAGACTGAGAACGCAGTTGACAAAACCATAGGCTTTGGTCGGGTCATGCGCGGGTCTAAGTTCGAATACGAGCTGATACTTGTCACCGAAATCGATCGTCTGCAGGTGCTTGCGCTTATGCAGATCCCAAAAGTGCAGACGGCGGCCGTATTTCGCACCGAGCAGGATTTCCGGGATCAGGCCGTTTTCGAACGTATCCGGCGTGCCCCACTCGCTGGTGACGAGTGTGTCGTGTCCCAGATGCCACCAGACGTCATAGGAAAGCTGTTGCGGTCCGCGATCCATTTCCCACTGGCCGCGCACCTCGAATGTTTCGTGATCCATGAGGAACACGCCGCCCGGTCCCTTACCCTCGGCATTGCCAAGTGCAGCGACATAGATCCCTTCTGGTCCGCAGTGAACGGTATGCGGCCTGGAGTAGCCGGCCCGGTCGGCGACTTCGCCGGGTTCGATGACCTTGACGATCGATGGCCTGCGGCCATCGGGCTTGGTGTCGATGATATGGATACGCGAGGATTTCAATCCCGGCACCACCAGATAGCGGCGCTCTGCATGCGGGTGCGGCGCATTCGGGCAAAGGCAGGATGAACAGGCGTTCCAGCCGAAATGATGCAGCTCGTCACCGACATTAGGCATCGCAAGCGATGTGACGATCTGACTATAGGAGGCTGATTGAGGATCGACATCGACGACCGCGAGTTCGTCGGGAACCGCTCGCGTCGGATCGAAGGCGACGACATAGGCAAGTGTCTCCGGCGCAGCCTTCATAGCCATTCGCGGTGACGGATAAAAACTTGGATCGGGTTTCCACGTTACCATGTGAAGTGCTCCTGGCTCGCGTTTGCTGAACAATATGAACGATGTTCGCTAGATGCTTGCCGACAGCCGACTCAGCGCTGCGGACGGGGCAGGATCCAAGGATGTTTCGACGAGATACAGATTCGAAACCGCCCTCTGCGGCTGAGCGAGCTGTAGAGGTAATCCTCCCTGCGTAATTGTCTCAGATAATGGCGAGTTTTGGCAGTCCCTTTTTCGCCGCCTCCCTCATCACGGCTTCCACTTCATCGCTTCATGCAAGCCGCGCCCACCATACGACAGACGTCGCGAGATTCGGCAGTTCCGCGCGGCAAGCCCCGCTGCCCGCCCTCTTCGCGACGGAGCCGCTCACGTGCTCGCCATGAACGCGCCCTGCTCGCGCCATCGACACCAAAGGCCGTATCACTCCTCAGCGCCGCATGGTATATTTTCAAGCATGGCGACTAGGCGCCGCTGGAACAGCAGATTGCTGATCGCGGCAAGTCGCAAGTGCCACATCATGACAGAGGCGCCCCGCTGCGCAGTTGCGGTACCGCTCTCGTGCACAAAATTGGTATCAAGGCGGAAGGCTGTTTCATGCACCGAATCGCCGTCGCAGTTTTCGCGCTTGCAGCCGTGGTCAGTTATTCCGCGCACGCTGAGATACTGATCGGCGTTTCAGCCGCGATGACCGGACGGCTCGCGTGGATCGGCGAACAGGGGCAGCGTGGCGCAGAGATGGCCGTGGCCGATATCAATGCGGAGGGCGGCGTTCTAGGCCAGCGAGTGCGGATCATCGCAGTCGACGACTTCTGCGATCCAGAACAAGCGGTGGCCGTCGCCAAAAAACTCGTGGCTGACGGTGTGGTTCTCGTCGTCGGGCACTACTGCTCTGGGGCCTCAATCCCGGCATCAAAGGTGTATGAGGCGGCGGGAGTTCTGCAGATTTCACCGGGGTCGACCAATCCGCTGCTGACCGAGCAAGGCCGTGCCAACGTGTTCCGCGTCATTGGTCGCGACGATGCGCAAGGCATCGTCGCCGGCAACTATCTGGCCGATCATTGGGGCAACAAGAAAATTGCGATCCTTCACGATGGCACCACCTATGGCAGGGGCCTTGCCGATGAGACGAAAAAGCAGTTGAAAAAGCGGGGCATGACCGACACGATCTACGAGGCGTACAGTCCTGAGAAGAACGACTATTCGATTGAAATCGCTGCACTAAAGGCTGCAAAAGTCGCTGTGGTATATGTCGGCGGTTATCATGCTGAAGTTGCGCTGATGGTTCGCGCTGCACACGACCAAGGCTACGCCGTTCAGTTCATCTCAGGCGATGCCCTGGCGACCGAGGAATTTGCGCTGATCGCCGGTCCAGCCGCTGAGGGAACTCTCTTCACGTTCTCCGCGGACGCCCGGCGGACACCCCAAGCGGCCCGGGTGGTGGAGCGGTTCCGTGCAGAAAACTTCGAACCCGCAGGCTATACGCTGCTGAGCTACGGCGCCGTTCAGGCCTGGGCGCAGGCGCTCAAGGAAGCCGGTTCGCTGGAGGTGCACGAGGTGATTGCTTCATTGCGCGGCCACTCGTTTGATACTGTATTGGGCCGTATCGACTTTGACGACAAGGGCGACCTCACGGTTCAGAGCTGGGTATGGTATATCTGGAAGGGTGGCGAATACGTGCCATTGGAATAACGCAACGCTGATCACTGCCGATCGCGTTCGAGAAAAAAGCTGTGCGGGCCATGTTGACCACATCAGCCGGATCGATGGGTCGCCGCGATGTTTGAACGTCTCGGCATACGTGGCCGCTTACTCTTCGCTTTCTTTGGTATCAGCACCTTCGCGGTGCTCGCAACCGCTGCAGCCGTGTATGCCTTTCTGCAAGTGGGCGAGGTCGTCGAGAGGATCACGGAGCGCCGGGTCCCCTCGGCGCTTGCATCGCTCGAGCTCTCCCGTCAAGCTGAGCGGGTCGCCGCCACTACGCCGGCCGTACTTGCTACGACCAGCACGGTTCAGCACAACGAGGTCTCGGCTGCGATCGGAGCAGAGATGTCGCGCCTCGAAGAGTTGCTCGCCGCGCTCAAAGACACCGCGGCAAGCACGGCGGCGGTAGCTGAGATCGAAGCCGCAGTGATTGGCCTGAGGCGCAATCTCAACGCACTCAACGAACTTGTCGCCGCTCGCCTCGGTGTGGTTGCACGCAAAGAGGAACTGCTGGGCCGTTTGTCGGCTACGACAGTCGCAAGCGAGCGTCTCGTGGCCCCCGGCATCCTCGTGATGAACTCCAAGGTCCCCCAGTGGCGTGTAACCGTGGCGGATGCCGCCGTACCACCCGAAGCACGCGTGGCGGCTACGACAGAGCTTGCGCAGGCAATCTCCGCCTACATCCCGCAACAGAAGGCACAGCGGGAGATTTCCGCGATCAACGAAGCGCTGCTCAAAACGGCCGTTGCGCCGACGCCCGGCGACCTAGCGCTGATGTCGTTTCCGCTGCGCCGCTCGGTCGAGTCGCTTGCGGCGGTGACATCGGAGATCGATGAGAAGCTGCAGACACGGTTCCGTCAGCGCGTTGACGAGTTCGAGGGGCTGATCGACGGGCCGAAGAGCATTGCACAAGCGCGTGAGGATGAGCTCGCATTACTCGCAAACGGCGGGAAGCTTTTGGTCGAAAACGCTCAGCTCTCGCGTAATTTGACCGTTGCCGTGGATCGCTTGGTAGCTGCGGCTAACCGTGACATCACCGAGGCTGGTCGTGAAGCTGCGACCGTCCAGCGCTACGGTACCGGTGTTGTTCTTGGCTCAGCCGTTCTGAGCCTCCTGAGTTCAGTTCTGATCGTCTGGTTGTATGTCGACCGCAATCTTCTTGCCCGCTTGTCGGGGCTGAGCCAAAGCATGCTTGCCATCGCCGGCGGCAATCTTCGGGCACCACTGCCTGCCACGGGCCGCGACGAGATCGGCCGCATGGCCAAAGCGCTTCTGTTGTTCCGTGACACTGCGGTCGAGGTCGAGGAAAAAAACCTGCGTGACGTCGCCGAAGCGCGCCAGCGACTCGTCGATGCAATCGAGAGCATCTCCGAGGGCTTCGCCCTTTACGATGCTCAGGACCGGCTTGTTCTATGCAACAGCCGCTATAGGGAAATCCTCTATCCCGGCATAGCCGATGCCGTCGTGCCGGGTGCGCAATTTGAGACGATTGTCCGTAAGGCGGTGGAACAGGGCCTCGTCGAGGATGCGAAAGGCCGGGAGGAGGAATGGCTCGCCGCGCGGCTTGAGGCACACTGCAACCCTAAGCAGACGCTGGTTCAACATCGCAGCCATGACCAGTGGGTTCAGGTAAATGAGCGGCGCATTACCGGCGGCGGCACGGTCGCGGTCTACACCGATATCAGCAAGCTGAAGAGGCATGAAACGGAGCTTGAGATCGCCCGCGACGCGGCCATGGCGGCGACACAGGCCAAGAGCAAGTTCCTTGCCAGCATGAGCCACGAGTTGCGCACACCGCTGAACGCCATCCTGGGCATAACCGAAATGTTGCAGGAAGATGCCAGCGAAGCCGGCCAGGGCGAACTGATCGAACCGCTTCAGCGGGTCTCGCGCGCCGGCAAGCATCTGCTCAAGCTCATTAATGAGGTCCTCGATCTGTCAAAGATCGAGGCCGGCCGACTGGAATTGCATATCGAGGAGTTCGATATCGCAGGAATGGTTCAAGATGCCGCCACAACCGCGCAGCCCCTTGCGCAGAAAAACCGCAACCGGATCATCATCCGCTGTCCGGATGACATTGGCAGCATGCGCGCCGATCAGCTTCGTGTGCGCCAGATCCTCCTCAACCTGTTGAGTAACGCCTGCAAGTTCACGGAGAACGGCCAAGTGACGATTGGGGCGACCTGCGCGAAGGATGATGGAGGCGGTGGCGTAATATTTACCGTCTCCGACACTGGCATCGGTATGACGCCGCAGCAGATGACGAACCTGTTCCAGGAGTTTAGTCAGGCCGACAGCTCCACCACCCGCAAGTACGGCGGCACTGGGCTAGGGCTTGCCATCAGCCAACGCCTGTGCCGCGCGATGGATGGCCAGATCACTGTGGACAGCACTCCCGGCGCCGGTACCAAGTTCACGGTGTGGCTGCCGTCGGCAATCGACGCGGGCCCCGCGCTGCAAGAGCCGGCCTCTGGCACCGGGGTCGCCGCCGATGATCACATTCGCCTCGTCTCGAACGTGGTCCTCGTCGTTGATGACGATAAGGCGGTGCGGGACCAGATGCGCCGGTTTTTTGCCCGCGAAGGTTGCGATGTCGTGACGGCCAGAGACGGTGCCGAGGGCCTTAATCTGGCCCGGCAGGTGAAGCCCGCGCTCATCACCCTTGACGTGCTCATGCCGGGTTGCGACGGCTGGAGCGTCCTGCAGGAACTGAAGGCGGATCCTGAGCTCGCGAGTATCCCCGTGGTGATGCTCACCATGGCCGATAAGAGGAATCGCGGGTACGCGCTCGGTGCCGCCGATTACATGATGAAGCCGATCGACCGCGACGCGCTCCGGAAACTGATCGCCAAATTCTGGTCGGGCGCGCCCAGCCCAGCACTTCGTGTTCTGATCGTTGAAGATGATGAGAACACGCGCCAGCAATGGCGGCGCATATTGAGTGCCGAGGGTTGCGCTGTGGACGAGGCCGAGAATGGCCGGGTCGCGCTGGAACGGCTCATCCGCGCGCCTCCGGACCTGATCATTCTCGACCTCATCATGCCGGAAATGGACGGCTTCGAGTTCCTTGTCGAACTGCGAAAGCAGCCTGCCTTCAAGGCGATGCCGGTCGTGGTTGTGACGGCGGCGACCCTTGGCAAGGAAGACCACCGGCGTCTGAACGGTGGCGTCGAGCGCGTGCTCGCCAAGACCGCCTTCAGCCGCGACGATCTTCTGGAGGAATTGCGCAAGATGGTTGCTCGATACATTGTCAAACGTAACTCACCTGATGAGGATCGACGTGATGGTTAGGATCCTCTATGTCGAGGACAATGAGGACAACATCTACATGCTGTCCGCGCGGCTAAGACGCAAAGGCTACGAGGTAGTCGTCGCCACCGATGGCGATCAGGGCGTGGCGCGTGCACGATCGGACGCCCCGGCGCTAATCCTGATGGACTTAAGCCTTCCCGTCCTCGACGGCTGGGAGGCGACAAGACGTCTCAAGGCATTGGCTGAGACGCGGGGTATTCCCGTGATCGCACTCTCGTCGCACGCGATGGCTGGCGACCGCGAAGCAGCACTGGCAGCCGGGTGCGATGACTTCGATACCAAGCCCGTCGACTTCGCGCGCCTGCTTGGAAAGATCAAGGCCCTGCTCCCAAAGGAGTCGATGCCATGAGTGAGGTTGGACCTGCCCTGCTCGTCGTCGACGATAACGAGGACAATCGCTTTACGCTGACCGAGCGCTTGAAGCGAGAAGGCTACCGGAACGTGGCGTGCGCCAGCAATGGACGAGAGGCGCTCGAAATGCTGGCAACGAGACCGTTCGACCTCGTACTGCTCGACATTACGATGCCGGAAATGGACGGCTACCAGGTGCTCGAGCACCTGAAGGCCGACACAACGCTGCGCAACATTCCGGTCGTCATGATTTCGGCGGTCGATGAGATCGACAGTGTGGCGCGCTGCATCAGCCTCGGCGCCGAGGATTATCTGGCCAAACCGTTCAACGCGGTGCTGCTGCGTGCCCGCGTGGCTGCGTGCCTTGAAAAGAAGAGGCTGCGCGACCAAGAGGCGGTATATACGCAGCAAGTCGAAAGCGAAAAGCGCCGAGCCGACGAGCTTCTGTACGCCATCCTACCCGCCGGCGCGGTGCGCGAGCTCAAAGCGACCAATGAGGTCCGGCCCCGTCGATACAATGAAGTCGCGGTGCTATTCTGTGATATCGTTGGCTTCACAGCCTATTGCGATGAGAATCCACCGGAGAAAGTGGTGGAGGATCTTCAGGCGCTGATCGGCGAATACGAACGAATCGTCCGTCAGCATGGGATGGAGAAGATCAAGACAATCGGCGACGCCTTTATGGCTACGGCCGGCCTGTTTGATCGCATGCCAGATCCAGTTTTTGCCAGCTTGCAATGCGGACTCGACATGGTGACGGCATCACGCCGCATCGAGCCCAAATGGGAGGTGCGAGTCGGCGTTCAATTCGGTCCAGTTGTGGCAGGAATCATCGGGAAGCGGCAATACGTGTTCGACCTGTGGGGCGACACAGTAAATATGGCCTCACGGATCGCAGCCCATGCTAGCCCTGGGACTGTAGCAACCAGCGGGGCCACGTGGCATCGCATTCGCGAGCGGGGTCGGGGGCGCTCACTGGGCTTCGTAGAAATCAAGGGCAAGGGTCGGATTGAACTGATCGAATGCCAGGAACTTCGTTGAGGGGACCGGAACAACCCTAGCCATCGCATCCCCATGCAGCCCAGTCCTGCCAGGCTGAGATGTTCCTGAGCAACGGCAAGAGCCTGCAGCTTTTGCGGCAGATGCAAAAATTGTTGCCGTTTTGGGTAGCTAAGCCTTTGAAATTATGTCAGAATCCAGATTCCCCACCAATTCTCGCTACATCATCTTAAATCCTTGTTTTTCTGGGTGTTTCGGGGCGCGTTTTGACGCGATACGCTTGTCGTCCGTGAGGCCGCTTCGACCACTCGTCGGGTTAGTCAGCATGTGTCCCCGGCACCGCGGCATATCTCACCTCGGCCGACGAACGGCCCGCACTTTGCCGCTGTTCCCGCCGCCGCAGAAGAGCTGATCGCCGCCATCGGATTCGAGCCCGGAGACACTCACACCGGCCGGCATGGCGAGCACTTCCAGGACCTCCCCCGTTTCAGGATCGATTTGCCTGACCTCGCTCTCGTCACCTTCCCAGGTGGCGTGCCAGAGTTCGCCGTCGACCCAGGTGACCCCCGTGACGAAGCGGCTGGACTCGATGGTGCGGAGAACCGCTCCTGTCTCGGGATCAATCTGATGGATCTTGCGGTCCCGGTATTGCCCCACCCAGAGCGTGCCCTCGGCCCAGGCAAGGCCAGAGTCACCGCCGCCGGGCGCCGGGATCGTCGAAAGCACGCGGCCGGTCTTCGGGTCGATCTTCTGGATGCGGTCCTCGGCAATCTGAAACAGGTGCTCGCCGTCGAAGGCGGTCCCTGCGTGCGCGGCTACATCAATGGAGCGCACCGTCTCTCCGCTCGCGGGGTCGAGGGCGTTCAGTTTGTCTCCGGACGCAAACCAGACGTGCCGGCCGTCGAAGGTGACGCCGTGCACCTGCTCGGCACCCGGAAAAGGACCATATTCACGGAGAATTTCGGCTGCGGATCTTTTCATGATTCACCCTGTCGTCTCAGGTTTTCAACTCAGGCCCTGATCTTAATCACCCGGCAGCGGACCGGGGAGTAACAAGATCGTCGGGAATCCCGGCACGGGTGGGGTCATCCAGCGACGCGCCCGCCCGCGACCATAAGACTGCACCTTGCCTCCTGCGGCAAGCTGCTCGAGCGCCCGCTGTACCGTGCGCGGGCTGGCTCCGAGCGCAATCGCAAGCGCTGAGCTCGACCATGACTCGCCGTCGGCGAGAAAGGCGAGCACCGCCGGATGCTGCTCTTCGACGGGCGGCGCCAGCACAGCGATCTCGCAAGCCCGGCGCGGCGCCAACACAAAGCCTCGCTTCGTCGCCTTCACATCTGCAAGCGTTCGGATCTCCGCGCGCAGCCGCCCGATCTCGACCCGCAGTCGCACGCGATGGGATTCGTCGGCATGTTTTCCCCGGAATGCGCGTGCGATGAGCGCGCCCCTCGGCACGTCTCCAGGCCAGGCTTCGCCCAGCGCACGGGCAAGCGCGAACAATACCGGGCGCGTCGCGAGCGGGACGGCCAGCCGGTCGTCCCGCACGATATTCCGGCACGCGTCCACAACAAGCGCACCGGAGGCCGGGAGCGCTTCGATCTCCTCGAGCAGGAGCGGGCGTTCCTCACCACGCGCAATGAGGCGCGCTGCGGGCGTGATCAGGAGGAGGGATGCTCGTTCTACCTCCGCCGTGAGCGCAGGGATGTCTGCCTCGCTGGCGGCGTGCCTGGCCCGCGTGAGAGCCTCGCCCGCCGCTTTCGTCTGGAGACGCCGAATGGCGATCCCTGCAACAACCAACTCATGGGCGGCCCTCGACGCGGGCGGGAGCGGTGCTTGGTCGAGCGTAGCCAGCATACGCTCGGCCTCGTCGAGGCGGCCGATCAGGAGCAGGCGCCGGACCTCCACATTCCGTGCATGCGCGGCATTGATGCGGTCGCCGTGGGCTTCGAGGGTCGCCCGCGCTGCGTCGAGCGCCTTCGCAGGCCAGGTGAGATCGCGCGAGACGAGTGCGATCTCGGCCTCGGCGACGACACACCTTGCGCGAGCCACCGCCTCTTTGCGGCCGAACGCACGCGCCGCACTCTTGAGGAGAGCCGTGGCCCGGACGAGATCGCCGAGCTGCGCCATCGCAATACCCCTAAGCGCAAGTGCTGGTGCGTCGTCGCGCAGGGCGACCCGCTTCAATGCGCCGAGGGGATCGCCTGCGGCGAGGGCGCGTGCTGCGGCAGTGATCAGCGAGTCCATCGGAATCCCGTCACACTTGTAACTCCCACCATTCGATATCCGGCCCTAGTCTATTCACGACCAGCAAGCAACACGCCGCACCGAAAATGAGACGGCGACAGACAGCCATTGGAGAAGAACGATGACGGCACACATAACCGGAACACGCCAAGAGTGGTTATCGGCACGCCTCGACCTGCTCAAGGATGAGAAGGAGCTGACACGGCGCAGCGACGCATTGGCGTTGCGGCGCCAGGAATTGCCCTGGGTTCGGATCGACAAGGAATACCGGTTCGAGACCGAAGAAGGGAACGCCAAGCTGGTGGATCTTTTCAGGGGCCGCTCGCAGCTTCTCGTCTATCACTTCATGTTCGGCCCCGACTATACCGCCGGCTGCCCGTCCTGCTCTTCGATCGCCGATGGATTCAACGGCATCGTCGTCCATCTCGAGAACCACGATGTCGCCTTCTCGGCGGTCTCGCGCGCACCGCTCGCAAAGCTGCAGGGATTCAAGCGGCGGATGGGCTGGACCTTTCGCTGGGCGTCGTCGAACGGCGGCGATTTCAACCGTGACTTCGGCGTCTGGTTCACTGAAGAGCAGCAGCGCGAGGGCAGCATAGAATACAATTTCGACCGCGAGCCGCCGGCACCTGAGCCGCTTCCCGGAAAAACCGTTCAGGAATGGCAGTTGCGTGGCAGCGAGGAGCCGGTCGCGCAGATCGCAGCCATGACCGGAACCGACGTTGCCACATATACGCGCGACAGGCCGGGCCTCAGTGCCTTCGTGCTCGACGATGGCATCGTCTACCATACCTATTCCAGCTATGCGCGCGGTCTGGACGGCCTGTGGGGTATGTACCAATGGCTCGACCGTGCTCCTATGGGGCGCAACGAGCACGGCGTCTGGTGGCGCCACCACGACAAGTACGACAAGCAATTTCGCCCGGAGGGTCACAACAATGATTGCTGCTCGGCGTGAAGCTTTGGGCTCCTCCGGCGAAAGCGGCAACCTGGCGGCCCTCGGTGCTGCGGGTTGGCTATCCCTTGCGGCGGCGCCGACCTTCGCGGTCATGGCGCTGTTGACAGCGATCTTCGGCGATACGGACATGATCTGCTCTGCCGCGTCTCATGCGTCACCGCTGACCGGAATGGTCCCGATGTACTTGCTGATGAGCGCCTTCCATTTGGCGCCCTGGCTGAAGCTGATCTCCGGCCTGCGAAGCAGAACCCGCCGTCCCGACCCGGCTTTCGCCCCGCAAAGCACCGACGAACAGGGGAATAACCATGCAGAATCAAGTCGTTTCGCACGAGGAGTGGCTGAAGGCGCGCCTTGAGATCAGCCTCTTCTACAGGGACGAGTGAGGTCAGGTGTTCCACACCTATTCCTCTATGAGCGGGGCATCGACATGGTCAATGGCGCCTACCAGTACCTTGACCTCGTGCCGAAAGGCCGTGATGAGCACGGTTTTAACTACCGATGGAATAGCTACGCCGGCACGATCAGTGTTGATGGACGTAAAAGATGCGGGCGCCCGGTGGTGTCACCAGCAACCATCTGGCAGTGCCATCGCAAGCGCTGGCCGGTGCCCTTGTTGCGGGTGTGCGTTTGCCTACATGCTGTCTCACGCCAGCGGGACATCCATTCTGCGCCTCAAACGGTGGCAGGCAATAGCAACCACAGGAGAGACCAATGCAAGAGGCCCTTGTCGTTCGTCGTGAGACGCATATCCCGGCGCCGCCCTCGGCGGTGTTTGCCCTGTTGACAGATCCAGAGAAAATCCTGCGCTGGATGGGTACTGAGGCGGAGATCGAGCCGCAGCCTGGGGGGATCTATCTGGTCAACGTCACCGGCGCCCGCTTCGCCCGCGGCTCCTTTCGCGAGGTGGTGCCGGTGCACCGTCTGGCCTACAGTTTCGGCTGGGACGGCAGCGAAATCGTGCCGCCGGGGTCGAGCCTGGTCGAGATCGACCTGATCGAGCAGCCGGACGGGACGCTGCTGCGCCTGACCCACACTGGCCTGCCCAATGCCGAACAATGCGCCGGCCATGCGGAAGGCTGGGCTCACTACCTCGGCCGGCTGGTCGAGGTGGCAGCCGGACGCGACCCAGGCCCGGATCCGATGCATGGCAGATATGACTGAACTCCGCTCCCGAAACGCCCGCCTTGAGGCGATCGCCAGGCAACGGTCAGCCGTCCGGAGCTACGTCCGGGGGGCCGCCTCTCCTCGATGACGTTCGCGGGATGTCCTCCGACATAGGCCAGGCGGACATCCCCTCGCCACGGCGTGGATGACAGCCTCCGGCCCGCGTGGCATGATCGCGGCATGGATCTGCCCGCCCCCCTCGCCTGGCTGGTCGACGAGGCTGGCGCCTCATCCGACCCGGAATTGTTCCTGGCCGAGCTCGGCGGCCGGTTGCTGGCCGACGGCCTGCCGCTGGCCGGCGCAGCCCTGACGCTTACCCTGCCGCATCCGATCATCGCCCACCGCACCTGGCTATGGCGGGCCGAAACCGGCGTAGTGATCGAGGCGCTCGGCTTTGCCGGCGGTCCGCCCGGTCAGGCCGGACACGGCTGGCTTGTCGGACTTGGCCCCGTACTGGAGGAGACAGTCGGCACGGCTCCGGACAGCCCGGTGCTGGGCTGGGCCGGGTGCCGACCATTCGATCCCGCCGAGACCTACCGGCTGCGACAGGCCTCGCGCTTTGCAACCGCTCCCCTGGCCGCGCTGGCCGCACGGGCGGCGCTGGCAACGCTGCTTGAGGCCTATCTCGGCCGGCGCAGCGCCGCGCAGGTGCAGGCCGGCGCGCTCTGCCGTGGTGCCGGCGAGACCATCCGCGCCGCATTGCTCTGCGCCGATCTGCGCGATTTCACAGCGCTGTCCGAAGCGACAGAGCCCTCCGTCATGATCGCCGCCCTCGACGCCTGGTTCGACCGCGTCACGGGGGCGGTGCATGCTTTCGGGGGCGAAGTGCTGAAGTTCATCGGCGACGGCGTGCTGGCGATCTTCCCGGCCACCGGCGCGCCGGGCGAGGCTTGCGACGCGGCGCTGCGCGCGGTCGCCGCCGCCCGCGCCGGCATGGTTCATCTCGATGCGACGCGGCAGGCGCAGGGCCTGCCATCGCTGCCCTTCGGCATGGCACTGCATTTCGGAGAGATGCTATGGGGCAATATCGGCGCGGCCGACCGGCTGGACTTTACCGCCATCGGCCCCGCGGTCAACCTGGTCAGCCGGCTCGAAGGGCTCTGCAAGCCCCTTGGTCACAGCGTGCTCATCTCGGGCGCTGTCGCCAAGGAGACGGCAACGGCCTTGATCCCCTTGGGCGAACACGCATTGCGCGGCATCGCCGATCCCTGCGCGGTCTTCACCCTGCCGGAGGATTGAGCTCTGCTGTCCGGGCCCCGTAAGGACACGGGGTGCCCCACCACTTCATGAGAGGTCGATACGTCTGCAGGCAATCGGCTTTGGCAGCGGCCGGCATACGCCCACCTGCGCCGGTCATTACCAGGGGCTGCGCTCGGCTACGACTCCGGCTTCGCTCAACGTCCACTTACCAGTGGCGATGTCCGCCAATGAAGGTCCGGATTGAGGTCAAAAGATTCCCTAACAAGCCATTTCTCCTCGCATTTCCCTTTCCAAGAACAGCGGTGAAATCCGCTCAATCCTCGGTCACGGCCCAATTGTCGTTCGGATTGAACCGCTCGATGCCAGAAGCCAGTCTATCCGTGCCTTCTCCGAGATCCGCCTGATAGACGATGCCGTTGCGGTTGACCACGAAGGTGTGGATGCCGGTTTCGCCGTATGTCACCGGCCAAGCGACGAGGCCGAAACCGGCGATCATGTTTCCGTTGATGGTATAGTCATAGGCGCCGCCGGCGATGTTGGCGCCCTGCCGCTTGAGTATCTTAAAGCGATAGCCGTAATAGCCCCTGTCCTCCGTTGCCTTCTGAAGTTCCGACTGATCGACAAAGGAGCCTGCCGGACTCGTGCCGACATCCTGCCTCTCGGGCCAGTACAGGCCGTCCGTCTTGCCTTCGCTGCTGATCAGCCTCTGGGCATATTCCAAAACGCCGTCGTCATCGCGATCCGCCTCGGCATATTCTTCCTGCGCATCAATATAGGCGCGGACCGTCGCGATCGCTTCGAGTTCGTTTTCGCCGATACGGCGATTGGTGACTTCCTCGATCCCGGCATAGGTGTCGAACGCCCATTTGCCTTCATCGTCTTTTGATATGGGAAACGGGAATGGCCAGAGCTCTTCGCCGATCTCAATGATCTTCTGATTGCCATCGCCGGTCAGAACGACGGCTTTTGCCGCACGGTCCCTGACGGTGCCGAAGGTATCCATAACGCCTTCGCTGGTCTTCAGTTTTTGCGCATCGAGGCCGAGTATCCCCGCGAGCTTGTCGAAGTCATTGGCCGACAGGGCATCCTTGAAGGCCGCGACCGCCTTGCCGGGGTCGTCATATTCGGCCGGTTCGGTTGCCGCCACATATTGCTCAAGCGTGGTCGCTCCCTCTTCAGCCGCATTCGCCACGGCCGGCAGCATGGATACGCCCAGGAGGAGCAATCCCAAGCCGGAACGAAAAATCATTCGCCGATACCGCATAGCCATAACGTTCCCCCGTTCACCCGGTCAGCGGCGCCGACCGCCACCGCCACGACGCATGACTGCGCCGCCACCGCCACCACCCCGATGGATTTCCCTGTGCGGCCTGCCGCCGCCACTGATGCCGCCCCCCATGGCCTTGCCGCCGCGGTTGGATTGAATCTTCGCCACTTTCCCGGAGCGCACCTCGCCGAGCGCTGACGGTTTGCGCGGGCGATTGTCGAGCTTCGCGGCCGGCCGTTGCTTGCTGACGGCGTGGGTGATCTTTCCGCTCTCCTTGACATTCCGCGTCGGCCGGCTCGGCGCGGCGTCGGGTCTTCGCGCGGCAATCGCTCCGTCGGGCCGTCTAGCCGCCCCTTCGCGACGAGATGTCACCTTGTTCGCACGAACATCCTTGAGAGCCCCCGAACCCGCTCTCTGACGCAGCTCTGATGCGGCATTGCTTTTCGTGAGCTTCGCCTTGTCGCGGATATTGTTGCGGCCGTCTGCCTCTATCCTGTTTTTGACGTTGGTCCGGTCGAGCTTAGCGAATTGATCCCTGTCGAATTTGATCTTGCTGCGATCGACATTCTTCCAGTCGACATCGTTGAATTTGAGCTTGCCGTTGACGTCGATGTTGTTGAAGCACTTGTTGCAGTCGATATCGATGTCATTGCCGTCAAAGCGGCCGCCCCAGACGCCCCAATTGTCCCAATCGACAACGGCGCCGAAGATCGCGCCGGTGACAACGCCGGCAAAGAAGGTCGCGGTTGGATAATAATAGTTCGGATAGGGCTCCGGATAATAGGCCAGAGGCACCGGCTCGTAGTCCTCGGCGTAGAGCATTGCCGGCTCATAGCGAGGCACATAGATCTTTTCCGGATTGGCCGCCTGAATAATGACGTTGTCGTTCTCCTGGATAACCTTGATCTTGTCGTCGGTTTTGATGATGTTGTCTGCAACTGCCTTATCGCGTAGTAACTGTATGGCGACCAGAACGTCCTTCTGCTGATAGGCGATCGCGCCGCTGAGAGTCTGCGTCCAGTCAAGATCGTCGCTCATCATCCTGACGATCTCCGGGTAGTTCAGAAGTGAGACGACGCTCCCGTCCCAGCTATCCTTCGGTTTGAGCTTCGCGTCCTTCTTGAGGTTATCGAGGTATCGCGCCGCCTCCACTGTCTGCAGCGGATAGAGAGAGGCCGAGCTGATCAGCGCCACCAGTTCATCCGGATAAAGCGCTATGCGGGCGACCAGAACTTCCATCTCGTCCGCGGTCAGCGGTGCAGGCTGTTGCTCGTCCGCGGAATTCGTTGCCGATGGTTGTTGCTGGGCGTAGGCGTGAGGGCAGAAAGCCACAAGGGTGACGGCAGGCAGCCAAATCGCACCGATAAGAAAAAGGTGGCGAGCTAAATGGACGACGTTCGGAACACTCATTTCCACCCCCAGGCGCCACGGCGTCATCCGTCAACTCAAGTTGGATTTCACTCCCATATCTAAACGAGCATGCGGCCCGCATAAGACAATTTATGATTTAGATTTAGGATACTATATAAGACATTTCTTATCAATGCTCACAATACGAAGCCTGCCTCACCCGCTGACACAGGCGCGAGGCAAAAAGGGCCTTCACCGCAACGCGGATGAAGGTTACAGCAGTTTATCGCTGACGATCATGCACTGGACTTGAGCCTATGACCGATACTGTTACCGATCGCTTCCTTCGATATGTCGTTATTGACACGCAATCGGATCCCACGTCGTCGACGCAGCCTTCCACCGACAAGCAGAAGAATCTCGGCCGTATGCTGGTCGAGGAACTGCTGGCAATCGGGCTTTCGGATGCGCATCTCGACGAACACGGCTATGTCTATGCGACCATTCCGTCCAAAGTGGACAAGCCAGTGCCAGTCATCTGCTTCTGTTCGCATATGGATACGGCACCGGACTTCACCGGAACGAATGTCAAGCCGCAAATCGTGCGGAGCTACAGCGGCGGCGACATTAGGCTCTCAGGCGATCCGCAGCAGATCATTCGCGTCGGCGACAATCCAGCGCTCAACGACCAGATCGGCAACGACATCATCACCACCGACGGTACGACGCTGCTCGGGGCCGACGACAAGGCCGGCATTGCCGAGATCATGACGGCAGCGCAAATCCTGGTCGACAATCCGGATATCAAGCACGGGACAATCAAGATCCTCTTCACGCCGGATGAGGAAATCGGCCGTGGCGTCGACAAGGTCGACCTTGAAAAGCTCGGCGCCCGGTTCGCATACACCATGGATGGCGAGACGGCAGGGCATATCGAAGACGAAACCTTCTCCGCCGATGGCGTCGAGATCACTATTCAAGGTGTGGCCATCCATCCCGGCTTCGCCAAGGGAAAGATGGAAAACGCCATCAAGATCGCCGGCGAAATCATCAGCCGGCTGCCGAAGAACCTGGCACCGGAGACGACCGAAGGCAGAGAGGGATTTGTCCACCCGACGGGCGTCACAGGCTCGATGGAAAAAGCAGCCCTCAACCTTATCGTTCGTGACTTCAATGACGATGGCCTCGCAGCCAAGGAAGCCCTGCTGGAGAGGATCATAAAGGAGGTCATGGCGGACTATCCCGGCTCCTCTTACGGCTTCAAAGTCAAGCCGCAGTACCGCAACATGAAGGCCATCCTCGACCGCCATCCGGAAATCATCGACAACGCCGTCGAGGCAATCCGGCGCGCCGGAATGGAGCCGGTGCGCGGCAGCATCCGGGGCGGGACCGATGGTTCCCGGCTTTCGTTCATGAGCCTGCCCTGTCCCAATATCTTCGCAGGCGGCCACGCCTTCCACTCGCCGCTCGAATGGGTCAGCCGACAAGATATGGAGAAAGCGGTCAAGACGATCGTCGAACTGGCGAAAATCTGGGAAGAGCGCGCTTAAGCGCGCGCCCTTATTGCTCTCGACTCAACTGCGCAGGCCAGGCGCCTCATGACCGGTGCGCGCCACATATTCCGTGTAGCCGCCGCTATACTGGTGAATGCCGTCGGGGGTGAGTTCCAGCACCCGATTGGACAAAGCGCCCAGGAAGTGCCGGTCATGCGAAACGAACAGCATCGTGCCCTCGTATTCGGACAACGCCTTGATGAGCATTTCCTTGGTGTCCAGATCCAGGTGGTTTGTCGGCTCGTCCAGCACGAGAAGGTTCGGCGGATCGAAGAGCATCATTGCCATGACGAGCCGCGCCTTCTCGCCACCCGAGAGCACCCGGCATTTCTTCTCGACGTCGTCGCCGGAAAATCCGAAGCAGCCCGCCAGCGCTCGCAACGAGCCTTGCCCCGCTTGCGGGAACTTATCTTCCAGTGACTGGAGTACGGTGCGCTCGCCGTCCAAGAGATCCATGGCGTGCTGCGCGAAATATCCCATCTTCACGCTGGCACCGAGAGCGACGTTGCCTTCATCCGGCTCCGCCGAACCCGCGACCAGCTTCAGAAGCGTGGACTTTCCGGCGCCGTTGATGCCCATGATGCACCAGCGCTCGCGCCGCCGCACCATGAAATCCAGCCCCTCGTAGATGGTCCGGCTGCCGTATTTCTTGTGCACGTTCTTCAGGCTGATGACATCTTCGCCCGAGCGCGGTGCCGGCAGAAACTCGAATGAGACGACCTGGCGGCGCTTGGGCGGTTCCACCCGGTCGATCTTCTCCAGCTTCTTCACGCGGCTCTGTACCTGCGAGGCATGCGAGGCGCGGGCCTTGAAGCGCTCGATAAACTTGATTTCCTTGGCGAGCATCGCCTGCTGGCGCTCGAACTGGGCCTGCTGCTGCTTCTCGTTCTGGGCCCGCTGCTGTTCGTAAAAGGCATAGTCGCCGGAGTAGCTGTTCAAGTTGCCACCATCGATCTCGATAATCTTGGTGACGATGCGATTCATGAACTCGCGGTCGTGCGAGGTCATCAGCAGCGCGCCGTCATAACCTTTCAGGAACTCCTCCAACCAGATAAGGCTTTCCAGATCCAGATGGTTGCTCGGCTCATCAAGCAGCATAACGTCGGGACGCATCAGGAGAATTCGGGCAAGCGCCACACGCATCTTCCAGCCGCCGGACAGTGCGCCCACGTCGCCGTCCATCATTTCCTGGCTGAAGCTCAGACCGGCCAGAACTTCGCGCGCGCGTCCTTCCAGGGCATAGCCGTCCAGCTCCTCGTAGCGCGCCTGGACCTCGCCGTAGCGCTCGATGATCCTGTCCATGTCATCGGCCTGTTCGGGGTCCGACATGGCCGCCTCGAGCTCCCGCAATTCGGCAGCAACGATGCTCACGGGGCCGGCGCCGTCCATCACCTCGGATACGGCGCTGCGGCCCTCCATCTCGCCGACATCCTGATTGAAATAGCCGATGGTGACGCCCTTATCGACGGATACCTGCCCCTCGTCGGGGTGCTCCGCCTGTGTGATCATCCGGAAAAGGGTCGTCTTGCCGGCACCGTTCGGACCGACGAGGCCGACCTTGTCGCCTCTGTTGAGCGCTGCGGTCGCCTCGATGAAGAGGATGCGGTGGCTGTTCTGCTTGCTGATGTTTTCGATACGAATCATATGCGATAAGGACCCAGAAAAGTTTTTCGGTGGCCTTATGCCACGGGGCGGCGAGGCTGTCGCAAGTTTTTCCGCATTAAGATCTGTTTCGGGGTCGCGCCTGATGCCGGATGACATCGCGCGCTATCGACACAAAAAACCCGGCGCCACAACGCCGGGTTTTCAAACATCTCATTTCGTCGCACTATTCGCGGCGCATCAGGCGCATGACGAGCGATACGACGAACAGCACCAGGAATATGAAGAAAAGAACCTGTGCTATGGAAGCCGAAGCGCCTGCAATCCCGCCAAATCCGAGGACGCCGGCGATCAGGGCTACGACGAGAAATACCAAAGCGTAGTACAGCATGGTGAACTCCTCTCTCGATTCTGATCTATCAACGGCTACCCTTGGCAATTGGTTCCAAAACGCCTGGTTTCCGGCCATCAGCCGAACTGGAGGATGCCCTGATGCGTGCGGTCGCCTTCGTCGGGGGCGGGTGGCTCTGCTGCTTCGAGATAGAACTTCACGGGCGCGGTGAGCACGAACCAGATGCAGGCGCCAGCCATGAACGCCGATCCGATGGGATCATCAATGCGCGTCACGAATGGCAGCCCGGCGGAGGCGAAGAGAACGGTCATCCGCAGAGACCATTCCGCCTCACGCTTGCTGATCGCTCGGGCTCGCAGCGACTTGTAACGCCGCGCGTCATAGCCGCCCCTTCCCACCCTTGCGGAGGAAGCCAGCTTCCAGATGGACGGCAGAGCCAGCATCAACAACGCCGCGAGGCTGAGGACAAGAGGCTGGCCGGAGAGATTGTACCGGCTTGCGATTGCCAGGAACGAAAGCGCCGCCAGGTTCCACACCGGTTCCAAACGCTCCGGATGCTGCGCCGTGTAGACATGCCAAACCCGCAGCGTACGCGCCGCGCCGGAAAGCAGCGGCTCGTCGATATAACGATTGATCCAATCCATGCTGAAATGCCGGCCCCTGTCGTATCGAGATGATCGGCAACACCATGCAATCTGGTCATCATGATGGCGGGACGGCATTCATGCCGTCAATTTTGACCTCAGGTTATCGACGATTTCCTGCATCCGGTCTGCCGGGGCATGGCCGATCAACATGAAGGCATAGCTCCGGCTGGACCAGTAGATGACGTTCATGCCCTCGCGGCCTTCGATGTCCGGCGCCTTTTCACCATTGTCCGAGCGGATGATGCAGAGCGCCATCGGGCCGGTCTCGGGATCAAGGTAGGCGATCTGGGCGAGCGGTCTTTCGTCATATTCCAGGAGCAGCACGCGCTTAAAGTCTATCCCCGGCAGAGCAACCATCCTCGGGGAAAGTGCAAGCCCGAGCTTTCGGTCGATCTGTGCAAGCTGAATGCTCTGCACATCGGCAGGCGGAACGGGACCTGCCAGCGTGTCCGGCGTGTAGAGCGAGATATATTGGGCGACGACAGCGCGCCATTCGGCGCCGCCCCCCTCGTCCTTCGAAAGGCTGCGGCCGATGCCGAGATAGGCGCGGTCTGCAATGACACCCACGACCACCGAAGCGGCAAGCGCGCCGAGAAAGCCGCGGCGGCTCGCAAAGCTTGAGCCCCTACTTTCCCGCTGTGTGGGGATTGCGGCAAGCATCGATTCGAGGCTCGCCCGCGGCGCGGCGGCGAGAAGCGGGGTGAAGGCCTCCTTGAATGGCAGGTTGCTGTGGGACAGGAATTCCAGCCTGGCGGCTACGCGTTCGTCGGCATTGACGAGCGCTTCGATGCGCGCAGCATCCTGCGACGGCAGTTCGCCGTCGATCAAGGCCGTCAGTTCTTCGTCAGAAGGCATGTTGATATCGTTGCTCATTGCCGTCCCTCGTCCGAAATGGCTCCGCAAAGCGTCGCACGTGCTGCCGCCAGCCGGCTCATCACGGTTCCGATCGGTATGGCCAATACATCCGCCACCTCGCGATAGGAGAGCCCTTCCACGTAGGCGAGGAAGACGGCACTGCGCTGTGCTTCCGGCAGTGCGTTCACCTGCAGCAGCACCTGATTTGCCATGACATGCGTTTCGGTGTCGCGGGCTCCATCGAAGACCAGTGCTTCCTCCGGATCAGCCAAGCCCCTGCCCTGGCGGACCTTGCGGGAACGGACCTCGTTCAGCCAGATCGAATGCAGGATCGAAAACAGCCAGCGATCGAGCCGTGTCCCCTTTTCGAATTGCCCGCAGCGTTCCAGCGCCCGGACACAGGTCTGCTGCACGAGGTCATCGGCCACATCGCGCTGCCGCGAGAGCACGAGACCATAACGCCAGAGCCTGGCAAGGTTCTCCGTCAGACCTTTCCTGATGTCCGCTTCGCTCGCGATGGCCGCCTCCGCCCCAGTTCGTCTTCCGGGGATCGCCAGCCGAAGCGGCAATCCCGTTTCCAGGCGACTATAGGCAGGAAATGTGGTGCGCGCGACCGGCATTCGATCATCCCTCCTTGCCGCCACGCGCCCGCCTCTTTTCAGATCTTCGATGGATCGAGGATTGCGGCGTTTAGGTCCTGGTATTCCTCGCAACCCGTGCCGCAGATCGCCTTGATCATGTTCAACTGCTCCTTGGCGAGATCGATGCGGCCTTTGACGACGTAGGCTTCGCCGAGATATTCACGAACCTTCGCATATTGCGGATCGAGCTTGACCGACTGAAGGTAATAGGAGATGCCTTCGTCCGTTCGGCCGAGCTTGCGGGTGGCGTAGCCGCGATAATTCAGCACTTCCGCATTGTTCTGATCCTTGACGGTGTCGAGTATCGCCAGCGCTTCTTCATAGCGGCCGGCCTTTGCCAGCGAATAGGCATAGTCGGTGCGGTTCTCATCCGTCACATTGGCGCCCTGCTGCTTCACGCACTGCTTCGATCTCTTGTCATAGATCTGACCCTTTTTGCAGGTGGGCGTGTTCGCGCCGCCACCGCTACCGCCACCGACGGCGAAGACGGGTGTGGAAAGCATGGAGGCGGCGATGCAGCCGCCGAGGACGAGAGAAGCGATACGGACAATCGTGGTCGTCATGGGATATCTCCGGGAAAATGACGTTGCCGCGAAAGAACACGCCTGCCCGGCATTTTATTCGGACGGCGCACGGCATTTTTCCATCACCTTTTCGTGATGAAACCGGTACGAATAAATCGCTGTCAGACGTGTTCTCCGCTTTACCGCCGGGGGCAAAAGGAGAATGCCGTGAACGATACGGTCAAATTTCTGAGCCTCGCCATTGCAGTGCCCGAGCACATCATCACGCAGGCAGAGGCAGCCGAGGCATCGGCCCGCCTCTTTGCCGGCCGCCTCCAGGACTTTCGGCATCTTGCGAGCGTCTTCGACAATGCGGGCATTACCAAGCGGCATGCGGCGCGGCCGCTCTCATGGTTCGACGAGCCGCATGGCTGGCAGGACAGGATGGAGGCCTATGCGGAGGTCGCAAGCAGCCTCTTCATCGAAGCGGCGACCAAGGCACTGCGGCAGGCCGATTTGCAGGCAAGCGACATCGATTGCGTCGTCACCGTCTCCTCCACCGGGTTTACGACGCCGAGCCTCGATGCGCGGCTTGCCGGAAAGATGGGCTTCCGGGCGGATACAGAGCGCGTCCCCGTGTTCGGGCTTGGCTGTGCTGCCGGCGTCTCGGGTTTCGGCATCGCGTCGCGTCTGGCGAAGGGCAAACCGGGCAAGACCGTGCTCTTCGTGACGATCGAACTCTGCACCCTCGCCTTCCGGCTGGACGAGCTGACGCGGCCCAATATCATCGCAACCGCACTCTTCGGCGATGGTGCCGCAGCTTGCGTGCTTCGCAACGGTGGAGACGGCATCGCCGAAGTGGAGTCGAGCGGCGAACATCTGTTTCCCGACACGCTCGACATTATGGGCTGGAAGATCGACGACGCAGGCTTCGGCATCGTGCTTGCGCAGTCGCTGCCCCCCTTCGCGGAGACGGAGCTTGGTCCCGCTGTCGACGCGATCCTTGCCCGCAATGGCCTGTCCCGTCAGGATATCGACCGTTTCATATGCCACCCGGGCGGGACCAAGGTGCTGGCAGCAATGGAAAGTGCGCTTTCGCTCGCGCCCGGTTCGCTGGATCACGAGCGCGCGGTGATTTCCGACTATGGCAACATGTCCTCGCCAACCGTCCTCTTCGTGCTGGAACGCGCAATCCGCGCCGGCCTGCCCGACCGCGCTGCGATGATCGCCATGGGACCGGGATTTTCCGCAAGCTGCGTTACGCTGCGAAGGACGGCATGATGCTTGCGTCCATCGCGCTTTTGACCTTCGTCACGATCCAGCGGCTCGGCGAACTTGCTCTCTCCAGGCGCAACACGGCCGCGCTTCTTGCAAAAGGCGCACGCGAGACCGGGGCGGAACACTACCCCTACATGGTCGCGCTGCATGCCGCCTGGATCGGCGGGTTGTGGCTGCTCGCCATGGACAGGCCGGTGAACCTTGTTTGGTTCGGCATCTTCATGCTGCTGCAAATCCTGCGCCTCTGGGTGCTCGCCACCCTCAAGGAGCGGTGGACGACGCGGATCATCGTTCTACCGGAGGCGCCGCTCGTGCGTAGCGGACCCTATCGCTTCATCCGGCATCCGAATTATGCGATCGTTGCGGGGGAGATCGCGGTCCTGCCGCTTGCCTTCGGCATGCCGCTCTACGGGGCCGCCTTCACGATCTTGAATGCGCTCATGCTCGCCATCCGCATCCGTGCCGAAAATGCCGCACTCAAAACGGCAATGATTTTGAAATAAAGTGCGATTTTTCAATTGCGCCATTGCAATCCTAAGGGCATTTTCGACCCTCGGAATTCAGTGGGCTGCAGGGAAAAATGACCAAGAACGCAATCGTGCTCGGTGCCGGCATCGTCGGTGTTTCGACGGCAATTCATCTGCAACGGCGTGGACGGCAGGTGACGCTGATCGACCGCAAGGATCCCGGCAGCGAGACCTCGTACGGCAATGCGGGACTGATCCAGCGTGAAGGTGTCGTGCCTTACGGCTTTCCCCAACAGATCGGACTGCTGCTGCGCTACGCGCTCAACAACCGCATCGACGCGCACTATCATCTGAAGGCCCTCCCGAGCCAGCTCGCCTTCCTCGCCCGATACTGGTGGAACTCCAATGCACGGCGCCATGAGATGATCACCCGTGCCTATGCCCCGCTGATCGAGAACTCGATCCTTGAGCACAAGGACCTGATCGAGGCGTCGCATGCACAACAGCTGATCCGCAAGGATGGCTGGATGAAGATCTTCCGGACCGAAGTAAAGCGCGACGAAGAGCTTGCTGAGGCCGAAAGCTGGCAGAAGGAATTCGGCGTCAGCTACGAAACGCTGTCTTCCGCGGATATTGCCCGCATGGAGCCTAGCCTCATGAAGACCTTCGCCGGCGGCATCCGCTGGCGCGATCCCTGGTCGGTCCTTGATCCTCAAGCGCTGACTGCCGCCTACCGCAGCTATTTCGAAAGCCTTGGCGGCCGCTTTGTTGTCGGCGACGCCGTTTCGCTCGGCCAGTCGGGTTCCGGCTGGAAAATCATGACGTCCGAAGGCTCGATCGAGGCAGACGACGCGGTGATGGCGCTCGGCCCTTGGGCTGCGGTTGCAACGAAGCGGCTCGGCTATTCCTTTCCGCTCGGCGTCAAGCGCGGCTACCACATGCACTATGCGGCGGAAGGCAATGCCGTCCTCAACAACTGGACGCTCGATGCCGAGCGCGGCTATTTCCTTGCGCCGATGAACCGCGGCATCCGGCTGACAACCGGTGCGGAATTCGCAGCACTCGACGCGCCGAAGACGCCGGTTCAGCTCGACCGCGCAGAAAAAGTCGCCCGTACCGTCTTCCCGCTCGGACGCAGGCTCGATCCCGAGCCGTGGATGGGCGCGCGCCCCTGCACGCCGGACATGATGCCGATCATCGGCAAGGCGCCGCGGCACAACGGCCTGTGGTTCGCCTTCGGGCATGCGCACCACGGCCTGACGCTCGGTCCGGTGACCGGCCGCGTGCTGGCGGAACTGATCACCGGCGAGACGCCGTTTATCAATATTTCCGCCTATTCGCCGCAGCGCTTCAATCCGTAGCGGCACGACAAGACGCGGCGGCTTTCATCAGAGCTGTGCTTCGATGGCCGCCTTGTCGATGATCGACCATACCTCATCGATCTTTTCCCGATCGAAGCGATAGAAGACGTTTTCGGTGAAAAAGACTCTCTTTCCGTTGACTGGAAGGCCGAGAAACGTTCCCTTCGGCGTGCAATCGAAAGCCAGCCGGCATGCAATAAGGGGTGGGTCGGACGTCAGCAACTGGACGTCAAAACGAAGATCGGGAATCTCCTCGAAATCCCGCTCCAGCATCGCCCGATAGCCTGCCAGGCCAAGCCGCCGGCCATTGTGGCGCACATCGTCGCCGACGAAGCGCCCCAGCCGCTGCCAGTCCCGCGCGTTCAGGCAGGCGATGTAGCCGCGATAAATCGCCGAAAGTTCAGCCCTGTTCAAGGCAAGTCCTCCGGGCACTGGACTTCTATGAGCACTCAAAGATGGCCGCTTCCAAGAGGCCGTCAATAGATCGTGCTCAGGCAACGCCGAGCGGCGCTAGCTTCTTTCGGGCTTCCTCGGCGATGTCTTCGATCGTGTCGTCGATATCCACCGTTACGACCCCTGGCTCGCCGGTCGGCACTTCCAGCGTTTCGAGCTGACTTTCAAGCAGGGACGTCGGCATGAAGTGACCCGAGCGATGCCCCATGCGCTCGCTCAGCAGCTCCTTCGAACCTTCGAGATAGACGAAGAAGAGATTGCCGCCGGCCGCAACTCGCAGCCGCTCGCGATAGATGCGCTTCAGCGCCGAGCAGGAGACGATGACGCCATCGCCTTTTGCAAGAGCCGCCTTCATGGCTTCACCGATAAGGTCGAGCCAGGGCATGCGGTCCGCATCGGTCAGTGGAATGCCTTTCGACATCTTCTCGACATTGGATGCCGGATGAAGCTGGTCGCCTTCAATGAAGCGAAGACTGAGCGCCTCCGCCAGTTTCTCGCCGATTGAGGATTTTCCGGAGCCGCTGACGCCCATGACGATGATTGCATGGGCCCTGTTCGTCCGCTCCGGCATTCGGTCCTCCGTCGTCGCCTGCCTCCGTTCAGTCGAGCGGAAAATGACAGGCGTATTTTTGTTCGCCCTCTCCACTTAGTTCAGGCTCCACCCGGCGGCAATAGTCCTGCGCCTTCCAGCAACGCGGGTTGAAATGACAGCCGGTCGGCGGCTTCAGCGGCGAGGGAAGCTCGCCCTGTAGACGGATGCGGCTCTTGGCGCGATCAGGATCGGCGATCGGCGTCGCCGACAGAAGTGCCGCCGTATAGGGATGACGCGGGTGCGCAAAGACTTCGGCCGCCGGCCCCGTCTCGACCGGACGGCCGAGATACATGACCATCACATCGTCGGCGATATGGCGAACGACCGAAAGACCATGCGAGATGAAGAGATAGGCAAGCCCCATTTCCTTCTGCAGATCCATCAACAGGTTCAGCACCTGCGCCTGGATCGACAGGTCGAGCGCCGAAACCGGCTCGTCGAGCACCAGCACCTTCGGCCGCAGCATGAGAGCGCGGGCAATCGCGATACGCTGGCGCTGTCCACCGGAGAACATGTGCGGATATCGATCGTAGTGTTCCGGCCGCAGCCCGACGCGCGCCATCATTTCCTCTGCCCTGCGGCGGCGGCGTGTGGCATCGAGATCGGTGTTGATTTTTAGCGGCTCCTCGAGGATCGCACCGACCTTCTGACGCGGATTGAGCGATCCGTAAGGATTTTGGAAAACGATCTGCACCTGGCTGCGGAGACTCCGGTCGCCGACGCGAGCTGGCTTGCCGTCGATCAGCAGTTCGCCTGCCGTCGGATCCTCGATCATCGTGACCAGGCGCGCGAGCGTCGACTTGCCGCAACCGGATTCGCCGACGACGGCAAGCGTCTTGCCGGAATAGAGACTGAAGCTCACGCCGTTCAGCGCCTTGACGGTCGCCTCCGATTTGAACATGCCGCGATTGACTGTGTAGAAACGGGCAAGATCCTTGCCCTCGAGAACGGCGCCGGTCATACGAAGTCTCCAGCGGATTGCTTCGGCAACACGCCGGGATGACCGAGCGGCTTGCCGTCTTTCAATGGATAGTTGCAGAGTGCGAGGCCGAGTTCCGTCCCCTGGCGGACGACGCCACGATCGCATTCCACCGTCGCATAGCCGCAGCGCGGCGCAAAGAGACAGCCGCGCGGGCGGTCATGCTGGCCGGGAACGACACCGGCGATCGACGGCAAATGCTGGCCGACTTGGGCACGCTCCGGCAGGGCGGAAAGCAATGCGGCGGTATAGGGATGATGCGGGTCGCGGAAGAGTGCCTTGACCGGCTGCTCCTCGACCTTTTGTCCGGCATACTGAACCTGCACCCGCTCGGCAGTTTCGGCGACGACGCCCATGTCGTGGGTGATCAATACCAGCGCCATGCCCTGCTCCTTCTGCAGGCGCACGAGCAGATCGAGGATCTGCGCCTGGATCGTCACGTCGAGCGCGGTCGTCGGCTCGTCGGCGATCAAGAGCTTCGGATTGCAGGCGAGCGCCATGGCGATCATCACGCGCTGGCTCATGCCGCCGGACATCTGGTGAGGGAAGTTCGACAGGCGATCTTCCGGCGCCGGGATGCCGACAAGGTTCAGGAGCTCGATCGAGCGCTCGCGGCGCTCCTTGCGGTTCAGACCCATGTGCACCCGCAGACTCTCGCCAAGCTGGAAGCCGACCGTGAAGCACGGGTTCAGGCTCGACATCGGCTCCTGGAAGATCATCGCCATGTCCTTGCCGATAATCCTGCGGCGCTGTCGGCCGGAAATGCCGATGAGTTCCTTGCCGTCGAAAGTCATGCGGTCAGCGGTGATCTTCGCCGTCCAAGGCAGAAGGCCCATCATGGCGAGCATTGCAACGGACTTGCCGGAGCCGGATTCGCCGACGATCGAGAGGATCTCGCCCTTGTCGCAGCTGAGCGATACGCCGTCTACGGCGCGGAAGAGACCGGAAGACGTCTGGAATTCGACGGTCAGATTCTGAATATCGAGAAGTGGCATCATGACCTCTTCAGCTTGGGATCGAGCGCATCGCGCAACCCGTCGCCCATCAGGTTGATGGCAAGAACGGTGACGAGGATGGCAAGCCCCGGGAACGTTACGACCCACCAGGCGCGCTGGATGAACTCTCGCGCTTCGGCGAGCATCGTGCCCCATTCGGGTGTCGGAGGCTGGGCGCCCATGCCGAGGAAGCCGAGGGCCGCAGCATCGAGGATCGCTGCCGAGAAGGCGAGCGTCGCCTGGACGATCAGTGGCCCGAGACAGTTCGGCAGGATGGTCTTGAACATCAGCCGCAAGGTGCCGGCACCGGCGACGCGCGATGCGATGACATACTCCTTCTCACGCTCGGCCATGACCGAGGCACGCGTCAGGCGCACGAAATGCGGCTGGTTGACGATGGAGATCGCAATCATTGCGTTGATGAGGCCGGGGCCAAGGACTGCGACCAGGACGAGGGCCAAAAGCAGCGACGGGAAGGCGAGGATGATATCCATCAGGCGCATGATGGCGATATCGATGCGGCCGCGGAAATAGCCGGCCACGAGGCCGATCAGAACACCAGCGATCACCGAGAGCGTCACGACGACAACGCCGATGAAGAGCGAGAAGCGCGCGCCATAGATGAGGCGCGAGAGAATGTCGCGTCCGACAGCGTCCGTCCCGAGCGGGAAGGACGAGCTGCCGCCTTCCATCCAGAACGGAGCAAGAAGCAGCATTTGCCGGTTCTGCTCGTTTGGGGTATGCGGCGCAACGAGCGGCGCAAATAGCGCCACGACGAGGATGAAGATGAAAACGGCGAGGCCGATGACGGCGCCCTTGTTTCGCGAGAAATAATACCAGAATTCCGCAAGAGCCGATGGGTGGGCGGTTTTTGCAGCGACCGTGCCGGTTTGCATGTTTGTCGTACTCACGGGACCGCTCCTAATACCGAATACGTGGGTTGATGAAGCCGTAGGTGATGTCGACGATCAGATTGACCAGCATGATGATGCCGGCAATCAGCAGGAGACCACCCTGGACAACCGCATAGTCCCGCTTGAACACCGAATCGACCATCCACTTGCCGATACCGGGCCAGGAAAAGATCGTCTCGGTCAGGATCGCGCCCGCTAGAAGGACGCCGATCTGCAGACCGATGGTCGTCACAACCGGTATCATGGCGTTGCGCAATGCATGCACGCCGACGACTCGAAGTGGCTTCAAGCCCTTGGAGCGGGCAGTCCGCACATAGTCTTCGCCAAGCACTTCGAGCATCGCCGAGCGGGTCTGGCGCGCGATGACGGCAAGCGGAATGGTGGCAAGCACGATCGTCGGCAGAATGAGATAGCTGACGGCGGAGCGGAAGGCGCCCGCCTGCCCCGACAGCAGGCTGTCGATCAGCATGAAGCCGGTGACCGGCTTGAAGAAATACATGAGCGAGATGCGGCCCGAGACGGGCGTCCAGCCGAGATAGCCGGAGAAAAAGATGATGAGCAGCAGGCCCCACCAGAAGATCGGCATCGAATAGCCGACAAGGGCGACCCCCATCACACTTTGGTCGAACCACGTGCCTCGCTTGACGGCGGCAAAGACGCCGGCGGGCACGCCAAGACAGACCGCGAGAAGAATCGCACAAAGCGAGAGCTCGAGCGTTGCCGGGAAGAGCGCACCAAAATCACCGAGAACCGGGCGCTTCGTGACGATCGACGTTCCGAAGTCGCCCTGCAGCACCTTGCCGAGGTAATCGAAGTACTGGATGTACATGGGCCGGTCGAAACCGAGATCGTGCATGATCTGGGCGTGACGCTCAGGCGCCATCACGCGTTCACCCGACAGAAGCATGACGGGATCGCCGGGAAGCATGCGGATGAACGAGAAGGCAATGAGCGTGACGCCGAGGAATGTTGGGATCAGGACCGCGAGGCGCCCGATGAGAAATCGCAACATGGCAGATGTTCCAATAGTTTCCGGCGGTCAGGGGAGCCTGACCGCCGGCCAGCCCGGCGTTAGCCGGGCATTCTTGCATAATTCTTGTTATTCGGAAATGTCGACGCCGTCGAAGCGGTGGTAGCCGAGCGGATCCTGGACGAAGCCGGAAACCTTCTTGCTGACCGGAATGAAGACGAGCGAATGGTCGAGCGTTGCCCAGGGAGCTTCCTTCTTGAAGATCAGCTGAGCCTGCTCGTAGGCCTTGGTGCGCTCGGCAACATCTGCCGTCGTCTTGGCCTTGGTCATCAGGTCGTCGAATTCCTTGTTGCACCACTGCGCGCGGTTGTTGCCGCCGACAGCGTCGCAGCCCAGGAGCGTATCCATGAAGTTGTCCGGATCGCCGTTGTCGCCGGTCCAGCCGAGGATAACGGCACCGTCACGGTCCTTGGCGGAGGAGAGCTTCAGGTACTCGGCCCATTCATGGGTCACGATCTCGACTTCGACGCCGATCTTTGCGAGGTCGGCCTGCATCAGTTCAGCTGCGCGGCGAGCATTCAGCATGTACGGACGCGAGACGGGCATCGCCCAGAGCTTCATCTTGAGATCCTTGACGCCGGCATCGGCAAGCATCTTCTTTGCCGCATCCGGATCATATTTGTCGTCTTCGACGGCATCGTTATACGACCACATCGTCGGCGGGATCGGGTTCTTGGCAACCGCTGCAGCGCCCTGGAAGACGGCATCGACAATCGCCTGCTTGTTGATCGCCATGTTGAGAGCCTTGCGGACTTCAACCTTGTCGAACGGCGGGATCAGCGTGTTGTAGGCAACGTAGGAAACGTTGAGGCCGGCCTGTTCCATGACGGTCAGGTTCTCGTCCTTCTTCAATTCGGCTACGTCGGCAGCATTCGGGTACGGCATGATGTGGCATTCGCCGGCCTTCAGCTTCTGCGCGCGGACGGCAGCGTCGGAGGTGATCGCGAAAACGAGATCGTCAATCTTTTCCTTGCCCTTGAAGTAGCTCTCGTTGGCCTTGTAGCGGATGACGGCATCCGGCTGATAGGCGACGAAGGTGAACGGACCGGTGCCGAGCGGCATCTGATTCATCTGGTTCATCTTGCCGTCAGCCGCAAGCTTGTCGGCATATTCCTTCGACAGGATCGAAGCAAAATCCATGGCGAGGTCGGCCATGAAGGGTGCTTCAGGATGCGCCAGGGTGAACTTGACCGTCAGGTCGTCGACCTTCTCGATCGACTTGATGAGCTCCGGGAAGCCCATGCCGGCGGCATATTCATAGGAACCGCCCTCGACATACTTGTTCCACGGATTGTCGGCCTTCAGCTGGCGCTCGAAGGAGAAGATGACGTCGTCGGCGTTGAGATCGCGCGTCGGCGTGAAGAACTCGGTCGTCTGGAACTTGACGCCCGACCGCAGCTTGAAGGTGTAAACCGTGCCGTCGTCGGAAACGGTCCAGCTTTCAGCGAGACCCGGCTCGATCTCGGTGCTGCCGTGCTTGAATTCGACGAGACGGTTGTAGACCGTGCGCGAGGTCGCGTCGAAGGTCGTGCCTGCGGTGTAGAGGCCCGGATCGAAGCCTTCCGGCGAACCTTCAGAGCAATAGACAAGGGTTTTTGACCAGGCCGACGTCGCCATGACCGAAGCCAGGGCCGTCGCTGCCAGCAGGACGGAGAGCTTTTTCATAATTTTGTTTCCCAGGTTTGTTCTTTTTTGATCTTTGGAGATCGAGCACAAATATTCCCGATCAGGGGGCCGATGGAACGATATTTATTTGCTGAAAGCAACGGTATCTGCAGAAAATTTTTCCAGTTGGACAACTTTAGAAATTTTCCGTCAAAAATCGGCCTCATTTGGAAATAATCGGACGTAAGAAGCTGAATTTTTGTCGCTTTTGGTATAATTTCGCGCTTTTTGGATACACGAAAAAGCCACTCGGGTTCAATCCGCAGGAGCTAAACGCAAAAACCGCAGCTGCATGCTGCAGCTGCGGTGGATGAGGCTTATTCGACTATTACGTGTCAGGCGTCAAGCTGCCGGAGCGCTGATGGCGGGTTTGCGGTAATCTTCGCCAGTGAGGCCGAGAAGGAAGTTGATCTGCGGGCGCGCCCTCACGAGATCGTCGATCGAATATTCGGCCAGCACGTCGAAGAAAGCGTTGAGCGCCTTGCGCAGCGCCGAGTTCAGACCGCAGCTGTCGACCAGCGGGCATTCGACCGCGCCGTCTTCGAAGCACTCGGCCATCGCAAAGCTGTCTTCGGTGACTTTGACGACGTCGAAGAGGCTGATGTCCTTCGCCGGTTTGCCGAGCCGGACACCACCGTTGCGGCCCCGGACGGTTTCGACCAGGCCCGCCTTATTCAGCGGCTGGAGAATTTTGAACAGGAAGAGTTCAGAAACCCCGTATGCCTTGGCAATTTCGGGAATCCGGCTCAGACGTCCTTCATTGGCAGCGCAATACATCAACATGCGAACCGCATAGTTGGTCTGCTTCGTCAATCGCATGCCGTTCTCCTGAATCGCGCGGGCTGGATACTCGTATGGATGCTATATAGTGGCTTTCGTAGTTTTGAACAATTCCAAAATATGAAATTTACATTCACGTTTGCACCGCCAGCCTCGCCCGCGCCATTTCAATTAGCGCTTCCGGCGTCTTTCCTATCTGGCGTACCGGGATGCGTGGAGAGCATGCTGGTTTCGGAGTGGTCGCCAAGTTTCGTCTCGATCATGCGTATGAAAATTTAACAACTTAAAATCGCAAAATTGGGGGCCGTGGCCCCCAATCGGTATTCACTTGCTTTTTCGATACTACTTCATGGTCGGCATGACGAATTCGGCACCGTCCTTGATGCCTGACGGCCAGCGGGCGGTGACGGTCTTGGTCTTGGTCCAGAACTTGATCGAGTCCGCACCGTGCTGGTTGAGGTCGCCAAAGCTGGAGGCCTTCCAGCCGCCGAAGGAGTGATAGGCGAGCGGAACCGGGATCGGGACGTTGATGCCGATCATGCCGATATTGATGCGCGAGGCGAAGTCGCGGGCGGCATCGCCGTCGCGGGTATAGATGGCGACGCCGTTGCCGTATTCGTGCTTCATCGGCAGATCCAGCGCCTCTTCGTAGTTCTTGGCGCGAACGACTGAAAGCACAGGTCCGAAGATTTCGGTCTTGTAGATATCCATGTCAGGCGTGACGTGATCGAACAGCGAACCGCCGACGAAATAGCCGTCTTCATAGCCCTGCAGCTTGAAGCCACGGCCGTCGACGACGAGTTTCGCGCCCTGCTCGACGCCGCGATCGATCAGGCTATTGACGCGGGCATAGGCTTCCTTGGTGATGAGCGGTCCCATGTCGGCCTTATCGTCGGTATAAGGGCCGATGCGCAGCGACTCGATCTTCGGGGTCAGCTTCTCGACGAGGCGGTTTGCGGTTTCCTCACCGACGGGAACCGCAACCGAGATCGCCATGCAGCGTTCGCCAGCCGAACCGTAACCTGCGCCCATCAGCGCGTTGACGGCCTGGTCCAGGTCGGCATCCGGCATGATGATCATGTGGTTTTTCGCGCCGCCGAAGCACTGGGCACGCTTGCCGTTCATGGCGGCGGTGCCATAGACGTAACGGGCGATCGGCGTGGAACCGACGAAGGAGACGGCGCCGATGTCCGGGTCCGTCAGGATCGCATCGACGGCGGCCTTGTCGCCGTTGACGACGTTCAGGATGCCGGCCGGAAGTCCGGCTTCGATCATCAGTTCGGCCAGACGCAGAGGAACGGACGGGTCGCGCTCGGAGGGCTTGAGAATGAAGGCGTTGCCGCAGGCGATTGCCGGCGCAAACATCCACATCGGGATCATGGCTGGGAAGTTGAACGGGGTGATGCCAGCGCCAATGCCGACGGCCTGGCGCAGGGAATACATGTCGATCGCCGGACCTGCGCCTTCGGTAAATTCGCCCTTCTGCAGATGCGGGATACCGCAGACGAATTCGCAGACTTCAAGACCGCGGACGATATCGCCCTTGGAGTCTTCGACAGTCTTGCCGTGCTCCCTGGAGAGCAGCTCGGCAAGCTCGTCCATATGCTTGTTCAAGAGTTCCACGAACTTGAAGAAGACGCGGGCGCGGCGCTGCGGATTGGTTGCGGCCCACTTCGGCTGCGCCGCCTTGGCGTTTTCGACCGCGGCACGGATTTCCTCGACGCTTGCGAGCGCCACCGTCGCCTGAACCTCACCAGTTGCCGGGTTGTAGACGTTGCTGCTGCGGCCGCTTTTGCCCCCAACATGCTTGCCGCCAATGAAATGACCGATCTCACGCATGGATGTGCCTCCTCTTTGATTTCCGTTGATGGTGCATAATCGCACTTCAATTTGCACAAATCAATGCAATGCGATAAGCAACCGTTGTGCAAAAATTGAAGCTCCAACGTGCGGGCACTCCTCCAGCAGGCCTTCTCAAGGCGCAACCCTGGACAGCCGCGCGCAAGGGGCCGAACTCAAGAGGAGGTCGTCCATCGATGAGCGGCAAACGTGTCGTGAGAATGGCGGAACTGGAGATAGACCCTGCCCAGCTCGATGCCTATCGTGCGCTCCTGGCTGATGAAATCGAGGCGTCGGTCGCGTCCGAACGAGGCGTGCTGACCCTATACGCGGTCTCGATCAAGGATCGTCCGGAAAAAATCTGCATCTTCGAAGTCTATGCCAGCCAGGAGGACTACGAAGCGCATCTCCAGACGCCGCATTTCCTCAAGTACAAGACGGCGAGCGCCCGCATGGTCCGGTCGCTGTCACTCATTGATGTCGATCCCATCATTCTGCGCAGTAAGACCGGCGATCATTTGGCCATGTAGGTTCGGGACTTGGGCAGCAAGGACATAAGAACATGAACTGGGACGACGTCCGCATCTTCCTCGCCGTAGCCAGAACGGGGCAGATCCTTGCCGCCTCCAAGCGGCTGGGGCTCAACCACGCGACCCTCTCGCGGCGCGTGACGTCGCTCGAGGAGGCACTGAAGACTCGCCTCTTCACTCGCCGCACCAATGGCTGCGAACTGACTGCCGAAGGCGAAGTGTTCCTCGCCTCGGCAGAGCGGATGGAGACGGAGATGCTCGCCGCGCAGGCCAACCTCGGCCGCACCGACAAGGCTATCGCTGGCACCGTCCGCGTCGGGGCGCCAGACGGCTTCGGCGTTTCCTTTTTGGCCCCGCGTATAGGACGGCTGATCGAGCGCCATCCGGAGCTGAAAATCCAGTTGGTGCCAGTGCCGCGTTCCTTTTCGCTATCGCAACGCGAGGCGGACATCGCCATCACGCTGGAACGGCCCGAACAGGGGCGCCTCGTATCCTCGAAGCTGACCGACTATACGCTGGGGCTCTATGCCTCGCGCGGCTACGCCGAACAGAACGGCCTGCCCGACAACAACGAGGCGCTCAAGCAGCATCGCCGCATCGGTTATGTCGAGGACCTGCTCTTCTCTCAATCGCTAAATTTCACCGGCGAGGTCATGCGCAACTGGAGCGCTGGCTTTGAGATCTCCTCGGCAACCGGTCAGACCGAAGCGGTGCGTTCCGGCGCTGGAATCGGCATTCTGCACGACTACATCGCCCGCCAATATGACGAACTGGTTCGTATCCTGCCCGATGTCTCCATCCGGCGTGCCTACTGGACGACCTATCACGAGAGCGCCCGCGATCTGGTGCGCGTACGCACCGTCGCCGACTTTCTTCAGGAACTGGTCGGCGCGGAACGGCAGATATTTCTTTGACCGCCGGCCTGCTTTGGAGGCTCTTCGTTTTCGTCCGGATTGGGATTGGGCGTCTCGTCCGGCAGGCGATCGGGATCCGGCTCCTTGAAAGGCGGCTCCGGTTTCCAGCCAGGTCCTGGCATCGGCGGCTGATCGGGGATAGGTTCGTTGGGAACGGACATCCTGCTCCTTCCGTCTTCGATTTGCTCACTTGTCGGGTTTCAGGGATTCGGCCGCACGCATCGGCATGCTGTCGATGATGGCAAAGAGTTCGCCGTTGCTCACCGGCTCGCTCACCTTGAGCTTCACCGTTCCATCCTTGCCGACAAGGGCGGCTCCGAATTCACCAGCCTCGGGAGCCCCAAGCTCCTTTCGAAGTGCCCTTTCATTCAGATTGCCGCCTGCGCCGAAGATCGGCTTGACCGTGCTGCCGGAAATCTTGAGAACGATCATGTCGCGCTCACCCAGGCCGGCGCGATCGGCAAGCAGCTGGTTTTCTTGGCGCGCAGCGCGGCTATTGTCCTTGTCGGCGAAAATGACCAGAACCCGGTTCTTCCACCGGAACTCTTCGAGGCTAGCGACCGGCGCCTGAGCGCCGTCCGTCTCCTCGACCTTGGTTGCACCGTAAAGAAGCGTTTTTGACATTCTCATCCTCTCCCGTCGCATGTAAACGGCGGGAGGATGGGCAGGTTCCATCATTTCGGAGGGCATGGCGAAAAGCCAAAAAAAAGCCGGTCAAAATTGACCGGCTTTTTAGTTCGTTCACAGTGTAGCCTTACAGAGGAACGAAATCGGACGGCGGAACCTGCAAGGCGGCAGCAATGCGCCGCAATTTTGCAGGATCGGCATTTTCCCCATTCTCGATTTCGATGATTTCATTGGTGACGAGGCCACAGGTGACCGCCAGATCATCGACGCTGTAACCAACGGCCTCACGCGCTTTCCTGACCTCGGCGGCAACGTTCATCGCGGAAACCACCGTCGCTTTGGATTCATCCAGATTCTTGAGAGAAATGGACATTAAAGTCTCCTTCTAAAAGCACTCTGATGTAACCCCCGGCACAAAATGACATTCCGGCTCACATTTTGCAACGCAATATAACACAAAGTTTACCTTCGCTGCGGTGGCTAGATAGGGAGCCGGTGCCAGAGGGCAATAGTTCAGCAGATAACAAGCCGGACGGCCCAAGTGGATCTGCCGAATTTCGGATTTTTGAGAGGAATGGTACGGTTGGGTGGTCTCGAACCACCGACCTCAGGTGCCACAAACCTGCGCTCTAACCAACTGAGCTACAACCGCACAAATCGCGCCTGGCGCGACGGGGGTCACATACGAGGACTTGGAAATTAATTCAAGCCCTATCTCCCCTCAATGTACAAAAAGGCCGGACATTGGGTCCAGCCTTTTGTTTGATTGCGCTCGTAACGGATCAGGCAGCCTTGAAGGAGGCCATGACCTTTTCGGCGGCTTCCTTGCTGGGCTTTGCGAGCTTCTCGGCAACCTGCTTGGAGGTTTCCTGCATCGACTTCGCTTGCTCGACGGTCAGTTCCGCCTGCTTGCGCAGGAAAGCGGTCTGAAGTTCGACGAGTTCTGCAATCGACTTCACACCGAGCAGAGCTTCCATGTGCGAGAGGGAATTTTCAGCATTCGTGCGGAGTGCGTCGATCGCCTTCAGGCCGATTTCGACCGTGCCGGCCTGCGCGGTCTGAACCGTGGCTTCGAGGGTCTTGCCGGCATCTTCGCCGGCGGCCTTCATCTTGGCATAGGCTTCACGCGACTGCTGGGCGCCTTTTTCCGCGAAGTCGCGGAAGGATTCGGTGAATTTGGACGGGTCGAAGGAGGACATTGAAAAAACGTCGTCGATCTTTATGTTAGCCATCGAATTAAGCTCCTTGGGTTCAGGCGGATCATGCCTGGATAGTTTGGATATTTCTTATATAAGGCATCTCATTGTGCATTGCAACATAATTGTGCGTCGCACAACGAATTAACCTTTCCACCCGAAACCCGACCCCTACGCTGGACCCATTTCCGGCGCGTCGTTATTAATAGACTGTTAATTTTTGAAGAGGCCGAAAGGGACAAGGTTCCGACATGCCCGCAGTCCAATACCCGTTCATCGACATTGCCGTGCATCAACGGGTGCGGGAACGCTTTTCACGTGGCGAAGCAATGGTGCTTTTCTCGGCCGACCTTTCCCGCTTGCTCTGGGCCAATGGCGCCGGCGCGGAACTCTTCAGCCAGACCGCCGTCTATGATCTTCTCGATCAAGGCGTGAATCGCGCCGACATCACCTTCCGCCAGATCGAGACGACCGCTCGCCAGCTCGCCGCGATCGGCGACACCAGAAGCCTAGTGATCCGGATCGCCAAGGGCTTCCAGCGGGCTCCGGCCCAAGCAACGGCCGAAATGATCGGGCTTTCGTCCGGCGAGCGCGGCATTCTGTTCTCGGTTCCCGTTTCTTCACAACCGCTTCCTGCCGCAGAAACCGCAGCGCGAATGCTACAGGGGCTCGACGATCCCGATACGCATATGGCCGTGATCGGCGCGGAAGGCGAAGTCATTGCGTCCTCGCCCGGCTTTGCGTCGCTCGGCATCACCCAGCAGACCGCCAAGACGCTGACGAACCTTGCAGGCGCCCATCCCGACCGGCTTGTCAAGCGTCCGGTCGCAACCGGCAAGGGGTACCTGCCCGCTGCCGTCGGCAAGCTCAGCGACGAACCGGCGCTCAATCTTCTCTTTGCCGTCGAAACCGTGCTTGGCAATCTCGACCCGATCGACGCCGCAGCGCCAGATGAACCGTTATCCACAGCCGCCGTTAACCATATCGACGAGCCGAAGGGCGCGAGGTTCGACGACGCGCTCAACGCAGTTGCGCATATCGAGGACGTCGAAGAAGCGCTGGAGATTGTCGACGGCGGGGAAACCAAGCCCGTAGCCGAAGCGGCAGATGAGCCGCTCATCGATCACGAAGAACCGGAAGAGCTTATCCTGTCCGAACCCGAGATGCCGCTCGCTGACCGCGCTGAGCCGGCCGGCGACGACACGGTAGACGCGGAGACCAGGACAGAGCCTGCCGATGCCGAGGTGCGGCGCGAGATCGAACCCGCCGGAAGCAATCCGGGGCGCGAAACCGAAGATGGCGGCCAAGACAGGGTGGCCGCCCAGCCGACAGCAAACGGCTTTGCGTTCAAGCCAAACAGCCGCGCGACGCGCTTTGTGTGGAAGATCGACGCTGACGGCCACTTCAGCGAAGTGTCGGGCGAATTCGCCGACGCCGTTGGTCCACACGCAGCCGATATCATCGGCGTTGCTTTTTCCGACATTGCGGCACTCTTCAACCTCGATCCCGAAGCCAAGATCGCCGAAGCACTCGAGCGCCGGGACACATGGTCAGGCAAGACGATCCATTGGCCGATCGAAGGGACGAGCTTGATCGTTCCCGTCGACCTCGCCGCGCTGCCGACCTATACGCGCAACCGGGAGTTCGACGGCTTCCGCGGCTTCGGCGTTGTCCGGCTTTCCGATGCCACCGAGGATCCGCTGGCGCTCGGTCTGACGCTCGGAGCCGATGCCTTCGGCCGCGACACGGGCGGCCCCGAACAGCCGCCGGAGGAGGCTGCTCCGGAGGCATCCGACGTGCAGCTCCAGCCGGAAGTGCCGGAAGCCGCACCGGAGCCCGAGGCGGCCTCCGAAACCGTGTCTCGCGAAGAGCCGCCAGTCCTGCGCGTGGTGGAAACGCCGAGCCGCCGGCTGACGGACAAGATCATTCAACTCCATGGTGCAGGCCCGGCGCTGAGCGCGGCCGAGCAGGCAAACTTCCGCGAGATCGCCAAACGCCTGGAAGCTTTCGGCGTTCGCGACGATGAGCCGGCTCCCGCCGAGCCCGATGCTGCAGAGAGCCAGGCTCCCACAGAGCCGGCAGAAGCTGCATCCGAAGGCGTGCCGAACGAGGCAATCTTCGAGAGCGCGAGCACGGCCGCCGAAGAACCGGCCGACGCAGAAGAGCACGTCGAAACGCCCGAGCCGAGTGAGAACGACGCCACCGAGGGCCTGCACGAAACCTTCAGCCCGATCGAGGTGCTGCACAGTGCCATCCCGCCGCGGGTGAAGATGACGGATGGGCTATCGGCCAACACCGTCGACCAGTTGCCGGTTGCCGTGCTCGTCCATGCCGGCGATGCGCTGATCCACGCCAATCCCGAATTCATGCGTCTGACCGGCTATGCTTCGCTTGGCGATCTCAGCGATGTGGGCGGGATCGACGCGCTGCTTCAACGCCGCGACTTGGATGAAAAAGCGGGACGCCCGGGCGCAATGGTGCTGGTAACGGCCGACGACTCGCTCGTGCCGGTCACCGCCCGCCTGCAATCGATCCGCTGGGAAGAATCCAGCGCGCTCATGCTGGCGCTAATGCCTGTCGAGGGAAGCGACGTTGCGCCGGCTCAAAACGAAGAAACCCGCTCGGACATCCGCTCCGACCGCATGATCGAAAAGGTCGCCAAGCTGCAGGTCGAGGTGGAAGAACTCCGCTCCATCCTGGAAACGGCGACGGACGGCGTGGTCGTCATCGGTGCAGAAGGCGACATCCGATCGATGAACCGCTCGGCAAGCGCGCTTTTCAACTATGATCAGGAAGAGACCCGCGGCAAACCCTTCGTGATGCTCTTTGCGCATGAGAGCCAGAAGGCGGTCCTCGACTATCTGAACGGCCTTTCCGGCCATGGCGTCGCAAGCGTTCTGAACGACGGGCGTGAGGTGATCGGCCGCGAGTCATCCGGCGGCTTTGTTCCGCTGTTCATGACCATGGGCCGGCTCACCTCCTCGAGCGGCTATTGCGCCGTCATCCGCGACATCACCCAGTGGAAGCGCACCGAGGACGAGCTTCGCAATGCGAAGGGCGCCGCCGAAACGGCGAATGCCCACAAAACGGATTTCCTGGCGCGCATCAGTCATGAAATCCGCACGCCGCTCAACGCCATCATCGGCTTCTCGGACATGATGGCGAGCGAGCGCTTCGGTCCGATCGGCCATCCGCGCTACATCGAATATGCAAACGACATCGGCCGCTCGGGCCGCCATGTTCTCGATATTGTCAACGATCTGCTCGATATCTCGAAGATCGAAGCGGGCGAGATGGATCTCGATTTCGCATCCGTCGGCCTCAACGAAGCGATTTCGGAGGCCGTGGCTCTGGTCCAGCCGCAGGCAAACGGACAACGCGTCATCATTCGTACGGCGCTGTCGCAGGCGGTGCCGAATGTCGTTGCCGATCTCCGCTCCGTCAAGCAGATCGCTCTCAACATCCTTTCCAACGCCATCCGCTTCACGCCGTCAGGCGGTCAGATCGTGGTTTCAACGTCATATGAAGCCAATGGCAGCGTCGTGCTGCGTGTGCGCGATACCGGCATCGGCATGACGCGCAGCGAACTCGATCAAGCGATGAAGCCGTTCCGGCAGGTTTCCGCCCAGTCGCGCCACCGCGGCGACGGTACGGGTCTCGGCTTGCCGCTGACCAAGGCGATGGTGGATGCAAACCGGGCGATCTTCTCGATCAATTCGGCGCCGAACGAGGGCACGCTGGTTGAGGTCACCTTCCCGTCGCAGCGCGTGCTGGCAGGCTGAATCAAAAAAGGCAGCCGCGAATGGCTGCCTGGAATTTGGTGCTGTTCAACAAGAGCTTGGTCGCTCAACATCATGTTTCGGGAGCCCGCAGGCAAGCTGCTTCGTTCATGCGCAGCCCCGACTTCCTTTACCTTTGACCAACCTTTCTTAACGAAAGGTTTCCAGGCGACGGAAACGATCAAACGATAGCTTATAGTTTGCGGTGCATTTGATTGAAATCAGACGCGCAGTTCCTCGAGTCCGACGAAAAGGTCGAGCGCCTCGGGATTGGCGAGCGCCTCCTTGTTTTTCACCGGCCGTCCGTGCACGACCTCGCGCACCGCAAGCTCGACGATCTTGCCGGATTTGGTGCGCGGAATATCGCCGACCGCGATGATCTTCGCCGGCACATGGCGCGGCGAGGCCCCGGTGCGGATGCGGGTCTTGATGGCCTTGACGAGGTCGTCCGTCAACGCGGCGCCCGGCGCGAGGCGAACGAAAAGCACCACTCGGACGTCGTCCTCCCAATCCTGGCCGATGCAAAGCGCTTCGGCCACCTCTTCCATCTGCTCGACCTGATTGTAAATCTCGGCGGTGCCGATGCGCACACCGCCGGGGTTGAGCGTCGCGTCGGAGCGGCCATGAATGACAAGGCCGCCATGCTCCGTCCATTCGGCGAAATCGCCATGGCACCAGATATTCTCGAAGCGCTCGAAATAGGCCGCTTTGTATTTCGCGCCATCCGGATCGTTCCAGAAGCCGACCGGCATCGACGGGAAGGCCTTGGTGCAGACCAGTTCGCCTTTCTGCTGACGCACAGGCTTGCCCTCATCATCCCATACGTCGACGGCAAGGCCGAGGCCCGCCCCCTGGATTTCGCCGCGCCAGACCGGCTGCAGCGGATTGCCCAGCACGAAGCATGAGACGATATCCGTACCGCCCGAGATGGAGGCCAGCTGGATGTCTTCCTTGATCCCCTCATAGACGAAAGTGAAGCCTTCGGGCGAAAGCGGCGATCCTGTGGATGTCATGAGACGCAGGCTCGAAAGATCATGGGTGGTGCGCGGCGTCAGCCCGCCCTTGCGCACCGCGTCGATATATTTCGCGGAAGTGCCGAAGACGGCAAAGTTTTCAGCCTGCGCATAGTCGAAGAGCACATTGCCGTCCGGCGCGAAGGGCGAGCCGTCGAACAGGCAAAGCGTGACGCCCACGGCAAGGCCGCTCACCAGCCAGTTCCACATCATCCAGCCGCATGTGGTGAAATAGAATAGCTTCTCGCCACGTTTCAGGCCGCAATGCAGCACATGCTCCTTCAGATGCTGCAAAAGCGTGCCGCCAGCGGAATGGACGATGCATTTCGGCACGCCGGTTGTGCCGGAGGAGAAGAGAATATAAAGCGGATGCGCGAAGGGAAGCCGCACGAACTCGACGGCTTTTGGCTGGTACGGTTTGATGAATTCTTCCAGCGTCTTCGCCTTCGCAGTCTCGCTCGCAACCGCTGCGGCATCGCCGGCATAGTGGACGATCACGACCGGAGCACCGAGGCTCCTTGCCACCGAAGCAACCTTCGACTTCACATCCTGCAGCTTGCCGCCATACCAATAGGCGTCGCAGGCAATGAAGAGCTTGGGGCCGATCTGCCCGAAGCGGTCGAGCACGCCCTGTTCGCCAAAATCCGGTGAACAGGACGACCATATGGCACCGATCGAGGCGGCGGCCAGCATGCAGGCGACCGTCTCCGGCATGTTGGGCATCATCGCGGCGATGCGATCCCCCTCGCCGATGCCGAGCGCGCAGTAGGCTTGCTGCAGCTGGGATACGAGCGCATGCAGCCGGTCCCACGACCAGCGATATTCGACCTTGTCCTCGCCGCGGAAGACGATCGCGTCAGCCGGCCCTTCACCCGAAAGCAGGTTCTCGGCAAAGTTCAGCTTCGCATCAGGAAAGAAACGAGCCTTGAGCATGAGATCGCCGTCGGCCAGCGCTCGTGCGCCCTGCTCCCCCTTCACACCGCAAAACGCCCAAACCGAGGTCCAGAACTTTTCGGGCTCATCGATCGACCAGGCATGAAGGTCCAAATAGGTCTCGAACTCCAGACCAAACTCGGCGTTGCAGCGCTGCACGAAGGCATGCATCGGGCTTGCCTCAATCGACTCTTTCGAAGGCACCCAAAGCGGCACGGTGTCACTCATTTAATCTCCTCCCCTATTATCCGCTATATACCATGCTGCACCGCATTATAAAGTGTGCATCGCTTCAGACGCAGGCCTCTCCAAGATTTGCATATATCTTTCGTTTCATATATCCGGCGAAATCGATAGCTAACGGATAAGCATCTGAAAATACTGGCGGAGCTTATGGGTACGTCAAAACAACCAAAATGGCGGCGCAAGATGATACCCGTTTCCCGCTGGCTGCCGGGTTTCGCGCGAATTGCAACCAGCCTGATCCTTTTCGCCGCGATCATTTTCGTGGCGCTTCGTGTTGCCGCCCCTTATCTCGTTTCGAGCGGACTGGTGCGCTCCGGCATCGAGGACGTATTGTCGAAATGGACCGGCTATCAGGCCGAGATCAAGGGCACGCCGGTTCTCGAATTCTGGCCGACACCGCGCATTACGCTGAACCAGATCACCATCCGCCAGCCCGAAAGCAGCGGCAACAAGCTGCTCGGCACGATCGAGAGCCTTTCGGCCGATTTCAGTCTCATCGACGCCATCCGCGGCAGCGCCCGCTTTCATGAATTCCACCTGCTGCGCCCCAATCTTTCCCTCACCCGCGACCAACAAGGGCTGATCGACTGGACCTATGCCGGGCAGCTTGCGAAGGCGATCACCAGTGCGCGCCAGGAAGGTGGAGCCGAAGTCCTCGATCAAAGGCTTGATGCGACGATCGGTGCGATCACCGTCGAAGACGGCACGCTCAATGTCGCCGATCTTGCAAGTGGCAAGACCTATCATTTCGAAGGCGTGACCGCCGATATCACCTGGCCGCGGCTTTCAAGTCCGATGACGGCGGTGCTGATTGCAAGAACGAGCGGGGAAGATTTGAAGCTCGACTTCTCGTCCAATAGCCCGCTGCTGATCTTCGGCGGCAAGGTTGCTCAGATCAAAACCGCACTCACCTCCAAGCTCATGACGGCAGAATTCACCGGTATCGGCGGTATCTCAGGTCTTGCCGGACTATCCGGCAACATGTCGGTCAATATTCCCGACCTGCCGGCGCTTTTGGCGTGGTCCGGCAAATCCATTCCGGACGTTGAGACGCTGAGATCCTTTTCGATCGAGAGCGACATATTTTCCGCCGCCAACGGCCTGCGCTTCAACGAAGTCGTGCTTGGGCTCAACGATGCGAATGCAACCGGCGTGATGGACATCTCCATTGGCACAAACGCGCGGGCAAGACTTGGCGGCACGCTGGCCTTCGACCGTATGAACCTCAAGCCCTTCTTCGACGCCTTTACTCTGCGCCTGGCCGCCGGCGAAGCCGGCGCGCCGGAAGATGGCGGCCCGCTGCAGAAGCTTGATGTCGACCTCAGGCTCTCCGCCAAGGAAATGCAGCTTCCGCCCTTCCAGCTCTCTGATGTCGGGGCAAGCATCATCGTTTCCAGCAACGAAGCCAAATTCGATATCGGCGACAGCCAGTTCGAAGGCGGAGAGATGACGGCGCATCTGGAGGCAACGCGCGGGAACTTCGACGGCGGCGGCAAGCTGCAGGTCTCGATCCGCGGTGCCGATTTTGCTGGGCTGATCGAACGGCTGCAGTTGAAAGGCCCATTACCGCTCGCGAATGGATCGCTCGACATTTCGCTCAAAACCAACAAGCCGATCTGGACGGCAGGTGCTGCCGACGTGAGCGGACAGCTTGCATTCCGCGGCAATGCGGGCTCCATCGCCGGCCTTGACGTCGAAGCCATCCGAAGCCAGGCCGCCCAGCAGAAATTTTTCCCGCTGAGCGCCGTTTCAGGCCGCGCGTTCGAATTCAATCGGATCGATGTGGCTGCCACTCTCGCGGATGGCTCGGCCGAGCTTCGCGGCGTCGGCGTTCAAGGTACAGACGAGACGCTGACCCTTTCAGGGATCATCCCGTACGAATCCAACGGACTGGCCCTTTCCGGATCCCTGCAGGCGACCGATGACGCCAAGAAGGCAGTGTTGCCACTTCTGCCGTTCTTCGTCGGCGGCTCTTGGCCGAACCCGGTGATTTCGCCGGTTCCGCTGATCAATCAGCAGCCACCCGGCGTCCAGTGATTTTCAAGGCGCGTTGGCGGCCGCACGCTCATCGCGTTCCCGCTGTATCTCGCGGCGCTTGGAGACGATCGAGGCGCAGATGACCCCAACCGTCACGATACCGATCAGAATCGTGCAGACCGCATTGATTTCCGGGGTCACGCCGAGGCGCACCTGGCTATAGATTCGCATCGGCAGGGTCGTGGCGCCCGGGCCTGACGTGAAGCTCGCAATCACGAGGTCGTCGAGCGACAAGGTGAATGCCAGGATCCAGCCCGAAAAGACGGCAGGCGCAATGATCGGCAGCGTCACCTCGAAGAAGGTCCGGACGGGTGGAGCGCCGAGGTCCTGCGCCGCTTCTTCGATCGAATGATCGAAGCTCACCAGCCGCGACTGCACGACAACGGCGACAAAGCACATCGTCAGCGTCGTATGCGCCAGCGTGATCGTCCAGAAACCGCGGTCAAACCCGATCGCCACAAACAGCAGCAGCAACGAAAGGCCGGTGATCACCTCGGGCATGACGAGCGGGGCATAGACCATTCCAGAGAAGAGCATGCGTCCGCGAAACCGCGTGTAGCGCACGAGCGTGAGCGCCGCGAGCGTGCCGAGGATGGTAGCCAGCGTGGCGGAGAGCACGCCCACGCGCACCGTCACCCAGGCAGCGTCGAGCAAAGCCTGATTGTACAGCAGCTGTGTGTACCATTTCGTCGAGAAGCCGCCCCACACGGTGACGAGCTTCGATTCGTTGAACGAGAAAATCACGAGCAGGACGATCGGCAGATAGAGGAAGGCGAAGCCGAGCGTGACCGAGACGATATTGAAGCGGGTCCATCGCAGCATGGCTTACCTTCCCTGTTCGTCGGCTTTGGCTTGCGCGTTCTGGAAGAAGACGATCGGGATCACCAGGATCAACAGCAGGATCGTCGCGACCGCGGAGGAGACCGGCCAATCGCGGTTCGAATTGAACTCGCTCCAGAGCGTCTTGCCGATCATCAGCGTCTGCGATCCGCCGAGCAGGTCGGGGATGACGAATTCGCCGACGGCCGGGATGAAAACCAGCATGCAGCCGGCGACAACGCCCGGGAGCGAAAGCGGGAACGTCACACGCCAAAAGGCCATGATCGGCGTGCAGCCGAGATCGTGCGCGGCCTCCACAAGCGTTCCGTCCATCTTTTCCAGCGATGAATAAAGCGGCAGAACCATGAACGGCAGGTAGGAGTAGACGATCCCGATATAGACCGCGATGTTGGTGTTCAGGATGATGAGCGGACTGTCGATGATCCCGGTGGCCAGCAGCACCTGATTGAGCAGGCCTTCCGGCTTCAGGATCGCGATCCAGGCGTAGACACGGATCAGGAAGCTTGTCCAAAACGGCAGGATGACGAGCATGAGCAGTGTCGGGCGGATGCTGCGAGGGGCCTGCGCCATGCCATAGGCGATCGGATAGGCGATGAGCAGCGTCAGGAATGTCGAGATCGCGGCGATAACGACGCTCGAGACATAAGCGTTGAAATACAGCGGATCGTCGATGAGGTAACTGTAATTTTCGAAGGAGAACGTCGACACCTTGTCCCAGAAGCCGGCCCAGCCATCGCCGAGCGAAAAGACGGGCGTATAGGGCGGCATCGCGATCGCCGTTGCCGACATCGAGATGCGGAAGACGATGAAGAACGGCGCGAGGAAGAAGATGAGCAGCCAAGCATAGGGAACGATGATCACGAGGCGGCTGTAGATCGCGGAACCGAGCTTGCCCATGGTCAATCCCTCAGCAGCACGCCGGCATCTTCGGCGAAAGAGATCCAGACTTCCTGATCGTATGTGAAGGGATCATCGACCGCACGCTGCGCATTGAGCGAGGAAGCCTTCACGACCTTTCCGCTCTTCAGCTTGACATGGAAAACCGTCATATCACCGAGATAGCCGATATCCCAAAGCTCGCCGGATGTGGCATTGACCGAAGGGTTCGGCGGCGGATGACGAAGCACCTTCAGTTTTTCAGGGCGGATCGCAAAGCCGGCATTGCTGCCCTTCGCAGGCTTATCGGATGTCGCGACCTTGATGGTGAGGCCGCTGTCAACCGCAATCTCGACCGTACCGGCCCCGGTGGAAGCCACCTGGCCGTCGAAGATGTTCACATCGCCGATGAAATCCGCAACGAAACGCGAGTTCGGGGCCTCGTAGATTTCCGCCGGCGTCGCCACCTGGATGACCTTGCCGTGGCTCATGACTGCGATGCGATCCGCCATCGTCATCGCCTCTTCCTGGTCGTGGGTCACGACGACGAAGGTGAGGCCGAGATTCTGCTGCAGATCCATGAGCTCGAACTGCGTTTCCTCGCGCAGCTTCTTGTCGAGTGCACCAAGCGGTTCGTCGAGCAAAAGTACTTTGGGGCGTTTGGCAAGCGAGCGGGCGAGCGCCACGCGCTGACGCTGACCGCCGGAAAGCTGGTTCGGCTTGCGGGAGGCAAACTGCTCCAGCTTCACCATCTTCAGCATCTGCATAACGCGCTCGATAATCTCGTCTTTCGGCATCCCGTCCTGGCGAAGGCCGAAAGCGATGTTCTTCTCGACCGTCATGTGGGGGAAGAGCGCATAGGACTGGAACATCATGTTGACCGGCCGCCTGTGGGGCGGAGTACCTGCCAGGTTCGTGCCGTCGAGGACCACTTCGCCGGAGGTCGGCTGCTCGAAGCCCGCAAGCATGCGCAACAATGTCGACTTGCCGCAGCCCGATGCGCCGAGCAATGCAAAGAATTCGCGATGATAGATATTCAGCGACAGGTCATTTACGGCGGTAAAGTCGCCGAACTTCTTTGTCACGTTCTTGAAGGAGATAAACGGCTTGGAAGCCGGATCGGCCCAAGGCGCGAAGGTGCGGCGAATATTGCCAAGTGACTTCATATTGTTCCCCGAGACATGATTTGAGAACCGGTCCTCCCCAACGGCCGACAGTCGTCAAGAAAAGGCCCGGGCGTTTCCACCCGGGCCGGAGTCTTAACTACTGGCCGGTAACGACCTTGGTCCAGATTCGTGTCACGAGACGCTGCGTCTTCGGATCGAGCGGCGGCACCGTAAAGAGCTTAGCCATGACCTCCGGGGTCGGATAGATCGCCGTATCATCAATCACTGCCTTGTCCAGCAGCGGCTGCGATGCCTTGTTACCGTTGGCATAGAAGACAAAATTCGATGCCTTGGCGGCAACTTCCGGCCTCATCATGTAATTGATGAATTCATGCGCCTCTTCGACATGCGGCGCATCCTTCGGGATGCCGAAGACGTCGAAGAAGATCTGCGCGCCTTGGGAAGGAACGGAATAGTCGATATTCACGCCAGCCTTTGCCTCGGCCGCGCGATCGCGCGCCTGGAACACGTCGCCCGAATAGCCGAGTGCAATGCAGATATCGCCATTGGCGAGCGCGCTGATATATTCGGAGGAGTGGAACTTGCGCACGAATGGACGGACGGCGAGCAGGACATCCTGTGCCTTTTCCAGCTCTTCCGGCTTCTTGCTGTTCGGATCGAGGCCGAGATAGGCAAGAACGGACGGAATGACGTCCGTCGGCGAGTCCAGCATATAGATGCCGCAATCCTTAAGCTTAGCGGCCTTGGCCGGATCGAAAAGAGCATCCCAGTTCGGCTTTTCGTCAGTGCCGAGCGCGGCCTTCACCTTGTCCAAGTTATAGCCGATGCCGGTCGTGCCCCACATGTAGTCGACGCTGTACTCGTTGCCCGGATCGAAGGTGGCGACGCCCTTCATCACCACGTCCCACATGTTCTTCAGGTTCGGCAACTTCGACTTGTCGAGCTTCTGATAAACGCCCGCAGCAATCTGGCGCTGCATGAAGGAAACGGTCGGAACGACGACATCGTAGCCGGTCCCGCCTGCAAGAAGCTTGGTTTCAAGCGTCTCATTGGAATCGAAGGTGTCGTAGACGACCTTGATGCCGGTTTCCTTGGTGAAATCCTCGAGGATGGAACTGTCGATATAATCCGACCAGTTATAGACGTTGACGACACGCTCCTGCGCAAACCCCGGCGCTGCAGCGAAAACGGCAACGACAGCCGTGGCCGCAAGTCTTGCGATTCTTGACCTCATATTATCTCCTGTCCGTTCTTATTATAAAGCGTTTGCAGGCATCACCCCGGACACCGTTTCCCTCTGGATTTTCGGGTAGACTAGAAAGGATTTTGTGAGGCGACAAGCGCAAAATCCTGCACTCTCAATGATTTCACCGGTCACTGGAAATCAAAGGCACTGAGCCCTGTTACCATCTCATCTAACCCAAGCGGGCGAGTGACAGGCGGTTCGGCGCGCGCAAGACAGCCCTTCCTTTCGCAGAGGCGACAGGCAGGCCCGATTGCCACCGGATGCAGGGTTGCCGAGAGGGCCTGGCCATAGGCAGTGCTGTCTTTGAGCGCGATATCGCAGCCGAGCAGAAGTGCTGTACGCCGGACCCGTTCGCCAAAGGGTGCATGCGGCCCTTCAAGCGTCCGCGCTATGGTAAGATACGCGGAGCCATCCGGCATCTCGGTAGCCTCGGCCAGAACTTGGCCCGGCTGGAGAAAGGCGGCGTGGATGTTGAGCTTTGGACAGCCGCCGCCGAAGCGCGCGTGAGGAAAACCTGCCGCTCCTCCCCGCCGCAGCCGATGGCCTGCGGCATCGGCCTCCATGACAAAGAACGGAATGCCGGCATTCGCTGGCCGCTGCAGCATGGTCAGCCGTGTCGCAGCCTGGCCGAACGAACAGCCGAAGCGCGCGCAAAGAATATCGATGTCATAACGCGATGCTTTTGCCGCGGAAAGGAACGCATCATAAGGCATCATCAGCGCAAGTGCTGCGTAACGCGCGAGCTCGAAGCGGACAATGCGCCTCGCCTCCTGCGTCGAGAGGCTGAGTGCTTCCAGTTCTCGCGCAATGGCGTCGCGAAGCGCGAGCGTTGAGACCTCGACGGCGATCTCCTGGAGCTGATCGGAAGCCGCAAGGCGCTCCGAAATAAAAAGCCGCATGGAATGCCGGTCGAAGCGGCGACGCAGATCGGGCATCACGTGCACCGGCAGGATGCGGACGCTGATGCCACGCTCTTTCTGCAGCCAGTCCTTCAGAACCTGCGCGCGTTCACCCGCTGGCAGAGTGACGAAGAAAGCCTCAGCAGCCTCTTCAAGCGCGCCGAAATAGGCAGAACGGCGCTCCAGCACGTCGCGCACTTCATCTGCCGGCAGCCGCGCGCCAGCGGCCGGCGCCTGCCCCTCTCCCGCCATCAGGACCGTCAAATCGGAAAGCCGCATAGCCTGCTCGCGATAGGCGCGATAGAGTTTCACGACACCGCTTGCCGCATTGGGCGCGGCTTCTGCGACTTCGATGAGTTCCTGGTCTCCGGGCAGTTCGCCCGAAAGCAAGGGATCGGCAAAAACCTCGCGCAATTGCGCAAGATTGTTTCCAGGCTCACTGTGCAGCTCCTCAAGGTCGACCTTGTAGACCGACGCCAGCTTCAAGAGGAGCTGCACCGTCAACGGCCGCTGATTGCGCTCGATCAGATTGAGGTAGGATGGCGAAATTCCCAATGCCTCAGCCATCGCCGTCTGCGTGACCGCCAGGCCGTTGCGAATCCGGCGAACTTTCGGACCAGCAAATATCTTCCGCTCGACCATTCGACATCTCCCGTATCGAAACGAATTTACAAACATTCACAAATTTACAAAATAACGTTGTAAATGCGCCTGCAACCTAACCTCAATTCCCTCCTAAGAATCAAGCTTTTCCTGGCATTTTGTGTGTTTTTGTAAATTATGTCACACAGCTGACAAGGCCATGTTTATCGCGAAGGAGGATATCGTGACAGAATTTGACAAGCTTATCCGCAATGCTCCGGCAGGCCGTTTCGACGGTATCGAGCGGCCCTATTCGCCCGAGGACGTGAAGAGATTGCGGGGCTCCGTCGAACTTCGCTATTCGCTTGCCGAGATGGGGGCGAACCGGCTGTGGCAACTGCTGCATCAGGATGATTTCGTCAATGCGCTCGGAGCGCTATCTGGCAATCAGGCAATGCAGATGGTCCGTGCCGGACTGAAGGCGATCTACCTGTCCGGCTGGCAGGTCGCGGCCGATGCGAACACAGCTTCGGCGATGTATCCCGACCAATCGCTTTATCCCGCCAATGCCGGACCAGAACTCGCCAAGCGGATCAACCGCACGCTTCAGCGCGCCGACCAGATCGAGACATCGGAGGATCGGGGACTTTCCGTCGAAACATGGTTTGCGCCGATCGTTGCCGATGCCGAAGCCGGCTTCGGCGGACCGCTCAATGCCTTCGAGATCATGAAGGCCTATGTCGAAGCTGGCGCTGCCGGTGTCCACTTCGAGGACCAGCTGGCATCGGAAAAGAAGTGCGGGCATCTGGGCGGCAAGGTGCTGATTCCGACGGCAGCTCACATCCGCAATCTGAACGCGGCGCGGCTTGCCGCAGACGTCATGGGGGTTCCCACGCTCGTCATCGCCCGTACGGATGCCGAAGCGGCAAAGCTGCTGACCTCGGACATCGACGAGCGCGATCGGCCATTCGTCGACTACGATGCCGGGCGCACGGTCGAAGGCTTCTATCAGGTGCGCAATGGCCTCGAGCCCTGCATTGCCCGTGCCGTTGCCTATGCGCCGCATTGCGATCTCATCTGGTGCGAAACCTCCAAGCCGGATCTGGAGCAGGCGCGCCGCTTTGCCGAGGGCGTGCACAAGGTCCATCCCGGCAAGCTGCTTGCCTACAATTGCTCACCGTCGTTCAACTGGAAGAAAAACCTCGATGACGCGACGATCGCCAAGTTCCAGCGCGAACTCGGCGCGATGGGCTACAAATTCCAGTTCATCACGCTCGCTGGTTTCCACCAGCTGAACTTCGGCATGTACGAACTGGCGCGCGGCTACAAGGACCGGCAGATGGCTGCCTATTCGGAACTGCAACAGGCCGAGTTCGCCGCCGAGGCTCAGGGCTACACAGCGACCAAGCACCAGCGCGAAGTCGGGACCGGCTACTTCGATGCCGTCTCGCTCGCCATTACCGGCGGCAAGTCCTCTACGACCGCAATGAAGGAATCGACCGAACATGCCCAGTTCAAACCCGCAGCCGAGTAGCCACACCAAAGGAGAAAAGGCCATGGCTTCCATCGCACGTGTCCGCGAAAGAGCGGAAGAACAATCCTCCAGCATGAGCGCCGATCAGCAGGCCACGATCCGCATGCTCGCAAACGACCTGCACCGGCTGAATCAGTCCGTGATGAAGGCCGTCGAGGCCGGCGTCTCGGTCGAGCTCGTGCGCTCCGCCCGCCACCATGGAGGAGACGGCAATTGGGGCGATCTCCTGATCCCCGTCGTCGTCGCCAACAGGATGTAGGATCAGAGACGGCGGCGCCGCTCCGGCGCCGCCGTCTGCGTTATTCGACGTAATTGTCACTGTCACGAAAGGCGGGCATAATAAGCATCCGCTCATTTGAGACGCCGGATGCCCGCCACGACTGACGCCAATCTTGAATCTCTAACTGACCTGGTCTATGGCGCATTGTTTGGCGAAACGGACTGGCAGGACTTTCTCGACACCCTCAATACGAGAATGCCCGATGCGAAGACGACGCTCTTCTACCATGACAGCGTGGCAGGCGCCGGTGCCTTTTCGCTCTGCTCAGGCTTGGACGATACCGGCCTGGAAGACTACAACCGGTATTATTGCACCATAAACCCGTGGATGCCGAAGGCAGCCGTCCGGCCGGTCGGCCTCGGCGTCATCGCCGACCAGATGCTTCCGCATGTCGAACTCGTCAAAACGGAATTCTACAATGACTTTCTGCGTAGTATCGGCTGCCGTAGCAGTATTGGCGTGACGATCCTTCGCGAGAACAACCGGTCCTTCAATCTATCGACGCTGACATCGAGCACCGACACCGGCTTCAACCGGATCAACGCCGATCTCCTGACGCGGCTTGCGCCGCATCTGCAGCGGGCCTTCGATTTCATGCGCCGGGACAACGCAGGCAATGAGACGGGCCGTTCGCTGTTCGACGCGATCGGCGTCGGGCTCATCTACATCAGCGAAGGCCGCCAGATCCGATCGATGAATCTTGCCGCGGAACAGATGCTCGGCACAGATGCCGGGATCAGCGTCACGCCAACAGGACGTCTGAGTTCCAGCGATCGGGATTTCCTCGAGCATCTCGCCCTTTTCTCCGGCTACCGCCCCCCCGCCGCGGCAGGGCCGTTCACCGCAAGATTCAGTTCTCCCTGCGCCTCGTTCAAATGCACGCTCGTGCGCCTCACCTCCGATTTCATGACCGAGTTCCTGCAGGGGCCAACCGCAGCAGTCGTCATCGAGCGAATACCCGTTGCGTGCCCCGAGTTGAACGATCATTTGCCTGCAAAGCTGCAACTGACTGCTGCCGAACTGCGGATCGCCTCCTCCATCGCCGCGGGTCTCTCGCCGCGCGAGACGGCCAGGCTGCATGGCATCAGCTACGAGACGGCTCGGACGCATCTGAAGAAAATCTATTCCAAGCTCGGCGTGAACAGCCAGGTCGCGCTTGTGCGACGTCTGATGCCGTAGAATTCAGCTGCGGCTGGCGCGCTTGCCGGCGAAAAGATCGGCATAGCTTTTCAGCAGCTTCGTCATGCGATCTGCGACAGTGCGGATCTCCGGGCGATGGCGATCCTCGTTGTTCAGCACGATCCATTGCCGGTGGCGCAGCTCCGCCAGCTCGCCGCCGAGCCGTTGCAGTTCCGGATCAAGATCACCCACGAAGCAGGGGAGCACCGCCTTTCCCGCACCTGCACGGACGAGGTCCGGCAGTGACCGGGGCCGGTTGACCGTCGCAACGATCGGCTCCGGCGTCTGGCGGTACGGCCAGCGGAGATAGGCAGAAATGGCCTCATCCTCAGCGACCGCAATCCATCGGTTTTCCAACTCGCCGGCATTGCGCCGGACATAGACGGCATAAGCGACTTCGCCCAAAAGCCGAGCGGCGAGATTGGCTTCGTCCGGCTCGAAAGCGCGGATGCCGATGTCGCTCTCGCGGTAGGCGAGATTGGCCCGCGCCTCTCCGATCGTCAGCACGATGTTGAAAGCGTCGGCAGGCATGCGGATTGCGGAGAAGTTTCCTGTCAGCAGCCAGGCCACCCAGGTCCCGGCTGCGATCTTCACCGTTGCGCCGCCCTCGCCGGCCTGGCGCCAGGCATCGACTTTCCGGGCCGCCGCTTCCATCTCCTGGAGATGGTCGAGGAGCGTCTGACCGTCGGCCGTCAAGCGGTAGCCGGTCTGGCTGCGGGCAAAGAGCATCCGTCCCGTTTCCTGCTCCAGTTCAAGCATTCGCCGGCCGACCGTGGCCGGGCTCAAGCCGCTCGCGACACTCGCACCGGTCAGCCCGCCGCGGCGCGCGACCTGCAGGAAAAGCTGATAGGAGTCCCATGGGGTGTTTTTCATTGATGAAAAACATAGCCGGATCTTCGATGTTTATGAAGCGATTTTTGATGTGTATTTGAAGGGATGTCTTTAACGGAGGACGTCACCAATGATCGACCAGATCATGATTGCCAATTTCCTCGGCCTTTCGCAGAACTGCCAGCCAATCCAAAAGCGTGAGAGGACCGAGGATGACTTCTACAGGGATTTTGGAAGCTCGCCTTTCGTAAGCTTCACCGCGTGGCTTACAAGCATCAGCCTCAAAAAGCAGAAGGACCGCGCCCTTCCGGCGCGATCCTCCTCCAAACCTTCAAGCTGCAAGCCCGATCAGGCTGCCTGCCTTGCCCGGCCATGAGACTGTGTCGACGCTTCGATGCGGAACTGCTGCAGCAGGCTCATCAGCGTGTCGGCCTCGTCGGCGAGCTGGCGGCTTGCTTGTGTGGTTTCCTCGACCATCGAAGCGTTCTTCTGGGTCATCTGGTCCATGGCATTGACCGAACCGTTGACCTCCTGGAGCGCCGCCGACTGATCCTGGCTCGCCGTGGCAATGGTTTCGACGTGCTTGCTGATCGCAATGATCTCGTCGCTGATCGAGGCGAGGACGCTGCCGGTTTTCTGTACCAGCGCAGAGCCTGCCGTCACTTCTTGGCTGGACTTCTCGATCAGACCCTTGATCTCGCGGGCGGCATCTGCCGAGCGCTGTGCCAATTCGCGGACTTCCTGTGCGACAACCGCAAAGCCCTTGCCCGCCTCGCCGGCGCGCGCCGCTTCGATACCGGCATTGAGGGCGAGAAGGTTCGTCTGGAAAGCGATGTCGTCGATGACTTCGATGATCTGTTCGATCTGCTGCGAAGCCTGCTCGATGCGCCCCATCGCGGCCACGGCCTCGCTGACGACGACCCCGGAACTGTCGGCGGTTTTCTTCGTGGCGGTGACCGCGTTGTTTGCTTCGCGAGCGCGCCCTGCAGACGAGCGCACGGTCACAGTGATCTCTTCGACGGCAGCAGCTGTTTCCTCCAAGCTGGCGGCCTGCGCTTCGGTTCGCTTGGAAAGTTCGCCGGCTGAGCTCAGCATCGCGCCGCTATTGCGCTGGATGGCATTGGCGTTTTCGCGAATCTGCACGAGGGTATCCTGCAGGCGGAGAAGCGATGCGTTGAAATCGACGCGCAACTGCTCCAGCCGGCCGACAAACGGCGTCTCGATCGTCTGTGAGACATCGCCCTTAGCGAGGCGTCCGAGGCCGGCCGCAAGCTGGTTCACGGCAAAGTCGATCTGAGCGTCGAGCGAACGCTTATCGGCGTCGTTGCGGGCACGCTCGGCTTCGCTCAGCGCCCGCTGTTCCGCGGCCTGCGCCTCAAGATCCTGCTGGGCGCGGGCGCTGTCGCGGAAAGCGGCCAAAGCACGTCCTATCTCCCCGAATTCGTTCTTCTTCCCGAGGCAGGGGATTGTGCCGTCAAGATTGCCGGCGGAGATCGAATGAACGGTCTGCGTCAGCGCAAACAGGGGCTTCACGCAGGCGCGGATCGCAAAGAAGGCAAGCAGGCCGACAAGCAGCATGACGGCAGCGCCGACGCCGAGAACCATAGTCTGCAGGTGATTGATGCGGGCGAAATAGACTTCCATCGGAATGCCGATGAAGAGGATGCCGATATTGGCGCCGGCGGCACTCTTGACCGGGAAGTAGCCGGTCATGAAATTCCGCCCGAAGAGCTGCGCCGGACCGTAGTAGGCCTTGCCGTTCGCGAGAACCGGTTGCGCGGGATGATCGGCTGCAAGCTTGGTGCCGACAGCGCGGCTGCCATCTTCCTTCTTCACGTTGGTCGAAACGCGGACATAGTCATTGCCCTGCTTCTGAAAGACCGTCGCGACACCGGCGATCGACTGGGCCGTGCGATCGACGAGGGTATGGTCCTTGAATTCGGGAATGCCATCTTCCGTCACGGCGAGAAGCTCGTCCCCCGTCACGCCGACAGCCGCGTTCGCATCCGCCGCACCATAGAGTACCGCCATCGTGCGGCTTGCGCCCTTTGCGTCCGAAACGGCGCTTTCCATCACGTATCGGCTAAGATTGTGATATGTGACAGCGACGATCGCCGCGGTGCTGATGGCGAGCAGAGCAAGCGTGATCGCAACCACCTGACGCACGATGGACGTCGAAAAGAATCGCGGCATGAAGACCTCCGGTGAGTACAACCAAAGTAAGAATAAGAGAAAAGCGTTAAGGATTTTTCTCGCAGCCGGCTTGCCTGACAAGTTGTTGCCACTGGCCTGCTGACAGCTGCTTTCCTGCCTGCCGGATTAGCTGCACCGGTATGGCCAGTTTGCAACCATAGGAAAAGCGGCTCCGGAGACCGAAGCCGCTTCGCGAATGGCAAGATGGCGCGGAGTTTATGCCGCGCGATAGAACGCAGCGTCCGAACCTTCGCCGTCGATCTTGAACTGCTGGACGAGACCGAGAAGCGCGTCCGCCTGACAGGCAAGTTCGCGGCTCGCGGCTGTCGTCTCTTCCACCATCGCGGCATTCTGCTGGGTCATCTGGTCCATCTGATTGACGGTCGCATTGACTTCCTGCAGCGCACTCGACTGGTCATGGCTTGCACGGGCAATCATCTCGACATGCTGGCTGATCGTCACGATCTGCGCGCTGATCTTTGCAAGCACGGTACCAGTCTCCTGCACGAACTGCGAGCCTGAGCTGACCTCCGTCGTCGACTTGTTGATCAGGCCCTTGATTTCCTGCGCGGCAGCGGCGGAACGCTGCGCCAGTTCGCGGACTTCCATGGCAACGACTGCAAATCCCTTGCCTGCATCGCCCGCCCGCGCGGCTTCGATACCGGCGTTCAGCGCCAGCAGGTTGGTCTGGAAGGCGATCTCGTCGATGACGCCGATGATCTGTTCGATCTGGCGCGATGCGTCCTCGATGCGGGTCATCGCGTCGATGGCGTTGCTGACGACGGTTGCCGAATCGTCGGCGCTGCGCTTGGCCTCGCGAACGACCTGGTCGGCATCCTTGGCTCGCGCCGCCGACGAACGGACGGTGACGGTGATCTCATCGACAGCGGCCGCCGTTTCCTCGAGAGAAGCGGCCTGATGCTCCGTGCGCTTTGCGAGATCTTCGGCGGACTGAGCCATCTGATTGCCGTTGCCCTGGATCATTTGGACATTGTCGCGGATCTGGCTCATCGTCGCCTGGAGGCGCAGCATCGAGCCGTTGAAATCCTGGCGCAGCTGCTCGAGGCGGCCGATGAACGGCGTTTCGATCGTCGTCGAAATGTCGCCCTGCGCCATACGTTCGAGGCCGGCGGCAAGCTCGGTGACGGCGAACTCGATCTGGCGATCCATCTCGCGCTTTTCGGCGTCGTTGCGCTGGCGCTCCTGTTCGGCGGCTGCGCGCTCTTCTTCGCTTTCTTCCTCGATGCGGATCTTCGAGATCGCATTTTCCTTGAAGATGCCGAGGGCTCGGGCCATGTCGCCGATCTCGTCGAACCGCCTCTCACCGGAAATGCTGGTATCCAGCGCACCGTCGGCAATGCGGCGCATGGCGGCAGTGATCTGGCCGATCGGACGCTGCAGCGTCAGCACCAGGGCGAAGCCGCCGACGATCGAGACGAGGATGCCGAGGCCGGTGGTCAGAACGGAGATGCTGTTTGCCTGCGTGCGCTCGGTTCCTGCCGACTGCTTCTGCAGCTCGGCGAAGGTGGTCAGTTGGCCCCAGACGCTATCGAGCTGCTGACGGGCGGCTGCATAGTCAGTGGTACGCTGGCCGATCGTCGCAACCAGCTTTTCGCCGTCGCTGTCCATGGAAGCCAGTGCGGGCGACATGGCGGCAACGATGTCTTCGGCGAAGTCCATGCCCTTGGCGCTCGCAAGCAGCGTGTTCAGGTTGGTGCCGAGCGTCGTGATTTCCTGATGCAGGCGAACGCGGTTGTCCGGGTTCGGCTTGGCGGTGAATTCGCCGAGTACCAGCTGCAGCGAATAGATCGAGGTCTCAAGACGGCGAGTGTCTTCGAGAACGGAGTTCGTCTGAGCGATGCGGCCGTCGAGCTCGACGAAGGTCGTCGTCGCTTCCCGCATCATCTGCGTAGCCGTCAATTGCGTATAGGTCGACATCTGGCGGAAGCGGGAAACAAGGCGGCCAAGGTTGGCAATCGCTTCGTCGGTCGCCGCATCAGGCGCTGCCGCCTGCGTCTTCAGGTCGTTGATCGTCTGGGCAATCGACTGCGTCATGCTCTTCTGGTTCTGCGGCACGGAGATTTCGATGAGGCGCTGCGCCTTGGCGATCTGCGGGATCGCGTCGGTGACGACCTTCAGCTTGTCGGCAGGCACCTGCGCCTTGTTGAAGGCAGTCATGACGGAGGCAAGCGTATCGCCACCCTTCAACAGCCGATCGGCGGCGCGGAGCGTCGCGGTGGCCTTGCCTTCGTCGTTGCGAATATTTTCCTGGAGCTGCTGTGCGTCGTAATTGACATTGAAACGGCTGCTGATCAACGTCTTCTGTGCGTCATCGATCGACTTGCGAAGCGCCAGCTCCTGTTCATGAAGAGACCATAGCTTGCCGACGGTATCCGCAATCCCAGCCGTGCCGTCCGACGCGGCTTGCAGGTTCTCGCGGCCACCATTGTCGCCGATCTGGTTCAGGGTGGCTTTCAGCGTGTCCCGCTGCGTCTTGATGTCGGTGTAGAGCTTGTCGCGCGCTTCCTGGTTGGTGATCTGCAGGAAATCGCCCATCGAGCCATACAGATCCTTGAAGCCACTTAGCGACTGGAGGACGCTGTTTGAAATCTCCATGCGGCCCTGCAGCAGGCCGGAGGCATAGAGGCCTGTCAGGCCGACGGCGGAAATGGCGACCACGAAAGGCAGGACGAAGATCAAAACCTTGGTCTTGATCTTGAAGCGCGAAAGGATCTTGTCAATAAACATGGCGATACCGGCCTTCCATACACCACTCCTCCCACCGGCTGAAATCGGCGCCGGCCGAGTGCATCGAGCTGATTGTGGGACACTGGGGAACCCGAGGGGTCAGGCGGCAATCATTGCCAAATCATCTCCGGCACAAAAGCGGCGATGCCCAAACATTCGAGGTGAATGTGACAGAAGATATCTTAATATTCAGATAAGCTGAACCGTTTGAAATCGTGTCTTCCCACAACAGCGTATCCGCCCAGAGTTTGCCGCATAAGGACAAAGCGCAAAAAGTATGACGAAAGGGGTGTGTCAGAAGACGTGAACGATCAGGATGCTCACAAGTGCCGCCGTTGCACCGGTCGCGAGCATGAGGAAGCGGGAGGTCGCAAGCTTCGTATCAGGCTTTGCCTGAGCGATTGCGATGGCGCGGGCGCGTCGTGCGTTCCTGTTCATGCGAAGATCCTCACTTCGTTCAAGACTCAACAATCCATCAAAACGGCTTGCCGGTAAAGCGCGATTTAGGAAGCTCTTTCCTAACGGCCATTGGGACACGATGGCGCAACCTTCTTAACGAGTCTTGAATCTCCTGCTCCAGATTCCTGCCTACAAGGATTCACCTGCGGCAAAACCCGAGGCCCAGGCCCATTGGAAATTATAGCCGCCGAGCCATCCCGTCACATCGACGCATTCGCCGATGAAATAGAGGCCGGGTACGCTTTTCGCCTGCATCGTGCGGGAGTCGAGCCCAGTGGTATCTATGCCTCCAAGCGTCACTTCGGCGGTGCGATAGCCTTCCGAGCCGGAAGGCTTGATCTTCCAGTTCTGCACCGCATCGCAGAGGCGGATGAGCCCCCTGTCCGAGAGATCGGCCATGTTGCCGGAAATGGCTTCCCGTTCCGTCAGATATTGCGCCAGCCGCTTCGGCAGGATTTCACCGAGCGCCGTCTGGGCCGACTGGCGGCCGTTCGCCTGCTTGGCTTTTTTCAGATGCAGCAGAAGGTCGACGTCCGGCTCGATATCGATGGCGATCTCATCCCCTTCCCGCCAATAGGAGGATATCTGCAGGATTGCCGGGCCGCTAAGGCCGCGGTGGGTAAAGAGCAGGGCCTCGCGGAAGCCGGTTTTTCCATGCCGTATTTCGGACGGCGCCGAGATCCCCGAAAGCGGCGCAATGCTTTCCAATAGGACGGGATCGAGCGTCAGCGGCACGAGACCCGGGCGCGTTTCGACAAGCGCCAGACCGAACAGTTCGGCGATGCGGTAAGCAAAACCCGTCGCACCCATTTTCGGTATCGACTTGCCGCCGGTCGCCACGACGAGCGAGGCGCACTCGTATTCGCCTTCGGACGTCCTGACGCGAAAGCCGTCGCTGTCTTTTTCAACGGCCAGGATTTCGGTCTGCAACCGCAGTTGCACACCTGCCGCCCGCATCTCGTCGAGCAGCATCCGGATGATGTCCTTGGCACTGTTGTCGCAGAAGAGCTGGCCGAGCGACTTTTCATGCCAGGCAATTCCGTGGCCCTCGACCATGGCGATGAAATCGGCAGGCGTAAAGCGTGCAAGGGCGGATTTGCAGAAGTGCGGATTGGCGGACAGGAAGTTCTTCGGGCCGGCATGGATATTGGTGAAGTTGCAGCGGCCGCCGCCCGAGATGCGGATTTTCTCCCCCGGCGCTTTCGCGTGATCGAGCACGACCACGGAGCGGCCGCGCTGCCCGGCGCGGATGGCGCACATCATTCCGGCGGCGCCCGCGCCTATGACGATCACGTCGCTCTTCAGTCTCAAGCCCATTTCCCTTCCGTGAGTGGCGCCTTCTTTTTCTATCAAATGGCGAAAGTCAACGCTCCTGCCCCTCGCCAATTGCCAAACTCCAGTTATGATGACCTTCCGATCAACCGCGAACATGTGTGCCATGTCACCCAAGAAGACGACGCTGAAACCTGCCAGAAACGTGCCTGCCTCTACGAAAATTCCCCCAGATCCCGGATCTTCGCGCGGTGTGGCAAACTGGAAGGAAGCGGCGCAGTGGCTTCGCGCACGCGGCATCGAGGACATCGAGTGCATCACCCCGGACCTCGCCGGCGTTCCGCGCGGCAAGATGATGCCGACATCGAAATTTACATCCAATACGTCGCTGGCCCTGCCCTCGGCGATCTATCGCCACACGATCTCCGGCGAATATCCCGAGGAGACCGAGAGCTTCCGCTACGAGCCCCGTGACAGCGACCTCAAGCTGATGCCCGATCTTTCGACGCTTTCCGTCGTTCCTTGGGAGACTGATCCGACGGCGCAGGTGATCTGCGATATCGTCAACTCGGAAGGCGAGGAGGTTCCCTATACACCACGCAACCTTCTCAAGCGGATCATGGGACTTTACGCCGAACGCGGTTGGAAACCGGTCGTCGCGCCGGAGATCGAATTCTATCTCGTCGCCAACAACGACGACCCGGATTATCCGTTGCGCCCGCCGAAGGGCCGATCGGGCCGCTCGATCCTCGGCGGCCAGGGTTATTCGATCGCCGGCATCAACGAGTTCGACGAACTGATCGACGATATCTATCATTTTTCCGAGAAACAGGGCCTCGAGATCGACACGCTGATCCATGAGGAAGGCCCCGCGCAGCTCGAGATCAATCTGCGCCACGGCGACCCGATCGAGCTTGCCGACCAGGTCTTCATGTTCAAGCGCACCATCCGCGAGGCTGCGCTGAAACACGATATCTATGCGACGTTCATGGCGAAGCCGATGCAGGGTCAGCCGGGCTCGGCGATGCATATCCATCAGTCGGTCGTCAACATCGGGACCGGCAAAAACGTCTTTTCCAATTCCGACGGATCGGCGTCGAAGGAGTTCTTCCACTTCATCGGCGGCATGCAGAAATATGTGCCGAGCGCACTTGTGATGCTGGCGCCCTACGTCAACTCCTACCGGCGCCTTGCGCCGGACATGTCCTGCCCAGTCAACAACGCCTGGGGTTACGACAACCGCACCACCGCATTCCGCGTGCCGGTTTCCGACCCGCAGGCACGGCGCGTCGAAAACCGGCTGCCGAGTTCGGATGCCAACCCCTATCTGGCCCTGGCTGCTTCGCTGGCATCGGGCCTTCTCGGCATCATGAAGGAGATCGAGCCGACGGCACCGACCGAGGACGCAGCCAATGAAGGGTCGATCGACCTTCCGCGCGGCCTGCTCGAAGCCGTCGCACTCTTGGAAGACGAACCGGCATTCGAGGAGGTGTTCGGCAAGGAATTCATCGGCCTCTATGCAGGCGTGAAGCGGGGAGAGTTCGAAACCTTCATGCAGGTGATCAGCCCCTGGGAACGCGAATTCCTGCTGCTCAACGTGTGAGGAGGCCGCCGCATGACGGTGCAAGAAAACTGGCAGAGCCCCATCGCGCCGGGCGTTTCGTGGTACCAGGCGACGGTGGGCGAGCGGCCGACCTATCCGGAGCTTGACGGATCGAAGACCTGCGACGTCGCCATCGTGGGCGGCGGCTATACCGGCTTGCAGGCGGCATATAATCTGGCGAAAGCTGGCGTCTCTGTCGTGCTGATCGATGCATGCCGTTTCGGCGACGGGGCATCCGGCCGCAACGGCGGGCAGCTCGGCACCGGCCAGCGCTGGTGGCCGGAGGAACTGGAGGAGAAGATCGGCTACGAGCGTTCCAAAGCGCTCTTCGATCTTGCGGAGGCTTCCAAGAAACACCTGCTCGATTTTGCGACCGAATATCAGATCGACATCGAATTCATGCCCGGCCAGATGAACGTCTCGCACAAGGAAAGCTACAAGCGCTTCTACTCCGAAAATGCCGAGATCGCAGCCCTTCGTTACGATTATCCGCACCTGCGGTTCATGGACAGAGAAGAGACGCGGGAGCGCCTCGGCTCCAAGCGCTACTACTGCGGCGTGCGCGACACCGGCACCGGCCACATTCATCCGCTGAAGCTGCTGATCGGGCTGGCGCGCGTTGCGGCCAATGCCGGGGCGCAGATTTTCGAGATGACCAGGGCGACCGCAATCGGCCAGGGCGGCGGCAAGGTGACGATCGAAACGCCGAAGGGCACAATTGCCGCCGGCCGCGCGCTGATTGCCTGCAACGGCTATATCGGCAATCTGGAGCCGGTGACGGCAAGCCATGTCATGCCGATCCGCTCCTTCATCGGCGCAACCGTGCCGCTCGACAAGTATCCTGCCGTGCTTCCCGGAGGGGAAGCCGTCGCCGACTCGCGTTTCGTCGTGCGTTATTTCCGGAGGTCCAAGGATGGACGGCTGCTTTTCGGCGGGCGGGAAGCCTATACTGCCGACAATCCGCGCGATATCAGCGAACATATCCGCCGCCAGATCGCCGAAATCTATCCGGCACTCAGGGACATCGAGATCACGCATGCCTGGGGCGGCAGCGTCGGCATAACGATGCCGCGCCAGCCCTTCGTGCGCGAAGTGATGCCGGGCGTCACCTCAATCGGCGGATATTCGGGCCATGGAGTGATGCTGTCAAATTACTGCGGCAAACTTTATGCAGAAACGGTGCTTGGAAAATCCGCCGATCTCGAGCTCTTCAAGGCGCTCGATATTCCGGCATTTCCCGGTGGCGCGGCAATGCGCGCGCCGCTGCTATTCCTCGCCTTGTCGTGGTTCGCGCTGCGCGACAAGTTTTAAGGGCGATTGCGGGATTTCCTCCCGGGGCAATTCGCTTTAAAACCGAGATCCGACAGATTCATTGCATCGCACACTGGCTTTTTTAAATCGATTAGATTAAAAGGCCGCAACCAGCCTGATTGAGAGAAGAGCTCATGAGCAGCCAGATCATTCCCGTCGAACCCTTTGATTATGTCGTCTTCGGCGGCAGCGGCGATCTTGCCGAGCGCAAGCTCCTTCCCGCCCTTTATCACCGCCAGATCGAGGGCCAGTTCACCGAGCCGACGCGCATTATCGGCGCTTCGCGCAGCCCGCTTTCCGATGACGAATACCGCAAGTTCGCGCAGGATGCCCTCAAGGAGCATCTGAAGAAGGGCGAGTATGACGAGGCGGAAGTCGAGAAATTCTGCAAGCGCCTCTTTTACGTCTCCGTTGACGCGCGTTCTGACGGCGGCTGGGATCAGCTGAAGAAACTGCTGGACGAGGGCAAGGACCGCGTCCGCGCCTTCTACCTCGCCGTCGCACCCGGCATCTTCGGCGACATCTCGCAGAAGATCGCCGAACACAAGCTGATCACCAAGTCGACGCGCATCGTCGTCGAAAAGCCGATCGGCCGCGACCTTTCCTCGGCACTGTCACTCAACGATACGATCGGCCGTGTCTTCAAGGAAGAGCAGATCTTCCGCATCGACCACTATCTCGGCAAGGAAACGGTGCAGAACCTGATGGCGCTGCGCTTTGCGAACGCCCTCTACGAGCCGCTGTGGAACGCCAATTACATCGATCACGTGCAGATCACGGTTGCCGAAGCCGTGGGCCTGGAAGGCCGCGCCGGTTATTACGACACCGCCGGCGCACTGCGCGACATGGTGCAGAACCACATTCTGCAGCTCCTCTGCCTGACCGCCATGGAAGTACCGTCATCGATGGATTCCGAGGCGGTCCGCGACGAAAAGCTGAAGGTCTTGCGCGCCCTGAAGCCGATCGATGCTTCCAACGTCGAGCAGGTCACCGTGCGCGGCCAGTACCGCGCCGGCGCCTCCGGCAGCGGCCCGGTCAAGGGCTACCTCGAAGAGCTGGAAGGCGGCGTTTCGAACACGGAAACCTTCGTTGCCATCAAGGCTGAGATCAACAATTGGCGCTGGGCGGGTGTTCCGTTCTTCATCCGCACCGGCAAGCGTCTTACCGGCCGCATGTCGGAAATCGTCATTACCTTCAAGCCGATCCCGCACGCAATCTTCGACCAGGCGGCCGGCCGCATCAACCAGAACCAGCTCATCATCCGCCTGCAGCCGGACGAAGGCGTCAAGCAGTCGCTGATGATCAAGGATCCCGGCCCGGGCGGCATGCGCCTGCGCAACGTCTCCCTCGACATGAGCTTTGCGTCAGCCTTCAATGTGCGCAATCCGGACGCCTATGAACGTCTGCTGATGGACGTCATCCGCTCCAACCAGACGCTCTTCATGCGCCGCGACGAAGTTGAAGCCGCTTGGCAGTGGGTCGACCCGATGCTCAAGGGTTGGGAAACAACCGGCCAGCTCGTTCAAGGCTATACCGCCGGCACCTGGGGCCCAAGCCAGGCCATCGCGCTCATCGAGCGTGAAGGCCGCACCTGGCACGACAACATCTAGGATCGCGAGCGATGGCAGCAACCTTGCATGCTTTTACCAATGCAGCGGAACTTGCAAGCGGCCTTGCGGACAAGGTGACGGAGCGGCTTTCTGCAGCGATCACAGCCCGCGCAACGGCCAGCATCGCCGTTTCCGGCGGCTCGACGCCGAAGGCCTTCTTCCAGGCGCTCTCCGTCCGCGACCTCGACTGGAGCAAGGTGACCGTCACGCTTGTTGACGAGCGCTTCGTTCCCGCCGACAATGAGCGTTCGAACCATCTGCTGGTCGCAAACAATCTGCTGCAGAACAAGGCGAAGGCGGCGCGCTTTCTGCCGCTCTATCAGAAATCAGGCTCTGCCGAAGATGCGGCAAGGCTTGCGACTGCCGAAACGAAAGCGATTGGCAACCCGTTCGATGTGGTGATCCTCGGCATGGGCGGCGACGGCCACACGGCATCGTTCTTTCCCGGCGGCAGCAACCTTGCTGCCGCGCTCGATCCGGCGACGCCGCGCGGCATCATCACGATGGAAGCGCAAGGCGCCGGCGAGCCGCGCCTGACCTTCACCTTCTCCAGCCTTCAGGATGCCCGGCTCCTGGTGCTTCACATCGAAGGCGCGGGCAAGAAAGATACGCTGGCGAAAGCGGAAGAGGCCGGAGAAGAGGCCGAGATGCCGATCCGGGCCGTTCTGCGCCGGGCGGCTTCCCCGGTCGAAATCTACTGGGCGCCGTAAGACCAAGCCTTCGGGCAGAGCCGCCGAACGAAAAACTTGAAAGCAACCAAGGCAGGATACCTCCCATGTCCGCTAACGCACGCATTTCCGCGATCACATCCCGCATCGTCGAACGATCAAAACCGACGCGCGAGCGATATCTGGAACGCCTGCAGGCCGCAACTTCCAAGGGCGTGAGCCGCTCGATACTCGGCTGCGCCAACCTCGCCCACGGCTTTGCGATCTGTTCCCCCTCCGAAAAGGATGCCCTGGCGGGCGACCGCGTGCCCAATCTCGGCATCATCACCGCCTACAACGATATGCTCTCGGCCCATCAGCCTTTCGAGACCTATCCGGCGATCATCCGCGAAGCTGCGGCGGAAGCTGGGGGCATTGCCCAGGTCGCCGGCGGCGTTCCGGCCATGTGCGACGGCGTCACGCAGGGCCAGCCGGGCATGGAGCTGTCGCTCTTTTCCCGCGACCTGATTGCCATGTCTGCCGGCATCGGTTTGTCGCACAACATGTTCGATGCGGCGCTCTTCCTCGGCGTCTGCGACAAGATCGTGCCGGGCCTGGTGATCGCGGCCCTCTCCTTCGGCCACCTGCCCTCGATCTTCGTGCCGGCGGGGCCGATGACCAGCGGGCTGCCCAACGACGAGAAGTCTCGTGTGCGCCAGCTCTATGCGGAAGGCAAGGTCGGCCGCGCCGAGCTGCTCGAGGCCGAGTCCAAGTCCTATCACGGCCCGGGAACCTGCACCTTCTACGGCACCGCAAACTCCAACCAGATGCTGATGGAGATCATGGGCTTCCATCTGCCCGGCTCGTCCTTCATCAATCCGGGCACGCCGCTGCGCGAAGCGCTGACGCGCGAGGCGGCAAAGCGCGCTCTGGCGATCACTGCGCTCGGCAACGAATTCACGCCGGCCGGCGAAATGATCGACGAGCGCTCCATCGTCAACGGCGTCGTCGGCCTGCACGCAACCGGCGGCTCCACGAACCACACGCTGCATCTCGTCGCCATGGCGCGCGCTGCCGGCATCCAGCTCACCTGGCAAGATATTGCCGAACTCTCCGAGGAAATCCCGCTGCTTGCCCGCGTCTATCCGAACGGACTGGCGGATGTGAACCATTTCCACGCCGCAGGCGGCATGGGCTTCCTCATCAAGGAGCTTTTGAAGAAGGGCATGCTGCACAATGACGTGCGCACGGTTGCCGGCCAGGGTCTCGAAGCCTATACGATCGACGTGCGCCTCGGCGACGACGGCACGGTCGTTCGCGAACCGGCACCGGAAAAGAGCCACGATGGCAAGGTGCTCGCCAGCATCGAAACGCCGTTCCAGGCGAATGGCGGCCTGAAGATGCTGCGCGGCAATCTCGGCAAGGCGGTCATCAAGATCTCCGCGGTGAAGCCGGACCGCCATATCATCGAGGCACCGGCGATCGTCTTCCATAGCCAGCAAGAGCTGCAGGACGCCTTCAAGGAAGGCAAGCTCAACCGCGACTTCGTGGCGGTTGTGCGCTTCCAGGGGCCGAAGGCAAACGGCATGCCGGAGCTGCACAAGCTGACGCCGCCGCTCGGCGTACTGCAGGACCGCGGCTTCCACGTCGCCCTGCTCACGGACGGACGCATGTCCGGCGCGTCAGGCAAGGTTCCCGCTGCGATCCATGTCACGCCGGAGGCTGTCGAGGGCGGGCCGATCGCCCGCATACAAGACGGCGACATCATCCGGCTCGATGCGATCCGCGGCACGCTGGAAGTCCTCCTTGATGCCGCCACCCTGGCGGACCGCGAGCCGGTGACCGCCGATCTTTCGGACAATGAATTCGGTATGGGCCGCGAGCTCTTCGCTCCCTTCCGCCGCGCCGTCGGCGCCTCGGACCACGGCGCCAGCGTGCTCTTCCACTGACGCAAACAGCCCGCGAACGGATCGCGGGCTTGTGCAATTCCAGAAATGTCCGATCAGGCGCGAACGTCTAGAACGTGGTCGCGATGCGCCGGATGCGTGCTGTAGACAAAAATCTTGTTCATTTCCTTCTGCGTCAGCAGGCGCAGGAAGCGGACCTCGATGGTGTTGTTGGTGTTCACCCGCATCAGCATGCAGCCGACCTTGGTGATGCGTGCATCGGGAATATCCAGATAAAACTGCTTCGGCAAGGTGAACTGCGTCAGGATCGCCAGGATCGCGCTGCTCATCGAAATTCGAATGATATCGCAGCGCCGGGACGCCATATGCATGACGCCCTTTTCGGTGTACTCGATCCGCGCAGCGTTCATCGTATCCTCCATTTTGAACCGCTGTTCGCGGTCGTACATGAAGGATTCTTCCTTGTTGAGAAAATGCCCTGTTGGCAATGGATTGGATGCACCCACGACCCTGATTCCCCTTGAAACTATAAAGGGAAAGCTAGCAGCGGATGTTTAACAGAACGTGATGATCGCTGCGTTTCAGGCGCTCACAAAGAACCGCGCAAAAATAGTCTCCTACCTTCTGTAAGTGTGGCCCTCGGCATCGAAAAGATGCAGTTTCGAGCGATCAGCAGCGAACCTCATCTTCTGACCTTTCTTGATGTCGGTGATGCCCGGCAGCTTGACGATGATCGGCTCTCCCGGCATCAGGCCTTCGATATAAAGGAGCGTGACTTCGCCGAGCGCTTCGACGATCGAGACCTCGCCTTCGAAGATGTAGTCGTCGCCATTGGCGATCTGCAGGTCTTCAGGACGCACGCCGAAACTTGCCGTCTTGCCTTTTTCGGAAGCCGCGGTCGGAATGTCGAGCGTGACCGACCTGCCGCCCTTGAGCGTGATCGTCGTGGTGGCACCCGCTTCACTGATGGTAGAGGGGATGATGTTCATGGCCGGAGAGCCGATGAACTTCGCGACGAAGAGGTTTGCCGGGCGCTCGTAAAGCTCCAGCGGTGCGCCGACCTGCTCGATGTGGCCGGCCGACAGGACGACGATACGATCGGCAAGCGTCATCGCCTCGACCTGGTCGTGGGTGACGTAAATCATCGTGGTATCGGCCATCTGCTCATTGAGGCGGGCGATCTCGATACGGGTCGCGACGCGCAATGCTGCATCGAGGTTCGACAGCGGCTCGTCGAAGAGGAAGACCTTCGGATCGCGGCAGATGGCGCGGCCGATCGCAACGCGCTGGCGCTGGCCACCGGAGAGCGCCTTCGGCAGGCGGTCGAGATAATTGGTGAGCTGCAGGCTTTCGGCGGCGGCTCTCACGCGACGATCGATCTCCTGCTTGCTTTCGCCGGCGATCTTCATGCCGAAAGCCATGTTGTCGAAGACCGTCATGTGCGGATAAAGCGCGTAGGACTGGAACACCATGGCGATGCCGCGCTTCGACGGCGGGACGTCGTTGACGAGCTGGCCATCGATATACATCTCGCCGCCGGTGATGTTCTCAAGGCCGGCGATCATGCGCAGCAGCGTTGACTTGCCGCAACCCGACGGCCCCACGAAGACGATGAACTCACCCTGTTTGATCTCCAGGTCGATGCCGTGGAGGACATCCACGGAGCCGTAGGATTTACGGATTTCCTTTAGAGTAAGTCCAGTCATTTGATGCTCCCCTCCTGATCCTTACGCGAGACGGGCGAAATACGCCCCCCAAGCCGGAATATCGATCTTATCGCCGTAGTTGTTGCTGGTGAAACCGTGTCCCGTCAATGCCTGCCATTCTCCCATCGGCAAGCTGACGTTGATTTCCACCGGGCTGATGTTGAAAATGCAGAGCAATTGCTCGTTGCCGTATATGCGCGTGAAGACAAGCGCATCGCCTTGCGGCTGCTCGAATTCGATCTCGCCCTTGGCAAACGCCGGATACTGCTTGCGAAAGGCGAGGAAGCGGCGGTAGTGCTCGAGCACGGAATTCTCGTCGCCCTGCTGCACGCTGACGGCGCGCAGGATATGCTCGACCGGCACCGGCAGCCACGGCGTGACGGTCGAGAAGCCGCCTTGGGAAACCTGCGAGTCCCAGACCATAGGCGTGCGGCAGCCGTCGCGTCCCTTGTATTCCGGCCAGAACTGGATGCCGTATGGATCCTGAAGGTCCTGGTAGGCAAGATCGGCCTCGGTCAGGCCGAGCTCCTCACCCTGATAAAGGCAGACGGAGCCGCGCAGGGTCATCAGCAGCGAGGCATATAGCTTGGCAAATGCGTCATGATCGGCGACGAGCGAACCCCAGCGGCTAACATGACGCATGACGTCGTGATTGGAGAATGCCCAGCAGGCCCAGCCATCGGGCGCTGCAGCGGCGAAATCTTCCATCACTTCCTCGACGCGCTCCGGCGATAGCGGATCGGGGGCGAGAAACTCGAAGGCATAGCACATATGCATCTTGTCGTTTCCGGAGGTGTATTCGCCGACGATCTCCAGGCCGCGCTGGCTGTCACCTACTTCGCCGACGGCCGCGATTGCCGGAAACTCTTCCAGAACCGCACGGAAGCGCTTCAAGAACTCCAGGTTCTCCGGCCGGTTCTTATCGTAGATGTGTTCCTGGAAATTATAAGGGTTCACCGCCGGCGCGGTCGAAGCGTTGCGGCGGGCGGGCGGCAGCGCCGGATTGTCGCGCAGTTGCTGGTCGTGGAAATAGAAATTGATCGTGTCGAGACGGAAACCGTCGACGCCGCGCATCAGCCAGAAGCGGACAACATTGAGCAACCGGTCCTGTACTTCCGGATTGTGCAGGTTCATGTCGGGCTGCGAGGTCAGGAAATTGTGCAGGTAATACTGCATGCGTCGCGGATCCCACGCCCATGCCGAGCCGCCGAAAATCGACAGCCAGTTGTTCGGCGGCGCGCCATCCGGCTTTGCATCCGCCCAGACATACCAATCCGCTTTTGCGTTCGTCTTGCTGGAACGGCTTTCGGCAAACCACGGGTGTTGGTCCGAGCTGTGCGAGATGACGAGGTCGATCATCACCTTGATGCCGAGGCGATGGGCCTCGGCAATCATCGTGTCGAAATCCACCAGCGTGCCGAAGATCGAATCGACGTTCTCGTAGTCCGAAACGTCGTAGCCGAAATCGCGCATCGGCGAGGTGAAGAAGGGCGAAATCCAGATCGCGTCGGCACCGAGGCTTGCTACATACGGCAGGCGGGCGGTGATGCCCTTCAGATCGCCGATGCCGTCGCCGTTTGAATCCTGAAAGGAGCGCGGGTAGATCTGATAGATTACCGCACCGCGCCACCAGTCCTTGTCGGCCGTCAAAGTGGTTTGAGATGCTATGCTCATGTCTGTTCCTGCGGGATGTGTCGTGTTGGGATGATCAGCCCCCCTTGACCGAACCGGCGAGCAGGCCGCGCACCAGATAGCGCTGCAGCCCGAAGAAGACGAGCAGCGGTATGATGATGGTGACGAAGGCCGAAGCGGTTAGGATTTCCCAATTGCCGCCGCGCGAACCGAGCAGCGCGTTCAGCGCGCCGGTCAGCACGAGGTGCTGCCTGTCGGTGCCGAGGAAGACCATGGCAACAAGCAGGTCGTTCCAGACCCAGAGGAACTGGAAGATCGCGAAGGATGCAAGTGCGGGGAAAGAAAGAGGCAAAACGATGCGGACGAAGATTTCGAAATCGCTCGCGCCATCGACGCGCGCGGATTCGATGATCTCCTTCGGCAGCCCTGCGATATAGGCGCGGAGCAGGTAGATGGCCAGCGGCATGCCGAAAGCCGTGTGCGCCAGCCAGATGCCGAGATAGGTCTTGGACGGCGCATCGAAAGCCGCTCCAACCATATTGTAGAGGCGCAGCAGCGGGATCAGCGACATCTGCAGCGGCACGACGATGAGGCCGACGACGAGCGCGATCAACAGCGCGCGGCCCGGGAACTCCATCCAGCTCAAGGCGTAGGCTGCAAAGGCAGCTATGAGGATCGGAATGATGGTCGCCGGGATCGTCACCGTCAGCGAATTGATGAAGGATTGGCCGATGCCCTCGCCTGTCAGAACCGTCCGGTAGTTCTGCATCGTGAATTCCGGCGGCGTTGCGATCGAAACGTAGACGCGCCGGCCGCCGTCGTCCGGGCCGAAGGGGGCATTCTTTATGTAGCGATAGCTGCCGTCGCTGTTGACGAGCAGCGAGACGCCGTCGCCGAGGTCAGCGGTCTCACCAGCGCTGTAGGCAGCCGGCTGCTGGACACGCGTGCCGAAGGCTCTGACCGAACGTCCCTCCTGGCCTTCCAGGACATTGCCGGCGATCACATAGGTCGCGCCCTCCTGCTTTTGCTGGTCGGGTTGTCCAAGGCGGGATGCCACGGTGCGGGAGGAGCCGGCGAAGGCTGTCCACCAGCCGGAGACGACGAGCTGATCCTTGTCTCGCAGCGCGCTGATGAAGATGCCGAGCGTCGGAATCAGCCACAGGACCACGATGACCAGAACGACGAAGTGCACAAAAAGGCGAGCAGGGCCAATCTTGAAGAAATCTCTGGCAAGCGTCATCTCAGTGGCCTCCCAGCTCGCGATTGGCGCGGCGGACGTTCCAGACCATGATCGGCGTCACGGCCAGCATGATGATGAGGGCGATGACGGCGCTTCGGCCGGAATCGCCGCCTCCGCGGAACATCCAGTTGAACATCAGGTTGGCAAGAACCATCGAGTTCCATTGACCGTTGGTCATGGTCAGAACGATGTCGAAAACCTTCAGTACGAGAATGGTGATGGTGGTCCACACGACGGCGATCGATCCCCAGACCTGCGGTACCATGATGCGCCAGAAGATTTGCCAGCCGTTGGCGCCGTCGATGACAGCCGCCTCGATGGTTTCTTCCGGAATACCGCGCAGCGCTGCGGAGAGGATGACCATGGCAAAGCCCGTCTGGATCCAGATCAAGATCACCATGAGGAAGAAGTTGTTCCAGAAGGGCACCGAAATCCACACCTGCGGTGTGCCGCCGAAAAGCTGCACGATCGCGTTCAAGAGCCCGATCTGGGTGTCGTTGCCGCCGCGAAACTCGTAGATGAACTTCCAAATGACGGATGCGCCGACGAAGGAGATCGCCATCGGCATGAAGACGATGCTCTTGGCGATGTTGCCCCACCAGATGCGGTCGGTCATCACTGCGATGACCAGGCCGAAGAACGTGCAGGCCGCCGGAACGACGGCAAGCCAGAGAATATTATTAAAGATTGATTGGCGGAATTCACGATCGCCGAAGGCCCACTGGTAATTTGCAAAGCCGACGAACTGCTCACCGGAGCGATCGTAGAAGGAGAGGATTAAGGTCGCCACGACGGGGTAGACGAGATAGACGATCAGCAAAAACAGCGCCGGCCCGAGAAAGAGCCACGGGCGGATCATCGCCCGGCGGTTCAGATTGCGCGCCGCGGAACGAATGTCGCCATCCTTCACGGGTAGCGCCAGATCCAGTATCTTGTTCGAAAAATAAAAGTAGGCCGAGCAGGCGAATACCGCCACCACCACAACGCCCAACGCGGAAACTATCTGCGACAGCATTCGTCCCTCCCCGTGCTACCCTTGCCTATGTTGAAGGGCCGACACCAGTTACCGTCAACTTCTTTATGCGTTTGACCACAGTATCCGGCGTTGACCGGGCCTGCCGGTCCGGTCATTCGTGCCAGCAATGCCGCGGGTTTCCCGTGGCACCGGCTATCGCGATTACTTGATGGCGTCCCAGGCGGCCTGGACTTCCTTGCCGGTGTCTTCCGCAGACTTGCCGCCGACGAAATCGACCATGCCGGTCCAGAAGGCGCCCGCGCCGATCTTGCCGGGCATCAGGTCCGAACCGTCGAAGCGGAAGGTCGTGGCCGTCGTCAAGATCTCGCCTTCCCGCTTCATCTGCTCGTTGGCATAGGCCGCAGTGTTCACACCCTTGTATGGCGTCAGGAAGCTCGACTGCGCCATCCAGACCTCGTGCGCGATCGGCGTCTTCAGGAATTCGACGAAAGCGCGGGCGGCCTTCGAATCCTTGGTGATCGAGACGAGCGTGCCGGCACCGAGAACCGGCTTGCCGAGGTCGGCATGCGCCGCATAGGTCGGCATATAGAAGAAGTCGGCGTCCTGACCGAGCTTCGTGCCTTCGGGGAAGAAGGACGGGATGAACGAAGCCTGATGGTGCAGGTAGCACTTCGGCGGAACGGCGAAGAGACCCTTTGGGCTGTCGCGGAAGTCGGTCGAAGCAACGGCGGCAGCACCGCCATCGACATAGCTCTCGTTCTTGGCGAACTTGCCGAATTCATCGATCGCGGCAACGACGGCCGGGTCGGTGAATTTCACTTCGTTCGTGGTCCACTTGTCATAGACATCCGGCTTGTTCATGCGCAGCATGATGTCTTCGATCCAGTCGGTCGCAGGCCAGCCGGTCGCGCCGCCGGAGCCGAGGCCGATGCACCACGGAACGCCGCCGTCCTTGACGATCTGGTCCGTCAGGGCATGGAGCTCTTCCATCGTGGTCGGAACCTTATATCCAGCTTCCTTGAAGTTTTCCGGAACATACCAGACAAGCGACTTCACGTCGGCCTTGTAAGGGAATGCATAGTAGCCGTCCTTGCCGTCCTTGCCCTTGTAGGTGCCGTAACCGACCCAGCTGTCGCCCGCGCCGTAATTGTCCTTCACCCACTTGGAATTCTCCTCGCCCAGCGGCGTCAGGAGGCCCTTGCTGGCGAGATCGGCCAGGAGGCCGGGCTGCGGCAGGATCGCCACGTTCGGAGGCGAGCCCGCCTGCGTATCGATAACGATCTGTTGTTCGTAGTTTTCGGAGGATGAATAGGTGGCATCGACGCCCGTCGCCTCAGTGAAATAAGCGAGGATGCTGCGGAAGAAGGCCTCGTCCTCACCGCGCCACGGCCCGAAGATTGTCAGCGGCTCGCCTTTCAAATCGGCGTGAGCTGCCTTGAACTCGTCATAGCTCTTCCAGTTGAACTTCGTATCCTGACCTGGAGGAAACTTCAGATCGGCAGCAGAAGCTGCCCCGGCAAACAGCGCCGTTACGGCAACGCCCATCAAAAGAATTTTCTTCATGTGATCAACCTCCCATCACAATCCCAACGGCGCTTCCCAACCTCCCGAGAGCAAATTTCAAAGCGCTTTGACACTCATTTCACTTTCGGCAGAAAAGAGTCAAGCCATTTCAAAAATACCGCGGAACGAGACGCTTGCATTGCCCATTGCAGCGGCATCTGGAGGGGAATATGGAGGGATTTTTCTTGAGTCAAGCGCCGTAGTTGCTACATAATTGAAAGCGCTTTGGACATAGGGAGGCGTGTGTTGAGGGCGCTGAGGAGGAAACGCGGCAGGTGAATCTCAAACAGCTCTCGCAATTGCTTGGTCTTTCGCAGACGACCGTCAGCCGTGCACTCAATGGCTATCCTGAAGTCAACGAGGCGACGCGCGAACGTGTGCTTCGCGCCGTCAAGGAAACGGGATACCGGCCGAACAAGGCGGCCCAGCGTCTCGCGACGGGCAAGGCGGGTTCGATCGGACTGGTGATGCCGATGGCGCCTGGCCATCAATCGGATATCCATTTTGGCGAGTTCCTGGCCGGCCTCGGAGAGGAGGCCGTCCGGCAGGACTTCCATCTCGTCATCATGCCCTCTGACCCCGACGACGAAGTGGCTGCACTTCGCCGCCTCGCAATCAGCGGCAATGTCGATGCGCTTTTCGTTGCCTATATGCGCGCTCACGACCCGCGCCTGGCGATGCTGAAATCGCTGGCGATGCCGTTCATCGTACATGGCCGCTCGTTCGGGTCGGAGCCGGATTATCCCTATCTCGATATCGACAACGAGACCGCCTTCTACGATGCGGCGAAACTCCTGTTGCAGCTCGGCCATACGCGATTTGCGCTGATAAACGGGCCGGCGCATCTCGACTTTGCGATCCGCCGGAAAAACGGGGTGGTCGCCGCCTTGTCGGAACGGGGACTGACGCTTTCCAAAAATTGCGTCAGTCACTCACTGATGACCGACGAGCAAGGCCTGATCGCGATGGAGCAGTTTCTGCAGATGCCGGAGCGTCCGACCGCCGTCCTCTGTTCCAGCACCGTGCTAGCACTCGGCGCGATCCGCGCCCTGAACCAGGCCGGCCTGAAGCTCGCAGAGGATATCTCGCTCATCGCCCATGACGACGAGCTGCCGCTTCTGAAGCCGGAGAATTTTTCGGTCCCGCTGACGACGACGCGCTCGTCTCTTCGTGCCGCCGGCGCCCGGATTGCGCAGCGCCTGATCGGCACCGTCAAAGAGATCGGCTCCTATCCGGAGCACGAGCTGTGGAAAGCGGAGCTGATCGTCAGGGCCTCGACCGGCCCCGCACCGCGATAGGCCTCAAAACTTCGGCGGCGTCTGACCGGCGACGCGATGCGCGGCAATGACGGTATTGGCCATCAGCATGGCGATCGTCATCGGGCCGACGCCACCTGGAACCGGGGTGATTACACCGGCGACATTCGATGCTTCCTCGAAGGCGACGTCGCCGACCAGCCGTGTTTTGGCCTCGCCCCTTTCCAGTGCGGCGATGCGGTTGATGCCGACATCGATGACGGTGGCGCCGGGCTTCACCCAATCGGCCTTGACCATCTGCGGGCGGCCGACGGCCGCCACCAGGATATCGGCGTTGCGGCAGACGGCGGGCAGATCCTTGGTGCGCGAATGGGCAATCGTCACCGTGGCATTGGCATTGAGCAGCAACTGCGCCATCGGCTTGCCAAAGAGGTTCGATCGGCCGATGACGACGGCGTTCAGCCCAGACAAGTCCTCGCCATGCATTCGGCGGACGAAAACCATGGCACCGGCCGGCGTGCAGGAGACGAGGCCGGTTTCAAGGTCGCCAGTCGCAAGCTTGCCGGCATTGACGACGTGTAGCCCGTCGACATCCTTTTCCGGCAGGATCGACTGGATGATCGGCTCGCTGTTCAGATGCTTCGGCAGCGGCAGCTGTACGAGAATGCCATGGATCGAGGGATCGGCGTTGAGTGACGAAACGAGGCTGGAAAGCTCTTCCTGCGTCGTGTCGGCCGACAGGGTGTGCTGCACCGACTTGAAGCCGCATTCCTTGGCCATTTTGCTCTTTGAATTGACATAAGCATGGCTTGCCGGATCGTCGCCGACGATCACCACGGCAAGGCCGGTCTTCACGCCGCTCTGCTTTTCCAGCGAAGCCGTCGCCATCTTTACCGTTTCGATTATCGAAGCGGCTACCTGCTTGCCATCGATCACTGTCGTCACGCGATTCTCCTGCCCTGCCTCGCGCGCAAGCTAGGCTCTCGCCAGCCGCGCTGTTTGCCTCAGAACGCCGTATCCTGTTTAAAAGCGGCAAATGCAAGAGCTTTGATGCCGCGGCCGAGATCAACGATGGCCGGCGCCGTGGGATTGCAGCCTGTCGCGCAGGCCGGCGAGCCGATCGCGCAGCAGTTCGAGTTCGCCGGCTGCCACCTCCGGCTGTTCCGGGACCGTTAGCGTCTCCGGTGCACGTACGGGACGCTGTTGCAAGAAGCGCAAACCAAGCATGCCTGCAAGACCGATCGCCATTGCGAGTGCAGCACCGACGGCAGAGCGAACCGGCAGTCCGGGACCGGCGGCAACGGCAGTGGTCTTTATCGGTTTGGCGGCAGTGATCGCAGCGGCGATGGAAGCCGTCGCCGTAACGGCATCTGCCATACGCGATCTCGCCGCCTCTGTCTTGTCGCGCAGTTCGGTCAGTTTGGCGAGATCGACACCGGTGTCCCGGCTCTGGGCGATCAGCGTGTTGCGCTGATCGTTCAGCGTCTTTCGTGCTTCTGCGGCTACCTTGAGAGCGGCATTTGCGTCTTGCAACTGGCGAGCCAGCTCCTTCGCAACCTTGTCCTTCAGGCCGTCAACGACAGCCTGCTGTCCGAGACGGCGCGGATGGCGCGGACCGAGCTCGTTCGAAAGCAGCGACAGCGTCGCCTTCTCGGTGACGTATTTGTCGCGCGCGTCCTGCAGCGCAGGCGAGATCGCTTCGAGCGGCAAGGAACCGCTCAGCACATCTCCGGGCTTGGCCGCCTTGAGACGATCGGTCTCTTGCTTGGCAAGCGTGATCCGCTGCTCGGCGATCTTGAGATCGGCGTCAAGCTGGTTGATGCGCTGCTGAAGATCACTTGCGACTTTGACGTTGCCTTCGCCGCTGCTTGCAGTGAAGGCGGCCAGCTGCGCCTTCACATCCTCATAGGCCTTGCGCAACCCAGCGCCTGCCTCCACCGATGCAGGAGGGCCGCTGGACGTCAGCATATCGGAAAGCCAGGAAGCGATACGCGAAGACTTCGCGCCGTCGGCCGTCGTGACTTTCAGACGGACTGTGCCTTGCGTTCCATCCGCATTGGCCTCGACCATTCCTGCAAGCGCCGCTTCCGCGCGCGAGGCCGCGTCGGCCGCTGCACCACTGCCCGAAAGGAGATCGAGTGCTACGCCGATCGTGGATTGGCCGCCCGTGAACTCGGGATCGCGATCGAGCTTCAACGCCCCGACGGCGGCAGACATGGTGCGGCCGGAAAGCAGGCGTTTCACGGCTGCCGCAGTCACCGCGCCGCGCTCGGCTTTGGCCGCCTGCACATGAAATGCCGCCTCCGCCGCGTAATGCGCGGATTCGGCCGGCATCAGCAAGGGGACGCCTGCGCCGATCAAGGCAGCAACGGCGAGTGTGCCGATCGGCTTCGCCAAACTGCGGCGGCGGACGGGACGAGCGCCGAGATCTGCTGCATCGACCTGCCGGGCCTTTACAGGCGCCGCCAGTCCATACTGCGGCGGCTCTGGAGGACGGACATCGTTTGCGGCACGCAGCCGTGTTTCGAGGATTGTCTCGATGCGATCGACCAGATGCGGCGGTTCGGGCGGTGCGCTCCGCTGCAGGCGCTGCTCTTCGAGTGCTTTTCCGATCACCCTCAGCAGTTCGGCCTCCGAGGGGCGAACGGGCAGGATTTCGAGATTTCGGTCTCGTGCATCGACGCGCGCCGCCGTTGCCAGTCGGCGCCTGTCAATACTGCCTTTTAACCTGCTGTCATACATGACGCCATATCTCATGCGCACGAGCCGAGCCGCCCGTAGGAAGCGGATGATTAAGGCACTCTAAATTTTCATGGCAAAGAAATGGTTAACTGCGCGAGGCAAGAAGCACGGTCTCAGCGACCCGCCTCGCTCTGTTCCTGCGGTAACGGCAAGGCAACGCTGTTGTTGCCCGCCTGGCTAAGGATGCGCTTGCGGCGATTGAAGCGGTATTGCATCACGTAAAACAGAAAGACTGGGATGCCGAGCACATAGCGCCGCCAGAGACGGGCCGGTTCCTGCAGCATCCGGTAGGCCCATTCCAGCCGCATCATGCGAACGGTTTCCGGAGCGCGGGGAACAACTCCGGAGATGAAATCGAAGAGCGCCCCGACGGTCAGGACAAGCCGGGCATGGTCGGGGCGAATGTGATGATGCGCCCACTTCTCCTGCAGCGGCGTTCCCATGCCAATGATCAGGATGTCGAGGGCCTGGCGCTCAACCTCGTCGATGAGCTCCGTCGGGTTCTCCTTGTCGAAATAGCCGTCCGAAATGACGATGAACTCGTGCCAGGGCGCATGCTTGCGGAAATTCGCTGCGGCTCTTTCGACGACTTCGCGCCTGCCGCCGATCAGGCCGACACGGCGCGGATTTTCCATATAGGTCAGAAACGCGGGAACGAAGTCCGTGCCATTGAGATTGGCAGGAAACGGCGCCCCATGCGCTATCTTGGAAGCGATGTTCAGGCCGATGCCGTCCGGCAGCACGAGATTTTGCAGGAGGATATCCCGGTATTCGCTATCGCGCAGCGTCATCAGCATGTTGTGAGCGTTGACGAAGGAAATGACGGTCTGGCCGACAGGAAAGGAGGCAAGCTCGTTGATGAAGACGAGCGCGTCGTCCCATCCGAGGTCGCACACCGGCACGTCGAAGATCGTGCGGCGCGATGCGAGAACCGCGAAATTCGCGATCAGGTTCATTCCAACCTCCAGCCAGGGTGCTTCACGCGCCCGACATCCCGGAAAACACAAGATACATTCCGCACCAGCAGGTTTTTACGAACCGGCAGCACCCGCCCGCCTGCAGCAAGTCCCGAATGCTACATCAGGGATATGAAGGGAGCTATAGCAGGTGGGTTTCAAACAACTCTTAGAAAAGTCGTTCGAATTCCGCCGCCGCTTTCAAGGCTTTGTTAAGCTTGTGCGCCAAAGCAAAACTGTATTGGAGCGCCATTGATGCTCACGATTAGCGCTTCGGCTGCGGCTTTTCGATCCCCGGAATGCCGCCAATCTGCTCGACGAGGAAGTCGACCAGCAGCCGGACCCGGGCAACGCCGGCGCGTTCGGGGACGATCAGCATGCTGAGCGGGACAGGCGGCAGCGAATAGTCCGCCAGGATCACCTCAAGCTTGCCAGCCGTCAGGAGATCGTCGACAAGCCATTGATGGGTAGGTGCGATGCCGCGCCCGGCGACAATGGCCTCGCGTGCAGCAAGCCCATGGTCGACCCGAAAGCGCCCGTCAAAGGGCACGGCATGGTTTTCGCCGCTGGGCCCTCGCAAAGCGAGCATGTCGCTTCCTGCCACGTTCGACATACGGATGCCTTCATGACCGAGCAAATCCTGCGGGGCAACCGGCGTCCCCCGCGCTGCAAGATAGTCCGGCGATGCGACCAGCAGACGCCGGGACTGGCCGAGCGCCCGCAGCTTCATCGAACTGTCGGTGAGCGGGCCTAAGCGAAGCGCGATATCGACACCTTCCCGCACAAGGTCGACCCGCTCATCGGTAAGGCTGAGATCGACTCCGATATCGGGATAGCGGTCCTGAAACGCGAAAATCAGCCGGCTGACGTGCAGAACCCCAAAAGCCGCGGTGCAGGATATCCGGATCGTGCCGGCCGGCGCACCGCGCGTGCCCCGCGCCTCATCGCCGGCCTGTTCGACAAGGCGCAGGACCTGGACGCTGTTGGCATAATATCGGCTGCCTTCATCGGTCAGCGCGACACGCCGGGTGGTCCTGCTCAGCAAAGGCACGCCGACGGCCTCCTCAAGCTCCCGCAAATGCCGTGTGACCGTTGACTGACCGATCCCGAACTCGCGCGCAACCGCCGACAGGCTGCCGCGTTCGGCAACGCGGACGAAGGTTCGAATACGTTCCAGCGTAACGTCTGAACTATCCATTATTCGGCATAATCTTATGCATTACACACATCTAGTGGATGATTTAAATCCTGTCTACCTATGGGTCAGTTCTCACCCTCACAGGATCACCGACCATGAAAGTTCTGCTTGTCTTCGCCCATCCCGAACCGCGCTCGCTCAATGGGGCACTGCGAGACGTGGCCATCAAGGAGCTCGAGGCCCAGGGCCATGAGGTGCGCGTGTCCGACCTGTATGCCGAGGGTTGGAAATCCGAGATCGACCGTGCCGATTTTCCGTCGCTGGCAACTGATACGCGCTTCGTACCTGTCGCTGCATCCAAGAGAGCGTTTGAAACTGGTGCGCTGACCGAGGATGTCAGATCCGAGATCGATAAGCTCCTGTGGGCCGATATGCTGATCCTCCAGTTTCCGCTTTGGTGGTTCAGCATGCCGGCAATTCTCAAGGGCTGGGTCGAGCGGGTCTATGCCTATGGGTTCGCCTACGGCGTCGGCGAGCACAGCGACAAGCGATGGGGCGACCGCTATGGCGAAGGGGCTCTGGCCGGCAAGCGGGCCATGTTGATTGTGACCGCCGGCGGATGGGAGGAACATTACTCGACCCGCGGGGTCAACGGACCGATCGACGACCTGCTATTCCCGATCAATCATGGAATCCTCTACTACCCGGGGTATGACGTTCTTCCGCCTTTCGTGGCTTACAGGGTCGACGGTCTGGATGAGGCCGGCTTCGAATTCGCAGCCGAGCGCCTGCGTGAGAGGATGCGCACGCTCAGATCCACCCAACCTATCCCCTATCGTCAGCAGAATGGCGGAGACTATCTGATCCCCAGCATGCAGCTACGCCCTGAGCTCGGCGAACCGGGCGCAACCGGCTTTGCGCTTCACCTGAACGACGCAGACGATGCCGGCGAAACTAGTGGGCAGCGCTCGCAGCTTCAGGTGGCGGGGGCTCGATGATCTTGACCGGATCGGCCGTTTTCTTCTGTTGGCCGGAGGCGTTGGCTTTCACGTCTTCCTTGGAAAGGTAGTCGAGCTGCTCCAGCATGACCTCGGAAACGTATTCGCCGCCGAGTTTCTCGTTCATGCCTTTCTTGATCGCGTCGCGGAAGGCCTGCGGGTCGAAGGATTTCAGCTTGCTGATATCGACCATCTTGTTGCCGACAAGCAGGGTGAAAAGCTCGTCGGTGGTCATTTCGGTAAGCGGCAGGGTCATACCCTTCACCGTGTCCTTGTTCATCATGAAGGACACGCGGCCGAGGAAGTAGCCGGTCACCGCGCCGTCGCCGATGATCGGTACGGTGATTGTCTCGCCCTTCACAAGCTCAAGCTGGCTCTGCTTCGAATCATCAGCCGGCGGGGCCGGCGCTGTCGCCAGCTTCACGGAGAAATAGACCGAAGCAAGCGTGATGGCGCAGACCCAGATGCCTGTCAAGACGAGCTTCACCATCCGGCATCACGCGCGACGAACTGTTCCTGGGAATAGGTGCCGTCGGCATCCGCATCCTGAACGGCATTCTTTAACAGGTCGGCAACCGCACGGACGGCTTCGAGATGTGCCTCAACGCGCCGCGCGTTCAGCGTCAGCTTCTGCTTCAGCCCGTGAAGCTGTTCCAGATGCGACGCGGCAAGCTCGGCCGGGTCCGTATCACGGAAGAGCATCGACAGCTCATAAAGGCAGCGGCTCTTATGCGCATTCGAAACCTTGAGATCGAACTGCGGGTCGCTGCCGATCCGCATGTTCTCGTTGTCAATGATCATTTCCAGGCGGCCGAGGACCGACTTGATACGATATTCGTTCGAGATGATTTCCATTTTATCCTCGGTTATGCTTCATTATTGATCTTGGCATCCGCCGTCGGCGTGCCGAATGTCTTGCGCTGGAATTCGTCGATCATGCTGAAGGCGACCTTGCGGTCATCCTGGTCCGCCGACGCGTTCACGATGGCGCCTTCCTTCTTGCGAAGCGCCTCGTTATACATCTGCTTGGCTATGCCGACGCCATCACCTTCGGAGATGACGTTGCCAAGTTGCTCGGCCATCATGCCCTTCCAGATGTCGCCAGTAGCGCCCTTGCCGTAGACCTGTTCGCTGTCGCTCGGCAGCATGTTCTTGATGAAATTCTGAAGCACCATGGCCTCGAACTTCCGGTAGGTTTCCGGAATCTCCTCAGTCTTGGCGCGATTCTTGACGTTGTCGAGGCCGGTGGCGCTGTCAAGCACGTCGACCTTGGCAGAAAAGCCATCGCCGTTTTCGGCAAGGCCCGTTGCCCGAAAGGCCGCGCGGCTCGCTTTCAATTTCTCCTGGGCCACCTGAACCTCCATCGGGTCGGCGGCTTTGACAACATCCAGGACCAGATCACTTGGGGGTGAAATAGCCAATGTCACAATCCTCTAAATTAAGTTGTAGGGATTATGGTTTTTGAAGCTTGCTGGAGGCTGGTGTTGCAAATTTCTGATCGATGACATCGTAGACCGCGTTGTCATCGGCCTGGCGCCGTTCGGCTTCAAGGGCTTCCTTCATGCCCTCTTCCAGCCGGTCGCCCTTGGCCCGCTCGCGCTGCAGGCGCATCTCGTGCAGCTGCTGCATGCCGGTCAGCTGCTTGTCCTTGGTGCTCAGCCGCTCGAACCGGTCGGCATAGCTTTGCGAAAACGCACGATGGACCGGATCCATGGAGCCGAGCGCCATGACGACATTGTCGATCGACTGGTTGACCTCGGCGCGCTGGCGGCTCGTTTCGGCAAGGTCGTATTCCGCCATCTGCTCCAGATGCCGCTGGACTGCGACGAGCCGCTTCAGTTTTTCCGAACGGGTCTTCTCCGCCATCCGCTATCTTCCGATGAACACGCTTGGGAAAGATTGTGCATACTGGCTGATCAAGGCAGCAACCGAGAAATAGAACAGGAACAAGCCGCCAAGCAGCATGTAGGGCGTCGAGATGAAGTACACGGGAATCTGCGGCGCCAGCTTGTTGATGAAGCCGATCGAGACGTTGAACATCATGCTGTAGATGAGGAACGGGCTTGCGAGCCGGAGCATGATGTAGGTGGTCGATTGCAGCGTATCGGTGAGCGAAATCAGATTGGCACGCATATCGGCAATGCCGCCGAAGGGCATCGTCGTGTAGGAATCGATCAGCGCCCGGAACACGATGTGATGGAAGTCCATCATGAAGAGGATCATCATTCCGGCAAAGGTGATGAAACCGGAGAGACTTGTTTCCACCGAATCCTCGATGACATCCGCCGCACCCGGTGAGGTGTACCCGACCATCATGGCGATGATGCTGGCGGCGAATTGGAAGCCCAGCGTGTAGAGCCGCGCCAGCAAGCCGTACATGACGCCGATCAGCGATTCGCTGACGATGAGCCCGATATAGCTCGCGCCGGTATTGCTGACGGCCGGATAAACCGTATCCCAAAGAACCGGCAGCATGGCGATCGAAAGACCGCCGGCCACAAAGACCCTCAGCAGTTCCGGCACGCGCGCCGAGGAAAAGCCTGGCATTGCAAGGACACAGCCGCCGATCCGGCAGAAAACCAGGAAGAGCGCCAGAACAGTCCCTTGCGGGTCGGAAATCATGAAATGGAGCCCAAAATCTTTATCTCGATGCCCTTGGCCAGTTCGACGTGCGAAAGAACCGGAAGCGTGGCGAACAGCCGTTCGATGATCATGCGCACATAGGAGCGTGTTTCCGGCGATGTGACAAGGGCGAACGGCAGGCCGCGGTCCATGAATTCACGGATAACCTTCGTTGCCTGCTCGCTGAACTCCTCAAGGCTGCGCGGGTCGATGTCGAATTCGACGACCTCGCCCTTGTTGTCGCGCTTGAGCGCCTGGTGGAACGCCATGTCCCACTTGCTGCCGAGCCGCAGGACGCGCAGCACGCCATTGTCCGCCAGGTCGCCGCAGAGCTGCTGCGCCATGCGGATCCGCACATGCTCGACGATCTGCTCGGTCTTGCGCACATGCGGCGCGAGCTCGGCCACGGCTTCCAGGATCAGATGCAGGTTACGGATCGAGACGCGCTCGGCAAGCAGCAGCTTGAGGACGGCCTGCAGGCCCGAATACGACATATGCGAGGTGCAGATCTCGTCTGCGAGCTTCTTGTATTCGGGATCGAGACGGTCGATCAGAACCTTCACGTCCTTGTAGGAGAGAAGCTGCGGCAAGTTGTTGCGGATGACCTCGCTCATATGGGTGAGGACCACCGAGACGTTGTCGATCGGCTGGAAACCTTCGCGTTTCAAGTCCTCGGCGAAAGCCTCAAGAATGGAAACCGCCGGCATGCCGAAAGCCGGTTCGCGGATTTCGTCTCCTGGAATGCGCGGCTTGCGGCCGGAGCCGGTGACGACCAGCACTTCGCCGACACGCAATGCATTCGATGCCACCGTCGTGCCGTGGATGCGGATCTGATAGGACTTCTCGGGAATGCTGATATCGTCGGTGACCTTGATCTCCGGAACGACGAAGCCATACTGCGTTGCAAATTTCTTGCGCATCTTGCCGACGCGGAAGGCGAGTTCCTGATGTGCGCCGAGGAGGCGTGTCGACACCATCTTGCCGAGCGCGAGTTCGATTTCCGAGGTGCGCAGGACCGATTTGACGGAGTCCTTTTCGAGCTCCTTGGTCTGAACGACCTTCTTTTCTTCCTGCTCGCGACGGACCTTGTTCTCCGCTTCGATCTGCCTCGGAATGAACCATGCGCCGAACGCCATGAGGCCGCCGAGGAACATGAAGGGGACTGTCGGCAGGCCGGGCATCAGGCCCAGGACCGCCATCAGCACGGCGGAAACGGAAAGCGCGCGCGGATAACCGCTCAGCTGATTGACGACGGCCTGGTCAGTCGAGCCGATGGTGCCGCCGCGTGAAACGAGAAGGCCGGCCGCCAAGGAAACGATCAGCGCCGGCATCTGGGCGACGAGGCCATCGCCGACCGAGAGCTTGACGAAAACGTCGGCCGCTTCGGAAATCGGCATGTCATGGCGGAAATAGCCGATGATGATGCCGCCGAAAATATTGATGCAGGTAATCAGGAGGCCGGCGACCGCATCGCCGCGGACGAACTTGGAGGCACCGTCCATGGCGCCGAAGAAGGAGCTTTCCTCCTCCAACTCCTTGCGACGGCGCTGCGCTTCCTTCTCGTCGATGATGCCCGCGGACAGATCGGCGTCGATCGACATCTGCTTGCCGGGGATCGCATCCAGGGTGAAACGCGCGCCGACTTCAGCGATACGCGTCGCACCCTTGGTGATGACAATGAAATTGATGGTGATCAGGATCAGGAACACGATCAGACCGATCACGAAATCGCCGGACATCACCAGGCTTGCAAAACCGGCGATCACGCCGCCGGCCGCGTCATGTCCCTCGTTGCCATGCGAAAGGATCACGCGCGTCGTTGCAATGTTCAGCGACAGTCGCGTCATGGTCGCGATCAGCAGGATGGTCGGGAAGGACGAAAATTCGAGAGGCTTCTGAATCCAGAGGGCAACCATCAGGATCAGAACGGAAAACGCGATCGAAAACGCCAGCCCCAAGTCGATCAGAAACGGCGGAATCGGCAGGAAGAGCACACAGATGATGACCATGATGCCGAGGGCAAAACCGACATCACGAAGGCTCGGAGCAGATTTCGGAAGGGGGAGTGCAGGTGGTTGCGCCATTTCGATTCCGTCTCTTCATGAGAGGAGGCAGGTATGCCCTGCCCAATTCGGATCGAGAATTAACCGGCGAAGCTTGCGCGAAGGTAGCTCAGAAGCCGGACTGGATACGTGAGAAGACCATGTCGGTGAAAATGGAGATCTGGGAACCGACGAACGGTGCAGAAATGCCGACGGTAATGAGGACGGCGACGATCTTTGGAACGAAGGTGAGCGTCGCTTCCTGGATCTGCGTTAGCGCCTGGATCAGCGCGATGACGAGGCCGACGATCATGGCAGCAGCCACCGCAGGGCCGGCTGCGATCAAAACGGTCCAGATCGCCGCCTGAAAAAGGTCGAGTGCATCGGCTTCATTCATCGTCAGGCAACCTCATATCGCCTTTCGGTCCGCCCCGCAGTAGCCGGACCATTATTGGTTCAATTGCAAGTCAGTTCACGACGAGGTGTCTGACGTCGGCGCTTCATCCGCGAGAGTGATTCCCGCCTGCACGAGAATACTCTTCCCGTCCGTCGTCGTCGCGATAATTCCATCGGAATACACCTTGACCGAGGCGACAGTGCCTTTAACGGTGCCGTCGGCGCTGGTCATGTACTTGCCGATATAGCTGCCTGCCTGGGTGAGGCTGGAGCTTGCGAGCAACGTGTCCAATTTCGTGTTGGTCTGGATCGTCTGCTCGACCTGCGAGAAGCTTGCGAGCTGCGACATCTGCTCGCTGGCGTCCATCGGATCCGTCGGATCCTGGTTCTTCATCTGCGCGATGAGCAACTGCAGGAAGTTGTCGTAGTTGAGCGTCGCCTTCTGCTGCGCAGTCTGCGTCGTCGACGTCGTGCCGACGCTGGAAACGCCCTCTACCGCCATGGTGCGATCTCCTTGCGGATTTGCTCGACCATAGCCGGGTGCATTTCCTGGTTGTTCAAGATGCCGTCCTCGGTCGGATAGAGCGCGCGGATCGCCTTCAGGGCATCGAATGCCCGTCCCGTCGAGACGAGCCCATCGATGCGCTTCAGCTCGGCGAGGACCTCTTCGTTCTTGAAGCAGGTCAGCAGCATGGTGATCGACTTGCGGAACATCGCCGTCGACTGCTCCTTGCCTTCCGGATTAATCAGAATCATCTGCGCGATGAAGTAGAGCTGGCGCAGCGGCGTCGTGGCGTCTTCCGGCTGAAGAACATGGTTTTCAAGAAGAAACGTCACATCATTCAGGAATTCCAGCGCGACCTTGCGGTCAACGCGCAAAACCGCGCCGTTGATGAAGATTCTCTCTCCGGCTTTTAGCGAAATGCGAAGTGTACTTTTCATTTAAGTCCATCCCTGATGATGGTGGTAACGTCGATAATGCCTTGGTAGTTACTCGATTGGCGTCGCCTGATCTTGTCGCATTCCTTCAAAATCCAGATTGCGATCGAAATCAGGTTGGCCCGCAGCTCGATCTGGAGCTGATTGTCGGGATGCTTGAGATCCTCGATAAAACTCACCCAAACACGCCGGGTGTAAAACAGTGCCTCAACGGATTCCCGGCTGTACTTTTCCTTGTCGCGCGCCAGCGAGAGCAATTCGATTGACCGGTCGAGAACTTGCCGCTCCCGCTCTTTCGCGTCGGTCACCGAGTCTTGCATGACCTCGGCATAAGAGAATTGATACATTCATGCATCCTTCTTTGTATTGCGCGCCTTTGATCATCAAAGGTAGTTCACGAGGCTCAGCTGCTGTATTTTCGATACGATCGTGTAAGCCGTTTCGAGCTGCGTTTCCAAGGTCTTGACGAGGGTCGAAGCTTCTGCAGGGTCAACTCCCTGTAGGTCCACGACCTTGTTGTTGATGATGGCAGCCTGGGCATCGAGAGCGTCGTTCGCCTTTTCGACGCGCTCCTGCGACAGGCCGAGCTGGCTCTGCTGCGTCACGAGGCCGGAGGTTGCCTGCGCCGCATAGCCGATGGCGCGCGAGGAAACCGCGTCCATGGCATCAGTGCCAAGGCCCTGATCGATCAGCGCATTCGTCATGACCGTCGCCATTGCGAGGTAGCGCATGCCGTCGGAATTGGCGTTGGTGGACGATGTGATGACTTCCGAGTTGCTGATCCGGCTCGTCATGTTCTGGTTGGAAGCCTTGGACCAGCCTGTGGTCGGGTCCGTCCATGCCGCAGCGCTGAACATCGGCTCCACGGTGCTGGTCATGAAGGTATCGATTTCAGCCGCCGTCAAGGCGCTGACCGGCTTGGCGAGCCCGGTCGCGTAAGTGTTCAGCGCAGTGACGATAGCGGCTTCAACGGTCGCGCTGCGATCCGTCAGTGGCGGAACGTCCGTATTGACACCGGAAAACAGGTATTCGCCGCCGGTGATCATGTTGCCGGTGTCCATGAGCTGCGAAAGTGCCGCCGCCGAGGACTGGAGGGTAACGGTGATGGCGGTCGATGCCTGGCTTCCCTTGAGCGCCGTCAGATTCTTGACCAGGGCATCACTCGCCTTCTGCACGTCGGCCAACCCGCTCTGGGACATTTCGAGACGGAGATTGACGGTGGAGTTGCTGTCCTTGAACGAGGAGATCCGATCAAGCTCTCGCGCATAGTTCACGCTCTTGGCCGCGTCGATGCCGAGCGATACGCCGATATCGGCGTAGGTTTTGGTGGTGGCTTCAATCGAGGCCTTGACCATCTGGTTCTGCGACTGGCGGATCGTCAATCGCATCGCGTTCTGAATGGCTGAACTAGAAATAAAGGAGCTCTTCATGGCTTAACTCGCTATATCCAGCAATGACTTCAACATTTCATCGATGGCGTTCAAAATCTTCGTCGCCGCCTTGTAGGATTGTTCGATGTCGAGAAGCAGCGTCAGCTCTTCGTCCAGGTTGACGCCGGTCTCGTTGGAATAGGCTTCGTCGGATCGCGAAAGCGCTGCCGCCGTGTTCTCCGTGGCACCGCTCGCGTCGCTGCGGTACTGTTCGAACCAGCCGATCGAGCTAGACGAAAAATCCATGATGCTGACGTTCGAGTCGATACCCGTCGCCGAGTTGAAGCCGATGACGCCGGCGCCCGGATCGAAATCCATCTTGGCGCCCATGGCCGTGTAGAGCTTGTCGAGCTGCGCGGTGTAGCCGCCATTGGCAGCGGTATTCTGATTGAACGCGGCGCCGTTGATCGAACCGTCGCGCAGCTTCATCGGATCGCCGCCCAGCGAGGTCACCACCGCCGGATTGACCGTGATGGAACCTGCAATGCCGTCGATGATCGTGGCCGTCGTCGGCGTTCCGCCCGCAAGCCCGCTCGGCAACGTCCAGGTAAAGAGACCCGGCAGCGTGCTGGTTCCGGCCGTGTTCGTTTCCGAAAATAACGAAACGAGACCCTTGGCGATTTCGTCGAGCTGGGATTGGAATGTCGGCGCGACTTCGTCACGAAGCTGGAGAAGCGCCTGGAGACTGCCCTGCGCCGACGTCGTGCCCCCCGAACCCTTACCGAGCGCCACGCCATCGATGTAAACGCCGTTGCCGTCGGTGGAAGCGCCGTAGCTCTGGGTCGGCTTGAAAGTCACCGCGCGCGGAATGGTTTCGAAGAGCGTCACCCCGTCCGAGGTATACAGCACCATGTCGTTGTTATCGCGGGCGACGGTCGTGACTCCCACGATCCCCGAAATCTGCTTGAGCAAGGCATCGCGCTGGTCGAGCGCTTGCGACGGATCGGCACCGGAGGACGTGGCAGACTTGACGGCGTTGTTTGCGGTCTCGAATTGCGCCAGCAGCTCATTCAGCTCTTCTACGGAATTTGCAATCGATTTGTCCGCATTCATCCGCACCTGCTGGACAGCGTTGGTCGCATTGTTGAGCGAGTTCACGACGTCCTGCGCCGCCGTGATGGCGCCCTGGCCCGCAATCGTGCTGTTCGGTGCGGCTCTGAACGCGCTGAGCTTGTCACGAAAGACCGCCAGGTAGGTGGAGGGCGCCGTCTCGTAATCGTTGCCGCCGATGACGGACTTGATGTCTTCCAAGCCGTTCAAAAGGGTCTGCTGGGCACTGTCTTGAGAATTACTCTTCAGGTATTGGCGCAGGAGAGCATCCTCCTGCGCACGGTTGATCTTGACCACCTGCGCGCCATTCAACGAGGTGGTGAGCATCGCCTGCCGACGCACATAATCCTTATTGCCGGCATTGGCGATATTGTTCGATACGACGCTGCTTTGAGCGCCTGTATTGTTGAATATGCCCTGTGCCGTATTAAGTGCGGAAGTGAGCGACATGGCTTAGCCGTTACCTTACTTATCTCTTGAGATTGACGAGGACGTCCATCAAGTCCGAACCCGTCTGGAACACTTTCGAGTTTGCCGTATAGCTGCGCTGCGACTCGATCATTTCCGTGAGCTCGCCCGCCATATCGACGTTCGAACCTTCAAGCGCGCCCGATTGAATCTTGCCGAAGCCACTCGTCTGCGGGAAGCCGGTGACGGTGACGCCGGACCTGCCGTTCGCGGAGTAGACGTTGCCGGACATCAGCGTCAAAAGATCGGGGCTCGGCACGTTTGCGAGCGGGATCTGGAAGACGGGCTTGGTGCTGCCATCGTCGTATTTCGAATACACCACACCATCGGCGTCGATGGTGATATCGACCGGCGAGTTTGCGCCCTGTCCATCGACGTTACCCGTGCCGGACCAACTGTCGCCGACCTGCGAGAGATCGAGGCTCATATTGATGGTGAGACCCGTCACCGGATCGATGATGTCCGTGGTGCCGGTATGCGTTGCATCCGTCAGCATCTGCCCCGAGCTGTCGAAATATACCCGCTTCACGTCAACGGCGGCGGAAGAGTACGGGAAGGAGCTCGTGCCAGTCGCGGCCTTGTCGGCGTTGCGGAAGACGGCCATTTCCCATTCGTAGGCGGTGCCGGTCGGCGGCAGCGGGGCCACGGTCGTTACCGGGACCTTTGTGAAGTAGATGTCGTACATCACCTTGCTGCCGAGCTTGTCATAGGTGACGATCGAATATTTCTGCGTATCGGATGTGGCCGTTGCGTTGTTTGCGCTCGGGAGGTCTGCCGCAGTGGTTTCGATGGGCGAAGATGGCTTGAGGTTGCCCGTCCACGTCCCATTCGCCGTCGGCACGGCTTCCAGTTTCTGGTCGCCGAGGACATTGATCGGAACGAGGCCGTCGAAGCCGTTGACGACGACGGCCGGAGCGGACGAACCATAAGGATAGCCCATCAGCGTGAAGCCCGCCGAGTTGACGAGGTTGCCTTCGTCGTCCTTCGTGAAGTCACCGGCGCGGGTCAAGACCGGCGTGCCGTCGGCGCCCTGCACGATGAAAAAGCCGTCGCCGGAAATGGCGAGGTCATAACCCGAAGTCGTGTAGGAGATGTCGCCTTGGTCGGAAACAGCCTGACGGACGGACGTCTGCACACCACCGGAATTGTAGTTGCCTGCCGTGGACGGCAGGACGAGAGAGGAGAAGGCCGTCGAGACAGCCTTGTAGCCGGTGGTATTTGCATTCGCGATATTGTCGGCAACGGTGCTCAGGCGGTTTGCCTGCGCGTTCATCCCCGACACTGCCGTCTTCATGCTGCCAAAAATGCTCATCTGAAAACCTCGTTTTCCTTGATAGCTTGGAGAGTATTTGGCGGGCCTTGCGTGAAGCTGTCTGTAGCGGAGCTGCCTGATCGAAATATTGAAAGGCACGTTTCCGCGGGCCGGGCCCGCCGCTGAAAATCAGTTCCAGTCGATGCAGTAGCCGAGAAAGCGCTTCGAATCGACCGGGTCGAAGCCGAGCTTCTTGCGCAACTTCTTGCGCAGCTTGGAGATATGGCTCTCAACGACATTCTCTTCGACTTCCTCGTCGAAGATGCCGTAGATGGCGTTGAAGATCTGGGTCTTGGTGACGCGGCGGCCGCGGTTGGCGATCAAGTATTCCAGAATGCGGCGTTCGCGGCGCGGAAGCGCAAAGACTTCACCGTTGATTTCCGGATCGCGGCCGTCCGAGAAGACGCGGATCGCGCCGATATCGGTGTGGGTCGAAATCGCTTTCAGGCGGCGACGGATTGCAGCGGCGCGCGCCAGGATTTCACGGGGGTGCACTGGCTTGCGGACGACGTCGTCGACGCCGCAATCAAAAAGTGCAAGGGTGTTTTCGAGCGAAGGCTGGTCGCTGACCGCAATCACCGGCGCCTGGGAGCGATCCCGGATCGCCCGTGGCAGCTCTAAGGTCTGCCGGCCCTGGCCGATCAGGAAAGCTTCGACAGCCGCGATATCGGAATCCGCCGCCGTTTGCACCCACTCGCCGAATTCGCTTGGATCAAAGCCGGTCGAGGGAATGCCCTCACGGCCAAACAGTGATGTGTAACCATCTTTCACGAGCTCACGCTCATCAACCACTACGATCATTCGTCCGCCTCCGAATCAGTGTGGCACCTCGATGATCTATGGGTACGAATCGCACGAATCTGGGACAAGCTGCTGGAACTTAATGGCAGGAATTAATAGTTGATTAAGAACTGGGACCCGATTTGCTCTATATGTAGTATGCCGTGTCAGTTATGCACACAAAAATTTCGTGGAAAAGTTAACGGATGGTAAATTAGGTCTTGTGAACCCAATTTTCGGCCAATTCCTGCCACATTATGGCACGATTCCGTTTTGTTCACATTTTTCTATTTTTGCTTGCATCAGTTATGGCAGAAGTTACTCGCATTGGGAGTCCACTTGCCATAGCCGGTCGCGACGAGATTGGCGATCACGCGGCAGACATACCGCTTCTGCGCAGGGTCGTTGTTTGGTCCGGCGTGGTATCTGGCTACCGCCATCGTCCAGGTTTCATGCCGGTCGTGAAGATTGCGAAGGAACTTCGCCGCATATTCGACATTGCGGTGGGGGTCGAACATGGCTTCCGCCGAGCTGAAATTCTCGCCATGAAAGTAATGGTTGATCTGCATGCAGCCGATGTCGATGAGCTTTGCACCGCTTTTTCGCGCCGAATAGAACTGCCTCATGGCGTCCAGCTCGGAAGGCGGGAAGACTGCCTTGCCTTCTATGTTCAGCGCAAAAGGATAGAGCGAACCTTTGCGCCCGGTTTCCGTCAGGCCCACGGAATAGAGAATGCCTTCCGGTATGCCGTATTTGGCGGCAGCAGAGAGGATTTCCCTTTCGCAGGCACCGTTGGAAGCGCGCGCCTCAGAGGTAAACGCTGCCAGAAACGCCGCCGCCAGCGGCGCCAGAAGCAACATCTTCAACATTGGTCTCCACTGCCCCATTAGGGCCTCCATTGCCGCGCTGTGCCGTCTGGGCGTAACGCTCGCGCGCTTCACCGCCCTGCCCCTGCTGCAGAGATTGTTGCTGGGAAGACTGCTCTTGCGCATTTGCCTGGTTCCCCGCGTCGGGCTTTTCGACCGGCGCCATGCTGATCGTGACGTTGTCGATGGCATAACCCTGGCTGCGAAGCACCTCGATGATCTTGCCGTGATCTTCCTTGAGCTGCCGATAGGCCGCACCGGTTTCGACCTTCAGATCGACGTTCAGGGCATCGCCGGAAAGGCGCATCGTTGCCGTCACGAGGCCGAGGTCGATCGGCGTCATCTGGATCTTCAGGGTGTTGACAACCTTCCCGGTGCTCGTCCATTCAGCGGCATTCGACAGTGCCGAACTCGGCTGCATCGCACCCGTCCACTCCCTGTCGCCAAGGATTGCAGCGGTCACGGATGCAGAATTCTGCGCGAGGCCGATATATCGGCGTGAATCGAGAACCGTGACGTTTTCGATATCGCTCTTCGCCTTGGCGGCGGACGCTTCCTGGTCAGCACCGATACGCATGTCCATGGACTCGCCGCGCCCGTCCGCGCGGCTCAAACGGAACGTCTTTCCATCAAGATTGGCTGCGTCGTCCACGGCGGGCATCTGCACGTCGCTGGCGCTGATCGCCGCCAACGCATCGGCCGCAGGCGCAATACCAGTGCCACGGCCGGCATCCTTTTCCTTGCCGGCCATATCGTCCTTCGCATTCACATGGGCTGCGGCCAGGAATGCCGCCGGGACCACCGTGTCCGTGGCATCCTTGTTCAAAAGACCGAGCGCATCAGAGACAGACGTCGCATCCGACGGAGCGCCTTCATCGGCTCCGGTCTTGTTGTCCAACGTCTTTGCCGATTTTCCGTCTTTTGCGACATGTGCATCTTCTGCGACCTCGCCGGCGTCTTCCTGGACGTCGAATTTTGCGGAAGCCGTATCGACGCGGCTTTTCATCTGATCCTTGCCGGATTTGCCCGTGACGATCGCAACCGTCTCCGGATGCGTCGCGGCCTGTTGTTTCAACGATTCATCGCTGAGAGCGATCATCGGCTTGCTGCGAGCGCGCAAATTGAGTGCGATACTGCCGGCGGCGCCTTCCTCGACTTCTGTTTGGGCATCATCAGCCGCAGGGGCCCCAGCAGGCTCGCCGCCGGTGCCGTTTTGCGGACTGTTTCCTGCCTTTGAGAGCACGTCCGAAAAGCCGCCATTGCCAGCGTCGCCGCCCTTGGCTGCCGGACCATTGCCTCTGGCGGCTGGCGACGCCTCGGTTGCGACCGCTCCCCCCAAAACGCTCATATCGATCATTTCAATTGCTCTCTTGGCTCAAGAGACCGTCGATTTCATCGAGTTTCGAACGGCTCGTCGTCACAAAGGATTTGAATGAGGGGTCAGCCTCCTGCTCTGCACCGTCCGGCATCAGCACCGGCGCCGCCCCATCGTCAGCAGGCTCGGAGGGCACCGCGATCTCTGCGGGCTGGGATCCGTCGGCCGTGGCTACGGCTGCCTGTTCAGAAGTAATTTCTTCATTAGCAGGTTTAGAACCGGACGCTTGTGTCAGGCTTGCCGGATCCGGCGGCTGCAGCACCTGTTCGGCGATTGATTTGGCTGCAGCGCGCAACGCGCGGTCGCGCGGGGAGAGCTCGCTGTCTGCAACGCTGCCGATGCTCTTTACGGCCGCACCCACGTCGGGCGTGGAGACTAAGGCCATGTTGCCGTAGAAATCCGCGAGCGCGCCGAGCGCATTGTTCGGTTCGCCGGCAAGCGATTGCGCATATGCGGCCGCCGTCCTTGCAAGCTCCGCCTTGCCGGCAATGCCGGCGGCGCGCGCAATGCGCAGATAGACCTCGCGCCGCCGCGACTCGTCCATGAAGGAGACGATGCTGACGATATCTTCCGTCTTCACATGGTCGTGGTCGACGATCAGCTTGACGAAAAGATCGGCGAACTGGCTCGCATAGGGCGAATGCAGGAACCGCCGCACATAGCGCTGCGAATAGGCAAGCCCCTTGTCACGGAGACCCGCCTCGACGCAAATCGCCACCGAGCGGCGCAGGGCCGCCTCTTCGACGATCGTTCCCGGCGCCGAAAGCCGCGCCTGATCATAGAGCTTGAGCGCTTCGTCCGGGCTTCGCGCCACCATGACGTTGCCGCCGACAAGCGCGAGATAGGGACCGATCTTCTTGTCGCGATACTCATTTGCGGTATCGACCAGTGTCTTTGCAACGAGAAGGCCCTTGCCGCTCAGGTACTTGCGCAGGACATCGGTCACGCGATTGTCGAAATAGCCGTTCACGTCCCGGGCGATCAGATATTCGAGCGTGGCCGGATTGCCGCCGCTCATGGCATAGACGAGTGCGGCATCGACATTGCGGTCATCATCGAAGACTGAGGCATCCGCACTGCGCAGGCGCTGATCGATCGTGCCGAGCATGAAGCGCTGCATCTCCGCCGCCGAATGATCGCCGAGAGCGACCGAGTCCTGTACGAACTGCAGCGAACGCAACATCTTGTAGGGCGCCAGGTTCGCCTGATCCTCACCCGCAGCGACGGCTGGTGAAGCGATCGCCAGTCCGAGAGCCAGGAGAAGATGCCGGTGCTGCGGGCGCGCCATGAGACTATCCTTGATCCGCCTGAACCAGGATTTCGATGCGGCGGTTGGCGGCATTGAATGGATCGTCGGGCAACTTCAGCCTCCGATCAGCAAAGCCGGAAACCTGGGAGACGCGCTCCTCGTCCACCCCGCCCCGAACGAGCATGTAATAGGCTGCCTGCGCACGATCCATGGAAAGACGCCAGTTCTCATTGTCGGCGCCCTTGTATTGACGGCCGTCCGTATGGCCGCGGATCACGACTGCGCCCTGACGGCTCTTCAGGATTTCGCCGATCTTCTCCATCGCCAGCACCATTTCCTTACGCGGAACGGCCGAGCCGATATTGAACATGGAACTGTCGTTCTGGTCGGCCAGGCTGACGAGCAGGCCGCCCTCTGCTGCAGTGACGGTCAAACCCTCTGCAAGCTTGCCCGCAATACCGCTGATCTGCCTGGCGATCTCCTGCTGCAGTTCCTCGGCCTGTTTCTGCTCGTCGGCGAGCTTCGGTGCATCGGCAGACTGCTGTTGGCCGGATTTTTGCGCATCGGCTGCGGCTTCACCCGATTTTTCCGGCAAGAGCGCGCCTTTGTCCTGCGCTTCGCCTGCTGCGGCCAACGCCTGATCCGCGGTTGCAGGCTTGAGAGCCTCTGCCTTCGCCAGTTCCGTCGCATCGGGCTTCTGTTCGGGGTCGGCCTCGTCGGCTGCGGCCTGTTCGGCCTTGTCGGCATGCGTGACCTCGACCTGTTTCGTCCAGAAATCCGGATCGAACGGATCGCGATACGCCTTTCCGCCATCAGCCCCGGTTGCGGGACCCGAATCGCTTGCTCCGCCCTCGCCTTTCGCGCTGACATTTGCTTGCTGGCCGACTTCCTGGGCGATTTCGGCAAGAACCGAATAGGGGTTCTCGAAGAAATCGGCTTCGGAGTAATTCTTCTGGTCGCCTGAAGTCGACGTCTGGTCGTCACCATTCGCGGCGGATGCGCCTTTGGTGGGTTCTTCTTCCTCTTCCTTCGACTTGTCCTGCTTCCGATCGCCATCGGCCTGGTCGACGGGCTTCTTCAAGCCCTTCTCAGTGGGCTTCTCATCGGCAAGCTTGATCGGATTGAAATAGGTGGCGACGGAGGCCTTGGTTTCCTCGTTGGCTGCATTGACCAGCCACATGACGAGGAAGAACGCCATCATCGCGGTCATGAAGTCGGCATAGGCGATTTTCCAGGCGCCGCCATGCGCGCCGTCATGATCGCCGCCGCCATGCCGCTTGACGATGATGACTTCGTTCCTGCCGTGGTGATGGTTTTCGCTTTCACTCATTCAAGAACCTTCTTCAGGCTGGCAGACCAGGCGGAAATGCGCGTAACCAATACGGAATCGCCGACTTCGACAGAGAGATCGGCGTCATCGGATTCATGATGACGCAGCAGATCCGGCCTTTCACCGATTTCGGCCTTCAGCAATTCGAAAAGCCGCGCCGGGCCTTTGACCGTCATCGAACCTGCTGCTCCGTCCAGGATCGCTTCGCGTAGCAAGGCTGCAAGACTTGAGACCGCCTGGACGGCAAGCGCTTCCGTCAGCATCGGCGCAATCGCTTTCGCGGTTGCCGCACTTACGAGATTTGCGACCTCCGCTGCGATCTCATCGAGGCGGCGTGCAATCACCGCTGCCGTCTCTTCTTCATACCTTGCCGTCAGTTCTTCAATCTCGCGCTGGTGCACAAGCGCGACCGTCTGCGCCTCCAACTCGTATCTCTCCGTCAGCTCGGCCGTCGCTGCGGCATAGCCGTCGCCATAGGCCTCGCGGCGCTCGGCTTTGACATCGACCGCAGGCTCTTCCGGGATGTCCGGAAAGCCGGCGAAGACGTGGTCGGCGAAGTTGTCCGTATCGACGACCGGTGCGGCAGGTTTCGTCTCACCGAAGTCCTTCAAATACCGAGAAAGCATAGCGCTCATTGAAACCACCCGGCATCAGCAATCAAATTCGACATGCGCGTCCCGCCTTGCACGAACCAAACACTTACGCCGGCAACGGACGCGAGGGCATTCTTCAGCCTTCGCACGGCTCAAACAGCGTTTCTTCTTCAGACTAGAAACCCAAACTTGTGCGAGGATGAATGGCAGGCTCTGCGCCTGCCTTCAGGCCGACACTACTCGAGCAGGATCAGGACCTTGCTCGCGGACGTATTCATGACAGAAAGTGCTTCGGTTGCCATATCACGTGCTGTTTGAGCTGCCGACAGGCGGACCGACGCTTCGTCCATATCAGTATCGACAAGGGCGCCGATGCTTGTCTTCAGCGACGTCGAAAGCGTGGCGACGAAATCCTGCCGATCTTCGATGCGGGAATTCATCGTGCCGAGGCCCGCGGCGGTGGCATTGAGGCTGGAGAGGATATTGTCCAATACCGTCAGCATGTCCTGCAGGTCCTGCGACGTCGAGCTCGTGGAGATCGATATTTCGGTACCAGCCGCCGACGTCGTCGAACCCACATCGAGCAGATAGTAATTGCGGGCCGGCACTGCGTCCGGATCGGCATTGATCGATTTCGTCAGAAGTCCGCGGCTGGCGTTGTTCGTGTCGATCATGATCGTATCGCCTGCCGGGTAGGTAATATTCTGCGGGTAGAATTCACCGTTCGGACCGCGGACGAAGCCGCCGATGACCGACCGTTGCACAGGTGCCGTCGCATCTCGGTTCAACAGCCAGTTCTCACCGGAAAAATTGACGGAATTCACGGCACTTTCCAGCTGTGACTTATACTGCTCCATCGTGACGCTGAGCTTGTCGCGATCATTGGCGGGGTCGGTCGCCGATACGACGGTTTTGCGTATCTCCGAGACCACGTCGATAAGCGAGGTTATCGCCGTGTAGGCGGTATCGACCTTCGCGGCACCGAGACCTAGTGCATCGCCGACCGTCTTCAACGCGTTTTCGTCCGACCGAAGGGTCGTTGCCGAAGCCCATGAGGAGGCATTATCCGCCGCAGTCTCGACGCGCAGCTCCGACGAAACCTGCCGCTGAACGGTGTCGGCTTCCTTGCTAACGCCGCGAAGAACAGTGAGCACGTTCAACGCGCCTACGTCTGTGATCGTGTAGGCCATCGATTAATCCCTGAAATAATATGAATGGGACAGGCCGGATTGCCGGCAGCGACTTAACTGGCTTCATGCCGCCGGCTGGTCCCTCCAGGCCGGTACGTCGCAAACAAATCAACTCTACAATGAGGTTAACCTGACATTTACCTTGACGGCAAGAGGATGAACGCATCCGCCGAATGCACCGGCAAGCTTGACGCAAGCTCTTGATTTCCAAAATCGAAATCGCGCCATGACGGCGCGATTTGCTGTCTGTTGTTGAAGCCGAAAGCCGCCGCTTGGCCAGGATCTGGGCCCGGCCTTGCTTCAACCGGAAGCTTAACTGCGGAAGAGCGAGAGAATGTTCTGCGCGCTGGAATTCGCAATCGACAGCGATTGGATCGCTAGCTGTTGCTGCGTCTGCAATGCCGTCAGCTTGCTGGATTCCTCTTCCATGTTTGCATCGACGAGACGGCCGACACCCGAGTCGATCGAGTCGCTCAGCGCTGAGACGAAATCCTCCTGTAGCTGGATTCGTGTCGAGATCGAGCCGAGTTGCGAGGCTGCCCTCGTCATCGCTTCGAGGCCGAGTTCGACGGCCGTCAGAGCGAGCGAAATCCCGTCCGTGCCAAATGATGTGATGTCCATCGAGTAGATTGAACCGATGGTCCCGTTCGAAGAGCCGATAATGCCCGACGAGGTTTCGATTGCGCCTCCGCTCACGCCAAACAGAACGTTGCCTGTCGACGAGGAGTCGAGCTTATAGTCGGTGGTCGTAACGGAAGTGTTTCCGTTGCCGTCGCGGACGAAGGAGGAGACAACGCTTTTCGTTTCGTTGCCTGCGACCCAGTTTTCGCCGGAGAAGGATGCGGATTGCGCAATGCTGAGGAGTTGCGCCTGCAGCTGCTTGATCTCTTCCTGGATTTTCGTTCTGTCGACACCCTTCTCGGTCGCTGCAACCAGCTTCGCCTTGATTTCTGTCACCACGTCGACGGCGCTGTCCATCGCAGAATAGGCAGTGTCGACCTTGGCGGCACCGAGGCCCAGAGCGTCGGAGACAGCCGAAAGTGCCTTATTGTCGGAGCGCATGGTCGTTGCGATCGACCAATAGGCGGCATTATCGGCGGCCTTTTCTACGCGATAACCGGATGAAACATGATTTTGAGTTTCCTCCAGACTGTCATTGATGGCGCGCAGCGTCTGGAGAGCGGCCATTGCAGCGACATTGGTCAAAATACTGGTCATAAAATGATTGCCCCTCGTTGGCATATATTGGGAAGGGACATTCCGGACTACCGGGAGCGGCGGTCAGCTTTCATGCCTGTTAACCGAAAATCAATATTGGTTAACCCGCCGTTTCGTTGAGCGCAGAAGACGCCAAAATGGTTAACGAATAGTTAACGCCAACAGAAAAAGCCGCGCTCCAACAAAGCGCGGCCTCTTTATCGTGGCCTGCCGGACGAGCCGGCAGGTGTATGTTCTTCGACCTGTTAGCCGCGGAAGAGCGACAGGATGTTCTGCGAAGAGGAGTTGGCGATCGAGAGAGACTGGATCGCCAGCTGCTGCTGCGTCTGCAGGGCGCTGAGCTTGGAGGATTCCTCTTCCATGTCGGCGTCGACGAGACGGCCGATACCGGAGTCGATCGAGTCGCTCAGGGCCGAGACGAAATCGTCCTGCATTTCGATGCGGGTGGAGATCGAGCCGAGCTCGGCACCAGCCGAAGTCATCGCCTTCAGTGCGGATTCGACGTTGGACAGAGCCGTCGAGAGCTGGCCCAGCGTGAAGTTGGTGATGTCCATCGAGTAGACGGAACCGGTTGCGCCCGTCGAGGTGCCGAGGATGCCGGTGGACGTTTCGATCGTGCCGCCGCTCATGCCGAACAGCACGTTGCCGGCCGAGGTGTTGTCGAGCTTGTAGTCGGTCATCTTGACCGACACGCCGTTCGAACCATCGCGAACGAAGGTCGAAACAACGCTCTTCGTGGTGTTGTTTGCGCCGGCAACCCAGTTTTCGCCGGAGAAGGCAGCCGACTGAGCGATGCTCAGCAGTTGTTCCTGAAGCTGGTCGATTTCTTCCTGGACCTTCGCCTTGTCGACGCCGTTTTCAGTCGCGGCGACCAGCTTGGCCTTGATTTCGGAAACAACGTCGATGGCGCTGTCCATCGCAGCATAGGCAGTGTCGACCTTGGCGGCACCGAGGCCGAGAGCGTCGGAAACAGCCGAAAGCGCCTTGTTGTCGGAACGCATGGTCGTTGCGATCGACCAGTAAGCGGCATTGTCAGCGGCCTTGCCGACACGCA
>NZ_ATTQ01000013.1 GCF_000419765.1 Rhizobium mongolense USDA 1844 | reverse complement strand
GATCGACGGATAAAGCTGCGATTGGGCGACGCCGATATTGGCGGTCGCCGCTGCCAGATTGCGCTCGGCCACGCGGATGTCGGGACGGTTGCGGATCAGGTCGGCCGGGANGCCGGAGATGATGCCGGCACGGTAGACCGGCTGGGCCGACCCCTTCTGCAGTTCGGCCATCAGCGAGGAGGCCGGCAGGCCGAGCAGCGTGGCGATGTGATGCGCCGAGACGCGGAAGTTGGTTTCCAGACCGGGGATTTCGGCCTGCGTCGACTGCACCAGGCCCTCGGCCTGGACGACGTCGAGCCTGGAGGCGGCACCGGCTTCCAGCTGGAACTTGGTCAGGTCGTAGGTCTCGCGGCGCGATTGCAGGTTGGCCTTCGACAGCGCAATGCGCTCCTGGAAGAAGCGGGCGTCGATATAGGTCGAGACGAGATCCTGCAGGAAGGCAAGCCGGGCCACGTCGGCGCTGGCATAGGCCGAATCGAGCGAGGCCAGCGCGCTTTCCTTGGAGCGGCGGTACTGGCCGAAGAGATCGAGCAGCCAGGAGACATTGGCCTCGCCGCCGGAGGTGTTGGTAGCACCCACCCGGGTGCGCTCCGAGCCCATCTGGCCCGACACCGTGTGCGAGGCGCCGACCACCAGGCTCGGCAGCGAACCGGCCCCGGCGACCGTCACATTCGAGGACGCCGAATTGATGCGCTCCATCGCCTGCAGCACGTCGAGGTTCTGGTCGATGCCGCGCGCCACCAGGCTGTCGAGCTGCCTGTCGCGATAAGCCGACCACCAGGCCACCGTCGCAACATCACCGATATTCTTGGTGCTGCCCTCACCGAATTTTGCCGGCAGCGGCATCTCCGGAGGCGTGTGGTCCGGTCCGCTCACGCAGCCAGCCAGCAAAGACGCGATTACGAAATACGCTGTGCTACGAGCTAGTGCTGTTCGCCCCCTCAACCTGTCGACCTCCTTGGTTTTGCTAAAAGTACGCTAAACGTGGTTAATGAAGCGTTGCATTCACGCGTTCGGTCGACCTGCTGCCGGAATGCGACGATGCGGAGGGCTTGGTCTGTGATCGGGGCAACCATTTAAAGCTCACGTCTCGCGGGCACACCCGCCAACGGGGTGCGGGGAGAGCGCGGCACAAAAACCGGCGGACGGAAACGAAAAGCGTCGTTCGGGTCAGCGCTCGTTGGCGCCTGGAGGCAGGATGAGGCATCGGCGCAAGCCGTCAGGCGAGAGGTCTTCCCCGCCATCCTCGCTGCTTGAGGACGGGAGCTTTGCCGCGAAGAATCCTGCGCCGGCCCGGGTCGCGGTTCAAAGATCGGATATATGGCGACGCCCACAGCAAGACTGACGGAAACGCACGTTACAATGTAAAACAGCACAAACCTCATGGCACGTATAACGGCAGTGTCCCGGCGACATATCAACCCGCCCAATATGATTAGGAAGGGCCGGAGATAACCTTCGCTGATGCGCGCGCTTGGCTTTTCAATGCCTTCTAAGCGCAGCAGGCATCCTTGCCATGCGCAGGCCTGCAGCAGGCTTCAGTCTTTCGTGCTTCCTCTTTGAGCCATCGGTCGCGCGGCTTGCAGCTTGCCGGGCGAGGCGCAAGTTCGACGTGCACCAGGCCACCCAGCAAGGCCGGCATGGCCGCGCAATAAAGCTGAATTGGCCGCACGCCGTCGCTGACTTCGAATGTCAGCCTGGCAGAACCGTCGAGCTTCACATGCTCGGTCACCTTGCGGATGATTGCATGAAATTTTCCAGCCGGCATATGCGTGCGGTCGTCCTCGTCGATGTCCCATAGCTGGATGAAAATCTCTCGCCATGCTTCCGGGTTGGCGCCGCAGTCGAGCGCTGCGAACTCACCGGCCTTGACTTCGGTGACGTGGTAGCCCGGTTTCACTGGCCGGCCGTCATAATGGAAAACCAAGGGCGAATCCTTGGCGCCCGCCAGGAAGTCGAGAAGCAGGCCGAGGCTGATGTCGCGGTCCTGCATTTTGCTGTTGTCGATCGCGTTCATTTGCATTAATCCTAATTTCAATAATTCAAGGATTATTGAAATATGGATCAACGTCAAGCCCTGAGCGCCTTTGCCGCGCTCGCCCAGGTAACCCGTCTGCAGATCGTCCGCGTGCTGGTGGTCGCGGGTCCAGACGGCATGGCCGCCGGCATGGTTGCGGAGAAGACGGCCGTCTCGCCGTCGAATGTCTCCTTCCATCTCAAGGAGCTCGAACGATCCGGCCTCATCACCCAGAAGCGTGAATCCCGCTCGATCATCTACACCGCGAACTATAATACGCTGGGCGGCCTGATCCGCTTCCTGATGGAAGACTGCTGCGCCGGAAACCCTGAAATCTGCTTACCTGTTGCGGCGGTCGCCGCATGCTGCGCGCCTAAAGTGGAGGAGAAACTGCAATGACTGCTGACCGTGTCTACCATGTGCTGTTCCTGTGCACCGGCAATTCCGCCCGCTCGATCCTGGCCGAATCCATTCTCAACGCCGAAGGCAAGGGCCGCTTCCGGGCGTTTTCGGCAGGGAGCCAACCCAAGGATAAGGTCAATCCCTATGCGCTGAAGGAGCTGCAGGTGCTGGGCTATCCTTCGACCGGCTTCAGCTCGAAGAGCTGGGACGTCTTTGCCGAGGCGGGCGCGCCGGAAATGGATTTCATCTTCACAGTCTGCGACAGCGCTGCGGGCGAAGCCTGCCCGGTCTGGATCGGTCATCCGATGACTGCCCACTGGGGCGTCGAGGATCCGGCCGCCGTCGAGGGCAGCGAAGTCGACAAGGGCCGGGCTTTCGCGCAGGCCGCGCGATTCCTGAAGAACCGGATCATGGCCTTCCTGAGCCTGCCTTTGTCGTCGATCGACAAGCTCGCTCTGGAGCAGCACCTGCGCCAGATCGGCGCCATGGAAGGTTCGACGAACAATCCGGTGAAGGCAGGATAATGATGATGTTCGATCTGCCGCGCCGCCTTGTGTCTGAGGGCCTCGGCACAGCACTTCTCGTCGCGACCGTGGTGGGGTCGGGCATCATGGCGACATCGCTGACGCACGATGTAGGACTGGCGCTGCTCGGCAACACGATGGCGACCGGCGCGATCCTGGTGGTGCTGATTACCATCCTCGGGCCGGTTTCCGGAGCTCATTTCAATCCGGCGGTCTCGCTGGTCTTCGCGATATTGCGGTCGCTGCCGAAACGCGATTTCCTCTGCTACGTCCTGGCGCAAGTTGCTGGCGGCGCCATCGGGACGATCGCGGCCCATCTGATGTTCGATCTTCCGTTCGTCCAGCTGTCGACAAAAGTGCGTACCGGCGGGGCGCAATGGTTTTCCGAAGGTGTCGCGACCTTCGGGCTGGTGGCGGTGATCCTGGCCGGGAACCGCTTCGAGCAGAAGGCGGTGCCATGGTTGGTAGGGCTTTATATCACGGCCGCTTACTGGTTTACCGCTTCGACTTCCTTCGCCAATCCGGCCGTTGCGTTTGCCCGCTCACTGACCGACACCTTTTCCGGAATCCGTCCGGTCGATCTTCCAGGCTTCTGGATCGCCGAAATCGCCGGCGCGGTCGCGGCCCTCTTTTTTTTCACCTGGTTGCTGCAGCCAGGCGCATCGTCAACCCTTTCACCTGAGGCAAAGCTATGAAAGCCACCATTTATCACAATCCGGAGTGCGGCACGTCGCGCAATACGCTGGCGATGATCCGCAATGCCGGGATCGAGCCGACCGTCATCGAGTATCTGCAAACCCCGCCGTCGCGCGCGGAGCTGGTCAAGATGATCGCCGACGCCGGCCTGACGGTGCGCCAGGCCATCCGCGAGAAGGGTACGCCCTATGCGGAGCTCGGGCTCGATGACGCGGCCCTGACCGACGATCAGCTTCTCGATGCGATGCTGAAAGATCCGATCCTCATCAACCGGCCCTTCGTCGTGACGCCGCTCGGCACGCGACTGGCGCGGCCATCCGAGGTGGTTCTGGATATCCTGCCGGATACCCATAAGGGCGCCTTCGCCAAGGAAGACGGCGAACAGGTTCTAGATGCGGAAGGCAGGCGCATTGTCTGATCTGCCGGCTGCCTCGCGCGAACATCTGCGGCCGCTCGATCTGGCAGCGCTGCGGCCGCCATTCTCCAAGCACAAGCCCCGTATCCTGATCCTCTACGGGTCGCTGCGCACGGTCTCCTATAGCAGGCTGCTCGCCCATGAGGCGGCGCGCCTGCTCGAGCACTTCGGCTGTGAGGTGCGGGTATTCAATCCGGAGGGATTGCCGCTGCCTGATGCGGAGCCGGTGAGCCATCCGAAGGTCCAGGAGCTGCGCGATCTCTCGCAGTGGTCGGAAGGGCAGGTATGGGTTTCGCCCGAACGCCATGGCGCCATGACCGGCATCATGAAGGCGCAGATCGACTGGATTCCGCTTTCGGTTGGGTCGGTGCGGCCAACGCAGGGCAAGACGCTCGCTGTCATGCAGGTATCGGGCGGTTCGCAGTCTTTCAACGCCGTTGGGCAGATGCGCATTCTCGGCCGCTGGATGCGGATGATCACGATTCCGAACCAGTCGTCAGTCGCCAAGGCTTTTCAGGAGTTCGACGCGGACGGCCGCATGAGATCTTCGTCTTATTACGATCGGGTGGTTGACGTGTGCGAGGAATTGGTGAAGTTCACGTGGCTTACCCGCGACGCCTCTGCCTATCTCACCGATCGCTACAGCGAGCGCAAGGAAGAGGCCGATAAGCTCGAACAGCGCGTGAGCCTGAAATCCATATGACCGAACCTCCGCCGATTGCCGTCATTATCGCCCTTGGCATCACGCAGATCATCGGTTACGGCACGCTCTATTACAGCTTCAGCATCCTCGCGCCCGATATGTCTCGGGATCTCGGATGGCCATCCGAGGCGGTCTTCGGGGCATTGTCCGCGGCTCTCCTGATCGGCGGCCTTATGGCACCTGCGCTCGGCAAATGGATCGACCGCTTCGGCGCCGGGCGGATCATGATGGCGGGATCGGTGATCGCGGCGGCGGCACTTGTCGCCTGCGCGCTGGCGCCCGGCAAAATTTCCTTCGTGGCGGCGCTGATCGGCATCGAGGCGGCGTCGAACCTCGTTCAATATGGCGCGGCTTTCGCGCTGCTCGTGCAGATCCGGCCGCAGGCGGCACAACGGAGCATCACCTACCTGACGCTCATCGGCGGGTTTGCCTCGACGATCTTCTGGCCGATCACGACGATGCTGCACGCTGAGATGTCGTGGCAGCACGTCTATCTGGTTTTCGCGGGCCTCAACCTCGTCATCTGCCTGCCGATCCATGCCGTGCTCTCGCGGCAGATGCACCGAAACCGGGCGCGAAGCGGCAAGGCCTCGCCGGCGAGACGCGCGGAAGGAACGCTTGCCGCATCGGCGCGCAGGATTGGTTTCGTTCTGATGGCGCTTTCCTTCTCGCTCCAGTCGCTGGTGAGCTCGGCAATTCTCGTCCATATGGTGCCGCTGCTTTCCGGCCTCGGGCTCGGCGCGACAGCGGCGCTGGTCGGGACGTTCTTCGGCCCCTCGCAGGTGCTCAGCAGGTTCACGAACATGCTCTTCGGCGTGAACCTGCCGCCGCTCAAGCTCGCCATCATCGCGGCCACGCTGATGTCGTCAGCGGTATTCCTGCTCATCCCGACCGCGCCTTCCATTGCCGGCGCTATCGCATTCGCAGTTGTCTTCGGCCTGGGAAACGGCCTTTTCAGCATCGTCACGGGAACGCTTCCGTTGTTGCTCTTCGGAAGCGACGGCTATGGAAAGATGCAGGGCCGGGTGATGGCGGCGCGCCTGATCGTATCGGCGGTCGCACCCTTTGCGCTGGCCTACCTGATCGGGAGCATCGGCGTCGTCTGGTCGCTGGCGCTGACATCGGCGGCCGGCGTCCTTGCCGTGCTGGTTCTGGTGGCCATCGGACAACTCGCCAGGAACGGATCGGCCTCGGACGCTGCCGCGACGCAGACGAGCGGCTGACGGAACCGGCTGACAGACTTGCGTAAGTTCACTGGCGCCTAAGATCGATGTTGCTGGTGACGACAGACCCTCCGGTCGCATGGTCGCGATCGACCGTCCGCAGGCGCAAGCCATCCGCCCCGACCTTCTCGATGGTCATGGTGGCGTTCCGGTCGCCGTTCACGGGGCGGGCCCAGCGTACGGAAAGATTGATGGCGTTTCCGCGGCGGCTTCCAGAAAGCGCAGACGGCAGGCCCATCGGTCCGACATAGGTCCCGGTATAGCGCCCGCCGCTGACCCTCAGATTTGCCGAAACGGCCCGGCGCACGACGACAAAGCCCCGGCAGCTGCCGTTCATGGAGAAGTTGGCTAGGCCCGCTGTCGTTGCGAAGCTGCACCGCACGTTGACGGGATCGGAGCCGATCCGCATCAGCACCTGGCCCGCGCCTTGCCAGTTTCCGGCAAGCGACCGGAGGAAATTGGCTTCCTGAGCGGCTGCCGCAAGCGGCTGGGAGCCGGCGAGTGCGAGGGAGAGCAAGAAAACGGCGCGGCGCATGGCGGTGACCTCGTGAACGGATATTGCCGAACGTCTTTGAGGCAGTTCAGTTCCCGGATTTTGGGCTGCCGGAAGCGCAGTCATCATCTGGCCGTTGCCGAAGAGATGCGCGGGCAAGCTCGACAGGTGTCTTCATGATGATTTCGCGATGCGGGAACGGGATCGAAATGCCGGCTGCCTTGAATGCATCCCATAAGGCCATGAGTACTTCACCGCGCACGTTGGTAAGGCCGTTGCTCGGGTCGGAGATCCAGAATCTCAGCTTGAAATCCACCGATGATGCCCCGAAGGCCGTCATCCAGCAGACCGGCTGGGCGTAGGTGCCGGCAACCCGCGGAATGGTCTTCGCGGCCTCGATCGCGATGCGGGCAACCTCGTGCGGATCGCTATCATACGAAGTTCCGAAATCCACCTCGATGCGGACATAATCGCTGGAAAACGACCAGTTGACGACTTGCTGGGAAATGAAGTCTTCGTTTGGAATGAGGTACTCCTTGCCATCTCTCGTGATGACGGAGACGAAGCGGGAGCGCAGGTCGCGGATGGAGCCGAAGGTCTCCCCCAGTGTAATCGTGTCGCCCGGTTTGATGGATTTATCGAGCAGGATGATGATTCCGGAAATGAAGTTGGAGACGACCTTCTGCAGGCCGAAACCAATGCCGACGCCGACAGCACCTGAAAAAACCGTGAGCGCCGTCAGGTCAATGCCTGTCGCAGACAAGGCAATCGTGCCCGCAAAGACAATGAGCCCAATCTTGATCAGTTTGCTGATGAGAACCTTCAAGGAGGGCGTGAGATCCGCGGACTTCTGGATCCAGTTCGAGGACATGTTGCCGATCAGAACCGCAAGCCAGATCAGCGCGACGGAAAGGACGATGGCCTTCAAGACGAGCAGCATTGAAAGGCGAACGGCGCCTAGATTGACGGCAATACCATCGAGTGCTGCCAGCAGCGCGCGATCCAGCCCAAGCGCGTAAAGTGCAAAGTAAAGCCAGCCGGCAGCGGCAACGACACGCGCTAGCATCTGGTTTCGGATGATGCGCGTGAGTACCGAGATGACGAACCACGCCACTACGAGAGTGAGGGCTGTTGCTACCAGCCACCGGTGCGATGGCCACGCAAATCGCAACAGCACCACATCCGCAATCGCCAGCAGCACAATCAGAAAGAGCCAGCGTGTTCGCCGCATGAATGCGATGATGACGCGTAGCAGATCCGGGTTTCCCTTGATGGTGCGGGCGCGCGATTCCAGTGCCGGCTCGATCCGTTTTGCCAGCAAGCCGGAAAGCAGGTAACCGGCGACAATCAGGGCGGACTGATAGAACGTCCACTCATTGAGAAGGAAAGCCTGCAGCCAGGATCCGGCAGCGTTGACCGCCTCTAGGAAATCCATCGTCGTTCTCTCGCGATTTTGCAGAATAACCAGCGGGATCGGGCTTTTGTTCAAATCCGAGTGTCGAGGCAGTTTGTCCGGCCTGAAGTGGGCACGCGGGTGCCTGGTCTTCTGCGGCCGAACTCATCAGGTAAAATCGACCGACCGCGGAAGGGCGCTTGCTTGATCGGGTGCATCTGAGGCTTCGGGTTCAAGCAATTGTGCTTGACGCCGTCGCCACTGATAGGTTTGCTTTCATATCTATATCAAGACCGGCGATGACGGGGTCGTCTTCAGAAACCTTCCCCGACACTTGTCTCCGATTGCGCGATATTCTGCCCGAGAGCTGCCCAATTATCGCGATTCGTCATCGCATATAAATGTGAAATGCATGCGGCTAACAAGAATTTCCTTAGGAAGGAGAGGAAACGCAGGCATTGTTGGGTTCACGGCGACAGCGATTTCGTAGCTGTCGTCGACCTCCGCCGGATTGAATATTTCCTTTTTGGTGCCGATGATATGTTTTGTGAGATCGAGCATTGCGCCCTCCATCTTCAGCTTTGGTATCTCGTCGAAGGCCTTCGCGGACGACCTGACTTCATTCAACGCGGTGGCGATGAGGCCAATGCTATGAGCGCGGAGCAGGATCGTGCGCATCTTGCGCAACAGCACCGCCCGCGCGATTGCTGCCACGTTTGACTTGCGCATGGCGTCGCGCAGGAGGACGAACGCATCCCGAAGTGCACAGTCTTCCGCAATCGGCCCCAGAGCGGACGTTCGCGTCACTCGTCGGACATGCCGGACTTGCTCTTTAAGCCTCCCGCGCTGCAAAGGATTGCTGTTGAGCGTCCGTTGGCTAAGGTGAGCGGTGACAAAAGCTCACAACGCTTCCGCCGGGGGATGCATGACGAAGCATCGAATCTATTCAGTCAGTATCGCGAGCGTCTATCCGCATTATGTCGCCAAAGCGGAGAAGAGGGGGCGCACGAAAGCTGACGTCGATGAGATCATCTGTTGGCTGACGGGACATACCCAAGAGACGCTAGATAATCAGTTGGCGAATGACACAAAATTTGAGGACTTCTTTGCGCATGCGCCTCAAATGAATCCCTCGCGATCGCTAATTACCGGTGTGATCTGCGGCGTTCGCGTGGAAGACATCCAAGAACCTACGATGCAGGAAATCCGCTACTTGGATAAATTGATCGACGAACTCGCCAATGGGAAAGCGATGGCGAAGATCCTGCGAAAATAGCCAGGCGGGTAGTTCGAACCCGCAAGGCTTGATGTTCTGAGCTTCAGCATGGGATCGCTTCGACCAAACTAGGCTCGCCGTTGCTGAATACCCAAGCTCGGTCCTTATCCGAGGGGCGGCCTGGAGCGCGACCCTGGCAGGATGCGCATCCATCGTGGACCCCGAGTCCCGCGAGACACCATCATCTTGGAGAGTGGCACCCTGCGGCTCGGCCCAGTGCAGCAGCGCAATCATTGCTAAGTCCCATCTGCGCCCTACCTCCATGAGTCTTGGACCAATTGGCATATCGACGCCTTCAAGTCACGACCATAGCAAGGAGGCGGAATTGAAAAACGGCCTCGGGGGTTCTCGCCGTATATACTCAATTCCGCCCCCATCACCCTCACGCATGCCTGCCTTTGCGAGTGTGCTCGCAGTCATTGCCATTCTCTACTTTGCAAAGGAAGTCCTCCTTCCTCTGGCAATCGCTGTTCTGCTGACGTTCGCACTGGCACCAATTTCCTCACGTCTTCGTAAGCTGGGGTTTCCTCGCATTCTGGCGGTAATAACTACCGTCATGCTCGCCTTCCTTGTTCTCATCCTGTTCGGCCTTGTAGTGGCCGGACAGGTTACTGAAGTCGCACAAAACCTCCCTGCCTATCAGACCAACATTGTGGGAAAGATCCGGGCGCTTCAGGAGAGCGGAAGCGATAAGGGTATCGTTCAGCGTCTGACTTCAGTCGTCGAAAGTGTCGGACGGGAACTCAACAGTGTGGAGCAGAGACCGACTGCTCCCGTGGGCGAGCCATCATCTAGGAAGCCTCTGCTCGTAGAGATATTCGCGCCAAGCCGCCCCATTGCAACGCTGACAAGTTTGATCGGCCCCTTGGTCGGTCCGATCGCGTCATTGGGACTTATCATAGTCGTCGTCATATTCATGCTCCTGGAGCGGGAGGAGCTTCGCGACCGCTTTATCCGACTCGTCGGCTACGGAGACCTTCATCGCACCACCGAAGCCCTGCAGGAGGCGGGAAGCCGCGTTGCGCAGTATCTCCTCATGCAGTTGGTCGTGAACTGCGCTTACGGCATCCCCTTGGCGCTGGGGCTTTGGGCGGTGGGAATTCCCAATGCAGTGCTCTGGGGGATGCTCGCCATCGTTCTGCGGTTCGTCCCATATATCGGGCCGGTAATAGCTGCCGTACTGCCGCTCTTCCTGGCATTCGCAGTCGATCCGGGCTGGAGCCTTGTTCTTTGGGTCGCCGCGATCTTTCTTGCGCTGGAGCTGACGAGCAACAACATCGTCGAACCATGGCTGTATGGTTCCCGAACAGGCCTCTCTCCCCTTGCCATCATCGTTGCAGCTATTTTCTGGGCATGGTTATGGGGACCGGTCGGCCTTATCCTGTCGACGCCGCTGACCGTGTGCCTGGCAGTTCTAGGGCGTTATGTCCCGCAGTTTGAATTCTTGGAAGTCCTGTTTGGCAGCGAACCGGTGCTTGATCCCAAGGAACGCCTTTATCAAAGACTTTTAGCTGGGGATCCCGACGAGGCCACCGATCTCGCTGAGGAGATCCTCGAGGAAGATTATCTGGAGGAATACTATGGCAAGGTTGCTATTCCAGCCCTTCTGCTCGCCGAGCAGGACCGCCGTAGAGGCGTCCTGACAGCGGAGCAGATGGAACAAGTGTTCGGCACCGCCATCACGCTGGTCTCGAATCTGGAAGAGATCGCTCGGGAGGAGGAGGAAGAGCAGGAGGACGAAACCGCCGACGAGACACCCTTGACGGCCACGAAGGACGAGGGAGAAGGCGACGAGGAACTGCCGGACGGGACCGGGAAAACGGTCTTCTGCATTGGTGGCAGGGGGCCTCTTGATGATGCTTCAGCGGTGATGCTTGCCCAGGTTCTCCAAGTGCAAGGAGCGGAAGTGGTGGCAGCAAGGCACTCCGACATCGCCAGCCGCCGCAGCCGCGATCTCGTGCCGAATGGAGCAAATGCCATCGTCGTCTGCTTCCTGAACTTTGACTCTGTCAGGCATGCCGGCATACTTGTACGCCGCTTCAAGCGCATGTATCCCACCACGCGCGTAGGCGCAGTGCTGTGGTCTGAGAACGATGAGGACAGGCAACTGCACCAGCTTCCGGAGGCTGATTTCATTGCTTCCACCTTGACCACCGCCGCGCGTGAGATGCTCTCTGATGCGCCGCCGTCTCTGGTAAGCCCTCGGAGGCTCCGTATCAGGCGACCCAAAACCGGGATTGGCACTGCTTTACAGGCGCCCTCTGGTCCTGCCGATCGGCCGCAAGGGCCTGAATAGCCAATCGTTCAGCTACGTGCAGAGGATTGAGGTTAGCGGGTCCCCAGACATGGCTGATCAACGCGGCGAGACCACCGCTGCTATGGGCGGTTCCTGATCCGGCACGCTTCGGGCCCCGCTCCGGGGTTCACCGGAAAAGCACCTGGCGGTCCTAGCCGATGGAATACCGAGTGAAGCGGGAAATGGGAGCCCTTGAGACCGGCTCGTCGTCGAGGTTCGGCTCGACCATGTGCCGACCGATGCGCTGGCGCCCCGACAAGAAACCGTCGCAGTACCTACGAACAGTTCGAGGGAGCGGCCATGGGTAATCCCACCCCTTGACAGCGGACGCCGGTCACCTCTCACGAAGGCGAGTCAGAGTTCGGTCAGGTGCGATCAACGACGCCCTTGACTGCCTCCTTAGTTTTGCCCTTGGCGACCTGGACCTTGCCCTTGCCTTCCTGCGCCGCGCCCTTAGCCTGCATTTCCTTGTTGCCCACAGCTTTGCCAGTAAACTGGCGTGCCTTGCCCGCCAGTTCGTTGGCCTTGCCCGATGCCTTGTCAGATGTGCTTCCCACGTGACTTCTCCTGAACAGCGCCAAACATGATTGTTTGCGTGCAGCTAACTGCGGGGCAGTCGTTTCGTTCCCTCCATGGTGTCATCTTGGTTTAGGCGATCATCGCAAGAAGCGGCTCGACTACCGGAGCGTCGCGATACCACCGAGGGAGGTCGATGCTTAGAGATCCCTGCTGAAGTTGTCGTCCGAGCGGACATGGAAGTAGAATCGCAGTCCTGCCGTAGCCTGCACCATCTTGATCGGACGACGTTATGGTCAACGCCTGAGATGGAGCGCAAAGAGTGGCGCCTCGGCGTGTCGTCCGACCAAAAGATAATTCCCAAGAGATTCGTATCACCGTAATCCTGAGGCGGGAGAGGCGAGCGATTATGACTGGCGGATTGAATGACGTTTTTCCAGGATTTGATCGAAGCGACGCACAGAACGCAACATTTAACGATCTCGCTCTATGCGGCGTTGCGGAGTGATAACGCACCCCACACCTCGCCTTTGAGTAAATGCTTGCAATCCTGGTCGTATCCGATCAGGTAAAGGGGCACCGGGGTCCCCTTCGGAACTTCCCCGGGTGTGTTCTGTTTGAACATCGCACTCAGGGGGCAGACCACCATGCTGCGCTTTCTCGTGATTTCCAGTCGTACGACCCCTTCGACCGTTTCGAACGCTTGGAGATCACTGAACATTGTTCTGGCGGGCCCTGTTGCGGCCAATGCTCTTTCATCTTTTGACCTTGACAGCCATGATGGCGCGATCATCGATCTTGACTACGAGGGTGACGAGATGATTGCGTGCGTGGAAATCCTCGAGGACCGCCAGATCCCTTTCGTTTTCGCCGCCTTCGTTTCGAGTTCATTAAAACCCCCAGGATGCTTCGTTCTGAGTGAAGCGAAAGAAGACATCTTGGCGATTCATCGTCGCGTCTGGGAAATCTGTCGGGCACACTAGGATTCGCTTGAACTCTTCGATAAAGGTCGCAGGCCGCTTTGAGTTCCTTGGAGCGTGCTCGACCTAGAGTGCACCTGAAATTGCCCGCTTTGGCAGGCTTTCTTTTTACCTGGTAGCAGCTTCTGTGAAAGAGGCCTCGTCCAAGGCCACCATCAGCGCCATCCGTGCGCGGCCGACCCGGCTCTTGATGGTACCGATTTCGCACCCGCAATCCTTTGCGGCATCAGCGTACGAGTGCCCGGACACGACAAGCATCAGCGCCCGTCGCATGTGTTCGGGAAGACGGTCGATCGCCTCGGAAACATCCTTCAGCCGCAACGGCCAATCCTGATCCGATGGCACGGAGTTTTCGAGGGAGCCTTCGGAAATGTCGGAGGCCAGACGGTAACGCTTCGACCGCTTGTACTGACTACAATACTGGTTCCGGAGGATGGTGAACATCCAGCTTTTGAGGCTGGTTCCGGGCGTGAAATGATCCAGATTCCTGAGGGCCCTCAAGACCGTTTCCTGTGCCAGATCCTCGGCGTCGGCATCCGATCTGGTAAATCGATGAGCGAAGGCCTGCATTACAGGACGTAAGGCAACGATTTCATCTTGAAGGGAAGGGCATTGCGGCATGGTGGTTCCTCCGAGCACCAACTGTAATGGATACGCGCACTAATGGTTCCCGCTGTTCGCCAACTGTCCGATATCGAACCAAAGATGGTTTCAATCGAGTTTGATGACAAACAAAACGACTTCTAGGATGTTGTCGTCGACGACTACACGCGGGATGCCTTGTTACTCGTTCGTCGCGGAGCTGCAACGACGACGGTCAGATCATGATCTCTCCACCGGTGACTGGAATGACCGCGCCCGTCATATAGCTGCCGAGATCCGACGCGAGGAGGACATAAGCCCCTGCCACTTCGGCAGGCTGCCCAGCGCGTCCGATCAACGTGTTCTCTCCGAACTTGGCCGTCTTCTCGGCCGGCATCGTCGATGGGATGAGAGGCGTCCAAATCGGGCCGGGCGCGACCGCGTTCACGCGGATCCCTTTCTCCGCCAACATCTCGGCGAGGCCCGCGGTGAAGTTCGAGATTGCTCCCTTTGTCGATGCGTAGGCTAGAAGCTGGGGAGATGGCTGTCGGGACTGGATGGATGTCGTATTGATGATCGTGCTGCCGGGCTTCATGTGGGGAACGGCCGCTTTTACAAGGAAGAACGGGGCGTAAATATTTGTCCGGAAGGTCTCGTCCCATTCCGCGGCGCCGATGTCGCTGATATCCGCATAGGTACGCTGGAATGCGGCGTTGTTCACCAGGATGTCGATGCCGCCAAGTTCGTCGACGGCGCGCTCGACCAGAGTGTTGCAGTGCTTCTCCGACTTGATATCGCCTGAGACGACGACAGCCTTGCGTCCTGCTTCTTCCACCCACGTGGCGGTGTCCCTGGCGTCCTCGTCTTCGTTCAGGTAGGAGATGAGGATGTCGGCGCCCTCTCGTGCGAACGCGATCGCCACGGCCTTGCCGATCCCGGAATCGGCACCCGTGATTAGTGCGACCTTTCGTTCCAGCTTGCCGTTGCCCCTGTAGGAATGCTCCCCATGATCCGGGATCGGCTGCATCGATGCGGTCTTCCCCGGCGGCTCCTGATGCTGAGCGGGATAGGGCGGCGTCGGTCGTCGAGTGTCGTCGGACATGTCGTTCTCTCCAAGCTGGGTTTGTGGACGACTAAATACGCCAGACGGGCAACGGTTCCGCGACTCGTTCACGCAAAGCCGCGTTAGCGCGTCGCGCCGAAGACGAAGGCGAGGGCGGCGACGACAGCCACCGCGGCGAAAGGCTGCTGCCGGTTCTTGTCTTCGACTTCGCGAACGAAGCTCCGAGGCTTAGCGTTCGCGATCCGTGCCGTTCCCGATGCGTTCCGACGCCGTTTCTGCCGCGAACCTCCTCGTGATCCCGGTCGAATCCATAACCGGAGGGTCCGCTTTCGCCCGTCGAGCGAAGGGCTTCCTCCACGAGTGGGAAGTTCTCCTCACTCTTGATGGCTGCCGCTTGACGCGTTCGGCTCTGCCGAAGGTGTCTTCCAGCCCCTTGGCCAGCTCTCTCTCGAGCGCGCGTTTGCGCTGCGAAGCCCGCTCGATTTTCAAGACTGACTGCTGGGGATTGTTCTGGATTGGGCATTTGACGTCCTTCGGTTGCACAGTCACGTGCGGATAGTACGATGGCGGTCCCAACTGTAATTGCGCAGTCGATCGGAATGCTCTGCGCTTGCTGTACTGGAGAACCGCGATGCTTCAATCCGCTATCCGCAATCACCTGTTGTCAGGTCTGTCCGCCGACGCCTGGAATGCGATCCGCCCAAGGCTTGAACCCATCGATCTTCCTCGAAACTTCCATATCGCCGGTTTCGACGCCCCCATCGTGCACCATTACTTTCCCGAAGACGGAGTGGCGTCGATGGTCGCCGTGTCTGCGGCCGGCGAACGCACGGAAATCGGGCTTGTCGGAAGGGACGGTGTCACCCCGCTCGTAGCGATACTCGATGCGGAGCGGCATCCCTTCGAATTCATGATGCAGGTGTCCGGAAAAGGTCATCGGATAAAGCGCGAGGCCCTTCAGGAACTCGTGGCGGAAAATGTCGAAGTCAGACAAATCCTGGAACGTTTCGCTCTTAGTCTGTTCACCCAGACCGCCTATACCGCGCTGTCGAACGCCGTCCAACGCATCGACGCTCGCCTGGCGAGGTGGATTCTCATGATCGACGACCGGGTCGACGGCCACCGGATCGACGTGACGCACGAGTTCCTCGCCGTGATGCTGGCCGTCAGACGGCCGGGGGTGACGAACGCTCTTCATGTCCTTGAGGGGGAGAATCTCATCTACTCCGACCGGGGCGTCATCAGAATTCGCGATAGGGGTGCGCTGGAGGCTTTCGCCGGTGCCGCCTACGGGACGCCTGAACGGGTGCTGAGGAGGATGACGATCGAAGGTGGATCCTGAACGCGACGTTCTTCTCCGTAAGAAGGCACCGTGGCGCGGAACAATGCGAAGATCACGGGTCCGACCGTTATTCGGACAGGAGGAGGCTGCTCATAGCGCGCTAATTTTTCAACGTAAGAGCGCCCGCGGAAAAAACGTTGATGATTGCGGTTAATTGGTCGCCGGCTTTGGCGCCGGCTTCGGCTCTGACAGCATCAAACACCCGTTGCACCAACGCTTAGTCCCGGTTGAGAAGCGCAAGTCCTTCGGATGGATATGTATCTTGCCGCATGCGATGATTTCGATTTCGCCCCAGGTGCGGGTCGGCGCGCCATGGTGATCAACCGACCTCGTTGGCGCACCTCCCGTTTCCGTCACCACGTGCCGGCAATCAGGCGGCCTGCGCGTTGACGGTCGCTTTGGCGATCTCGGTAAGCCGTTCGTCTGTCGTTTCTTCTTCGTCAAGAGTCTCCGCGAGGAGGTCAGCTACGTCATTTAAACCGAGCGTCTCGGCCCACGTGACCATCGTGCCGTAGCGGCAGATCTCATAGTGTTCCACCGCCTGCGCAGCGGCGAGCAGGCCCGGATCGAGGGCGACCGTCCCCTTGAACGCCTCCATGACTTCCTTGCCATCCTCGATGATGCCGAGGATGGCATTGCAGGTCTTCGGCTGCGCTGGCTTGCCGATCAGTTCGAAGGCCTGTTCGAGGCGCGTTACGTGATCTTCGCTCTGACCGAGATGTGTTTCGAATGCCTCCTTGAGATCAGGCGATTGCGCGGCTTCAGCCATCTCGGGCAGGGCCGTCAGTATCCGCTTTTCCGCGAAGTACATGTCCATGAGGCTCTCGTGAAGGAGATCGCTAAGATTTTTAGGTTCTGCCATGTTCGTGTTCCTCGTGTTGAGATGATTATAGGTTTCGGCCGCGTGTATATTCTTCAAGGATAGGGCCACGCTTCGTGCCAGCTACGCCCCCGAACCAAGCTGCAGTCACGCCGAGAACGAGTGCGACGAAGCCGAGCAGGGCGCCGCTGGACACGACCTTCGTCGTGGTTTCTGCCGCCTCCAAAGCCTGCTGCTTTGCCTGATCGACGGATGCCCTGTAGTTTGCCTCGTATTCATCGACCTTCGCCCGCGCCTGGTCGACAGGGATATTCTGAGCTTTCGCCAGAGCGTCGGCGGCCCGCGCCTTGGCGTCCTCGACCTTGCTCGGGTCGCCCGTTGCCACGGCTTTCATCGCCGTGACTGCCGCCGCTCGAAGGGCTTGCGGGTCGGAGCCACCGCTGGCCTCGCGAATTTGCCGTTCAATATCGGCCATCGGATCGGTTGCTGCGGCAATCGAAGGCGCTCCGGTGGTCGCCGCAGTTGCTGCAGTCTTGCCGACACCCCCGACCACGCTCGAAAGGCCGCTGAAGGCGCCGCCGACGAGTGCGCCAACCGAGGTGGTCAGGAGGTAGAGAATGACTAGCGTCGTTACGGCCCAGGCGGTAATGCCGTGGAAACCGCCTGTGGACTTGCTGGGACGGCCGGACAACCGGCTTGCAGCATATGCGCCGATAAACGAGGCGACGATGCCGGAAACGACGAACCAGAGGCCGCCCATGATGGAGAAACTGGTTGCTGTAGGATTGTCCGACGTGGCAGGGTCGAGAACTGCAGCGCCAATCCCGACACCGAGAAGATTAAGCAGGAAATGGGCCGCGAGTGCTAGAACGACGCCGGCGAACACCGCACCCCACGATATCTTGTTGATGGTGGCCGTAATGCGCGGGTCTACCGGGTTAACCGCATACGGAGTATCGCCCGGCAGGCGGGAGATGGATGGTTGGGACATGGTAGAAGCCTCCAGAGCTTTTTCACCGTTCTTTGAATGCGCTCCCAACTCCCGCTTCATCCGAATGTTCCAAGAAGTATTTTCGCTTCGGCTAGCGGTCCCCTGAGCGACACCCATGATGCCGAGCAGGACGCAAAAAACGTTCGGCGCACCGATCCTTGGTAACGGTTGCCGCTCTCGTTCATAGGTAAAATCGGTCTCTGAGATGCGCAGTTGAAAGAACGGCACAAATACTCTGCAGAGTTGACCGCGGGGTTTCTTCGATGAGCCAGATTTTACTGGCAATTGCCGGCGGCATCTTTGACTTGGCCCTGAATGCAGTCGGAAGAGTCTTGCTTGCCGGTCGCATCCTTGTCTTTATCGGAAGCCCCCGTGCCGGAGGTGGAAGTGCCGGATCCGCTACCGGACATGGTGCCAGATCCGCTACCGGAACCTGAAGCGCCGCCGGACTGGCCCGAACCACTGGTTCCTCCAGTTCCACCCGTGCCGCCGCTGGCCTGAGCCATGGCCGAAGTTGCCAGACCGATCGAAAGTGCCGAGACCGCGATGAGTTTGAGAAGCATTGGATTCTCCTATTTTGCTTCGTTTCACCTATCCCGAACCTCGTTTATCTTTTGATGTTCCAGATCTAGTGTAAGAAATGTGGTCGACGTTGGGCTGAGCTGCTATGTCGTCGGCCTCCTTACGGGACAAGCCGCTGAGTTTGCGTCCATGGTACGTACGGTAGCAGACCGACAAGCGACTCCGTTTGCCGTGTGAGGCTTTAAAGCGTACTGTTATTCATCGGTCCACGTATGCAACCGGGTGTCGACCGCTTGAGAGACGATCTGCTCTTACCCCAAAGAGGAGGAGAGCCGTCATGTCTCTTTTCGAACTACTTTCCTTTACCGATGATGAGATTGATCTCATAACCTCCGCCCTCTGCCGTTGGTCAGAGAGAAATCACATTAACGTCCACAGCGAGTACGGTCAGGCCGCGCTGAGGCACGCCATCGCGCTTGTTAGCGCAGGCATCCAGTCGCCGGATTCTGTGATCGCAAGGCTCGACGAGGTTTGCGCGCCACCCGCTGCTCACCGTTCGTCCGTTAGGGGGAGCTAAGAGCGAACAATGACAGCCGGTTCGCGCGGAAAATCGGAACTTACCGACACCGCCGGGTGTTAGCTGCTCTCAGCTCACGAGGTGCGGCTATGGGCGGCGGAACCTGGACCACCATTATTGAATTGCAATTGCGGTCGGATGGCGTTGCCGCCGCGCTGATATCGTCGGTCGTCCCGTACATGTTGAAAACCGATCCTGACGGTACGCCTCCGAACGTATTCGACGGGTAAAGAGCGATCACCGGATCAGCCACGGAATTGATCTTGTGAAGTAACCGCAAGGAATGGTCTGCGTCATGGGTGGACGGAGTGGCCTGAATTGAACAGGGAATATTCAACCAAAAAGCGTCTTGTCGTTATCAGCGACTATCAGGCCGGCTGGTACGAGCCTTCCTCGCCGCTTTCTATCGAGGAATTGCGAGGCCAGTGGGCCAGCGGAGCGCGGGGAAGTCCTTCTGCTGCCAAACAGCCAATCCAGGATGTAATGGTGTGGGGCGGCTACATCGAACGCCTGCCCCTTGCTTGCTTGAAGATGGGCATAGTCGACATCGTCGAAATTTGGACGCATTGGCGGGGCGCCCACCCGCCCCCTCAGGATCTGACGAATCCGGTTCTTGTTCGCCGCTCATTCGCAATGAACGGCCCAGAGGCGCCATTCGCGTCGAATGATATGCTGGCCCACATCATTACGTTTGGCGCTCCCGATATCCTCTGCGTGTGGGGGCTTGGCGTTTCCGAAGATATACTTGTCGCATGCAAGAGCAGCTATAAGATCTACAATTCTATCGATGCTCCCACGTGGCGAGTTCCACGATCAATCAGCCAACATTTCGACCTCGTGCTTACCGGCGCCTTGTGGCAGTCGCAGGAGGTGAAGCGGCGACATCCGGAAATGAAGACGGCGGTCCTTCCGATTGGACCGGAATTTGCCTCTGACAGCACATTTTATCCGCTCGATGGCCCTCGACTATATGACGTTATCTATGTAGCCGCCGCTCAAGCCTACAAGCGACACGATATCCTTTTCGATGCGCTCGCTAAGCTTCCGAGTAGTATCCGTGCACTTTGCGTCTGCGGCTATGGGGAACTCGGGGATATTCTGCGTGCACAAGTGCAAGCCTTGGGAATTGCCGTCGACTTTGTTGGCCCGCCCGGCGTGCGATATGCCGACGTCAACCGTCTAATGAGCCAGGCAAAGATCGGTGTGGTCTGCGGCATCAATGACGGTGCGCCGGCGATCTTAACCGAATACATGCTCGCTGGCCTCCCTGTTCTCGCGAATAGCGCACTCGTGTGCGGCCTTCAGTATATTACTTCGCACACCGGAGCGACTGCAGCAGCGGATGACTTTGACCATGGCATTTTGAGCATGCTTGACAACCTCTCAAACTATTCCCCGCGCCAGGCTGTACTCGACAATTGGACGTGGCCACATTCGGTCCGCAAGCTTTGCGAAATCATGGATTGGCATGCGGGGCAGAAATGACTGGGAACAAACCGCCAGAGTGGAGGTTAGAAGGCCTCTAATAAAACGGCGGAACCGCAATGAATCTCTCCAGCTCATTCACCCAAGGGTTCCATAAAGCCCTGGAACGCAAGGCGCCGATCATATGTTTTTCCCATTTGCGTTGGGATTTTGTGCTGCAGCGTCCGCAGCATTTGATGGAACGTTTCGCCCGCGATAGACAGGTTTTCTATTTCGAGGAGTTCATCCCCACAGATCATCATTTAGCCTATCTGGAGATCCATCCATTTGAGGGGACGGCGGTGAAAGCCATACGTCCTCGAATCCCTCACTGGTTAGGCGAGGACGAAAGGGAGCGCGAACTAAGAAAACTGTTGGATGAACTGCTGTCGATCTATGGCGTAGCCCGACCGATACTATGGTTCTATACGCCGCTCATGTATGCGTTCGCTTGCCACATCGATGCGGCGGCGGTCATTTACGATTGCATGGACGAGTTGGCAAACTTCAAGTTTGCGCCGCCAACTCTCAAGGATGCCGAGGCTGCACTCCTTGCACACGCCGATGTGGCCTTCACGGGCGGCCACAGCCTGTATGAGGCTAAGCGGCATCTGCATGACAATATTCATTTTTTCCCGTCTAGCGTTGATGCAGACCATTTTCACGCTGCTCGTGGAAACCTCGAGGAGCCGGCCGATCAAAGGTCTATCAGCAGTCCAAAGCTCGGCTATTATGGTGTCATCGACGAGCGCCTTGACCTCGGACTAATAAGCGCTGTGGCCAACGCTAGGCCGGACCTCTCTTTTGTATTTATCGGGCCAATCGTCAAGATTTCGCCCGACGAGCTCCCCAAAGCGGCGAACATCCATTACCTCGGCCGAAAAGCATATGGCGAACTGCCAGCGTATGTGTCGGGCTGGAACGTCGCACTGATGCCCTTTGCTCTGAACGACGCAACACGTTTAATAAGCCCTACCAAGACTCCGGAGTATCTTGCTGCCGGTCGACCAATCGTATCGACGCCTGTCGCTGACGTAGTGCGTCAATACGGGGGCGTTGCCGGTGTTGCTCTTGCGCGAGATGCCGAGGGGTTTGCCACAGCGTGCGACGACGCGCTTGCTCTCAAAGAATTCGACAGCGCCTGGCTGAGATCAGTTGATATCCTGCTCGCCGCTTCGTCTTGGGACGACACGTTTGATGCGATGAGCGTGCTGGTTGAGGAAGCCATCATCCGTCGGTCCGCATCCCCGCATTCTCCCACACAGTTCCCGTGTTCACAGTCAACCGTCAGGTCAAGGTCATCATACGACTACCTGATCGTCGGTGCGGGCTTTGCAGGCTCGGTGATGGCAGAAAGATTGGCGTCCGATGGGAAGCATGTGCTTTTGTGTGATAAGCGTCTGCATATCGGCGGCAACGCGTACGATTTTCACAACGAAGACGGTATCCTCGTTCATCGATATGGGCCGCATATTTTTCATACCAACAATCTGGAAATTTTTGACTACCTGTCACAATTTACGGCTTGGAGGCCGTACCAACACCGTGTGCTCGCCGATATTGGCGATCGTCGATTGCCTGTTCCCATCAACCGAACGACCCTCAATGGGCTCTATGGTCTCAATCTGAAGGACGACGCAGAGGCCGCCTTATTTTTGGCCGCTCGTGCGGAACCTTGCGATCCGATCGAAACGGCGAAGGATGCGGTGGTCTCCCAGGTCGGTGACGATCTCTACCGCACGTTCTTCCAAGGATACACCCGCAAGCAATGGGGTCTCGATCCGACCCAGCTTGACAGATCGGTGACGTCGCGTGTCCCGGCAAGGGTTAGCGACGACGATCGATATTTCCTCGACACCTACCAGGCCATGCCGTTGCATGGTTACACTGAGATGTTCGAGAAAATGTTGGACCACGAGTGCATCACTGTATTGCTCGGCACGGAATTCGCGGACATCCGAAAGGACAATCTGGCGGCGCATACGATTTTCACGGGCCCGATCGATGAATATTTTGATTTTCGCTTCGGACGTCTTCCATATCGTAGCCTTGAGTTCCGGCACGAAACGCATGATGCCAGACGCCTGCTACCAGTCGGCGTGATCAACTATCCTTCGGAGACGGTGCCGTATACGAGGATTACCGAATACAAGCATCTGACTGGTCAGATCCATCCGAAGACTACCATTTCCTATGAGTTCGCCGGTAGAGAAGGGGAGCCCTACTATCCCATCCCTCGACCGGAAAATCAGGCACTCTACAAGCAATATGAAGCTGTTGCGCGACGTTCTAGCGACGTAACATTTGTCGGTCGGCTTGCGACATACAAGTACTATAATATGGATCAGGTGGTGGGCCAGGCTCTGGCAACATACCGGAAGATGTCAAGGGCGCACGCGAGCACCATTGCTGCGAGCGTGAAATGACAAGTCAATTGCACCACATCGTTATCGCCACCGACAGCCGCGAGCCGTCCGGGATGGGCGAGCACATGCTTACGCTCGGGCAGGCGCTTGGAACACACTACAAAGTCACGCTAGCGGCTCCGCCGAATTGCGCGTTGCTGAACCGCGCCGTCTGCCGCGGCTTGGCGATCAAGAACGCCGATGATCCCGCGGCATTTGAGGAATGGCTGTGTTCATCAGGTGCGTCGCTGCTTCACATCCATGCCGGCATCGGGTGGGAGGGACACGAGATCGCCCGTGTAGGATGCGTTTGCGGAATTCCCGTCATACGAACGGAGCATTTGCCATATTTGCTGACAGATGCCGAGCAGATCGCGCAATATCATAGATCGATTTTGACAGTTGCCCATCATATCGTAGTTTCCGAGGCATCTCGCAAGAGTTTTGAAAGAAATGGTGTGGATCCGGCCCGGCTGACGGTTGTCCGCAACGGGATATATGCGTTGGAGCGGGGGGAAAGCGACGCAGACGGCATAGGCGAACGCGCGCTTCAATCCCGACCAACCCTGCTTACGGTGGCGCGCTTTTCAAAACAGAAGGATCACGCTGCCCTCGTAAGGGCAATGCCAACCGTTGTTGCAGCCCATCCCACCGCCTTGCTTCTTCTGGTGGGGGAGGGCGAGGAAATGAATGCTATCCAAGATCTGGTCGACGGACTGGCACTTCGCGATCATGTCCAGTTTCTAGGACACCGAAACGACATTGCCAACATCATGATGAATGCCGACCTCTTTGTCCTGCCCTCGCGCTTTGAGGGCCTGCCGTTGGCGGTGCTCGAAGCAATGTCTGTAGGACTGGCGGTCGTCGCAACCCGAATTGGGGGGACCATCGAAGCCCTTGGCGAAGATCACCCATTCTTGGCGGAGTCAGGAAATCCCTCCTCCTTAGCTGATGTTTTGATCGACGCGCTCTCTGACCCCATTCGCGCCAGGTCAATAGGTCAGTCTGGCATGGATCGATTTCACAGCGCCTTTTCAGCGGATCGGATGGCCAGCGAAACGGTTGCCGTCTACCAACGGGTTCTCCCCGCCAAAACAGAAGTCGAAAGAGGACATCCTTTCATGGAGAAGACACGGATTGGCTTCATCGGCGTCGGAGGAATCGCGCGCCGCCATCTCGACATTCTTACCGGATTTGACGATGTCGCGCTCGTCGCTTTTGCGGATCCTGATTTAGGTCGCGCAAGCGAAGCTGCATCCCGTTTTGGTGCGAAGGCGTTCACCAGCCACCAGGCCATGCTGGACGACGAAGCGCTCGATGCAGTCTATATTTGCATACCTCCCTTTGCGCACGGCGACGCGGAAAGGGAACTGATCCAACGCGGCGTCCCGTTCTTTGTCGAAAAGCCTATCACTCTCGATTTGGCCCTTGCTGAAGAACTTGCAGCCATGATTGCGGGAGCGAAATTAGTCACGGCCGTGGGCTATCACTGGCGGTATCTCGATACTGTAGAGGAGGCCCGCCGGTTATTGGTGGAAAACCCGGCGCAACTCCTCTCCGGCTACTGGTTGGACCAGACGCCTCCACCGCAATGGTGGTGGAAGATTGATCGATCAGGTGGGCAGATGATCGAGCAGACCACTCATATCATTGACTTGGCGCGTTACCTCATCGGCGAAGTAACGGACGTATACGGTCGTGTTGGCTTTAAAGATCGTTCAGAATTTCCTGGCCTCGATGTGCCCGCAGTTGCGACTGCGACAATGACCTTCGAGTCCGGTGTCATTGCCAACATTTCGTCGACCTGCCTTCTCGGCTGGAACCATAGGGTCGGGCTCAATATCTTCGCCGATCGTCTTGCGATCGAATTGACAGATCATGACATCATGGTCGATGTCGGAGCAGGACGTCCGGTGCGTCAAGCCGAAGGCGATCCCGTCTGGCGCGAGGATCGCGACTTTGTCGACGCCGTGCGCGGGCAAGAAAACCACATTCGCTGTGCCTACTCGGACGCGCTCGCAACGCATCGCATCGCGCTGGCTGTCGCAGCCTCAGCCCGACAAGACGAACCCGTAAAACTCGATCCTCCTGTCTTCGAGCGCAGGCCAATGGCTCCCCTTCAGCATCAATCCCGTAAAGAGGAGCCGCAGAGCCCGCCCCCCGGCCATCGGCGAATTCGTTCGCTGGGCATAGAACGTGCTGGGAAAGCATTCTTTGTGGAGTACGAAGAGGGCCCGCCCGCCGACGGCCATATTCGGTTGGAGACGCTGTATAGCGGATTTTCAGCAGGTACCGAACTCACGTTCATGAAAAATACCAACCCCTACTTCCGTTCGAGGTTCGATGGGGAGAGGGGCGTATTTGTGGAAGGCGAGGCTGACCTTCACTATCCCGTTCCCTTTTTGGGCTACATGGAGGTGGCGCGCGTCTCGGAGACACGGGCTGCCGGCTTCGCAACTGGCGATGTTGTCTCGACGACTTTCGCGCATAAGAGCGGTCACACTGCAGACCCCTGCCATGACTTGCTGGTGCCGCTTCCCATCGATATCGACCCCGTGCTTGGAGTGTTCGTCGCTCAGATGGGACCGATCGCGGCTAATGGAATTTTGCATGCCGATTCAGAGGCGTTCGGAAGCAGCGTGCCCTACCTGGGCGCTGGCGTTGAGGGACGCAACGTCGTTGTCCTGGGTGCGGGAACGGTGGGTCTGATGACTGCGCTGTTTGCGCAGAAGTGCGGAGCTTCCAACGTCATTGTCGCCGACCCGTCGCAATTCCGTCAGAACAGGGCGCACGATCTTGGCCTCGCCGCGATGGAGGAGGAACTAGTGTGGCAGTACGTGAAAGCGCGTTGGCACAACGGCGGCAGAGACCGCGGTGCCGATGTAGTGTTCCAGACCCGTGCGCAGGCGACCAGCTTGCATACTGCGCTCAAAGCGTTGCGCCCGCAGGGAACAGTCATCGATCTCGCCTTTTACCAAGGTGGAGCCCAGGCATTGCGGCTTGGCGAAGAGTTTCACCACAATGGGCTCAACATCAGGTGCGCACAAATCAATCGTGTGCCGCGCGGATTGGGGGCGTCGTGGGACCGATGTCGGCTTGCCCAAGAGACAGTTGGCCTTATGCGGAGCCACGGCTCTGCTATTCGGGATCACATGATCACGCACGTCGTTCCATTTGATGATGCGCCGCAATTCTTGGCCGATCTCATTACAAACCGGCCGGAATTCCTGCAGATTGTTTTTAAGGTTCAGGAATGAGCTCGCGCAAACAACCAGTCCGAATCCTTTTCGTATTTGCATGGTTAGTCGTTGGCGGTGAAGAGACGGAAGTGCGGCTCCTTGCCCGAAATCTCGATCGAAACCGCTATCGCATTGACGTCGTGGCATGTTTCCACAAACCGAGCATGCCCGATCAGACACACGAGCAGCTAACGGCGTTGGGCGTGGATGTCGATACGACCCCTTATACATTGTCGTTCAAGGATACGATAAGCTATCTGGCAACGAAGATCCCAGGCTATGACGTCGTGGTGTCCTGTCAGAATGTCGCCGATATTTACCCGGCGCTTGAACGTATCCACCTCCGCCCGCCGCTGATTGAACATGGCGGGCTGGTGTCGGAGGCGCTTGCGGGGCCGAAGCACTTCACAAGTCGCTACGTCGGCGTCTGTCGATCAATCCGCGATGCCGCAGCCTCCGTGATGCCCGGTCGTGAATTAAGTGCTCTTGAAATCCCGTCGATGGTCGATTTCTCGGAATTTGACGCCACCCGGCGTGTCGAAACCCGTTCGTCACTCGGATTGGCCAAGGATTCGGTCCTTGTCGGCTGGGTCGGACGGCTTGATCCAAAGAAGAACGTCGAAGACTTCATAGAGGCTGCGGCGATTGTGCACAAGGACGTTGCGACTGCGCGTTTTGTGATTGTAGGGGGGGCCGACGCGTTCCACCCGGAATATGCGATACAGTTGCATTCGCTTGCTAATCAGCGGGGATTGGGTGGCGTGCTTTCCTTTCTCGGAGATCGAAAGGATGTTCCCAACCTTCTGTCAGCCTTCGATATTTTTACCTGGCTCTCGCGCGACGAGGGTATGCCGCACGTTCTGGCGGAGGCGGGTGCAGCAGGTCTGCCCGTAATCGCGACGCCTGATAACGGGGCGCTCCAGCAGGTCGAGGAGGGGATTTCGGGTCTCTTCGTGCCCTACAACGATCCCGCCGCTGTCGCTCAGGCCATGATGAAGCTGATCATGTCAGCCGAACTGCGTGCCCGGCTGGGCAAGGCCTTGATGTCAAAAGTTGAAAACGACTACAGCGCCGCTACGATCGTGCCGCGATGGGAAGGTCTTTTTCTGGATGTTCTCGAAGATCGAGTGCGAGCCGGGCCATCTGGTTTGTTCAAATCCTTCATTCAGGGTGGTTTCGAGTGTTCAACGCATCGCCTCCGTCCAGGCGAGGGCGAAACTGCTGGGACGCGTCTCGATGTCCTCGCCTCTACTGGCCACGACTCGCATGCGCGACAGGACTACGATCAACTGAAAGCGCACCGGATCGAAACCGTGCGCGACGGCCTCCGCTGGCATCTTATAGAGCCGTCATCTGGCCGGTATGATTGGTCTAGCTTTCTTCCGATGCTCGAAGCAGCGAAGGAGGTGGGCGTCCAGGTCATCTGGGACCTTTTGCACTATGGCTGGCCAGACGATATCGATATTTGGGGGCAGGATTTTGCACCTCGGCTTGCAAATTTTGCGGGTGCTGTCGCAGCAGTGGTGCGGGAAAATACGAGCGAGGTTCCGTTCTATTGCCCCGTAAACGAGATCTCGTTTTTGTCGTGGGGTGGAGGTGACGTCGGCTATCTGAATCCCTTTGCAAACGGACGCGGCTTTGAATTGAAAGTCCAGCTCGCGCGCGCTTCTATCGCCGCCATGGATGCCATCCTTCTGGTCGATCCACGGGCACGTTTTGTGCACTGCGATCCCGTTATCAACGTTATCCTAGAACCGTCGCGACCCTGGGAGAGGCAACGTGCCGAAGGACATCGCCAGTCGCAGTTCCAGGGGTGGGATCTACTAAGTGGAAGGCTATGGCCTCAAATCGGTGGTGCAGATCGCTATCTCGATATCGTTGGGGTGAACTACTATCACAACAATCAGTGGATCCACGGTGGTTCACCGATCGACGAAACTCATGCGCTTTACAAACCTTTTAGGTCTATTCTGATCGAAACCTATGCCAGATATGGCAAGCCGATATTCGTTGCCGAAACAGGTATCGAAGCTGAAAGGCGGCCCGGTTGGATCATGTATGTTTATAGCGAGGTCGTTGCTGCGATGGATGCCGGGGTCCCGATCGAAGGTATATGCTTGTACCCCATCGTAAACCATTCCGGATGGGACGATAATCGACCCTGTCAAAACGGTCTTCTGTCAGCGGAGATTTCTGACGCAGCTCGTTCCGTATATCAACCTTTAGCAGAAGCGTTGGAACGTATACGGCAAGACGTTATCGGAAGGAGCGGGCGTTTTTAAAGTTAAGTTGCGTTCGAGGCGCTCGCGTGACAACCTATCAGATAATCGAGGACGGCGCCATCGTCGTTCACATCGAGTTCAGCTTAGTAGCCACGATTGCACCTAAGGCCCAGAGGCGCGGAGAAGAGGACCGGCCCCACCGGTCGTAGGCAGAAGGACGTTCGCTGGACGTCGCTTTAGTCGCCAAGCCAGGGGTGTGCTGGCCGCCAGGCCTCTGATTTCGCTACGGGATCGGCCGATTCCGCCGTACGACAGGATCCAGGTGCTGACGGACCCCAAGTCGACCAAGGGGATGAGCTTGGCGGAAATGATATTGGACGATATCGAGAGACGACGGGCGCGCCGCGCGGAGCGCCGAGAAAAACAGCGGCGAGCGAATATCGATCGCGCCGAGAAAATGCATCAAGTCCGGATCGCGAATGAGCACAAAGCGGCAGGAGGACTCGCCGGCGGGCCATCGAATGCTGTCCATATTGGTTGCTCGGGTTGGTATTATTGGCATTGGAAAGGCCAGTTCTATCCAGCAGACGTTCCTTCCAGCGAGTGGTTTTCGCTGTATGAACAACAATTCAAGTCCGTTGAGTTGAACGCTCCCTTTTACTCCTGGCCTACCATTGGGACGGTCAAAACCTGGCTGCGTCAGGCGAAGAGCGACTTTATTTATACGATCAAGGTCTGCGAGCTCATCACCCATATCAAGCGGTTTGACAACACGGGCACCCTCATTAAAGATTTCTGTTACATCGGCGATCTTCTCGGCGACCAAATGGGATGCTTTCTCTTTCAGCTCCCGCCAAGCGTCCACTTCAGCCCGGAAACTTTACAATTGATATTAAGCCAACTCGACAAGCGCCGACGCAACGTGGTTGAATTCCGGCACAAGAGTTGGTGGAACGACGAAACTTTCAGAGCGTTTCAATCCGCCGGAGCTATATTTTGCTCTTGCAGTGGTCCCCACCTTCCAGATGAACTGGTAAGGACTGCCGACGATATCTACATTCGTTTCCACGGGACGACGCGTTGGTATCGTCACGACTACACTGAAGCAGAGCTTAGGGTATGGACCGACCGCGTAAGCCAAAGCGGCGCGACAAGAGTTTGGGCATACTTCAACAACGACCGTGATGGCAATGCGATCAGGAACGCAAAGCTCTTTACGAGGCTGCTGCACCCCTCGGGTAGCTAGCTTCCAAATCGACACCCACCCCCACGCAGCTTTGACGCTCGTTTGGCATTCTGGCTAACTCACTCAACGTGACCAATCGGCGGTCCGCGAAGGCACTACCGCCTCGCGGACGTCGATGTGCCACACCGCGTGGTCCTCGGATCGTCGATGATGGCGATCAATGGGAACATCCAGCGAGAAGGCGACGTAGTCCACCTCGTTGCCCAGCAGGTCTTCGATCTGTCGGACCTGTCAGGGCTTGCCGACCGCGACACGGAGTTCAAGCTGCCGACGGGCACGGGAGACGAGTTTGCGCATGGCGGCGGCCCGGACCCAAGCGACAAGCCGAAGCCTGCGATTCAGCCGCGGGACATCTTCATCCCGGATCTCCATATCGACACCTTGAAGGTGAAGGCGCGAAATTTTCACTAGCTTCGTGTGTCGGTGTCGGATTGTCGTTCCCCCGTTCGTCCTCTGAACAGCACAGGAGAACGGCCAATGAGCAACGAAACCAAAGTCAATATCGATGAAGAGGCGATTATCGCCATGCTAACGCTGCGCGCTTCCGCGCTTGGCGAAAAAGATGCCAAGGGCGCACTTTCCCACGAAACCGAGGATTCTGTCGAGTTTTCGCTAGCACCGCCGCTCGTCTATCACGGCAAGGACGAGGCAGGCCTGCGGGCGTGGTTCAATACCTGGGAAGGTCCGATAGGTGGCGATGTTTGCGATGCCAAGCTAACGGTCGGCGGAGACGTTGCTTTCTGGAGTGGTCTGACGCGCATGACGGGAACTAAAACTGACGGCACCGAGGTCGATCTTTGGTTTCGTCAAACCCTTGGGCTGGTGAAGCGCGATGGCCGCTGGATGGTGTCCCACCAACATGCATCCGTGCCATTCGCCATGGATGGAAGCGGTCGCGCTCTGCTCGATCTCAAACCTTAAACGGCTGGCCTCAGGGTATCGATGTCCCCAGGCCGTCAACGGTGGAGTTTTACTTTGTTCGATGAGGTCCAGGCTCTTATGCCAATCTCAGCGCCTCTTCGCGACGTCTCTTTTCGCTCTCATTGAGAGGTGCACCGATCATCGCGATGGCTTCAAGCTCGGCTGCCAAGTCTCGGGCCGGCGCTTGAGGTTGGGTGGAATTGGCGGGCGGCGCGCGCGGCCCGCCTCTGGGAACAGGCTGCTGCCCAGCGCCGTTCGCGCCATTGAGAATCTGGATGCCAAGCCGGAGCAGGTCATCCCCGCTCAGCTGCGCCTGTACGGGCATCACACTGCCGAAAACAATCAAAAGGACGACGTGAATAATGACGAGCCCACGCATGCACGTTTGTAGCAGAACGGGGCGGTATACCGGCAATCGACCAAAAAGGAGTAAGACCCAATGGATCGGTGAGCAGAATCGAAGGCCTACATTCAGTCCGTCGTCGATCAGGTCGAGGTCGGGGATAGGCAGGTGAGAATTATCGCAAGCAAGGCCACGATCCATCACGCCGTCACAGGCAGCAAAAAATTTTTGGCCAGGTGTTCGCAGTTTGTCTGCATCGCCACATAAGCGCGGATTCTGATCCATTGTTTTCAAACGTAAATCCGGCTTCCAAACCACGATAATCATCGATCGGGACCACTATGATCGCGGATTCCTTATAGTCTGGTAACCGTAAACGCGGATTCAGAAAAACGGTCAGATTTCCGATAAAAAAGAACGGGCGCATTCCTCGCGAAGGCGCCTGTTCTCATCGACGATTAGCTGGATCGAGGTATCTTATAGCGGAAGTAAACCTCGAACTGCCAAAGTTCCTTCGCGAGACGTCCAGTTCGTCGACGCTCGATGCCGACGCTTGCGGTTGTGCCATCGCGGTTTTCTCCCACGTGAACGACGGCCGCGCCCTCTCGACCGCCTTTCGATTGGATGATGTTCCGATGAGTGGTGTAGCTCGCGGCTGATGGCCGTGCTTTGGAGGGGACGGATGACGCGGGCGCGCGCGCAGAATCGGGTATGTTGCAGTATGCCGGAGGTACCGTCCGCCTCAGCGAGGCTGCAGATCCGAGGTTATGCCAACGCCTGCACCCGTGTCCGCGACATCTTGCGGGATCGGCATGCTTGCCTTGCGCAATCCTGCGATAAGACGGGCGGTGTCGGCCGGCTGGAGATTACGCATCTCGAGTTCCGCCACGATGTTCGGCAGGAAGTCCGGTCGCATCCGCACGAACGCCTCGCCCTCGCGCCGGGCGTCGTCCATCATGCCGACCTCGGCGTAGATGACCGCGGCGACCGCATGATAAAGCGGAAACTTCTGCAGGTCGGCCCGCTCGATCTCGCTGACCGCGGTTGGGTAGTCGCGAAGCATGTAGGCGGCGAGAGCGCGCGTGCCGTGATAGTAGCCGCCCCCGCCCGGATTGAGAGCGATCGCCCGGTCGAGCAGGGCGGCTCCCCGTTCCCACTGTCCGCCCATCGCCAGTCGCGTGCCGAACTCGCCCATGAGCTCGGTGTCGTTCGGGTTCGTGGCGAGCGCCTGTTCGCCGATCCGCATTGCCTCCGCCAGCTCTCTGTTGAAGAAAAGCGCCATCATCAGCGCTTGAAGAGCCCGCGTGTTGGTCGCATCGAGCTGTGTCGCGCGCCTGGCCGCTCTAAGCGCGCGCTGCATCGGTGCCTCCGACCCGCGCTCGGAGTTGAACCTGAAGCGGTCCTCGTCAAGGTAGATGATCGACAGCATCGCCCACGAGGTCGCATAGGTCGGGTAGCGCGCGACGGCGGTTTCGAGGCAGTGCCGGACGTCCGCATGTGCCTCGGTGCTCAGTTCCGACCGGTACGCATAGAAGCGTAAGGTGCATTCGTAGGTGCCTGGATCGTCAGGCGACGGATTGGCCGCATCGAGCTGCGCCATCACTCCGTAGGGCTGCGCGATCGTCGTAGCGACCCTGCGTGCGACGTCCGTCTGGATGGCGAAGAGGTCGCCCGATCCAAGATCGTTGTCGTAATCCTGCGACCAGACGATCTCGTTGTCCGACGTGTCGAGAAGGCGCGCCGTGACCCGGAGGCGGTCGTTCGACGCCCGGACGCCGCCGGCCAGAAGATATCGTGCGCCGAGTTCGTCCCGGACCCTTGAGGCATCGACGTCCGAGGGAAGCGACTTCGACGTCTCACGGCCGAAGACCTTGATCTCCTTGAAACGAGGAAGTGCCGTCAGCAGCTCTTCGGTGAGTCCGATGGTGTAGAGCTGTGCCTCGGATCCGTCGCCGAGATTGGCGAATGGCGCGACGACAAGCGTCGGGCGATCCGGAAATGTTTCGCCAGAGGGCCGTGGCGGGGCATACGAGGCAAGGCCGACGGCAGCCAAGTAACCGGAGGCGGCCAGTGCCGCGCCAACGTATGCAAGTACGGCGCGCCTGGCCCGCCACCACGGCTCGCTCGAACGAGGAGGCGAAGTGGGATCGGGCACGGTCTCGATGTGCTCCGCAGGCGCGGTATTCCACGAAAACGACGGCACGTATCCGCCCTTGGGCACATCGATCCTGACGGGATCGTTCCTGCCGCCGACCAGATAGTAGCGCTCGAGCGATCTGCGCAGACGCCCCGCTTCGATGCGGACGACGGGGTCCTCCTGAGTGAACGTCTCATTGCGCCCGAACACCTCGATGGCGATCGAATAGCCCTTGATACGGCTGCCTCGTCCGGCGAGGGCTTCCTCGACGACATATCGCAGGAACGCCGCGGCCCGTCCAACGCCGGGAAACTCCGGACTCGAAACAATGCGCTCGAGCTGCGTTCGGATTTCGTCGACGGATGGCAAGTCGTTCGTCCTTGCTGCTGTCACGGTCCCCTCCATCGACGCCGTCAGCATCGCCGCTCCCAATCCCCCAGAGCTGGCATGTGAAGCCTGTGCGGGAAAAAGAACATACACCCGGAACGTGTCCTCGTCCACGATGCTCCGGCGCGATTGCGACCGATGAAATGGCTGCCGAGCGCCGCCATCAGTGCCCGGCGTTCGCCGTGATGATCCCTAGGTTGCCAAGCCCGCTTACGATCAACTGTATTGCCACCGCGGTCAGCAGGATGCCGAAGACGACCTCCGAGACGACCATGCTGGCTGGTTTCATCCGCTTGGCGAGCTTGTCGATGTTCGTGAACACCAGATAGTCGAACGCACCGACGACCAGGATCAGTCCGGCGACGAGCGCCGCGCTGACGATCGAGACGACTTCACCCGAGGCGAGGATGATGACGGTGATGCCGACCGGATTGAGCAGGTAGGGAACCGCGAGCGGAAACACGGCGAGCTTGTCGGGATCGGCCGGCACCGCAATTTCGTCATGCGGCGCTTCCGTCGGCCCGGACGCCATCTTGATCGCGATAAGCGCCAGGATGATCCCACCGGCCACGGCCACGGCGCCACCCGTGATGTGGAGAAGGCGCATCAGAAGAGCGCCGGTGGCGAACAGAATGAGAGCCGTGACCAATGCGGTCAGAACCATCTGGCGACCGATGCGCGCCTTGGTTTCTGCGTCGAACGCGTGGGTCTTTTCGAGGAAGGGAACCAGCGCGATCTTCGGCCCCATGCCGATCAGGAGCAGGAGCAGAAGCTTTCCGACAAGCGTAGCGTCGATAACTGTGAAATCCATTGAAGTCTCCTCTCAATACTCGAAGGATCGAATTCTGTTCAAGGCGCCTGCTGTGGCCGCTCGCTCAGGCCGTTCCAGCGGCGTTTGCAGCGTTGTGTTTCGCAAGCGCCTGCTGCGCCGCCGCGCCAATGTCGTCGTCCTTTCCGCCCGAGACCTGCACGGTCGGCACGGCGATCTTGATCCCGTTCTCGTTGAATGACTGATGGATCATCCGCAGAGCGCGGCGCTTCAGCGTGAACTGCTCTCCGGGAAGCGTCATGACCTTCATTCGCAGAAGAAGGCCGGAGTCCCCGAGGCTGTCGATACCCTGCATCTTCAGTGGCTCGATCGTGGTCGCCTTGAACTCGGGGTCTTCGAACAGCTCCAGCCCGATCTTCTTGATGATCTTGCGGGCCTTCTCAATGTCGGCGTCGTAGGTCACGGTAATCGTCATCTTCTCGATTACCCAGTCGCGGCTCATGTTCTGGATGGCCCCGAGTTCGCTGAAGGGGACGATGTAGACTGCACCGCGATGATGTCTGAGCTTGACGGACCGTAAGCTGAAGGACTCGACGGTGCCCTTGTAGCTGCCGCTCTGTATATATTCTCCGACCCGGAAGGCGTCGTCGAGCAGGTAGAACATGCCGCTGATGATGTCCTTCACCACCGTCTGCGCGCCGAAGCCGATCGCGACGCCAATGACGCCGGCTCCGGCGATCAGTGGTCCGATCTCTACCCCGAGCGACGACAACGCCATCATGATGGCAATCGCGACGAACAGGATCATCAGGAAGTTGCGCAGGATGGGCAGCAAGGTCCTCATGCGCGTGCGGCGACGTTCCTGCTCGCTGCCGACTTCGAGGACTGTTTGCGTGTCTCCGAGCTTGCGATCGATGAGCACCTTCACGACGTTCCAGGCGAGGTCGACGACCAGGAGGATAATGCCGGCGCTCAATATTCCACGCACGAGGCGCAATGCAGGAGAATCCTGCATCGTCATTCGCGTAAGCTCGATCTCCAGAACGTCCGCGAGGAGAACGATCGCGCCGACGATCAAGCCCGCCCGGATGCCGCGCTCGATGATCACCGAGACGACCGTGCTTTTCTTGTCGCCATCCTCTTCAACGGCAGAGGACCGCAGGAGGTTGTTGACGGCGGCCTTAGTGAGCGCGATCGCACCAGGCAGGCCAGCGCAGACCAGGGCAATCCAGAATAGCTTCATCGCCCCGACCACCCACAGGAGCCAGACTCCGATGAAGTAGGCGGTCCAAAGCCAGTTCCTCGCGCGCAGACCGAGTCGACTGGGCGGTGCCATTTGGGAGAGCCCGGAAGGGCGTCGCCAGACAGCTTCGATGCCGATAACGAGTAGCACCAGGCCAAGCGAATAGGCAACGAGTTGCCGCGCAGGAACAGAGAAGCCGAGCGTTCCAAGCAGCCGTATCGTCACCCAGCCAAAGGCATACCACCCCACGAGATAGCCCAGACGTTTTGCCCAGTGAACGGCGGCCTCGTCCGTGACTGGCACGACCCGATATCGCTCCGGTGAGAGGTCTGTCGCGACGCGAGGAGCCAGAAGCACGTCGAAGAGGACGCTCGCGAGGCGGAAGACCACGACGGCAAACAGATAACCGACGACGATTTCCCGGACGAGCGGGGGCCACTCGAAAAGAAGGAAGAAGCCGATACTGCCGAGGCCGAACGAGAGAACGTAGCACACGGCCCACAGCAATCTTGCGCTTACCGCGACTACTCTCTCCGAAACGGTGGCAAAGGGTGCGCGCGCCATCCATTGACGCCATCCGGCGCTGACCCACCAGAAAAGCCATTGTGCGGCCAGCCCCACGGCAACGAAGGCCGCTACCAGAAAGATGGGCCGCGTGCCGCCGCTCGCCTGAACCTCGCGTTCGAGAACGGTCGCCCCGCGCATGCTCTCAGAAGGAAAGGTTTGCACGGCACCGAGAAGACTGGCAGCATGAGCGCGAAAACGTGTTGAGAACTCGGAGAATGAAACGCCGGTCCCCGCGCTCTCCGCGGCAGGCTCGGCTGCGGCCTTGGCCGCTGCAGCCTGCTGCTGCAGGAAGGTCTGAACGTCCGGATCGGAGAACATTCCAATGAACCGCTGAACGCTTTCGGGCCGTGGCTGTGCGGTCGCCTCGGTCTGTGCCGCGGCGGGGGAAACACCTGTCACAAGAGCAACCGTGAGCGCCGCCGCAGAGAGAAGCGTTCGAAGCGAGGCGAATTTCAAAAGTACGTCCATTGTAGACCTCGATCTGAATGAAGAAGATGCACGCGCCGCCGACAACTAGCGCGCGCACGCCTCCTGCGAGCGCAAGCCGCTCCTGCAGGCTGCCGGCTTTCGCTTGGGTCCTGTCGGACCCGTGAGGCCGCTCACCTGGCTTGCGTAGTTGTCTCTTGTGTCCACATCGACGACTGCGACCGGAGCGGCCAGTATCAGCCCCGCCGCGCTGCCGGCCGCGGCGGCGGTGCTCGTCGTTGCTGCAAGGATCTTGTCTCCGAGACCAACCTTGCTGTCGGTCAGCGTTTGCCCGTCGGAGATGCGCGCTCCGATAAGTTGAACGACCTCGGGGGATTCCGCAAACTTGCCGTGGTTGAGACGGTCCCCCGCCTTGACCTTGGTGAGGTCGATCACCGTGATCTGGCTGTCGGCCAGTTCCTTCTTGAAAGGGGACTGCTCGGGGTCGATGGCGCCGAGTCTCGCGACATCGCCCCACACCCTGCGGGAGACCGCAAGCGCACGGTCGTCGCGCGAGACGAACAATGTGAACTTCGGATGCTGCTTGCCCATGTCGACGATCTGCTGGCGAAAGACATCGACGTCCACGTCGGGCGAGGCCAGCATCACGTTTTCGAACTTGGCGGGGAGCCGGCCGTTGCGGATCGCCATCTGCCGCAGCGACTCCAGCGCCAGCCAGTTCCCCATGGAATGTGCGAGGATGGAGACTTCCTTCACTTCCGGATCCTTCGCGAGGTACTGGAAGAGCGTCTCCAGTGCGTTGCGTGTGTAGTTCGTGCTTTCTCTGTCGTATCCGTAGGCGAGCAGACTGCCGCGCGACGGCCATGTTACCAGCACCGGAGCGCTGTGCACGCCGGAGTCCTGGACGATCTGGGCGAAGCGGTAGACGGAATCCTCGAAGCGGTTGTTGAACCCGTGGATGAAGACCAGGACGCTGCCGTCGGGGCTCTTCCTGACCGATGCGCTCAGCCATTTCTTGGCCTCGTCGCGTGTGATCTCGTCGGCCTTCAAGGTCGCGAAATCGGTCGCCGGATTGGATGGCAGCCGCCGGGGCCAGGCGACTTCGCCAACCTTTCGCACGTTCGCAGGCGGGATGGATACCGTGATGTCCGCGAACGCAGGGGCAAGGGCGCGCTCGCCCGTGAACATCTCACCCGGAATTGTGGAACGGCTGCGTGTGGTCGTAACCAGCATCTTAACCTTGGTGGATTTCGGGGCGCTGTCGGCAACGGGGGTGAGCACGTTCTTCGGGTGGCCGCCGCACCCTCCGGCCGTCGCCAGCGCGGCGATTAGCAGAATCGTTTGCAGACCGCGATGAAGTCTCGTGCGAGTGCGGTCGACAACTTTGTTCGTTCTGCTCACCACTGTTCCTCGCGGTCGTTGCGCCATGACCGAGATTGCCGCTTCATGCAGAAGCGGACGACTCCCGGCCCGAGGAAAAGCTATGTGAACACGAGAGGGCTTACCCGTAGCATCGGGTATGTTACACCGGCCGCGGGACGGTTCCCGGCACCGCGATCAGTCGCAAGTGTGTGCGCTTCCATCGTTCTTTGACTCTGACGGCAAGCAGGACCGCCGTCGGCCAGTCCGAGACCTGTTCGGCAAGAAATCGGCCCGCATCAAGATCGGGCGACGCCGTCGTCGGCTTGTATGATACAGTAACATACTCCACGAACCCCCGTTCATCCACGAACATGAAGCCTTGAAGCACGTTCGATCGGCACGGTCTCAAGTGTCGTGAAATGGAGTCGACGATGGATGAAGGCGTGGCCGCTGTCAGGCTGCAGTTTCCGATCAGAGCCAAGGCGATCGAAGAACTTGCATCACGGGACGACGTGTTCTGCGAGATCTGCCGGGATTTTGCGGAAGCCCAGATGGAGCTGGCCAAATGGCGTGCGTCGGAAGACCCGAACCGCGAGGAGCGTTGTGCGGAATACCAAGAGTTGGTTGCCGGACTTGGGAAGGAGATCGAAGACGCGCTCGACAGCGCGACGGTGCTCCCGCTTCGTCCACCATCCGCGCAGCCTCCCCGGTGAACAGGGCGACGAGCCCGAGACCGCCGACATCGTTGCAGACCAAGACAGATACCCCATACAACTCTCGCATTCGAAGGATGAATACCGTGTTGTCCGAGACCTTACACGAGCCTGCGAGTTCTCCAGCGCCCCGGAACCCATTGCGCAGGATCGCGCTCGTCGTCGTCCTCCTGGCGCTGGTCCTGTTCGTCCTCTCCATCTTCATGGAGCGGCGGACGCCGTCGACCTCGCAAGCTCAGGTTCAAGCCTATGTCGTCGGCATCGCGCCTGAGGTGACCGGCCGGGTCATCGAGGTCAACGTCATCGACAATTCGCGGGTCGACGCCGACCAGGTCCTTTTCCGCATCGATCCGGAGCGCTTCGAACTCGCGGTCAGTGAGGCCGAGGCGAGCCTTGCAAGCGTCGGCCAATCGATGGGCGCTTCAACCGCTGCAGTCGATGCGGCGCAGGCGAAACTCGTGACGGCCCAGGTGGATCGGGACAATCTTCGCGTACAATCTGCGCGCGCCGCAGAGCTGCAACAGCAGGGCGTATACTCCAAGGCACGGGCCGATGCAGCCAAATCGGCTTTCGGTCAGGCAGAGGCGGCGGTCTCCGGTGCTGAGGCCGAGCTGGCCAAGGCAAAGGAGCAGCTCGGTCCCAGCGGAAATGACAATCCGCAGCTCCGGGCAGCTCTGGCTGCGCTCGAAAAGGCTCGGCTCGATCTGGTGCGGACCACTGTTCGAGCACCTTCGGCCGGGGTCGTGACCAACCTCCAACTCTCTACCGGCAAGGTCGTGTCGGCTGCACAGCCCGCCATGACCTTCATCGATGCCGGCACAATCTGGATTGCCGCCGCGTTCAAGGAAAACAGCCTTGAGAAGGTCGCCGTGGGCAACCGAGCGGATGTCCTCTTCGACGCCCTTCCCGGTCGTGTGTTTCCAGCGAAAGTCGAGAGCGTTGGTTTCGGCGTCTCGGAGGGCGGCACAGATCCGAACACCGGGCTGCCGACGATCAGAAACGACAGCGGTTGGGTGCAGGAGGCGCAGCGGTTTCCAGTGCGGCTCATCATGAACGAGGAGGAGCGGCCCAAGGGCGGAGTTCGCTACGGCTCGCAGGCGACGGTCGTCATCTACACGGGCGATAACCCTGTGACGAACGCCTGGGGTTCGCTCTGGATACGCATCATGTCGGTTCTGACCTATGTCAACTGACCGGACTATCGCGGTCGAGGAGCAGAAACGCAAGGGCCTGCGCGTCGCGTTCGCGGTCTCGATCGGCTTCACGTTCGCAGTGTATGCGGGGGCTATCGTGCCGTTCCTCGGTCCGCTCTTTGCAGCACAATTCCTGCTCGGCAGTTCGCGACCGATGCCGTTTGGAAAAACGGTCGGCGCAGCGATGGTGATCCTCATTGCCGGGATCGCAATGATGGCTCTCACCAACCTATTCGGCGACCGGCCTGCGCCTTTCCTTCTCCTGCTGGGGCTGACCTATTTTGCCTGCTTCGTCGCGCAGTCGGCGGGGAAGGGGGGCCAGGCCGTCTTTCTCGTGCTCGTCGTTGCGATCATCGTCCCCCTGCTTGGCATCCTTAACAAGGACCTCGCCAATTCCATCCTGTCCATCCTGGTCACAGGGGTGCTGTCAGGAACGATCCTGATGTGGCTGGCATATGCGATCTTCCCTGAACCCGCCGGGCAGAATCTCGAGGCCGTCTCGTCCGGTGAACGGCCACCAGCCCTGCGTCGGGCGCTGGCGAATACGGGGATACTTCTGACCTCCGTCGTAATCTGCCTGACGAGCGACAACCTGACCGCCGCGGCAGTCATTCCCATAACGGTGGCGTCCCTGCTCGGGCAGCTCGACGTCGCGGGAAGCAGCCGGGCGGCGGTCGGACTCGTGCTCGTCAATCTCTTCGGGGGAGTCCTCGCATCAGTCGCCTACGCGGCGCTGACGTTGCGGCCAAGCCTGCTTTCGATCTTTCTTATCGTTCTCATCGTCGCCCTTTTGCTGGGAGGACGCGCTGCTGGACGGTCGAAGGACGCCGCGGTATTCGCAGGCGCTTTGACGACCTTCCTGATCCTCTTCGGTCTGGGGGTTTCGCCCCTTCCGGGGAGCTCCGCAGAATCCTTCGCCACCCGAATCGTCTATGTCGGCGCGGCCTTGATCTACGCCCTGCTGTTCGCCGCGATCCTTTGGCCGCGCACCAGCAACTCGAAGGGGATTCCGGCATGACGCGGGCGTCGCCCAGGAGTACTTTCATCTTGACGAAATCGGCGGCCGTGAGCTGCGCGATATTCGTGGCCGCAATCTCTTCGGCAGCTTCAGTAGGCGCCGTCGAGAGAACCGAGAACTTCGTCGACGTCCGCAAGCACTGCGAGCTCACGCACCTTTGGAAGGATCCGCCGGATCCGAAAGCGTTCGCCGAGTGCATGAGGCAGGGGCATTATCGGCTCCATTTCTCGCCGACCTGCCAGACCGGCAGCCGCAGGGCGCAGTGTTACGATTTGCAGCCCTGACGCTGGGTTGCGTTTCGGCAAGCAAGCGTTGGAAGATAGATTCACGCGTCTGCAATCCCATCTTCACGCGTGCCTAGCCAAGCCTGCAGCACGGTCCAAAGGATGGCGAGCGTCGTTGCGCCGATAAACATGCCTGTGAAACCCCAGGCCGCCAATCCGCCGATCACGCCGATGAACAGCACAAGCAGCGGCAGCTGGCCGCTCCGTGCGATCAGCATGGGCTTTAGGATGTTGTCTGCTCCCATGAGCACAATCACACCCCAGGCGGCCGTGAAGATCGCCCAGCCCGTCTCGCCTTCCGAACCCAGCCAGATCGCCACCGGAAGCCAAACCGGAAGCGGTCCCAATTGAATAATGGCCAAAAAGAATGTCGCGGCGGCCAAACCGATCGCAGCCGGAACCCCAGCGACTGCGAAGGCGATCCATGCAAGCACTCCCTCGATCAGAGCCGTTCCAATCACACCGATTGCAACGCCCCTTATCGCCTTCCCGGCCGCACCGAGCAGTTCGTTACTCTTCGGGCCCACGATGCGTTCGATGATGGCGGAAACGTATCGCAGCAACTGGGCGCGCGAGGCATGTATCGTGGCGGCCACTATGACACCGATGAAAATCTCCAGGATAGCGACGACAAGACCCGCGCCCAAATTCAGGAGCCACTTTCCTGCGGAAGCGAGCTGGGGTTGATAGCGTTCCAGCAGCACCAGACCATCTCGCTGCAGCTCCTGCCATACTGTCGCTACTTTCTTTCCGAGCACCGGGAAGCCCGCGATCCATCCGGGCAGGTTAGGGATTCCGTGGCTGCTGGCGGCGTTCAGCCACGCTTCGGCGACAGTCAGATGATCGGCGACGGTCGACCAGAGATAGACCAAAGGGACGACGGTGATGGTCGCGACGACTGTGCCGAAGATCACCGCAGCGAGGCGTCGCCTTCCGTTCAACCGCTCCACTAACCAGTCGAAAAGCCCCGCCGTGGCTGTAGCAAGAATTACCGCATAGGTGAGAACGCCGACAAAAGGCAGCAGCACCCAGAATGTCGCGGTTACCAGGACTGACACGAGCAGCAACGCCAGAGCTGTCTCGATGATGTACCGACGCTGATCGTAATCACTGGGCATTTGCTGCATGGGCTTCACCCTTGATGAAGATCGGGATGTTGAGCGCTCTTGGAGAACCACAACAATTCTGAGACTTTGAATAGAAAGGCCGTCGTCCATCCGAACAGCAAAATCCCGTTCACACCCTCGATGGCGCTGGCAAGACGCCATTCCCTGGACAAGGTGATATCGCCATAACCGATCGTCGCGTAAGTAATCGCCGAGAAATAGGTGGCCTCTTCAAAACTCTGCAATTCACCTGCGAAACGGTACGCCGTCGCCCACAGCATGATCTCGATCACATGGGCCAGTACGAAGCCGACGACAAAAAAGCAACTGATGCCCAAGCGGGCGTATGCCCGGGATCTGTGCATATGGGCGATTACGTTTCGTCCCATACGAAAGAGAATCATCACCGCTGCGCCGTGAATGAGGATCGTGGCGAGCAGCAGGACAGTCGCCATGAAAATTTGCACCAACATCGTTACATACCCTCGGCAGACGATTACAAAGCGGAACCACTCACAATTAGCAGTGCTAGCCCCCGGTTTCGAAACCGGGATAGAGCGTCATTCCGCCGTCGACATAGATCGTCGATCCGACGATGTAGTCGGTGAAGTCCGACGCGAGCCACACCGCCGTTCGGCGATTTCCTCCGCTTCGCCAATGCGCTTGTATGGAATGAGCTTCATCAGTTCGGCGTAGGCTTCCGACGTTTCCCACGCGCTGGTATTGATCGGCGTGCGAATGGCACCTGGGGCAATGCTGTTCACCCGGATGCGCTTTTCGGCGACTTCCTGCGCAACACTTTTCATAAGAAGCATCAGTCCGCCCTTGGACGCCGCATAGTTCACGTGCCCGGCCCAGGGGATGACTTCATGGACCGAGCTGATGAAGATAATCTTGCCAGCCGCAACCGAAACGTCAGGACGTACGCCCCGTCGGAGAAACTCCCGGACGGCCGCGCGCGAACATAGAAACGCTCCCTTGAGGTTGACGTTCATGACGGTGTCCCACTGGGCGCTCGTCATTTCGTGAAAGGGGGCGTCTCGCTGAAGTCCGGCGTTGTTGACGAACACGTCGACCGTGCCGAATTCCTTGACGGCGGTCGCGAACATCGCCTCGACCTGCGTCTCATTGGAGACGTCGGTCGCGACCGCAAGTGCGCGTACGCCACCCTGTTGGATCTCGTCCACGACCCGCGCGGCGTCCTCTGGTGCCGTGACGTAGTTTACGACCACGTTCGCTCCGGCCTTGCCGAGGGCGAGGGCGATACCACGACCGATCCCGGAATTAGCACCGGTGACGAGGGCAGTCTGCCCCTTCAACAGATGGACCGGTGGCAGTGTTGGAATCACGGGTCGAGGCAACTGCCGGTTCTCGTAGTAACTTTCCATGATGACCGCTCCTCGTTTGCCGGAGCCGAGCCGTCCGGCGTGAATTCGATCGGCGCCACGAGCATCTGCGGCTAAGAGCTTTTGGCCCGCTCAAGCCACTCCTCGGCCGAATCCGAGGCGAACAGATGCATCGCCCGAGCGATGAACCCGGTCCAGCCCGTCTGGTGGTTTGCGCCAAGGCCGGCGCCGTTGTCGCCGTGGAAGTATTCGTAGAACTGCAGACAGTCGCGCCAGTAAGGATCCTCCTGGAACTTTGCAGCTCCGCCGAACACAGGCCTTGTCCCGTCCGACCCCCGCAGGAAGATGGCCGATAAGCGCTGGGTGAGTTCCTCGGCGACCTGATAGAGGTTCATGTGACGGCCAGAGCCCGTGGGACATTCAACGGTGAAATGGTTGCCATAGTAGCTGTGGTATTGCAGCAGCGCCCGGATGATCAGACCGTTCATCGGCATCCATATCGGGCCGCGCCAATTTGAGTTTCCGCCAAACATGCCACTGTCGGATTCCGCCGGGAGATAGGCTACGCGGTGCTGCTGATCGCCGACCTGGAAGACGTAGGGGTGTTCCGCATGGTAGCGCGACAGTGCCCTGATGCCGTAGGAACTGAGGAATTCGTTCTCGTCGAGCATTGTCGACAGCACACGACGAAGCTTGTTCCCGTCCAGTATCGAGGCGAGCCGGCGATCGGCGTGGCCCGGCTTGCGCGGGTCATGGATGAAGGCGATCAATTCCGGGCGCACATCGAAGAAATGCCTGATCTGCTTGGTGATCTCGGGATACCTCCGATAGAGATCGCCCTCGAAAACTGTGGCGGCGCAGAGCGGAAGCAAGCCGACCATCGAGCGGACCTTGAGACGCTGCGCCTGCCCATCCGGCAGGCGCAGGACGTCGTAGAAGAACCCGTCCTCCTCGTCCCACATTCCGACCTCGTCGCCTGCGTGGATCATCGCCGACGCTATCCATAGGAAATGCTGCGTGAATTTGAGTACCATCTCCTCGCCGCCGGCGCCTTTGAGAGCTAGTTCGGTCGCGATCTCCATCATGTTCTGGCAGTAGAGCGCCATCCATGCGGTGCCGTCTGCCTGCTCCAGGTAGCCCCCGGTTGGCAGCGGCGCGCTGCGGTCGAACACCCCGATGTTGTCCAGCCCTAGGAAGCCGCCTTCGAAAACATTCTTGCCGGATCGGTCTTTGCGGTTGACCCACCAGGTGAAGTTCAAAAGCAGTTTCTGAAAGGACCTCTGAAGCCAGGCGACGTCGCCTTTGCCTGACCTTGCCTGCTCCAGACGGTAGGTGAAGATGGTCGCCCATGCGTGGACCGGCGGGTTGACGTCGCCAAAGTTCCATTCGTATGCGGGAATCTGTCCGTTCGGATGCATGTAGGCTTCGCGCAGCATCAGATCGATCTGATCCTTGCCAAAGTCGGGATCGACCATCGTCAGCGCGATCACCTGGAATGCCAGATCCCAGGCCGCGTACCAAGGATACTCCCACTTGTCCGGCATGGAGATGATGTCTGCATTGTACATGTGATGCCAGCCGACGTTGCGCTGTGCGATCCGGCGCCTCGGGTCGAACGGATCCGTGCCATGTTCCTCCAGCCATCGTTTCACGTCATAGAGATAGAACTGCTTGCCCCACATCATGCCCGCCAGAGCCTGGCGCATGACATTGGCGGCGTCGGCGGTCATCGAGGTCGGCGTGATGGAAGCATAGAACGCGTCGGCTTCCTGACGGCGAGCCTGCATAACGTCGTCGAACGAACGGCCGAACATTCTTCGAGCATCCTTCGACTTCGCAGGCGGCTGCACGTCGCACAACCGGAGCCGCAGCGTCTGCGACTGCGCGGCGTCCACGGTGACAGCGTAATGCGCCGCGGCCTTGGTTCCTATCTGCTTCGGGTTCACCGAGTCGATGCTGCCGTGCACGACAAAGCTGTCGATCCCGTCCTTGACAAACGGACTGGCGCTCGGAATCCCGAACAGACGTTCGTTGTTCGTCTCGTTCTCCGTGAACAAAAGCGCTGGCGACCCGTCGCAGTAGAGATATCGTGTTGTAACCGCTGCCGGCCGCCCGGATTCAACCGCTTCAGCATTTCCAGGAGGCGCCTTGGCTGCAATCACGCTGAGAGCATCGTCGCCCTTTACACGTTCCAGGATCGGCCTCTGGCGTTCTTCACCCCATGACCATCTGTTCCTGAACCACAATGTCGGCAGCACGTGCAGCGTGGCCGCTTGCGGGCCGCGATTGGCCACCGTGATCTCGACGAGAACATCGTCGGGCGCCGCCTTGGCATATTCGACGAAGACATCGAAGTAGCGATCATCGTCGAATACGCCGGTGTCGATCAGTTCGTATTCGAGGTCGTCTTTTCCGCGCCGGCTGTTTGTCTTCACTAGGTCGTCGTAGGGGAAGGCGGCTTGAGGATACTTGTAGAGATACTTCATGTACGAGTGAGTCGGTGTCGAATCCAGGTAGAAGTAGTACTCCTTAACGTCCTCGCCGTGATTGCCTTCGCTGTTCGTGAGGCCGAACAGGCGCTCCTTCAGGATCGGGTCGCGGCCGTTCCACAGAGCCAGCGCGAAACAGAGCCGCTGCTTCTCGTCGCTGATGCCCGCCAGACCGTCCTCGCCCCAGCGATAGGCGCGCGACCGTGTCTGGTCATGGGTGAAGTAGTCCCATGCGCCGCCGTCCTTGCTGTAGTCCTCGCGAACGGTACCCCACTGCCGCTCGGACAGATAGGGGCCCCATTTCTTCCACTCGGCTTTCCCCTCTCGCGCCTCCTTGAGGCGTTGGGTTTCGGCATTCATTGTGCGCTCTCCGAACGAAGAGGGAGGGATCCCGCATGCGCTCGCCTGCAGTGTGCGCCCCCCGGCCAACTACGGTAAGTGTGTTACTGTAACATACATCCAGGACCGGCCCCCTTGTGTGGGCGCGCCGCACGAGAGAGCATTACCTCGACATCATCACGATGACGATGTCGGGCATGGCGGCCGAGCAACTTCTTCTCGGACGCTGGGACGATGGCGCATCTGTCGGAGGGGGATCGGACCTGCACGAAGCCACGAAGATCGCGGTCGCGCTGGAGCGGTCGTATGGCTTGCCTTGGCAACAGCGCCTCGTCATCGTCCGAACAGCCAACCGAGCAGGCCGCGGCGCTACGGCTTTAAGGGCTGTATTTCGGAGCGCTTTTCGCCTTCGGTGCCGTCGTTCCAATTGGCAAAGGGGCGTTCCATCCGTTCGGCATGCCCTGTCAGCTCGCCTCCTCAGATCCGCAGAAGGATTGTCTGGTCGGTCCTCGATCATGTGGTAAGCGGAGTCCGCTTTCTCCGCATCCCTGCCGTGCGCGCAGCGGGAAATATGCCGAGCTTATAATCTGGATCTGTCGGAAGTCGCGGGCTTTAGGGAGCTGCCTCGGCATAGTCTCGGGCTCAGGATAAATTCGGGATCTACACATTGATACCCTGAAGGTGAAAGCGGGAAATTTCCACTAAGCGGCTGGCTTGTCCTCCTGCAGGATCAAGTGCTTCGAGCGGTAATAATTTCCGCTTCCGGAAGCGACGCCTTCCGCTGTCATGCCGATGAACCTTGTGACTTGAACACCCTGTTGATGGCGTCGATTAGCAAGGCGGCCGGAAACGGCTTCCGCAGATAGGCGACGCAACCTGCTCGTGTCGCCTGCGCTTTCAGGGCGTCGTCTTCGAGAGCCGTGATGAAGATCACCGGAAGGCTGGCGCCAGACTCCTTCAGTCGGCTTTGTAGCTCGATCCCGGACATGCCGCCCAGATCGATATCCAGAACAAGGCATTCCGCATGGCTTCCTACATCGCGACCGAGAAACGATTCCGCCGACGTATACTCCTCCACCAGAAATCCGTGGGCATTCAGTAGCCGCAGGACGCTCCTTCGCATGCTTGCATCGTTCTCAACGATCGCCACCGTGCGGCGCAGGTTTTCCAACTTGTGCCTCTCTTTCGCTCGTGTGGAGGATGTTCGGCTCGTGCATGTGACTGTAGGCCTTCCACGGTACGTCGGATATTGTCCTAAGGGGAAACGCCACGCTCACGTACGCTGCAGCGGTCTCGCATCGGAATCGAGGAGGCCCGTTCTCTCGGCGATGGACACCGCCTCGGCCAACGAACGCACCCCGAGTTTTTCCATGATACTATGCCGGTGGGCCTTCACGGTCCTCTCGGACGTGCCAAGGGCATAGGCGATTTGCTTGTTGAGGTGGCCGCGCACGATCAGGCCGAAGACCGCGGTTTCGCGAGGGGTCAATCCAGCCACCAGAGCCTGAAGCGCGCGAATACGATCGTGCTCTTCACGCCGCTTTTCGTATTTGACCAGCGCTCGTTGGATCGCCTCCAGCAAAATATTGCCGGACGCCGGCTTCTCCAGAAAATCTTCCGCGCCGGCCTTCATTGCACTGACACTAGCCCTTATGTCGCCTTGGCCTGTGAGATACACGATCGGCAGCAGGGGCGCTTTCTCCAAAAGGCGGTCCTGCAGTTCCCGACCGCTCAACCCGGGCAGTTCTAGGTCGAGGAGGACGCAGCCCGGCTCGGTGGCATGCAACTGCGCGAGAAACTGCTCGCCTGATTCATAGAGAGCCACGCGGAAACCTGACGTCGACAGCAGCCTTCCGACTGCTGTCCGGAAAGATTGGTCGTCATCGACGATGTGAACGACGGGTTCCATGGATTTACCCGCTTCGTGCAAGAGGCAGCACAACACGAAAAACAGCTCCGCCCTCGGGTCGGTTGTCGGCCCAGATCTTGCCGCCATAAGTTTCGATTATTGCCCGCGCGATGGAAAGGCCAAGGCCTGTCCCGGTGGGCTTTGTAGTGTAGAACGGCTCGAAAACACTGGCGAGCTGTTCGTCAGGGATTCCGCGGCCCGTATCGGAAATTGACAGCTCGACCTGGGATTCCCTCGTCAGCGTTGTCTCAAGCACGAGCCTTCTTTCAGTCGCTACCATCTCCAGCATCGCGTCCATGGCATTGGTCGCGAGGTTGAGAATAACCTGCTGGACATGGATCTTGTCGGCTCGGACCGGAAGCGCCCGTGGGGGCCGGTTGGAACTGACAACAACACCCTTCCGCTCCGCCTCGCCGTGGAGGATCAGTATTGCACTGGTCGTCACTTCATTGAGGTCGAACTCCTGCCAGTCGATCTCGCTTCTCTTCTTAAGCAGGCCTCTCATCCGGGAAATGATATCGCCAGCACGTTGATCGTCGTCTTGAATGTCTATCAGGATCTGCTCGATCAGCTTGAGATCGGGCCTCTCGGATCGAAGAATGATCGCAGCCGCTTCCGCGTTGCTGCGGATAGCACCCAGCGGCTGGTTGAGTTCGTGCGCGATCGAAGCCGACAACGCGCCGGCTGTCGCGGACTGATTGAGATGAACCACTTCGAGGAGACGACGGCGCGATTCTATCTCCGCCTTTCGGCGGCGTCGGCGTTCGATAAGCAGACCGGTGATGACGATCCCCTGTGTCGTGATGACGGCAAGTGCCGCAACCACAGCAAACCAGTACTGTTCCCAGAAGGTCGGTTCCCTGAACATCTGGACTGTGCCTGGAGGAAGGTTCTTCTCCGGAAGCCCCCAGCGCTGTAGTTGCCTCGCGTCTGCGATATAGGTTTGGGGAGACTCGAGGTTGGAGATCGGCTTGCCGGCGAGAGCATCGAGTGCCAGGTCCGCCACGGTCATGCCCAACGACTCGAACGTTACAACGTTGCCACCGACAACGCCGTAATCGACGTAGGTGGGATACGGACCGTATATCGGAGCGCTGGCAGTCCGCGATATTTGTCTGATCGCTTCACGCGGAATGAAATTGCGGCCGGCACTATCTTTGAAAATCGTCAGCGCTATAACGATGCTATCACGGGGAAACTCGGCGGCCCGCTTGACGAACTCGTCGATCGTCAAGTCTTCCAGATAGGTCGTTTCGTAGTCCTTGGAGAATGCCGCAAGATCGGCCCGCGCCTTGGCGAGCCACCACCGATCGAATTCTGATGATCCTCCGACTACGAAGAGGTAACGTGCCTCGGGCTGGAGTCCGCGCGCCATCTCCGCAGTCTTCACGATATCAAACTCGGTGAAGGCACCGATCACATCGCTGGGCAAGTCTATTTTTTCGGCGGTGGAGCTACTGAAGCCTGCGTGAATTATTTTTGCATTCTCGGCAAGCTGCTTGCGGTTTGCTACTATGAATCTTGCCGACTGCTCGCCGAGCGCAACGACCACATCTGGACGACGATCAGCGTATTTGGCGGAAAGATATCGAGCCATACGATCAACATGGGCGTTTTCCGGAAATCTCGAAAGGTCGAGAAATTCGGAGAAAAGATCGATCTTTCCCTGGGTGGCATCCAGCAGCCGCTTTCTCACGGCCTCTCCGGCGGCGGTGGTCGCTGCTATTCGTTCATCGTATGGGTAGAGAATTAGAACACGGGGAACCCGGCCCACGATCTCCATGGGCACGGATGGCATCGAAGCGACCATTACGAGGAAAAAGCAACAGAGGGCCGTACACCGACCGAGCCGGTCCGATCGAAACGCCCACTTGCGCCCCAAGCCCATAGCCTTCCCCCAGAAAAAGCTAATCGACAAATAGCAGTTAAGCCAAGTCGCATCGACCTTGCAACCGCTTAAATATATTTCAAGAGGCTTATAAAAATCCATGGTTGCCCGAAGGTACAATATCGGCGCGGATTGCCGTTCGGTAAGGTGCGAGCCATGAGTGTCCTCGGCGATCTACAACGGATGCTCAGGCTGGATGCCATTCCCGACTGAAGGGCGTCCGCAAATTGAAATTGCTCCAGTTGTTTCGATTGAATTCAGAGTGAATGCGCGACCGGCGGCGCTCGGTTGCCGTCGTGCGTTTGGATGAAGCATCGATCGGCCGGAAATCACACGGGAGGAACTCAATATGAAGCTCAGGATAATCTACGGAATTGGAGCGGTAGTTGCTTCAACCGTTCTTTGGTCTACAGCATCGCCTCTGCAGGCTCAGGAAGCGCCGGCAAAGCCCAACATTCTGTTCATCGTTTCGGACGACACGGGCTACGGCGATCTCGGGCCCTATGGCGGCGGCGAGGGCCGCGGCATGCCGACGCCGAACATCGACAAGCTGGCGGACGAAGGCATGACCTTCTTTTCCTTCTACGCCCAGCCGAGTTGCACGCCTGGCCGCGCCGCGATGCAGACCGGACGTATTCCAAACCGCAGCGGCATGACGACGGTTGCCTTCCAGGGCCAGGGTGGCGGCCTGCCTGCAGCCGAATGGACGCTGGCGTCGGTGTTGAAGCGAGGCGGCTACCAGACCTATTTCACGGGCAAGTGGCACCTTGGCGAGGCAGACTACGCGCTGCCGATTGCGCAGGGCTATGACGAAATGAAATATGTCGGCCTTTATCATCTGAACGCCTACACCTACGCCGATCCCACCTGGTTCCCCGACATGGATCCGGAAACACGGGCCCTGTTCCAGAAGGTGACGAAAGGCTCACTGTCCGGCAGGGCCGGCGGCGAGGTTAAGGAAGACTTCAAGATCAACGGACAGTACGTCGACACACCCGTGATCGACGGCAAGCCGGGTGTCGTAGGCATCCCGTACTTCGATGGTTATGTCGAGAAGGCGGCGATTGAATTCCTCGATGCAGCCGCCAGCAAGCCGGATCAACCATTCTTCATCAACGTCAACTTCATGAAGGTGCACCAGCCGAACCTTCCGGCCCCGGAGTTCCAGCACAAATCCATCTCGAAGAGCAAGTATGCGGACTCGGTCGTGGAACTCGACACGCGTATCGGCAGGATCATGGACAAGCTGCGTGAAACCGGCATGGACAGGAACACGCTGGTTTTCTACACGACCGACAACGGCGCCTGGCAGGACGTCTATCCGGATGCCGGGTACACGCCGTTCCGCGGCACCAAGGGCACGGTGCGCGAGGGCGGCAATCGCGTTCCCGCGATCGCCGTTTGGCCCGGTAAGATCAAGCCTGACGTCAAGAACCACGACATCGTCGGCGGTCTCGATCTGATGGCGACCTTTGCGGCAACCGGCGGCATCCCGCTGCCCGACAAGGACCGCGAAGACAAGCCCATCGTCTTCGACAGCTACGACATGACACCGATCCTGCTCGGCAACGGCAAGTCGGCGCGCAAGGAGTGGTTCTACTTCACCGAGAACGAATTGACGCCGGGTGCCGCGCGCGTTGGCCACTACAAGGCCGTGTTCAACCTTCGTGGCGATAACGGGCAGGCGACCGGCGGCCTCGCCGTCGATACGAACATGGGCTGGAAGGGCGCCCAGTCCTACGTCGCCATCGTACCGCAGGTGTTCGATCTGTTGCAGGACCCGCAGGAGCGCTACGACGTATTCATGAATAACTATACCGAGCATACCTGGACCCTGGTCTCCATCTCCGCAGCGATCAAGGATCTCATGAAGACCTATGTCCAGTATCCGCCGCGCAAGCTGCAGAGCATGGGCTACGACGGTCCGCTCGAACTCTCCAAATACCAGATGCTGCAGTCGGTTCGGGAGCAGCTCGAGAAGGAGGGTGTCAACATTTCGGCTCCGACCGGAAATTAGATGCCTTTGGCGGCCTGGGATCAGCCTGGGCCGCCTGACTCTACAGTCCAAAGGACCCAGTTGCTGACGGCTCAGTGCGAAATTGGGCGGCGTGTCAGTTGGGCAATTTCAATGATGCGGGCCACCGGCACGCCTCGAGCTGTTGGGAGGAATTCAACAATGTATAGATTTAAAAACGGCTGGCGTAGTCTGCTGACTTCCGCTTTTGTTGCGATAGCAGCAATTGCGCCAGCAGCAGCGCAAGATCAGGAAAAACCCAACATCGTCGTCATTATGGCAGACGACGTCGGCATCTGGAACATCGGCGCCTATCACCGCGGCATGATGGCGGGGAGCACGCCGAACCTCGACAAGATCGCCGCCGAGGGCATGCTGTTCACAGACTACTACGCCGAGGCGAGCTGCACGGCTGGTCGCGCGGCCTTTGTTATGGGCCAACTTCCAATTCGCACTGGCCTGACCACCGTAGGCCAAGCCGGCGCCACTGTCGGCATGCCTGCAGAAGCGATGACCATCGCGACGGCGCTCAAGGACTTGGGCTATGCCACGGGGCAGTTCGGAAAGAACCATCTCGGCGACCGCAACGAGTACTTGCCCACGGTCCACGGCTTCGACGAGTTCTTCGGCTATCTCTATCACCTCGACGCCATGGAGGACCCGTCGCACCCCGGCTATCCACAGGAGCTGCTGGACAAGGTCGGCCCCCGCAACATGGTTCACAGCTTTGCGACCGAAACCGACGATGCAACGGTAGACCCGCGCTGGGGCAAGGTCGGCAAGCAGAGGATCGAAGACGCCGGCACTCTTTATCCGGATCGGATGGAGACCGTGGATGAAGAAATCCGCGACGTCGCCTTCAAGTGGCTCGACAAGGCGAAGGCGGACAACAAGCCGTTCTTCCTGTGGCTCAATCCCACACGCATGCATATCGTGACGCATCTGTCACCCAAATACGAAGCTTTGCGCAATTCGAAGAACGGATGGTCGCTTCAGGAAGCGGGCATGGCCCAACTCGATGACATCGTCGGCGCGACCATGCAGAAGTTGAAGGACATGGGCGTGGACGACAACACGATCGTCGTGTTCACGACCGACAACGGCACTGAGACCTTCACCTGGCCGGACGGCGGCAACACCCCGTTCAAGGGGCAAAAAGGCACCGTCTATGAAGGCGGCTTCCGCGCCCCCGCGATGATACGCTGGCCGGGCAAAGTGCCTGCGGGCAAGGTCGAAAATGGCATCGTCTCCGGTCTCGACTGGTTCCCCACTTTCGTTGCCGCTGCCGGCAACCCGAATATCAAGGAGGAACTGCTGAAGGGCAAAACCGTCGGCGACAAAACCTACAAGAACCATCTCGATAGTTACAATCAGATGGATCTGGTCACCGGCAAAGGCCCCTCTGCCCGGCAGGAGGTGTTCTATTTCGGCGAAAGCACTCTCGGAGCGGTGCGCATAGGCGACTACAAGTACCGCTTCATTGACCAGCCCCACGGTTGGATCGGCGTCAAGAATCAGCTCAACGCGCCCACCCTGACAAACCTGCGCCTGGACCCGTTCGAGCGCTTTGGCGATCCTGAAAACGGGACTTTGGATGGCGCGCAGGGAAATTTCATGGGCTGGTTCGTCTACGAGTTCTGGCGCTTCGTGTTCGTCCAACAGCAGGTAGCTGCCCTCGCCCAAACCGCAATCGAGTATCCACCGCTTCAGAAGGGCGCAAGCTTCAACCTCGACGCTGTGAAGGCGCAAATCGAGGCAGCGGTTAAACAACGCGCAAGTCAGTAGCACGGCGTCAATCGGCGCGGCTGATCGCTCTTTGCGGTCGGCCGCCAACATAACAATACGGAGGCTCCCATGCTCGCGAAGTATGATCTCCCCGAACTGACCCGTCGCGTCATATTGGCTGCCGCCGCGGCTCTGCTCGTCGCTCCCCTCGCTATCGCCCAGACCGACCCTCTTCCCTCCTGGAACAACACCGCCCCGAAAGCGGCGATCGTCGCCTTCGTCGAGAAGGTGACAAAGGAGGGGTCGCCCGAGTTTGTCCCGGAACAGGAGCGCATTGCCGTGTTCGACAACGACGGCACGCTTTGGGCCGAGCATCCGATGTACACGCAGCTCGCCTTTGCGCTCGACCGCGTGAAGGTACTTGCACCGGCACATCCGGAATGGAAGGACACGCAGCCGTTCAAGGCGGTGCTCGAAGGCGACATGAAGACGCTTGCCGCATCCGGCGAAAAGGGCCTCGTGGATCTCATCATGACGACCCACGCGGGAATGACCAGCGACGACTTTAAGAAGGTCGTTACCGATTGGCTTTCGGGTGCGCGCGATCCGAAGTTCAAGCGCCCCTACACCGAACTCGTTTATCAGCCGATGATCGAACTGCTCGCCTATCTGCGTGCCAACGGCTTCAAGACCTTCATCGTTTCGGGTGGCGGTGTCGAGTTCATGCGGCCGTGGGCCGAGCAAGTCTACGGCGTCCCGCCCGAGCAGGTCATCGGCTCGTCTATCAAGACCGAGTTCAGGATGCGTGACGACACGCCGACCTTATACCGCCTGTCGCAAGTCAACTTCATCGACGACAAGGCAGGCAAGCCGGTTGGGATCAACGCACATATCGGCCGCCGGCCGGTTGCCGCCTTCGGCAACTCCGACGGTGACCTTGAAATGCTGCAATGGACGACGATGGGCGGTGCGCCCGCGCGTTTCGGCATGATCATTCATCACACCGATGCGGAACGCGAATATGCCTACGACCGTGACACTGAATTCGGCCGCCTTGACAAGGCGCTTGATGCGGCAGCGATCGCCGGTTGGACCGTGGTCGACATGAAGGCCGACTGGAAGCAGATTTTCCGGGAGAAGTAGGACTACGGATGCGCTGTTTTCAGCGGGGGTCTTTGTGGGATGCCTTCCACGATGGGAGTTTTGGTGACGGTAGGTTTGATGAAAATGGCGCGTTTGTCGGCCAATTCTTCGCCCGACGTCTTTAGTCGCGCGTTGAAGCCCGATGCGCGAGTTCCGCTCGGACGGCGGAAGGCCCGATTGCTTTTTCGCATCGGGCGCACTTCAATTTTTCACGCAGCTCTTTTGCTGTGCCTGCTTGCGTTCGCCGGACAGACCCTTGCGGAGGAGGTGGCTCCGGCGTCCACCGCGGATCCTCGGATCTCCATCCACGACGGATTCGTGGACGAAAAGACGTGTGCATCCTGTCATGGCGATCAGGCCGCCGCCTTCGCCAAGTCGCACCACGCCAAGGCGATGGCACTCGCCAATGACAGGACGGTGCGGGGCAATTTCAACAATGTCCGGTTCGATCACGACGGTATCGTCACGAGCTTTTCTCGCCGCAGCGGCCGCTTCTTCGTCCGGACCGAAGGGCCGGATGGCAAGCAGGAGGAATTCGAGGTCAAATACACCTTCGCCTATGCGCCTCTGCAGCAGTATCTGGTCGATCTGGGCGGCGGCAGGCTGCAGGCTCTCGACATTGCCTGGGATACCAGCAAGCAGGAATGGTTCTGGCTTGGCGAAGGCACGCCGCCAAAACCGGGCTTGACATATCATTGGACAGGTCCGTTCTACCGGTGGAACCGCACCTGCATCGACTGTCATTCGACCGATCCCCGTCGCAACTTCCAGTCCCAGACGAACGACTATAAGTCGACCTATGTCGCGACCAGCATCGGCTGCCAATCCTGTCACGGGGGCGGTGCCAAGCATGTCGAATGGGCCGAGGCAAGATCGAAAGGTGCTTCCATGCCCGTCGCTTCAGGCCAGGGGCTATCGCAGGTCGACGTGAATACCTGCTTCGGTTGCCACTCGAGGCGGATCAAGCTTGGTGACGGCTATGCTGCCGGGAAGTCTTTTCTTGGTTATTTTTCGCCGGCGTTGCTCCGTCCGGACCTCTATTTTCCTGACGGACAGATTCTCGACGAGGTGTTTGAGTATGGCTCCTTCCAGCAGAGCAAGATGGCAAGAGCGGGCGTCACCTGCCTCGACTGCCACAGTCCGCACGCGGCAACGTTGAAGGCGGATGGCAACGCCTTGTGCACGCAATGCCATACGGAAACCGCGCCGGAGCGGTTCACCAAGAATGACCCGAGCGGCGTGTTCGACACCCCGGCCCATACCCACCATCCGGTCGGTTCGAGCGGCGCGCAGTGCGCTAACTGTCACATGCCGGAGCGCACCTATATGAAGGTCGATCCGCGGCGCGACCACTCCTTCGTGATCCCGCGCCCCGATCTCTCCGCCGCTTACGGGACGCCGAACGCCTGTACGACGTGTCACGAGGGCAAAACCAATGCGTGGGCGGCGGAGAACATGGACAATTGGTACGGCACCGCTTGGCGCGCGCGCCCGACGATCGCGCACGCTTTCGCCGGGGCCGCAAGAAGCGATCCGGATTCGATCGAGGCTCTGCACAAGCTTGTCGTGGACAAAGAACAGGCCGGCATCGTCAGAGGCAGCGCGATCGCGCAGATGAGCCGCATCGGCGGACCGGACGTCGCCGCGGACGTAAAAGCGGCCGCGGGCGACTCCGATCCTCTGGTCAGGCTGGGGGCGGCGGAGGCGGCCGGCAACTTGCCGCCCGGACTCAGGCTGGAGGCTATCGGCAATCTGCTTGGTGATGAAACCCGCGCTGTACGCGTGGCTGCAGCGACGGCACTCGGCAGCACGCCGTCGTTGGATCTCCTTGGCAATCAACGAAGGAGCTTCGACGCCGCCGTCGAAGACCTGCGTGCCTATGTCGAGGCCAACGCCGACGTCGCCGAGGCCCAGAACAACTACGGCACCTTCCTGTTGGCCCAGCGGCGTGCCGGAGACGCGGAAAAGGCATTCCACAAGGCGATCGTGCTGGACCGGGCGCTTGCGGGTCCGCATATCAACCTTGCAGAACTCTACCGCGCCACGGGGCAAAACGACAAATCGGAACGCGCCTACGCCGAAGCCATCGCGATCTCGCCCGATCGCGCGGATCTGCGCTACGGACACGCGCTGTCGCTCGTTCGCAAGAAAGCAATGCCGCAGGCTATTCGGGAACTCGATGAAGCCGTACGGCTGGATCCGGTAAATGCCCGCTACAAGACGACGCTTGCCATCGCACTCGACTCGCTCGGCCGGACGGAGGAAGCATTCTACCTGCTCGGTCGCGCAGTTGCGGGTGGAGAACTCGACGCCGATCTGCTCGGAACTGCAGTCAAGTATGGACTGAAGCTCCGACGTTTCCCGGAGACGCTGGAATATGCCGAGACGCTGGCCCGCCTGCGGCCGGACGATCCACAGATTGCAGAGCTGGTCAGACAATTGCGGGAAGTAACCGGTACGAAATGATGGCAAAGATACATTGGCCAACTAGTGGCGTCCGCACGACCAAGTATTGCTGTGCTTCGGCTCCAATACTTGCTATTTGAAGAGAGCTGATTTGTCCTTGCGAACGCGCAGACCTTTGGGGACGCTTGCTGCGCTGAACATGACTTAGGCTCGGGGGGAAGCGTGAGCAGTCTACTCAGTGATGGCATCCGCGTCACCTCGTCATCGTCTCTTCGTCGTCTTCGGCGGCTGTCGCTTTGCGTTGCGCTCATCATCCCTGCGGGATGTGGTGGGCATCCAAAAGGCGTTTTGACGCCCGTTGCCGACGCGTCGCCCGGTTCGAGCCGGGTCAGCATGCTAATCACGACCACGCGTGGCCGCTCGGAGCATGCCGGAGAGATGTTCACGGGCGAGCGCGCGCCAGCCTTCGCGGATATCACGGTGTCGATCCCGCCTGTTCGCAAGGTCGGCGAAGTCGCCTGGCCAAAAAGGTTCCCCCCAATCCGGCGACCGACTTCGCGACTTTGAAGGCGGACGAGCTGACCAAAGACGCAGCAAAGACTTGGCTCAACGTCGCCGTCAAGAAGAGCCCTGACCGCAGCGTCCTTGTGTTCATCCTGGGTTCAACAACCGGTTCGAGGACTCCGTCTCGCTTCGCACAGATAGTCCACGACTCAGGCGTCAAGAGGAGACAACTACGCGCACCACGTAAGCGGGATGGCTGGACACATCGGCGGAAAGCAGAAGATTGCGGTAAACGAATGCACATCGAAGCAGACAGCGAGAAGGGATCCGGCATGCCGCGCGGCGCAGAACTTAGGAAGCAAATGGGGCAGCGGTGCCTTCCGACAGAAGGGATAGGACGATGACAAACTTTTTGAAACTCGGGCTCTCCGCGGCTTTCGCCGCCATGATTTGCGGCGGTGCCTAGGCGGCCGACTTATCGCCTCTCCTGACCCAGGACCCGCAGCCTGCCGAGGCTCCGGATGGCTGGACGTTCTCGATTGCCCCAAGAAGATCAACATCTCGACCGTGCTGGCCGGCCAGAAACTGGGGCTCAAGCGACCCCGACAAGCCACGCTACCGATTTCCGATATGGGCGAGGGCGGACCTCAACGGCGCTTCTGAGACGTGGATAACCCCGATGTACGGGTGGGCCATGTCGACCACAAGAAAAACTGCCGCGGCCACCGACAACGAGCACACCAGGATCACGCTTACCACGGTGAGATTTGCGGGAGCCTGAAGTCCGAACGTCGCGAACAGCCATGCGAGCCAGAACACCAGGATTACGAGAAACGCGGTCGGCAGTCCCTCGGCGTCGGTCTCGACCGCCATCCAGTGCGCTTCTGCAAGATTGCCACTCACCTCGAGGGCGCGCGTCTGGATCATGCGGCGAGCGTCGTCCTTTGGAACCAGCGCGCGAAGTTCGGCCTGTATGGGCTCGATGGTCTGCGACACGTCGTAGGGATCGACGACGGGGTCGTCCGGGTTTGCATCGCCCCACCCATGCCTCAGTCTGGCCTCGATGAGATCGCGTAATCGGGCGCGAGCCATCGCGGCCTCGGTGCCGTACTGAGCCATGACGCGGTCAAGCAGTAACACTTGCGCGACCGAACTTCGAAGTTCGGCGTCCGTGGTGTCGTAGTCGTTCTTCGCCGACGCGATGAGAAGACCGAGGGCGAGCGCCGACAGCGTTCCGACGATAGCCGTCGCCAGCCGAATCACGTCCTTGGAGTCGGAATCGAGATGATGACTCGGTATGCGTTCGCGAAGAAACATACCCAGCAGCGCCGCCCCGACAAGGCACACGAACACGGCCCCGCCGATTAAAATCGAGCCCATCTCGACATCTCCGCAGTTGATTTTATGACGCCGTCAAAGGCGGGCCAGGTCTGCGATTCACACACGACCTTGAGGACACAGGGAGCCGTCGTAGGTCTTGTTCGCGTCTGGATCGGTGATCTTGCCCTCATAGCTTCCTTCCTTGCCGTTGAAGTTCCCGATCTGCCTGCCGGCATGCTTCTCCATTGAACCACGATCGAATTTTCACGAGCCGTCGCCTAGAAGTGAAACGCGACGCCGATGATCGGACCCTGCTCGACGACGTCGAATACAAAGCCATCGTGGTTATAGTTCACGCCCACCGCCCGGTAGCCGGCGACCGCAGAGATCGTGTCGGTGAACTTGTAGCCGAGCGCCAGTGAGACATCCCAGTCGATATCCGCGCCGCCGCCGCCGACAAGACCCCAGCCGGTGACGTAGATTTCAGGCGTGAAGAAGTAGTTCCCCCTGACACCCGCGAGGGCGTCGACCCAGGTCGCGCCATCGTCCGCTTCACGGCCGCCCAGGATGCCGCCGTTGAATCCGATCGTCGTATCGACCGACCAGACGCGGACGCCGCCGACGATGTCGAGATGACCCGACTGGTTCTCGAGCACGGAATATCCGGCCCCGAGCAGTCCGGCAAAGGTCTTCGAGGTCACGTCCACGCTGTCTGCGAGGATGCCGTTTCTCGTGTTCGCGTCCGCTCCGAGCTTGGTGTACATGATGTCGCCGAAGATACTGAAGCGGTCGTGCCGGGCTTCGCCTGCCGCCATGAAGGCGAAGTCGAGGTTCTCCAATATGTCGCCGAAGCTGGCGTCGATATGGACTTCGGGCAGACCGATTGCGCCATGTCTCCCGACAACCCTGCAGCCCAGAAGTAGGGAGCCGCGGTGTACGACCAGCCGCTTTCGCTTTCGACCACCTTGGCTTCCGGAATGCCCGGCGCGATGTCCGCGGTCCGTCCAGACGAAGCGGCCGCAAGGCTTGCACAAAGAACCGCAGCCTGTACCAGAATTACCCTCATGAAAGTCCCCTTGTATTGCAGTCACGTTGGTATTGGCGAATCAAAGTATATCACTGACCGGCCGCCGAGGCTGGAAGCCTCGAATACTACCGTTTGCAGTTCGGCGTCGGTCGTCCTTCCTCGCAGTGCTTGACCGTTACTGCGGCCGGCCGCGCGCCACCCGTGCCCGCCACACTGCCGACGTGGCTGGCATAGTTGTCACGTGTGTCCTGATCGACCACGGCAACGGGCGCGGCTAGAACCAGTCCAGCGACCTTGCCTGCCGTGGTCGCCGCCCCGGTGGTCGCCACCAGAATCTGGTCGCCAAGTCCGACGTGACTGTCCGTCAGGGTCGGCCCCTCCGAAATACGCTGGCCTATGAGCTGGACGATCTGGGGAGACTCAGCGAACTTGCCATGGTTCATGCTGTCGCCGGATTTGATCTTAGTGAGATCGATCACCATGATCTCGTTGTCTTCGAGTTCCTTCTTGTACGGAGCCTGCGCAGGATCGATGGCGCCGAGCCGGAAGACGTCGCCCCAGACCCGGCGCGAAAACGCCAGCGCCTTGTCGTCGCGGGACACGAACAGTGTGAACTGCGGATGCTGCTTGCCCATGTCGGCGATCTGCTGGCGGAAGACGTCGACATCGACGTCGGCAGCACCTTACCCTCCATCTTCGCCTTCACGAGATCGGCGAGGGCGGCTTCATAGCGGTCATCGAACGTCGCCGGATCAAACTCGCCCTTCTTCGTCGCGATGATGTGCTTGGCGAGATCGAGCATCTCACCCTCGATCTTCAGCTTCGGCATTTCCTCGAAAGCCTTCTTCGACGAGCGAACCTCGTAATCGTAGTTCATGGTCGTCGCGATGAGGCCTTTGCCGTGCGGGCGTATCAGGGCGGTGCGCATGCGGCGGAAGAGAACGGTGCGGGCGATGGCCGCGACATTCGACTTCTTCATGCCATCGCGCAGGGCAACGAAGGCGTCGCCGCCCATCTTATCCGGCGTGAGGTAGTAGGGCTTGTCGAAGTAGACGTCGTCGACATCGGAGCAGGGGATGAAGGCCTCGATCTCGAGCGTCTTGTTGCTCTCGGGGATCGTCGCCGCGACTTCCTCGGGGTCAATTATGATGTACTGGCCGTTCTCGATCCCGAACCCTTTGGTTTGCTTCTCCTTCGGCACCGGATCCTCTGTCGCTATCGATGAAGACACGGTTGACGCGATTGCCCGTGGCCTTGTTGATGGTGTTGAAGGTGATGCGGCCAGTTGCCTGCGTCTGGTACGGGCGCTTGCCGTCGAAACGCACGAGAAGTGGCTCGAAGCCAACCGCTACATCAACATGGAGGATCTGAAAGAACACAAGAAGATCATGCTCAAAGCAGCCGCATGACCAGCTTCATGACCGCCAATTTTGCAGAACTTGACGCACACAACCATTCGCCAGCCATGAATATTGCCCAGTCTCCAACACTACCGGCCCCTTACCGAACATCGTCAGGATGTACTCCCCGTTGGAGCTAACATAGGATAGCATCACTCCGTCTCCATTGCAGGAAATCTGGTCCGTTTCGCCGGCGGAGGTGCAGGCGAGGGGGCCCGGAAACCTGTCGCCGGAGATTTCGTCCTCGTCGATCCTAGGGTGAAATAGCTTTTCGGCTGAAGCGGACTGCACGCTGGCTTCCGCCATTTTCAGCGGAAAGGACCACGGCGCCCTTGCCGTAACACGCATACGGGCAGCGGACTGACCAACGGACGCAGTTGCTCCAACAGCCTCTCCGTAATCCCGCAGGATTCGAGATCGTCGGATCTTAGCTTCATGTTGGTGACGCAGAAACTCTTGGCATGGCCGATCATCGGCAATATGCGACAGGAATTCTCAACAATCGCACGTGCGTGCTACGCGGCGATGACGGCAGTTTCATAACGCTAAGTCTCCGGGCGTCTCAAATCGCTTCCGCAGAAAGATAAAGCTGTGTCCCGGTGGAAAATCATCCATGATCCCGAAGGCCTCATACCCAAGCCGTTCGTAAAACCCGCGCGCCTGGAAGCTATGGGTTGTGAGCCACGCGCCTCGGCAGCCGCGATCTATCGCCTCTTGCTCAGCGAGCGCCATGAGACGACGGCCAATACCACCATGGCGAAGCGCTTCCGGCACTACCAGTAGATCGACATGCAGGTGGTCATGAATCGTGCTACCCCAAAGCCCACCTTTGATATTTCCCGTTTTGGGCTCAGTGACAGTTAAGACCAGCAGTTTATCTTCGGTCGGATGCCCGATACGAGACGCGTTGAACTCGATCAGCGACGCGGCAATGGCGGACCGTTCATGTGAACCCGGATCTCTGACGAGCTGGATCGTTGCCTGCACGAGCACCCCCCATATGTGATAAAGGACATTAAACCGTTGAGGCTCTAGCTCAAGGCTAGGGCAATTGTGTTTTCCTAACTGTTGCGACAGCACATAGTACGGAGTTCTGCGAAAGCCGCAATGGCCGCTTGTGGCGGCGCATTGCTGCCATGGACACGCCCTTTTTTGGTCTCTGTGGATGGAGCGTCGCCAGCAATTGATTTTGTACAATGTCCCGGCTACCGTCCGGGTATTCGTCAGGCGGACCAGACGGATAAGAAGATGAGGCAGTCGAAACTGCCCGAAGAAGCTCCAAGCGGTATTCAAGCCGCCCGCCACTTTCCCTTGTGAAACATGCACCCGCCGTGATCGGCGTAGCTATGGCTATTGGAGACGAGAATGAAGTTCGCCGTCGTTGATGGTACCCGAGAGGACCTTGCAAACCATCGACAACCCGTTCGGCACGAGGTTGTCACCCATGTGTTAGGTACGTTTTGTTACCGATGTCTCCGGGTGGGACAACAGAAATTTGGCGCACCCGACAGGATTCGAACCTGTGACCTTTGGAATCGGAATCCAACACTCTATCCAGCTGAGCTACGGGTGCATGCCTGAGGCGGTTTGAATCGCCTGTCCGATGGCAGGTTCTTAGCCTAGCTTGCCCTGCGCTTCAATCTCCAAAATTGAAAAGTCCGCCGTTCTTGCGAGCGGCGGACTTTGGTGTTCACGTGTCTATTCGTTCAGACCTGCATGGCGCCGGGGCCGGGGATCGCCTTTGGCGGCACCTTACCAAGGATGATCATGCCGAGCACCTCGTCCTTGGTCACGTCTTCGGTGCGGGCGTGGCCGACGACCTGGCCATTCTTCATCACCGAGACGCGGTCGGCGAGATCGAAGACGTCATGGATGTCGTGGCTGATGAGGAAGATGCCGATGCCTTCCTTCTTCAACTGCTTGATGAGCTCGCCGACCTGCGCCGTTTCCTGGGGACCAAGGGCTGCCGTCGGCTCGTCCATAATCAGGATGCGGGCGTTGAAGAGGATCGCGCGGGCGATCGCCACCGACTGCCGTTGGCCTCCCGAAAGCGCCTTTACCGGCTCCTTGAAGCGCTTGAAGTTCGGGTTGAGGCGTCCCATAACCTCGCGGGCAGAGGCCTCCATGGCGACGTCGTCGAGCGTGCCCCACTTCGTTCGGATCTCGCGGCCGAGATAGAGGTTTGCGGCAGCATCGACGTTATCGGCGACGGCGAGCGTCTGGTAGATCGTCTCGATGCCGTATTTCTTCGCATCGCGCGGGTTGCGGATGTCGGCGGGTTCCCCGTTGATCAGGATGTCGCCGCCGTCGCGCCTGTAGGCACCGGAAAGAATCTTGATCAGCGTCGACTTGCCGGCGCCGTTATGGCCGAGGAGGGCAACGACTTCGCCGGGGTAGAGGTCGACCGAGGCGTTGTCGACGGCGTGGATGCCGCCGAAGGAGATCGAGATGTTTTTCAATTCCACAAGGGGAGTGCTTTGGTGTGTCATGGTTTGGACTCCTCTTACTTGGCGCGGGCGCGGTAAACCGTGTCGAGCCAGACGGCGACGACAAGGACGACACCGACAACGATTCTCTGGAGCGGGCTGTCGATTCCGAGCAGTACCATGCCGGACTGCAGCGACTGCATGACGAGCGCGCCGAGCATGGCGCCGGCGATGGTGCCGGTGCCGCCCGCAAGCGACGTGCCGCCGATGACGGCAGCGGCGATGGTATAGAGTTCGTCCAGCTCGCCTTGCGCGTTCGTCGCGGCATTGAGGCGGGCGGTCGAGATTGCGCCGGCGATAGCGCAGAGCAGGCCCATGAGCGCGAAGATGCGTACCGTGACCCAGCGGGTCTTGATGCCGGCGAGCTCGGCTGCCTCCGGGTTGCCGCCGATGGCGAAGACGTAGCGGCCGAAGCGCAGGCGCGTCGCGACGAAGGTCATGATCGCGCCGACGATGACGGCGATCAGAACCGGCACGGCAATGCCGTAGGGAATATCGAGGCCGGACTCCGGCCAGGGAATGCTGTTTGCCTCCGCATATCTCTTGGCGATGTTTGTCGGCCAGTAATAATTGTTGGCGACGGCGATGGCACCGAGCACGAGCACGCAGCCGAGGGCCGATAGGAAGTATTCGGCCCAAAGCGGGCGCCGCGGGAAGCCGAAGCGCCGGCGCTGGCGGCGGGAATTGATGATGCTGGCAATGATGGCGAGGCAGGCGATGACGCCGACGATCCAGCTCCACGTGGCGCCGATCGAGCCGTCCGTGCCGCCGCCCATGATGCGGAAATTGATATCCATCGGCGCGACGGTCTGGCCGCTGGTGACGAACCAGGTGGCGCCGCGCCAGACCAGAAGCCCGCCGAGGGTGACGATGAAGGACGGCACGTTCAGGAAGGCGATGATCATGCCCTGGAGCATGCCGATCGATCCGCCGACGATGAGGCCGGCAGCAAGCGTGATGATCCAGGTGGCCGGACTGTTGAAGCCGAGATATTGCGGCAGCACCTGCGCCTGCAAGACGCCCATCACCATGCCGCAGAAGCCGAGCATGGAGCCGACGGAAAGGTCTATGTTGCGGGTGACGATCACCAGCACCATGCCGGTCGCCATGACGGCGACGGACGAGGTCTGGACCGAGAGGTTCCAGAGGTTGCGCGGCGTCAGGAAGAGGCCGCCGGTCATGATCTGGAAGCCGATCCAGATGATCAGCAGCGCGCCGACCATGCCGAGAAGGCGGGTGTCGATCTCCGTCGCGCGGAAGAAGCGCGCCACCGGATTGGCTTCCGCGTTGCGCGGCCCGTTGGAAGTCGTGGAATGTACCGTTTCGGCCATGGGTTTGCCGTTCCCCCATCGTTTGGGCAGGCTGCGGCGCTCTTCTTAGTCAACCGCCGCCACTTACGCCCAGTTCTTAAACTATCACCATCACCGATCTCTGCAGATCCGGTCTCAGCTGCCATGACGGCATCGGGCGGGATGGATAATGGCGCTCGATCAGCGGTCGCTACCCGGGCTGGCGCCGGATCTCGATCCGCATCCGGCGCCGCAACGGTTTGCCGTTGCGGCGCCGACACTGTTTTCAACCTGGCGGTAGCGATTTAATTGCAGGCAGCAACCGAACCGGCTTTGACGCCCTGGCAGGCTTCCGCCTTGCTGATCCAGCCGGCGTCGATGACGACGTTGAGGTTGTCCTTGGCGATCGGCAGCGGCTTCAGGAAGACGGACTGCATGGCGACGCCCTTCGGGCCGCCGTTGAAGGTTTCAACGCCTTCGATCTTGTCCATGGTCTTGCCGGCGGCGAGATCGAGGGCGATTTCGGCAGCGCGCTTGCCGAGCTCGCGCGAGTCCTTCCAGACCGAGACCGTCTGGGTGCCGAGGGCGACGCGGTTGAGTGCTGCCTTGTCGGCGTCCTGGCCGGAGACCGGGACGGAGCCGGCGAGACCCTGTGCGTCCAGAGCGGCGATTGCGCCACCGGCCGTGCCGTCGTTCGAAGCAACAACGGCGTCAACCTTGTTGTCGTTGGCGGTCAGGAACTGTTCCATGTTGCGCTGCGCGTTTTCCGGCTTCCAGCCGTCTGTATAGGCTTCGCCGACATTCTTGATCTTGCCGGCGTCGACTGCGGCCTTCAGCACTTCCATCTGACCCGAGAACAGGAAGTCTGCGTTCGGGTCGGACGAGGAACCCTTGATGAAGACGTAGTTGCCTTCAGGCTTTGCGTCGAAGACGCCCTTTGCCTGCATGCGGCCCACTTCCTTGTTGTCGAAGGTGATGTAGAAGGCTGCCGGATTTTCGATCAGGCGGTCGTAGCCGACCACCGGGATGCCTTCGGCGGCGGCCTTTTCGATGGCCGGGGCGATGGCATCGGAGTCTTGTGCAAGCACGATGAGGGCGTTCGCGCCCTGCGAGATCAGCGATTCAACGTCTGTCAGCTGCTTTGCGGCAGACGACTGGGCGTCAGCAGAGATGTATTTTGCGCCCTTGGCTTCGAGGGCCTTCTTGATGGCGGCTTCGTCGGTCTTCCAGCGCTCTTCCTGGAAATTCGACCAGGAAACGCCGACGACAAGATCAGCAGCCATGGCCGCCGTGTGCACGGAAATGAGGATGGCCGTGCCGGCCATCAGCTTCAAAATAGACTTCATATTGTCCTCCCGAATGAATTGCGGTCGACCCAGCCCGAATGTTTCCTCCGGTCGCCGCGGATCGCTGTCCAGAAATCCATAAATTATTTTCTCGACAGTCGAGAAATTTAGTGTCAGAGATTTTTTCAACTGTCAACACCGCACTACCGGCTAAATTCCATTGCGGAAAAACGGCTGGAGATTCGGTGTGAAAGCGGGGCGGAATACGGGGAGAGGGCGGCAATTCATGCTGACCAAATCGAGCACGGAGCTGGTCCGGCAGAGGAATAGCGTGCTGGTGCTTTCCGCTCTCCGCCGCCACGGCGCGGTCGCGCACACCGAGATTTCCGACTACACGCGTCTCTCCTCCGCAACGGTTTCTGCGATCACCGCCGATCTCGAAAAGGCGCAGATCATCGAGAAATCGGAGCATCAGGCGGCAAGCGGAAGAGGACGGCCACGCGTGCTTTTCCGGCAGCGGCGGGACTGCGGCTATCTGATCGTGGTCATCATCTCGTCGGATGCCGTGCAATATTCGCTGGTGGATTATGCCGGCAAGCTGATCGATCGCTTCAGCGAGGAACGTTCGCATGACCCTGCCGGGGCGGCGCGCTTCGCGGCTGCGGTCAAGGCGGGTTTGTCACGTATTCTGGAGCGTTCCCGGATCAGCCGCAACAAAGTCTTGCTGATCTCAATCAGCAGCAAAGGGCTGGTGAATTCGCTCGAGCCCGTGCTCGTCTGGTCGCCGATCTTCGGCAGCGAACAGATCGATTTCGAATCAGCACTGCGTCCGGAATGGCAGGCGAAGATCATCCTGGACAATGAAACACTGCTCGTCGCCGCCGCGCTCGGCGCGCGTGAGGAGAATGTAAAAGGCGAGGATTTCCGCTCGCTTGCCGCACTCTCGCTCGGCCACAGCATCGGCCTCGGCATTGTCAGACGCACGCCGCATGGCGGCCACGAGATATCGGCGCCGAATTTCGGGCATATGCTGCACATGGCCAATGGCGGTCTCTGTCGTTGCGGCGCCAAGGGATGCATTGAGGCGCATGCCGGGTTCTATGCGATCCTTCGAACGGCCTTCGAGGTGCCGCTCGATACGATCCCGGCAAAATTCGTGCCGGTCGCCGAACTCGACAAGATCGCCGCGCAGGCCCGCCAGGGGCATCGCATGCCGGCCTTCGCCTTCCGCCAGGCGGGCCTTGCGCTCGGCAACGGGCTGTCGCGCGTGCTGAGCCTGACGGAGCGCATGCCGGTCGCAATCACCGGGCCGGGCACGCGCTACTACGATTTGCTGCGGCAGGGGATTGAGGAGGGCCTTGGGCAATCGCATATAGTGCGCATGGAAGGCATGCCGGAATTGCGAGTGGTCGCGGACGAGCAGAACCTCGTGTTCGAAGGACATCTGAACCGGGCGCTTGCCGTGATCGACGAGGATATCGTCAATGCAGGCGGAACGGGGCACGGCTGAGCCATCGGCCCTTGCGGGCGCGCTCCACCCAAAGTCCACTGGCGCGATTTGCCTCGACGGGGCGGGCGGAAAATAATCACATGCCCACTTTTTGGTCGTGCTCGCTCGACCGGCCGTCCAGGCCCTCGCGATGCAGCCGCCTAAATGCCCGGTTTTTCGGCTGTTTTTGGCGCCGAGAGCGATTATAGGAATCTTCTCTTCGAACTGTGCATGGTTCTTGCATTGCCTTTTGCATTGTATTCAAATGAACAAAAAGAAGGGGAGCCACACCTTTGGCATTTGATGAAATGATCACCGGGGATGAAAATCCCCGTCAGCCATATGAGAAATATTTCGAGTGGTACAATGCCCAGGACAGGGCGCATCTGATTGCCAAATCTCGCGACGCGGAAAACATCTTCCGGAAAACCGGTATCACCTTCGCAGTTTACGGACATGCGGATTCCTCCGAGAAGCTCATTCCCTTCGACATCATCCCGCGCATCATTTCCGGCCGCGAATGGCGGAAGCTCGCTCAGGGCATCGAGCAGCGCGTCATTGCGCTGAATGCCTTCCTCGACGACATCTACCACAAGCAGGAGATCATCCGCGCCGGCCGCATTCCGCGTGAGCTGATCGAGAAGAACGATACGTTTCTTTCCGAGATGATCGGCTTCCGCCCGCCCGGCGGCGTCTATACGCATATCGTCGGCACCGACATCGTGCGCACCGGCGAGGATCAGTTCTACGTGCTGGAAGACAATGCCCGCACGCCGTCCGGCGTCAGCTATATGCTGGAAAACCGGGAAACCATGATGCAGATGTTTCCGGAACTCTTCCACGAGAACAAGGTCCAGCGCGTCGAGGACTACCCATATCTGCTACGCCAATCGCTTGCCTCGCTCGCCCCCCCCGGCTGCAAGGGCAAGCCACGCGTCGCCGTGCTGACGCCCGGCATCTACAATTCCGCCTATTACGAGCATTCGTTCCTCGCCGACATGATGGGCGTGGAACTGGTCGAGGGGGCGGATCTGCGCGTCATCGACGGCAAGGTGAAGATGCGCACGACCCGCGGCTATGAGGCGATCGACGTGCTTTATCGCCGCGTCGATGACGACTTCCTCGATCCACTGACGTTCCGTGCCGATTCCGCCCTCGGCATTCCGGGCATCATGGATGTCTACCGCTCCGGCAACATCACCATCGCAAATGCGCCAGGCACCGGCATCTGCGACGACAAGGCGATCTATTCCTACATGCCGGAGATCGTCGAGTTCTATACCGGTCGGAAGGCGCTTCTCGAAAACGTGCCGACCTGGCGCTGCTCGGAGGCCGACAGCCTGAAATATGTGCTGGAACACCTCGAAGAACTCGTCGTGAAAGAGGTGCATGGCTCCGGCGGCTACGGCATGCTGGTCGGCCCGACGGCCTCGAAGAAGGAGCGGGCCGATTTTGCCGAAAAGCTGAAGGCCCGGCCGAACAACTATATCGCCCAGCCGACGCTGTCGCTCTCCACGGTGCCGATCCTCGTCAACAAGGGCATCGCACCGCGCCATGTGGACCTGCGGCCCTATGTGCTGGTTTCCGACAAGGTGCAGATCATTCCGGGCGGCTTGACCCGCGTCGCGCTGAAGCAGGGCTCGCTGGTCGTCAATTCGAGCCAGGGCGGCGGTACCAAAGACACTTGGGTATTGGAGGATTGATGCTCGGAAGAACTGCAAACGGACTCTACTGGATGTTCCGTTACATCGAGCGCGCCGAGAATATCGCGCGTCTTATCGATGCCGGCCTGCGCATGTCGCTGACCCGAAGCGGCACAGGCGACGACGACTGGGATGGCGTGCTGCAGAGTGCGGGTGTCCGCGAAGCCTACGACGAAGGGCACGCCAAACTCACCAGGGTCGATGCGATCGACTATCTGCTGCGCGATCATTCGAACCCTTCGAGCGTGATGTCGTGCATCGATTCCGGCCGTAACAACGCCCGCATGGTTCGCACGGCCCTGACGCGCGAGACCTGGGAGGCGACCAACGAATGCTGGATCGAGCTCAAGGCCCTGCTTTCCAAGCGCCTCAAGGCGGCCGAAATGCCCGAGGTCATCGATGTCATCAAGCGGCGCGCGGGCCTTATCCGCGGGGCCTTTCATGGCTCGATGCTGAGAAACGAGCTCTATAACTTCGCGCGCATCGGCACCTTCATCGAGCGGGCGGACAATACGAGCCGCATTCTCGACGTGAAGTACTATGTGCTGCTGCCATCCATCTCGCAGGTGGGGTCCTCGATCGACAATGTGCAGTGGGAATCGATCCTGCGTTCGGTTTCAGCGCACCGTTCCTATAGCTGGGCCTATGATGAGGAGTACAAGGCGGCCAATATCGCCGACTTCCTGATCTTGAATGGCCAGATGCCGCGGTCGCTGGCCTATTGTTACGAAAAGATCGTCAGCAACCTCGGCTACATATCGAGCAGTTATGGCGGTGAACGGCTGTCGGCCCACGAGACCGCCGACGCCATCCGGACATCATTGCAAACGAGGCAGATCAAGGACGTCATGGACCAGGGGCTGCACGAATTCCTTGAGGATTTCGTCAATCGCAACAACCAGCTGGGCATGGAAATTTCCGACGGCTATCGGTTCTACGTATAAGCGGGGCATGAGATGAGACTGAAGATTAGCCATGTCACCGAATACCACTACGACGAGCCGTCGCAGTTCTCGCTGCAGCGGCTGCGCCTGACACCGCCCTCAGCCTTCGGTCAGAACGTTTTGAACTGGTCGTTGCATGTCGAAGGCGCCAAGCCCGAGGTGGAGTATGACGACCAGTTCGGCAACCATGTGAACCTCGTCTCGCTGCAAGGCGAACAGCAGGTGACGCGCATCGTCGCCGAGGGTGAAGTGGAAACCGAAGATCGCCATGGAGTGACCGGCCCACATACAGGCTTTTGCCCGCTTTGGCTGTTCCTGCGCGACACGCCGCGCACCAAGCCCGGCAGGCTCATCAGGGAACTCATACGGACCGTAAACGGGGACAATGAACTCGCGCTGATGCACGCGCTGATGGGGGCCATTCACGAAGCGGTCGACTACAAGCCGGGAACCAGCAACACGGACACGACCGCCGAACAGGCGATGGAGAAGAAGAGCGGCGTTTGCCAGGATCATGCCCACATCTTCGTTTCGGCGGCTCGCGCACTGCAGGTGCCCACGCGCTATGTCTCCGGCTACCTGATGATGGAGGGGAAGGCGGAGCAGGCCGCGACGCACGCTTGGGGCGAAGCGCACATTCCTGGCCTCGGCTGGGTCGGCTTCGATCCGGCAAACGACATCTGCCCCGACGCCCGCTACGTCCGCGTCGCTTCCGGCCTATGCTACCGCGACGCAGCCCCGGTTTCCGGCATGCGCATCGGCACGCCGGGCGAGAAACTCTCGGTCATGGTCACGGTCGAAGATCAGGGCCAGATGCAAAGCCAAAGCTGATGGCAAACGTGGCTTAAAACCATTCGCAGAAAGACGATCGCAAGATTTTCATTTTGGCATTACTTAGATTTCGGCTTAAAGCCGTGCTATAATAAGCTATGGCTTATTCTTCGAAAGATCTGGAGCTTTCCCGCCGGCGCGTGGCGGAAGACAGAAAGCACATCGCGGCGCAGGAAGCCCATATTGCGGGTGTTTTACTGCGGGGAGAACCGAGCTCGCTGGCCACGGAACAGCTCGTCGATTTCAATCAGCAACTGCGTGCTCACACATTTGAATGCGATCTGATCGCTGCAGCTCTTCGCGCTGACCGCGCTCATTTGGAGGACTAACCGAATGACGCTTATCTTTCCCAACAGAAGCCGTACTTTCGACGAAACGAGGAAGGCTGTACGCTTTACCGGCTACGACGGCATGTTCGAAATCAGATTTCTCGTCGAAGCAGCAGCACTTGGACAATCCGCTGCGGCGAACGCTTCGGAGCTTGCCTGTCTCAATGCCTTTGACGCCGCACGCTCTACGATCCAGGAAGCAGCCGCCAGAGCCTATGCAAATCGGCGTGGAAATAATCTGACGCTCACCGCTCGGGATTTCCACTGACTGTGAAAATGTTTTAGGCGATGGCGCCGTTATCGCCGGCCACCTCTTTCGTCACGACATCGAACTGCTTCAATACAGCCGGGCCGAAAGCGGTCGAGATGGCCACATCCGTCGCATCGCGGCCGGTTCCCATCAGTATGCGGCCGATGCGCGGAACGTTGTGCCGGGCATCGACCGTATGCCAGTGGCCGCCCAGATAAACTTCGAACCAGGCACTGAAATCCATCGGCGCAGGATCGGGCGGCACGCCGATATCGCCGAGATATCCTGTGCAATAGCGCGCTGGTATGTTCAGGCAGCGGCAGAGCGTTATGGCAAGATGCGCGAAGTCGCGACAGACGCCGGTCTTGTCGCAATAGCCACCATGCGCGGTACGCAGTAGATCGGCTTTCAGGTAGTCGAATTCGATATGGCCGTGCACGAAATCGGCAATGGCCTGCACCCGCGGCCAGCCGGGTTCCGTGTTCGAGAACGTTGCCCAGGCGAAATCGCTCAACCGGTCCGTATCGCAGTAACGGCTGCCGAGAAGGAAAACGAGCACGTCGTCTGGCAGGTCCTTGATCTCGTGTTGCGGCGCATCCAGCGGCACCGCATCCGGCTGGCCGCTGTCGTAGATCTCGAACGCGGTCGAAATCGTGGTCAGTCCAGGCGGCGCGACGATGCGCGTGCACGAATTTCCAAAACTATCCGTGTAGTTCCATGCCACGATCGGCTGGCTGAACGACAGCACCTGATCCGTCAGGAGGTCGGGACGCCGCGAAGGATGGACATTGAGGACGAGAAGCATTGGCGTTGGCTGCACACATTCATAGCCGATCGTGAAACCAGCGCGAATCTTCATGGAAGCTCCTTCGTCCAGCAAGCCCGCAGGCCATCAAAGAACGCCAGGAGAACCTTTCAGTTCCACAGGGTAGGGGCCTTTCGCCATTTTTTATTGTTCGGTGGTGACATTGACCTGCACGACCAGGTCGTCGAAATCGTCCGCTGCTCCGTCATAGCTGCCCCAGAGCGGAACCGCCTGTCGAGGATCGCGCGCAACGCCGACGCGGATCAGATCATGGTTGCCGACGATGCCGTTCGTGGGATCGAATTCCACCCAGCCGGCGCCCGGGAGGTAAACCTGGCACCAGGCATGCGTCGAGCCGCCGCCAAGCGTCGTCGAGCCGTCGCGATCCGGTACGTAGATATAGCCGGTGACGAAACGGGCGGCGAGGCCAAGCGAACGCGCCGCTTCCATCATCAGCAGGGCAAAGTCGCGGCAAGTTCCCTGCCGCAGCATCAGCGTCTGGATCGGCGCCTGCGTTCCATGTTCAGAGCGGCGGGCATAGACGAAACTCTCGTGGATCGCATAGCAGAGCGTCATCAGGACGTGGCCTGTCTGGCCCGACGAGCTTGTTCCGACGAACTGATGCGCCCAGTGTGCGACCGCGCCACCCGGATCCTCGTAGTGGCGCGTGATCGTGCAGGAAAGGTCCGTCATCTCCTCGTCGTCGTAGGAAAAAGGGTAGGTCAACGCCTTTCGATCGATTTCGAGATCGAGCGGCACCTGCGGCGTGTGGTCGAGGCGAATATTGGTCTCGAAGCGCAACTGATCCGCCGGGCGGTCTATATCCACGAGCGCAATACAGTTCCCGAAGACGTCGTGTATCCAGCGGATTTCTGCCGGTTCCGGATCGATCGTCATCGTTGCATCCAAAAGGCGCTGGTCGAAGCTGTCCCGCGGGCGGAAAAGCACGCGGTGCTGGCCAAAGGCAACAGGCCGTTTGTAGGAATAATGGGTGATGTGCCTGACGGAATAAACGGTCATCCTGCCTCGCCCGCCCCGGAGCTTTGATACGATAAAAGCCTGTGGCTACTCGAATTCCGGCACCAGACCTGACCGGAACAGGATCACCGACGGGCCATGTTCGCCGATGGCATGGTTTTTCTCGCTGCACCAGACGACGACCCCATCATAATCCTTGACGAGCGTCTGGGCGATATAGACGGCCGTTTCTTCCCTCTTCATTTGCCGAGGCTCGAAAGCCGGAATCAGGGTACCGTGCTCGTCCTTGTTGAAGGCACTGAGCACAATCAATTTTTGCACTCCAGGCATGGTTCCCTCCCTACCGCGGTAACGGCGGCGAGGCGAGAACGTTCCGGAAGAAATGCCGGTCGCAAGAAAAAGGCAGAACTTTCGCCCCGCCCTTTGATGCTGGGGACCGTTTGGCACCAGGGCGGCGGGGTCGATCGGGATCTTCGAGCCGCGTGGGGCGACCAAGAAATCGAGGTCGGCACCCTTATCGGTCTGTAAGACCCGTGTGATGTGAGCTGGCCATAGCCGCCCTCGAGCGGCATTTGCGGCTTGACCCAAGCGGTGCGGCGCTTGGCCTGATCCTCATCGAAAAACCTCGAGCTGGATGGTGCGTGCGGGCCTGGATCGGCGCCGCCATGCCAGTCGGCGACACGGCGTTGATCGGCTTGTAAGCCCTTTTCTTTCCAACCAACCAACGAAAAAGGCGGGGCTTGACCCCCCGCCTCTTCATCGATTTGCGGTCTCGGATGCGCTCCGCTAGTGGCTGTCCTTGCCGACCGCGTTTCCGCGACATCCCTTGAGGAAGTCGAGGTCGGCCCCGGTATCAGCTCCTTCGACATGCTGCTGGTGCAGCCAGGCATAGCCGGACGTCGGCAGATCATGGTTCGGCTGCCATTCGGCGAGCCGCCGGGCCAACTCTTCCTCAGAAATGTCGAGATGCAGACGACGGTTCGGCACGTCCATCTCGATCATGTCGCCGTTTTTCACCACCGCGAGCGGCCCGCCGACCGCCGCTTCCGGGGAGGTGTGCAGCACGACGGTGCCGTAGGCCGTTCCGGACATGCGGGCGTCGGAGATGCGCACCATGTCGGTGATGCCCTTCTTGAGCACCTTGGGTGGCAGGCCCATGTTGCCGACCTCGGCCATGCCCGGATAGCCCTTTGGTCCACAGTTCTTCATGACCATGACGCAGGTTTCGTCGATGTCGAGGCTGTCGTCGTTGATCTTGGCCTTGTAGTCGTCGATGTCCTCGAACACGACCGCCCTGCCTCGGTGCACCATCAGGTGCGGGGAGGCGGCCGAAGGCTTCAGCACCGCGCCCTTCGGCGCCAGATTGCCGCGCAGCACGACGATGCCGCCCGAAGAGGTCAGCGCCTTTTCGGCAGGCAGGATCACATCCTCGTTCCAGTTGACGACGTCCTTGACCTCATCCCACATGGTTTCGCCGGATACCGTCAGCGCATCCTTGTGCAGGAGGCCCGCCTCGCCGAGGCGCTTCAGCACCACCGGCAGGCCGCCGGCATAGAAGAACTCCTCCATAAGGTACTTGCCCGACGGCATCAGGTTGACAATGGTCGGGACCTCGCGTCCGCATCGATCCCAATCGTCCAGCGAAAGATCGACGCCGACCCGGCCGGCCATGGCGAGCAGGTGGATGACGGCGTTGGTCGAACCGCCGATAGCCGCATTGGTGCGGATGGCGTTCTCGAAGGCCTCTTTCGTCATGATGTCGGAGGGCTTCAGATCGTCCTTAACCATTTGAACGATACGTCGGCCGGTGAGCTGCGCCATGACCTTGCGGCGGGAATCGACCGCCGGGATCGCGGCGTTGCCGGAAAGCGCCATGCCGAGCGCCTCGGCCATGGAAGCCATGGTGGAGGCGGTGCCCATGGTGTTGCAGGTCCCCGACGAACGGCTCATCGAGGCTTCCGCCTCGAGGAACTCGGCCTGGGTCATCTCGCCAGCCTTCACCATTTCGGAAAACTTCCACAGATGCGTGCCTGAGCCGACGCGTTCACCGCGGAAATAGCCGTTCAGCATCGGCCCGCCTGTGACGACGATCGAGGGCAAGTCGCAGGAAGCTGCGCCCATGAGAAGCGACGGCGTGGTCTTGTCGCAGCCGACCATCAGCACACAGCCATCGATGGGCTGGCCGCGGATCGCCTCCTCCACCGCGAGCGCGGCAAGGTTGCGATACATCATTGCGGTTGGGCGAAAGGTGTTTTCAGATGCCGAGAATACCGGTACCTCGACCGGGAAGCCGCCTGCCTCCCATACGCCCGCCTTCACCTTCTCGGCGAGCTCTCGCAAATGACCGTTGCACGGCGTCAGATCCGACCAGGTGTTGAGGATTCCGATAACCGGCCGTCCGTCGAACAGGTCGTGCGGATGCCCTTGGTTCTTCAGCCAGCCGCGGTGATAGATGACGTCTCGGCTCGTGCCGCCGTACCATTCCTGCGACCGCAGCTTACGCGGCCATTCAGCTTTCTTTTTCATAGTCTCTATCCTTCACGGCTTCCAGGTCGCCTCGCGCGACCCGCAAGCCGATGATGTCGTTACGCCAAGGTGTAGGCGGTCTTGACGGTTGTGAAGAATTCGGCGGCGTATTTGCCCTGCTCGCGCGAGCCGTAGGACGAGCCCTTGCGTCCGCCGAAGGGAACATGGAAGTCGACGCCGGCGGTCGGCAGGTTGACCATGACCATGCCGGCTTCGGCATTGCGCTTGAAGTGCGTCGCGTGCTTGAGGCTGGTGGTCGCGATGCCCGACGACAGGCCGAACGGCGTGTCGTTGGCGACAGCCAGCGCCTCCTCGTAATCCTTGACGCGGATGACCGATGCCACAGGTCCGAAGATTTCCTCGCGGGAAATGCGCATCTGGTTGGTCGCTTCGGTGAACAGCGTCGGCTGCAGGTAGAAGCCGGGTGTGTCACGCGAAATCAGTTCGCCGCCGAAGGCAAGCTTGGCGCCTTCCTTTTTGCCGATCTCGATGTAATCGGTGTCGGTCTTGAGCTGTCGCTCGTCGACGACCGGGCCGATATGCGTGCCGGTCTTCAGCGCGTGATCGACGTTCAGGGTCTTCAGCTTCTCGGTCATGGCCGCCACGAACCTGTCGTGGATGCCTTCCGTCACGATCAGGCGAGACGATGCCGTGCAGCGCTGGCCGGTCGAAAAGAAGGCCGAGTTGGCCGCTGCTTCGACGGCGACGGAAAGATCTGCGTCATCAAGGACGACCATCGGGTTCTTGCCACCCATTTCGAGCTGAATCTTGCGATGATGCTCGATCGAGGACACCGCGACCCGCTTGCCGGTGCCGACGGAGCCGGTAAAGGTGATGCCGGCAAGGTCGGGGCTGTCGAGCATCGTCTGGCCGACGATCGAGCCCTTGCCCATGACGAGGTTCAGCACGCCCTTCGGCAGGCCTGCACGGTTGAGGATGTCGACGATCGCCCAGGAGCAGCCAGGCACGAGTTCGGCCGGCTTGAAGACGATGGTGTTGCCGTAGCAGAGCGCCGGGGCGATCTTCCAGGCGGGGATCGCGATCGGGAAGTTCCAGGGCGTGATGATGCCGATGACGCCGAGTGGCTCGCGGGTGATCTCGACGCCGATGTTCGGACGCACGGAGGGCACGACCTCGCCGGCCAGGCGCAGCGCTTCTCCTGCGAAGAATTCGAAGATCTGCGAGGCGCGGATCGTCTCGCCGATGGCTTCGGGCAGTGTCTTGCCTTCTTCGCGGGCAAGCAGCGCGCCGAGTTCGTCCTTGCGCGCCATGATCTCGTCGCCGGCCTTCTTCAGGATGACGTGGCGTTCCCAGATGCCGGAACGCGACCAGGCCGGGAAGGCGGCCTTGGCGGCGGCGATCGCGTTCCTGGTGTCGGCGGCGGAGCCGCTCGCGTAGAGGCCGACGACCTCCTTCGTATCCGACGGATTGATGTTTTCGACGGCCTCGGCGCCGGTCCATTCGCCGGCGATCAGGTTTTGATAAATGGTCATGGGCTGAACGAGCCTCCTTTACCCTTTACAAAGTGGTCCGGCCGCAGATCGCGGCCAGCCCAGCGCAAAATTCAAAGCTGCTTCACAGCGATATTTTCCTCGGCGGCAACCTTCAGCGGATTGCGCAGCGGCAGGCCGAATTCGGCAACCTCGATTTCGAAAACATCGCCTTCTTCCGTCTTGACGCCATCTGCGAAGGAGAGCGTCGCCGTGCCGAACATGTGGACGTGAACGTCGCCCGGGACGCGGAAGAGGCCATACTTGAAGTGGTGATATTCAAGGTTCGCGAAAGTGTGCGACATGTTCGCCTCACCGGAGAGGAACGGCTTTTCGAAGATCACCTTGTCGCCGCGCTTGATGCGCGAGGTGCCGCGAATGTCTTCCGGGGCAACGCCGATGCGGATTTCCGGACCGAAGCTTGCTGGACGCAGCTTGGAGTGGGCGAGATAGAGATAGTTGATCCGCTCGGTGACGTGGTCGGAAAATTCGTTGGAGAGCGCAAAGCCGATGCGGAACGGGGTACCGTCCTTGGCAATCACGTAGATGCCGGCCATTTCCGGCTCTTCGCCGCCGTCAAGCGCGAAGGAAGGGGAGACGAGGGGAGCGCCGGGTGCTGCAGCGCCGTAGCCGTTGCCCTTGTAAAACCATTCGGGCTGGACGCCCTTTTCTCCGGCCTTCGGCTTGCCGTTCTCGATGCCCATCTTGAACATCTTCATCGAGTCCGTGAGCGTTTCTTCCGCGGCCTCGGTGGTCTTCTTGTGCATGGAATCGCGGGTCGCCGCCGAGCCAAGGTGCGTAAGGCCCGTACCCGTCAGATGCAGGTGAGCAGCATCCGGATGCGTGATCGGCGGGAGGAATTTACCCTCGGCATAGGCCTTTTCCAGATCGACGGCATCGCCATAGCCACGCGCCTCGATGATGGAAACGAGCGACTTGCCGGCGTCTGCAGCTTCCATTGCCAGCGCGTAAACGCTGCCTGCATTCTTCACGGCTTTCGCTGCACCGCCCGGCTCACGCACGGCGACGATGATCTCTCCGTTCGAACCCTTGATCTGCGAAATAAGCACGGCTTTCATCCTCTTTAGCTGGGTGCGGACAAGCTCCGCCTCTCCGACTCCCGTGGGAGCCGGGCCTGGTCTTTCTCATGACTGCAAATGCCTGGACTGGCGCCGGAGCGCTTAGCCCTTATTCTTGTTATAAACGTCGAAGAAGACGGCGGCCAAAAGCACGAGGCCCTTCACCATCTGCTGGAAGTCGATACCGAGGCCGACGATCGACATGCCGTTGTTCATGACGCCCATGATGAACGCGCCAATGACGGCACCGGTGATCTTGCCGACACCGCCGGAGGCCGAAGCGCCGCCGATGAAGCACGCCGCGATGACGTCGAGCTCGAAGCCCACGCCCGCCTTCGGCGTTGCCGAGTTCAGGCGAGCCGCCACGATCATGCCTGCGAGACCGGCAAGGACGCCCATGTTGACGAAGGTGTAGAAGCTCAGGCGCTCGGTGTTGATACCGGAGAGCTTTGTGGCCTTTTCGTTGCCGCCCATCGCATAGATGCGGCGGCCGATCGTCGTGCGGCGCGTGACAAATGCATAGGCTGCGATCAGCACGAGCATGACGACGAGAACGTTCGGCAGGCCTCTGTAGGTCGAAAGCTGATAGCCGAGGAAGAGGATCGCCAGGGAAACGACGGCGTTCTGGGCGATAAAGAAGCCCATCGGCTCGACATCGATGCCGTGGCTCTCATTGACCTTGCGGCGGCGCCAGGCAAGGTAGAACAGCACGACCGGAATAATGAGTGTCAGGATCAGCGACGTGGACTGCACCGGCGTTCCGGCGATGTCGATCATGCTGCCCGGCAGGAAGCCGGTGCTGATGATCTGGAAATCCTTCGGGAACGGGCCGATGTTTTTGCCCCCGAGTACGAAGAGCGTCAGGCCGCGGAAGACCAGCATGCCGGCAAGCGTGACGATGAAGGACGGGATGCGGTGATAGGCGATCCAGTAGCCTTGTGCGGCACCGATGATGCCGCCGATGATCAGGCACAGAATGCCCGCCACGACGAAATTCATCTGCCACGTGACCATCATCATCGCGGCGAGGGCGCCGACGAAGGCGACAATCGAGCCGACGGACAGATCGATATGGCCGGCCACAATGACGAGCAGCATCCCGAGCGCCATGATGACGATGAACGAGTTCTGCAGAACGAGGTTCGTCAGGTTCACCGGCTTGAAGAGAATGCCGCCGGTGTAGAATTGAAAGAAAACCATGATCGCGACGAGCGCAATGAGCATGCCGTATTCACGGATATTGCCACGGATATAGTCGGCAACGGAAACGACGTTGCTTTCTTCGGCTGCTGGAGGGTTGACCGGAGTCATTGTTTCTTCTCCCCTGAGCGCATGATAGCGCGCATGATGGTTTCTTGGCTCGCCTCTCCCTTTGGCAGTTCCGCAACGATACGTCCTTCATTCATGACATAGATGCGGTCGCACGTGCCAAGCAGTTCCGGCATTTCCGATGAGATCATCAGAACGCCTTTGCCGTCGGCGGCGAGCTGGTTGATGATAGTATAGATTTCGTATTTTGCACCGACGTCGATACCGCGGGTGGGTTCGTCGAGGATCAGGACATCGGGATCGGAGAACAGCCACTTGGACAGCACGACCTTCTGCTGGTTGCCGCCCGAAAGATTGACCGCTTCCTGGAAGATGCTGGAACTGCGGATGCGCAGCTTTGAGCGGTAGTCTGATGCGACCTTGGATTCCCTGATGCTGTCGATGATCGTCGCGTTCGACACCCCGGCTAGATTGGCGAGCGTGGTGTTGTGAACGATGTTCTCGCCGAGCACGAGGCCGAGATGCTTGCGGTCCTCGGTCACATAGGCGAGACCGGCGTCGATCGCTTTGCGGACGGTGCTGACATCGACCTGCTTGCCATGCATCAGCACTTCGCCGCTGACCTTGTGGCCGTAGGACTTTCCGAAGACGCTCATGGCGAATTCAGTGCGGCCGGCACCCATCAGGCCGGCGATGCCGACGACTTCGCCCTTGCGGACGCTGATGTTGACATTGTGCAGCACCTGCCGGTCGCGGTGATGCTGGTGATAGGCGTTCCAGTTCTTGACTTCGAGGATCGTTTCGCCGATCGGCACGGAGCGCGGCGGATAACGATCGGCAAGCTCGCGGCCCACCATGTTCTTGATGATGATATCTTCGCTGATTTCTTCGGTGTGACAGTCCATCGTCTTGACCGTCATGCCGTCGCGCAGAACCGTGATCTGGTCGGCAACCTTGCGCACTTCGTTCAGCTTGTGGGTGATGATGATCGAGGTGAGGCCCTGGTTGCGGAACTCGATCAGCAGGTTCAGCAGCGCATCTGAGTCGCTTTCGTTGAGCGATGCCGTCGGTTCGTCGAGGATCAGGAGCTTCACGCTTTTCGACAGCGCCTTGGCGATCTCGACGAGTTGCTGCTTGCCGACGCCGATGTCGGTGACAAGCGTGTCCGGGGATTCGCGCAGGCCGACTTTTGCGAGCAGCTGCCGCGTGCGGTTGAACGTTTCCTGCCAGCTGATGATGCCGCTCTTGGCATTCTCGTTGCCGAGGAAGATATTCTCGCCAATCGACAGAAGCGGCACGAGCGCCAGCTCCTGATGGATGATGACGATGCCGATTTCTTCCGAGTCCTTCAGGACCTTGAAGTTGCGGACTTCGCCTTCGTAGACGATCTCGCCATCGTAAGTGCCGACCGGGTAAACGCCGGAGAGAACTTTCATGAGGGTCGATTTTCCGGCCCCGTTCTCGCCCACCAATGCGTGAATTTCACCCTGACGAACCTTGAGGTTCACGTTCTCAAGCGCTTTTACGCCCGGGAACGTCTTGGTGATGTTCCGCATTTCGAGGATTGTATTGTCCATAGTCAAAATCCAACGCCAGCAGCCGGAAATACGGCGCGACGATCATAAAAGTGAAGACCGGAACCCGCAACCAGCGGATTCCGGCCAACTTGGTACAATTACTTCAGCTGGTCAGCCGTGTAGTAACCGCCTTCGACGAGAACCTTCTCGTAGTTGGTCTTGTCGACCGCTACCGGCTTCAACAGGTAGGACGGAACAACCTTGACGCCGTTGTCGTAGGTCTTCGTGTCGTTGACTTCCGGCTCCTTGCCGGACATGACAGCGTCAACCATTGCAACGGTAACCTTGGCGAGTTCGCGCGTATCCTTGAAGACTGTCGAGTGCTGTTCGCCAGCAATGATCGACTTCACGGACGGAACTTCAGCGTCCTGGCCGGAAACGACCGGGAGCGGCTGATCCGGGGTGCCGTAGCCGACGCCCTTCAGCGACGAGATGATGCCGATGGAGAGACCGTCGTACGGAGACAGGACGGCGTCGACCTTGGCGTCGGTGTAGTTAGCCGAGAGCAGGTTGTCCATGCGGGCCTGGGCCGTTGCCGCGTCCCAACGCAGCGTGCCGACCTTGTCCATGCCGGTCTGGCCAGACTTCACGACGAGCTTGCCGCTGTCGATGTAGGGCTGCAGGACAGACATTGCGCCGTCGTAGAAGAAGAAGGCGTTGTTGTCGTCCGGCGAACCGCCGAAGAGTTCGATGTTGAACGGACCCTTGCCATCCTTGAGGCCGAGGGCGTCAACGATGGAGGTTGCCTGCAGAACGCCAACCTGGAAGTTGTCGAACGTTGCATAGTAGTCGACGTTGGCCGAGTCGCGGATCAGGCGGTCGTAGGCGATGACCTTGATGCCGGCGTCATGAGCCTTCTGGAGAACGTCGGAAAGCGTCGTGCCGTCGATGGCGGCGATGACGAGAACCTTGACGCCCTTGGTGACCATGTTCTCGATCTGAGACAGCTGGTTCGGAATGTCGTCGTCTGCATACTGCAGGTCGGTGCCGTAGCCCGCTGCCTCAAGCTGCTTGACGATGTTGTTGCCGTCATCGATCCAGCGAGCGGAAGACTTCGTGGGCATTGCGATGCCGACGGTCCCCTTGTCCTGCGCCAGTGCCGGCATAACGAATGAAGCGACGCCGAAGGCGGCCGCAGCCATCAATGAGATAATGGATTTCATTTCTCTCTCCCTTGTTAATAGACGGCGGACGAAAATTCGCCCGCCACGAAACTGTGGCAGGTTCCGTAGATTGGATAGTTACTTCAGATGGTGAGAAACGAAGTAGGTCTCCTCCACGATCTCACACGTGTTGAGTGCCAACCAGCACACGGCCGCAAACTCGTATGGAATCTTATAACTGTCAAATAGAATAAGTGGTAAAGTGCATAACAAATTTGGTATATCGTTAAAAAGTATTACTTTTGATGGAAGGCAGATGGGAGGCTGCAACCATGGCGATTGTTTCCGGGTCGATTTCCGAGGATCGAATCGATATCCACAGCGATAATTTTGGCGATGATGCCTTTCTGCGTGCGGGCTTGAAGCTGAATCACCTGCGCATGATCGTCGCAATCGAAGATAGCGGGCAGATTTCCGCGGCAGCGGAGATCCTGAATATTTCCCAGCCTGCCGCCTCCAGAATGCTCGCTGAGATGGAATCGATCGTGAAGACGCCGCTTTACGAACGAATCGCCCGCGGTGTCGTGCTGACGACTTTCGGACAGGCACTCGCCAAGCGTGCACGAAAAATTCTGCTGGAACTGCGCGAGGCCAGCCGCGAGATCAGCGAATTGAAGAGCGGCAAGGGCGGTTCCGTCTTCATCGGCGCGGTCACAGCGCCGGCCATGAGCCTGGTTGTTCCCGCCATCGACAAGGTTCGCAAGGCGTTTCCGGGCATCGAGATCAACATAGAAGTGGAGACCAGCAACGTTCTCGCGCGGGAATTGCTCGCCGCCAGGCACGATTTCATCATCGGCCGCATTCCCGACGACGTTAATCCGCGACTCTTCGAAGTGCGCGAGATCGGCATCGAAAAAGCCTGTCTGATCGTGCGCAGGGACCATCCGCTCCTCAAGAAGAATGCGAGCAGCCTCGCCGATCTCCATGGTTACGGGTGGGTCTTCCAGCCGCCGGGCACGCTGCTTCGGCGGACGCTGGAGGATATCTTTCTGGCGGCGGGCGTGCCGCTGCCGGAAAATATCGTCAATACGTCTTCCTTGCTGCTCACCTGCGCGATCATCTGCGAGACGGACGCGATCGCGCCCGTGGCGCTGGATGTTGCCCAGTTTCTCGCCGGCCAGGATGCGAAGGCATCCGACGTGCGCGTGCTGCCGACCGATTTCAAGATCGACGTAAAACCCTACAGCCTAATCACCGCACGCGAGCGCGCCCTGCCTCCGAGCGCGCGGCTTCTCTACGACCTCATCCTCGAAGAAAGCCGGAAGCAGGGAGGATGAGCGCAAGCCCGGCGCCATGCTGGCGGTGTTTAATGCACCGCTTCGAAGGGAAGGGGCATGTTGTTCGGGCAATCGGTTTTTCAATCCGTTCTGGAGCGGCTGAAAGCGGAGGAGGCGAGCGAAGACGAGGCAGAGGCGTCCGTCGCGCATCGCATCCATGGCTTCAGCACCGGTCTCGCCTTCGACGTCATGGAGGGCGTATCAGCGGCGTCGCAACGGGCCGGCCAAGCCTATCTCGATATTCTGGAACTGGAGACGCCCGTTGCCGCGGCAGACCAGGAAATCCAGCCGCAGCCCGTTGCTGAGCCTGAGCCGGAACCCGTCATGCCGGACCATCTTGCGCGCACTGCGCCTGCCGAAATCGCTGCGGAGCTCTCCATCACAGCCGCCGATACGCTGCAGACGCTGAACGAAAAGCGCCGTGCCTTTGCCAAGTCGAACCATCCCGATCGCGTCGCGCCTGCATTCCGGGAGAATGCAACGAAGCGAATGATGCTCGCGAACCTGCTGATCGATGAAGCCGTGCGACGTCGCAGCCGCTGATTATTCGGGGTCCGTCTCTTCCGGTTTGGGAGCCTCGGCGGCTTCGGCGGGTGGCTGCGGCTTGAAAGTCCAGAAGAGCATGTAAAAAGCATAGACGCCGGCGCCGGCCGACAGCACGCCCCAGAACGGGTCGCCAGTAATGAACTCCAGCGCCGCCCAGCCCAGGCACAGGCCCACGATCAACGCCCGCACCCAGACGCGGCGGTAGGCCGGATGGTTTGGATCGATCAGCTGCATGTGTTCCCCGGTCATATTTCGATCACTTGTCTTTAGGATGGATTTCGAGAATGTGAAAGGGCAACGGGCTTGACTGCTCGAATAGAAGATGGAATGAAAATTCCACAATTGTCACAATTCGGTTTATTTGTTCCGAATTTTAGGGAGGTTCTCATGACAGTCAGATTTGGTCTTCTCGGCGCCGGCCGCATCGGCAAGGTTCACGCGAAAGCCGTGAGCGGCGACGCGAATGCGAAGCTCGTCGCTGTCGCCGACGCGCTTCCGCAGGCGGCTGAAGCGATCGCTTCCGCTTATGGCTGCGAGCTCCGTACGATCGAGGCGATCGAGGCCGCCAAGGATATCGACGCCGTCGTCATCTGCACGCCGACCGATACTCACGCGGATCTGATCGAGCGCTTCGCGCGGGCCGGCAAGGCGATCTTCTGCGAAAAGCCGATCGATCTCGACGTTGCCCGTGTCAAGGCCTGCATCAAGGTTGTCGATGAGACCAAGGCGAAGCTGATGGTCGGTTTCAATCGCCGCTTCGACCCGCATTTCATGGCCGTGCGCAAGACAATCGACGACGGCCGCATCGGCGAGGTCGAGATGGTGACCATCACCTCGCGCGATCCGGGGGCCCCGCCGGTCGACTACATCAAGCGTTCTGGCGGCATCTTCCGCGACATGACGATCCACGACTTCGACATGGCCCGTTTCCTGCTTGGCGAGGAGCCGGTCTCGGTAACCGCAACGGCCGCGGTCCTTGTCGACAAGGCGATCGGCGAGGCCGGCGACTACGACAGCGTTTCGGTCATCCTGCAGACGAAGTCCGGCAAGCAGGCGATCATCTCCAACTCCCGCCGTGCCACCTACGGCTACGACCAGCGTATCGAAGTGCACGGTTCGAAGGGCATGGTTGCAGCCGAGAATCAGCGTCCGTTCTCGATCGAAGTCGCCAACGGTGACGGCTACACGCGCCCGCCGCTGCACGACTTCTTCATGACCCGTTACACGGAAGCCTACGCCAATGAGATCGCAAGCTTCATCGCCGCGGTCGAGAAGGACGCAACGATTTCGCCCTCCGGCGCCGACGGCCTTGCCGCGCTGGCGCTCGCCGATGCGGCGGTCCAGTCTGTCAAGGAAGGCAAGCTCATCAAGATCGGCTGACGGCAACTCCCGGCCGCAAGCCGCGCATGAGATGGCCGGGCAGACGCCCGGTCATTTCGGTTTTCGCGCCAATCATCAGCGAAACTTGAAATAAGTATCAATGCTTCGCCTTTGACGAGAAAGCGCTTGGAGGCTATCAGCGGCCGATACCGCTTTGCCCCGAGCTTCCATGCCCCTTGATCGTTTCGCTCCCGCCATTTTTGTCCTGCTTTGGTCCACCGGCTGGGTCGTCGCGAAATATGCGGCACGGCATTCGGAGCCCTTCACCTTCCTCGGCATCCGTTATGCGCTTTCGGCGCTCGCGTTTTTCGGTCTCTGCTGGGTGCTGAAGACGAAATGGCCGGATCGCGCGACAGTTCTGCGCGCGATCTATTCCGGTTTCTTTCTGCACGGATTCTATCTTGCCGGCCTGTGGTGGGCGATTGCCAATGGCGTTGCGGCTGGCGTTTCCGGCATCATCGCCGCGCTGCAGCCGTTGCTGACGGCGATGGTGGCGCCCTTCCTGATCGGCGAACGCCTGCAGCCCACCCAGAAGTTCGGACTTCTCCTCGGCTTCTTCGGCATAGCGATCGCCGTTTCCCCGAAACTTTTTGATTCAGCCTCCGCGAGCCTCGTTCAAGCCGCGGTGCCGCTCGCGATCAACCTCATCGCCATGGTCTCCGTCACATACGGCACGATCTACCAGAAGAAACACTTGCAGACCGGTGATCTCAAGACGATCGCGACGATGCAATATGTGGGGGCGCTTATCGTCACCCTGCCGCTCGCGCTCGCCTTCGAGCGCCTGCATTTCGACGCAACGCCAGAGGCTTTCGGCGCGCTGATCTGGTCGGTCTTCGGCCTGTCGATGGGCGGGATCGGGCTGCTTCTTTATCTGATCCGCCGCGGCCAGGTCTCGCGCGCCGCATCGCTGATCTACCTGATGCCGCCGACGGTCGCGATCGAGGCCTTCATCGCTTTCGGCGAACCGCTGACCGTGCCGCTGATCATCGGAACGATCGTGGTCGTCACCGGCGTCTATCTGACGAACCGGAAAAGCGCCCGGATGGCTGAGGCTTGATCAAGCCTGATGGTTGGCATGGGTCAACTGCGCGATTTTCCGCACATGCGTGACGGCCGCGGTCCCGCCGGCTGTCTTGGTGAACAGATCGAGCTTCTCTTCCTCGCCGTCATCAACCGGCGTCAGCGCCTGGTCCATGTAGTTTTTTGATGCCGGATTTCTTTTGATGAGGAACGCAGTCGCGCTCATGCGCAGGATGGAGCCCGCCAACGAGACGTGCTTGGCAACGGTTTCCCACACGAATTGCGGCCAGAAGACGAGGGGATGCTGCTGCGGCAGTCCGGGCCGCCGTTCTGAGGGGTGCTTCAGCCGCAGAACACCGCTTTGCAGGGGATGCACCTTTTCGAGCGGTACCGTTGTTGCAAAGGACACCAGCACCTTGACGAGGCTTGCAAGCGGCAAGCCGCTCGCAACGGCCCGGCGCAGCAATGTCTTCACATGCTCCGGCGAATAGTAAAGCGACCAGGCCTCGTGATAGATGCTCTCCCATTCCTGTCTGCTCATCTTCTCGTGCGCAGTGCAGACATGTTCGACGTCATAGGTATTGAGGTCGGTGTCCATCGGGATGCCCTTGCGCCAGAGCGTCTGGTGATCCTCCGAGCCCGGCAGCGGCGTCAGGACGAAGAACTCGATGACATCGAGCGGCAGCTCGTGCTGAATGATCTTGATGTCGCGGCGAATGGTTTCCGGCGTGTCGGACGGAAAACCGAGGATGTAACCGGCGAGCGTCATGATGCCCTGCGCTTTCCAGGCGAGCAGCATCTTCCGGTATTCGGTGATCTTGTTCTGGTTCTTCTTGGCAGCCGTCAGGTTGTCCGGATTGACGTTCTCCAGGCCGATGAAGACCCGCGTGACGCCGGCGCGTTTTGCCTTTTCGATGAAGTTCGGGATCTTGTGACAGAGCGTATCGACCTGGATCATTAGGCCGAGCGGGATGCCATGCCTTTCCTTCAGTTCAATCAGCCGGTCGAAGATCGCTTCCCAGTGCTTGTTGCGGGCGAAGTTGTCGTCGGTGATGAAAAATTTGTGGATGCCCTGCGCCCAGTTCATCCGCACCAGCTTTTCGATATCGTCGGTGGAGCGGAAACGGGATTTGCGGCCCTGCACATTGATGATCGTGCAGAACGAGCATTGGTAGGGGCAGCCGCGGCCGGCATCGAAGCTGCTGCTTAGCCCGAGCGTGTGTTCGACATTCTTTTTGGGCAGGAAGGGCACAGGCGTGCCGCCGATGCCCGGAAGGTCGTTCATGAAATTGTAGACCGGCTCGAGCTCGCCATAGGCCGCGTCCTGCAAGACCTTGTCGAGCCTGCCTTCGGCCTCGCCGGCGAACATCGAAATGCCCATCTCCCGGCAGGCGTCGAGTTCGACCGCCTTGCCGTCGAGCATCGAAAGACAACCGGAAACGTGAAAGCCGCCCATCGAGACGGGAATGCCGGCCGCGCGAAACGGCCGGGCAATGTCGAGCGCCCGCGGATACTGGTTCGACTGAACGCCGACCAGCGCGACCATGCCGAAATTACCGTGCTGCTTCAGCAGCGCGAGCAGTTCCGGAATATGCACGCGGGTATTGGTTTCGTCGATCACCTTGATGTCGATGCCGACGCCGGGGCCGAGGATTTCGCGCTCCGCGCAGTCTGCTGCAATGCCAAATAGAGCCGCCAGCGAGTTCGAAGGGATCATGGCCCGCCACCAGCGGATCACATAGCCGTCGTCGTCATAGTGCGACGGCTTGAGCAGAATGAGCTGAAAGCGGCGGCTGCCGGACGCTACGGGTGATCGCAAGGTCTATCTCTCTTATTGAATAGGCAGTCTGTCGTTGAATGCACTCAATGAGGGCCAGTGTCGCGAGGCGCTGGCATGCAAACGGAACTGCTAAGATCGGCAGATATGCCCGGAAAATAGCAATGCGGATTGCGATAGTATTCACATGTTCCCGGCGCGCAGTCCTTTTAGACCGTCTCGCCGGGGTAAGCCGTTCACCTATGCTTAAAGCAAAAAAAGGCCGGAAGATACCCGGCCTCGTTCAGTTCTGCATTCAAGCCTGTTCGCGACGCTGGCCGCCGCCGTTGCGGGGGCCTTTGCGACGTATGCCGCCAGAGCCGTCCTGACGGTGCTCACCGTGAGCCTGCTGGCCGCGATCCTCACCATGCTTGCGGCCAGGGCGACCGTGCGCGTTACGGGCGCCGCCGGGATGATGGCGGTTCGCATCGGCGCTGCCGTGCGGGCGCTGTTGCGGCTTCTTGGCCGGTCGGAAATCCGAGGTCGATACGAGATCGTTGTCCGGTCCCTGGGGTGTCGCTTCACCGCGGCGCTGGCCGCGGAAGTCCTCGTTGCGGGCAGTCTGGCGCTCGGGACGCGGACGGCGCTCGCGGCGTTCCTCGTTGTTCGCGCGGACCTCGCCTGCTTCGCCTTCGCGGCGCGGACGGCGGTCCTGGCGATTGCCGGAGCGCTGTTCACCCGGACGGCCATCGCCGCGACCTTCGCCACCACGGCCCTGGCCGCCGCGATTGCGGTTGTTGCCGTTGCCGTTGCCGCGGCGCGGAGCCGCGCGCATGTCTGCCGGCGGTTCGCCGCTGGCAACGATGATCTCGATGCCCATCAGCCTTTCGATATCGCGCAGCAGGCGTGCCTCATCCGGCGCGCAGAAGGCGATAGCGATGCCGTCGCGGCCGGCGCGAGCCGTGCGGCCGATGCGGTGCACATAGGCATCCGGCACTTCCGGCAGATCGTAGTTGAACACATGGCTGACAGCCGGAATATCGATGCCGCGGGCGGCAACGTCGGTTGCGATCAGAGTCTTGATGCCGCCGTCACGGAATGATTTCAGGGCGCGCTCGCGCTGGCCCTGGCTCTTGTTGCCGTGGATGGACGCGACCGAATAGCCGACGTGATCGAGATGCTTCATCAGCTTTTCGGCGCCGTGCTTGGTGCGCAGGAACACGATCGCGCGGCCATCCGGATTTTCTGAAAGCGACTTCTTCAGCAGTTCCGTCTTGTCATTCTTGCCGCCGACGAAGTGGACGTACTGTTCAACCTTGTCCGCAGCCTTGCCGGGGGGCGTCACTTCCACTTTGATCGGATCGGTCAGGTATTCGCCCGCAAGATCGGCGATCGCCTTTGGCATGGTTGCAGAAAAGAGCATCGTCTGGCGGCGCTTCGGAACGAGCTTGGCGATCTTGCGCAGATCATGCACGAAGCCGAGATCGAGCATCTGGTCGGCTTCGTCGAGCACGAGATAGCGCACCGTCGTCAGCGTGATGGCGCGGCGGTTGACGAGGTCGAGGAGGCGGCCGGGTGTCGCGACGAGAATGTCGGTGCCGCGTTCGAGCTGCAGCTGCTGCTTGTTGATGGAGACGCCCCCGACAACGACATTGATGCGCAGCGCCGATTTGCGGACGAAGTTCTTGAGGTTCTCGGCGATCTGGTTCACCAGCTCGCGGGTCGGAGCGAGGATGAGCGTACGCGTCGTGCGGTTGTCGGGACGCTTGTCATCGGCGAGCAGTTTTTCAATGAGCGGCAGGCCGAAGGCAGCCGTCTTGCCAGTGCCGGTCTGGGCGAGGCCGATCAGATCGCGGCCTTCGAGGAGAAGAGGGATTGCCTGCGCCTGAATGGGCGTTGGCGTTTCAATGCCGAGCTGAAAAAGCGTGGCGACGATCGGCTTGGAGACACCAAGCGATTCAAAATTAGTCAAGTCATAACCTTTCGGGGCGCCGAAACGATGTGCCGGATCACACCATGCGGTCCGGTATCATTCTGGCGTCAAGAACCCCGCGTGAAGTGGGAACTTGTTTGTTGGAAAAACTTTCCAGCGCTTCTGGCCGCACTTGGGATCGCGGCATTCTATGAAATGCGCTTTTATCCTTCTTCTTGCGTTTGTCTTTTTTCGCAGGGGCAGCTCACGCGGCGGCCGGAAGGTGAAAGCTGGCCTGCATTTGGTCTAGTTCAGGTTGAAAGTCAAGAGACGACCGAGAGAAAGGTGCTGCGCCGCCGCCTGAACGAGCGGCGGCGTGCCGCACTCATGTTCCTTAATAGCCGGGGCAGACCCGAACTCTGACCCATACGTCCGCTCGGTGATCGTAGCGCCGCTCCACACCGCAATATCCATAATTGCGGTAATAGGCCGGGTAAGGCCGATAGTAGGAGCGATAGTAAGGCCGGTAGTAGCTCCGATAGACCGGATACGGCCTGTAGTAAGGCCTGTAGTACGGTCTATAGTAGGCTCCGTAATAAGGTCCGGAGTCGGCTCCATAGTAAGGTCCGGGATAATAATAGCCGTAGCCAGGGTAGGGACGCGCAGCCTGCGAGAGCAGGATGCCGCCGATTGCTCCGGCCGCAACACCGCCCCAAAAGGCATCGCGTCGCGAACGGGCGTCCGCCGGCGTTGCCGGAATGAGGGAGGTGCCAGTCAAAGTCAACGCCATCAAGCCCGCCGCCATGCTTTTGTGAAGTACGGACATGATCGTCTCCTTTCATAGACGAACTTGTTTCTTGAAGCCGTCAGGAGAAACCGTGGCGAAACGCGGCCAACTGATCGAGTTCAGTCTTACAACGTGGGAGATTATAGCATAGTTCCTGATACTCTTGGGCCGAACTTGTTGTTCCGGGGTCAGATTTCCGGAACGTGTCATGGTTAAAACCTTGTTAAACGGCTTACACTATAGTGGATGCCAGAACAAAACTCCTTCTCCTGGCAGCGAGGCGACATCTTTTGACATCGAGCGGGGACCTTCTCGAACTGGCATGCAGCCGGATCGCAGATCTGGATACGCCTGCCTATGTCAAGAACAGCGAGCTTCGCTACGTTGCCGTCAACGAAACCTATGCCCGCTTCTTCGGCAGGGAAATTTCCGATTTCATCGGCCGCCGGACCCGTGAAATTCTCGATCGTGCCGAAGAGGAAGAGCGTGAAGACAAGGAGCGCCGCGCGCTCGTCTTCGGCACCGAAGAAACCGCCATCTGCTTCGATGCTGCCGGAACCGAGCATGAGCGCGTCCGGATCGAGAGCTTCATGCCGTCGGAAGACCGGGCCTATGTTCTCGGTATCTTCGAGACGCGCGCGCAGCCCCGCCGACCGGTTCTCTCGGGGCCGGATCAGGCTTTGCTCGCCGATTTCGAGCGCGTCCGTGCGACGCTGGAAAAACTCGATTATCCGGTCGGCATTTTCGCTGACGACGGCCGCCCGCTGATCGTCAATTCGGCCTATCGAAACGGAGGCAAAGCATCGCACGCTGAAACCGGATGGCACGAGAGCGTGAATGAGCTCGATCTCCTGCGGACCATCATGGAAGATCTGCCGGTCGCCGCCTTCGCGCGTAATGAACAGCACCGCCTCGTCTATGCCAACCAGTATTACGAGACCTTCACCGGCCATGTCCGGTCGAGGGTGCTTGGCCTCACAGAGTTTGAGATGTTCGGCGAGGAGAGTGGCGCCAGCATCTATGAGGAAAACGCTCTGGCGCTCAAGGACGGCTCGCTCACGGAGGTCGAAGGTAAGCTGCCAAGCACGGACGGAACAGTTTATCCGATCTTGACGCGCGTCAATCGCGTCCAGACGCCGGACGGTAAGGTCTATGTCGTCGGCTCTTTTTCGGACATCTCTCCGCTCAAGGAGCGTGAAGCAAAGCTGATCGAGGCGCAGAAGCATGCCGAAATCCTGCATCGCGACATTGAAAACATCCTGCGTTCGCTGCCGGTCGGCGTGCTGATCCTCGATAACAATCTCGATATCCTCTACATAAACGACGAATTCTACACGATCTGTGATCTGCCGCCTGACGATCGTTTTGACGGCCGGCCGTTCATCGATGTCATCCGCCGCAATTGTGAACTCGGGCGCTATGGCTACGAGCACAGCCCGGAAGAGATCCTGGCGGAGCGCCAGCGCCATTTCGGTTCGGATGGGGAGCAGGAGCCGATCGAACTCAGCTGGTCGGGCGGCAAATCGATTGTCTTCGACAGCCGCCGCATCTCGAACGACCGCATTCTGCTCTCCTATTCCGATATGAGCGCCATTCGCGCGAGCGAGAAGGAAATCCATGAAGCGCGCGCTGCCCTGGAGCATCTCGGCGAATTGATGCGGGATGCGACGCGGGCCATGCCGCAAGGCCTGACGATCGTACAGGACGGCATCATCAAGCTCTCCAACGATGCGCTTTCGCAAGTCCTACGCATTCCGCCGGAATACCTCGTTGCGGGCCGCGGCTGGATCGACCTCTTCAATTTCTGCGCCGATCGCGGCGACTTCAAGGGCACCGCCGCCGAGGTGTTGCACTATTGGCGTACGAACATCGCTGCGAAGCAGCCGATCGCCACTGTCTTCCATGTGGCCGGAGAGCGCTGGGTGAACATGGAGGCGACGATCAGCGAGCGCGGCCATTGGGTCGCGCTCTTCACCGACGTCACCGAAATGAAAGAGCGCGAGGAAGAGCTTGAGAGGCTTCTGGCACGGGCTGAAGCTGCCGATCGCGCCAAGTCGGAATTTCTCGCCAATATGAGCCATGAAATCCGCACCCCGATGAACGGCGTGCTCGGCATGGCCGAGCTCATGGCGAAGACCGATCTTGACGCGCGGCAAAAGACCTTCATCGACATCATCGTCAAGTCCGGCAACGCGCTTTTGACGATCATCAACGACATTCTGGACTTCTCGAAGATCGATGCCGGACAGATGACGCTGCGCAAGGCGGCCTTCGATCCGGTGGAAGCGGTCGAGGATGTCGCGACGCTGCTTTCTTCGCCCGCGGCGGAGAAGGATCTCGAGCTTCTCGTGCGTGCCGATCCGAACCTGCCTGCCGCCATCATCGGCGATGCCGGGCGGTTTCGCCAGATCGTCACAAACCTCGTCGGCAACGCCGTCAAGTTCACCGAGAAGGGGCATGTCTTCGTCGATATCGGTTTCCGGCCCGGCTCGGACGGCGAGGTCATGGTCGCGATCAGGATCGAGGATACCGGCATCGGCATCCCGCCAGACAAACTGCAATCGGTCTTCGACAAATTCTCGCAGGTCGATTCCTCTTCGACGCGGCGCCACGAGGGTACCGGCCTTGGTCTTGCCATCACTGCCGGTCTGGTCGATCTGTTTGGCGGCTACGTCAACGCCGAGAGCGAACCGGGCAAGGGCTCGGTCTTCACCGTCAATCTGCCCTTCGCCATCGCTGCCGCCCGCCTCGATCCCAAGCCGCTGCCCGTCAATGTACGTGGCGCACGTGTGCTCGTCATCGACGACAACGAGGTGAACCGCCGCATTCTTTCCGAGCAGCTGTCGCTTTGGGGTTTTGACGGCGTGGCTGCGGAAGACGGCAGGACCGGCATTGCCATCCTTGAGGCTGCACACCAGATCGGCGTCCAGGTCGATGCCCTGGTGCTCGACTATCACATGCCGGAGATCAACGGTGCGGAAGTCGCCCTCAGGCTCAGGGCCGACGCCCGCTTCGAGAGCCTGCCGATCATCTTTTTGACCTCAATGGATATCTCCGGCACGGAGAGAGAGTTCGCAGCCCTCAACGGCCATGCGCATCTGATGAAGCCGGCCCGCGCCAACCTTCTGCGCAACACGATCGTCGAGGTCATGCGCGCAAGCCGCGTGAAGCAGGCTTCTGCAGCCGAAATCGCCCGCCTGCAGGCAGAAACCGAGATGAGGGAACCGGAGCCTTCTACGGCGCCGCCCTCCGAACAGCGCAAGACTGCCTTCCTCGATGTGCTCGTCGCCGAGGACAACGAGGTCAACCAGATCGTCTTCACGCAGATCCTGCAGGGCACCGGCCTGAGTTTCCTCGTCGTCAACAACGGCCAGGAGGCGGTCAACGCCTGGGAAAGCCATGCGCCGCGGATCATCATGATGGACGTCTCGATGCCGGTGATGAACGGCCACGACGCGACCCGCGCGATCCGTGTCCGAGAGCGCGGGCAGGGCCACCGCGTGCCGATCATCGGCGTGACGGCGCATGCGCTCGAAAGCGATCGCGAGCTCTGCCTCGACGCCGGCATGGACGATTACATGTCGAAGCCGATCAGCCCCGAACTGCTGGAAGAGAAAATCCAGCTCTGGCTCGGCAAGAGCGCGCAGTTGCCCGGCCGCTCAGGCCTTTAGGCTTTTACGCCGCAGAGCATCTCGCGCTTGCCGGCGAAACCCTTGCGCCGCTCGACCGCAAATCCCGCGGCCATCAGATTGCGCCTGACGAAGCCTGCCGCGGCATAGGTCGCGAAGCTTCCTCCAGAGAGGGTCTTCTCGCAGATGAGCCGCATCAGCTCTTCCGACCACATGTCGGCGTTGCGCGACGGCGCGAAACCATCGAGATACCAGGCATCAAAGCCGGGTTCGGCGGCCGCAACGCCATCGATTGCCGGGCCGCAGACAACGCTCAAGGTCGTCTGCTCGTCCAATGCAAGCGTCACGGTGCCTTGCGGCTGGCCGGGCCACAGCACCGTCAGCGCCTGCCGCTCGGCATCGATTTGCGGCCAGTGCGAAAGTGCGCGATCGATCTCCTGCGGGCGCATCGGGTAAAGCTCGAAGGAAATGAAATTCAGATGTTGGCCACTTTGGCGATGCGCTTTCCATTGCCGCCAGGTTTCCGCGAAGTTCAGCCCGGTGCCGAACCCCAACTCTCCAATGCGGAAATTGTCCTTGCCGGTCCACCGTTCCGGCAGGCCGTTGCCCGCCAGAAAGACGTGACCGCATTCGAGCCGCCCGTCCGTCTGGCAATAAAAATGGTCGCCAAAGGCCTGCGAATAGGGCATATCGCCGTCGCGCCATTCGAGCGGCTGGCTCGTGCTGCCAATCTGATCGGGATCAATCTCTGTCATGCCTAAAGCCGATAGTGCGGTCATCTCCTCCGGTCAATCGTCCGTCACCCTGCTGATTGCCGGCGGCGGCATCATGGGGCTGTGGGCGGCGGTTCATGCCGAGCGGCTTGGCATCGACACGCTCCTCGTCGATGCCGGCGAATTGGGGCAGGGTGCAAGCGGCGGGCTGCTCGGGGCGCTGATGCCGCATTTGCCGGACAAATGGAATGCCAAGAAGCAGTTCCAGTTCGATGCGCTGGTTTCCCTCGAACCCGAGATCGCTGCGATCGAAGCTGCCACCGGCCTTTCCACCGGCTACCGCCGCTCCGGCCGCATCATCCCGCTGCCGAAGCCGCATCTGCGCAAGATCGCGCTTACCCATTCCGCCGATGCCGAAACACATTGGCATCGGCACGGCCGCAGCTTCCATTGGCATGTCGCAGATGCTCCACCGGTTGCAGGCTGGATCGACCCTGCCGCCGGTGCGAGCGGCTTCGTGCACGACACGCTCGCTGCCCGCGTCGCACCCCGCACGCTGGTCGCCGCTCTTGTCGCCTTTCTGAGGCAGGCAAAGCGTGTGAGCATTGTCGAGAACACTGCAGTTGGCGGGCTCGAACCGGAACGCGGGATCGCCGACGCCGGTGGGACAACAATTGCCTTTGGCCGCTGCATCGTCGCGGCAGGTCACCAGTCATTTCCGCTTTTGCAGCGGTTCACGCCCGGATTGGAAAGGCCGCTCGGCCAACCAGTCAAGGGGCAGGCGGCGCTGTTGAAGGCCGAGATCGATCCCGCCTTTCCGACCATCTTCCGCGACGGCCTTTATATCATTGCTCATGAGGGCGGCCATGCTGCGATCGGCAGCACCAGCGAGGACCGTTTTGACAATCCCAATACGACCGATGCTCAACTCGACGTTCTGATCGAAGCGGCGCGCGAGATGGCCCCCGTGCTTGGCGATGCGCCGGTCGTCGAGCGCTGGGCCGGCCTTCGTCCGAAGGCGATCGACCGCGATCCGATGATCGGTCCGCATCCCATTTATCCGAAGCTCATCGCCTTGACCGGCGGCTTTAAGGTCAGCTTCGGCCTTGCTCACCGTCTTGCCCAAGCTGCCGTACATATGGCTGACGGCCGTTCCGCACCTTTCGACCTGCCGGAAAGTTTCGCGTTTTCGAGCCATATCACGGCTGCTTCACGTTAAACGTGAATTAGAAGCTGGTGCTTTTCGTTATTCTGTCATGCAAATCACCTATCTGCTTGCACATCGACGGCGCCGGAATCGTCTGCGCGCCCTTCCATTGATGGAGGAGATTGCATGCGCTATGCCATTTGCTTCACGCCTACGCCGAGCGATCCGCTCAGCCAGGTGGCGGCCAATTGGCTCGGCCGCAACGTCTTTTCCGGCGAAATGGTCGAACCTCCAGCCATTCGCGGCATCGGCATCCACGAGATCGCGTTCCATACTGCCGTGCCGCGCCGCTACGGTTTTCATGGCGTGCTGAAGGCGCCGTTCCATCTTGCGCCCGATGTTTCGGAAACGCAACTTTTGCGCGATATGATGCGCTTTTCCGGCAGCTTCCAGCCGTTCAGGATTCCAAGGATCGAGGTTGCGCGCCTGCACAATTATTTCAGCCTCGTGCCGTCGGTCCCCTGCGAATACATGCACTATCTCGCTTCGGCAGTCGTGCAGCATTTCGACCGCTTCCGGGCACCGCTTTCCGAAGCCGAGATCGAGCGCAGCGATCCGGATGGGCTTTCGGCCGCGCAGTTTGCCAACCTGCATCGCTGGGGCAATCCCTATGTGATGGACGAGTTCCGCTTCCACATGCCTGTGACCGGTCCTGTCAATCTTGTCGACATGCCGCGCATCGAGCAGGCGCTGCGCAACGTCTTCGAGCCTGTTCTCGCTGAGCCGGTCACCGTCGCCAACATCGCACTGATGATCGAGGAAGGCACAGGCGGGCCGTTCCGCGTTCATTCGCTGCATCCGATGGGCAAGGTCAGCGCGCGCAAGATCGCCTGATCACTTTTGTTCAAGAATGGGCCGCCCAAAGATGCTATATCCGGCCGATGGACAACATCTCCCAGGAACAGGCAACCGAGGCCATGCCGCTGTCTGGAGCGGAGACGACGCGATTCTGGCGTGACGGCCGTTTCGGCGGCATGGAATGCCTGAGCGCGACGTTCTTGACGCATGAGTTCGCGCCGCATGCCCACGAGACCTTCAGCATCGGCGCTATCGAAAGCGGCAGCCAGATCGCGACGATCCGGGGCACGCGCGAAAGCTCGGGCCCGGGCGATCTCTATCTGATCAATCCGGGCGAAATCCATGACGGCGTGCCTGTCCAGGGCGGCTATCGCTACCGGATGATCTACCCGGATACGTCACTCTTCCGGGAAATCCTGGAAGATGTCACGGGCCGTACCTTCAGCGGCATGCCGGCCTTCGGCAAGCAGATTCTTCACGATCCCCGGCTTGCCGAGGCTTTTTATGATGCGCACCGCGCGCTGGAATCGGGGGCTGGTGCGCTGGAGACCGGTCAGGGCATGTTCCTTGTGCTCGAGGCCATGTTTCGGCATCACGGCAGTTCAATCATCGTGCCGATTGACACGCAGGAGCGGTCGGCCGTGCAGCGCGCCCGTGACTACCTGATGGAAAACTACGCCTTTGATGTCGGACTTGAAGAACTCGCCGCCGTGGCGGGCCTCAGCCGTGCGCATCTGATACGCGCCTTCCGCAAGGAATTCCACATAACGCCGCACGCCTTCCTCACCGACATCCGCATTCGCGTTGCCCGGCGCAAGCTGCAGGCTGGCGGACAGCCGGCGGAGATTGCGCTCGAATGCGGTTTCGCCGACCAGGCGCATTTCAGCCGGCATTTCAAGGCGCGCACCGGCGTGACGCCCGGCCAATACCGCGCGCGGTAGTCACTTTCGTTCAAGACGACCATTCATCTCCATTCTAAAACCTCCGCATCAAATCGGAGATCCTGTCGTGAATGAGAATGGAAAATGGACGGAGTTCGTGGGCGGCATGCGAGCGATTTCGCCACTCATCGCTGCCGTCATACCGATCGGCCTCGTCTTCGGCGCGGTCGCAGTCACGAAAGGGCTTTCCCCGGTCGAGGCGGCACTGATGAGCGCGCTGGTCTTTGCCGGCGGCTCGCAGTTCGTGGCAATGGATATCTGGACGCACCCGGCCTCGTGGACGAGCGTCGGTTTTGCGGCCCTGCTCGTCAATATCCGCCATGTGCTGATGAGTGCTTCGATTGGCACCAAGATGCAGGCCTTTGGCGGACGCAGGCGCTATTTCGCAAGCCTGTTTCTTGCGGACGAGATCTGGGCGATGGCGGAATTTCGCGCGGGTCTTGCGCGGCTCACGCCCGCCTGGTTCGCTGGGCTTGCCGCGCCTTTCTATCTCGCCTGGGTGCTTTCCAGCCTTGCGGGCGCGACGCTCGGCGCTTTCCTCGGTGATCCCGTGGCGCTTGGACTGGATTTCGCCTTTCCGGCCGTCTTCATCGTGCTCGTCATGGGCTTCTGGAAGGGACCGGAAACCGGCGCTGTGCTTATCGCAAGCGGTGCGGCCGCGGTAGCGACCCAACATTTCGTACCAGGCGTCTGGTACATCGCAGCCGGCGCCGTCGCGGGTCTGCTTGCGGCAGTCGCCAGCGGCAGTCGGCGCGTTGAGGTGACGCAATGACAGTCGACTTCTCCACCCTTCTTGCGATCACCGCCATGGCAGCCGTGACGGTGTTCACGCGCCTGAGCGGTCTTGTGCTCGTGTGGCATGGGTCCTTGGAGGGAAGCCGCCGAAAGGCGATCGAATCCATTCCGCCTGCCGTTCTGATGGCGGTCGTCGCGCCGACCGCCTTTGCCACCGGTATTGCGGAAACGATCGCCTGCGCGGTCACCGCGATTGTGGCACTCCGTCTGCCGATGCTCGTTTCCGTGGCGCTCGGCGTCTTTTGCGTCGCGCTATTGCGGGCCACTGGCATATGATCCAGTTGCAGAGGCGGCGACTTGTGCCGTAGCGGCGAAAGTCAGTTTCGCATTTCCGTCTCGACATTCCGTCTCCGGGTGCTACCGTTTCGCCTGACTTTCAAAAGGTGATTTGATGGCTTCCGATACCTATCCGCGCAATCTCGTCGGCTATGGTCGAAATACCCCCGATCCGAAATGGCCGGACGAGGCCCGCCTCGCCGTGCAGTTCGTCATCAATTACGAAGAGGGCGGCGAGAGCTCGATCCTCGATGGCGATCCGGCGTCTGAGAACCTGCTGTCGGAAATCGTGGGAGCGGCGCCCTGGCCGGGCCAGCGCAACCTGAACATGGAATCGATCTACGAATATGGTTCGCGCGCCGGGTTCTGGCGGCTCTGGCGCATGTTCACCGAGCTCAAGGTTCAGGCGACTGTCTACGGCGTGACGCTTGCGATGGCCCGCAATCCGGAGGCCGTCGCGGCGATGAAGGAAGCCGGCTGGGAGATAGCCAGCCATGGCTACCGCTGGCTGGAGTACAAAGATTTTCCCGAAGACCTCGAGCGCAAGCATATTCTCGAAGCGGTGCGTCTCCACACCGAGCTCACCGGCGAGCGCCCCTACGGCATGTACCAGGGAAAGCCCTCAGACAATACGCTGCGGCTGGTTCAGGAGGAAGGCGGGTTCCTTTATTCGTCAGACTCTTATGCCGATGACTTGCCCTACTGGGTCAATGGGGTTGATGACAAACCGTTCCTCATCATTCCTTATACGCTTGAAACGAACGACATGCGCTTTGCGACGCCGCAGGGCTTCAATTCCGGCGATCAATTCTTCACTTATCTCAAGGATGCCTTCGATACGCTCTACGAAGAAGGCAAGGCCGGCAACCCGAAGATGATGTCGGTCGGCCTGCATTGCCGTCTGGTCGGTCGGCCCGGCCGCGCTGCAGCCCTGAAGCGTTTCATCGAATATGTGCTGAAGCACGACAGCGTGTGGATCCCTCGCCGCATCGAGATTGCCGAGCATTGGCACAAGCACCACAAGCAGGACATGACCTGATGATCCGGCGGGATGAATTCGTGTCGCGTTTCGGCGGTGTCTTCGAACAATCGCCCTTCATTGCCGAGCGCGCCTATGACGACGGTTTCATTGGTGATGAGTTGACTGTGGACAAGGTGCACATTCCGCTCGTCGCGATCTTTCGCGCGGCAAGCGAGGAGGAGCGTCTTGGCGTGCTTCGCGCCCATCCCGATCTTGCCGGACGCCTGGCAGTCGCCGGCGAACTGACGGAAGACAGCAAGAAGGAGCAGGCAAGTGCCGGTCTTGACCGGCTGAGTGGCGAAGAGCATGCCCGCTTCACCGAACTCAACGCCGCCTATGTCCAGAAATTCGGCTTTCCCTTCATCATCGCCGTGAAGGGACTGAACAAGGACGATATTCTCGCGGCTTTCGAAAAACGCATCGGCAACAGCCGCGACGAGGAACTTGCGACCGCCTGCGCTGAGGTCGAAAAGATTGCGCTTTTGCGCCTGACATCCATGCTTCCGGAGAAGTGAATGACCGAGAATACCAATGCCAGCCTGCCGTCCTTCGCGAACGGCGCGATCAATCTTGCTTCCGCGCGCCTCGGCGCCAGGGGCCTCTATGCGACGGACGAGTTCTTTGCGCCGCTGGAGCGCATGCTGCAGGATGTGCCGGCGAGCTTCGATCCGGACCTTTACGACGACAACGGCAAATACATGGACGGCTGGGAAAGCCGCCGCAAGCGCGTGCCCGGCCATGACTGGGCGATCGTCAAGCTTGCCATGCCCGGCCACATCTTCGGCTTCGACGTCGATACCAGCTATTTTACCGGCAACTATCCGCCGCATTGCTCGATCGAGGCCGCTTTCGTCGAAGACGGCGATCCGACCGATGCAACGGTGTGGATCGAAATCCTCGCGAAGTCGCCTCTGGGGCCCAGCGCGCATCATTTCTTCGAGAATGCCGGCAAGGAGAAGATCTGGACGCATCTGCGCCTGCATATCTATCCCGATGGCGGCGTTGCGCGCCTGCGTGTCTACGGCTCGGCCTATTTCGACTGGTCGAAGGTCGGTGCGAGCGAGGAAGTCGACCTCGGCTATATCTTCAATGGCGCGAAGTCGCTTGCCTGGTCGGACGCCCATTACGGCCACCCGGACAAGATGCTCGGCCCCGGCCGCGGCATCAATATGGGCGACGGCTGGGAAACCAAGCGCCGCCGCGGCCCGGGTCACGACTGGGCTGTGATCCGCCTCGGCCACCCCGGCACAATCAATCGCATCATTGTCGATACCGCCTTCTTCAAGGGCAACTTCCCGGACACCTGCGAGCTTCTCGGCTCTTATCTGCCCGATCTTGGCGATACGCTGAGCGAAGCGGACACTGCGGCTTCGGAAAACTGGAAGCCGATCCTGACACGCACCAAGCTGCAGATGGATCACATCCACGAATATGGCGCGGATGCCATCGCCAATATCGGGCCGGTGACGCATGTCCGCATCGCGATGCATCCGGATGGCGGCATCATGCGGCTGCGGCTCTTCGGGGTGAAGGGGTGAGTTCTTTCTTCTTTATCGCCGCTCGCCTATATTCGAGGCATCAGGAGTGATGCCTCGATGAAGCCATCGGAAGTGCTGGAAAAGAACAGGCAGGCGATCCGCGACGCCACGACGCGTTTCAACGCGGCGAACCCGCGCATCTTCGGTTCCGTCGCCCGCGGCGAGGACAGGCCGGACAGCGATCTCGATATTCTCGTCGATGCGCTGCCGGGGGCGACGCTATTCGATCTCGGCGGGTTGCTGGAGGAGTTGCAGGCGCTGATGTCCGAAACGGAAATCCACGTTTTGACGCCAGACGATTTTCCCGAACGTGTCCGCAGCCGGGTCCTGCAGGAAGCCAAGCCTGTATGAGTATCGATCGGCTTCGAACCTATCTCGACGAGATGCAGCAGGTCGCATTCGAAACCGTCGATTTCGTCAAGGACATGAGCAAGGATGAATTTCTGAAGGACCTTGTTAGACAGCGCGCAGTTGGAATGAACCTCCTGATGATCGGCGCGGCAACATCGCGCATCATGGAGGAATATCCCGAGTTTGCGGCGGAATTTTCCAACGTGCCCTGGCAAAAGATGCGCGGAATGAGAAACCGGATCGCTCACGGCTATATGAGCATGAACCTGGACACCGTTTGGGATACTGCGCAAACAGCCATCCCCGACCTTCTCGATCAACTGCATGGATTGCGTCACTGGCACGCCCAGGGTGAATGACTTTTGACAGATATTCTCGACATCCAGCCTCTCACCAAAACTGCTTTCGCGCCGTTCGGCGACGTTATCGAGGCCGATCCGGCAACAATGCGGTATATCAACGGCGGCACGACGGAACGCTTTCATGCGCTGGCTACCGCCGAGGCGGCAGGCGAGGGCGCGCGCGTCATCATCAATCTCTTCCGCGGCCAGCCGCGCGCCTTTCCCTATGAGATCGGCATGATGGAGCGGCATCCTTTCGGCAGCCAGAGCTTCTCGCCGCTTTCCGGGCGGCCATTTCTGGTCGTGGTTTCGGAAGATCAGGACGGAAAGCCCGGCAGGCCGCAGGTGTTTCTCGCACACGGCGACCAGGGCGTGAACTATCGCCGCAACGTCTGGCATCACCCACTGCTCGTGCTCGGCCAATCAAGCGACTTTCTCGTTGTCGACAGGGACGGTCCCGGCGACAATCTGCAAGAGCATTTCTTCGAAACCTCATACACGATCAGCGAGCCAGCTCTATGACCGGACTGACGACCCATGTTCTCGACACCGCCTCCGGTAAGCCCGCTGAAAGGCTGAGGATCGACCTTTTTCGCCTGGACGGGGATATCCGCCACCACATCAAGACGGTCGAGACCAATTCGGACGGCCGTGTCGACGGCGGCGCGATCCTCTCCGGCGAGAATTTCCAGGCAGGAACCTACGAACTGCTGTTCCATGCCGGCGATTATCTGCGCGCGTTAGGCATGCCGCTGCCGCATCCGGCCTTTCTCGATCTCGTACCGATCCGCTTTGGCATCGCCGACACCGGCGCGCACTATCACGTGCCGCTGCTGATCTCGCCTTACGGCTATTCCACCTATCGCGGGAGCTAGCCGATGCGGTTTGCAGCGATCGCCGATATCCACGGCAATCATCTGGCTCTGGAGGCCGTGCTTGCCGATATCCGCGCGCAGGGCATTTCGGATATCGTCGATCTCGGCGATTGCTTCAGTAGCCCGCTGGAAGCAGGAAAGACCGCCGATCTGCTTCTCTCGCTCGCCCTTCCGACAGTCCGCGGCAACCACGACCGCTACCTGATCGAGCAGAAGCCGGAATCAATGCATGCTTCCGACAAAGCTGCTTATCAGCAGCTTCTACCGCGTCATCTCGATTGGCTGCGATCTCTGCCGACCGACCTCATCTACAAAGGTGAAGCCTATCTCTGCCACGCGACGCCTAAGGATGACAATCTCTACTGGCTGGAATCCGTCGCGCGGGAAGGCCATGTGCTTCTGAAGCCGTTGAAAGAGATCGAGGCGCTCGCGGACGGGATCGATTTGCCGCTGATCCTGTGCGGCCATAGCCATATTTCGCGCCTTGTCCAGCTTCGCGACGGCCGCCTCATCGTCAATCCCGGCAGCGTCGGCGGCCCGGCTTATGACGATGACAAACCCTATCCGCACAAGGTGGAGACCGGCCATCCGATGGCAAGCTACGCCATCCTGGAGAAATCCGCGTCCGGCTGGACACCTTATTTCCGCAACGTCGCCTACGATCACATGGCGATGTCGAGACTTGCAAAAGCAAACGGCCGCCCCGACTGGGCGGCCGCGCTGGCAACGGGCTGGATTCGATAGTATTTAGTCGTCTTTGTGAAGCGCCTTCGGTGCGGTCGGTGCGCCAGACTTCGTTTCGGCTGCTCCAGATTGTCCAGCAGAGACGGAACGGCATTGTCGCCATCGAAACATTCTTCCTTCATGAGCCGGTCCAAGATGGGTTTGTTGGCCTGATAGGATAGCAGTTGCGCTGCAAAGCCTTCGCCCATGCCGATGCCGTTGGCGCTGTCATTGCCATTGCCGCATCCCGCCGGTGTCGAAGATTTTGATGTCCGAAATCTTCTCGGTCGGCTTGACCGCTTCGGCGAGCGCCGAAGGAATGATCCGGATGCGCTCGCGGGTTATCTCGAGTTCGATGATCGCTGCACTCAGCTAGTTCCGAGCTTCCCTCAGAATGAGCAGCCTTCTGAAAAGAGTCACGCCTTCAGAATGAAACCCCGCGTTTCCTGGCTTTGCTCGCGCTTCGTGCCCGCCCAAATGTCACGATCGCTCACTCATATGCGTCACATTCTCGAAACTTAACGCGTGACTGACAACAAAAAAGCCCCGACAATTTAATGTCGAGGCCATTTGATTGACTTTGATTTCATGGATCTAGGCGAGACTTCGAAGGAATTCCTCGACCTCACTGCGCTTGTAGAACGTCAGCGCTCGTCGTCCCTTGATCTCCCATACCGGGTTAATTCCAGCTTCATTGAGCATATTCTTAACATCGACCGGACGGCCCCGACCCTTTGATAGGGCGGCGAGCGAAACATGAACCTGTTGAAAACGTTCCAGCGATCCCCGGGTTACAACATCGAATTCCCGGTGGTTTGTCGGACTGGTTTCGCGAGACCGTTCAAAGAACTTCGAGTAGAAGAATTTGTCCCCTTCGAGCGGGCGGAATCGAAAAATTGCCGTGAACTCATGTCTCTTGATACCGACTGGTTTCACGAATTCTGCGCGGATCTCGGTTGGATCGAGCAAGAGGCGCATAAAACCTGTCCGATCAGTCCTGGACGTCAGGAAGCGCGTCGGCAACCTTCCTTCCAAGATCGCGACGATCAGGTTCGAGACCGATCGTCCTCCCAGGCGGGTGGCGTCGACAAGCGATATCAGGTTTCCGTCCTCGTTGCGTTCGGGAAGTCCCGACAGTACGTCACGAAGCGTCGCGTCGATCGCGGTCCGCGAGAACTTGGCCTTTATTCCCTTCGAGGATCCATACAAGGGTGAAATGATCCCAGCATTTACCAGCTGCCTGGCCGTGGACTCCAAGATGCCAAACGTTTCTCTGACGTACTGCAGATCGACGCCGTCTTGGCAGTAGCTGGCAAGTTCCTGAACCTTGTCCGCCGGGATGAGAATGTGGTTATCGCGAGATATCGCTTCGCCGTCGCCGATCAACCCGCGCTCGATCAGTAGTTTGCGCATGAGTCGGGGGTCGATGTCGTATTCCAGCTTGGCCGTTCTAATGGTGTGCCATTTACGACAGCCTCCGCCTCCGATGAAGTCGTCATTGGGTCCGATGGGGAGTGCGCTCATTGCATGCTCTCGGACTAGATCGATCAACGGCCGAGCGCCCGGCGTCTGAAGTAGCTGCGAAAGGTATCTTTGAAACGGACCATAGACATGGTAGCGGCTGGATGTCTTTATGCGGGCAAGATGACGCCCGCGCAGCTCGTCAAGAAACTGAAGGAGTTTTCCTCTGTCCGCCAGCAAATCGAAGCCCACACAGCGAGCGTCGTGCATTCTCGCGGGTGCAGCGTCGACGGTGTGAGGACTATTCCCGAGCAGCTTCATCTGACCCAGGAGTTCACAAAGGCTATAGGCGATATGGTATGGAAGCGGGTCGAGCAGTTGGACGCTTTCGACGTTCCGCGTCAAGCGGTGGTCAAAATAGACATCATATGGAAGTGGGTCATGGGACTTGGCGCTTCTCGCGGCTTCGTCCAACTCGCGAGGGTTCTCTCTGAGATGGCTTGTAAAGTCCCATCTGTTTGCCGCCGAATACGGGATTGGCGAGGTAAAAAGCTCAACTGAGTGCTCGACGCATACATAATTGTTGAGCCCGTACCAGCCACCACGCACCCACGGCCGAGCATCTCGGCGGTCGGACCCCGAGAGATAATCGTTTTGAACGCAAATTGGGCAGTACCTGGCTGACGTAGTGTGCAAGTTGGACCACCGCAGTTTTGCATGGCCGAGCTGTCCGTGGCCGGAAACGTTCAGCAGTTGGTGAGCATCCAAAATCGATTCCGAGATACCGGTCAGCCTGGAGATCTCGGAGATCAATTCTTTGGACGCAGATGATTGATGTGACTTCAGCGCAAAGTGTCTGCGAAACTCTTGCAGGCTCGCCGCGCCGTTGACGGCCGCCAGACGGGGAAGGAAGCTCTGAAAAGCTTCAGTCTTCGCCAGGTCGGGGACATGAGCGAGCCTGACCATCACTCGCCCCCTTTCGTCTTTTTTTGTCTCGGCCGCTTTTCGACCCGTGGAATGCTGTCGAGAATGTCGTCGAGCGCTGCCAAAGGGCTAAGCTTGCCCCATTTTGTCTGCACGAAGATGTTTTCCTCATTCAGAGCGCCTGTTTCTAGCTCGTAGACTGCCGCGTAATGGCGCAAACCGACGCAGATAGGCTCGTTTTGATCACGACTATCGCTGTAATTGCCAGCCAGTTGGCGCTCCAAGATGGCTTCCTCAGCCGCCGCCTGCATCCGCTTGATCATCGTTCCGAAGGCGCCATTACAACTGTGAATCAGCCGAGAAATGAACTCCGGGTTGTCGGTTTCGCCAACCTTAATGTTCGCCTCTTTCATGATGTGCTCTTGGAGCTTAAGCATCATTTCGGCGTTGGTGTCAGTGATCTTGTTGAGATGCACCAGATAGCTACGATTGCGAAGCTGGCGGTCACCGTCCTCTGGCACAAGGAACTGTGCAAGAGTTGGCACGCCCGACAAGATCATGTGCAAGGGCCAACCTGGAATCTGCAGGAGGCTTTTGATGATGTCTGAAACATTCTGCACTTCCGTGGTCGTATTGCCCCTGAGGACATGCTGCATCTCGTCGATCCACATAAAGATGACGCGCTTTTCGCGGATCTGATTTTTCAAGAGTTCGAACAACTCTTGTTCCGTGAGGCGCTGGTTCGTTACCGGGTAGCCGCATGCTGCCAAGGCCTTGCTCGCAAAACCCTTGATCGTAAGAGGCTTGGGGGCCTCAAAAAATACGAAGGATTTGCGCAGACCATTGGGCGTGTTTCTTGGTTGGAACTCTGGCCGCTTGCCAACGAGATTTGTCAGGGCACGCGATTTCCCGCTGTCGCTTTCACCGATGACAAAGAGTGCGCGACGCTTTTCGGATCCTCCGAACAGAGCGGCGGCCGTATTGTTACAGAGTTTGTCGACCGCTTTCGAAAGCCTCCGATCGCGGGACGAAGTGACATACTCAAAATTCTGCTTGCCCAGGCGTTTGACCTGCAGTTGTCGCTCGGGCGAAATGATGGAGTAGACCACTCCGGCTTCCTCTAAGAATGCCGGATCATACGCAAACTCGTTCGTTGGAAGTTCAGGGGCGGCCATGGGGACTGACCAGGTCCCTGTGTCACCCGAGGGCGTGACGGTTCCGTTGTCTGCTTCAGACATATTAATCTCCATATTTTCAACGAATCTGAACGTGAAAGTCCGCTCGGCGAAGTGCCGAACGGACTGACAGGGATGCTTGTGATTATTCGCCGAAGTCGATGACGAACTCGCTATCGCCGGGGCGTTCAGCCTCGTCCTGGCGTGCCTCGAACGCCGGATACTCCAGCTCTGACCGCTTGAAGTATTCGTCGTGTTCTTCCGTGTTGAGCGCGAGGAAGCGGTATTCCTCGATACTCGTCGTGAGCGGATCATGGGAAATCGCCAACGCCGAGAGCAACTGCTTCTGTTCGAGAATGTCGTCCGTGATGTCATAACCGTAGCGGCTCATCTCGACCTTTCGATAGGCCGCCGCACTGATGATATCGGTGCCGAGTTCCGCTCGCGCAGCTGCGGCTTCGCCTGATTTGCGGAGGTCGTTCACCGCCTTAACGAGAGTGGAGAGGTTGATTTTGGCGTTCTTCCGGTGCGTTTTGGCGACAGCATCCAAAGCTCCGGTCCATTCCCACACGCTGATATTGTCAGGCAGGTTCAACTCCGTATCGAGGTCCACCCAATCAAATCCATCGTGGTAGGAAATCGTCCGAATGTTGAACCGATCAACACGGATATCGACTGACGGCGTGGGTGAATTGGGGATCGCCGCTCTCTCTGCCCACAGCCTTGGGAGTGCGGGCGATTGATAGTGGATGTTCAGGAAGCGGATGCCGCGAGCGGAAATCGTGCGGGAGATAACGGTGCCGAAAATCCTTCGACGCTGCCGCTGGTCCAAGGGGGGGATCATTGCGTGCTCGCGAGATAGGCGCAACCAGGCGTTAGCGGGCGTTTCTCCGCCGAGACCACCGTGTGGCTCGTGATGATAGATATCCACGATAGCCCGGGTCAGCGCTCGGCACAGCTCATCGACGTTCAAAACAACCCGCGCTTCCGCGTCGTAGTCGCCGCGATCTTCCGGACTGGAGAATGTCCGTCCCTCGAAGTAATGCAGGTAGCGCTGTCCGAATGTACGGAAGACCGACTCGATTGTGCCGCGTGCCGATGCCATGCCCGCCGGAGGAATGGTATGAATGCATCCCAGGGTCGCGACCGCCGCCCGGAAGCTCGCATCGATGAATGCTGCGCCCGCATCGGTGACGATTTCCTGAGGGATAAGGGAATGGATCCACCGGCTTTCGGCACCCGCTACTTCCGCGATGTGCTCCTTGCTTGTGACAACCATTTCCAGCGCAGCCAGCGATGAATGAGCGGATGGTGCGCGTGTGCTAAAGCGGAGGGCGAGAATGCAACGCGTCGCGACATCAATCGCGACAGTGACCCAAAGCCGAATTTTCTTCAGCGCCTTCCGCTCTTCCGTAGTAAACAGCTTCCACGCGCTGGTCATCGCGAGAAGCGTAAAGAGGTCGATTTTCCATTCGTCCATTTCGACCCTTTGACCGGGGGCGAATACGGTCAGGCCTTCACGTACTGGCGCGAACTTCTTCGTGGCAGCATCTTCACCGTACCGTGCGGCATGAAGGAAGAATTCGCCCATTCCTTTGATCAGTGCTTCGAACGTGTTTCGCGAGGGCTTCTTGTACCTCCGCGCACCTTCGGGCAGCTCCTCGTTCAGACGCTCAACGGTCTTTCCAAGCTCGCCGAAGCAAGCCCGCATGGACGGTCGCTTTTTATCAGCGTAAAGCCGCGCGTGTTTCACCCAATTTTCAAGATCGGCGGGGTGCGCGTTCGTCGCATGCGATCCCGGCCCATTTTTTCTGCTGACCAGGACTCTCGGATCGCAGTTGCCCGCGACGTAAAGATCGTGCAGCCGTTTGAATTGCCGTTCTTTCGGGAATTTGTAGAGGGTGAACGTGGTCGTTCCACTGGTCGGCTTCCACTTTTTCTCGACCGCGTTGTAAATGATCGGTAACAAGACCTTAAGGCAGTCACGGCCGAGCGTTACCTTTCTGTTCCAACCAAGGTCAGCGAGAAGCGGATGCTTTTTTCCCGCCCTCTGCATATCCATAAAGAGGTTGAGGGAGTCGGCGAGAGCGAGAGCCCGCTGAGCCTTATTGGGATCCAGGTCAACGAGGTTTTTTCCGAAACTGAGACTCGACGGCTGGGCTTCGTCGCGGTCGACGGAAAACTTATTCTCAAGATGCTTGATATAGATGTAGGCGTGAGAAAATTCTTGGATCACGCCGTCGAGGTTTCGAAGATGCGTATTGTACGCGTCCTGTTTCACCACCTTATATTTCACATGGTCCATGGTCACGGATTTCGCATCCCCAAGCCAGTACATGGGTGCCGTCGAGCGGTTCTTCGCAAGCGAGAGTGGATTGTGAACGTTCATTGCTCTGTTCTCCTTCGTTAGAGCGTGACAGTCATGAGCGAGTGATCTTCGATGCGACCGGCCTTCACGGGCCGCAGGCGCTTTTCGTCGATGAGGTTCCAGAGGGCAGTTCGGCGGTGAGCCGGAGGTTCCGCGCCCGCAAGAAGTGCGCAGAAACGGACTGGTCCACGGACGTTCTTCAGAATGTTGAGCGCGATGTCGTACTCGGCCTCGTTGCGCAGGCGGCGGGCCTTGATGATCTCGCTTGCGTTGTAGGCCGCCTCGTCGGACGCGTACTTCTCAGTGACAAAACTCAGGGAGTCAGCGATGCCGGTAAGGCGACCCTGATCCCAAAGTCGCAAAAGCAGATCGACGAGTCCGGTCCGAACGAGCAAGAGCGTCGGCTTCGCCGCGACGAGGGCACGGCTGCCATCCACCTTGTGAAGCAAGAAATCGACAATGTGCTTCTTCTCTTTGCCGTCTGCCGCAGTGTACTTAATTACAAGCGGTTGCGGTTTAATCCGCGCGATCCGTGGATCGGTCTGGAAGATGATCTCGGCGTTGCGCTCGACTTTGCTTTCGAACGGCATAATACGATTGTCATTGATGCCGACCATCGTGCCACGGTAGTTGAAGGGGGACTTGATCGATGGTTCGCGCTTGCCTTCGAACGGCAGCGGCACTCGGTAGTCGAGAGGCTTCGTCGGGATGCCGTAGGTTGGTGAGGATGGAATAGCAAAGCTAAGGGTTTCGCCGTAGCGCAGCCGGATCAGGTAGTCGTTGGTGAGATGTTGGGGACGCATGACTTTCTCCGAAAAAAGGGAAAAGGGGAGCCCGTTCACGGACGCCGTGCGTCCGCGCTGGGTATTTTGCTAAAAAGGAGGAGGCTCAGCCTACGGTGGGTGGCGGCTCAAACAGGTCCCTTTAGCCATGGCAGGTCTCTTGTGTTGCAGGCTTATGACCGTCAGGCGTCAAGCTAGCGACAAGCTGCGGAAACCAGGCCGGAATGCGTTCAACCAAGCGACGATCGAAAGTTGTGAGAGGCAGAAGTCCGCGCTCTTCACGGCGTTGATTTTCAGCCGCCACAGCGACCTTGTATCCGCGATAAACCTCCGACGGCTTCAGGTCCTTGAGGTTGGAAGACCGTGCGATGTAATCCGCTGCGAAAGCGAAAGACTGCTGCCCGCGCTTGGCTTTTGGATGCGGAAGCTCAATCGATTGTATCAGCGTGATTGCAAAGACGTGGTCGTCCCAATCATCAGCGGGCTTTTGCCACTGGTGCTGTGGCACTAGCGCCAAAAGATGATTGCCGCAGGCACGATACCGCTTCCGATAGTCATGGAATTCGGGTACGGAGATCGGGCGGAAATAGAACCGCGTTGCCCACTGTTGCCGCGCAGAATTTTTCCGCGTCTGGATTTCGTTCCAGCATGCTCGAAGCCGTTCTGCGGAGGATGGGTCGTCCGACAGTTCCTCCTTCCCGTTGGCGTCAAAATACGCAATGCAATCCTGGAGAATAAGAGCATAGGCCCAATGTTGGTGGTCAACACCACGCGGCCCCCACTCGGCAGGGTCGACCCCGACCACGCCCGCACATTTGGGCACGGGGCGAAGAGGGCGGATCGCATCAAAGTCGGAATGATTCTTGTGGGGCAAGCTGCTATGCATAGACATGTCCTTCTTGCTTCTAATGGAGTTGTTCGAGATTTGGGCCTATCCTTACGCGGTGCGGCGACTGACCGCCTGGCGACCGTATCGGGCGGCAAAGACGAACTCCGGATCCAGCCTCTCAATGCAGGAGCGGAACATGTACAGACTCAAGATCGGCAGCTCCGGCTGATCGCGAACTTCGTTTCGGCGTGCGATTTCGGCGGAATAGGCGCGATACAGACAGAAAATGCCGGGGCGACGCGGATCAGCATACGAAAGCACGTACCCGATCATGATAGACGCGCTGATGGAATTGAAACGGAGCAGCCGCCCCATCAGCGCCGTAGCCATCACAGATTCAGCAATCGCGGCCTCCAGATCTGGATCGTTCGTCTTCATCCTAGACTCCTCTAAGTGTGCTTGGGATGTGGCTGCGATGATTTTTTCAGGTGACTTCATTTTGGTATCCCTTTGAAACCTGGTTGTTGGGTGATGCCGCCGATCAATAGCCGTTGGCGTAGTCGGTTCGTGCCTTGGCGCGGCGGGCCTTCTCGGAGGTCCGCAGTCGATTGAATTTCCTCGCCGCATCGATGAAGGAACAAGGCACGCGCGGAGACGGCGCGTGCGTCTTGTTCGCCCACATCGTGGGGGCGACGAACGAGGAACTGCTACATGCATAGGCAAGTTTGCCGGGTGTGGTCTGTGCTGCTTTGTATTTCAGTAAGCGGGTCACGATTGCCTTCCTTTTGGGCATAGCTTCGCCGGTGCCCTGAATTAGGGTTTCGGCCTAATGATTGTCGGGAGTTACTTCCGGCGCGGCTTAGCCGTTATGACGGCGGTGGACGGAGGGTTGCACGATGGGAACGAGCCGCACACGCGGACATTTAACGTAATGGAAGAGCCACCGCCGCTATTTGCTTGATCCATCTGTGCCACCTTCAACAAGCTTGCCTCCACACCCGAGCGTTTCCTGCCGGATGAGCGCATGTATGAAGTCTCGTTGAATTTCCGAAAATCGTCACCTGGCCACAGGGGGCAGGAATATTTTATTAAGATTTCCGCTCAATTGGAATACTGTTGCGAAACCTGAATGGGCGAGGGGGCGGCTTGCTGCTGGCGTGAAACAATAGAAGGTCGGGCACGGTCCTGAGACACCGAGTAATGCGGTGCGCAGAGCCATGCTCGGAGATCTTGTTGTGTCAGTACACGGGGAAGCGTTTCTCATGTCTGGCGCTTTCGACATCGGCTGAAGCAATCGCTTAAACAGGCGCCGTAGGAGCTGCCGACAGGCGGCTGCTAATACAGGCGTCTCTTACCGAGGTTTATTATTCGAAGCCGCGACATGTGAGGTAATCCAGCAAAACGTGGCGAAAGGCTGCCATGCGTCTCGCGATTGGTCTAGTCGAAAACTCTAAAATTTTAACTAAATCTTAATTATGGTTAACGGCCACGTCGGATCGTTGTCCCTTGCGAGCCGACCGAAAACAATCCGTGCCGACGACAACACGGATCGCTGCCTTGAAAATTCCGACGCACACTCGCCTATCCCAAATCAAGAACCATCTTAGGCCCACGTTGCAATCACTCGGCTTGCGGCCGCGACTTTGGACGTCAAACGATAGGTATCAGCACATTGTTTTCCAGACCAAGGACCGCGACGCGGCCTCCCCGGTACAGATTCTAGTTGCCGATCCAAGAGGGCCTGGTTGGGAAGGGTGCCTCCTTATGCGTTTCCGGTATAAGGTTTTCGCGGTCGGCGACGACGGGGCGAAGTATTTCGATGGCCCTTACGGAAATAAGGAGCACATATTAGGATCGGATGCAGAAGACGCGCTTGCGCGGATCAAAAACGAGGTCCTCGCTGGCGGCGTCATTTTCAAAGACGGTCACCCACAGCGCGTTCGTAACCGGGAAATGATTGGTATCTACGAGGAGGTCAGAAATCATCTCTCCGCGTGGGGCAAGGTTACATTCATATGCTCGCGAGACGCAGACGCCGAGAGATTGAAGTTCGTCGACTCATTCGGACATGATTGGACAATCGACGTCGAACGAGAGAATGCGACGATAGCCCTCGACGAAGTTCCTTTTGCCGTCCTTCCATCCTCCGAAGATGTGGAAATCGCAGAGGTGATCGCCAATCATCTCCTGGAGTTCGAGATCGCGAGCTGTACCAAGATGGACTGATTGAGGCATGAAGATCCAAACTACCGTTCATCGTCACCATTAAATAGGAGCGAGGCCGAAGCGTCCAAGTTTTGTGGCCGCTCGTCATCGTCCAGCGTGCTGCAAGCCGCTGGTTGCCCGACCGATGGAGGCGCGACCTTCATTGACAGGACGCCTCTTCTCCAAAGCTGAGCCACCCAGCCTTCCGGATCTTCAGCGTATTCAATTCGCGGAACCGAACCACGACCCCTCGACCACCTTAGATCGGGCGTGAGGCCTCCACGAGTGTTGATATCGATGATATCGCCGGTCAGTGCGGCATGGATCGACCTGGCAAGAGCAAGCGCGATGCTAGGTGGCGACGCCTCGCAGAGTTGCTCAATCTGCTGATGCAGCTCGCCTTTGAGCTTCCAGTGCGAGGGAATTCCGCGAAGTGCTTTGAGAATTTGTGGAGTCAGCGGTAGGAGCGGCGGCAACTTTTCGCCCACCTTTGGCGCTTCGAGGCTTCGGGCCTCCACATCGAACCCGTGACGGCTCCATCTGTCTTTGATCCATTGTGCGATTTCAAGTTTCCGCTCTGTTGATTTCCACTTTCTTGGTCGTCCCGGCCCACGTTTCTTGGGCTGTTCATTAACCGGCTCTGTCCGACTGCCATAAGTGTTCAACCCTTCAGCCGGGTCAGGAACCGTTGTTTCTCTGAGTGGGCTCGGGTCAATAGAACCGTAGTCTAATTTTCCGTCGAGGCGTTCGAGTGCCTCAGCGTCATATTTCTTTTGGTCATCTGACAGCGGCTTCGCCGTTTGCGGCCCGACGCGGAAAGTATAGGTGCGCGTTCGATAGGGAAACGCAGCGTGATCTATGATTTCCGCCACGGACTTATGTTTGGGCCGTCGGATGACGGGCAGACGCAGCTTCAAAGCAAAATCTTGTTTTATACCGACGAGATAGATTCTCCCGGGCTCATGCCGGTCTTCCTTTTTTTGCGGAATTCCGTAATCGGGGAAATTCGGTTTGAAGACCTTAATTTCATATCCCAAGGCATCGTAGCTGGTGACAAAGCGGTCCAACCGCCCGGGGTCGGTAATGAAGTGCTTAGCGGTCTCGAAAAAAAAGGCGCGTGGAGTGAATCGCTGGATGACATCCTTGGCAGCGTCCAAAAGCTCATTTGGGTCCTGTACCCCGGATTCGTCCTCCCGCTCTCTGGTAAGGAAAATTCCGGTCACGAGGTCAAGTTCGCGCCTCTCGCCGGTCGCATCGATTAGTCGACTCTCGATGTCCTCGAAAAGCTGCGTCCGCTCCCCTATAATGTCGCGTGCAACCGCATTCCACGACGGCCCGTTCGCGTCTAGCGTTTTAAATGCGATCGGATCTTTCTCGAAAACGCCTTTGACCATAAAGCCCGCCGAAGCGACGCCTATCGCTTGGCCGCCGATTCCAGCACATAGGTCGATAGCCGTCAGCTTTAAGACCGGACGAGCCCCATATTTTTTGTGCTTTGCTTGTGCGATCCCGGCGCCCGCTAGGAAACGAATGGCATCTAAAGCCTTCCAGGTAGGAAGCAGATACGCCGTGCCACGCAACAGGTAACGAAATTGGTGCGGACCTATGGATGGAAGTTCCGTCCGGAAATTACCTGACGCGAGTTCCTCTAACGCGTAGTGCGCCTCTGCGAGATTCTGCTCCAATTTATCCTTTTGACCGATGATTAGCCAATCTTCCATCGGCTTGGCGGCATTTCTAAATACAGCGGTGAAGTGCTTCTTCGCGTCGCCCGCCGCGCGAGTAATTTCCTCGTGCCGCCTTATTTGCTTATCGGCCGGAAGTTTGTCGTAGTCGACCATGAGGGCAAGCAGCCTCTTTGCACTCCGGACGATGCGAGCACGGCTAGCTCTCGCTTTGCTTTCGAAAATCGAGTGAACCCGCTTCGAGGTCTGCTCGGCAAGAGTGCTAAAGCCATCGGTTCTTCTCTCATCCTCATCTTTCATAAAGAAAGTAATGTCCGCGACATCAAGCATCGAGTGGTTTTCGAGGTGACGCAGTGCTTGGGCACGGGCCTGAATTCCCGCCTTGAGGAACAAATCAAGGGCCTGCAGACTGATACCGTTTTTCTCAAAGAGTTTCCTATGCTTAGGCGGAATGCTTCTCAGCCCAAGGACAGTCTGGATGATCTCATTTGGAAACCCAAGCTTCTTCAGGAAAGGTAGGAGGCGAAGACCGTGTTCATTCACGCCGTCAATGGCGTCGGCGAGCTTGAACAAAGTTGTTGTGTGTTGACGAAGCATGGTACGAATATGGACTTCCGCAGCCATTGCGCTTTCGTATCGTTTCTTTTTCGTGGCGTTTTCCGTGTCCATTTTCCAATTCCTGAGAAATCGAACGAGTTTTGCCAAAAAGAGATTTTCCATCTGCCAACGGGGTTGGTTAATCTGCGGTTTGTTGCGCCACTTCAAATACCAGGACGCGCGTCCTGGTTGGTGGGACAATCCTCGTGAAATCGTTGCCACGACTCGATCTTCCACCTGTCGTTCACTCACGGTCTCGTTTCCGAACCGGATACAATGATCGCTGCGGCGGCATTCGACAACTGACCCTGTTCTTCCAAATCCGCAGATTGTTTCCCAAAACAAAGGTCTGACGCATGCTGGTCGAACGAAAGAATTCCGATATGAAAAACTGCGCAGACCCGGTCGACGAAGCGCTTTCTTGGCATGACGGCGATGCGAGCGACGATCGAGACTCTCCTTCTCGACTGCAAGTTTCTTCGCGAGCAACTACACATAGCCAACGGCTGCATCAGTCGCGGGTTGACGAGGGGCTGGGTCACTAGCTCCGAACGGAGCACCGGCCAAGTTTAAAGAAGACGGTACATCAGGATTTGTGTCCGAAGTCGTCAAAGCGGCCAACCAGGTCGAAAGCTCACGCTGTTGGAAGTTCAGCTGCTACTTTAGAGTGCGATCGTAACCGTTCGCGATCTTCGGAAGAGGCGGATTCCTTCTGACGGAGAAGTCAACGATACTCTACTCCGAGTGAAAATGGCGTCGAAAGGCGTTGCACAGTTTACTTCGAGGCAGTGAGTAGACGCACTCCTGGGGGCCACGGATATGATCCGCACGGGATCGTTGTGGATAGCGGCACCGATGCTCGGTCTGGCCTGTCGACCAGTCAACAGATGAAGACTGTCGGAAACGTGGGACGTTAGGATGCCGTCCACATCAACTTTGCCAGCTCCTCATCTTCCGTATTCGCGGCCAAAGGATACTGATCAGCCAACGGTTCCATGCGGGTGTGCCACTGGTCTGTTAACGGATCGTATATCCCTGGTAGCGGATAGCACTCGTGGATCAGCATGAAATCTGCGACATTCATCGTTGCGATCGGTAACCGACGAACGAGCGCAGCCGCAGCTATATGAAGATCCTGGCCGCCCCGCAGCTTTTTCCTGCCGCCCGTTTGAGACAGTCCCTGGAGCCGAGGGTCGGCTGACAAAACGCCCCAGGTCTCACTGACTTCTCGGTCGGTCTCGATGATCGGTATTCCGGCTCGAACAAGCTGGTGGTACCAAGCGCTGAGCTTGACCGCCTTGATGGGGTTAGTGGCGCAGACCTTGGTTATCCCCATCTGCAATTCCATCAAGGCGCCTGCTGGCATGAAATAGTTGTCCGCCGCTTGGAGAAAACTGATCACGTTTTCCCTTGGACGGGGCAGGGCTGTTTCACTGATAACACAGGTATCGAGCAGAAAGGCTGTGGTCATATCGCGTCCCTCTGCGGAAAGCCTGCAGAAAGTATGGTTAATCGATCGCTAACGATTTTGGCGAAATATTACGGGCGCGGCCAGGCACCGGGAAATTGTCCTTTGACACGCCTCTACAGGAGCGGGATTCCGTGCTAAGGAAAAGTTCTCAGAATTCGAGATGATTCACCGGATGCCTTCCAAGGAAATCATTGTGATCGGCGAGCAGGACAAGGAAGTTGCCGATTTCCTTGAGAAGCTTCTTGCTGCCGGGACCTTGCGCGTTCAGATCGGTGCCAACGTTTTCGTCGTGAGAGTTTCCCCCGACTACGTCTCTCAATCCGCTCGGGATTTTTTGACCAAGGGCGGAGGCGTTGCCAAGTAGTGCCTGGCAGTTTCGAACCCGAGTTTCCGTCAAATGGAGTAGTCGGTAGAGAAATAGGTAAGCCCCTAAGCGCTCATGCCTCCTTGGGCAACGCGTTGAGTCTTCGTCAATCCTCTCAGGATCAAGACGATCGCTTGATCCACATGCGGCGTGCTCGCGAGAATCCTGTTCTCTTCTTCAGACAATCCGTTACTCAGATCGGTGCTGCTGAAGGCGCTGAACTTTTCACGGCCGGGCCATTCCCTGACGCCTCCTGGATCCAGTACGCCAATCGCTTCGGCGACATCACGAGCGCAGCCACCAAATCCGCCCATTACATACAGCGGCTGTCTTCCTTGAAGCGAATAAAGTGCCTCTTGCGCGATGCCCGGCATCTCTCCCTTGAATTTGTCGACGCGTCCTCCGAGAATTATTCTAGCGTGTGTCTCCGCGAGCATAGTTTGACGCATCGCTGAAAGCCCCTTCGCCCACTCGGGTTCAGTTGGCTCGTGGGCCGGGAGCTTATGACGTTCCTTCAGGTCGAGGATCTTGCCATCAATGTCCAAAAGCCGCAGCTCGGCGGTGCCTTCCAAGTCGGCTGCTACTTCATCCAGTTGCTCCGGCTGCTGAAGTATGTGAACAGGCCAGGCAAGATAATTTGTTACGGCCACTGAATTTGTGGCCTTGGTGTCTCGCCTATATCGGGCTGCAAGCTCGAACAGCACGTTGCTGAAGCCGTCAGCGCGAAGGTCCCCCCCGTAAACGAGTTTCGCTCCCAGGGCGAGCATGTGCCGTGCGATCTCCGCCATCGCGTCCCGGAGATGCTCGTTATGAAGGCCTAGACCGGGCATATCGGGACTTTCAGACGTGGACACCGCGATCGCTTTGTTATCCAGGATTTCGTGGTAGGTCATCGAACTGCTCCCGCCAACCACTCGGTGGCACTACGAAGTTGGATATGCGGCGCTATCGCATGGAAAAGGCGCTCTTCTTCCGCACCAAGAGGTGGGTCCGGATATACGATGACGGACGGCTCGCCATCGGTTGCGGGGACCAAGGCCGCGAGCGAAATCAGCTCAGGAGGTCGAGGAAGAAAAGTGATGTTCGGCTTAGCCATTGGACGCATCAGTTCAACCCGGCACTGCCATAGGAAATCTCGCAGGATTTCGTCCAGCAACGCGCGTATCACGACATCGACACGTTTAGTCTTTTTCCCTTCCAAGCGGATAATCGGGACATTTCCAAGGTACGGAAAGCCTCGCTCATCCTTGTCAGAGATGCAGTTCGCTATCACGAGCGGCCTATTGTGACGTTTCGCCTCGATGATTTCCCGTCGGCACCACTCCCTTGAGGAAAAGGAATCTGTGTGTATCGCGATGACCGCGCTCACCTCGATCTGTGTGAGCAGCACCTCCTGAAACTTCAGACCCGGAGGAATATCATATACATCGAAGAAACTTCCCAGGCCGTCACGTTTAGTCAGTTTGCTGCGGATCGCCTGCGCGACTTGCACTCCCGCGTCATTCTTGTCGTGTTTGGAGTGGCTCAGGAAGATGTCTACCTTCCTCAGGTATCCAAGAAGGGCCTGAGCAGTTTCGTTCGGCCGTCTGAGGTGTTCAAGGTAATGTCGGAGCATACGACAAAATTGGAAAGTCAGGTGGCCGATGAGGATCGCTGGCAAGTCCGCGTCCTTCTCTTTCCAGTCCGACCACCGTAGGATCTGCTCGTCAACCTGCAGTGCGCCGACAATGCCTTTTTCCATCGCGACCGGAAAGAGACGCGTCGAGAGTCCCGTCGCGTTGGTCTGCTCCGCAACAGTCCGGAGGAAATCCATCCACACTGCATCGCCAACGAAGTTCTTATCGGCGAGCACGACAACGGCCGATGTTTCGGCGGCTGAGAAATCGATTGGTAGCGGTTTGTCCGAACCGTCTGCGACAGCGAACCGATAAACGACGCTGATCCCCGTTCCGCCCGTGATCTTCTCGTAGCTTTCTCTACGGAAATGGTCGAACAGCGTTTTGGCCAATGCATGACCGGGGGCGAAGTCCGGATGCCAGACCACGTAAATCACGATGAACGGGCGTGCTAAATTTACCATGGGGCGTCTTGCTAATATAGTCGTTCGCGAGAAGGCATTGTCGCCACCGTAGCGCTAAGTACACTACCAAGCAAAGGGCATTGTAGGCCGCGTGGTCGCCTTGGAAGGAACTCAGCGTGCCGCTCAAAAAAGGTTGACGCTCCAGACAGTTCAACCAGCATTTCTTATCCCGAGTAAAAACTATCGATTTCAGGATGTGGGTTGATTTAAGTGATGCGGAAGTTGCGGCAGTCATTGCTGCGATGGGTCATGGTTCCGTTGTTGACAAGCTATGTGAACGTCCCAGCGCTGGCACCGGCGCTTTTGTGAACGCAGCCGAACAAGATGCGATTGACGGGATCTACGTTGAGCCTTTCGGCGTCGTCAAACGTGGTAAGTTCGGGGCGCACGTCATGTGCTGGCGCTGGGTTAGCTGGGGCAGCGACCGCCTACGAATCGCTGAACATTGCTCTGCAAATTGGCGCGTGACCGCTTCCGATCGCGACGGCATCAGGCATCTTTGGATGTACACCCCACGAGTGGCCTGATGATGAGGACATCGATCAAAACGACGCTATGTCGTGTGTGCTGATAGCACTGGAACATCTCACTAACCGGAAAAGCGATCCGACCAGTGATGAAGAACCGTTGTTCTGGCGGCTCAATCTCGAAGCCTACATCTACGGTGAAGTTGACCTGAGTGAAGCCGCGAAGATCCTGCGGATCATTCCTGAGAAGGTTGATGAAGTGGCTACCTCCCATCGTTTGACGATGGCAAAGACCGAAGGCGGTCTTCTTTGCTCCGCAGGGCTTGGCATTGCCAGGTTCGACCTCGTGGATTGAACACAGATGTCGAAAGACCTCTGCAGCTCATCGCGTCGCAAAGGTCCGCATCCGCCTGACGCCCGATGTCAGAAGCATGGAAAAAGAAGAACTCATGGGCCTGATGGTTTATCGATGTCCGCTTGGACGCCCGGATTGGGGGGGCGCGACGGCCCTCCCGCCTTTGCCGATGCCAGAGGGTCAAGGAAGCTCTTCCCGAGGCCGAGAAACCATTCTTCCAGTCCAACGTCGTCCTTGTCTTGGAAGCCCGTGATGGCAGGTAGAAACATCTTGTCACCCACATGTTCACCCAGAGCGCGGTACGCTTCGAACTGTACCTCGGTGAAGAACTGGTTTGCGGTGGGATGGTGAGGGAATGCTGGTTCGTCGAATTTATAGCGCCTGATAAATTCGCCTTCATTCCCGGTAAGTGAGAGCTTCAGATAGGCCAGATATCCGATTTCCTCACCGTGATCACCGGCGCCTGAAGGATATCGGATCCGGCAAAAGCGGAAGTGGGACCGGCTCAATCCGTCTTCGCCTTTGCGAAGATCGTCGAGGTCGGCTTCAATGACCACACCATGATCAATGTATGCGAGACGCTGAAGGTTGGTCAGCGCGTGAAAAGTCATCTGGCTATCGTTCTCTCCGTCGACGGCTACGATGAACCGGCAGCGGCGCCGCAGCAATTCATAGACGCCCAAATTTTCAATATGGCCGCCGTCGGAAATGTTCAGAAAAGCGCCCTTTTCGTCGGCGGAAGCAAATAGCTCTTTTTGAAGATTCCAAAGATTGGGAAAGTAACGAACGGGAACCTGCGAGCGCGGGTTTTTCAGCCAAAGGTTCAGCCGCAGGTTTAGTAGGGTGAGCCAGAAACTTCCGTATCGATTGGTCTTCAGTCCCATCTGAGGGGAAACCGCCGCTCCAGAGAGCGCCATTGCGGAGGCTAGATCCAGTTGCTTTCCATTCGCCTCTTCCCAGGCGGACATCGCCGAGTGACCGATTAGATTTGCTCCGGCACTTACGGGTGTGAAAGAGAAGAGATCAGATTGCCGCCCGCGCATTTCGGGCATTTTCGAATTGGGCACGTTCAGGGCGCAGTTGATGATGGGGAACATTGCCCGCTCAGCTTCGAAATCGGTCATCTTCATCGGAGACGCCGGTTCAGCTCTGCTGTCTAGCAGGAATGCCTTTGCAAGCTTTGTTCGGTAGTAGTGGTGCAGGGATGTTGTGTTTGCGCTGAATGTTATGAACAGGACGGCGCCCGCAGCGACAATCGGAGCCACGATCTGCAGCGTTTGTCCGTAGTCTTGTCCACCGTTCAGAATCTGGAAGAAAAACCCTTCGCTGAGCACGATGAAGATGATCGTGGCCGCGCTCATAAGCGCTGGGCGGGTGCGACTGAAACCTATGAAAAGCGCACAACCAATCGATAGGGTGGCTCCAAAAAGCAGTAGGAACACCAGCGCATACCCCATGAGCAAGGACCTGTCGGGTAACCAGGTCTCCCGGATCCATGTGGCCCCTCCATTTGCAGCTTGAATCACCGCCAAAAGCGGGGCGAGCAACAGACCGGCGCACAGCCATGGGTTCAATCCGTTAAGGAACCGACGTGATGTTGGCACTAGACTTCGGCCAACCTGCAACGCTATTGCCCAGACAAAGAAAGCGATCAGGCAACTAAACGCCAGGGACGCTACAAGGCTGCTCGGGATTAACTGGGCAAGGACGATCTGCGCGTTGGCTAAAAGCGATATAAGGAGCACCAAAAGCAGCAAGTTGATAAAGATGCCTTGTGCTTGGAACATCGCGACCGAGAAGCGCTCCCAAGCTCCGCCGGAGAGGAAGCTGGCTCCATGGCGGAGACGTTGCAGTAGAAGGGATTCTCCTTCCTCACGCTTGAACGGTAAATCGGACGCGCGAAGAGAAACTTTCGGGTTCTTGGGGTCTTCCAGCTTGGACTTGGGAGAGCCAAGCAATTGCGTAAGGAACGAGCCGGTGTATCCTCCTCCGGACACCGTCGATAGGTAATCGAATTGAGGCAGCAGGTTTCGCCTCGACAGTGAGACAAGGACGCCCATTGCGAATGTCGCGCTCCTGATCCCGCCACCCGAGAGGGCCAAACCCGAAGACCATTTCTCATCCTTGAGATTATAAAATTTACGCCGAGCCTTTACGAATTTCTCCTCGCTTGCTCGAAGTCGGTCCAGCTCGGCGGCGTATTCTTTCGTTCGAGGTCGGACCACGGCCACGGAAGAAGGCTCGCCCATCGGCTTCCAGACCGCCTGTCTCGGCGTGACGAATTGGTCGGCCATCTCCTTCTCGATTGCGTCGTCGCCTGGCCGCGACACCTCCCGTGCATCGTACCATTCCGCGCCTACGACCTTGGCCAAAAGCGTGTCCAGTGCGAGCAATTTCTTCTGCACAGACCGGAGTTCCGCGCGGAAGACATCACTGCTGTCCAACGCTCTCAGGTCACCTTTGTTGGCCTTGGCGTGCCATTTCGCGGTGAATGGCCGAACATGGGTATTGAGGACGTGCCAGACGATGGTCTCGAAGATGTAGGCGCCAGCGGCAGCCTGTGTCAGCGTCCGGGCTGTTCCAAAAAGGCTGTAAATGCTTTTCAAGGCAGCTTTTTCGCTGCCCTCGTTATAAGCTAGCGGCTGTGTGCTGATGCGGGAGATCAGCTCGACGTGCAATGAGTATGCCGCGTTTCGGTCACTGTCGGGGGGATCCAACCATTCACGATGACCGTACGCTTCGAAAAATTTGTCATCGAACAGTGGATCGTCGCCACCCCAAGCGGACAGTGCGTCGCGCCACAGAACCTTTCCCGCATCTTCCAACATTGTCGCTGAAACCCATCCTGTCGCACATCCAAGGGTAAACAACATCGATTCCACATTTGCCGCAACCTTTCCTTGCTGGCCGCCAGGTATCTGTGGCGCTTGAACAAACCCGTGTGAAATTGCGGGGACATGGATTTCATCGTGGAAAAGTTGTGCCGAAGCTTGACAAGATCGCTCATGCTGACTTGTTATTGTCCCGAGGCTTGACCCTCTAGTTGGTGCCGGTGAATTCACGGCAACTCGCTGAAACGTCAGTACACATCCGCGCGGGCCGGTGCGCTATGCTCGATGCGGTGACACGGGAAGGTACAGAGCGAGGGTCAAGCCTTGAACGTCTTCATTTCCTCGCTTGAGGACCCCATTGTCTCGCTCAGATTTGCGCATTCAGTACAAGACGTCGCGTCCGTTCTGGGATTGGATCCCGCCAGATTCTTTTACGTGGTCCAAAACGCTGACAATGGTAGCTATTACAAGCAATTCCAGATCCCCAAAAAGAAGGGCGGAAAGCGAGACATTTCAAAGCCGGTGAGGGGCCTCGCTTTGGCGCAAGACCGTTTGGCCGCGATACTTGCCCAGAAATATTCTCCGAAGCAGTACGTCAAAGGTTATGTGAAAGGTGAATCTTTTCTGACGAACGCGCAATATCACGAGCGTCAACGATGGATTCTCAATATCGACATCAAGGATTTCTTTCCTTCAATTAATTTCGCGCGGGTCCGCGGCTTGTTCATGTCGAGCTATTTCGGTTTCAATGATCGGGTAGCAACCATCCTGGCCAGGATAACGACGTTTAACGACGGACTTCCGCAGGGAGCAACGACCTCACCAATCATCGCGAATTTGATCGCGCACAATCTGGATAAGAAACTCTTGTCGATCGCCATCAGCGAGAGGCTGCGTTATTCCCGATATGCCGACGACATTACGTTCTCTTCAAATCAAAAGACCGTTCCGGCTTCCGTAATTAGATCATGGGAGCCTCTCCACGGCGAACGCTCGGTGGAATTGGGAAATGCGATCCGTGAGGCATTTCGCTCAGCCCGTTTCGAGGTGAACGAGGAAAAGACCCGCATTCTTTTCTCCAGTGAGCGACAGGAGGTAACGGGCCTTATCGTAAATCGAAAGGCAAACGTCTGGAGAGGAGATGTTGCACTCTTGCGCATGAAGCTTCATTCCGCGCGTGTGCATGGAGCACAGAATGCTGCAAAGCTCTGGCTCAAGACCACGGACAATCCCGACCATTTCTGGCGTCATATCGAGGGGTGGTTGGCATACATCTCTCAAGTGAGGGGACGGGACGATCCTGTTACCGCGAAACTTTGCAAGATGGCGGTTCTTAGCGGCCTGAAAGGCGCTGAATGGATTGAAAAGTATGCGGACATGGTTCGAGAATTCGATGTCTTTCTATCTCATGCCACCGAAGACAAGCCAACGGTAGTAAAGCTTAAAAGGAAGCTCGAAAGCCTTGGCATCAAGGTTTTTTTCGATGTGGACAGCATCCAGTGGGGCGATTCTATTGTCGAAAAGATCAACCATGGTCTTTTGAAGTCCAGCTTCTTTGTTCCCTTCCTGTCTGACACTTTTTCCGCAAAAGGTTGGACAAACAAAGAGCTGAACTCCGCGATAGCGATGAATATAAACCGAAAGGGTCGAATACTGCCGATATGTGAAGCCAACTTCTCGATCGCTGACAATTATCCGCTTTTGAACGAAACTCTCTATCAAAGATGGCCCGAAGATCCGGCGCTGGAGGCTGCGTTCGTCACGTCTGTTGCGGACCAGATTCTGAAAATCGTACAGCAGGAGAAAAGCAAACCCAACGATCTCAGTGACTGACCAAATGTGCGACATTGGATTAGCAGCATGACCAGCACCGACCAATCATCCTTTGACGATCTCAACCAGCTTCTCGACGATTTCATCAACGGTCAGGCTGGCTGTGGTCAATGCGAGTTTCCCCGCAAGGGTAGGGGCGTTCTTCAAAACCTCGTCTTTTGAGATTTTGTGCCATATCGGCAAGATTCTGGATCGGCCATCCATTTCGAGTCCAAACAGTCCGTCCAGCTCGCGCTTTGGCCATTCCTTTTTGAAGAATGCTTCCGATAGCACCACGACCGCGAAGCTCGAATTTGCCAGCCCGTGTTCGATACGCTCGCGAAGGCTCTCGCCCCACTGAATGGATTTGGCGTCGTAAAAGACTGACAAACCAGCCGCTGTCGACTTTTCAGCCAGTTCGTGAACGAGTTCTTCTTTATCCTCTGAAGCGTGGGATATGAACACGTCGAAGCTTTCAGTCGAGCTATCAGTTTGGAGTTCGGCTACCCGTCGCGAGGAAATTGCCGAAACGACGCGATTATCGATATCCTTTTGTCGACGTAGCTGCTCCGCCTGCTTTCGCTCGATCTCTTTGGAGACCTTGACCCGCTCCTTTTCTTCCTCCTTGGAAAGAGCGGTCTGAGCTTTCAGAAGCTCAGCATTTTTGTTGGCAATATCCTTTGCTATCGCGGCGCGTTTCGTTGTTGCGGCCGTCGCGTCCTTTTGGGCGTTTTCCGCTTCCCTTCTCTTTGATTGCATTGTCGACAGGGATTTGGTTTTTCCTGCTTCCATGGAGGCCCGGTTCGCCTTTACCTGCGCATCAAGCTCTTTTTTTGCCTCCTGGGCATCTTTCTTTCGGAGATCGGCGAGCTGGTTCTGCAACCGATTGATACCCGAATGTATCGACGAGATGCTCATAGTAGTCCCAAAGTTGCGGTTTAGTTCGACGGATCGATTGGAAGGGTAAGATTCCCTCAGGTCCGTCTCTGGCGCAGTTTCTCCAATCGATCATGTCTTGGGTGAAGGCGATGACCAAAGCACCCGCTTTGAAAAGCCCTCGCCCAAGACCACCTGCCATCTGGAAAATCCCGCTCGATAGTCACCAGTGGGAGGAAGACTGTCTTGCAAGGTCACGTAGGCGGCTGACATTGAACGGTCTGCCTTGGCGCGGATTGACAGTCGCGTCCCGCCTCGAACGATTGCGCCAATTTGATTTCCAAGGAAAGGATCGAAGCAACTTGTCTCGTCGACCTCGATCCGAACGTTGGGGATGAGCAGACCGTGCCAGTTCTCGCTTTCAGCCGTCAGGAAATATTCATTTGCGAATTGGCCCGAAAGAAGCACTGCGGCAGGTTTATTCTCAATGTGTCCGATGAGGACGGTTTGCTCATGTTCCGTGCGCGGCAAAATGAGACTGGTCGGCGAAGCGTCCTTGAAAGCGCCGACTGTAAATTCATGTGCTGACAGCATGGATAGTTCCTCAGTAACGATTGCCCTTCAGGGGCCGGATCAAAATGTCCCAGAGCGCCTCAGCCGCGCCTTCCTGAGAGAGCTTCTGGTCCCGACGGCCGCCGAACGAGGACATTCCGATGGTCTTTAGATACAAGGAATCGTCATCAGCTTCGACGCTCACGGACTCGTTCATGCTGTTGCTTTCGGTAGTCTCGCCTTGAACGTAATTGATACCGTTGCCCCAGCTGCCACCCATATAAATTGTGCCTCGTGAGACATCTTTTCCGTTTTTGTAGATTGTCGCGAAGAACCTATTGGCATCAACACGACGAAACACGCCCTCGTATCCGGGATTGCGATCCGCCAGCTCATTCAGGGAGTTTTCGAAGAAGCGTGCGACATAATCAAACGTCTCGTGCCTGAACGCATCCTTATCGCGCGGCGTGAATTGTTTGGCCAAGCTCAAGTTGCTTGATCGCGGACCTGGCGAGTGGCGTCGTGTACCTGGGGCTATTGAAGTAGCCGGGGTTTGCGCCACCGGAGCCGCGCCACGGCCGTTCACACGTTCCGCTGCTCCGCGTACTGCTTGAGCCACTTCAAGCAAGGCGGCGTCGATGTCAGTCCACTGCGTGACAGGCTTACCATCCTCTGGAACACCTTTGAGTTTGCCGAACGGTGCGTGCTTCCAATCGCATGCCCGCAGGATGACTGGGATCACAATTGCTTCCCCACGCGCCTGCCGCTCCATCGCTCGTGTCATCTCGATGTCGTAGCAATAGTCCGATGCAAGGAAATCGGCGCTGATCAGAAGGAGAATGATGTCGTCGGTGTTGATGTGTTCATCTATTTCCTTCGCGAAATCGTTTCCCGCGCCGACGCGCCGGTCATGCCAGGTCTCGATTACGCCTTGTCGCTTCAGCATCGAAAGCTGTGTTTCAAGCTTGTCGCGCAGATCTTTATCAACGTGGGAGAAGGAGAAGAAAACGCTCGGCATCGCTGTCTCTTTGTGTAGGTGCACATCAGATGTTAGCGAAGAGCTGCGGGGGGTGTCATTCCCTTTCAACCAGGCAGGAGTCGTTAGGCACAACTTTGATGCAACCCGACGCTCTCCACACGGGCGGCACACCCATCTCTGCAGCCAGCTTTTTTGACGTTGTGCTAACGAACCTCAATCGAGGCCTTTTCGTAATCGAGCAACGTCGTTCTTCCCTCGATCAACCTTACAATGACAGAGAACGTTTCTCCGGCGCTGTCCTCTAGATTAAAAGGCCTATCCAACTGGAACTGAACTGGCTGAGGTTTACCATCATCCACGGCGATGTTGTCGGCATAGATATAGGTTCGATTTGAAGTGTCGCGTATTGGGTTGAGCCTGCCGTTCAGATCCGGAATGTAACCAGTCGACTGAATTATAAGTGAACCTCGTCTTCGGTCGCGTCGGAGCCTCACGTTTACCTGCTTTCCAGGGGTGAAATCCTTGATGATTTTCGATGAAAATTCCGGGTGGGCAACTAAAATTTGATATGATGTTCCTGTCACGAGCTTCAAGGTCGCATTTCCATCAGTATCCGTGGTGCTTTCGATGACTGTACCATTATCGGCGAGCGCACAAACTTGAGCACGTACGACAGGGATATCGCCATCGGATGTGACACGAAGTGACAACTGAGAGTTATCTGGAACCGCGGCGGCTGGTGGCCGAATTCTCTCCCAGATTAAGTCGGCTGCCGTCTCCGGATCATGCAGGATTCCGTAACGATACTGGCGAACAAAAGATGGAAGCTCCTGAGGCACAGCGTTCGGCAAGACGAATGGAATGAATTGCCGCTCGACTTCATCGGATGCGGCCTGCCGCATAAATAGACGAGCGTCGTCGCTCATGAACTTGTTGTCACGGTCGCTTCTACCAAAGAGCAGCACGAAGTGGGTGGCGGTTTCCATTGCGCGACCGGCGATGTCAATCTCAAGCTCACCTGGCTGGCGGAGATCCTCTAGTAGCACACTAACGCCTCGCCGCATCAGTGAATTGGTAATCTGGCGTGCCGCGTCACGGTTTTCGGTTGAGTAACTGATGAAGACCGAGTTTTCCGAAGGTCGTCCAAGGCGTTGCGCCGCTCCCACATATTCGTCTCGCGATTCAACCAGCAATCTCGTTTGGCCGAGCCGGTGAGCAAGAAGCGCAGCAATGGTTTCCATGCTGTAGTTTATGCTCGACGTATCAAAGCTCCGGTCCTCGACCGCTGATATTCGCTCACCGAAGCTCCAGAACGGGACGTATGGGATCGTAGTGGCTTGAACCAATTTCTCGACCGGCGCGTCCTTGTTTGCCCAACCCTCGTAAAACGCCTTGAGCGTGCTGACGAAGCGGGTGCGCCATTTCGAGGATAGATCGTATTCAACCTGCGACTCGAACCGGGCCGGAATTGGCAGAAGCAACAGTCGCGACCTATCGATAGCGAGATCATTTCTGATTTTTGCAGCGCGGTTGGCTACCATCGTCGCGCCGCCAAGGCTTTGCTCATTCGCGGTAAAAAGGAAAGCCAGAATGTCGGGAAGCTGAGCGGTCACGATGCCGGAAAAATCCGTTACGCCCGTCCGCGCGTCGATCAGAACGAAGTCGTATTCACTACGCAGCTCATCGAACATCGTTTCGAGTGCGTCGCCTAGCCCTTGCTTATAAAGTTTCTCCCAGTCCAATTTTTGGACCCGACGCATGTAATTGGCGTCAGCATGGCCAGCCTTAATGAATTCGACGCCTGCCAGCTCTGGTTTGCGTAATCGCTGAACGAGCTGCCGCCATTCCAGTGGAACCGTCCTCGTTTTGGCGAATTCAGTAAGTAGTTCGACCATTCCGCCATCGCGCGGGTTCACTTCAGGAGCGAGATACGGTCTGAAAAAATCCTCAAGACCTGGCGCCTCAAGGTCCCAATCGATGCAGAGGACTCGAAAACCCCAACGGCCTAACAGTGTCGCAACGTTTGCCAACGCAAATGACCGGCCGACGCCTCCCTTATATGAATAGAATGTAACTACGGTTCCAGCCATCATAGCAAGGGTAGTCCGATCTGGGGATTGTTGACGATGACGGCCGACGGGTCAGCGAGCGGAAAAAGAGAATCCCACTGCGGAGCTTGTGCAATTCGTTCCTCGACTTCGTCGGCGATGGCCTTGACCTCGTCATGAAAGTCCAAATACTTCGGCGAATCCCTGAAGGCTTCCCAAGGATAGTTCATGTTACTTAAATCGCGCGACTGCGTGTTCTGGGCGCGTGGATCAAAGTTCCTGCCGTCCGAGAACACGACCGGGTAGACCAGCCCGTTCGGGTGAGCTTTCCCTTGAGTTTTTAGAAATGCCTCGCGTTGCAACATGCTTTCCCACTCGGCCATGCACCAATCAGACTTGAAGTATGGTGGTGTCCATACCGCCACCATCACGCGGCTTCGCAAAAGCGCGTCTCGAATATTCTGGGGCCATTGCACCCCGGTAGGCTGAGCTGAGTCGACAAATATCTTGGGGTCCTCTTGCAGAAGGCCCTGAAGGTGACCGCGAAACATCGGCAGAAAGTGTCTTTCTATCCAAGCTGGTACGTGCCCCTTGCGCGGATAACTGAGGAAGACGTCCCATTGGTAAGACACCGTACTGCAAGTCCCTATTTGTGGCTCGGAGGTCATGTTTCAGCGCGACCGCAATCATTCGTGTCAAAAACGACAACGCAATGCAACCTCAATTATCAGGCTATGGCGGGTCATCCTCAATCAAGCGAAGACCAGGCGATGAGCAAATCGCTACAGCTTAGGCTGTAAGGCTGATTGCCACAGGCGACCCGTAATAAGTCGTTGACATCCCAAATTCCGTTCCGTATTTGTTCAGGCATGGAAAACTTTGCTCGCACGCCAATACGAATAGCACACTGAAACTGTCCGCGCTCGCGGATGTTTCCGGTTGTTTGTGTTTTCGAGGGTTCATGATGAGCGTTTCCGCTTCCTCAAACGGCGACACTTTGCCGCTACCACCTCCAAACTTTTTCATTCCATTTATTGTGTTGGCCCGACGATCTTCCGCGACCAACTGGCCCATGATGTTGCGTGCCCGCTGGACGTTGATGCAGATGTAACTTCCTGGTCCTGCATGCCGATCGCGCTCGACCAAGGCGACGATCGATACCAGCCAGATTTCCTGGTAGAGCGAGCCGAAGGCTCTATTTTGATCGATGGCCACCGCCGCGAAGGCCCCCGCCAAGCTGGGTTCGTTCAGCTGCTGTGGTGGCGGGATATCGCTACGAAACAGTTGAGTTCGGCGGAAATCGCTCTATCGCAGGCCGCGTGGTTTATGAAACTCACCCAAGCTGAATTTTGGCACTGGCGCTGGACGAGCGATCCGAGGCTATCGCCCTCGAAGGCTCTCTATGGCGCTGCCATTGAACACATTGATGCCGCTACGATATCGCTCAGCGCGGCAGCCCAGCCGCTCGATGACGGCGTCAGGGCGGAAGCGGATGCGCAGTAGAATGAATTCAATGTAGATTATTCAAGAGCGCGATTTGATATATTGCATCACCAAGGCAATCGCCGTCGACGATTGATAAAGACCCAATAGAAAGGGGCGTAAATGAGCTTCTTCCCATATCAGCCGGTACGACGAAAGGTGTTTGTTAGCTATCACCATCGAAACGACCAGGATTACTACGATGGGTTCTCAAAATTCTTCGATGACGACTACGAAATGATCGCGGACAACTCTCTGGCGCGTGCGATCGATAGCTCCAGTTTCGATTACATTATGAGGCGGATCCGAGAAACCCGCCTCCACGGCAGCTCTTGCACGATTGTTTTGTGCGGGGCTGAGACGCTCAATCGCCGCTACGTCGATTGGGAGATTCAAGCTTCACTCGATCAGCAGATGGGAATTGTCGGGATAGGACTTCCTACGATCATATGGGAAGGGCAGGGAACGCGGAAGCCTGGCCGCTTACAGGATAACATTGACACCGGCTATGCGAGCTGGACGCTTTGGGAAAAGCTAGGCCCGAACCCCGCTCTTCTCAGCCAGCTGATAGAACAAACACTCGCGGCGCCGAAGCGCCTGATCAATAACGACCGTCCACGGATGCAACGAAACGCGTGAGCTGACGTGAGCCGAGGGGATAATCAGCCAACGTCTCGACGCTGTTCCCAGGATGCAAAAAAATTCTGACATCACTTTACGGTTTTCTTCGCGTCGCACTTCACGGGCTGCCCGCTCAATTTCCCGTCTTTCTTCTTGGGCGAGACGAGGAAGCTTTTTCCTGCCTTTGTGAGTATGCTGCTTTCGGCGCTCCCACTCGCGCAGATGTTCTTTTCGCTTCTTAACCGCGATCTTGTTCGATCTTCGGAATATGCAATTCGACGTTACCCGGTGAAAATCCGAGCAATGGGTCGATGGGTGCAAGAAATCGCTTCATGGGTTTGCTTGGCGTCGCGTCCCACAAATCGCTGAGAAAGTGATCAATGGACTGTCGGCATCCGTAGATATTGCAGCCTGAGAAATGTAGCTTTGTCGAGGTCGGACGTTTGACTCACGTTGTGTCCTCACTTGTGCTTGTACCGCCAGGCCGACTACTTGTCGGCATCTTGGAACATGCAAGGAGGAAGAAATTGCTTGCCTACGATCTGCCCGCTTCCATTTCGGATGGTCATTGTGACCTCCAATGGCGTGACATACTCCTCGGAATCTAGTTCCTAACGCCACGGACGGGGTGAACTTGAACTCCAGCTCTCTCGCCCCAGACCATCCCTGAGTGCATATACGTTCCAGTGTTCTTTCGATGGTAGCTTTCTCTCGTACCCATAATGGATCCATTGAGGAATGACCCACCGGAAATACACACTCTCGTCTCGCCCGTTATCTTGGAGCCTTTCTGCGGCGTTCCTTGGCAGAACAACGTATTCATATACGTTTTCATTTTCTCCGACCCGTGAAAGAAGAAAGTGATCTTCACCGAACACATGAGCGCCCAACGCACTGTTTTCTGGTTCGAGGTCGATCAGCCAGTCTGGCACGCGAGGCAGTGTTGGAAACGCCGAGTGGTCCTTCCAGTCAGGATCGGGAAGGAACTGGTCACCGCGCTGTAATAGGCGAATAAGCTGCAGGGCATTGAAGCCCGCGAGCTGCGTCAATACCTCGATCTGAGTGCTCTCGCACTCGCTCTCCACGCAAGCCTGAGCGGCACGCATTTTCTGGGGTGCGGCATCTACTTCTTTCTGAATTAGATCTCGCAGATGTCGCAGCCTTCTCCTTGTTCGAGTTGCCCATTTTTGAAAATCGGGCATGGTCCACTGCTCTGGTTTTCGTGCTTCAAAATTGCGATCAAATGTCGTCCACCATTCGTCGTATCGCTTTAGCTCTTCGAGAATGGAAGCGTGCCAATGTATCTTGGCTAGCGGTGCGCCGGACTTGACCACCTGGGCAACCGAATGCACGTTCACGATACAATCCTCATCGAAATAAATGTCAGAAGTGGTTGCGGAACGATCCAGCATGCTCGTCTCGACGCTGTGCGGCAACGTCTGGACCGGCGATACAATCGCCCGGCGTCGCTCAGCGGCCCGCCCCGCCGCATCTCGCACAGCCTGGGCAACCTGCAAGAAAGCGGCGTCAACATCAGACCATTGTTTTATGGGGCGGCCATCCTCTGGAACGCCTTTGAGCTTGCCGAAGGGCGCGTGTTTCCATTCGCACGCCCGCAGAATAACCGGGATCACGATCGCTTCCCCACGCTCGTGCCGCTCCATCGCACGCTTCATCTCGATGTCGTAACAATAGTCAGAAGCAAGGAAATCCGCGCTGATCAAAAGGAGAATGATGTCGTCGCCGTCTATATGCTCATCGATTTCCCGCTCGAAGGCATCACCGGCGCCAACGCGTCGGTCATGCCATGTCTCGATCACGCCCTGCCGTTTTAACACCGAAAGCTGCTTTTCGAGTTGATCCCGAAGTGCTGCATCGACATGTGAATAGGAGAAGAATACGCTCGGCATCGTGATCTCGTATTGAAGGCGATCATGTTTACGTTGTTGGCGACGGCATGGTGCGTCGGCCAGCAGATGCACCCGCAAATAAAACACAGATTTTGTTGCCGTTATCAATATAATTTTGTCGTTTAAAACATGTGGACCGACCGGAGCCCGCTCTACCTCTTGTCGGCAGATTTGGCGTCCAAGCTCGGAGATCTTTTGCGCGATCAAAAGCTCTCTGTTTATGTGGACAAGTACGATGATCCGGCAATGACGCCTGACACAATGTGACGAAAGAAACCAGCTAAGCGAGTTATTCACCTATTTTAAGTAAGTGTCGGCTATGGCCTCGGTCGGACAATGTGGGGTGGAAAATGTACAATCTGCTAGTTGTTGGCTCTGAGGGCTATTGGGACGAGACAACCGAGAAAACGTTGGGGTTCGACCGGGTTTTGTCATATACATCAGTACGGTTGAAATCCCATTTTCTACCTCTGTCGGATAAGACGGTAAAAGACATTTGCGGGCTGCCGACCCTCTTCGCGTACGAGTTCGCGAAACGACTTCCAAAAAATAAAGAAGATTGGACAGCACCCGCCCTGGTTGGGAAGATACTTTCCGTGAAGGAGCAGAAGCAGGAGGTACTAATAACATTTGAAATTGACCGGACCATTAAGCCTATCTCAGTGGAAGATATTCTTCGGGTCGCGGGTGAATTGGATATCGATCTTCCTGGTGGCGAGAGTTATCGCACTCATTGGGCCATCAAAGACGTCGATCTTATTGACGTACTTAGACGAGAAGACATTCTCAAAAGCGAAACTTCGGACAAAGTCGAAGATCAGCTCCGGACGATCGCCACCGAGATCGACAAGCCAGAAGGCGAGCGCCAAAAGGTTTTTATAGTGCATGGCCACAGCGACAGCATCCGAAACGATATAGCGCGATGGCTCAACAAAATTGGCTTCGACGAACTTCTGCTTGATGAACAGCCAAATGAAGGCCTGACCATAATCCAGAAACTGGAGCGATTTGCCGCTCAGGCTGCGTTCGCTGTGGTATTGATGTCCCCAGATGACGTAGGCGGCAAAGTTGGCGAACAACATTCGTTCCGGGCCCGGCAAAACGTCATTTTCGAACTGGGCTACCTCTTCGCGAAACTAGGCGGCGCTAAAGTCGCTGCGCTAGCGGAAGGCAAAGTCGAACTTCCCACGGACCTTGGCGGAGTATTTTTCATTCCTTATGATACGGCGGGTGGATGGAAAATCCTGTTGGCAAAAGAACTCAAAGCTGCAGGATTGAAGTTCGATCTTATAGCCGGGATCTGATCGTTTTGTGTATTGCAGCGACGACGCGCTCGTCGCTGCCAAGCACATTTGGGAACGCTTGCCTCCTGCAAAATCGCGTTATTTTCCGACATAGCTAGTGCAAATTGACTGGCAGCGACCGGGCGGAGGGATGTAGCGAGGGACTATAGGCCAACGAATGTATGGACGAAGTCAATCAGTTTGTCATATGCACGGGCACGAAGCGGCACACAAAGTTCGAATCTCAACATTGCCTCCGTGCCAGCCTCCGACGCGTTGTCAGATCAGGATATCGTTCACTGACGTTAGCCACCGTGTTCGGCGCGTTGACTCCAGGCTGTCATGTGCGTCGAAGGGACGGATGCGTTCAAAATTTAGCCCGGTCTCCTGCTCGATGGTCGCGATCGTTGTCTGGATCTTGCGCGTCCGTAATTCCTCAAAGCGATATGGTGCGAGAGCTTTGAACACCTTCGCTTCGTAGAGGGCATTCACATACTGGGTCTGACCAACAATGAAGGCAGCTGCGGAAACAGTCGTTGCGGTTTTTTGAACCACCGCGATCTTCCAAAAAGATAGGGGAATTTTCCACGGGCCGCCTTTTCGTTTCTTCCCGTACGGAGGATCGTCGTGGCGGTATATCGGCCCCTGGAATACCGTAACCTTGCGCTCGGTAAGCTGCGTTTGGTTTAGCACGTAGTCTTCGAGATTTCCCCAATCTACATTGTTGTAGGTCTGAAACTGCGGCGCGGCATTTGTATAGTGGAAGGAATCTGCGTCGCCGTCGCGAGCTTCCTCGTCGCTCTCGCCCCATGCTGGATCGAACCGTCTGACAAGATGGCCGCGGCTAAATTGGATCTTATCCTTGCCTTTGGCCTTCTCGTAAAACTCTCCATCCGGCTGATATTCGTTTGCAATTCGAGCGTCGCGCCGAAAACTGCCGGGGCGATCGCCGGGGTGCCTAAGTGCGGAGCCGTTTATGTTGACGGCCGTAATCAATGCGAACTTACGGTCCGCATGCATCACGACAGAGAACTTATTATAGACCAACTCGACCCCGGTGCCGCTGAGAAGCGGTGCGGCCTGACCTTTGACCGGGGCAATGATGTCGTCGAGAGGAAGGGTTTCCGAGAGGAAGTCGGGGTCGTAGCCATACACCACGTTTTGCTTTGTCCAACGGGTTGTCTTGTACGGCTTGCCGTCGGACTCTAGTAGCTCAGACGGCGTAGCTGCAATTTCTGGGACCATCGGCGTGAAACCCAGCGCACGCTCAAGCCGATCCAAGACACGCAAGGCATCGTCGTCATCCAACCGGTGGCGTTCAAGGAGCTTGAAGATCGCGCTAATCCTTACTCCTTCGTTTCCGATCCATTTGACGGGCGCTGTCGGTTTCGCTGGATCGGCTGGAGCGGCAACGGCCTTGTGATGGAGCGCAACGACTTGCCATTGATCGTTGAGCACAGGTGAGCCGGAGGATCCCGGCTCTGTGTCCGTGAGGTAGTGGATGAACGAATCCAATTTTAGGGCTGAAACATCGAGGTTCACGATCTGGTTCGCGCGTATGCTGATCTGCTTTGGGCCGCCACCAGGGTGCTGAATGATTGTCACCCATTCCCCTTCGACTGCTTTTCCGGAGAGAGGCAGGAGGCTGAGCCAGCCGAAACGTTCCAGCGGAATGCCTTTATCGGAAACTGGCGCCACTGAGACAAACGTTACGTCGGCTTGCGGATCAGAAAAGAAGATTTCATGCGGCATAAGGTTGTATTGGATGGGCGACCCGAGCACGCCATCCACGTCGTGCTCATAACCAAACTCCGCCTCCGCCTGGCCAGCTTCGATCTCATTTCCAAGGACATGGGCGTTCGTCATAAGTAGTCTTGGACCGACCAGGAAGCCCGTGCCGTACCACTCGCCACCAGGCGATGGTACCCTAATTCTGCAAACCGCGGCTGCGGCGCGTTTTCCGCGTTCGAGATAGTTGATCGACGTGAGATCACTCTCACCAATTATACGTTCGAAGCCAGTTGGATCGGCCTGACGTGGCTCTAACAGATCGCGCCGGATTGCGAGCCTCTCGATGGGCTCCACAGCGGGAGCGGTTTCGGCCGTTACCGCCTCCTTGCGAACCGATGCCTTGGCATCGGCCATTGCCTTGGAAAGCTTCTGATCGGTCGTCGTGATCAAGTCGCGACGACCGTTGGTGAACGTTGACTGGCCTGACATTACTTCCTCGACGCCTCACAGATCATTGAGATGCAAGTACATATCCCGGCGTTGGGTGCCGGTAGAGTCTGTTATTGCAGCACTACTTTAAACTGTAATATGACGGCGACAAGATATTGACTCGCCTTTTCTATCCGCGCGGGCATCGACGGTCGCAGATAAGCCTGGAAAGCACACCCAAATTTCGGTTGCCATCTGTTGACGAGTGACCCGATGTTCTGTATATGTTCCGGCATGATTTACGTCGCTCGCACCCTCATACGAATAGCCCGCTGAACCGCCCCCCATCCCATTCGGGGATCGGCTTCCGTGTCTTATTCGAGGGTTCATGATGAGCATCTCCTCCTTGCGCTCTTCCGCGCAGACTAATTCTGTTCAAATCTTTTATCCTCTCAGCACGGTCCGGTGCACCGGCCCGGTCTTGTTCAGAGATCAGCTGGCACGGGATATTGCATGTCTCTTGGATGTCGATAATGACATCCTATCCTGGTCGTGCCGATCGCTTTCGCTCTCGCACGGTGAACAGATCTACAAACCTGATTTCATGGTCAAACGAGCAGACCTGACTTTTCTGGTCGATGGCGTGCGTGACGATGGAGCGCCTGACTGGGCGCGGTCAAAGGCCGAGGAATCTGGGTTTCCCTATGAGGCTGTCGACGTGTCGGCCCTACCTCGTATCCGATTGAAGAATGCCCAGGATCTGTTGCGGTACGCCAGATATGAAGCCGCGTTGTCGGACCGGATCCGGCTCCTCGCGGCTCTAGACGAATGCTCAAGCTTAACGGTGGCGGAAGCCCTGATCATCTTCCGAGAGACGAAGCCCATAGCTGGCCTTGCGTCGATGGTGCTGCACAGGTTTATCACCATGGACCTGGATGAGCGGCTGATTGGACCCGAAACCGTCGTACGCCGCAAACGCGACTAATTAACCGCAATTCCGTTGAAGTTCATGGGCTGCCGCGAGCAGCAGAGGATCACTCATGCCTATTGGTACGCAAACTGACAATATCCACTCCTCGGTAAAGACCCACGCGCTCTACGGTACTCTCATGAGAGCGCTCGACAAATTCGAAGCTTTCAAACTGGGAGGTCCTGGTATCGTGGCTTTGATTACGCCTGCTAATCAGACAGCGAGCGACTATGCTAGCCCAGTTAGAACCTTTCTATACGACGGTGTGAACGGGGAAGAGGCTGACACCGCCGGTTTCGTCTGCATCTCGGCGAAAGAAAAACCGGATCGCGCGAAGAACGAGTTCGAAAGCCGGTGTTCCGACAAAGTGAGAGCGATCGTCGTGGCGGAAACGAGAGACTTGCCTCCAGCCATCGTTGTGGCTGTAGACACCGTTATCCAGCTAGGACCAATCGAAGAAGGCGACTTGCGGGCTGCATGCCAGAGTGTTCTAAAGCTGAAGGTTAGCGCAAATCAGGCTCGAAAGCTCCTCGCCTTTCCGCAAGAGCTGATGATCAGCGCTCTCCGACGAAACAGGTCGGCATCGGAAATCCTCAACCGCCTCAAATCGATCTCTCCCGATGTTGGATTGGGCAGGCCGATGGGGGAGGAAACACCGCTCCTGGAGGAACTTCATGGCTATGGCGATGCTAAAGCCTGGGGTCTCCAACTTGCCGCTGACTTGAAACTTTGGGAACGTGGCAAACTGAAATGGTCTGAGGTAGATCGAGGCTTGCTGCTGAGCGGCCCACCAGGGGTCGGCAAAACCATCTTCGCCAGAGCGCTTGCTCAAACTTGTGGCGTCTTCTTCAAGGCGACATCGGTCGCACAGTGGCAATCGAAAAGGGCACCTTGGCGACTTGCTGAAGGCAATGCGTGCCGATTTCGCCGCTGCCATCGACAATGTGCCTAGCATCATCTTCCTCGACGAACTCGACTCGATCGGTGACAGAAACACGTTCAGCGATGAGCACGCTTCCTACTCGATCCAAGTCGTCAATGGGCTCCTGGAGGTCCTCGACGGAGCGGCACGGCGGGACGGACTGATTGTCATCGGCGCTACCAATCATCCTAGCAAGATCGACCCTGCAATTCGGCGACCAGGTAGGTTGGACAGGCATGTGGTAATTGGAATGCCTGACGTGGGGGACCGAGTTGCGATCCTGCGTCAACAACTCGGTGCTGATTGTTCATTCGATTTGGAAGAACTTGGTCCCCTCACGGAGGCGATGTCAGGTGCGGACTTGGCGCAGGTTGTTCGCGATGCCAAGCGGCTCGCTCGAAAAGAAGGGCGTGCCGTCAGACTTTCGGATCTCACCTCTCAGCTACCTAAATTGATCCTGATCACTGGGGCGTATCGGCGTTCGGTCGCTATTCACGAGGCCGGTCATACGGTCGTCGGCACAAGATTGGCCCATGGCAAGTTTCACGGTGTTTACATCTCAAAGCAACTCAATCCGCGCTTCGCCTTGCAAAATGCGGGGGCCGCGGCGTTTGAGGTTCCCGTTCTATCCCTGCGGAACGAGAAGCACTACCGAGATGAGATCTGCGTCCGCCTCGCAGGCATCGCGGCTGAAAAGCTGATCTTGGGCAGCCACGACGACGGCGCGGGAAACGGGCCTCGCAGCGACTTAGCGCAGGCAACACACTTGGCCCTTGACATGGAAACTAAAGCTGGAATGGGGGAGCGCCTATTTCAGTTCGGACAGGGGACGAGTTGGGATGAATTTGGACCGCAGCAAGTTCCGTGGCTGATGGACCGAGTGAATCAAATCCTGCTCGATGAGCTGGCCCGCGCCCGAGACATCCTTGAGCAGGAGCTGCCTCTGCTGAAAGCCGTGAGTGAGGTACTCGACAAGTTGGGATCCGTTTCGCCCAACCGTCTTGAGGAATTGCGAGAGGCGGTAAAGGGAGGTGGGCGCAGGAGGCCTTTCAACAATGACGTGATCTCAAACGCGGACAAGTTTCGAGCCGGAAATGATGTGACGACGGGAAAGGAGGCGCGGCCATGAAGGCGTGGATTGTGAGCGATATTCATTCGTCCCCAATGGACTTTTTCCTGACCCGGCGTCTCGACGTTCCAGAGGCCGACATTTGTCTCTGCGCAGGTGACATCGCCAACAACATCGAACGTTCTATCGATTTCCTGTTCGCGGAGATCGCCCCGCATATGTCTGTTGTGGTGACATTAGGCAATCACGACTGCTACGGCTCGTCGATCGCCCGCGCTCTTGAATATGCGAGGAAATGGACTGCTGGAACGAATGTCCACGTCCTGGAGAACGAAGAATTTCGGAAGGATGACCTCCGGATCATCGGAGCGACGCTTTGGACTGAGTTCGAGATCACGGCGCACGACGCTGGACATCTACCAGTCGATGTTCGCAGGGACCTTGCGATCAGCGAGTGCCGCCGAGCGCTTGTGGATTTTCGTGAAATCTACCGGTCCGACGAACGTCGAGATGGGGAGGGCGGATACATCTCTGCGCGGGAGATGATCTCTCGACACAAGGACAGCCGGGCGTACATTGAGGCAGCCTTGCGAAACCGTTCGAGGGGACAACTATGGTTCTCACTCATCATGCGCCGACCGCGAGGTCACTTGACCCACGGTTTGCTGGGCCATATCTCGAACGCAGCCTTTGCTTCGGACCTGTCGACGATGATCCAGGCAAAAAAGCCGACTTTCTGGATCCATGGACACGTCCATTGCTTCCAAGATTACGTAGAGGGCGAGACGCGGGTTCTTTGCAATCCCAGAGGTTATCGCAACGAGCGGCCTGGCGGCGGATTCCAGCCGGGCTTCGTGATCGAAACGTCGTCGTCGGCGAGGTGATTTATGGCTCCGCAACAGACATATGGCACGGGCTCCGGTTCGAAAGATGAGCGAGGAACCGATTACGGTCCTGACGCCCTGAAGGTCTTGAAGGACCTCGCTCCCGTTGATCGGCGCCCAGATTACTACCTGATCGGGGATTTTGATCACGTCGATCCCGTCACCGAGCACGACATTCTGTGGAGCTGGTCGCAAGGTTTCCTCACGACAGAAACGGCGTCTATGATGCTGAAATTGGTGGAGGGAGACACAATCGGAGAGATCGTCCTGCAGCTCGGCATACCGTTGCCAACCGAGGCGGCGATATCTCCAGAAGAAGCTGCCGCGACGCTCGGCGATGAACCGGTCGACGGTGATCCCTTGTTCCATGTACGAAAGCGCATTCGTGACGGTCGCCTGCCGTCTCACCGCCGGTCTGATGTTGAGGCGCGACGGATATTCGAGGCGCAGGTGTGGCAGCGTCACGAGGGTACGAATATTGTTTAGGAGCTGCAAAAGCTGCCACGGGATGGCAAATGGCCATCTGCGAAGTTCAAGCAAGAAGACCAAGCTTAAAAGAACCTGCGGCGAGAGCCACGAGCAATGGCGAAGTTCGGCACGAGTTCTTCCCATGCTAACATCTTCGTTCGAACGCGATCAGGGACCGGGAGTCCAGACGGTGAAGATCGGGAAATGATCAGAGCCGAACGTGTCCGGTCCCACTTCGGCGGGGCGAAAGATGCAGCTTGCGCGGCGGGAACGGTCATGTGGTCAATCGCCTTGTCCCTTAAACGTTCGGCCCATGCAGCCGACCACCTTTGAGGTGAAGGGGAAGGAAATATCGTTCACCGGCTATGAAATGGGGTGGGACCTGGCAGCGCCTGTCAACCTCAACGGCACGGTGGCCGCGATGGGAATTTGTTCGGGCGAGGGGGAAAGTTGGATTCAGAACTACCTGATATCGCGCAAAGACAGTGCGATCGAAATATCGGAGTGGGACGGCGACATTTCGCAGTGGTTGCTTGGAAAGGCCGCGCAAAAGGTTCTGAACAAGTGTGCGGAAGAGATGACACCGAGTGCGAACTGAGAATGCTGCGGTTCCAAGAATCCCCGCCCCACCTGGTTCAAGATTTCGGGCGACGCTTGGCGGTGGCAAGCCACTGGATTTGCTCTAGGAAACGGTGCGAGATGATGGGGCGGTGGGATATTTGAAAGGGTACCGATCCATCACGGCTTGATAGCACCACATATCGCGGTGTTGATCAAAACCTCACCCACTGGGGCCTTCGCCTCGGTGGCGTAAACCCCCCGGATGTCGAGGCCCAAGTCCATCATCGGCTTCAATTGATCAGTCTTGCACCAGTTCTGTTGAACGAAATCCTTCCAACTATTATCGGGAGGCGTCACCGACACGGTGTAATAGTAGCTGAATATTCCATCTTCGTAGTCTGCTGCGGTAAGCGTGGTCACATCATCAAGCTTGCTTGGTACCTTCACCGCACTTGCTGCATCTTTCATCGTCTTTCGGAATTTAGCCTGCCACTGATCACAGAGGGCTGTATTGACTTTCAAACCCGCAAGCGGTTCACCTGCCAGGGAAACGTATTTCCCTTCTACGGTTGCACCGATCTCAATCATTAGTTTGAAGTTTTCCGATCTGCACCACTTATTGGTCATTATGTCTCGCCAGGCGCTGGTGAATTTGGCGCTAGTGTCGGAGATTTCATAAACATAGCGGAAGGTGTCGTTTTCGACCTCGACAGCTTTTAAGGTGGTTATTGAATCCAGCTTCGTTGGCACCCGGATTGCCTTTGCCGCTTCATTGAGTGACGCTTCTAGCCCGTTCACCTGTACTTCGTATTGAAGTGCCTTGCTTTGCAGCTGAGGGTCATTCTGCGCGACCTGTGCGGTGCTTGTTACCTGTCGTTCCACTAACGACCCTAATCCCCTTCCTACTCCCATCATCGCAAGAGCTGATACGACGAGCACAATATTTCTGGCGATCCGGCCGACGCCAGATTTTGTTTTTTCCTGGGTCGGTGCAAACAGTAACAACAGATTGGCGAGAGGGATGAACGCCAATACCCATTTAGCGTGTGTGCCGTAGGCGTCCTTTGATCGAGCCGCTGCGCAGGTGCCTGCAAAGACGCCAATCGGAATCAGGGAGCCGTAAATCAGAGCGACAATAACTGCCAGATAATTGTTCTTCATGGCATCCTGTACGCCGAGAACAAAAAGCGAAGTCGCGCCGCTGAGCAAAAATGACAGCCCCATGGTCAGGAAATACATCGGACGCCCGAGCCTGAACTCGGGCTTGATCAGCGCTACGCCAGCCGCTGCAGCGGCAAGCATGATGACCCAAGACAACATTAGGGATCCAAGCTCGCCGATCTGCAGAACCTGATAGGCTAACGCTTCCATGATCCCCTCTCTGCTTGGGATTGTGGTATAACTACCCAAGTCTGAGTTCAAGCAGTTATTCCGACCTCTTTTTCCGTTATTTGTCTATCAAGGTCGCCGAAGCTGCCCGCCGGATTTCGTTCAGCTTGGTGGCACTTGCGGAAGCGGGTCTGGCGCGACCTCTTAAGTGTCCGCGTTGACAGGGATCCTGTTCACAGGAGTTGCGCCGACGCCCAATGCCTTCATCACCGCCAGTTCTCCACCACGCACGGCGATCTTCGCCTGCAGCGCCATGAAATCTCTGCAAAATTCGGTCTCGGCTATACGTCGGCGACGGCATCGCGTGGATCGGCTGAGCCAGCGAAGCCGACCGTTCAAGAAGCCCTAGCTACTTCGAGTACCGAGCCGTCATCTAGTATCGCTCTCTCGACAGTCAGTTCCACTTTGTAGGTTCCGTTGGTAACCGATGGCAGCAGACGGTCGTAGACCTCGCGTGGAATGAACGGGTTGTCTTCCCATGAGTAGAAGATATCTGACGCCTTCGTTGTACCCTGCGGAATTTGAATGTCGAGGTTGTCGCGACCCTGGTGCAGGACTTCCCCAAAAGCGTTCAGGATGCGGAAGCGATGGGAGATGCCAACAATTTTTTGGCTCCAGCCGTTTCGGAACGCTACCCGAAATTCGATCCGGTCAAACATTACGTCCTGTTCGAAATCTTGGCGCTGAACTTTCAAAGTAAGTGAGGTAGGCACGATTGCCTGTTGGGGAGCCGAATAGTTTTGCCGTTGCGCTACCTTTTCGAGCGCTGGAACAACCAGGGAAACAGGGGAAGGAGCAGGAGCTGCTTTTCGCTCGACGGGCAAACTGTTGTTTGAGGTCATTGGCCCAGACAGGTTTCGCCCTGCTGTAGCATCATAGCATGCTAGGCGCTCAGCATCCGAGGCTATCGTCTTACAACCGTCCACGCGCGACGCCGTCGCCACTGGGCTGGGGGGAGCGTTGGAGTGCGCGGATTGGGGTTGGCTTATAACCAGCACCGTCTCAAGGAGCTGCGATCCACTGTCCAGAAACGCGTCGGGCTTGATCGACCCATTCTTCTTCGACTTATCAAGATCGAAATTGACAACCGGTCCAGAGACAAGTGCAAAGCGACCATTCCGAACGCGAACGATCCTCAGGTCGTCGATGCCTCCGTAGGCATCGACCACACCGCCCACCTCTACAAGCGATTCACTTGAAGCAAGGACAAGCCACTTAGCCCCACCACTCAAAACCATGTCCTCTGCCAACGCTGAAGAGGTGGATGCAGTAATCATACAAATGCAAAACCAAATGCGATGAAACATAGTCAGCTCCCTGATCCCATTGACGCAGTACCTAACAGTAAATCCTGAAGACACAGGATTCCTTTATGTTAAAGTTTTAGCCGTCCTACTCCGGCGGATGGAAAAGCTCTTGGCGAGAGGCGATCCTTGCCCAAGTAGATTGCACAGCCACTTTGAGAACTCGATTAGCTTAATGTATTTTAGGCTGTTGTTGCTACTCATCTCTGGACATGACCGCTACGCGGCCTTGCAACTGCGGATGTTGCCCAGATCTTTGCTACCCGTGCCGATCAGCCCTTCGACAGCGTCGACGATATGTGGCGGCGGTCAGGCGTTCCTGCTGCATCGCTGGTGGAGCTGGCTGAAGGAGACGCCTTTCGGCCCTCTCTTGGATCGGAGCGTCGCGATGCGCTCTGGGCGATCAAGGCATTTGCGAGACGAGCCTTGCCGCTCTTCGCGGCTGCGGCGGAGCGGGAGGCAAGAACCATTGCCGAGCAACAGGAACCAGCGGTCGAACTTCGGCAGATGACGCAGGTCATAATGTGGTCCCGGACTAGGGGCACACCGGGCTGACTTTGCGCGAACATCCTGTCAGCTTCTTGCGTCGGGAACTCGCGGAACGCCGGATCGTCACCTGCACGGAAGCGATTTCGGCCCGTGACGGCCGCTGGCTGATGGCGGCTGGGCTGGTGCTGGTGCGTCAACGGGCGTATCCAGAGGGAGGGCGATGTCGTGACCCGCCGACAGGGAGAGGTGATGAATTCGCTCACGGCACGCCCGGCGGGCCGGATTCGCGCGAGCCGTCAGGCCAATGAATCAAGTCGCGCGACATCGTTATTCCTAATCTGCATATTGATCAGCTCAAAGTGAAGAGCCGCAATTTTCATTGATGAAAGCGAAGAAAACCGCTTCAGGGGCACGCACGCACGATAGAGCCGAGGCTCGGCGAGTTCGAGGAATGGACTGAGGGCGCTGCATTTCTAGAGACCGTGAACCGCAACCGACCCAAGCGGACCCTCTAGCTGCACGAAAGGGTGAAAATGCCTCGCAGGCATCTGCTACGACTTCATCACGGTTGTAGATAGTCGACGGCCTCTCAATATGCTAGGATGTAATCTATCCATTCTTAACTCAATGACCAAGGGCAACCCATGTATATAAGGGAGCTGTTGAAATGGAAAATTCCAAGTCTGACGAACAGTATCTTTTCTTTAGCTCCGATATACTTCGGAAGCTTCACGCTAATAATTTAAGCCCAGCGGACGTATTGAAGAAGGCCGGAGTGCACGATCTCAAGGCGGTTAGCGATCCGGCGGTAAAGGCTGGACACCGCGATGTGATGTCGATTTTGATCGGCTCTTCCATCGCGGTAGCCGCAGCAACGCCGCTAATAACGAGGGTGCTTGCCACTCTTATAAATAAGCCGGTGATTGTTTATAAACGGGAACTCAAACCGGCGCTCGATGGGAGGGGCGAGGTGATACGGGATAATGACGGCCAGCCGATTTTCGTATGGTCAGAGGCTTCCACCGCGGACCGCGGGCCAGGCGATCCCAAGATGGCGACCAAGACAACAATCACAAGGAACGGGGTCGAACTATCCGTAAGTGAATCATAATGCGTCGCGCGGTTGTCATTGCTTCTAACGGCCCTCAAGACCTAAACCAGCTTAAGTATGCCGAGACCGATGCTCACAACGTGACTGCCATTCTATCAGACCTTGCCTGCAATTTTACTGTTCAAGGTTTAATTGGGTCGGACGCCGCAACGGCAAGGAGCAAGCTTTTTCTAGCAAGTGACAGCTGCACCGAAGAGGATACGTTTCTAGTATACCTTGTAGGTCACGGTATGCTTGACGGGAATGACCTATTCTTCTTGTTTGCGGATTCAAGGCCAAACAGCCTGATGGGCACCTGCTTACGCGGTGACGAGGTGTTGGCTGCGATGAGAAAGTGCAAGGCAGGCAACAAGCTGCTGGTGCTTGATTGCTGTAACGCCGGGCAAGTGGTTGGCAGAACCGGCCTGCGTTTGGGATCAACCTCCCGGATTAAAATGGAGGACATTGGATTTCAAAAAAGCGATCTGTTTGAAATGATTTTGGCGAGCGATGCGCTGGAATCCGCCAGGGAGTTTGATTTTCTGAAGGCTGGCTTTTTGACAGCTGTAATTTGTGACGCCTTATCCCATTCTCGTCACGAAGCAGATCGAGACGGCGACGGGGCAATATCAGTTACTGATGTGGTGGAATGGCTTGGTATTCGTGCCAAGCGCCATAACAACGCTCACGACCGGGATGAGCACGTACCAATGCCAAGAAGTGTTGGAGTGGGTCACGGCAAGACCTTTCTAACCAGACCACCACACGACTTTCCGCGCTATGAAGTTAAATCTGGTGACGGTATTCCACATATAGTTCTACCGATTTCTCACAAGAGCATTGCCTATACGATTGGGAAATAGTAAGCATACGGTGAAGGCCGCATATCAGGCAGCTTCGTGGGCTGCTGCGGTCGGCGGGCTCCAATTCCATGGGAGCAATTCTTCAAGCCTCGTGACCGGCATATCCGCAATATTAGACAAGACATCAGCCAGCCAGGCCTGAGGATCAATGTCGTTGAGCTTTGCCGTCATGATCATCGTCGCCATGAAGGCAGCACGATCTGCACCGCGATCGGAACCTGCAAAGAGCCACGATTTTCTGCCGAGAGCGAAGCCGCGCAGGGCTCGTTCAGCCGCATTGTTGGTCAGGCAAATCCTGCCGTCGCTGAGGAAGGATGTGAAGCCGTCCCAGCGCTTGAGCATGTAATCGATCGGCTCGGTGACAGGTGAGCTGCGCGATAGTTTTCCCCGTTCGCCTCGCAGCCAAGCCTCAAGCTCGTCGATGAGGGGGCGGCTGTCCTTGTGACGCCGCTGCAAGCGTTCGTTGACAGAAAGTCCTTTGATGTCGCGCTCGATATCAAACAGTGCATCGATCCGCCTCACAGCCTCAAGCGCCACTGGCGAGATCGGCGTCGCATTTTTTCCGCGCTTGGCGTTCGTTGCAATGTCAGCCAGGACGAAGAACTTGCGGCGCGAGTGAGCCCAGCAAAGCGCCTGCGTCAATGGACCGGAAGCACGCTCCGACTTGAAGAGCGGGTTGTAGCCGCCATATGCATCTGCCTGCAGAATGCCGGTGAAGGTCTTGAGATGCCTCTCGGGATGCTCCTGGCGACGATCTCGCGAGGCATAATAGAGGGTTGCCGGTGGCGATGTTCCGCCGAACGGCCGGTCATCCCTGACATAAGTCCATATGCGGCCAGTTTCGGTTTTTCCCCTCGCCAGGATCGGCACCGTGGTGTCGTCGCCATGCAGCCGCTCGGCGGAAAGGACGTGCGCTTCTATCAATCGGTGCAAGGGCTTCAAGATCGCGGCGCAGGCACCGACCTGGTCGGCGAGTGTCGAAAGGCTGAGGTCGATGCCTTCTCGGGCATAACGCTCGCTTTGCCTATTCAGCGGCTGGTGTTGGCCGAACTTCTCAAACAGGATCATGGCCAAAAGGTTCGGCCCCGCGAAGCCGCGCGGTGTCACATGGAACGGGGCTGGCGGCTGGGCGATCTTCTCGCATTCTCGGCACGAGAACTTCTCGCGCACCGTCTGGATGACTTTCCACTGGCGCGGGATCACTTCCAGGGTCTCAGTGATGTCCTCGCCCAGCTTTGACAATTTGGCCGAGCCGCAGCAGGGGCAGCTTTGAGGAGCGGCAATCACAACGCGCTCGCGCGGCAGATGCTCCGGAAACGGTTTGCGCGATGGACGCTTGCGCTCAAAGGTTTTGACTGTCGATGATCGTGCCGCAATCTCCGCGGCCAGTTCGTCCTGGCTGGCGTCGGCCTCCAGCTCTTCGAGCTGCAATTCCATCTGTTCGAGAAGGCGGGCCTTTCGCTCCGAGCGGCTGCCATGGATGTCGCGCTTGAGCTTCTCGATCTCCAGTCTCAGCCGGGCAATCAGCGCATCGGAATGGGAGTTCACAGCTTGCGCACGAGCAGCAACAGCCTCGGCTTCACGACGGGCGGCGCGCTCGGCGAGGATCATCGCGTGAGCGCTGGCAAGGTCGTCGGGAAGCTGATCGGCCGCTTCGGTCATGACCAGATGGAATCATATTCGGTCTTGCCTTTCCAGCCATTTCCGCTACCCAGCCGAGCTTGGACGCCAGGTTTTTTGCGGCATTCGCCAGTCAATCCCTTCAAGCAGATAGCCGAGCTGTGCAGGAGTTATGACCACCGTGCCGTCAGCCGCTGACGGCCATATGAAGCGGCCGCGCTCCAGCTTCTTCGTGAACAGACAGGCACCTTGGCCGTCGTGCCAGATCACCTTGATCAGCCCGCCCCGACGCCCACGGAAGCAGAATAGGTGGCCGCAATGCGGATCCCCCTTCAGCGTCTCCTGCACCATCAACGACAAGCCGGGGAAGCCTTTCCTCATGTCTGTGTGTCCGGTCGCCAGCCAGACCTTAACGCCGCTCGGAACCGGGATCATCGCCGCTCGACCACGTCGAGGATCCGAGCGAGCGCTTCAGTATCGACATCGCTCTCCACACGAATGCGCCGGCCGCGGCCAAGCTCGATCGTCACAATGCTTATCTTCTTGCGCGGTCGAGGTGGCAGTGTTGTCTCCACCGGATCAGGCGCAGGCAAGGCCGCGACTTCTACGGGAATAAACTGCCGCGCTGGCGGCGGTGAGACCTGGCAGAGTTCTTTGCGCCACCGGAACAACTGACCCGCGTGGATGCCTGCCGACCGGGCAATCTCAGATACGCTGGCATTCGGCTCGAGGCAGGCCGCAACCAGCCGCTCCTTCTCTGCGCGAGACCAGCGACGACGGCGCTCCACAGAGGTGATCACTTCGATTTGCTGCATGGTCATAGGACTATTCCTAGTGCTTGCACTAGGACATCCAACGTTCCGCCTCACATCACAAGACGGCCCTCACCGTGGGGTTAC
>NZ_ATTQ01000012.1 GCF_000419765.1 Rhizobium mongolense USDA 1844 | reverse complement strand
AGCCGCACGTAAAACATCCGCTCACGCAGGGCGACGCGCAGCTCGCGGGCTCGCTCTCCAGGCGCCCAGGCCTCCGGCACCAGGTCGGCTCTGAGCAGATGCGCCAGCACCGTCGCATCGATCTTGTCGGTCTTGATCTTGGCGTCGGCAATNGCCTTGACCTTCCAGGGATGGGCGAGAACGACATCATCACAAATGTCGTCGAGCCAATCGTAGATCACCATCCAGTTGCGGGTCGCCTCGACAACCGCATGCGAATTCTCCCGGTAGCGTTCCAGAAACCCACCCAGAGACTGGCGGTCGTTCTTCACCCGGCCGGATCGTAGCGTCTTGCCGCTGCTGTCCTGCACCACCAGGTGGCTGTAGGATTTGTGGTAGTCGACGCCGATATGGTATTCATAAGAGGCAGTCATGCTTCCAACTCCCTTATTGAGATCTTCGAAACCCCAATAGGATAAGCCGAAAGGCTGGAAGTGTGACTGTCCCTCGATCATCACCTGCATCTCAGTGATCCGTTCTCTCAGCGGGCGCGCACTCTTTCATGCCATCTCCTCAGCAGTAAGCGGCTTGGCCGTCCGGTGCGGTTTCGGGCCGCGCTCTTCAATCGGCTCCAGTGCCTTCCTTACCGGCTCATTTGGGGCATCCGCGATGCTCGTCAACGCAGCCGGCACATGGACCTCTTGGCGCTGCTCCTCCAAGGCGAGGCAATGAGCGGAGAAAACCGAGAGAAATCAATGAGAAATGGATTTCGAAAAGAGGTTGACGACCAGAACGCCGGTAATGATCAACCCGAGCCCGATCACGGCGGGAAGATCGAGCCGCTGCTTGAAATAGACCAACCCGACCACCGAAATCAGCACTATTCCCAATGCGCTCCAGATCGCATAGGCAATGCCGACCGGAATCACCTTCAAAGTGAGCGACAGGACGTAGAAGGCAGCCGCGTAGCAGACGACGAGAAGTACGCTCGGCCAGAAGCGCGTGAGTTGCTGCGAGAGCTGCAGCGCGGTCGTGCCGATCACTTCCAGTACGATTGCGGCGAAAAGCAGCGCGTAGACGGCAGCCGGGCTCATGGTTCTGTCCTTCGAAAATAATTAGCGCTTCGTGAGTTCGGCAAGCCGGGCAATCAGCGCCCTGCGTTCGGTAGTGCCGATCAAGTGGCTTTCCGTCGCGTCGGCAAGCCAGAGACCGTCCGCAGCAAAGCGCACGATCTGAGCGTCGATCGACGAGTCGGTGCCGATATATTCTTCGGTCCGCTCCCGCACCCATTCCCGCCAACGCTGGCGCAGCCGCGGCTCGGCCAGCATTGCAATCGTCACCTGCGTCCAGTGACGGGAGTCATCCGTCCTTTTGCTGATGTCGGCGCACACGAAAAGATAGGCGCGCGTGAAGCGCCCGTGCGGCACCGGATCGGCCCGCATCAGTTCATCGAGTTCTTGATCGAAGCGCTCGAGCAGACTGTCGAACAGCGCATCCAGCAGCGCGTTCTTGGTCGGGAAATGGTGCAGCAAGCCACCCTTGCTGATGCCGGATGCGCCTGAGACGGCATCGAGCGTCACCGACGCCATGCCCTGCTCCGTCGCAAGGCGTGCGGCGACATCCAGCAATTGCCGGCGGACGAGAACAGGCTGTTTCTTGCGATGATGAGCAGTTGACATGGTCTATAAAAATACCGTCTGGACGGTTTTGTCAATCAGAATCTGCAGCCACGCTCTGTCTCAGGCAACCTGGGCGAAATGCCGCGGCGCATCGCAACCGGTTGCGAATAGGGCAGCAGCAGTGCATTAAGAAATGCATTTCGGGGGATGGAATTTGACGGAAGAAGTTATCACGCTTTATCAGGCGATCGGCGGCGACCTCGCGGTGCGGGCGCTGACGCAGCGTTTCTACGAGCTGATGGACACGCTGCCGGCGGCAAGGCGTGTCCGCGCGGTCCATCCGCCGAGTCTCAAAGGTAGCGAGGAGAAATTCTACGAATATCTGACCGGCTACCTCGGCGGCCCGCCGCTCTATACTGACAAACGCGGCCATCCGCGGCTGCGCAGCCGCCATTTCGTCGCCGCGATCGGCCCGGTCGAGCGTGACGAGTGGCTGCTCTGCTTCCGCCGTGCAATGGACGAGACGATCGTCAACGAGAAGCTGCGTGAGATCATCTGGCCGCCGATCGAACGGCTGGCGTTTCATATGCAGAACAGGGAGTAAGATCAGCCATGATCTCGAACACGCGTGCCGCACCGCTTTTCTTCGTCTTTGCCGGTCTTTTCGGCGCCGCGGGCGTCGCACTTGCCGCCGTCGCGGCCCACGGTGGTGGTGAAGCCGCGCTCGCAGCCTCCGCCTCCGCCATGTGCCTGGCACACGCCCCTGCTCTATTAGGTCTCGCAATCGGCATTAAGGCGGTCAGAACCGCCCGGCTGGCCGGTTTTCTGATCATCGTTGGCACGCTGCTCTTTGCCGGCGATCTCGTGATGCTGCGTTTTGCGGGGATCGGGCTATTCCCCTTTGCCGCGCCGACTGGCGGCTGGGCAATGATGCTCGGCTGGCTGGCGATCGCCGCCGGCGGCTTGATGCGCACCAAACCATAAGCTTAGAGTCCGTTTGAGAAGGTCAGTGGCTGATACGTCGGAGCAGAAGACCGCCCATGGCGGGCCTCGTAGTTGCGAACAAGGCGCCGCCATCGTGTCATCCAGCCGAAGGTCGCGGCAGAACATTGAGCCCAGGCTGGCCTTCGATGCGTCGGACGACTTCGATGACGATCAAGATCGGCGGCCTTGTCCATGAGCTTGCCCCGGTCCCGCGACCGACCGTGGAGGGATGGACCTCGAACAGGCGGGTCGGCCTCGGACGCACTCGCACATTGGTCACTCTTCGCCATTTGTCTTCGTATTGCGCTCAACTGAGTTCTTGGGCGAGTCCGATGAGAAGCCCTTCAGGCCCACGGATGTAGCAGAGCCGAGACGCGTCTTTATACTGGACTACTTCGCCTACGAGCTGCGCGCCGCGCGTGCGAAGCCTTTCAAGCGTCTCGTCGATGTCGTCCACGGCGAACATGACGCGGAGGTAGCCTAGGGCGTTGACCGGGGCGTTCCGGTGATCTGCGACGACAGGCGGCGTGAGGAAGCGGGAGAGCTCGAGCCGGCTGTGGCCATCCGGTGTGCGCATCATGGCAATCTCGACACGCTGATCGGCCAGTCCAGTGACACGTCCGGCCCATTCTCCTTCGATCGCATCGCGCGAAGGGCGTCAGGCATCTGACGGATATGCAAGTGCGGCCTTGGAACATGGAGAAATTCTACATCCATGATACGCACGGCAACCTGCTGCGCTTCGGCCGGGTGCCGCAGCGCTGAGAGACCGTTTGAACACGGGGTGGCGGTTTGAGGCGGTCCATGGTTCAAGCTTCTGATGTGGACAGCAGCGAACTGGGCGTGGATGGCTGTCGGTGTTGGGGTGCCTCAAACGTCCTTTGTTAGACGAGGCGACACCTTGTCGATTGAAACGACACCTTGGAGATTGGAAACATGGCGCTCAAGCGGATGGACAATGTAGGAATCGTCGTCGAAGACCTCGGAGGGACGATTGATTTCTTTCGCGAACTCGGCCTCGAGCTCGAAGGGCGGGCATGGAGGGCCGCAACGCGCCCGCCACGCATGTAGATCGACGTCTTCTCCGGCAGGCTGGCATCGTCGGTGCGCCAGAAATGCAGCTCCATCTCATCGCGCCTGACGATCAGATAGTCAGGCGTTTGGTGCACGATCTGCGCAAAGCCGAGTTCGTCACGATAAAAGGCAAGCGTCTCGGCGATATCGAGCGACGGCAGGACCGGCAGAACCTCGATTCGGGCCGGATCGCTGCTCATATACCGTCCACGACGTTGAAACCTTCGAATACCGGCGGCCCCTTGTACATGACCTTATGGTCACCCGCGTTGCGGTGCGCCGCGCGGAAGTTCTCGGATTTCGTCCAGTTCTGGAAATCCTCTTCGCTTTGCCAGACCGTGTGGGACGAGAACAGCGTATAGCCGTCCTCCGCATCCGTCTTACCGCGCAGCAGGCGGAACTCGACGAAGCCGGGCACCTGCGCCAAACTGGAGTCGCGGTTGCGCCAGACATTCTCGAAATCCGCCTCGGCGCCAGTTGCGACCTTGAAGCGGTTCATCGCAATGTACATCGGGAGCTCCTTACACCTACGTGCCGTCCGCGCGGGCCTGCGGGAAGGCAACGACATTATTGCCGTTTGCCGCCTCGCGGCCAAGCGCGGCATCGGTCTTTTCTCCCGGCATGCGCGCTTCCCAGACGGGAAATTCCGTCACGTTCGGATAAAGCTGCTGGCGCTCGGCGTTTTTCACCAAGAGATCGTAGAGCTCGGGCACGAGGCCGTCGCCATTCTGCTCGGCGAGCTTATGCAGGCCGATCATCATGAACCCGTCAGGGCGCTGGTCTTTCATCGGGAATTGTCTCGTTCGTTCATGGTCTGCAGCGCACGCTCGAGGCTCGATTTGCTGCCATTGCGCAGCGGAATGAAGGCCTTGCCGAACTTCTTGCAGCCGGTCTTCACCCGCAGGCAGGCATCGTGGCTGATACAGTCGATCGGGCAGAACACGCAGTCGACGGAGGGAAGAACCGTATCGATCCGCGAGACCGCCTCGCGCAGCCCGCCGTCATGATGGATCAGTTCGGCACCGAAGCTGCTCGCGATCTGGCGAAGATGCGCCACCTGGCAATCGCGGCCGCCGACATAGAGGAAACTGCGGCCATCCAGTTTCGATCCGCCGGAAGATTGCTGCGCCGTCTGCGCTGCCACATCCGCGCTGACGCGGATTTCCCGGTTAGATCGCTTCTTCGCCTTCCGAGCCATTCATCACCCGTTCGCTCGTTGATCGTCACACGATTCTAACGTGTGCGAACGGACCTTATTAAACTTGAATTTTGGAGTAAAGAATAAAGTTGACTATTATTATCATATTTTATCGCCGACCCGAGATCTGCACGTCCTGCGTGAAGGTCCAGCTCGGCTTGCCCCACTCGGAAGGCAGCGGCGGGAACGGCGAGGCGCGGCGCACGCCGGCCACAACCGCCTGATCCAACTCGGGAATTCCGGAGCTGCGCGCGACGGAAAGAGACGCCAGCGAACCGTCGCCGCCGATCGTCAGGCGCACGCGGACACTCATCGAAGCGCTCATCCGCTTATATTCCGTGGGCACCTTGAAGGCGCGGCGGATGCGCGACTGCACCTTGCCGGGATAATTCGCAACGGCTGCGCTTCCAGCTCCGCCGGAGCTCCCGGCGCTGCGCGAGTTCTGGTCGGAATTTGCCGTCTCGCTTCCATCGCTGGCCCCTCGCCTGGAATCCTGCTTGTTCTCGCCTTGGGAGCCAGCAACCTTCTTTTCCGTCTTCTTCGGCGGCTGCTTCTTTTCCACCGGCTTCGGCTTAGCCGTCGGCGTCGGCGTCTCTTGCGGCTGCACCGGCTCCGGCAGCGACGCTTCGGCGGTCTCGACCGGCTCGACAGGCTTCAATTCGTCCGGTGCCTCCGTGGCCATCGGCTGCACGACCGAGGTCTCAGCAGGAACATTCGACGTCAGCACCTCAGGCTCCGCCGCCGTCACCGTCTCGGGGGAGACGCGCGTAACCTGCTGCATTGGCGGTATGGCCTCCGCCTGCGTCGGCTGCACCGTTTCTGGTGGAACCTCCGTCGGTTGGACATCCGTCGGCTGAACAGTCTGCGGCTGCACCGTTTCGGCGACTACTTCTTCCGGCTGCGGCTCGACCTGCAGATCCGGATCGCCGGCAGAGGCCTGGTCGGCTTCGGAATCGCCAAGGATGACGACGCTCACGGCTTCGCCCGCTTCCTCCTCCGGGCCGTGCGGCGTGACGACGAAGCCGATCGCCAGGACAGTGAAGAGAATGGCGTGAAAGGCAAAGGACGTCAGGCAGGCAGCGGCGACGCGTTGCTTGTTCGGCTTCGGCTCGCTTGCCTGCTTTTCAAGGGCACCATGGTCCATCGGCGGCGCGTCTGCCGCCGCTGTCTTCTGCGCTTGGGGGTGCTCCGGGAAAGATCCGATCAACGAGAGGCGCGCATAGTGGATCACGGCTTCTGCGGCGGGCTGGCGCTGCGCACTGCGCAGCTCAGGCATTTCATGACCCGGATGGATCCCCGGCATATTGTCGTTCAAACCGTCAGCATCCTGCTCCACGATGAAATCGCGTCGCGACCTGGATTTCGCTGAAACTGCCATGTGCCCTGCCCCGGCCGGTTTGAAACTGAAGCCCGCCGGAGATCATCCCCAGCGTGAATTGCTCACCCCTCGAAGGGAACGGAAGTCTGCGAACGGGTAACGAGACCTTTCATGCATTCGCCCGCTGCCGGGCCGTCGCAGACCGGCGTATCGTTGATGAGAATGCGGGTCACGGCCTCGCACTTCACATTCGGCATGTCGAACTGCCGCACGCGCTTCTTGCCCTGCGGCAGATCGCGGAAATCAAGCACGGTGATCTTGTCGACGGTGTTCTTGTCGTTGAAGAAGGCAAGCTCGAAAGAGATCTTGTTGACGGGTGCTGCAAGCTTGTTGAGCGCCACGAAGGTCATCATGCAGCCCTTCTGCGAGGGCGTCAGCGCATTCAACTCGACTTCGAGGGCATTTGCCGGGGTGGCCGCGGCGGCGTCCTGCGCATAAGCAGAGCAAACACTTCCGGCCGCCATCAATCCGCCTGCCACAAGTGCCGCAAATCTGCCCGCCGCCATCACCGCTTCTCCATGTAATTTCTAAAACTTGAGTTGATAAGTCTTCTATTGCGTCTTTAAAAAATGGTGACTATGAAAGTCAAGATAATTGTATCAAGGCCGGAGGAAAACACCCCGGCGCTAGCGGAAATTGCCAACCGAAATGATGGTTGAGAAGCCAGACACCTTTAAGCATGCACCTGTCCCGCGGGAGGCGGCCGAAATTCGCACCATCGAAAGCGCGGACATTTTCCGCGGCGCGAACGAGATCATGATCCGGCATGACGGCGTGGTCTACCGCATGAAAATTACCCGGCAGGGCAAACTCATTCTCAATAAGTAAGGGTAGCAGATGACTGATGAGACCAGACCGGCACCGGCCGAAATTCGCGCGTTCCGCGCCGAAAATCCGCAGATGCGCGAGCGCGATATCGCAGCGCGGCTGAACATTTCCGAAGCGGCCCTCCTCGCCGCCGAAGCCGGCATTTCCGCGATCCGCATCGACGCCAGCGCGCTGAAGCTTCTGGAGCGCGTGGCCGAACTCGGCGAAGTCATGGCGCTGTCGCGCAATGAAAGTGCGGTCCACGAAAAGATCGGCGTCTTCGAAAACATCAAAATGGGCATGCAGAGCGCAATTGTGCTCGGCGAAAACATCGACCTTCGCATCTTCCCGAGCCGCTGGGCATGTGGCTTTGCCGTCACGAAGAAGAATGGCGACGAGGAACGCCTCAGCCTGCAGTATTTCGACAAGACGGGCAACGCGGTCCACAAGGTGCATCTGCGCCCGAATTCGAACGTCGAGGCCTACCGCTCGATCGTCGCTGATCTGAAGCTCGACGACCAGTCACAGGAATTCGTCGAAGCCGAAATCTCCGCTTCAGAGGATGAGAGCGGCGACGTCGGCCGCGACGAGCTGCGCGACAACTGGAGCAAGCTCACAGACACGCATGAATTCTTCGGCATGCTGAAGCGCCTGAAAATCGGCCGCCAGGCAGCGCTGCGCGCGGTCGGCGACGATTACGCCTGGAAGCTCGACACCACGGCGACGGCCGAGATGATGCACGCCTCCGTCAAAGCCGGTCTGCCGATCATGTGCTTTGTCGCAAACAACGGCATCGTGCAGATCCATTCTGGCCCGATCTTCAACGTTCAGGCGATGGGACCTTGGATCAACATCATGGATCCGACCTTCCACCTGCACCTTCGCCAGGACCACATCGCCGAGACATGGGCGGTGCGCAAGCCCACCAAGGATGGCCACGTCACTTCGCTGGAAGCCTATGACGCCAAGGGCGAAATGATCATCCAGTTCTTCGGCAAGCGGAAGGAAGGTTTCGACGAGCGTACCGATTGGCGTGAGATCATCGAAAGCCTGCCGAAGGCCGGAACGAGCATCGCAGCATAAGGAGCGCAACGATGAAAATACCTTCGAACTTGCGCCGCCTCCGGCTTTGCGAACTGGCGCTGACGGCGGCCGTCATGGCGCTGCCCTTGCTGCCCGCTGCAACGGCGGAGAATGGTTTCATTCGGGCGGCGCAGGCCGAGGAACCGAAAAAGATCGACACCTCGCGCCTCGTCGCCGTCGGCGGCGACGTGACGGAAATCGTCTATGCGCTCGGCGAAGAAAGCCGCCTCATCGCCCGCGATTCCACCAGCACCTATCCCGAAGCGGCCATGAAGCTGCCGGACGTGGGCTATATGCGGGCTCTCTCGCCGGAAGGCATCCTTGCCGTCAACCCGACCGCGATCATCGCTGTCGAAGGATCGGGTCCGCCGGAAGCGCTGACCGTCCTGAAGAATGCCAGTGTGCCGTTCGAGACGGTTCCGAATACCTACGATCGCGAAGGCATTCTGACGAAGATCGACAAGATCGGCGCACTGCTCGCCGTGCCCGACAAGGCCAGGGCGCTGGAAACCAAGGTCGGCGCCGATCTGGATGCTGCAATCGCCGATGCCGGCAAGCGGCCGGAAGCGGAGCGCAAGCGCGTGCTTTTCATCCTCAGTACGCAGGGCGGCAAGATCATGGCCTCCGGCACGGAAACGGCGGCTGATGGCATCATCAAGCTCGCGGGCGCCATCAATGCCGTCGGCAGCTTCTCTGGCTACAAGCCGGTGACCGATGAGGCGATCGTCGAGGCAAAGCCCGATGTGATCCTGATGATGAACCGTCAGGGCAGTCACGCGGCCGCCAACGATGACCTCTTCAAGCAGCCGGCGCTCGCACTGACCCCCGCGGCCCAGAAGAAGGCCGTCATCCGCATGGATGGCCTGCACCTGCTCGGCTTTGGCCCGCGCACCGCAGGCGCCGTCCGCGAATTGAACGCGGCCATCTACGGGGGCTAAGATGGCTCTGCTGAACGCCATGACGGGGCAGAAACGGTCACTTTTTTCGATAGCCGCGCTTCGCGAGCATCGCGAGGCAGGCGATCGGGGGCGGCTGGCGCTCCTCGTGATCGGTCTGCTCGTCGTGGGTTCCGTCTTCTCGCTGCTGTTTTCGGTGACGACCGGCGCCTCGGACGCCTCGATCGTCGACGTAATTGCAAACGTGGCGGGTTCTGAGGCGGCGCTCAACATGCGCGACCAGATCATCATCTTCGACATCCGGATGCCGCGGGCGATCCTCGGCTTTCTCGTCGGCGCCTCGCTCGCCGTCTCCGGCGCTGTGATGCAGGGACTGTTCCGCAATCCGCTTGCCGATCCCGGCCTCGTCGGCGTGTCGTCCGGAGCGAGCTTCGGCGCCGTCGTGATGATCGTGCTCGGCGGAACGATCGCCATGCCGTTCCTTGGGCTGCTCGGCATATATGCCCTGCCGGTTGCAGCTTTTAGCGGTGGCCTTGTTACGACGGTGCTGCTTTACCGGATCGCAACGACCAATGGCCAGACCTCGGTCGCCACGATGCTGCTGGCGGGAATCGCGCTCGCAGCGCTGACCGGTGCAATGACAGGTCTGCTGACCTATATCGCCAACGACCAGCAGCTTCGCGACCTCACTTTCTGGTCCATGGGCTCGCTCGCAGGCGCAACCTGGATGAAGATCGCCGCCGCCGGCCCGATCATTCTGGCATCCTTCGCAGTCCTGCCCTTCATGGCGCGCGGACTGAATGCCATAACCCTTGGCGAAGCGGCGGCGTTTCATATGGGAGTCCCGGTTCAGCGGCTGAAGAATATCGCGATCGTAACCGTTGCCGCCGCAACCGGCGCGTCGGTCGCCGTCAGCGGTGGTATCGGTTTTGTCGGCATTGTCGTACCGCATCTGTTGCGCATGATCATCGGCCCCGACCATCGCTATTTGCTGCCAGCCTCCGCTCTCCTCGGCGGCTCGCTCTTGATCTTCGCCGACGTTCTGGCGCGCACCATCGTCGCGCCCGCCGAATTGCCGATCGGCATCATCACGGCTGCAGTCGGCGGACCCTTCTTCCTCTGGATATTGTTGCGGCAGCGCTCGCTGCTTGCGCTCTAAAAGTGAATTCCGATGATCGAACTTTCCTGCATCTCGGTCCGCCTGTCGGGCAAGACAATCGTGCATGACGTCAGCTTTACGGCGATGGCCGGCCAGTTGACGGCGATCGCCGGACCGAACGGCTCCGGCAAGACGACCACAATGAAGGCGATCTCCGGTGAGCTTTCCTGCGACGGCTCCGTGCGCATCAACGGCGAAGAGGTCAAGACAATGCAACCCTGGCAGCTCGCCGCCATTCGCGGCGTACTTCCGCAGGCAAGCGCCATCTCCTTTCCGTTCACAGTGCGCGAGGTCGTGCGCATGGGACTGACGACAGGGCTGAACCTGCACTCCGAACAGGCGGAGCAGATCGCGGCACGGGCGCTCGCCGCCGTTGACCTCGGAGGCTTCGAAGGCCGTTTTTACCAGGAGCTTTCGGGCGGCGAGCAGCAGCGCGTCCAGCTCGCGCGCGTACTGTGCCAGATCTGCGAGCCCGTCGTGGACGGAAAACCCTGCTGGCTGTTGCTCGATGAGCCGGTCTCCAGCCTCGACATAAGCCATCAGCTGACGATCATGAGCCTTGCGCGGAAATTCTGCGACGCAGGCGGCGGCGTGATCGCGGTCATGCACGATCTCAACCTGACCGCTCTTTTCGCGGACCAGATCGTACTCATGAAAGGTGGGGGACTGGCCGCTGCCGGCAGCGTCAGCGACGTGCTCACCGACGAGCGCATGCAATCTGTATTCGGATGTCGGCTGCGCATCAATCAGGTTCCGAAGGACGGAACACCCTTTGTCCTGGCTCACAGCGCGCTTGCCGGCCGCTAAAGGCCGGAACTTTTGATTGGCCAGCGCGTTGACGTGTCGATGATTTGGATCAATGCCGGGCGATACTATTTATTGCAATGATCGGTGCTGACCTCGTTTGAAACCGGCCCGCGACTTTGCGCGCGCCCATGCCAAGGAGAGCATCATGGCTTCCATCCTCCCGTCCATTCGCGGCCGGCGCCATGGCAACGGTACGCTTCACGACATCGAGTCCACGATCGAGGATCAGATTGAGAGCCTGCGCGACGAAATCGGGACCCTGACGAAGCTGGTTGCCAAGAATTCGCGACGGCGCGGTGAAAAGCTCCGCTATCAGGCGGCTGCCGGTTATGACGAACTTCTTGGCCGCAGCGAAGACCTCCTGCACGATCTGCAGGAGAGCTATCTGCGCGGCGCAAATGAAGTTCGCCATACGGTACGCAGGCATCCGATCGCAACGATCGGTGCGGCTGCCGCCCTCGGCCTCGTGCTCGCGCTCCTCGCACGCCGCTAAGGGGGATCGATGCTCTTTCCGATCCTCAGCCTTTTGATAGGAAACAGTTTTCACAGGACCGTTGCGCGAACCAAGCGCAACGGTATTTTCATTGCGCTCGCCGCAATCTTCCTTCTGACCGCCTATGTGCTTGCGGTGACAGCCGGGACAATCTGGCTCGCGGGCGTCTACGGCGCAGTGGGTGCTGCCCTCTTTCTTGCAGCATGCGCGCTGCTGATCGGCATCGTCGTGCTGATCGTCATGAAGATCATGAACGCACAGGATGCGCGTCGCGCGCAGGAGCGCCGCCTGGCGGTCGAGTCGCTGGCAGCCGTCGGCATCGGCCTTGTCCGTTCACAGCCGCTCCTGACGGCCGGCGTGCTTGCCGCGCTCGTTGCAACAAACCTGATGGGCTCCAAAAACCGCGACTAGGGATCCTGACCTCTAGCCAGTTTCGCTCGCACTTTTCCGGATGCGGTCCGGAAGTCCGTCATGGGGACCAAGTGGCCGCTTCGGCCAATCGTCCCACCAGTCGTCAATAAGCGCCTTCCTTTCCGGGTTGCGAGGATAGTGAATACGGTTCTCCGGCTTGTGCCTCTCTCCAACCACGAGCAGGCGGACCTCCTCCTCCTCACTGTTATTGATGAAATTATGGGCTATGCCGGTGCCCGCCGGGAACCCCACGCCGTCGCCTGGTGCGAGCCGATGCAGATGGCCATCGATCCACACGTCGGGATACCCTTCGATAACGAAGACGAATTCCTCCTCCGCGCTTTCGGCGTGTGGAAGCGATGTGCGCCGACCGGCCGGCAACCGCTCATGATGAATGCCGAGTTTGGATAGGCTGAACGCCCGGCCAAAAGGCGCGCCAATGCTCATGCGTTCATCGCGTTCTGAGTAATGCAGCTCATCGGGTCGCTCGATATTGCGCCAGTGGGTGATAAATGGTGGACGTTCGTTGCTGTTCATGAGTTGCTCCTCGGGTAGCCCATGCCCGCAAGCCACGCTCAAATCCGCAACGAGCACCGGTCATGAAAACAGCTAGTGACCGCACCTCGATCGTCAAGCATCCTGCGCAGCGTCGCCACCGGCATGTTTGCTGCCGAGTTTTCAGGGCTAGTTTTCATCTCTTGCCCAACAAAAAAGCCGGCGCCTTTGGCAGCCGGCCTTTTCCTCCCATTCAACGCGTGGATCAGAAGGCGAAGGCCTTCGACGTCAGCGGCGCGGACGTCGAATCCGGGCCGAAATCGGCTTCGCCGGAAATCTGCAGCAGTTCCTGGAGGCGCTGGCGCGCACGATTGACGCGGCTCTTGATGGTGCCGACGGCGCATCCGCAGATCTCAGCGGCTTCTTCGTAAGAGAAGCCCGATGCGCCGACGAGAATGATCGCCTCGCGCTGATCCGGCGGCAGTTGGTCAAGCGCCTTCTTGAAGTCCTGCAGGTCGAGCGCGCCGTATTGCGCCGGATGCATCGCCATGGATTCGGTGAAAAGGCCGTCGCTGTCCTGGATCTCCCGGCCGCTCTTACGCATCTGGCTATAGAGTTCGTTGCGCAGGATCGTGAAAAGCCAGGCTTTCATGTTGGTGCCCATCTCGAAGTGATCCTGCTTTGCCCAGGCCTTCATGATGGTGTCCTGCACCAAGTCGTCGGCGCGATCGTGCCGGCCGATCAGCGAAATCGCGAATGCACGCAGACTCGGCAATGCCGCCAACAGTTCGCGTTTGAAGCTTGGTTTAGCCTTATCCATCAGCTCGCCCTTACTCGGCCAGTTTGGCCGAAGCCATCATCTCAGCCTGGTCCAGCTTCTCGAGCAGATCGAGAAAACGATCGGGGATCGCCTCGTCCTGTGCGGCTGCATAAAGGGACCGCAGTTTGACACCGATCTGGTTGTTTGGATCAAGGATATCGCTTGCGCGCATTTCGAGCCGCCGCTCATTCTGTTCTTCTGTCTGCTGTTTTTTCATAAACTCGTCGCTTCTCGCCGTTGTCTTTGTCTGAATGGACGATACGTTTGCGCTGCGGCTTGATATGCCAACACCACCCCCCGCCGCTCTAGGCGGTTGGTGCTGAAATACTTGCCGTTTATCGAGGCTCAAAATCGCGGTACGCCCTTCATTCGTCGCCAGCATAATGCAAGGCTGTGAAAAAAGTTCCGCATATACTGGAACTTTTTTAATAGCGCGACGTTTCCACTGCATTAGAGCCAGTTATGGCCTACGGACGGGAGTTTTTAATGACACTTTCTACTCGAATCGCGCCGCATCTTCCTTATTTGCGTCGCTATTCCCGCGCGCTTACCGGCACCCAGACTTCGGGTGATGCTTACGTTGCCGCAGTTTTGGAAGCGATCATCGCCGATATATCCATTTTCCCGGATACCGAGAATGACCGTGTCGCACTCTACAAACTGTTCACGAAACTGTTTGGTTCCACTGCCATCCAGATTCCCGAGCCGGCGTCGCCTTACGCTTGGGAACAGCGTGCGACCGTAAACCTCGCCAAGGTCTCGCCGCTTGCCCGCCAGGCCTTCATCCTCGCGTCGGTCGAGAATTTCCGCGTCGGCGAAATCGCCGACATCCTCGAAACCGATGACCAGGAAGTGATGAGCCTGCTCGACAAGGCCTCGCAGGAAATCTCGCGGCAGGTGGCCACCGATATCATGATCATCGAAGACGAACCGCTGATCGCGATGGATATCGAGCAGATGGTCGAAAGCCTCGGCCACAAGGTTACCGGAATCGCACGCACGCATTCCGAAGCCGTGGCTCTTTACAACAAGACCAAGCCGAACATGGTCCTTGCGGATATCCAGCTTGCCGACGGCAGTTCCGGCATCGATGCCGTGAACGACATTTTGAAGACATCAAGCGTGCCCGTGATTTTCATCACCGCTTTTCCAGAGCGCCTTTTGACAGGTGAGCGACCGGAACCGACGTTTTTGGTCACCAAGCCCTTCAATCCAGACATGGTCAAGGCTTTGATCAGCCAGGCGCTATTCTTCAATGAATCCACCAAGGTTGCGGCATGAAGCTGAACCGTCAAAGCGACGGAACAAAGCCAATAGCGAGGCGTTCCCAGCTAGCTGGGGCGCTCCGGCAACAGCTTTAACGGTTTCTCCAACGCTTGGTCATAATATGACCAGCGGGGTTCCTGAAATGGCAACCTCTTTCCAGCTGCGCAAGAAGGATCGAAGGAAAGGCGGCCTGGTGAATACGACAGAACCATTAACCGGCAAGCCTTTCGCGCTGGAGGGCAAGTCCGCGATGATGGAGCGGGCGCTGAGCAGCGCCGGAATTTCGATTCTCTTCCAGGATTCCACACTGACACTTTCCTACGCCGAAAATCTTCCGCGCCATTTCGCCGAACTGTTTTTCGCCGGCGGCAGCGACAGCGACCTCTTCGGCGAGGCGCACGGCGATTATCTGAGGACCCTCAAGTTCAAGGTGCTCGAAACCGGGACGGCGACGAATGCCGAGATCGATATGGACGTCGATGGCGAGGTCCGGACCTACGAACTCAAAGTACAGCGCATCAATAACGGCGGCTCGCTCGGCATTCTTTCGGTCATCTCCGAAGTCACCGAGATGCGACACCGTGAAAAAGTGCTGAAATCACTGCTGCGCGAACTGTCGCACCGCTCGAAGAACCTGCTTGCGATCATTCAGGGCATCGCCACGCAAACGGCCCGCAATACGCTGTCGCTCGACAGCTTCCTTGCAAAATTCCGCGGTCGCCTTCAATCGCTTTCCAACTCGCAGGATCTGATTACGGATTCGAGCTGGCGCGGCGCCTATCTCTTCGACCTTGCTGAAAAGCAGTTCGCACCCTATTGGCCGGAAACGGCAGGCTCCATGCCGATCTTCGGCATCAATGCGCATATGACGCCGAATGCCGCCGTCCATCTCGGATTGGCGCTTCATGAGCTCATCGTCAATTCGGCCTCCTATGGCGCAATTGCCGGCGGCGCGTCGTCGATCACCCTGAACTGCAAGGAAGCGAAGCACAACGGCAAGAAGGCGATCGAGATCGCCTGGGTGGAAATCCTCCCGAACCGGACCGAGATTCACGAGTTCAGCGAAAACAGCTTCGGCAAGACCGTGCTGGAACGCGTCGTTCCCTCGTCCATGAGTGGCAAGGCGGAGCTCCGGCTCGTCCCTGGCCGTATCGAATATTACCTGCAGATCCCAGAGACCGAATTCGAAATCCTGAAGCGGCCCTGAGTTTCGCAGTATTGGGCCACAACAAGAAACAGCCAGTGCGAGGGCGGCGCACTGGCTGTTTTCACTCATCGGGAGGGGACCGTGAGTAGTCCGGATGATGGGTTGGGGGCGCGCATGTTGGGTCGATGCGATCATCATCCGGATGCCGCAATAACGACCGCGTTGACCTTTGGTTCCGCCGAATCCGAAAAAAATTGAATTTTTATGAATCTTTTTTGCAAGGTGGCGAATGCCTGGCTTCATGGATGGTGGGCGCACGGGCTCCATGCCGCGAGCTAAAATAACAAAAACAGGCACTTACACGAATATAAGTTTCAAAATTTTACCGTTTGATAAATTTTTTATCCTGAGTTACGCTTCCCTCACTAGCCGTTTACCAATAATGAGGGAACTTCAATGGAACGACTGGAAACTGGGATTCATTCCGGCCGGCTCTCGACCGCCGAGTATGAAACTAATTTTTCCGATCTGCATCCGCGCCTCGACAAGCATGAGGCGCTGGTCGCCGCCGACCGCTGCTATTTTTGCTATGACGCGCCGTGTATGACGGCCTGTCCCACCTCAATCGACATCCCGCTCTTCATCCGTCAGATCGCAACCGGGAACCCTATCGGCTCGGCCAAGACGATCTTCGACCAGAACATCCTGGGCGGCATGTGCGCTCGCGTCTGTCCCACCGAAGAGCTCTGCGAACAGGCCTGCGTGCGCAATACCGCAGAGGAGAAGCCCGTGGAGATCGGCCGCCTGCAGCGTTATGCGACTGATATCGCCATTCAGGCAGGCAAACAGTTTTATGAACGCGCTGCCTCGACCGGTAAGAAGATCGCCGTTGTCGGCGCCGGCCCGGCCGGCCTTGCCGCCGCTCACCGCCTTGCGGTGAAGGGCCACGATGTCGCCATCTACGACAGCAAGTCGAAATCCGGCGGCCTGAATGAATATGGCATCGCCACTTATAAGGCCGTCGACGACTTTGCCCAGAAGGAAGTGGATTACGTGCTTTCGATCGGCGGCATCGAAGTCCGCCACGGCCAGCAGCTTGGCCGTGATATCCAGCTTGCCGATCTGCAGTCTAGGTACGACGCCGTCTTCCTCGGCATCGGCCTTGCCGGTGTCAATGCGTTGCGCGTCGATGGTGAGAACCTGCCAGGTGTCGATGACGCGGTCGATTTCATCGCCGCTCTCCGTCAAGCGACGAACAAGGCGGACGTTGCCATCGGCCGCCGCGTCGTCGTTCTCGGCGGCGGCATGACCGCCATCGATGCGGCAGTTCAGGCAAAGCTGCTTGGCGCCGAAGAAGTGACGATTTGCTACCGCCGCGGCAAGGAGCATATGAACGCCTCGGAGTTCGAGCAGGACCTCGCGACGTCCAAGGGTGTCATCATTCGCCACTGGCTGGCGCCGAAGTCCATCCTGTCGCAGGACGGCAAGGTCGCCGCGATCGAGGTGGAATATACCAAGCTCGCCAACGGCCGTCTCGTCACGACCGGCGAAACCGGGGTCATCGCCGCCGATCAGATTTTCAAGGCGATCGGCCAGACCCTTGAAACATCCGGTCTCGGTTCGCTGCGTATGGAATCCGGCCGGATCGCTGTCGACGGCGAAGGCCGCACCTCGCTCGACGGCGTCTGGGCAGGCGGCGACTGCGTCTTCGGCGGCGATGACCTGACCGTATCTGCCGTCGCGCAAGGCCGCGATGCTGCCGAATCCATCAACCGTACGCTTGCTGCCGGTGCGCAGCCAGCCGTCGCCGTCGCTTGAGGAGAATGAACAATGGCTGATCTCCGCAACAATTTCGTCGGCATCAAGTCGCCCAACCCGTTCTGGCTCGCCTCTGCGCCGCCGACCGACAAGGCCTATAACGTCGAGCGCGCCTTTAAAGCGGGCTGGGGCGGCGTCGTCTGGAAGACGCTCGGCGAGGAAGGTCCGCCCGTCGTCAACGTCAACGGCCCGCGCTACGGCGCGATCTGGGGCGCCGACCGCCGCCTCTTGGGTCTCAACAATATCGAGCTCATTACCGATCGCGACCTTTACACCAACCTGCGCGAAATGAAGCAGGTGAAGATGAACTGGCCGGACCGCGCGCTGATCGCCTCGATCATGGTTCCCTGCGAGGAAGAGGCCTGGAAGGCGATCCTGCCGCTCGTGGAGGAAACCGGCGCCGACGGCATCGAACTCAATTTCGGCTGTCCTCACGGCATGTCCGAGCGCGGCATGGGCTCCGCGGTCGGGCAGGTGCCGGAATATATCGAGATGGTCGTGCGCTGGTGCAAGCAGTACACGCGCATGCCGGTCATCACCAAGCTGACGCCGAACATCACCGACATCCGCAAGCCGGCACGCGCCGCCAAGGCCGGCGGTACGGACGCCGTCTCGCTGATCAACACGATCAACTCGATCACCGCGGTCAATCTCGACACGTTCTCTCCTGAACCGTCGATCGATGGCCGCGGCAGCCATGGCGGTTATTGCGGCCCTGCGGTGAAGCCGATCGCGCTCAACATGGTGGCCGAGATCGCCCGCGATCCGGAAACCTACGGCCTGCCGATCTCCGGTATCGGCGGCGTGACCACCTGGCGCGATGCTGCCGAGTTCCTTGCGCTCGGCGCTGGCAACGTGCAGGTCTGCACCGCGGCCATGACCTACGGCTTCAAGATCGTGCAGGAGATGATCACCGGGCTCTCCGACTGGATGGACGCCAGGGGCCACAGGTCGCTCGACGATATCACCGGCCGCGCCGTTCCGAACGTCTCCGACTGGCAGTATCTGAACCTCAACTATGTCGCCAAGGCGAAAATTGACCAAGACGCCTGCATCAAATGCGGCCGCTGTCACATCGCCTGCGAGGACACCTCGCATCAGGCGATCACGCAGTTCGTCAACGGCATGCGCCATTTCGAGGTGATGGAAGAGGAATGCGTCGGCTGCAATCTTTGCGTTAACGTCTGCCCGGTCGAAAACTGCATCACCCTGGAAGCCCTGCCCGCCGGCGCGCTTGACAAGCGCACGGGCCGCCCCGTCGACCCGAACTACGCCAACTGGACGACCCACCCGAACAATCCGATGGCAAGACAGGCGGCAGAGTAGAAGACGGTCGCGACCCCGCAAACTGCGGCGATGCCCTCATGCGGCTGACGCCACCTTCTCCCCGCAGGCGGGGAGAAGGAACTATGCCGCGCCGTTTGGGCTCGACCTTGAGCATGGTACGTTCCCTCTCCCCGCATGCGAGGGTGAGGGGCAGCAACATGGCGGCGCGCCCCGCAACTATACCCCGAACGACTTCCTGTAGGCACTCGGGCTTGTCGCGAGCCGCTTACGGAAATGATGCCGCATCGTCGCCAGTGTGCCGAAGCCGCTGGCGGCGGCGATGTCGTCAAGCGATGCGGCGAGTTCCCTTTCCAGGAGATCGCGGGCGTGGCGAAGCCGCTCTTTGAGCAGCCATTCGCCGACGCTGAGGCCCGTCGTCTTTTCGAAGCGGCGCTGGAAGGTGCGCAGGCTCATGCCCGCCTTTTGCGCCAGCAGGCTGATCGACTGCTCCTCGTCCAGCCGCTCCCGCATCCATTCGAGCAGCGGCCCGAGCCGCATTCCCTCCCGCTCTTCGAGCACGGGCGCGCTGATGAATTGCGCCTGCCCGCCTTCGCGATGCGGCGGAAGCACCAGACGGCGCGCGACACTGTTTGCGGCTTCTGCGCCAAAATCACCGCGCACGACGTGCAAAGAGAGATCAATGCCGGCCGCACTGCCCGCGGCTGTCAGGATACTGCCTTCGTCCATGTAAAGAACGGTCGCATCGAAGGCGATCTCCGGATAGCGCGCTGCGAGCGCCGCAACATAGCGCCAATGCGTGGTCGCACGCCGGCCGCTCAAAAGACCGGACGCGGCAAGCACGGCAACGCCGGAGCAGAGCGACATTATACGGGCACCGCGCTCATGAGCCTGACGCAGCGCATCGATCAACGGCTCCGGCACCGGCGCATCGATCGACCGCCAGCCCGGCACGACGATGAGATCGGCTTCGGCCAGAGCCTCCAGGCCGCGATCGACTGAGACACTCAATCCGCCCGCAGCACGCAGCGGCCCCGGTTCGACGCCGCAGACCGAATAATGATACCAGCCCTCGCCCATTTCCGGGCGCGGAAGACCGAAGACTTCGTAAGCAATACCGAATTCGAAAGTGCATAGCCCGTCATAGGCAAGCACGACGACATGCGGGCGTCTGAGCGAATTTGGCATGATATTTACGCTAACCGTCATTAAAGCCAATTTCGCCATGCCATAACATCAGCGATGGTCGGCGGCAACTCGAACCGTGAAAGGAAAACCGATGCCGAGCCCCGTCAGCGAAACACCCGCCGCCGCTCCGGAGGAAACCGCCGCCTACTACGCCCGCAAGCTCGCCTTCGAGACGGACTGCTGGGACGTCCAGGCCTCCATTTCCTCGGGCAAGGCTGACTTCGTCCTTATCGACGTTCGATCCCCGGCGCTCTTTTCCCACTCGCATGTGCCGGGCGCGATCAACCTTCCGCATGGCAAGATGACCGCCCACCGCATGTCGGAGTGGCCGGCCGATACGCTCTTCGTCGTCTATTGCGCCGGGCCCCATTGCAACGGCACCGACAAGGCGGCGCTGCGCCTGGCGCGGCTCGGCCTCTCCGTCAAGGTCATGATCGGCGGCATGACCGGCTGGGCTGACGAGGGCTTCGCCTTTACGAACGGTGAAGCCCCAATGGCCGCGCAGTGACTGACCTCCTCCAACGCTATTGCGGATGCGTATTCCGAAAAATGGGGCTATGGTTCTCTTCGTTTGAGCATCATCGGCCGCGGACGCCTCAGCGGGAGGAATAGACGGTTTTGGAACGAACCAAAAATCTGAACAGCACTTCCGCTCGCGCCGAAACCGGCGCGGTTGCGCCGGCATCGTCACCCCCTGCTCGTCCGGGGGTCGTGGCAGCTGCCGTCTACCAGCAGGGACAGCGCATCCGCGATATCCGGATAGAAGAGGCCAGCGAATGGCGAACGCACGAGAATGCAGTCGTCTGGATCGGCTTGCACGAGCCGGACGAGATGCTGCTGCACCAGGTACAGGCCGAGTTCAATCTCCACCCGCTGGCGATCGAGGATGCTGCCCAGCCGCATCAGCGCCCGAAGCTGGAGATTTATGGCGACGCCATGTTCATTGTTGCCCGTACCGCCCACATGAAGGACGGCGAAATCGTCTTCGGCGAAACCCATCTTTTCGTCGGCCGGGGCTATGTCGTTTCCGTGCGCCATGGCGCATCGTCATCGTACCTGGCGGTGCGGCAGCGGTGCGAGGCGACGCCGGCGGCGCTCGCCCATGGGGAGAACTACATTCTCTATTCCATCCTCGATTTCATCGTCGACAACTACATGCCGGTGATCGAAGTCGTGCAGGAAGAAGTCGAGACGCTCGAAGATCTGATGCTGCGCGAACAGCTTACAAAGGTCGACATCGAGCGCCTCTACCTGCTGCGGCGCAAGCTGCTGCGGCTGCGCAATGCCGTCGTGCCGCTCGTGGACGTCTGTCGCCGCTATGAGCATATCGACCTTCCGGGGATGGACTTGACGCTTCAATCGCTGTTTCGCGACGTCACAGACCATGTGCGCCGGGTCCAGGAAGATATCGACGCGCTGCGTGAAGTCCTCGCCTTCGCCTTCGAAGCCAGCGTGATGATCGGCCAGACCGAACAGACGGCGATTGCCCGCAAGCTCGCCTCATGGGCGGCGATCCTTGCTGTTCCGACGGCGATCGCCGGTATCTACGGGATGAATTTCAACGATATGCCGGAACTGAAATTCCAGTACGGCTATTTCGTGGTGCTGGGCGTGATCGCAACCCTGTGCGTAACGCTCTTCGCCTTGTTCCGCCGGGCGAAGTGGCTGTAGCCGGGGCTCCCGCCAGAATGCTCTGACGGGAGCGGAGAACCCGGCTCAAAACTCGATGACGATCTTTCCGAAGGGGCCGCGATCGAGGTGCTGAAGCGCCATTGGCAGTTCGTCGAAGGCGTAGCGCTTGTCGATCACCGGCTTCAGGCCGGTGCGATCGACGGCGCGGACCAGGTCCTCCAGCGCGCGGCGGTGTCCCACACTAAGGCCCTGTACCGTCGGCGACTTCAATAGCAGCGATTGCACCGGCGCAGACAGATCGATGCCATCCATGACGCCGATCACGGAAATCCGGCCGTTGACCGCCACGGCCTTTAGGGACTCGCCGAAATTGGCGCCGGCTGCGATTTCGAAGATATGGTCGGCGCCGTAATCTTCCGTCAGCTCGAGGACGCTTTCGGCCCAATTCTCCCTGCCGATCCCATGATCGGCGCCGAGGGCACGGGCACGCTCGAGCTTCTCGGCATTTGCCGAGGTGATGATGACTTCGGCACCGTGCATCTTGGCAAGTTGAAGACCGAAGAGCGCAACCCCTCCGGTTCCCTGAATGACTACCTTGTCGCCCGCCTTCAGCCTGCCGAGTTCGATGAGCGCGAACCACGCCGTCAGACCTGCGCACGGCAGCGTGCTCGCCTCAACGGCATCGAGCGTCTTGGGCGCGTGAACGAACCAGTCCTCGGAAAACGTCACATATTCGGAAAGCACGCCCGGATAATATCCGCCGAGCGTCTTGTAGGGCGGGTGGCGGGCATCGCCGAGGCCTGGCCCGTTGATGCGCCCGGGAAGAAAGGTCGTGATGACGCGGTCGCCCGGCTTGAAGCGCGTGACGCCGGGGCCGACAGCTTCGACCACGCCGGCAAGGTCCGATGCCGGAACGAACGGAAACTGTAGCGGCAGACCCATGCCGGTTTCCAGCACCAGCTTGTCGCGATAGTTCAGCGATACCGCCTCGGCACGGACCAGCACCTTGTTGCCGCTCGCCTCTTCGACCGCCGCCTCACGCACCATCAGATTCGTCGGTCCAATATTGTCGATCGACCATTGCTTTGCCAACATTCTTCTCACTCCATTCGGTTGACGGAGCCGAAGCATATCGTTGAAATTTGATCGACAGTTGCGTTATTAATTCCACAAAATGTTTCCCTAAAGGATACAATGATGGAACAGCTCAAAGGCATATCGGTGTTTGTCGAGGTCGCGGAAGCAGGCGGCTTTTCCGCAGCCGCCGAGCGCCTTCATTTGACGCGCTCAGCCGTCGGAAAGACGATCGCACGCCTGGAACAAAGGCTTGGCGTGCGTCTTTTTCACCGCACGACCAGAGCGCAAAGCCTGACGGAGGAAGGCCAGTTCTTTTACGAGCACTGCCTGCGCGCGGTCGAGGAGATCACGCGTGGCGAAGCGCTTCTCGAAAGCGGCAAGCAGGAGGTGCGCGGGCGCCTGCGGGTCACAATGCCGGTTCTTTTCGGCCGTCAGTGTGCAGCACCGATACTCATCAAGCTGCTCGACGAACATCCGCATCTCGAACTTGATCTTTCCTTCAACGACCGGATCGTCGATCTAGTCGACGACGGCTTCGATATTGCCGTGCGCAACGGCCCTCTCGGGGACTATCCCGGCCTGATGGTGCGCGTCATCGCCCAGCAGCGCATGACGGTTTGCGCCTCTCCGGGCTACCTCGAACGCCGCGGCATTCCAGCCAAGCTCGAAGACCTCGAAATGCATGACGGCATCGTCTATGGGAGGCGGGATCGAAACCGCACCTGGATATTCCCGACAAACGCCGAACCCTTCCGGCAGGTGTTGCCGCGATCGCGGCTGCGGCTCGACGATCTTGCAACCATCGCCGACGCCGCGGCACAAGGCGTCGGCCTTGCCTGGCTACCGTGCTGGCTCGTGCGGGACCGCGTTGCATCCGGCGAGCTTCGCCGGGTCTTGACGGATATTCCGGCTGTCGCCTTTGACGCCAACGTCGTCTGGGTAAAGTCGCCTGCAATGCAGCCGAAGGTTCGGCTCGTGATCGACACCTTGGCTGCGAAGCTCCCGGCTCTCATGAGTTAGCGAAGAGAATCTCGGAACCCACTGAATTTTTTGGTGTATTCACTGGAAATACTGCATTTCCGCCGTATATCTCTTTCCTTGTTACGCCGAAATGGGGTAACTGAAACGGAACCGGAGTCTCCTGTCTCGTGAGCAAAGCCTGCAATGGTGCGGACCTGACGAATTGCGACGGGGGAGCTACCCTTCAGCGCGCCGCCATCCAGCCCTTCGGCTTCCTGCTTGCGGCTTCCCCCGACTGGAGAATCGTGCGCGCGTCGGCCAATCTCGAAGAGTTTCTGGGCGTCGGCTGCGAACACGTGCTTCGGCAGCCACTCTCCGGCATCATCATGTCCAGGACGCTGCACACGATCCGCAACCGGCTGACCGTCATCCGAGGTCCGGTCATGATCGAGCGGCTGTCCGGCATCGCCTTTGCGGAGGGCGGCCCCATTTTCGACGTGGCTCTGCACTGCAGCGAGGGTGAGATCGTCATCGAGGCCGAACCGTCGCAGCGCGAGGGCCAAGGTGGCTCGACGCTGTCGATGCCCGCCATGATGGCGCGCATCGACCAGGCGCAGACCCTGGAAGCGTTTTTCCGCGAGAGCGCCCGGCAAGCGCGCGGCATTACCGGCTTCGACCGCGTGATGGTCTACCGCTTTGATGACGAAGGGTCCGGCGAAATCGTGGCGGAAGCCGCAAGATCCGGCATAGGATCCTTGCTTGGCCTTCACTTTCCGGCCGCCGACATTGCGGCCGAGGAACGCGCCTTGTATGCCCGCAGTCTCTTCCGCATCATCGCCGATGTCGATGCCGCGCCGGTTCCGGTCGTGCCGGAACTCGACGAGCACGGCCGGGCGATCGATCTCTCCCTGTCGAGCCTGCATGCGACCACGTCGGGCCATATCGACTATCTGAAGGACATGGGCGTCGCTGCCTCGTTTTCGATTCCGATCGTCGTGGATGGCAGGCTCTGGGGCCTGTTTGCCTGCCATCATTATGCTGCCCGCCTGCTCCCCGTCGAACGGCGCTTGACGGCGGAACACTTCGCCCAGATGGTCGCCTCGCGGCTCGAAACCCGGGAGTGCCGGCTGGCGCTGGAATTCGAAACCGGGGCACGAAAGATCGTCGAGCGGCTGTTGACCGCCGTTGCGGACAATACTGGCCTGCCCGATGATCCGGCCTGGCTGGCCGAAGTGCTCGCCGGCGCTATTCCCGCAGACGGCATCGGCGTCTGGATCGGTGGCCGCACGGCGCTGACAGGGCTCGCTCCCTCCCAGCAGCAATTCTCTGCGCTGATCGATAGGCTGAACGGCATGATAGCCGGGCATGTGTTCGCGACCGATCGTGTTGCCGAACTCTGGCCCGAGGCGGAATTGAATGGCGACGTCGCCGGACTGATGGCCATTCCGACCTCGCAGCCGGCGCGCGATTACATCGTATTCTTCCGCCAGGAAATCCTAGGAACGGTGCATTGGGCTGGCGCTTCGTCAAGGCCAGCAGAACACGACGCCGGCAGCCATGCCCTCACCTTCCACAAGAGCTTCCGGGCCTGGTCTGAACTGATGCGCGGACGATCGCTGCCGTTTTCCGGGGCGCAACGCCATGTCGCGGAGACGATTCGCGTGACACTTGGAGCCGTTCGCCGCCTGAACGGGTGAGGCAGCACCACTGAGGAGGGCGGTCAGGCCGGGCGAACCATCAGCCCGCCGATGAAGAGCTGCTCGAGGAAGCGCGCCGCATCCTCGAAGCGCCCTGCCCCGGCATGCTCCTGTCCGAGCACGGCGCGCACCTGGACGTCGAAGTCGGCATAATGCTGCGTTGTCGACCAGATCGAAAAGATCAGATGGTAGGGATCGCATTTGGCGATCTTGCCGGCCTTCGCCCAGGCGCGGATAACCTCGGCCTTCTCATCGACGAGTTGCTTCAGCGGCCCCTTCAGCTCGTCTTCGATATGCGGCGCTCCCTGCAGCACCTCGTTTGCAAAGAGCCGGCTTTCGCGGGGAAAGTCGCGCGCCAATTCCAGCTTGCGGCGAATGTAGCTGCGGATTTCGTTCTCCGGATTGCCCTCGGCATCGAAGGCGCGAAGCGGCTCAAGCCACGTATAAAGCACACGGTCGATCAGCGCCCGGTGCATCGCCTCCTTGGTACGGAAGTAATAGAGCAGGTTCGGCTTCGACATGCCGGCCACCTCTGCGATCTGGTCGATCGTAGAGCCGCGAAAACCCCTGGCGGAAAACACATCGAGCGCAGCTTCCAGAATCTGCTCTTCCTTCTCCTCCTGGATCCGCGTGCGCCGCTGGGTCTTCGCTGCTCTCGGAATTGCCATCTGGCTCTCGTTTCCCTTGAAATTCAACTGCTTCAGACGAACGGCTCGCCCTGCCGTCCTTTTGAGCAACTCCCTGCAATTTTGTCTGAATTTTTCCTGATTTTCGTCTTGAGCCCGGCGCGGGAAGCTGTAATGTTTACCAATCGGTCAAATTATCTGTCAGATGCCAAACAAAGGCAACTGGCGATTTTCCGGCGTAACAAAACAAACAAGCGCGCCGACAATTGACGATGGGAACAGACGGCGCATGTTCTTTGCATGACCGTAAAAAACAGGTGAGGATTTCAGACATGGTGGCAGCACCAGGCGAGAATATGCGCGTCAACGGAGACCGTCTCTGGGACAGTCTCATGGACATGGCAAAGATCGGCCCCGGAATTGCCGGCGGCAATAACCGCCAGACGCTGACGGACTCCGATGCCGAAGGCCGCAGCCTCTTCCGCACATGGTGCGAAGCCGCAGGCCTGACCGTCGGCGTCGACAAGATGGGCACGATGTTCGCAACCCGTCCTGGCACGGATCCCGATGCGCTCCCCGTTTATGTCGGATCGCATCTCGACACCCAGCCGACCGGCGGCAAATATGATGGCGTGCTCGGCGTGCTCGGTGCGCTCGAAGTCGTCCGTACGATGAACGACCTCGGCATCAGGACGAAGCACCCGATCGTCGTCACCAACTGGACCAATGAGGAAGGCGCCCGTTTTGCCCCGGCCATGCTTGCCTCCGGCGTTTTCGCCGGCGTTCACACGCTGGACTATGCCTATGGCCGCAAGGATCCCGAGGGCAAGACGTTTGGCGACGAGCTGAAGCGCATTGGCTGGCTCGGCGACGAAGAAGTCGGCGCCCGCAAGATGCACGCCTATTTCGAGTATCACATCGAGCAGGGTCCGATCCTCGAAGCCGAGGAGAAGCAGATCGGCGTCGTCACCCACTGTCAGGGCCTCTGGTGGCTCGAATTCACGCTGACCGGCAGGGAGGCACATACCGGCTCGACGCCGATGAACATGCGCGTCAATGCCGGGCTTGCCATGGCGCGCATCTTCGAGATGGTCCAAGAGGTCGCCATGAGCGAGCAGCCGGGTGCTGTCGGCGGCGTCGGCCAGGTGTTCTTCTCGCCGAACTCCCGCAACGTGCTGCCCGGCAAGGTGATCTTTACCGTCGACATCCGCTCGCCTGACAAGGAAAAGCTCGACCGCATGCGCGCCAAGATCGAAGCCGAAGCGCCGAAGATCACCGATGCACTGGGCGTCGGCTGTTCGATCGAGGCGATCGGCCATTTCGAACCGGTGACCTTCGATCCGAAGCTCGTCAAATCCGTGCGCGATGCCGCCGAAAGGCTCGGCTACAGCCACATGAACCTCATCTCCGGCGCCGGCCACGACGCATGCTGGGCTGCCAAGGTCGCGCCGACGACGATGATCATGTGCCCCTGCGTCGGCGGCCTGTCGCACAACGAGGCGGAGGAAATTTCCAAGGAATGGGCGAGCGCCGGTGCGGACGTGCTGTTTCATGCCGTGGCCGAGACGGCGGAGATCGTCAGATGACGGGCGATGCGGATGCCGATCTGAATACCATGACGCGTGCGCAATTGCTTTCCACAGCCCGCGCCATGCGCCATGCGATCCGCACCCACCGGGATACGTCCATGCACGAGCTCTGTTGGCATCACCCCGGCATGTGGGCGCTTCTGCCGGATTCACCGACGGGCGGCCAGATCGTGCCGGATTGGCCCCAGTTCATGCGCGGCTGCATCCGCTACCGCCAGTCATTGGATAAACAGCTTGCGCAGGCACCGCGCAGCGCCAGGGAGTTCGGAGAATGAGCACAGTCATCAAGGGCGGAACCATCGTCACGGCCGACCTCACCTACACGGCCGATGTGAAGATCGAAGGCGGCAAGATCGTCGAGATCGGGCCGAACCTTTCGGGCAATGAGACGCTGGATGCGTCCGGTTGCTACGTCATGCCGGGCGGCATCGACCCTCATACGCATCTCGAAATGCCGTTCATGGGCACCTACTCCTCCGACGATTTCGAGAGCGGCACGCGCGCGGCCCTTTCCGGCGGCACGACGATGGTGGTCGATTTCGCCCTGCCCTCGCCCGGCCAGTCGTTACTCGAAGCGCTGACGATGTGGGATAACAAATCGACCCGCGCCAACTGCGACTATTCCTTCCATATGGCGATCACCTGGTGGAGTGAGCAGGTCTTCAATGAGATGAAGACCGTCGTCCAGGATAAGGGCATCAACACCTTCAAGCATTTCATGGCCTACAAGGGTGCGCTGATGGTGGACGACGACGAGATGTATTCCTCCTTCCGGCGCTGCGCCGAACTCGGCGCGCTGCCGCTGGTCCACGCCGAAAACGGCGACGTCGTCGCGCAATTGCAGGCAAAGCTCATGGCCGAAGGCAACAACGGCCCGGAAGCGCACGCCTATTCCCGGCCGCCGGAAGTGGAAGGCGAGGCGACCAACCGCGCGATCATGATTGCCGACATGGCCGGCTGCCCCGTCTATATCGTCCACACGTCCTGCGAACAGGCGCACGAAGCGATCCGCCGCGCCCGCCAGAAAGGCATCCGCGCCTATGGCGAGCCGCTCATCCAGCACCTGACGCTCGACGAGACGGAGTATTTCAACAAGGACTGGGATCACGCCGCCCGCCGCGTCATGTCACCGCCCTTCCGCAACAAGCAGCATCAAGATAGCCTCTGGGCCGGCCTTGCCTCCGGCTCGCTGCAGGTCGTCGCGACCGACCATTGCGCTTTCACCACTGAGCAGAAGCGTTTCGGCGTCGGCGATTTCACCAAGATCCCGAACGGCACCGGCGGTCTTGAAGACCGCATGCCGATGCTCTGGACTTATGGCATCAATACCGGCCGCCTGACGATGAACGAATTCGTCGCCGTGACCTCGACGAACATCGCGAAGATCCTCAATATCTATCCGAAGAAGGGCGCGATCCTCGTCGGTGCCGATGCAGATCTCGTCGTCTGGGACCCGAAGCGCGCAAAGATCATCACCTCGAAAAACCAGCAGTCGGCCATCGACTACAACGTCTTCGAAGGCAAGCAGGTCACCGGCCTGCCGCGCTACACGCTGACGCGCGGCGTCGTCGCCATTGAAGAGGACACGATCAAGACCCGCGAGGGCCATGGCGAATTCGTCAAGCGCGAACCGGTCACCGCCGTCAGCAAGGCGCTGTCGACCTGGAAGGAAGTCACCGCGCCGCGCAAGGTCGAGCGCACTGGCATTCCGGCAAGCGGCGTGTGATCGGAAGGGATGTCGAGCGTGCGGGATACCCCCCTCTGCCCCTTCGTGACATCTCCCCCACAAAAAGGGAGAGCGGGAACATGCGGCTACCACATCACCGTAGTTGAACGGCACAATACGCCTGGCGCCTTCATGGGGATCGACGAGCATCCTCCATCCGTTCCCCCTTGCGTGGGGGATGCCCGGACGGGCCGAGGTTGGTATTTTTCAACCCTCCACCAACCCATCCAGTTCCGGCAGCAGCACGACACTTTCCTGCTCGTTGGGATCTGTCCGCGCGATGATCGCGGTGCACGGCGTGCTGCTGAGGTTCGCCGGCAGGTGCGGGACACCCGCCGGAATGTAAAACAGCTCGCCGGCATGAACGACGACATGATGCTCCAGCTCGTCGCCGTACCAGGTGTGCGCTTCGCCCGAGAGCATGTAAATCGCCGTTTCATGCGCCTCGTGCAGATGCGCCTTGGCGCGCACGCCCGGTGGGATCGTCAGAAGATGCATGCAGATGCCCTTCGCGCCAACCGTTTCCGCGGCGATGCCTTCGAAGTAGCTCAGCCCCTGCTTGCCGCTATAGGCGTGGCTGGGGCGAATGATGTGGCAGGTGGGCTTTGACTTCGCGTCCATCGTCATTCTCCATGAATTTTGCCGCGGCAAAGAAAACCGGCGGTCATCATAGCACGCAAACCGCGGCGACGCGGGGAAAACAGGACTGGTAAAGCATCGATGCAAGCATCCGTCGTATCCGCAAAGGATCTCTGTCTCACCTACCAGACGAATGACGGGCCGGTGCATGCGCTGAGCGATGTCAATCTCGATGTCCGCAAGGGCGATTTCGTTTCCTTCATCGGTCCATCCGGCTGTGGCAAGACGACATTCCTGCGCGTCATCGCCGATCTGGAGAAGAAGACCTCAGGCGAGATCACCGTCAACGGCATGACGCCGGACGACGCCCGCAAGGCGCGCGCCTATGGCTACGTCTTCCAGGCGCCGGCGCTCTATCCTTGGCGGACGATCGAGAAGAACATCGCGCTGCCCCTGGAAATCATGAGTTATGCCGCCGACGACCAGAAAAAGCGCATCGCCGAGGCATTGGATCTCGTCAACCTCTCCGGCTTCGAGAAGAAATTTCCCTGGCAGCTTTCCGGCGGCATGCAGCAGCGTGCCTCGATCGCCCGCGCACTCGCTTTCGACGCCGACCTGCTGTTGATGGACGAACCTTTCGGCGCACTCGACGAAATCGTCCGCGACCACCTGAACGAAGAGCTTCTGAAGCTTTGGGCGCGCACCAACAAGACGATCTGCTTCGTCACCCACTCGATCCCCGAAGCCGTCTACCTCTCCACGAAGATCGTCGTCATGTCCCCGCGCCCCGGTCGCGTCACCGACGTCATCGACTCCACGCTCCCGGCGGAGCGCCCCCTCGGTATCCGCGAAACCCCGGAATTCCTGAAAATCGCCCACCGCGTGCGTGAGGGGCTAAGGGCGGGGCATAGCTATGAGGAGTAGGAGGGCAGGCCCATGAAACCCGACACCCTCAAGGACAAATTCATCCCCGTCCTGACGATCCTGCTGGCGCTCATCGTCGTCTGGTATGTCGCGGCGATCTTCATGAACGCGCCCTTCCAGCGAGACATGGATCAGCGCGGCAACGTCACCTCCACCGCGATGGAATTCGTCGAAAAGACGCTCTCGCAGCCGAAGCCGATCCTGCCGGCGCCGCATCAGGTGGCGAGCAATGTCTTCGAGAACACCTTCCTCAGAAAACTCTCCAGCAATCGCAGCCTCGTCTACCACGCCGGCGTGACATTGTCCTCGACGGTTCTCGGCTTTGCGCTCGGGACCCTGCTCGGCATCGCGATCGCCGTCGGCATCGTGCATATCAAGACGCTCGACCGTAGCCTGATGCCGTGGATCATCGCATCGCAGACGGTGCCTATCCTGGCGATCGCGCCGATGGTCATCGTGGTGCTCGGAGCGATCAACATCACCGGCCTGATCCCGAAGGCGCTGATCTCGACCTATCTCTCCTTCTTTCCCGTCGCGGTCGGAATGGTGAAGGGTCTGCGCTCGCCGGAGATCATGCATCTCGACCTGATGCGCACCTATAACGCGACCGCATTGCAAACCTTCTGGAAGCTGCGCGTCCCGGCCTCGATCCCTTTCCTCTTCACGTCGATGAAGGTGGCGATTGCCGCGAGCCTCGTCGGCGCAATCGTCGGCGAACTCCCGACAGGCGCCGTCGCCGGCATCGGTTCGAAGCTGCTGGCGGGCTCCTATTACAGCCAGACGATCGATATCTGGGCGGCACTCGTGGCAGGTTCCGTGCTGGCGGCCATGCTCGTTGCGATCGTCGGCCTCGTGTCGAAGATCGTCGATCGCGCCATGGGAGGCAGGCCGGCATGAAGAAGCTGAATATCTCCTGGCAGGCCTTGATCGCCCTAATTCTGTGCGCCGCAGCGCTGCTCTCGCTGCCGCTCCTCAGCGAAGCCGCCCCCCGCCCCTTCAGCGATCAAACGGTGACACTTGTCGTCGTCATCGTCGCGGCATCCGCCCTCATTTCGGTAGCGCCTCTGCCGAGGCTCTATTGCGCGACCGTTCTGCTGATCGGCACTCATGAAGCCGCCTGGATGCTACTTTCCGGCATTGCCGGCAACGAAGGCATGGCGGCGAAATCCTTTTTCTTCCTGATCGCCGCCTGCTGGCTGCTTGCCTGGCGCTGCGTCACCGTGCTTTGCGAGATCAAGCCCGCCTCGAATTTCGAAAGCTCGTTCCTGCGCCTGCTGATCCCAGCGATCTTTGGCGCCTGGATCCTGATCCTTTGGGAAACGGCGACCCGGGGCGCGGGCATTCCCTTCGTGCTCCTACCGCCGCCAAGCGCTATCGGCGCACGTATCGCCGGCTCGCTGCCGATCCTCGGCGAAGACGTTAGGCAGACGATCTTCAAGGCCGTGCTGATCGGCTACGCCGTTGGCTGTGCCAGCGGCTTTATCGTCGCGATCCTGGCCGATCGCGTGGCGTTCCTGCGCCGCGGCCTGCTGCCGATCGGCAATATGGTCTCGGCGCTGCCGATCATCGGCGTGGCGCCGATCATGGTCATGTGGTTCGGCTTCGACTGGCCGTCGAAGGCCGCCGTCGTCATCATCATGACCTTCTTCCCGATGCTGGTGAACACCGTCGCGGGCCTGGCCGCGTCCGGCAGCATGGAGCGCGACCTGATGCGCACCTATGCCTCGAACTACTGGCAGACGCTGCTGAAGCTACGGCTTCCGGCAGCCATGCCCTTCATTTTCAATGCGCTGAAGATCAACTCGACGCTGGCGCTGATTGGTGCCATCGTTGCGGAATTCTTCGGGACGCCGATCGTCGGAATGGGCTTCCGCATCTCCACCGAGATCGGGCGCATGAATGTCGACATGGTCTGGGCCGAAATCGCCGTTGCGGCGCTGGCAGGCTCGATCTTCTACGGGGCCGTCGCCCTCGCCGAAAGGGCGGTGACTTTCTGGCATCCGTCTATCCGTGGTGGCTAGACGTCGCTTTATTCTCGCAAATGGGATTGGGCATAACTTCAGAGGGAAAAGAAAATGAAAAAACTGATGGTTGCAATGATGGCAAGCGCAATGTCGCTCGCGGCTGCCCATGCAATGGCTGCCGACAAGGTGACGCTGCAGCTGAAATGGGTCACGCAGAGCCAGTTCGCCGGCTATTACGTCGCCAAGGAGAAAGGCTATTACGAGGAAGAGGGCCTCGACGTCGACATCAAGCCGGGCGGTCCGGACATCGCACCCGAACAGGTCATTGCCGGTGGCGGCGCCGATGTGATCGTCGACTGGATGGGTGGCGCGCTGGTTGCCCGCGAAAAGGGCGTGCCGCTCGTCAACATCGCCCAGCCCTTCCAGAAGTCGGGTATGGAGCTCATCTGCCGCAAGGACGGCCCGATCAAGTCCGAAGCCGACTTCAAGGGCCGCACCCTCGGCGTCTGGTTCTTCGGCAACGAATATCCGTTCTTCGCCTGGATGAACAAGCTCGGCCTCAAGACCGACGGCGGCGCGGATGGCGTGACCGTCTTGAAGCAGAGCTTCGACGTGCAGCCGCTCCTGCAGAAGCAGGCGGACTGCATCTCGGTCATGACCTACAATGAATACTGGCAGGCGATCGATGCGGGCTTCAAGCCGGAAGAGCTGATCGTCTTCAACTATACGGAAATGGGCAACGACCTTCTCGAAGACGGTCTCTACGCGATGGAAGACAAGCTCAAGGACCCAGCCTTCAAGGAAAAGATGATCAAGTTCGTCAAGGCTTCGATGAAGGGCTGGAAATACTCGACCGAAAACCCGGATGAAGCAGCCGAGATCGTCGTCGATGCCGGCGGCCAGGACGAGAACCACCAGAAGCGCATGATGGGCGAAGTCGCCAAGCTGATCGGCGACGGCACTGGCAAGCTCGACCCGGCGCTCTACGATCGCACGGCCAAGGCTCTTCTTGACCAGAAGATCATCAACAAGGAGCCGGCCGGCGCCTGGACGCACGAGATCACGGACGCGGCTGCGAAGTAATTCCAGCCGATCCGAAAACGGAAACGCGCGGCGAAACCCGCGCGTTTTCGGTTTTAACGTCGCTTAAAAAAATCAGGGACGATGTCGCATCGGCAGGCTTTCGCACGTCATTAAGAATATACGGCTGCGATCAATCATCGGAATGACCACATAACGATGCGGTGATTGATCTGGACGTAAACGGCAACTAGTATGTTCGGATAGGGGAATTATTTTCTGCCGGTCTTGCGCATCGAGCAAATCGATACCAAGTACAAGCCGGATTTGCCGGAGGAGTGACTTCTCTGTAATGGAGACGGCAAATAATGCGGGAATGCCTCTGGGAACACAGAGACGAAATGGCCTGTTCGCGAGCTGAGGGACAACGCGCGATTTTGGCTGACTATGTCATATAATTTGGATCATGACGCATGGCACGCACGCTGACTATACTACGCGCCTCCACCCTTTTGATCGCCGCGCTCGCGCAAACTCCCGCTTTCGCGCAGGAAACCGCAACCACGAAACCGCAGCAGAACCTGCCGGCGATCGTCGTGACCACCGCCAAGATGCGCACGCTCGTTGACCGTGTCGTTGCGACCGGCACCGTGAAGCCGGTCGAGGAAGTCTATATCCAGCCGCAGGTCGAGGGCCTTTCGATCCGCGCGTTGAATGCCGATGTCGGCGACAAGGTTGCAGCAGACAGCACGCTTGCGACGCTGAACGACGACGCGCTGCTCTTGCAAAAAAGCCAGATGGTGGCAACCAAGGCGAAGGGCGAAGCAACGCTCGCGCAGTTGCGGGCACAACTGGTCGAAGCAGAGGCGAATGCCGAGCAGGCCCGCCAGCAGCAGGCCCGCGCGCAGGAAATGGGCAAGAAGGGCACGGTGTCCACTGCGACGGTGGAACAGGCAGATGCCGCTGCCGCTTCTGCCAACGCCCGTGTGAACTCCGCCGAGCAGGCGATCGAAGTTGCCCAGGCGGACCTCAAGGTCGTCGACAGCCAGATCGCCGACACGGATTTGAGGCTTGCCCGCACCGATGTGAGGACGCCAGTCGCAGGCACGGTTTCGGCAAAGAACGCCAAGGTCGGCGCGATCGCCCTGGGTTCGGGCGAACCACTCTTCACCGTCATCCGCGACAACGATATCGAACTGGTCGCCGAAGTCGGCGAGAGCGATATCATCAAGATCGAGCCGGGCCAGAAGGCGACGATCTCGCTTGCCGGCAGCCGCGACAAGCTAACGGGTTCGGTGCGCCTGGTTTCGCCGACGGTCGACCCGACGACGCGCCTCGGCTTCGTCCATATCCTGATCGATGATGACAGCAAGGCGCGTTCGGGCATGTACGGCAGCGCCGAGATCATCATGAAGACGGCCCAGAACGTGGCTTTGCCGCTTTCGGCTGTCCTGACGAGCAGTGAAGGCTCGTCCGCCCGCAAGGTCGAAGACGGAGTCGTGAAATTCGCTGAAGTGGAAACCGGTATCCAGGACGGCGCCTATATTGAGATTGTCAAGGGCCTGAAGGACGGCGAGGAAGTCGTTGCCAAGGCCGGTGCTTATGTCCGCGACGGCGACCGCATTACGCCGGTTCGCGAAAAGCCCGCTGCTTCCAACTGAGAGACGGCCCGATGAACTTTTCAGCCTGGTCCATCCGAAATCCCGTAGCGCCGCTGCTGCTTTTCGCGCTGTTGCTTTTTGTCGGCATTCAGTCCTTCAACAAGCTGCCGATCACGCGCTTCCCGAACATCGACGTGCCGCTCGTCTCGATCACCGTGACGCAGAGCGGCGCTTCGCCTGCCGAACTCGAAATGCAGGTGACCAAGGAGATCGAAGACGCCGTCGCCTCGATCAACGGCATCGACGAAATCCAGTCCACGGTCACCGACGGTCAGTCGCAAACCAACGTGATGTTCCGCATGGAAGTGCCGACGGAGCAGGCGGTTCAGGACACCAAAGACGCGATCGACCGCATCCGCAGCGATCTTCCGGCCAATGTCGAGGAACCGATCGTCGCCAAGGTCGATGTCGAAGGCCAGGCGATCCAGACCTTTGCCGTCTCCTCGCCGGACATGACGCTCGAGGAACTCTCCTGGTTCGTCGACGATACGATCAAGCGCGCCCTCCAAGGTCAGGCCGGCATCGGCCGCGTGGACCGCTATGGCGGTGCCGAACGTGAAGTACGCATCGAGCTCAACCCCGACAAGCTGAACGCCTACGGCATCACTGCCGCCAGCGTGAACAAGCAGCTGCACGGAACCAACGTCGACCTCGGCTCCGGACGCGGCCAGGTCGCGGGCAGCGAGCAGGCGATCCGCGTTCTCGGCGACGCCCGTAACGTGGCGGAACTCGCCAATACGACGATCGCCCTGCCGAACGGCCGTTTCGTCAAGCTCGCCGAACTCGGCGCCATCAAAGACACCTATCAGGAACCGAAATCCTTCTCGCGTTTCGACGATACGCCCGTCGTTACCTTCGGCGTCTTCCGCTCCAAGGGCGCCAGCGAAGTCAGCGTCGCCGAAACGGTGGCGCAAAGCCTCGACAAGGTGCGTGCGGAAAATCCAAATGTCGGCATCGAGCTGATCAACGACTCCGTCTACTTCACCTACGGCAACTATGAAGCTGCTCTCCACACCTTGATGGAGGGCGCGCTGCTGGCGGTCGTTGTCGTGTTCCTGTTCCTGCGGAACTGGCGCGCAACGCTGATTTCGGCGATCGCCCTCCCCCTGTCCGCGATCCCGACCTTCTGGATCATGGACCTGATGGGCTTCTCGCTGAACCTCGTCAGCTTCCTCGCGCTCACGCTCGCGACAGGTATCCTCGTCGACGATGCGATCGTGGAAATCGAAAACATCGCCCGGCACATCAAGATGGGCAAAACCCCCTATCGGGCGGCGATCGAAGCGGCGGACGAAATCGGTCTCGCCGTCATCGCCACGACGTTCACGATCATTGCTGTCTTCGTACCGGTCTCGTTCATGCCGGGCATTCCCGGCCAGTACTTCATCCAGTTCGGCCTGACGGTCGCCTTTTCGGTGTTCTTCTCGCTCGTCGTGGCGCGTCTCATCACTCCGATGATGGCCGCCTACCTGATGCGGGCGCAGGATGGCCAGGATGACCATCATGACAATGACGGCCTCTTCTTCCGCGGCTATACGCGTCTCGTGCGCGCCACGACCGCACGCTGGTGGACGCGCTATGCGACGCTCTTTGCGGCGATCGCCTTCCTGATCGGTTCGGTGGCACTGCTTGCCCAGGTTCCGGGCAGCTTCCTACCGCCGGAAGATGCGTCCCGCATTGTGCTTTCCGTCGAGCTGCCGCCAAACGCGACGCTCGAAGACACCGAACAGACGTCCAACGCGATCTACAACAAGGTCAAGGACATCAACGGCGTCGAAAGCGTCTTCGTTCTCGGCGGCGCATCCCCCAAGGGCGACCTTGAACTGCGCCGTGCGACGATCACGCTTTCGCTCTTCAAGCTGGACCACTCGCTGGTGAAGAGGGTTATCAACGATGTCTTTGGCTCCATCCCGGTCATCGGCCCGCATCTGCCGAAGGTCGAGGTTCATGGCCGCGAACGTCCGCAATGGGATATCGAAAAGGAAGTCTTCGCCAGGGTGAAGGATATTCCGGACGTTCGAATCTTGAAGCTCAACGACCGCGGCGAGCGTGACCTGTCGTTCAACTTCCTATCCAAGAACGAGAAGGACCTGAACGAAGCCGTCGGCCTTCTGGAATCGAAGCTGCGTGCAGAACCGCTGCTGGCAAACGTCAGTGCCGAAGGCGCCCTGCCGCGTCCGGAACTGCAGGTTCGTCCGCGCAAGGACCAGGCCGCCCGCCTCGGCATCACGCCGGAGCAGATTTCCGATACGATCCGTGTCGCCACGATCGGCGACGTCGATGCGGCGCTTGCCAAGATCAACCTCGACGACCGCCAGATCCCGATCCGCGTTCAGACCGCAATCGATATGCGGCGCGATCTTGCGGCCATCCGTGCGCTGAAGATCCAGACGGCGAGCGGCGGGATCGTGCCGCTCTCGACCGTGGCTGACATCGACTATGCGGAAGGCGCGAGCTCGATCAAGCGCAACAACCGAAATCGCGTCGTCGCGATCGGCTCCGACCTGCCACAGGGCGTGGCGCTCGATACGGCATCGGCTCGCTTCCTGCAGATCGTCAAGGACACCCATATCCCATCGACCGTGCAGCTTGTCGAAAGTGGCGACACGAAGGTCCAGAAAGAAATGCAGCAGAGCTTCGTCAACGCGATGCTGATGGGCCTGATGCTGGTTCTGGCCGTCCTGATCCTGCTGTTCAAGGATGTGATCCAGCCGTTCACCATCCTGTTCTCGCTGCCGCTGGCAATCGGCGGTGTGGCGGTTGCTCTGATCATCACCAACAATCCGCTCTCGATGCCGGTTCTGATCGGCAACCTCATGCTGATGGGCATCGTGACGAAGAACGCCATCTTGCTCGTCGACTTTGCAATCGAAATGCGCCGTCACGGCATGACTCGCGTCGAAGCTATGGTGGAGGCCGGCCGCAAACGCGCCCAGCCGATCATCATGACCTCGATCGCCATGTCCGCCGGCATGCTGCCCTCGGCACTCGGCGTCGGCGAAGGCGGTTCGTTCCGTGCGCCGATGGCGATCGCCGTGATCGGCGGCATCATCGTCTCGACGGTGCTTTCACTCGTCGTCGTGCCGTCCTTCTTCCTGATCATGGACGATCTCTCGCTCCTGCTCGGCTGGCTCTTCGGCCGCCTCGTCGGCAAGAAGGATCAGGAGGAACTGGCGATGTCCCGAGAGGAACTGACGGAAGCCGTCGGCGCTCTCAGCGAACGGGTGGAGGCGATCGAGAACCCGGAAGGCAAGCGCAAGAGCGCCAATGCCAACGACAAGAACGTGCTCCGCCTGCCGCCTTTCGCAGCGGAGTAAGCTTGCACTGAAAAATGAAAGGCCGGCGAACCCGGCCTTTCATTTATGTGGAACTGGAATCGCGAAACTGCTTGCAGCGGCCGTTGTGAGCAGGTTTCTTGTCAAAGATATTTTAGCGGCGAGTCTTCCAGATTTCGATTGTCGCAGAGAACCTGGGGGCCGTTTCGGCAGGACAACAGAACGGCCTGGCGGAGCATTGCGGTTGTGCTCGCCGTCCATATCGCCTTGCATTCCTTCCGGCCGGGCGCCGGCAGCTTTCGCCGTTGGAAGAGAGCATGACCGTCGAGCTTCTGACGTCTCCACCGGCCGATGTGGAAACGAAGCCGTCTCTTGCCGAAGCATGTAGCACGCCGCCCATTGCCTCTCAACTGGAGCAGCCCGCAAAGGAAGCGGCACCGCCGCTCCCGGCGCCCGCGGTACAATATCAAATTCAAATGCGAGACCGCGCCGGATATCGAGACGATCGTCGCGTTCGAGTTTTCAGTTGGCGAAGAAATTCCGGAAAGCGAGTGGGAAACGCATTTCCTGCCCAAGGACGAGGACGAGGACGAGGCTGACTAACGCTATCGCCAATGTGGAGACACAGGAACCAGAAACGCGTCCGTTCTTAGAGCCCGCCCTGCTCCTTCAGGAAGCTGACGATCGGGCCGATGCCCTCGCCACGCTTCATGTCAGAGAAGACGAAAGGACGCTTCGCGCGCATGCGCGCCGCATCACGGTCCATGACGTCGAGATCGGCGCCGACAAAGGGTGCGAGGTCCTTCTTGTTGATCACCAGAAGGTCCGACCTGGTGATGCCAGGCCCGCCCTTGCGGGGGATTTCCTCGCCCTGGCAGACGGAGATCACATAGATGGTGATATCGGCCAGATCGGGCGAAAATGTCGCTGCCAGATTGTCGCCGCCGGACTCTATGAAGACGACATCGAGGTCCGGAATCCGCGCATTCAGGCCAGCGATCGCCTGGAGATTGATCGTCGCATCTTCGCGGATTGCCGTATGCGGGCAGCCGCCGGTCTCCACGCCGACGATGCGGTCAGACGGCAGCGCCTGCATGCGCATCAGCGCTTCGGCATCCTCGGTCGTGTAGATGTCATTGGTGACGACGGCGATGGAATAGTCGTCACGCATCGCCTTGCAGAGCTTCTCCGTCAGCGCCGTCTTTCCAGAGCCGACAGGCCCGCCGATGCCCACACGAAGAGGTCCGTTTCTTGATTTCATATGTCACACTCCAATTCGGCCGATGATAGCGTCCGAATAAGGGCGCTGCCACCGGCAAATAGCGCAGATGCTCCGATCACGAGCGGAAGAGCCTCGTCGTCTGCGTCTCGTGCCGCAGCGAGGCGATATCCGCCTGAACCGCCGCCGAACCCAGATCGTCGAGCGTCGAGCCGGACGCACGATGAGCGGCCGCGGCAATCGCCTCTTCCAGCCGCGCCAGGATAGCGACGCCGTCCTTCTGCCCGGCAACGCCGAGCCGGATGCCCGCCGAGACCGATTGCGAGACATAGGCATGCAGGAAGGCTGCGAGCGCCTTTTGCAGTTCGATGCCATGCGCGCCGGCGACTGCGCCGACGGCAACGGGATAGGCAACGGCCTGCGGCAGTCGATCAACGACGGTATCGGGCCAGGCGCGCGCCGCCGCCAGAAAGGCATCGCCGAGCAGCGTGGTCTCCTGATGGCGCTCCCGCGAGCCGGCAAGGGCCTCCGCCAGCGCGGCAAGCTCCGCAAGCTCTCCTGCATCCGATTGCCCCCGCCAACTCGCTGCAAAGAGCACGGCATCATTCCAGATGCTCCCATGGGAAAGTAGCGTTTCGATCCATCCGTCCAGCGAGGCTGCATCCGTAACAAGCCTGTCATGGACGGCGCGCTCCAGCCCCCCGGAATAGGCAAACGAGCCGACCGGAAAGGCCGGCGAGAGCCATGCCATGAGACGCAGCAAGGCCTGCAGGTCGCCGCTCTCACTCATTGCAGTTCAATCATGCGCGTGGTGGCCGTGGTCGTGCCCATGTGAGTGACCGCCGTGTGAATGGTAGGCGCCGCGGGCGGGCTGGAAAGGCTCGGTGACCTCGCTGACCGTCGCTCCGAGCCCTTCAAGCATCGACCGGATCACGTGGTCGCGCAGGATCAGGATGCGCTCCTCTTCGATCTGCGCGCCGAGGTGGCGGTTGCCGAGGTGCCAGGCAAGCTCGATGAGATGCAGCCGGTCCCGGCCCCTGATCTCGAAAAGCTTCTCGTCCGCAGCCTGGATTTCGATGAGTTCGCCGTCCTCGAGCACCAGCATGTCGCCGCTTGCAAACAGCACCGGCTCCTTCAGGTCGAGCATGACCATGTCGCCGTTTTCGAGATGCAGGAGCTTACGGCGCAGATGCCTCAGATCATGCGGCAGGACGACTTTGCCGATAGGATTGGAAGACGGGGTTCCGGCCGGAAGATAGGAGGTGACGCGCTGCATGACATGTCCGTTTCTGTGAGATCAAGACCATGCAAAATAGCGCCCGGCAGCGCAAGCGCCAATGCTTTCGCGCGCCCGTTATATGCCATAGGCGCGCTGCGTACCGTCGCGATCTGGCACTGCACCCTGGACGCCAAGGCCGCCCTCGCCCAGATGGTGATGCCACGTGTGGTCCAGCGCGTTCCGTTCATGAACGACGCGGTTGCGGCCAAGCGCTTTTGCCAGATAAAGCGCCTTGTCGGCGGACGCATAAACGGCCTCCTTGCTGCGCCCGGGCAGAAGATCGGCGATACCGGCCGAAATGGTGATCGATATGTCGCAGCCGTCGGCAGCGATCGACCGTCGGGCAATCTGCGTCTTTACCGCTTCGATCTTCTGCAGCCGTTCTTCGACGTCACCGCCTGAAACGATAACGCCGAACTCTTCGCCTCCGAGACGCGCGACGACCGAAGAACCGTCGAATGCCGAGGCGAGAATTGCGGAAACGGCTATGATGACGGCATCGCCGCAGGCATGGCCGAAACGGTCGTTTATCGCCTTGAAACGGTCGACATCGAAAATCACCAGCGAGGCGCCGTCATCGATGCTGTCGAGCGCTTCCGCAAACGCACGGCGGTTCAACAGGCCGGACAGCGTATCGATCCGGCTGAGCTTTTCGAACTCCGCGCGCGATACCGTCAGCTGATGCATTGCATGGCCGACGACCAGCGAAAGAATGCCGCAGACAATGCCACTGAGAAGCCAGGACAGCGCGATACTGTAGCTGATGGTAAGAGCGAGCGTGAACGGCAGCACGCCGAGGAAGGCAAGCGGCGGCATCACTGCGAGGATCAATAGTGCCGACAGGATAACGGCGGCAAAACTCATCTTCAGCGCAAAGCTGAAAATCGTACCGCGATGGTGAAAATTGCCAAGTTCAGCCTGGAGAAAAATCCAGCTCCTCATGAGAATCGACCTCCAGCTCGGCGTCCCCGGAGATATCTGATTAGAGCTCAACTCCTGCCGGCTTCTTAAGCGGACCGTTAAAATTGGAACGAGTTTATACGATTTAATGTTGTATTGTTTTCGCGCGCGGTTTGCATGCTGCAGCAAGCAAAATCGATAGCCTCCAATGTAAATCCAAGCAATTGAAATGTAAAAGGTTATTACAAATCGCACGGATGTCGACATCTCAAACTGAAGCGGCTGTTGCTCGCGACAAATTTTCATCGCTTTATACAACCCTGTGATGAGCAATTTGGATATTGCGCTTAAAAGCGCCGGCGGACGAAGCCGGCGCTCCTGGTGCCCTAAAAGAGGAAGTAGCGCTGCGCCATCGGCAGCACGGTTGCTGGTTCGCAGGTGAGCAGTTCGCCGTCGGCGCGCACCTCGTAGGTTTCCGGATCCACCTCGATATGCGGCGTCAGGCTGTTGTGGATCATCGATGCCTTGGAGATGCCGCCGCGGGTGTTTTTGACCGCAACGAGGTCCTTGGCGACACCCAGCCTTCCCTTCAGCCCGGCATCGAGCGACGCCTGGGAAACGAAGGTGACGGAGGAATTGGTGAGGCTCTTGCCGTAAGAGGCAAACATCGGCCGGTAATGCACCGGCTGCGGCGTCGGGATGGAGGCGTTCGGATCGCCCATAGGTGCAGCGGCAATCGAGCCGCCAAGCAGCACCATGTCCGGCTTCACGCCGAAGAAGGCGGGATTCCAGATGACCAGATCGGCGCGCTTGCCGACTTCAATCGAGCCGATTTCATGGGAAAGGCCATGCGCAATCGCCGGATTGATCGTGTATTTGGCGATGTAACGGCGGACACGGAAATTGTCGTTGTCGCCCTTTTCTTCTTTCAGACGGCCGCGCTGGCGCTTCATCTTGTCGGCCGTCTGCCACGTGCGGATAGCCACCTCGCCAACACGGCCCATGGCCTGGCTGTCCGACGAGATGATCGAGAAGGCGCCGATATCGTGCAGAATGTCTTCTGCTGCGATCGTTTCCTTGCGGATGCGGCTTTCAGCAAAGGCGATGTCTTCCGGGATCGACGGCGACAGGTGATGGCAGACCATCAGCATGTCGAGATGTTCAGCGATCGTATTGACCGTGTAGGGCCGCGTGGGATTGGTGGAAGACGGGATGACGTTCGATTGGCCGCAGATCTTGATGATGTCCGGCGCGTGGCCGCCGCCTGCCCCTTCCGTGTGAAAGGCATGGATCGTGCGGCCCTTGATGGCGCCGATCGTGTCTTCGACAAAGCCGCTTTCGTTTAGCGTGTCGGTATGGATCATCACCTGCACGTCGTATTGGTCGGCAACCGTCAGGCAGCAGTCGATCGCGCCGGGCGTCGTGCCCCAATCTTCGTGCAGCTTCAGCGAGGTGGCGCCCGCAAGCACCATTTCCTCGAGCGCGCCGGGCAGCGATGCATTGCCCTTGCCGGCGAAGGCGAGGTTCATCGGGAAGGCGTCGGCCGCTTCGATCATCCGGGCGAGGTGCCACGGGCCGGGCGTGCAGGTCGTCGCCAATGTGCCATGCGCTGGGCCGGTGCCGCCGCCGAGCATGCAGGTGAGACCGCTCATCAGCGCCTCTTCGATCTGCTGCGGGCAGATGAAGTGGATGTGGCTGTCCATCCCGCCGGCGGTCACGATCTTGCCTTCGCCCGCGATCGCCTCGGTGCCTGGTCCGACGATGATGTTGACGCCCGGCTGCGTGTCCGGGTTACCGGCCTTGCCGATCGCGACGATCCGTCCGTCCTTGAGGCCGATATCCGCCTTCACGATACCGGTATGATCGACGATCACCGCATTGGTGATGACGGTATCGACCGCACCGTTGGCGCGCGTCACCTGGCTCTGCCCCATGCCGTCGCGGATCACCTTGCCGCCGCCAAACTTCACCTCTTCGCCATAGGTCGTGAAATCTTTTTCGACCTCGATGAAGAGCTCGGTATCGGCAAGGCGTACCTTGTCGCCAACGGTCGGGCCGAACATGCTGGCATAGGCGGCGCGGGAAATCTTGTGGGGCATATGTCAGGCTCCTTGGGAGGAAGAAAGAGACGTATCGGCAGGATGGCGCGTCAGCCGGCCATTGGCGATGTAGCTGTCGACAAGCTGCCTTTCGGCGGCGAAAGGATGCCACTCCCAGCCGGAATGACTGAAGCCGGCAAGGCCGATCTCGACCTCCGGAAACCTGCGGAAGGTCGCGGCAATCGCAATCATGCCGCTGCTCGGAACGACATAAAGCGCGGGATCAAAGGTCGCCAGGGCGTCGTCGACTGCTTCATGAATCACTTTCTCAACGACTATATGTTCCTTGCCAGCGTCCTTACAGAAGGCGTTGAAGTGACTCGTATAATCGTCGCAAAAGTCGTCGAGCTCCGGATGCGAAACGGCGAGCGGCACACGCAAGACGGCGAATTTTTCGGGATCGCGGACACTCCAGATTTCCTTGGCTTCCATGACGGCCGGGTGCGTCCGCCACGTATCCGAACTCAACATCGCCTTGGCCGGGCGCCCGGTGTTGCAGACGGCTACGACGTCGGTGCGGCCGGGGCTTGCGGCATAGGAGCGACATTCGTTGAAACGGACGACGAAGTCCGCAGCCGCGATTGCCGCTGCTCCCTCCTCGCCGATTTCCCCATTGCCGACGATCATGATCTTGCGGCTCACCTCAGTCCCACCGCGTCGGAAAGCTCTTTGAGCTGCTTGGTGCGTTCATCGCTCAGATTGGCAAGGCAACCTGCGACCAGCATAGGCTCCATCGTGCCGCCACGCGCCTGGAAGCCGTAAGCCTCGCACTGGGCGTCCCGATAGGAAATCCAGGCGCGCTGCGCGGTGAGCAGCGCTTTTTCGGCTCCGCGATCCTTCTCGTCCAGATCCTTGTCGGTCGCCGCGAGCGCTGCACGCGTCTTCTTCCACTGCTCGTTGAGCGCCGTATCGGCCGCCTCGTATCGGGACTGCTCGCAGAAAGTCATGTCGGCCTGCGTCGTCGGGTTCTTGCAATCCGGCTCCTGGGCCTGCGCGGCACCAGCCACGATCATCCCCGCCGCAGCGCCGGTCAGGTACAAATTCAACCGCATCGATTTCCTCCCGCCTTTTTCTTCTCAGAGCTTACCCATCACGAGCTGGCGGAAGCCATAGACCTCACGCTTGCCGGAGAGCGGGATCAGCGTCACAGAACGCGTCTGACCCGGCTCGAAACGCACGGCCGTGCCTGCCGGGATGTCGAGGCGCATGCCCTGCACCTTGTCGCGATCGAAGGAGAGACCGGCATTGGTTTCGGCAAAATGGTAATGGCTGCCGACCTGCACCGGGCGGTCGCCGGTGTTCGACACTTCAATGGTGACGGTCGGTGCACCGGCGTTTAATTCGATGTCGCCGCTTGCGGCAATGATTTCGCCTGGGATCATCTTATTGTCCTCACGCAGCCTTCACGGGCACGCAGCCCTCGGCCTTCAAGATACGTTTCGCCGATGCCGGATATTTGGCGAGCATGGCGGCCGGACGCACCGGGCGGCAAGTGAACTCACCGCCGCAATTGGGGCATTGGCCCTGGAGCACATCGCTCGCACAATCGGCGCAGAAGGTGCACTCGAAAGTGCAGATCATCGCCTCGCGGCTTTCCGGCGGCAGATCCTTGTCGCAGCATTCGCAGTTCGGACGAAGTTCGAGCATTGCGACCTCCTCAGCGGATCGGTTCGTGGACGGTGACGAGCTTGGTGCCGTCCGGGAAGGTCGCTTCCACCTGCACATCATGGATCATCTCGGGAACGCCCTCCATCACCTGATGCCGGCCGATGACATGAGCGCCCGCTTCCATCAGTTCGGCGACCGGGCGGCCGTCACGCGCGCCTTCCACGACAAAGTCGGTGATCAGCGCGATCGCTTCGGGATGATTGAGCTTCACGCCGCGTTCCAGCCGGCGCCGCGCCACCATCGCCGCCATGGAGATCAGCAGCTTGTCTTTTTCTCTCGGAGTGAGGTTCATCGTCGATCCATCTGCTTTGAAACTAGAGATTCCAGACTTTCGGCACAGGCGCACCGTTGCGCAAGGCGGAAATGACCGGGATCAGGATTTTTCTGAGGGCAAAGCCGTCAGCGGCTGCAGCCCGCACGACGAGCTTGCCGTTCCAAGCGCTGGCGCCTGCCGCATGTCCGCCGAGTAGCGGGCGCACTCTCGCGAGATAGGCTTCTGCAAGAGGCCCGGCATAGAGCAACGTTGCAAAAGCCACCTGTCCGCTGAGGACGGGCTGGCGAGCAGTCAGCGCGCCGATGGCGCCATCAAGCCGCAACTCCTCGGCATGGATCAGCTTACCAGCGCGGCGAATCCGCCAGCGATCACGGAAAAGGCCGGTCTCCATCTTCTCGCCCATTGCTTTGCGGCCGAGCAGGATCGCCTCGACGGCTAGGAACTCCGCCGTCTCGTCGAGATCGACGTCGAGGCGGCGGAACAGCGAGGCGCGATCGAACAGGATCGTCTCCTGCGGCAGCCAGTCGACCCGTGCATTCGCGCCAGCCTCGATCGTTGTCGTGACTTCGGCCGTTCCAGCGGATGCCTTGTAGATCTTCTCGCACGCCTGCGTCGTCACATCGATACGCGTGATTGGACCTGCAACGACGCTCCAGTTCATCTGGTCGCCACCGGTCAACCCACCCGCCGTATTGATGATTACCGCCTCCATGGAAGCATCGAAAGTCTCCGGGAGGCGTATTTTGGCGGCACCTTCCTGATAGAGTTCGCGGATGCGCGCCCGCCCGTCCAGCAGCTTCGCGGCCAGGTGCCCGCGCCCCTGTGCCCTTTGTGGTCTGGTGATTGCCGCCGCGATCGTCATTCCATCCCCTTGGGCCTTCGCCGTTTGCCCGGCCGTTCTCATTCAATGCCGCAAATAATTGAAAGCAAGCAATTTTTATGCCGCCTGCCGATCATGAAGGAACGGCGGCGGACACGGTTGCCAGAACATGGAAGCTGCCTTGGAAAGCGGCATATGCCGCTTAGACGGTCAGGTGGCGCCTGGCCTCGGGCGTATCGAGCGTATCCGCCAAACCCTCGTGGACGATCTCACCGCGGTCCATGATGTAGACGTAGTCGGCAAGCTCGCGGCAGAAGTCGAGATATTGCTCCACGAGCAGGATCGCCATGCCGGTCGAGTCGCGTAGATAGCGGATTGCGCGGCCGATATCCTTGATGATCGACGGCTGGATGCCTTCCGTCGGCTCGTCCAGCACAAGGATCTTCGGCCGCGTCACCATGGCCCGACCAATCGCCAATTGCTGCTGCTGCCCGCCGGAAAGATCGCCGCCGCGACGGGACAACATCGACTTCAGCACCGGGAAGAGGCTGAAGATATCGTCGGGGATGTTGCGGTCGCGGCGGCCAAGCGGAGCAAAGCCGGTCTCGAGGTTTTCCTTGACGGTGAGCAGCGGGAAAATCTCGCGCCCTTGCGGCACATAGCCGATACCCTGCTTGGCGCGCGCATAAGGCGCCAGGCCGTTCAACGCCACGTCATTGAAGCTCACCGTTCCGGCCGACAGCAGATGCTGGCCGGTGACGGCGCGGAGAAGAGAACTCTTCCCCACGCCGTTCCGCCCCAGCACGCAAGTGATCTTACCCATCTCCGCCTTGATCGAGATGCCGCGCAACGCTTGTGCGGCGCCGTAGTGCAGGTTTGCGTTTTCGACTGTCAGCATGAGGCCGCCTCCTGGCGCGTTGCGGGTTCAAAGACCCCTCCCCAACCCCCTCCCACAAGGGGCAGTGGCTGACTTGGAGCGACCGTCTTGCTTTCCATCAACCCATGCAAAAACGGGTAATCATGGCAATGAGGGAATGACCCGGTTAAACCCCTCCCCTTGGTGAAGAGAGGTTGGGGAAGGGTCAGAGCCCTGCCAACGACAAACAGATCAATCATCCCTCACCGCCCCAAATAATTCTCGATCACCTTCGCATCGGAACTCACGAAATCGATCGACCCTTCGGCAAGCACGGAGCCTTCCGCCAGGCAGGTCACCTTCACGCCGAGGTCTCGGATGAAGCCCATGTCGTGCTCGACGACGACGACGGAGCGAGTCTTGGCGATTTCCCGGAGCAGGATCGCCGTCTCCACGGTTTCGGCATCGGTCATACCGGCAACCGGCTCGTCGACCAGCAACAGCTTCGGCTCCTGTGCGAGCAGCATGCCGATCTCCAGCCATTGCTTCTGCCCGTGAGACAGACTGGCTGCCAGCTCGTCGCTACGATGCGTCAGCCGCACGGTCACAAGGATTTCCTCGATGCGAGCCTTGTCGTCGGAAGAGAGGCGATGAAAGAGCGTCGGGAAAACGCCGCGCTTGCGATTCAGCGCAAGCTCCAGATTGTCCCAGACCGTATGGCTTTCGAAGACCGTCGGCTTCTGGAATTTGCGGCCTATGCCGAGCTGGGCGATATCGGCTTCGTCTTTCTTCGTGAGGTCGATATCGCCGTTGAAATAAACCTCGCCCTCATCCGGCCGCGTCTTGCCGGTGATGATGTCCATCATCGTCGTCTTGCCGGCGCCGTTGGGGCCGATGATGGCGCGAAGCTCGCCGGGCTCGATGACGATCGAAAGCGAGTTCAGCGCTTTGAAGCCGTCGAAGGAAACCGAGACGTTGTTGAGGTAGAGCACGCTGTTGGGTTTGATATCCGGGATCATAGCCGCTCACTCCGCTGCCTGAATTTTTGCATCGACGCCCTCTTCCTGAAAGGCAGGCGGCGCGGTTTCCGTCCTCGGCTTCTTCTTGCCGAGGTACAGGGCGATCGTGCCGACGATACCTTTCGGCAGGAACAGCGTGACGGCAACGAAGAGACCGCCGAGCGCAAAGAGCCAGAACTCAGGAAAAAGGCCGGTGAAGATGGTTTTGCCGCCATTGACCAGAATCGCACCGATGATCGGCCCGATCAGCGTCGAGCGGCCGCCGACGGCCGTCCAGATGACGACCTCGATGGAGTTTGCCGGTGCGAATTCTCCGGGATTGATGATGCCGACCTGCGGCACGTAGAGCGCGCCCGCAATGCCTGCCATCATCGCCGAGACGACAAAGGTGAAGAGTTTGAAGTGTTCGACGCGGTAGCCGAGGAAGCGCGTTCTGCTTTCCGCATCGCGCACACCGACCAGCACCTTGCCGAATTTCGAACGTACGATGGCCGAAGCAATCAACAGCGACAGCGCCAGGAGGATTGCGGTCGCGGCGAAGAGTGCTGCGCGCGTTCCGTCGGCCTGCACGTTGAAGCCGAGGATGTCCTTGAAGTCGGTCATGCCGTTATTGCCGCCGAAGCCCATGTCGTTGCGGAAGAAGGCAAGCAGCAGCGCATAGGTCATCGCCTGGGTGATGATCGAGAGATAGACACCGTTGACCCTGCTACGGAAGGCGAACCAGCCGAAGACGAAGGCGAGCAGCCCAGGTACCAGCAGCACCATCAGCGCTGCAAACCAGAACTGGTCGAAGCCGTACCAGAACCAGGGCAATTCTTTCCAGTTCAGGAACACCATGAAGTCGGGCAGGATCGGGTCGCCATAGACGCCGCGCGACCCGATCTGACGCATCAGATACATGCCCATCGCGTAACCGCCGAGCGCGAAGAAGGCGCCGTGACCGAGCGAGAGGATGCCGCAGAAGCCCCACACGAGATCGAGGGCCAGGGCCAGCAGCGCATAGGTCAGGTATTTGCCAAACAGCGCCATGATGTAGGTCGGGATATGCAACGGGTTCTCCGGACCTGTCATGAGGTTCAGAACCGGCACCAGCACGGCGACCATGAGCAGGATGGCGATGGCAATGGAAATCTTGCGATCGAGAGACCGGAGAAGGAAGGCCGTAATCATGCTTCCACCGCCCTTCCTTTGAGTGCGAAGAGCCCGCGCGGACGCTTCTGGATGAAGAGGATGATGAGGACGAGCACGAGGATCTTGCCGAGCACTGCGCCGGCGAAGGGCTCGAGGAACTTGTTGACGACGCCGAGCGACAACGCACCTACCAGCGTGCCCCAAAGATTGCCGACGCCGCCGAAGACCACGACCATGAAGCTGTCGATGATGTAGCTCTGTCCAAGGTTCGGCGAGACGTTGTCGATCTGCGAAAGCGCCACACCCGCCATGCCGGCGATGCCGGAGCCGAGCGCGAAGGTGAAGGCATCGACCCAGCCGGTGCGGATGCCCATGGACGACGCCATGCGGCGGTTCTGCGTGACTGCGCGCATCTGCAGGCCGAAGGCGGAGCGCTTCAGGAGCAGCAGTAAAGTCACGAAGACGATCATTGAAAAGACGATGATCCACATGCGGTTCCAGGTGATCGACAGACCGCCGAGTTCGAAGGCGCCGGACATCCAGCTTGGATTGCGCACTTCGCGATTCGTCGGGCCGAAGATCGTGCGAACCGCCTGCTGCAGGATGAGGGACACGCCCCATGTCGCCAGCAGTGTTTCGAGCGGGCGGCCGTAGAGATAGCGGATGACCATGCGCTCTATGACGAGGCCGACAAAGCCGGTGAAGAGGAAGGCCGCCGGAATCGCAATCACCAGCGAATAGGTTGCGAGCTCGGGAAAGTTCGATGCGATATGTTCCTGCACGACATAGGTCGTGTAAGCGCCGATCATCACCATTTCGCCATGCGCCATGTTGATGACGCCCATGACACCGAAGGTGATGGCAAGCCCGATTGCCGCGAGCAGCAGCACCGAGCCGAGCGACAGGCCGTACCAGACGTTCTGCACGATATCCCAGAGCGCTAGATTGCGCTTGATACCGGCGATATTGGCCTCGATGTTGGCCTTCAGGTCGTCGGGTGCAGTCTCCATCGCGGTGGTCAGGATGGTGAGCGCATTGCGGTCGCCGCGCGCCGCGATTGTGTCGATCGCCGCCTTCTTGTCTTCGGCGCTGACATCGCTCTTGAGCATCATGACGGCGCGGGCCGCTTCCATCGTGTTCTTGATTTCGGCATCCTTTTCATCGGCGAGCACCGAGTTCAGAAGCTCGAGATTGGAAGGGTCGGAATCTTTCAGCAGCCCTTGAGCGGCGGAAAGCCGTGCGGAACGGTCCGGGCTCAGCAGCGTCAGCGTGCTCATGGCGCTGGCGATCACGCCGCGCAGGGAATTGTTGATCTTGACCTTGGACATGTAGTCCGGATCGATATCGGCGACAGCTTTGCCGGTGATCGGGTCGGAATAGGTCGGCTCGTCGTCGGTGCCACCCTGCAGGAGGACGGGGCCGCCTTCTTCGGAATTCACATAAAGCTGGCCGTCACTCAGCTGCTGCAGGATCTGGCCGACATGCGGATCTCCTGAAGCCACAAGAGCCTTGATGGCGGCTTCGCGCTGCGGAAAGCCGCCGGCGCCGAGTGCATCGACAAGGGCGTGGATATCGTCCTGCGCCTCGAGCGCCGTGGCGAACGCCGGCAGGGCAAGGCAGATCGTCAAAAGGAAAATCTTGATGGCGCGAAACATGGGGCTCTCTCGCCTGGCTTGTCGTTGGCCTTGTGGGCAGCAATCGCTCGGGACGGAGCTTCCGCCCGGACAAGGGATCCGGACGGAAGGCTTCAGGCAGTCAACGGATCGGGTTCGTACTCAGGAGCCCTTGCCGCCGCACTTGCCCGTTGCAACGTTGAAGTTGCCGCAGTTCATGGGCTTGCGCCAATCGGAGATCAGGTCCTTGGAGTCCGGCAGGAAGTCGGACCATTCGTCGCCGACGACGGCTGACGTTTCCTGGACGATTTCGAACTGGCCGTCAGCCTGGATTTCGCCGATCAGCACCGGCTTGGTGATGTGGTGGTTCGGCATGACAGTGGCATAGCCGCCGGAGAGGTTCGGAACCGTGGTGCCGATGATGCTGTCGAGAACCTTGTCGGTATCGGTCGTTCCGGCAGCCTGAACAGCCTTAACCCAGGCATTGAAGCCGATATAGGCGGCTTCCATCGGGTCGTTGGTCACGCGCTTGTCGTTCTTGGTGAAGGCGTGCCATTCCTTGATGAACTTCTTGTTGGCCGGGCTTTCGACCGACTCAAAGTAGTTCCAGGCTGCGAGGTGACCGACGAGCGGCTTGGTGTCGAGACCGGCAAGCTCTTCTTCGCCGACCGAGAAGGCGACAACCGGGATGTCGGTTGCCTTGATGCCCTGGTTGCCGAGTTCCTTGTAGAAGGGAACGTTGGCGTCGCCGTTGATGGTGGAGACGACGGCGGTCTTCTTACCGGACGAGCCGAATTCCTTGATCTTGGAGACTTCCGTCTGCCAGTCGGAGAAGCCGAACGGCGTGTAGTTGACGATAATGTCTTCCTTCGGAATGCCCTTGGATACGAGGTAGGCTTCCAGGATCTTGTTGGTGGTGCGCGGATAGACGTAGTCGGTGCCTTCAAGCACGAAGCGCTTTACGCCTTCCTTTTCCATCAGGTAGTCGACGGCCGGGATCGCCTGCTGGTTCGGTGCAGCGCCCGTGTAAAAGATATTGCGCGAAGACTCTTCGCCTTCATACTGAACCGGGTAGAAGAGCAACGAGTTCAGCTCTTCGAAAACCGGCAGGACCGATTTGCGCGAAGACGAGGTCCAGCAACCGAAGACGGCCGCAACCTTGTCCTTTTCGATCAACTCGCGTGCCTTTTCGGCAAACAGCGGCCAATCGGAGGCTGGATCGACGACAACCGCTTCGAGCTTCTTGCCGAGAAGGCCGCCCTTCTTGTTCTGCTCATCGATGAGCATCAGCATGGCGTCTTTCAGCGTCGTTTCGGAGATGGCCATGGTACCGGAGAGCGAATGCAGAACGCCGACCTTGATCGTGTCGTCGGCGGCAGCGGCTCCGTGGAAGGCGGCTGACGCCGCCATGACGAGGCCAAGCGCGGCGCCCGTTACATAGGACTTGAGATTCATTTGGTTGAACTCCCCTCTTCTTGTTCCGCAACAGGCCGGAAACGGAAATTAACTGTTGCTTGAAGAACTATCGGGGGCTGCAGCGCAAAACCGTATACGCAATATGACGTAGAGGTGGGGGCGAAATGGGCAGGTCGGCGCGAGGCGAGGCGGAAATTTGGCCCCTCCCCATAAGAGGAAGGTCTTCAGCGTCACCGCTGCCATGCAGCCATTGAGGAGCAGGTTAAAAGCGGATGGGCCGGTGTTTAGCCTAGCTGTCACCCTCGATGGTCAGCGTCACCCCGGTCGGGCCGTAGGCAACGCTTGTCTTATGGCCCTCGACGCTGACCTTGCCGAAGGTCCCGGTGACGGAACCCGCCTTTAAGAACTCGATCTTCGTTCCCGGCGCCGGCGCATAGCCCTCGGCAAGCGTCACGCGAAGCTCGCCGGAAAGCGCCGCCTTGCCCTTGACGATGAGCCCGCCCTTGCCGTCTTCTCCAAGCGTCGGCTCCATCGCGGCGTTGGCGCGCTGGCGGTAGTCGCCGCCAATGGTCACGGGCCCTTCGGCAGCCAGAATGAGCGAACCGCCATCGACCACCAGATCGCCCTTGCCGAATGCTGCCGGTGACAGGGCCGCCAAAGCCCCCTCCTCCAACACCGTGCCGCCTGCATAGCTGTTGGCGCCGGAAAGCCCGAGGTTGCCGCTGCCGCGCTTGACGAGCCGGCCCTTGCCACCGATGTCGTTCTTCCAGGTATCCAGCTCGTTGAAGCCGCCTTTGGCTGCGTCCATCGTCACCGTCACGTCATCCGCTAAGGTGCCGTAGCCGTCGGCAGCGGCAAAAAAGTTGAGGCGGCCGTAGCCTTCTGCGTCGTCGAGCAGCCGATAGCCCGAAGCAATCTCTGTTGTCTTCAGTACATCGCGGCGCTGCTCGGCGTCGAGATAGGGCAGACGCGTTTCGATAAGCACTTCGGCGCCTTCGGCACGCGCGGCGGCTGGTCGGTCGCGTCGATCGGCGCGAAACCGTAGGACAGGCGTTCAAGCACGTAGGCGCTGTTCGCGCTGCGGTCCGCGAAGCGGTCGTTGGCAAGCGGCGCCGCATGCGCCAGGGCGTCAAGGCCGGCCTCGCCCGTCGCGCCGCTCTTGGCGGCGAGCCAGGACTGCGCCTGGCGGTAAGCATCACGCTTTCAGTGCTGCGTTCTTGGGCGTGTTGAGGTTGTAGACAACCGTTGCGGTGGCCAGCAAGCGGCCGTCCATGACGCCGAGCGGCGAATGCATGCCGGCCAGGATGCGGCTCTCGCCCATTTCGCTGGCGCGCGTCAGCATTTCCTGAAAGCGTTGCGGCACAAGATAGGCCATGGCGAGTGCATCGCGCCAGGCTTCCGCCGCATGCCCGCTCGGGAAACCACCGTCTTCGGCCGGATTGGCGCTCTTGGCCGGCTCCAGCGTCGGGAGGACCACCACGTCCCGGGTCCAGCGTTAGGGACGCGCATTTTTGAAATTGCGTTTGGTAGGCTCCGTTGAGCCGTCGCCGCTCGCCGCGTTGATGAGGTCTACCGCAAGGCCCAGATCCGGATTCGCCGCCATCTTGGGGTTCTCGTCCGCTTTGCTGCCGAGTCCGCGATTGTTGCCCTTGTCGTCGTACTTCACTGTCGTCGCGTCGGCGGCAACCTCCGTGATCGTCGTCGTCTGCTTTGACCCGGCCTTCCAGGCATCCGTCAACGGCCCGAGACCACCGACAATGCTGGCATTCTTGCCGCGCCGATCGTCAAGATAGGTGGTGATGGCCTGCTGCGCAGTGTGCGCACGGGTCACCTTGACCACATAGGCGATATTTGCGTGGTGACCCGCCTGGTCGACGATATGGCCGTCGGTCGGGCTGAAGGGAATGCCGTCCCAATCGGTCTTGGCAACGGCCGGGCAATTATCCTTGGCCGGTGCCTCGACACCAGCATCGACGAACGGCAATGCGCGGCGTCCAGATCTTCAAAAAGCCGGAGAGAAGCTGCACGGCGGCATTGCTGTTAGCCGTCGAAAGGCAGGCATCGCCGCGCTTGTTGGCGACGCCGGCATCGACATAGGCCGGCGCCGACTGGGCACTCGCAAGCGACGGCACGACCGTCAGGAGAACGAGGAGCGCGGTGGTCAACCGGCGATAGCGCAAGACAGACATAGTGGATTTCCGAATTATTAGGAAGGAATGCCGGCGTGGTAGGATTTGGCTGTGACAGACGCGTTTCAAAAATATGCCTGTTCTGTGAACTTGCGGGTGCACCTCTTGCGTTTTCCGTCATTCCTGCCAAAGCTGCCTATTCAATGATCATTTTATCGAGAGTGCTAGAAAATAGGCATGGCAGCGCGCCAACGCATCATTCCGGTGAGACGCGAATATAATCGCTGGGTCGCGAACCAGACGCTGGAAGACTATGCGCTGCGCTTCACCGCCAAGGGCGCCCGGCAATTTTCCTCGCAGCGCATCTCGCAGACGGCGATCGGTGCGATTTCCTTTCTCGCGCTCGAAGCCATCGGCGGTGCCATCACACTCTCCTATGGCACGACCAACGCATTCTTCGCGATCGTCGTCGCCTCGATCGCCATGCTCGCGATCGGCCTGCCGATCAGCCGCTATGCAATCAGGCACGGTGTTGACATCGATCTCCTGACGCGCGGCGCAAGCTTCGGCTATATCGGCTCGACGATCACCTCGCTGATCTATGCCAGCTTCACCTTCATGCTCTTTGCGATCGAAGCTTCGATCATGTCCGGCGCGCTGGAACTGACGCTCGGCATCCCGCTCTGGATCGGCTACATCGTCAGCGCCGTCATGGTGATCCCGCTGGTGACCTACGGCGTCAAGCTGATCAGCAGGTTCCAGCTCGTCACCCAGCCCTTCTGGATCGTGCTCAATATCCTTCCCTTCATCTTCATCGCGCTCCTGGACTGGGAAAAATTCGATCTCTGGCGCGCCTTCGCCGGCATTCGCCACGCTTCAGGCCCGCCGGGTACAATCGCGGATTTCAACCTGATGGAGTTCGGCGCCGCTTCGGCCGTGATCCTTGCCCTCATGTCCCAGATCGGCGAACAGGCGGACTTTCTCCGCTTCCTGCCGCCGGACGGGCAGCGCAAATTGCGTCATCGGCTCGCGGTCTTTCTGGCCGGCCCCGGCTGGGTGATCATCGGCGCACCGAAGTTGCTTGCCGGCTCCTTTCTCGTCGTGCTGACGTTAAGTGCCGGCGTTCCCGTCGACCGCGCCGCCGATCCGGCGCAGATGTATCTGACCGCTTTCGGCTACATGATCCCCTGGCATATCGGAGCATTGCTGCTGATGGCGGCCTTCGTCGTCGTTTCGCAGTTGAAGATCAACGTGATGAACGCCTATGCCGGCTCGCTCGCGTGGTCGAACTTTTTCTCGCGCCTGACACATAGCCACCCCGGCCGCGTCATCTGGCTGATCTTCAACGTGGCGATCGCCTTGCTTCTCATGGAACTCGGCATCTACCGGCTGCTTGAGGAAACGCTCGGGATATTCTCGATCATCGCCATGGCCTGGCTCTGCACGATTTCGGCTGATCTCTTCATCAACAAGCCGCTCGGTCTTGCGCCGCCCGGCATCGAGTTCAAGCGCGCACATCTCTACGACATCAACCCGGTCGGCCTCGGCGCCATGGGTCTTTCCGCGACGATGGCGCTGATTGCGCATTTCGGCGCCTTCGGCGCAATCGCCGCTTCGCTTGCACCTTACATCACCCTGGTGATCGCGCTCACAGCCTCGCCGCTGATCGCCTGGGCGACGAAGGGCAAGTTCTATCTGGCGCGCAAACCGCGTCACAGCTGGAAGAACCTGACGAACATCACCTGCTCCGTCTGCGAACATCCGTTCGAGCCGGAGGACATGGCCTGGTGCCCGGCCTATGCAGCGCCGATTTGCTCGCTCTGCTGCTCGCTCGACAGCCGCTGCCATGACATGTGCAAGCCGAAGGCGCGTTTCAACACGCAGGTGGGCACCGTCGCCAAGGCCTTGCTGCCGGAGACGGTGATCGAGAAATTGTCGACCCGCCTCGGACGTTACGGCATCGCCGTGGTTCTGGCCCTGACAGCGGTCGGCGCAATCCTTGCGATGATTGCCCATCAGGTCGCCTCGGCCTCTCCGGAAACGGCGGAGGTCGTCAACGGCACGATCCTCATCGTCTTCTTCGTCTTCTCCGTCATCGCCGGCGTCGTCTGCTGGTTCTACGTGCTGGCGCATGACAGCCGCGTCGTCGCCGAAGAGGAATCTTCGCGTCAAAATACTCTGCTGCTGAGGGAAATCGCCGCGCATAAAAAGACCGACGCAGCGCTTCAGAATGCCAAGGAGGCGGCAGAAGCCGCGAACAGGGCGAAAAGCCGCTATGTCGTGGGCTTGAGCCATGAGCTGCGTACGCCGCTCAACGCAGTGCTCGGCTACGCCCAGATTCTGGAGCGAGACGAGACCATCCCTGCGCCGCGCCAGTCATCCATCAAGGTCATCCGCCGCAGCGCCGAGCATCTTTCCGGCCTGATCGACGGTTTGCTGGACATTTCCAAGATCGAGGCGGGCCGCCTGCAGGTCTATTCGAATGAAATCAACATCCACGATTTCCTCGACCAGATCGTCGACATGTTCCGCCCGCAGGCGCAGGCGAAGGGTCTTGCTTTCAGGCATGACCGCTCTCAGTCTCTGCCGCAGTTCGTCCGCACCGACGAGAAACGCTTGCGCCAAATCCTCGTCAATCTGCTTTCGAACGCCATCAAGTTTACCGACGAGGGGAGCGTGACCTTCGATGTCGGCTATCGCAGCCAGGTCGCGACCTTCACCGTTTCCGACACCGGTCGCGGCATTGCCGAAAAGGACCTAAGCCGCATCTACGAGCCGTTCCAGCGGGGTGAGGCCGATAGCATCCGCCCCATGCCGGGGCTTGGATTAGGCCTGACGATTACGCAACTCCTCACCAACACGCTCGGCGGCGAAATCGCCGTCAGCAGCGAGAAGGACAAGGGTTCGACCTTCCGCGTTCGCCTGATGCTATTTGCCGTGATGCGCGAAATGATCGCGCCGCCCCAGGAAAAGAAGATCGTCGGCTATGACGGCCCGCGTCGGACGATCGTCGTCGTCGACGACAACGAAGATCATCGCGAGATGATGCGGGAAATCCTGGTGCCGCTCGATTTCGTCATGCTGACGGCGGGCAACGGCCCCGACTGCCTCACCCTGATCGAAGGCATCCAGCCGGATCTCTTCCTCGTCGATATTTCGATGCCCGGCATGAACGGCTGGCAACTCGTATCGCGTCTGCGCGAAACCGGCCAGACCTCCCCGATCGTCATGCTCTCCGCCAATATCGGAGACGCCGCAGCCGCCGCCGACAGCGACGGCAGCCACAGCGATGCAATCGGCAAGCCGGTCGATATCAAGCAGCTTCGCGACAAGCTGGCGCTGCATCTTGGCCTGAAGTGGATTTATGCCGACGCCGCCCAGGCAACCGTTCCCGTGGCTCAGCCGCCGATGAAAAGCCCCGGTTCCGCGCATATCGAGGAATTGCTCCGCCTCGGCGAGATCGGCTACATCCGCGGGATCGAAGCCAAGCTCGCAGATCTTGCCAAGGTGGAGGCAAATCAGCCATTTACGGATGAACTCCGCACTTATGTCGCCGCCTTCGATCTCGCCGGCTTCATGACTTTCCTGCACGGCTTCGACGAAAAGGTAGAAACCATTGGCTGAACCGGCCCTCCCCCGCGATATTGTTCTGCTGGTCGACGACTCCCCCGAGGCGCTGGGCTTCTTGACCGATGCGTTGGAGCAGTCCGGTTTTTCCGTGCTGATCGCAACCTCGGGCTCCGCGGCCTTGAACATCGTCGAGCGCATCACGCCGGATCTGATCCTGCTCGATGCGGTCATGCCTTCGATGGATGGCTTCGAGACCTGCCGCAAGCTGAAGGCCAATGCGGCCGTCAGCCAGGTGCCGGTGATCTTCATGACCGGTCTCACCGAAACCGAACACGTCGTCCACGCGCTGGAATCCGGCGGCGTCGACTATCTGACCAAGCCGATCAATATCGATGAGCTTCGCGCCCGCATTCGGGTGCATCTACGCAACGCGCGTTCGGCGCAAAGCGCCCGCGTGGCCCTTGACGCTGCTGGACGTCACCTGCTTGCCGTCAAAGGCGACGGTGCCGTTCACTGGTCGACGCCGCAGGCAACTCGCCTCGTCAATGCAGCGATGGGCAGTGACGACGGTATGGACATCGTCACCAATCACATTGCCGAGTGGATGAAAATGCGCGCGGCAGCCGGGCGCGATGCCGTCATCTCCATTGCGAACGCGGGCCAGGCAACGCTTCAACTCGGTTTCCTTGGAACCATCGGACCCGACGAATATCTCTTCCGCCTGACCGCCGCCAATCAACGCAGCGACGACGCCGTGCTTCGCCAGCATTTCTCCCTGACCCAGAGAGAATCCGAGGTGCTGCTCTGGATCGCCAAGGGCAAGGCGAACCGCGATATCGGTGAAATTTTGGGATTGTCGGCACGCACGGTGAACAAGCACCTGGAGCAGATCTACGTGAAGCTTGGCGTCGAAAACCGGGCCTCGGCTGCGGTTAAGGCGGCGCATGTGCTGCATGAGATATGAGCGTCTGGGCACGAGATCCCGACACGGCAAAGGCTGGAGATATTGATCCGGAGGGCGAAAGAACGGGATATCGCACGCATCGTGGAAATCCGAAACAGCGTTCGTGAAAACAGGCTATCCGATCCCGGCAAGATTACACTCGACGATCTGCGCTGGTTTATTGCAAACCCGGGAATATTCGTCTGGGAACAGGATGGCGATGTCCAAGGCTTTTCCGCCGGCGACCCGCGCAACGGCAACATCTGGGCACTGTTTGTCGATGATGCTTACGCAAAGCGCGGTATCGGAACGGCCCTTCTTGCCAGCGCCTGTTCGGTCCTGAAGGATGCAGGCCATGATCGCATCTGGCTGACAACAGACCCGGGAACAAGAGCCGAGAAGCTCTATCGTCTAGCTGGCTGGGAACTGATTGGCGAGAAGGACAACGAACTGCTTTTCGAACTGAACCTGCCGGCCGGCAGTGCCTGATTGGCACGCATTTCTTCAGTGGCTGGGGATCCGCGCAGTCCGGAAGGAGGAATATTTTTACCAAGCTTAGGCAGCGATCCTTAAATCCTTTGCGCTTATGCAAAAGGCACCTTAGGCGATTGAGCGGCAGGCGGCGGGCATGAAAAGCAGGCTTTACTATGTGGATCGGCTGAGGATCTTCGCCTTCGCGATTCTGCTTGTCTACCATTCGTCGGCGTCCTTCCTGCCCGACATCAACTGGCTGATCCACAGCGACAAGACAAGCACCACGCTTTCGCTGGTCATGGACTTCCCGCGCGCTTGGCGGCTTGCGCTATTATTTTTCGTCTCGGGCATGGGAGCGGCCTTTACCTTCGGCTCGGCAGCCAGCCTGTCCTTCCTGCGCAAGCGCACGTTTCGTCTGCTGATACCCCTCCTCTTTGCTATGGCAGTGATCGTTGTGCCGCAGGTGTGGTACGAACGAATGTACGAGAACGGCTATCAGGGTTCACTTCTCGAATTCTGGACGACCCGCTACTTCACCGAAGGCCGCTATCCCAAGGGCAACTTCACCTGGGCGCATATGTGGTTCGTCGCCTATCTGTTGGTCATGTCAGTGATCTGCTATCCCATCTTCGGATATCTGGTCCAGCCCGGAAACAAGATCGCAGCCTGGTTCGAACGCACTTCGAAAACCGGCTTCATCTACCTCTTCTTCCTGCTGCCGCTCGCACTAAACCTCGCGCTTTCACCTTTCTTTCCGAAGCAAACGAACGCCCTTTACAATGACGGCGCGTGGTTTGCCGTTTGGGCAAGCTGGTTCGGACTGGGCTTTCTCATGGCCCGCTATCACAGTGTGCTAATCGAAACGATCGTCGGCCGGCGCTTCGTCAGTGCAGCGATCGCTTTGGTGACAAGCGGGCTGCTCTATCGCTACGCCTGGATGGTGCCGGAGGACCAGGCGATCGGCAGCTACGCGCAAAATACGCCGCTATTCAAGGCAGGGATCTTCTTGCTGGCCTGGAGCATGATCCTGACGCTCGTTGGATTTGCGGCTCGTCACTTCAATCAGCCCAGCGAAAAGCTTGCTGCGATGAACCGGCTGGTATTCCCGCTGTACATCGTCCATCAAACCGTAACGGTAGCCGCCCTGTACTATGTCCTACCGCTCGATATGCCGGTCGCCGTGAGCTATTCGATCGTTACGGCCGCCACTATCCTGCTTTCGGTGCTGTTGGCCGTCTGTGTCGACCTCCTGCCTGGCCCGGCACGTGTCCTGTTCGGCTTGAGCGGTCATGGCAGGAAGATTGCAGCAAGCGAGCCCGATCGTCAGCTCTCGCGATAGGTCATCCTGCGCCAAAAGGAACGAAATCAAACGACGCGATCGGGCGGCTCACGCCCGTCGAAAAAGGCGGTGATGTTTTCCACCACCTTCATGCCCATGGCTGTTCGGGTCTCCTCCGTCGCGCTGCCGAGATGCGGCAGCAGGACGACATTCTCCATCGACTTCAGCTTTTCCGGCACCTGCGGCTCCGCTTCGTAGACGTCGAGCCCCGCGCCGCGGATGCTGCCGATCTGAAGGGCGCTGATCAGTGCCGCCTCGTCGACCACGTCGCCGCGCGCCGTATTGATCAGGAACGCGCCTGGCTTCATCGCCGCAAAGCGCGCTGCATTCATCAGATGCCGGTTCTCCGCACCGCCGGGGCAATGGAGCGAAACGAAATCGGACGCGGCCAGCACCTCCTCCATCGTCGCCAGCTGGCGAGCCCCATAGCGCGCAGCCTCCGCGGCATCGATCGTCGAGCGATTGTAGAAGACGACGTCCATCCCGAAGCCGGAATGGCAGCGCTGCGCAAAGGCCCTACCGATACGGCCGAATCCGATGATCCCGACCGTCTTGCCGGCTACCTTTGTGCCGATCATATGCGTCGGGCACCAGCCCTTCCACGCGCCGTCGCGAAGCTGGCGCTCGCCCTCCCCGCCCCGGCGGGCAACGGCGAGCAGGAGCAGCATTGCAATGTCCGCAGTGCAGTCGGTGAGGACGCCGGGCGTATTGGTGACCAAGATACCTTTCGCCTTGGCGGCGGCGATCTCGATGTGATTGTAGCCCACGCCGAAATTTCCGAGAATTTTCGTGCGGATATCGCCTTCGAAAACGCTGGCAGGCAGCTTGTCGGAAACGGTGGGAAGGACCGCATCATAGGCTGCCATCGCCTGCCGCATTTGGTCGAGACCAAGCGGAATATCCTTCTCGTTGAAGGTTACGTCGAAACGTTCGGCAAGGGCGGCTTCTGCCGCGGCGGGCCAGCGGCGGGTGACGAGGATGCGCGGTCGGGACATTGGTGCTTCCGTCTCAAAATTCTACGCCTCAAAGAACTAGAGGATGACCGCAAGAATTGAAACGCCTGTCGAAAAAGAAAGAAGCCCGGTCAAGACCGGGCTTCCGTAAACGGTACTGGACCGTGCAAGCGAAGCTTACATACCCTGCGGGAAGTAGCTGTACTTGCCGTCCGGACCCTTCTTCCATTCGTACATGATGTAGCCCGGAATCTTCGGGTCACCCTTTTCGTCGAAGGAGATGTCGCCGAGAACGGTCGGGAACGGACCCTTTTCCTTCATCGCGGTTGCGACAGCTTCCGCATCAGTCGAACCAGCCGCCTTGGCAGCACCGGCGATCGCCTGCATGGCAGCGTAGGAATAGAGAGTATAAGCTTCCGGGTTGAAGCCGGCAGCCTTGAACTTCTCAACGAGTTCCTTGTTGGCCGGGTTGAGCGTCGGATCCGGGCCGAAGGTATTCAGCGTACCGGCAACTGCGTCGCCAGCGATAGAAGCAAGTTCGTTCGAGACGATACCGTCGCCAGAAACGAGCGTTGCCTTCAGGCCCTGGTCGGCAGCCTGACGGATGATGAGACCGGCTTCGGTGTGCAGACCACCCCAATAGATGATCGAGACGCCGGCTTCCTTCATCTTTGCGATGAGGGCGGAGAAGTCCTTGTCGCCGACATTGATGCCTTCATACATGGCTTCGGTGACGCCAGCAGCGTTCAGAGACTTCTTGGTCTCGTCGGCAAGACCCTGACCGTAAGGTGTCTTGTCGTGAACGACAGCGATCTTGGCGTCCTTGAAATGATCGGCAAGATACTTACCGGCAATCGCGCCCTGCTGGTCGTCACGACCGCAGGTACGGAATGTGTTCCACAGGCCGCGCTCGGTGAACACCGGGTTCGTTGCAGCCGGGGTGATTTCGAGGATGCCGTTTTCAGCATAGACTTCAGACGCGGGGATCGAAACGCCCGAGTTGAAGTGGCCGATTACGAACTTCACGCCGTCAGCGACGAACTTGTTGGCGACCGAGATGCCCTGCTTCGGGTCGGAGACGTCGTCACCGAGTTCGAGCTTGATCTGCTCGCCGTTGATGCCGCCTGCGGCGTTGATATCAGCGACTGCCTGCTCGGCACCCTTCTGAAGCTGAGCGCCGAACGCAGCGTTCGGGCCAGTCAGAGGACCGCCGACGCCAATGAGAATGTCGGCCCAGGCGTTGCCGCTGAAGGCGAGCATCGCCGTCAGTGCCACCGCCGACAGAAGAGATTTCTTCATATTTTTACTCCCAATTTTTGGGCGGGTTCCGGTCCTAGACCCGGCGCATTACCCACCATTGACTGCGCCAGGAAAGCTGTTCCACTCTGAAGGCAATTCATGCCTAGTTTCAACGGACTGTCAATGTTTGTTCTTCCACGAGAACGCGGAAGTTTTTTCGTACAGCCAGTAATAGTTGTTGACCATCTGATTGGTGCGGCGATAACGGAAACCCGCCGTCGAGAAGACGAGCAGCAGCACAAAATCTATGACATAAAAGAAGGCGCTGAGCATTGGCCCGTTGAAGAGCGCATGATGCAGGAACTGCATCACCCAGGCGAGCAGGAAGGTGTAGACGACGACCAGCGGATAATTGCTCCAGCTTTCAGCTGCAGCCCTGCCGGCGCGCCATGCCGTCCAGAACCCGATCAGCACGACCAGCCCGCGGATGACCATCCGCACGCCCGTATCCGGTTCGAAGAAAAGTCCCTGCATATCAAACTCTCCCTTCTGCCCGGCTCAATGTCTTCCGCCTTCGAGATAGGCGGCACGGACTTCCGGATTGGCGAGCAGTTCCTTGCCGGACCCGCTCATCGTTACCTTGCCGTTCACCATCACGTAAGCGCGGTGCGAGAGCTTCAGGGCAGCAAATGCATTCTGCTCGACGAGGAAAACGGTGAGGCCTTCCTGCTCGTTGAGCTTCTTAATCGCCTCGAAAATACCCTTGACGATCAGCGGCGCGAGACCGAGCGACGGCTCGTCGAGAAGCAGGAGCTTCGGGCGCGCCATCAGCGCACGGCCGATCGACAGCATCTGCTGCTCGCCGCCGGAAAGCGTGCCGCCGCGCTGCGCGTGGCGTTCCTTGAGGCGCGGGAACAGCGTAAAGATCTTCTCGACGTCCTCGTTGAAATGTTTGAGGTTGTCGAGGCCCGCACCCATCTGCAGGTTTTCCGTGACGGTCATACGCGGGAAGATGCGGCGGCCTTCCGGCGACTGCGCAATGCGAAGCCGCGCGATGTCATGCGTCGGCATGCGAGTGATGTCGCGCCCTTCGAAGATCACCGCGCCAGTGCGCGCCTGCGGGCTGCCGCAGATTGTCATCATCAGCGTCGACTTTCCGGCGCCGTTGGCGCCGATGAGGCTGACGATCTCACCCTTGTTGACGTCGACATCGATGCCCGCGAGCGCACGGATATTGCCGTAATAGGTTTCGACGCCCTGAACCTTGAGAAGCTGTTCGCCGGCCATCAGTTTGCGCCCCCTTCGAGGCTCTCGACAGTTGCGATGACCTCTTCCACTTCCTTATCCTCGACACCGAGATAGGCCGCGATGACCTTCGGGTCGTTCTTCACATGCTCCGGCGTGCCGTCGGAAATCTTCTGCCCGTATTCCAGCACCACGACATGGTCGGAGATTTCCATGACCACCGACATATCGTGTTCGATGAGCAGGATCGACGTACCGGTATCGGCGCGAATTCCCTGCAGCAATGCGTTGAGAGCCGCCGATTCACGCGGATTGAGGCCGGCGGCGGGCTCGTCGAGGCAGAGCAATTCCGGCTCCGTGCACATGGCGCGGGCGATTTCGAGACGCCGCTGCGCGCCATAGGGCAGATCGCCTGCAGGATCGTCGGCGCGGCTGATCAGATCGGCCTTTTCCAGCCAGAAGCGTGCGAGCTCGATGGATGCTGCAGCCTCTTTCCTGTACGGGCCGATGTTGAGAAGGCCGAGGATCGTATAGCCCGATGCCTTCATCAGCTTGTTGTGCTGGGCAACGAGCAGGTTCTCCAGAACAGTGAGGCCTGAGAATAGGCGGATGTTCTGGAAGGTACGCGCGACACGAGCTTCCTTGGTGATGCGGAAATCCGGCAGGCGCTCGAGCAGGTACTGCTTTCCGCTCTGCTGGTTCAGTGTGATCATTCCCATCGTCGGCTTGTAGAAGCCGGTGATGCAGTTGAAGACGGTCGTCTTGCCGGCGCCGTTCGGCCCGATCAGCGCGGTAATGTCACCGCGCTTGGCTTCGAAGGACAGGTCGTTGATGGCCATGAGGCCACCGAACTTCATCGACAGATGCTCGACCTTGAGCAGGGTATCGCTGGACATTGTCGTCATTTCTGCGGGGCTCATCAGCCGTGCCCCTCCTTGATAAAGCTTCCGGAAACTGCCCTGCGCTCCTTGAGGAAGGCAGTCGGTTCACGCGAGCCGACGAAGCCGCGCGGCTTGAACAGCATGACGACGACCATGGCGAGGCCGAAGAGAAGCATGCGGTAGAGTTCCGGCGTGAAATCCGGACCGAAGACGGCTTTCAGGAAGTCCATCTCGCGCAGCAATTCTGTCCCGCCGACCATGACGAGCGCAGCAATCGCAATACCGGTCAGCGAGCCCATGCCGCCGAGGACGACGATGGCCAGGATGACGGCCGATTCCAGGAACACGAAGGATTCCGGAGAGACGAAGCCCTGGCGCACTGCGAAGAACGAGCCGGCAACGCCGCCGAACATCGCACCGGTCGCAAAGGCTGTGAGCTTGGTCGTGACCGTATTGATGCCGAGCGAACGGCAGGCGATTTCGTCTTCGCGCAGCGCTTCCCAGGCACGGCCGATCGGCATGCGGCGAAGCCTGATCGTGACGTAGGCCGTCAGCATGCAGAGGCCCAGGATCAGATAGAAGAGGAAGATCTTGTAATAGGCCGACGACATCGGAAGGCCCATGAGCTTGGCAAAGCCGCCCGACGTCGCATCGAAAGGAATGCCGAACAGCGTCGCCTTCGGGATGCCCGAGATGCCGAAGGTGCCCTTGGTCACGGCCGTCCAGTTGATGAGCACGAGACGGATGATTTCACCGAAGGCGAGTGTCACGATGGCGAGATAGTCGCCGCGCAAACGCAGGACGGGGAAGCCGAGGATGACACCCCAAAGCGCCGCCAGGATGCCCGACATCGGCAGCAGAAGCCAGAAGGACAGGCCGAAATAGCTGGAGAGCAGCGCATAGGAATAGGCACCGACCGCGTAGAAGGCGACGTAACCGAGGTCGAGCAGACCGGCAAGGCCGACGACGATGTTCAGGCCCCATGCGAGCATCACATAGATGAGAATCTGGATGCCGAAGTTGTCGACCCATTTCAGCGAGCCTTGCGCACCGAAAGCCGCGTAGATGGCCACCGGATAGAGCAGAAGCGCGACCAGCGCGATTTTCAGGAAATGCTGGCGGAGAAAACCCTTCTCGGTCGAGATGTCGAGCTCGCCGTGCTTCGCCTTGGCAAGCTTGCGCTTGTCGATGTTCGGCTTGACGAAAACGACTATCACGAAGCGGCTGATCGCAGCGATCGCCACGAAGATCGCAAGCAGGCCCCAGCGCTGAACGATGATGAGCTCGTTGTTGATGTTCTGGTCGGTCTTGAGGCCGACATAGAGAACGAACAGACCGAGGGAAAGGAGGGCCGCGAATAAGGCTTCCGTAAGGCCTTTCTGGACAAGCCCGGGTGCGGGCTTGCCAGCAGAATTTTCGATGTTTGCCATGATGTTATACCTTCTCGACTTCCGGCCGTCCGAGAATGCCGGTCGGCTTGAAGATCAGGACGAAAGCGAGGATCGCAAAAGTCGCGACATCCTTGTAGGCGATCGTGAAGTAGGCGGACCAGAGCGATTCGATGAGGCCGATCATCAGTCCGCCGAGAACGGCACCCGGCAACGACCCGATGCCGCCGAGAACGGCTGCGGTAAACGCCTTGACGCCCGGCGTGAAGCCGTCGTTGAACGAGGCGACGCCATAATACATCAGGTACATCGTGCCGGCGACAGCGGCGAGCGCCGCGCCCATAATGAAGGTGATGGAGATCGTCTGATCGACATTGACGCCGAGAAGAGCGGCCATCTTGCGGTCCTGCTCCGTCGCGCGCTGGGCGCGTCCGAGCGCCGTGCGGTTGACGATGTACCAGAAGGCGGCCAGCAGCACCACGGTGATGAGGATGATGATGATCTGCTTCAGCGAGATCGAAATACCGCCGATATTGTAAACCGAACCCACGAGCGGCGGAATCGGCTTGTTGCGCGGACCCTGCGTCACCTGGATGAAGTTGGACAGCGTGATCGACATGCCGATCGCGGTGATCAGCGGCGCCAAGCGGAAGGAACCGCGCAGCGGCCGGTATGCAACACGCTCGATCGTCCAATTCCACAAACTCGTCATCAGCATCGCAACGATCAGCATCAGCAGCAGAAGAACTGCGACCGGAAAGCCTGCAAAGATGGATGTGAGAACGAGAAAGACGATTAGAGCTGCGAAACCACCGAGCATGAAGATATCGCCATGGGCGAAATTGATCATGCCGATAATGCCATAAACCATCGTGTAGCCAATAGCGACAAGGCCATAGATGGATCCGAGCGTCAGCCCATTGAAGAGCTGCTGGACGAAATACTCCATATGTCATTTCCCCTGGATGCGAGCCAACATGACTGCATCTCTTTTTGGTCTGTAGTTCCCTTTTATCGGAACCTCATATGCGGCATCCATACCGTTTTCCGCGAAAATGTGAAGACAAAAAGGCTTTACTGGGTCAGATTCTTGGCGAAACGGACGTAAATGGCGCGTTTCGGACCAAAATCCACATTAAAGAGGCATTCCCTGAGGAAATTTTAGCCAGAAACCGGCTGTGCATTAACCAAATCGCCTGCGGGGCGGGCAAGGCGAGCAGCTTTAAGGATGGCACTTATTCCATAAAACCGGAACTTTTGGCAAATTCCTACGAAATACAAAGGCCAAACGCAAAAAAGTTTCAGAACGGCCTGTGGGGCGTTGCAATAACGCGCCAGTGCCAACTCTCACGGATTCCAGCCGCTGCTGCCATAAGGACGCGTGATGATTTCGAGCAGGTGACCGTTCGGATCTTCGAAATAGAGACCGCGTCCGCCGTCATGGTCATTGGTTTCGCCTGGCTTTCTCTGGCCAGGATCAGCCCAGTAACGAAGGTTTCGCTCTCGAATTCGATTGAATATCGCGTTGAATTCTGCGTCACCGACCAGGAAGGCGTAGTGTTGGCGTACGATCTCACCTTTCGTATTCATATAGTCGAGATTTGCATCGTTGTCGGTCGTGACCATGTGGAACGGCCCCCAGCTCCGCGGCGGCGACAGACCCAGCATATCGGCCAGGAAATCTGCCGAGGCCTTACTGTCTCGAGCCGACAGGATGGTATGATTGAAATGGATGGCCATATTGGTCTCACGGAAAAGAGTCGGAGCTTCAACGCGGTGGGTTCCGCCGGTTAACACGCCCGCCCGCCCTTTGTTCCAGGCAGTCACCCTTTGAGCTGAGGCGGGGCGGATCTTGCGCGATTACAAAGGTCAGCCGCTTCATCGGAAAACATGCATCTTAAGTCAAAATCCGTCGCGTCTCTGGAGCTGACATTTGCATAGCGAGAAGTGTCGGCCGAATCCGATCCTTGGCTGTCCACCCTCTGACTTCAAATCTCTTTCGAAGCAACGTAAGCTCCCACTGGTGGTAGGGCCCAGGTAGGCCAGGGGAGCAGATCGGGCGGGTTGCGGCATGAACGAGGTAAGCGGGAATTGGCGCGACAGTTCAGGCGCGGCGGTACGGCCGCCGATCGCCTGGGCGCTCGCTGTAATTGCCGCGCTCGCGCTCGACTGGCTCTATCAGCTGCCGTTCCTGCCGGCCGCGATGCCGGCCGGCGCGCTTGGCGGCATCGTGTTCCTCGCCGGCCTGGCGCTGCTGATCTGGGCGGCGGGAACCTTCCGCCGTGCGGGGACGCAGATCCAGACCACCCAACCAACGGCGACGATTGTCGACGAGGGACCTTATCGCTTCACGCGCAACCCGATCTATATCGGCATGTTCCTCGGCCTCATCGGCTTGGCCATCGCCATCGACAGTCTGTGGCTCATCCTCCTATTGGTGCCGTTCTATCTCGTCATCCGCTACGGCGTGGTCGCCCGCGAGGAGGCCTATCTCGAGCGGAAGTTCGGCGACGTCTATCTCGCCTACAAAGCCCGCGTCCGGCGGTGGCTGTAGCGAACGAAGAGGGATAGACCTGCTGGAACCCACCCGCAGAACGGGCGAGACGCGGCATTCGCGGCATCATTGGCAATGTCCGGTCTCGGTGGCGCAAAACAGACATGCCTTTGCAACGACCGTCGTGGTTGCCGTCCGTACCGCCCCTTACGATGGCAGCTGCTTGCCGGCCTGCTCGCTGACGATGTACTCGGCGTACCAGTCCGGCCAGCCCTCATCGTACTCGCCTGTCAGCTTCTCGTGCTCGCCGTGCGCGGTAGCCGCACGCCGGAGGGCGGCCGCGAGCTCTGTGGACGAGGTGAATGTCGTGTCGTCGGCGTTCACACGTCCGGGCAATCGGGCGGTAATCTCCTGGAGCAACCAGCCGTTACCATCTGGATCGCTGAATGAGGCGAACGAACGGTAGCTGCGATGCTCGGGATCCGGACCAGGGATCCGGAGCCGCCCAAACAGGTAGGGTTCGTCGGTGCCAGCGTACACGCCGCTGGCGTCGTGGAACACCTCGCTGACCTCGACCCCGTGGCCGAGCAACTCGCGTCGGGCGGCGTTGATGTCGGAGACGATTAGGTATAAGCCCCGCGCGGAGCCGGGTGCTGCTGCGGTGACGTTCTGGCCGAAGATAACCGAGCACCCGGAGCCAGGCGGCGTAAACTGGATTACGCGAAAGCCCTCATCGGCGGCGAAATCGGCGTCGAGCCTCCAACCCAGATCGCTGTAAAAGCCCTTAGCGCGATCCACGTCCGAAACAGGAATAACGACGATCTCGAGCTTCATGTCGATCGTCTGCGTTCTTGGAGTCTCGACAACAGTTTTGCTGTGCTCCTGGCTATTGCTCATGTGGAGCTCCTTAGGTTCGCAGCCTTCAGGGCGGCGGCACATGCCCAGTCGAGTGGATCACAGCGGAGGCATGCAGTCGAATCAATTATGATGTGGTGCTAATGGACCCTGCGCTAACATACGTTGTGGAGAATTCCGATTGTCCTGATGAAGAACCATTTGCCCCTCGTATGGCCCGTTGCCATCGCGGAGGCCAGCAATCTATTTTCTCAAATGACAGCTGCCCCGCGCAAAAAGGTGGCTCGATCACCATATATCTCTTTATATTGCTTCCGGATGCTGACATCCGTTGAGGGGAACATGTTAGCGATATTCGAAAAGGCGGCGCTTGAGGCGGGTAGAACGATCATCGCGATCTTCGAAGAAGGGTGCGCTGTCGCGACGAAAGCAGATTCAAGTCCCGTGACCCGCGCGGACGAAGAAGCGGAGCGGATCATCCTGGCCCATCTTGCGCGCAGCTATCCGGATATTCCGGTGATTGCCGAAGAATCGGTGGCGGCCGGTCACGTGCCGGATATCGAGGGAAAGGCTTTTTTCCTTGTCGACCCGCTCGACGGCACGCGCGAATTCGTCGACAGACGGCGCGAATTCACGGTCAACATTGCCTATGTGGAGCATGGCGTGCCGCTTGCGGGCATCGTCTATGCACCGGCACTCGGTATTGCTTTTGCAGGCAAGGCAGGACACGCGGAAAAGCTCCTCGTCGGCGCCGATTTTACGGTGACGGAACGCATTGCAATCACGGTCCGCGCACCCCCTGCCAAGCGCCACGCTCTTGCAAGCCGCAGCCACAAAAGTCCCGCGACCGACAGCTTTCTCATCGAGCAGGCGATCTCGCAATGCACCAATATCGGCTCTTCGCTGAAATTCTGCCTGCTTGCAGAGGGAAAGGCCGACGTCTATCCGCGCTTCGGCCGGACGATGGAATGGGACACGGCGGCGGGCGACGCGGTCCTGCGCGCTGCGGGCGGCACGACCGTTACCATGGACGGATTACCGCTGACCTACGGCAAAACCGGCGGCAAGGCGGATTTCGACTTCGCCAATCCCGACTTCATCTCCTGGGGCGGCAAGGAAACGGCTTTGCAGATGCGCATGGCTTCGGGCGAAAACCCTTAAAAATCAAAAGAGAAGTGGCGTGCAGCTCAGCGAACACCGGCATTCGGCCTCGCGCAGCTTGCGAGCGGCGACTGGCTTTCGATCATTCATACCGGCACCGCCCAATACGAACCCGGCGCCGGTAAGATCGAGGTTAGCGCCATTCTGCTTTGAGCGGCTTACAGCAGCCTGTAGCGGAAGGCGCGGGCGACGGCTTGCATACGGTTTACCGAATCGAGCTTGCGCATCGCGCCCTTGAGATAGCCGGCCACCGTATGCGACGAGAGGTCGAGGATGATTGCAATCTCGTCGCTACTCTTGCCCGCCGCCGACCAGCGCAAGCATTCGATCTCGCGGCGGGTAAGATTTTCCAATGGCCCGCCGTCTGTGCGGTTCTCGCTACTGAATCGGTCGAGCGCTTCCATCGCGGCATAGAGAAGGCTCATCTCCTCCTCGCGCGAAAGCGCAGAACGGCTGCCGGAGAAGGCGAATATGTATTGCTTCAGGTCAGCGTCGTGCAGCGAAAAGCCGATCGTGTTCTGCAGTCCATGCATCTGGAACAGCGCATTGAGCCGGCGATTCTCCTGATTAGCGGCACCACCGGCGAATGGGCTGGCATCGCAGAAAACCGGTATGATCGTTCGCTTCAGTGCGCCTACCAGCCGGCTGCAATAGAACAGATCGACCTCGTCGTAGAGATTGGTAAGGTTCTGCGGCCAGTTGCTGATAACGCGATTTTCGAGAAAAGTCGTGCTGTCGGCGCGCGGAAAGGCCACGAGAAGGTAATAGTCGAAGCCTGCGGCTTTCGTCATGTCCTCCAGCCGGCGCTTCAGTTCGGCGTTCAGCTCGCCGGTGCGAACGGCGGTGGAAAGCGGAAAAGCGTTACCCTCTGCGCAGTTTCGGACTGCGCGCTCACGTCTTGTCATCGACTTGTCCTCAGCTGCGGGCCGTCGGTTCGGATCTCGCAGAGGAAGCGCAACGGCGCCGGGCAACAGCAAGACTGCAACGATGCCCCGCGTCGTAGCGACGTAAGGCATAAATTGACGCTACGGTGGGCGGCCCGCCGTGGCGGGCAGTGAGGCAGCTAAAGTTGTTATCAAAGTCTTACTGTGCGCTTAGGCAATTTTTAAATGTGACAAGCTAGAGTGCCCGCGTGGTCTTGAGTTGTGTAGAGAGTCCAATGACCGAAATGATACGTCCCCGAGTAAAATATGTCATCGGCCCCGATGGCAGCCCGCTGACGATTGCGGATCTTCCGCCGCCGAATACCCGGCGCTGGGTTATCCGTCGCAAGGCTGAGGTTGTCGCCGCGGTACGCGGTGGCCTGTTGAGCTTGGAAGAAGCCTGCGAGCGTTACACGCTCACCGTCGAAGAATTCCTGTCCTGGCAGTCGTCGATCAACAGTCACGGCCTTGCCGGCCTGCGCACGACGCGTATCCAGCAATACCGTCACTGAACCATCTGCCTCAGGCAAAGACATTTATTTCGGGCCGGACGCATTTCCCTGAAGGGAGTGAAGAAGGCCCGAAATTATTGTTGACGCTGCGTAGCACCAGAGTCCGGGTTGGGTAAAAGCATCCGCCAGGCCCGTGGTCTTCGCCGCCGCAACCACGATCGCCACCAGTAATACGTCCATCATCGACCACTTGGACAGATACGGTACGGCGTGACGATAAAACCAGCTGCCGGTCCCGCCGCCGGCAGCCGTCGCCTCGGCGGCAATGCCGATGATCTTCAGGATCGGCAATACGATTGACACGATCCCGACGATCAGCGCGAGCGGGATGTCCCCTCCGCTCCAGAGCAAAGCAACGATCTCCACCAGCGACGGCGTTTCGTCGAAGAAGTAGAGTTTCTCGAATCGGATCAGAGGCAGTACCAGCCCAAGCGCCAGGAAAAATGGTGCCGCAGCAAGCAGTACCGGCCGGATTCCCACCAGTCTTCTCATCGAATACCCCTTGTTTGAACACTGTGTCGTCACCTGCACCGGCTTGGCATGGCATGGCCGCCATGTCACGGTCTGCCTGAACAACATCGGCTTTCGGAGAAAATACAATGGATATTCGCAACGAAGACAGTGCCTCGGGCGGGCGGTATGTGGCCAAGGTCGACGGCCACGAAGCCGAGATGAGCTATTCCCGCACGTCGCCGAAGCTCGTCATCATCGATCACACCGGCGTGCCGGATGCCCTGCGCGGCAAAGGCGTCGGCCAGGCGCTTGCGCTTCACGCCGTCGAAGAGGCGAGAAAGGGCGGCTGGAAGATCTTTCCGCTCTGCCCGTTCTTCAAGGCGCAATCACAGCGCCACGAGGAATGGCGCGACGTCGTGAATTAGCAACACCAAAAGCCATGTATGACGGACTTACGGCCCGTCATACATGGCTTCTTCAGGCGATCCCCGGGACGCCGCAGCCGGCGTCCGCTGCCAATCGATCAGGCGCGGGCCCGAATGGCGCTATCCCGCTCTTCGAGCGCGCTAGCGCGGGCATATTCCGCCTGCATCTCCTCAAGCGCCTGCTCCAGTGACTCTTCCTGCATCTTCAATTCCTTGATGGAGACCTGAAGATTGTCGGCGCGCTGGCGTGCCGCCTTTGCGAAGGTCGGGTAGGCGAAGTGATTCGGGTCGGAAATGCCGGACTTCTTCTCTTCGATGACGATCTGACTTTCCAGATCCTTCGTCATACGATCGAATTCCGACATCATCATCTGCAATTGCTGCAGCTGACGTCGTTTTTCGTTCACCTGAAACTCCTTCAGGCGAACTAGGCTCTCACGCGACTTCATACGCATTACTCCAGTGATGCGAGATCCCGGCTCTACAAAAATTGCCCTTGCGCACCGGTTTGAAACGGTCCGCCAAAAAAATTTCCATCGGTATTAACAAAAACCTACCGCTGGTAACCTTTCGTTTACGGGCATCGTTAATGATAGTGCCGATGATTTAAGGGTCGGTAAACATCACTACGCGATTTCCGGATCCTGTTCATTGGTGAGTCGAATGAATCGCTTACCGGCCATTCTTAATGTAAAAGTTAAGGAATCGGCGTTGCGGATTCTCATTGGAAAACAGCGAAATGGAGAAATTGCTTAATAAATTCGTTACCTCTTGCCAGAGTGAATCAGAATTTGTTAACCATTTCGTGGCAGCTTCCAAATCACGCAGTGAAGTATTCGGTATCGCGTAGGGGGCCAGACCACCTTTCGGCGGCGGTAAAGGGGATAATAATGCGGGTACTACTTATCGAAGACGACAGCGCGACAGCGCAGAGCATCGAACTGATGCTGAAATCCGAAAGCTTCAACGTCTACACCACCGATCTCGGTGAAGAAGGCGTCGATCTCGGCAAACTGTATGATTACGACATCATCCTTCTCGATCTGAACCTTCCAGACATGTCCGGATATGAAGTGCTGCGCACTCTCCGCCTGTCCAAGGTCAAGACACCAATCCTGATCCTCTCCGGTATGGCAGGCATTGAAGACAAGGTCCGCGGCCTTGGCTTCGGCGCTGACGACTACATGACCAAGCCGTTCCACAAGGACGAATTGGTCGCTCGCATCCACGCGATCGTCCGCCGTTCCAAGGGCCACGCCCAGTCGGTCATCATGACCGGAGAGTTGATCGTGAACCTTGACGCCAAGACCGTTGAAGTCGGCGGCCAGCGTGTTCACCTGACGGGCAAGGAATACCAGATGCTGGAGCTGCTTTCGCTCCGCAAGGGCACGACGCTGACCAAGGAAATGTTCCTCAACCACCTTTACGGCGGTATGGACGAGCCGGAACTGAAGATCATCGACGTCTTCATCTGCAAGCTGCGCAAGAAGCTCGCAAATGCTGCCGGCGGCGCAAACTACATCGAAACCGTCTGGGGCCGCGGCTACGTTCTGCGCGAGCCGGATGGCGCCGAATACGCCGAAACCGCCTGAGACACCGAATTTCCCCTTTCGATTATGAGATATCCCGCCTTTCCGGCGGGGTTTTTCGTTTCGATGCATGGCCTCGAAAAAAACAAAGCCGCCCGGAGGCGGCTCAGGCCTTGACGAATATAAGAAATCAGGCGGCGATGGCGCGGTTGCCGAAGACGGCCGTCAGGATTTTGCGGTCGAAGGGTTTCAGCAGGAAGTCGGTGGCCCCTGCCCGCTTGCCCATCATCAGCTTCTTGAGATCGGCCTCGATGACGCAGTAGTAGATCTTGACGTCCTTGCCGCCTTCCATCGCCCGGATGGCCGAAATCAGCTCGAGCGCGCCGTCCATGCCGGAATCGACGATCATATATTCCGGGAGCTCGGCCTGGCAGCGTGAAAGCGCTTCGCTTGCATTGGACGCCTCACTGACAAGGAAATCGAGTTCGGAAAGGATACGCTTTCCGACTTTGCGCACGACATCCGAACTATCAGTGATCATGAACCGCTGCATGCCTGCTCCTTCGCTCCACTTTTAATCCAGTGGCGCTTCCTCAGTCCTTGAGACTAGGTCCATTAGGCTAAGGAAGTGTTACCTGGGACGTGCCAGGCTGCAGCAATGCAACCATGACGCTAGACAATAACCGACTCCGCGGTGAAGATAATTTCTTCGCCCGTCGCGCTGTGGCCGAGCTCCATGCCGCACTCTTCGGCAAGCAGGACCGTGTAGTAAGGTTGGATCGAATGCGCATCGATCGCCTCTTCGACTTGGCCGGATGTGATTTCCACGAACTTCGCCGGCAGGCGCATCAGCTTGCCCTTGGCGACGATCTTGAACTTCGCGTCGAACTCCGGATTCTCAAGCGTCACTTCCAGCGAGCCGCCGCGCGGGATCGAGGAATAGGCAACCAGGAAGAGATTGAGCAGCAGCTTGACCCGGTTTTTAGCGACGATGGCGCGCGGCCCGTTCCAGGTCACCTCGGTCTTCTTTTCGGCAGCTGCGAAATCCTTGGCTGCGCGCTCTGCCTCACCGGTATCGATCGAAGCGCCGACCGAACCGGAGGCGCCAAATGCGAGACGTGCAAATTTCAGGCGAACCGAGGCATTGAGCGCACTCGTGCGGATGAGGTCCATGGCGTCCGAATCGGCGCCGCCTTCGTCCAGCAGCTCGAGACCGTTGTTGATCGCGCCGACGGGCGAGATGACGTCGTGGCAAACACGGCTGCAAAGTAGCGCGGCCAGATCCGGGCCGGTCAACGTAAGATTGGGGTTCTTGGACATCATCGTCTCCTAAAGGCGGCAAAATTTCATCCCGCCTATCATGCCTGATCAAAATTGCACGAAGTTTGCGCCGTACTCGTCGCCATAATGACACCATATTTGGTAAACCGATTGTTAAGACGATCCGCGCAAAATGCATCCACTGCCGGAAACGGCTCATCGAACCGACCATGATGAACGGATGACACCATGCGCCTTCAATCCCCCGGAAGATTTATGGGCTTTTGCCGACTCTTCGTCGCGCTGACCATTGCAGCATTTGTGCTCTCCCCGCAGCAGGCGGCAGCACAGCAGGCCAACAGCAATCAGTACACCATGCAGGAGATCGTCGACGCTGGCCATTCCTTTTTCGGATCGACCAGCGGGGGTCTGGCAAAGGTAGTTGAAGCAGCCTTTCAAAAATACGGTCTGCCCAACGGTTACGTTTTGGGACAGGAAGGGTCCGGCGCCTTCATCGCCGGCCTGACCTACGGAGAAGGCCAGCTCAACACCAAGAACGCCGGCGCACATTCGCTCTACTGGCAGGGACCGTCCCTCGGCATCGACTACGGCGGCCAGGGCACGCGCGTCATGATGCTGGTCTATGACCTGCCTTCGATCGACAGCATTTATGCCCGCTTCGGCGGCGTCAGCGGCCAGGCCTTCGTCATTGCCGGCTTTGGCATGACGCTGCTCAAGAACAACAATGTTCTGGTGGTTCCGATCCGCACCGGCGTCGGCGCCCGCCTCGGCATCAACGTGGGCTATCTGAAAATCACGCCCGGTCCGACCTGGAACCCCTTCTAAGCCCACGATCCGGCGGCGGGATTCTTGCCCGCCGTCACCTATCCGCCACTTGCCCTAGGCGCAGCGCGTGCTTTAATCAGTGGCGCTGACGCAAATCAAACCTCAAAGCAGTGGCCGCGCCGTGATCGAATATGCTCTTCTGTTCGGACTGGGTTTCCTGACGGCGGCGTTCCTCGTCTTCCTGATCTCTCCTGCAATCCATCGCCGCATCGTCTGGTATACGGAAAACCGCATGAAGGCGACAATGCCCCTGACCCCGCAGGAGGTACGGGCGCAGAAGGACATGGTGCGGGCGCTCTACGCTGCGGAGAATGCCAGAACGGCACAGGACCTGATACGCGAGCGCGAAAAATCCCTGTCCCTGCAGCTTCGCCATGATTCCCTTGCGCTCGATGCCGGCCGCTTGTCGTCCGAACTCGGCGCATTGCAGGCGCAGATCGGCGATCTGAACGTCGAGGCCGCCGAAATGCGCTCCCGGCTGCGCAAGGACGAAAACTATATCAGCCAGTTGAAGACGAGCCTGCACATTGCCGAACAGGCGACTTCTGCAAAGGAAAGCGAGATCGAGACGCTGCGCACGCGGCTCAACAAGCTGGCCGAGCAGGCGGACAACCTCAAAATCGACATGGCGGCGCGCGAAACTGAGATGGAAAGTCTAAAATCCCGTGCTAACGCGCTGCGCGACGAACGCGACACGTTGCGCCAGGACGTCAATCTTCTGCAGAACCGGGCCAAGGATGCCGAGCAGAAGCTGACGCAGCAGGAGCATTTGGTGATCCGCCTGGAAGACAAATCCGCGCGTGAGACAGCTTCCGCTGCCGACAAGGAAACGCTCCTCGGCCGCCGCCAGCAGGAAATCGCCAAGCTCAAGGAGCAATTGAAGTCACTCAATGCCGGCCTGCGCAAGGCAAACCGCGCGCTACGCGATGCGGGTCTGGCAACGGTCGAAACCAAAGGGGAGGAACTGATGCAGGAAGAATCTCCAGCTTCCGAACTTGATTCAGCAGCGGTTGCCGCCCGCCTTGCCGAAGAAGTTCGCGCGCGCAGTGCAGCCGTTTCCGATCGCATTTCCAAGGCGAAGGCGACGACGGGCAACGACAGCGCCATGCGCGAAGAGATCGCCTCGATCGCGGCCGGCATGGTGGCACTGACGGCGCTTAACGAAGGCCCCTCCTCGCCGATCCGCGACCTTCTGCCGGAGGATGCGGGTAACGAAGAGGGCGAACGCGTGAGCCTCGCCCAGCGCGCCGCAACGATCCTGTCGCAACCGGGCTGATTCAGAGACGACCGGCCGCAGATGCCATCGCGAACAAAGCGATGCCGGTCGCCGTCGCAACATTGAGACTGTCGAGTTGGGCAGATTGCGGAATGCGCGCACTCCTAAAGCGCGCCAGGACTGCTTCCGGCAGCCCATCTCCCTCGGTACCGACCACCAGAGCCATGCGGTCCGAAGGCGCTATCGCACGGATGTCAGTCTTGCCGCGCGGCGATAGCGTCCAGATATCGAAACCGCGTTCTGCTAGTGCGACGAGGATATCGAGAGCACTGCTGCTCCGCTGATAGGGAACGCTCAGCACGGAACCCACCGAGACACGCATCGCCTTGCGGTAAAGCGGGTCGCAGGACGTCTCGTCGAGGAAGATGGCGTCCGCGTTGAAGGCGGCCGCATTGCGGAACATCGAACCGGCGTTGTCGTGATTGGAAATGCCGCAGCCAACGAGCACCAGCGCGCGCCCCGGCAGACTGTCGAGCAGGTTCTCGCTGCCCGCGATGCGTCGACCGAGCGCCAGCACGCCACGATGCAGATGGAAGCCGACGATACCGTCGAGAACATCCGCCTCAGCGACATAGACTGGGACATCGTCCGGCACACGCGCAAGAATGTCTGCGACGCCTTCGGCGCGGTTTCGCAGCAACAGGATTTTCTCGGCCTCGAAGCCGCGTCTCGTCGCGTGGGCTTCGGCCAGCATGCGCAGCACGACGGTGCCTTCGGCAATGAAGCGGTCCTGCCTGCCCGTCAGGTCGCGTTCGCGGATCGCGCGGAATTCCGCAATGCGCGGATCGTCGGCGCTTTCGATCGTGATCAGCGCGGCAGCCATCGGCCTCAGTTGCCGGCGACGGTGATGTCGGCGACGAGCCGACCCGCCTCGATGTCGAAGACCAGCGCCTTGCGCTTGCCGTCGACTGATTGGCCGAAGAACAGGATCTGGCTTCCGGAGAGCGACGTGGACTGCACGGCGAACCCGAGTGGCAGGGAAACCGTGGATCTGACCGGCGAATCCGAAGGAACGCCGGAGCCCAAGACAGCTGCCGTTTCTGCCGGTTCGGCCTTCATCGTCTTGTAGACAACGGCGCCGAAGACCGCCATAAGGCTCACGAACATGATGGCGCCGGAGACGATCTGCAGGCGGACCATCTTGCGCCGGACATTTTCCATTGCCGGATCAAGGGGCTGTTCTTCCTGGTCGTCCAGCTCGATTTTCGTCATCGTGGTGTCCTATGAAATACTTCGGAGAAGAAGCGTCTTGAGCGACCCCTTTAAACAAGCATCCGGCATTAGGAAAGTCCTGACTGCCGATGAGAATGCCGAAGGCCGCCTCGACGCGTGGCTGACGGCTCAGCTCGGCGAGGAATTTTCCCGCAGCCGCGTCAAGGTACTGATCAAGGATGGCCAGTTGCTGGTGAACGGCGCCGTCGTCCTCGATCCGCAAAAGAAGGTGCGCTCCGGCGACAATTACGAACTCCTGTTGCCCGAGCCGGAAGACCCGACGCCGAAGGGCGAAGATATCCCGCTCGACATCCTTTACGAGGACGACGACCTCATCGTCATCTCGAAACCGGCCGGCATGGTCGTCCATCCCGCTGCCGGAAACTGGACGGGAACGCTTGTCAATGCGCTGATCCACCACTGCGGCGACAGCCTCTCAGGTATTGGCGGCGTCCGGCGGCCAGGCATCGTGCATCGGCTCGACAAGGATACGACCGGCGTCATGGTCGTCGCCAAGAACGATATTGCACATCGCCACCTGTCGCTACAGTTTGCAGATCACGGCCGCACCATGCCGCTAGAGCGCGCCTATCAGGCGATCGTCTGGGGCCGGCCGCGCTCGCTCTCAGGCACGATCGATGTGCCGCTCGGCCGTTCCACCGGCGACCGCACGCGCCGCTCCGTCAAGCGTCCTGACAGCCAGGACGCCGACGAGGCCATCACGCATTACGCAGTGCTGGAACGCTTCCACGAGAACCCGGATGCAACAGCGCTTGCCGCCCTCGTCGAATGCCATCTGGAGACCGGCCGCACCCATCAGATTCGCGTCCATATGGCCCATATCGGCCATCCGCTGCTTGGCGATACGGTCTATGGCGCGCATTTCAGGACCAAGGCCAATCTACTGCCCGATGAAGCACGTAAAGTCGTCAACAGCTTTGGCCGTCAGGCGCTCCATGCCTATATGCTGCAGTTCGAGCATCCCCGCACGGGTAAACTCATGCACTTTGAAGTGTCGCTCCCCGTGGATATGGTGGAACTCGCAGAAGCGCTTCGCCGTTAAGGGGTATAACGTCTTCGTGAAGGCTTTTGATGGGCTTGAACCGCTGTTCCGCCATACTTATCTGTATCTTGACTTAGTGCGGGCTTGGATTTGAGCCGCACGTCCCGGTTCGCCAGTTCCGACGCGGGGACGCGTTCCATCGGGAACCGGAATCTACATAGGAGGGTGCAATCATGGCCCGCAATACCTTGCCGTCCATTACCGCCGGCGAAGCCGGTCTCAATCGTTATCTCGACGAAATCCGCAAGTTTCCGATGCTGGAGCCGCAGCAGGAATATATGCTGGCAAAGCGTTATTCCGAGCACGGTGACCGCGAAGCTGCGCATAAACTCGTCACCAGCCACCTGCGTCTCGTCGCCAAGATCGCGATGGGCTACCGCGGCTACGGCCTGCCGATCGGCGAAGTCGTGTCCGAAGGCAATGTCGGCCTCATGCAAGCCGTCAAGAAGTTTGATCCGGAACGCGGGTTCCGTCTCGCCACCTACGCGATGTGGTGGATCAAGGCCTCGATCCAGGAATACATCCTGCGCTCGTGGTCGCTGGTGAAGATGGGCACGACCGCCAACCAGAAGCGCCTGTTCTTCAACCTGCGCCGCCTCAAGGGCCGGATCCAGGCAATCGACGAAGGCGACCTGAAGCCGGAGCATGTCGCGGAGATCGCCACGAAGCTGAACGTCTCCGAGGAGGAAGTCGTTTCGATGAACCGCCGCCTTTCCGGCGACGCTTCGCTGAACGCGCCGATCAAGGCCTCCGAAGGCGACAGCGGTCAGTGGCAGGATTGGCTCGTGGACGACCACGACAGCCAGGAGGACGTGCTGATCGAGCAGGACGAGCTCGAAACGCGCCGCCGCATGCTCTCGAAGGCGATGGGCGTGCTGAACGACCGCGAACGCCGCATCTTCGAAGCACGCCGCCTTGCCGACGATCCGATCACGCTGGAAGATCTGTCGACCGAGTTCGACATCAGCCGCGAACGGGTGCGCCAGATCGAAGTCCGCGCCTTCGAAAAGGTGCAGGACGCGGTACGCAAGGAAGCGCTGGAAAGGGCAAACGCCGTCCGCGTCGTCGAAGCCACGGCATAACGGGTTCGCGCCTCGATATGAGATCGAAAAGCCGCCTGCTGCAGATTGCGACAGGCGGCTTTTCTTCATTTTAAGTTTGCAAGAGGCACATCCGGTATGAGGCAAAAGCCGAAACTGTTCGGCGCAGATTACAGCGTTTATGTGCGGGCCGCGCGGCTCACCTTGCATGAAAAGGGCGTTGATTACGATCTGGTGCCCGTCGATGTCTTTGCAGTGGCGGGCCCGCCGTCATCCTATCTCGCCCGGCAGCCTTTCGGCCGAATCCCAGCCTTGGAGCATGACGGCTTCAATCTTTATGAGACTGGAGCGATAACCCGCTACATTGATGCGGCATTCAACGGTCCAAGCCTGCAACCGGCAACTCCAAAGCAGTGCGCCCGGATGAACCAGATCATCAGCATCGCGGATGGATACATCTACTCCAACCTCGTCTGGGGAATGTATGTGGAACTGGTGTCGAAGCCGCTGCGCGGAGAGCCAAGCGATGAGGCGCGAGTGGCCATCGCTCGATCCAAAGCGCCTGTTTGCCTAGAGGCTCTTTCGGATTTGATGGATGACGAGCCTTGGCTCGCGGGAGAGGCGCTGACATTGGCGGATCTGCATGTCGCACCAATGATGGATTATTTCCTGACGGTTCCCGAGGGGCGGGAGCTGCTTGAGCAGTACACCGGCCTCAGCGCCTGGTGGCAACGCATCGCCGAGCGTCCAAGCATGCAATACACGAAGCCAACGACATGAGCCCGGCAGCGGGTTGTCCCGCTGCCACTTTTCCAGGCCAGCGCGTTACTGGCTCGTGCTCACGTCGCCGAGCGCCGTCCATTGTTTGATCGCCGTATTGAAGGCTGCTATGCCGGTCGGACCCTTCTGCATCGTGATCAGCGCGCGGCGGCCGTTGCGATAGGTGATCGGAATATCGATCCACTCACGCGTCGAAAGCAGATCGAGGTTCGCCTTGCGGGCATCCGGATAATCGTTCAGCGCGATCATGTGGAAGTCATCGGTGATTTTGGCAGGAACTGCGATCAGCGGGTCGCCGCGATCCTGCTCCGTGCGCTTCATCGAAATGCGTTGGACGCTATCGATGCTGCCGCCTTCGAAATTCGGCGGCAGCGAGAAGACGATCTCGACAAGATGGCTCGCCGGAAGCGACGGATCGGAGTTGCGCTTGAAGGTCACGAGAGCCGAAAGATTGCGCTCCGGCACCGTCACATTGGCCTGCACCGTCGATTCTTGCTTGCCGCCCTGGCCGGCTTCATGCTGGACGCTCCAGGCGACGCCCCCCTGGATGGCCGTTGGCGAGCTCTGGCCGATCCGTTCCTCATAGAGGAACATCTTCTCGCTCGCACCGGCCGGCACCTGTTGCGGGGCAGCGGCCGGGCCGTTCGGCGGCAGCGTCTCGGCGGACGCGGCACCTGCCTGTGCGGGCGGAGCCGGCGCGGTGGATGCGACATTCTGCTCGGCGACCGACTTGCCTTCGGCCGTCGGCGTACCGGGCATGGCAGCCGGGCCGCTGTCGACTTCCGAACCGTCTGCCATGAGGCGCTGGTTGAACTTGTTGTTGACCGAAGAGCCGTCATCGAGCGCGGCAACCTGCCGGTCAGTTTCGGCAGGCTTGGCCGCTTCGGTGTTGTTTGTCGAAGGGGTTGCCGGCGTCTGGTTCTGCGTAGCAGCGGGCTCGCTCTCGGCCGTCTTGGACGGAGCGGCGCTCACCAGATTGTCAACCATCGCGATCAGCTGGGCACGGTTCGTCCAGGCGGCATAGGCACCGCCGCCCAGCACTGCCAGCACGCCGACAACGGCAATGATCGTACCGATACCGAAGCGGCGGCGCTTCGGTTCCATGCGGAAATTCTTGTTCTGCAGTTTGGCGGCAACGATCTGGTCGATATCGGCAGCCGGCGCGGTATCGTCGTCTTCCGCAACGACGCCGCGTCGACCGTAGCCCCGAAGGGCCTTGGCTTCCTGCCACTCTTCGCCTGGTACGTCGGCAGCAGGCGCCGCAGGCTTGCCGTGGATCTCGGCGAACAGGTCCGAATCGTCGAAGTGCGCTGCGACAGGGGCCTTCTTGTTGTTGGTGCCTGCCTCAATCGGCGGCAGATCGTCAAAGGCGGCGGCTTCCCAGGAAAAGCCCTCGTTCGCGGCCGGCATCTTCGCGGGCGGCGGGTTTTGAAGACCACCAATGGCTTCCTCGAAGGCGCGCGCGTGGTCGTTGGCCGACTCTGCTTGAGGAACGCTTTCTGAGAAGTTCCTGACCTCCTCGGTGGCCCATGCAACCTCTGCGTCTTTCGGCGGCTCGGCCGGGGTTTCGGCAGCCGGTTCGGCCCAGACGGGATCGAAATGTGCAACCGTTTCGGCCTGCAGCGGCTCCTCGCGGCTGTGCTCGACGAACTCTTCCGGCTTCTCGAAAGAGCCGAACGGCTCAACGAGCCGGTTCGAGGGATTGTATTCTCCGGCCGGACGAAGGAATTCCGGTTCGACAGCCGGTTCGGCCTGGACGGCAGGCGCCTCCTCGAGATACTCCTCCGGCGGGACTGCGTATTCCTCGACCGGCACTTCATCGCGATGCGCCGCAGCCCATTCCTCGGGAGGTGCTGCTTCCGCCTCAGCCGCAGCAGTAACTTCCTCGACCGGGCGGTCCCATCGTTCTTCTTCTTGTTGTTCCGGCACCGGCCCTTCCGTGGCTCCTACCGACGCAGGCTCCTCATGAGGTTCCTCGTAGGGGGCCGCCTCTTCCTGCAGTTCAGGCTGCGGCTCTTCGTGACGGTACTGCGCTGGTTCATCCGCATCGGCGAGATGCTCTTCTGCGACCGGATCTACGGCAACCGGTTCTGCGGCAAGCGGTTCGTCAGCAACCGGTTCTTCGGCAACCGGTTCTTCAGCGGGCCCCGGCGCGGCAGCATACTCTGCTGGCGGCTCGGAAACAGGTTCTTCATGGACAGGCGCTACTGCGGCAGCAATCGCTGCCCCATCTTCCGGCAGTGCCTCGGAGTGCTCGGCCTCCACCTCGCGGATAGCAGCATCGAGCTTATCGAGCTGACGCTGCAGCATCGCTTCCGGCGGGCGCGGCTTCATGTTTTCGAGCTGCCGCTGCACCGCGCCGCGGGCACGCTCGTAAACCTTCGCCCGCATCTCGGGGGTGTTTTCAGCCAGGCCGTCAACCGCCCGCCGGATAACTGCAATAAAATCAGCCATTAGCTACTTTTCTCGAGAGGCCCGATTCTCGACCGGGCCAGATGCCTTAATGACCCGCGACATTAATCCTCAAACGGATCAGTCACAAGTATGGTGTCATCGCGTTCAGGGCTTGTGGACAGAAGCGCGACAGGCGCACCGATTAGCTCCTCGACCTGGCGGACATATTTGATCGCCTGCGCAGGCAGATCGGCCCAGCTGCGGGCGCCGACGGTCGACTCTTTCCAGCCTTCCAGCGCGATGTAGACCGGCTCCACGCGAGCCTGCGCGGCCTGGCTTGCCGGCAGATGGTCGATCTGCTCGCCGTCGAGCATGTAGCCGACACAGATCTTCAGCTCCTCGAGACCGTCAAGCACATCGAGCTTCGTCAGCGCAATGCCGGTGATGCCGTTGGTCGCGACCGACTGGCGTACAAGCGCCGCATCGAACCAGCCGCAACGGCGCTTGCGGCCCGTCACCGTACCGAATTCATGGCCCTTCTCACCAAGGAACTGGCCGACCGAATCGTTGAGTTCCGTCGGGAACGGACCTTCGCCGACACGCGTCGTGTAGGCCTTGGTGATGCCGAGGATATAGCCGAGCGAGCCAGGTCCCATGCCGGAGCCGGCAGCAGCCTGGCCGGCGACCGTATTCGACGAAGTCACGAAGGGATAGGTGCCATGGTCGATATCGAGCAAGCTTCCTTGCGCGCCTTCGAAAAGAATGCGCGCGCCCTTGCGGCGCTCCTTGTCGAGGAGCAGCCAGACCGTTTCGCGGAATGGAAGCACGCGATCGGCGATCGACGTCAGCTCGGTCATGATCGCCTCGTGGCTCACCTCGTCAACGCCCAGGCCGCGGCGAAGCGCGTTGTGGTGCGTGAGGATACGGTCGACCTTGCCCGGGAGCGCCTCCAGATCGGCGAGATCCATGACGCGGATCGCGCGACGGCCGACCTTGTCTTCATAGGCCGGGCCGATGCCGCGGCGCGTCGTACCGATCTTCGTGCCGCTGTTGGAGGCGGCATCTTCGCGATAGGCATCGAGCTCGCGGTGCAGCGAGAGGATCAGCGTAGCATTGTCGGCGATGCGCAGGTTGTCGGGAGAAATCTTGACGCCCTGTTTTTCCAGCTTCTCGATCTCGGCAATCAGCGCGTGCGGATCGACGACGACGCCGTTTCCGATCACCGCCATCTTGCCCGGGCGCACGACGCCGGAAGGCAACAGCGACAGCTTGTAGCTCGTGCCGTCGATGACGAGCGTATGGCCGGCATTGTGTCCGCCCTGATAGCGCACAACGATATCCGCACGTTCCGAAAGCCAATCGACAATCTTGCCCTTGCCTTCGTCACCCCATTGCGAACCGACCACGACTACGTTCGTCATCCAACTCTTCCTATTACCGGCGGATTATCCGCGCTCTGCTCAAACCCGCGCATCTATAAAGCTTTGTTTTTTGGAAAGCGACCCTGTTATCAGGGCGAAATGGGCTTTTTACGTGACAAATCAGCCAGTCCCGGGCTATTGCCGGTCCATTGGCAGCCATCCGAACTAACTTTTCGGAAGACGGAAAGAATCATCCTTGCATATCACGGCCTATATTTGTCTCGCCATTGCGACGTTGTGCTGGGGTGGAAACACTGTCGCCGGAAAGCTGGCGCTCGGCCACGTGAGCCCCATGACGCTGACTTTCCTGCGCTGGACAATTGCGACCACGCTCATCGCCGCGGTGTCGCTTCCGCAGATCAAGAAGGACTGGCCGGTCGTCCGCAAGAAGCTGCCACTGCTGCTTTTCTACGGCATGGTCGGCTATACGCTCTTCAACGCCATGCTTTACTCGGCGGTGAAATACACCACCGCCATCAACGTCGCGATCGAGCAGGCAGGCATCCCGATGCTGATCTTCCTGCTCAATCTGATTTTCTTCCGCACTGGCGTTTCGCCCGCGCAGGTCGCCGGCTTCGGCATGACGCTCGTCGGCGTGGCCTTGACCGCCTCCCATGGCGATATCGCGGCGCTGCTCAGGCTCGGACTCAACCGCGGCGACGCCCTGATGCTGGTGGCGGTCGCCGCCTATTCCATCTACACGATCTTTCTGCGCTGGAAGCCGCCGGTCGACTGGCGGACGCTCATGGCCTTTCCTGCCCTTGCGGCGGCGCTGACGTCGCTGCCACTGCTGCTTTGGGAGAATGCGGCGGGCAATGTCCAGATGCCGGACGGCAAAGGCTGGATTATCACGTTCTACACGGCGATCTTCGCCTCGCTGGTTGCGCAGATCCTCTATATCAAAGGCGTGGAGTGGATCGGCGCCAACCGGGCCGGCCTCTTCATCAATCTCGTTCCGGTTTTCGGCACGCTTTTATCCGTGCTGCTGCTTGGCGAAGCATTGCAGCTCTTCCATATCGTCTCGCTGGTTTTGACGCTGGGCGGCATTGCGATCGCTGAGAAGGGACGTCCAAAGCTTTCGGCTTCGACCGCCCCCGCCTCGCCTATGGACTAAGATCAGCCGAGTTCCAGCGTCGTGACGCCGTAGACGTTCCTCAGCGGAATAGCAGGTGCCGTGCCGCGATACATGCGCGCCGTCTGGAATACCGGTTCGAGCCCCATGCTTTCGGCAAGTGCGATCGCTTCCCTGTTTTCGGCGGGGACATCGATGAACACCGGCTCGCCGCCAGCCTCCGGCAGCAATTCGGCAAGCAGCGCGGCTGCGGTATCGGTATCGGCGGCAAAAAGCGGCCCGATCTTGTAGCCTTCGTAACAGCGGCGGATCGTGGCGTAGCCGCGGATCTTGCCGCTCTTGCGCACGATCGCCGTCTTGCGCCCGCGCCGCCGCTTGCACCATGCGGCAACGAATGCGTTGCGTGGCTCGGTGAAAATCGCGGCATCGTAACGGAACAGCCCGTCCAGCTTGTCCGACACCGGATGCGCTAAGAGCGAGGACTGCGGCAACGCCGCCGCAATGCCGCCATACCGGATCGTAGTATAGGCAGGTTCGAAGCCTGCCTTGCGGTAATTCTCCTGCTGAGCGACGACGCCGTCGAGACCGATCGTGCGGTCTGCCGCAGACGCCATGCCGGCATTCCAGAGCGCCTTGCCGTAGCCTTTGCCACGGAAATCCGGATGGACGATGTAGAGGCCAAGAAACGCCAAGTGTTCGCCGTATTTGACCACCGAGATGGAACCGACCGGAACTTCACCAACCGCACCGATGAAAAAGCCGGACGGGTCGGCTTCCTGGAAGGCGAGCGAATCGTCGAGTCCTGGATTCCACCCCTCCTGCCTTGCCCATTCGAGCACAAGCTCCAACTCACCCGGTCGCATCGCGCGAACCGCAAATTCCGAACTCATGCAACCTTCCCAAGCAAACCCTGCCTCAAGTTTGCAGGGCAGATAAAGCGTTAAAGTCTGAACCGCGGCATCGCTGCCGGGCGCGAAGAAACATGCTCATTGCGGAAACGACCTGCATCGATCGTCATAAGGCACGACACGAAAATCTTCGCATCACAATTATCATGAAGCAACGCCGTTGAAATCTCAAGAGAATTACTTCGCAGAAGCAGCAAAGCGTAAATGACAGCACCGCTTTGCTGGTACTGCAAATTGGTTCGCGTGGCCGCTTCCGGCCCTCCTAGCGCACACCAAGTGAATTCTTTGCTAATTTAGCCCGTCCGGCGCGCAATTTGGTTGCAAGAGAAACCTGAAGCATGCTGTCTACAGTGGCGCATCTGCAATGAGTGAAAGCCTTGGCCACGCAACCCTCCGGCTTGCATATGAAAACGCCGCCGCCGCGCCGCAAGCGCCGCGCAGCATTGTGGCTGATGCTCACGCTTTCGATCTCGCTCGTTGCCGGCACGGTCCTGCTATCCAACGACATGCGCCATCTGCGCACCCTGGCAGCTTTGGCGGGTTACGATCTCAACCTGCAGGTCCAGCAACCAGAACCAACGCCGCTACAGCTGGTAGAGGTTTCAAAGCCTGCTCCGCAGCTGCCGGTCAAGATCCCGCCGAGGCTGATCGAGGTTCCGCAGCCCGAGCTCGCCGGAAATTTCCTGCGGACGTGGCGAAAATCCGGACCGGACATGTGCGAAACGTTGCGCAAGGCCGGCATAGAGATGACCCAATGGCGTGCCTCCGCCATGGGCAGCAGCGCCTATGAATGCTCTTTTCAAGAGGTCTACAAGGAAGATGGGGAGCGCCCGCTGAGCTCTGTGTTTCTGATTATTCGCGGAGATCGCAAAGGCGCGATTTTCAACATACGCGCCAAGATCGTCGGGCCGGCGACGGATAGCGCGGGCCGGCTCGATCCGTCTTTCATGCGCGTTTTCGAAACGGTGCTCGCACAATCGCATTGGCTGGATTTTCACGATGCCTTGAGCGCGATCCGAGAACTGAAGGATGTCAGAGAAGAAGGTTTTGGCGCAAGTGTCGTCTTCTCCCGCGAATTCAGCAGCGAAAACAGCTTCAATTTTATCATGACGATCAAGGCGGCACCCGGTCCGCAGATACGGACGAGGGCCTATTTTTCGACCGGACGCTGGATGCCCGCGCCGGAGGTCTCGGAAGCACTGCCGCCAATCTTCCGGTAGTTAGAAATAGGGCTCGAAGAAGCGCCGCACGGCGTCGATTTCGTTCGGACGGATGTCATGTCCGCCCGGGTGCCACTCGGTCTCGGTCGCAGCCCCCTGCCCGGTGAAATAGCCGGCGAGCGCTTGGGTCAGCCCGACCGGAGAGATCGGATCACGTTCGCCCGCCGTAATCAGCACCCTGCGGCCCTGGAGTTCTAGATTCGCCTTCGGCCGAAACGGAATGAGAGGATGCATGAGCACCGATGCATCGAACAGGCCGTTTTCGATCAAGACATTCGCCAGGATGTTCGCCCCGTTTGAAAAGCCGAGGCCAAGGATGTGCGACGCGCCGTGATCGACCGTCATGTCTTTCACGAACGACGCCAACTTCTGCGTGGCCCTGGCAAGATCGTCCATGTCGTAGACGCCCTCGCCGGTGCGCTTGAAAAAGCGTGCCGCCCCGTGCTCCGAAACATCCCCGCGGGGAGAGACGATCGTCGCATCGGGCAGAAGCCGCCGTCCGAAGTCGAAGAACTGGTTTTCATCCCCTCCGGTGCCGTGCAGCACGAAGAGGATGGGTTTTCCTGGCGCACCGGCATGGAGCCGGTGCACATAGCTATGGTCGTTCATCGATCTGCTCCTTAAGCTTCGAGCGGCTGCAGGTGCTGCTCGATCAGCTGCCGCAGATGCGCGTGCTGCTGCGGCAGCTTCAGCGCTTCGCCGAGATGAGCCGTATCTTCGTCCCGGTCGAAGCCGGGTTCGTTGGTGGCGACCTCGAAGAGAATGCCGCCAGGCGTGCGGAAATAGATCGCCCAGAAATAATCCCGGTCGATGACCGGCGTCACCTGGTAGCCTGTATCCATCAGTGCCTTGCGCACCTCGAGCTGCTTTTCGCGGTTGTCGACAGCAAAGGCAACATGGTGCACGGAACCGGCGCCCGGCAGAGCACGGGAGATATTCGGCATCGTTTCGAGATCGACCAGATGCGCACCGTTGCCGCCTGGCATCACCAGCCGCCTTACGCCGCCTTTCTCTTCCTGAACCTCATAGCCCATGAATTTCAAGAGTTCGGACGTCGCGCCCTCATCGCGAAGACGCATGGCGACAGAGTGGAAGCCACGGATGGCGTAATCCTCGCCGATGCCGCCATGCGTCCAGGGCTGGCGACCGTCATCCCGGACTTCAACAAGCGCGAAACCGTCGCCATCAGGACCCGCAAAGTGCAGTCGCTTTTGGCCGAAGCTCTCGTCCGCCTTGAGACCGCTGACGCCGAGCTTGGTGAGACGGTCGCTCCAAAAGCCGAGCGAACCCTCGGGAACGGAGAAAACGGTCGTACCGACTTCGCCGGTGCCAGGGCGGCCCTGCGCCATCTTGGGAAACGGGAAATAGGTCATGATCGAACCCGGCGAACCGGTCTCGTCGCCATAATAGAGATGATAGACGTCAGGCGCATCGAAGTTCACGGTCTTCTTGACGCGGCGCAAGCCGAGCGCGTTTGTGAAGAACTGGTTATTTGTACGGGCGTCCTCCGCCATCGATGTGACGTGGTGCAGGCCCTTGATCTGGTTGAGCATGTCGAGACCCCTTTCTTGCCCGCAATGGCGAGCCTTGATGGGTCATAAATGATTGCTTGGAGCGATTTGGAATAGTCCCAGAGACCAAAACGCATTGTCTCCTTTTATTGAACACCGATCCGGAGGTGTTCAGAAAACTCTAGGCATCCTGCGGATTGGCAGGCAACTCCCAGTCGACGGGCGCGCGGCCATGAGACTGCAGGAAAGCGTTCGCCTTCGAAAAATGCCTGCATCCAAAAAAGCCGTTATGCGCCGAAAGCGGCGACGGATGCGGCGCCTTGAGGACGAGATGACGGTCGGTATCGACAAAGGCCGCCTTCCGCTGCGCATAGGAACCCCAGAGCATGAAGACGACGGACTCGCATTCCTCGTTGACCTTGCGGATCACCGCATCGGTGAAACGCTCCCAGCCCTTGCCCTGGTGTGACGCTGCCTGCGCCTCCTCGACGGTCAGGACGCTGTTGAGCAACAGCACGCCCTGGCGGGCCCAATGCTCCAGGAAGCCATGCCGCGGCGGCTTGATGCCGAGATCGGTTTCCATCTCCTTGTAGATATTGACCAGCGAGGGCGGAATGCGCACGCCTGGGCGAACGCTGAAGCAGAGCCCATGCGCCTGTCCGAGGCCGTGATAGGGATCTTGCCCCAGAATGATGACCTTCACCTTTGCAAGCGGGGTGAGGTCAAGTGCGCGAAAATACTCCGACCCTTTGGGGAAGATACGCTTGCCGCTTTGCTTCTGCACCAGCAGGAAATCCTTGAGCTGCTGCATGTAGGGACTGGAAAATTCGGGCGCGAGTGCCGCCTTCCAGCTCTCTTCGAGCGCGATGGTCTGTTCGCTCATCGATAGTCCTCGTTCCACCGAAGGGGTTATAGATTTGCCTTGAAAAGGGAGGCGCGCAATATTTTAGTCACCTATCGCGGCCAAAATTTACGAAGTATCGTTAGACTGGTGATAATCGCGCAGGAAAGCAAGCGTCAGCAAAGGCTTAACACGCATGAAATTTGGAACAAGCGGCCTGCGCGGCCTTTCCGTCGATCTGGAAGGCAGGGCGTCGGTGGTCTACGCGACAGCGTTCGGGCAATATCTTCTTGAGAGCGGACGCGCGCAAAAAGGCGACCTCGTCATGCTCGGCCGCGACTTCCGCGATTCCAGCCCTGCCATCGCTGCGACATGCGCTTTCGCGCTGACCGCGCTTGGCTTCAGGGTCGCCGATTGCGGCACCGTCCCGACACCAGCGCTGGCATTTTATGGATCCCGTGACAAGGCCGCGAGCCTGATGATCACCGGCTCGCACATCCCGGCGGACCGCAACGGCATCAAATTCTACCGACCCGATGGCGAGATCGACAAGGCGGACGAAGCCGCGATTTCCGATCTTGCCGCCAAGCTCGACCGCTCCCTGCCTGATGAGGCAATGGCGGGAAAAGCAAAGGTCGAGGACCGGTCCGGCGAATGCGCTAGAGCCTTCATGGCGCGCAATGCCGGTATTCTCTCCAAAAATGCCCTTTCCGGCCAAAGGATCGGCGTCTATCAGCACAGCACCGTTGCCCGCGACATGATGGTGCGGCTGCTGTCGCATTACGGCGCCGAAGCCATCGCGCTTGGACGATCGGAGACCTTCATCCCAGTCGATACCGAAGCCGTTTCGGCGCAGACCGTTGCGCTTCTCAAGGATTGGGCGCAGTCCCTGACCCTTGATGCGCTCGTTTCGGCCGATGGCGACGGCGACCGGCCGCTGGTGACGGATGAGAACGGCATGCCCCTGCGTGGCGACTTGCTGGGGCTGATCACTGCGAATTTTCTGGACGCCGGAACCGTGGTCACGCCTGTCACCTCCAACTCCGGCATCGAGGCCGCCGGCGCCTTTGCCGTCACCCGCACGCGCGTCGGCTCACCCTTCGTCATCGCCGGCATGCAGGAGGCGATCATCGCAGGCAAGGACCGCGTGATGGGCTTCGAGGCCAATGGCGGCCTGCTGACCGGTTCGGATTTCAGCGTTAATGGCAGGACGCTTGAGGCACTGCCGACACGCGACTGCTTCTTGCCGATACTGGCAGTCCTTTCGCTGGCAGCGGCGCAAAAGAAGCCGCTGTCGGTCATTGCCGCTTCCTACAATCTTCCGATTGCGGCGGCCGATCGGCTGGAGAACTTCCCCGTCGAGACGAGCGCAAAATTGATGGCTTACCTGCGCGCCTTGCCGGAAAACCTGGCGGATTTCCTGAAGCCCATTGGAAGCCCCTCCACGGCGAGCGATATCGACGGCCTGCGCGTCACGCTGGCCGACAGGCGCATCATCCACTTTCGCCCCTCGGGCAACGCGCCGGAGATGCGCTGCTACGTCGAAGCGCAAACCGAACACGCCGCAAGCCAGTTGCTTGAAGCCGGACTGGGCCGGATCAGGCAGTGGGCCGGACAGAACTGATTGAAGACAGAAGATTTTGAGGAAACGCACCCGATGACGCAAAAGATCGTTCCCGTGATCATGGCAGGAGGCAAGGGCACGCGCCTGTGGCCGCTGTCGCGCGCTGCAGCCCCCAAGCAGTTCATTCAGTTCATCGGCGACAAGACGCTGTTTCAAGAAACGCTCGCCCGCGTCTCCGATCCGGCCCTCTACGAAGCACCGGTCGTGCTGACCAATGAGGAATTCCGCTTCCTCGTCGCCGAACAGGCCCGCGAACTCGATCTGGCGCTGAAGGCGATCCTGCTGGAGCCGGTTGCCCGCAACACCGCACCCGCCGTTGCCGCCGCTGCCGCCCTCGTCGCCGACCTTTTCGGCAAGGACGTGATCATGCACGTCCTTGGCTCGGACTATGAGATCGTCGCCGATCAAAGCTATTTCGACAGCGTCCGCGCCGCACGCGAAACGGCCGCCAGCGGCAAGCTCGTGACCTTCGGCATCGAGCCGACCGAACCGGCAACCGGCTACGGCTATATCGAAGGCGGCGAGCAGCTTTCGGCAGGCGCACAGACCGTGAAGCGCTTCATCGAAAAGCCGCCCCTGGACAAGGCAAAGGAGATGGTGACTGCCGGCGGCTTCTACTGGAATTCCGGCATGTTCATGTTCCAGGTGGGAGCGCTTCTTGCGGAAATGCGCAACTATGCGCCGGATGTCGTCGCCGCGGCCAGCGAGGCTGTTGCGAAGGCGACGCGCGATCTCGACTTCACCCGTCTCGACGCCCAATCCTTTGCGAAGGCCCCCAGCATCTCGATCGACTATGCGATCATGGAAAAGACGGCCAATGCCGCTGTCGTGCCCTCGCCCTTCAAGTGGTCGGATCTCGGCAGCTGGGATTCCGTCTGGAAAACCGGGACGCGCGACCCGAACGGCAATGTCGCGACCGCCAATACGACGCTTGTCAACAGCCGCAACTCGCTGGTGATGAGCCACGGCGTGCATCTTGCCGTGCAGGGAATGGAAGATGTCGCGGTGATTGCCAGTGAAGATGCCGTCTATGTCGGCAAGCTGCAGGACAGCCAGAGCGTCGGCGACCTCGTCAAGACGCTCGCCGCCCTGCCCGCGACGTCGAAACTGACGGAGACCCATCCGACCTCGTACCGGCCGTGGGGCGGCTATACCTCGATCTTCAACGGCGACCGTTTCCAGGTAAAGCGCATCTTCGTCACACCCGGCAAGAAGCTCTCGCTGCAGAAGCATCACCACCGCTCGGAACATTGGATCGTCGTCAAGGGCACGGCCGAGGTGACGATCGGCGAGAATGTACAGATGCTGCGGGAAAACGAGTCGGTCTATATCCCGCTCGGCGAGGTGCACCGCCTCGCAAACCCGGGCAAGATCTTGCTCGAACTGATCGAAGTGCAGACCGGCTCCTACCTCGGCGAGGACGATATCATTCGCATCGTCGACGAGTTTGGGCGCAGCTGAGAAGTGGGCTGTCTTGAATTTATGACGGTGCGCCTGTAACACGATCGCGTTTTGCCGCCGGCAGGCCGCGATCGTTTTTGATGAAGGTTATCCCATGCGCATTGTTATGATTGGTTCGGGCTATGTCGGTCTCGTCTCCGGCGCCTGCCTTGCGGATTTCGGCCACCACATCACCTGCGTCGATAAATCCGAAGCGAAGATCGACGCCCTTGAACGCGGCGAAGTGCCGATCTTCGAACCGGGCCTCGATGCCATCATCGAGCACAACCGCAGCGCCGGGCGCCTTGATTTCTCCAAGGATCTCGCTGCACCGGTCGCAGACGCCGATGTCGTCTTCATCGCGGTCGGCACGCCGTCGCGCCGCGGCGACGGCCATGCTGATCTCAGCTACGTCTATGCCGCCGCGCGCGAGATTGCCGCAGCCGTCAGCGGCTTCACGGTCGTCGTCACGAAGTCCACCGTTCCCGTCGGCACCGGCGACGAGATCGAGCGCATCTTCCGCGAAGAGTTCCCCGGCAAGGACATCGCCGTCGTCTCGAACCCGGAATTCCTGCGCGAAGGTGCTGCCATCACCGACTTCAAGCGCCCCGACCGCATCGTCATCGGCACCGAAGACCCGCGCGCCACGGAAGTCATGCGCGAAGTCTACCGGCCGCTCTACCTCAACGAGGCACCGCTTTATTTCTGCGAGCGCCGCACGTCCGAGCTGATCAAGTACGCCGCAAACGCCTTCCTCGCCATGAAGATTACATTCATCAACGAGATCGCCGACCTTTGCGAACAGATCGGTGCGGATGTGCAAAAGGTTGCCAAGGGCATCGGCATGGACAAGCGCATCGGCGACAAGTTCCTGCATGCCGGTCCCGGCTATGGCGGCTCGTGCTTTCCGAAGGACACGCTGGCGCTCGTCAAGACCGCGCAGGACTATGACAGCCCGATGCGCCTCATCGAAACGACGGTCGCAATCAACGACAACCGCAAGCGCGCCATGGGGCGTAAGGTGATCGCCGCCTGCGCCGGCAGCGTGCGCGGCAAGAAGATCGCCGTCCTCGGCCTGACCTTCAAGCCGAACACCGACGACATGCGCGATGCGCCGTCGATCACCATCATCCAGGCCTTGCTCGACGGCGGCGCCGCGGTTCACGTCTATGACCCGGAAGGCATGCAAGCGGCCAAGGAAATGCTCGGGCCGGTGACCTACGGCAATGACCCATACGAGATTGCCGAGGGCGCCGATGCCATCGTGCTCGTGACCGAATGGGATGAATTCCGCGCGCTCGACTTCAAGCGCCTGAAGTCCACGATGAAGAACCCTGTCGTCGTGGACCTGCGCAATATCTATCCCGTCGCCGAAATCACGCGCCACGGCTTCAGCCACTTTGCCGTCGGCAAGAAGACCGAGTAGAGATAAAATGCATTACTTCATAACAGGCACCGCAGGCTTCATTGGCTTTCATCTCGCGCGGCGCTTGTTGCAGGATGGGCATCGGGTTACCGGTTTCGACGGCCTGACGCCCTATTACAACGTCAAGCTCAAGCAAATGCGGCATGCGGCTCTGGCGCAGTTCCCGGCCTTCAAGCCGGTAATCGCCATGCTTGAGGATCAAAAGGCGCTCGAAGATGCAGTCGGCCAGGCAAAGCCGGACATCCTCATCCACCTCGCGGCCCAGGCCGGCGTACGCTACAGTCTTGAAAACCCCCGCGCTTATCTAAGCTCGAACGTCGAAGGCTCGTGGAACATTATGGAGACTGCCGAGCGCCACAATGTGCAGCATCTGATGCTGGCCTCGACCTCTTCGATCTATGGCGCGAACCCTTCCGTTCCCTTCCATGAGACCGACAGGGCCGACGAGCCCCTGACGGTCTATGCTGCGACCAAGAAGTCGATGGAGCTGATGGCGCACAGCCATGCACATCTCTACAAGCTGCCGACCACCGCCTTCCGCTTCTTCACCGTCTATGGTCCGTGGGGCCGCCCGGACATGGCGCTCTTCAAGTTCGTAAAGAGCATGCTGGAAAACCAGCCGATCGAAATCTACGGCGAAGGCAAGATGAGCCGCGATTTCACCTATATCGACGATCTCGTCGAGTCGATCGTGCGGCTTTCTTCGATTATGCCTTCGGAAGAAAACCGCATCGCCGACGACAAGGTCGAGACGCTGTCCCGCCAGGCGCCGTTCCGTGTCGTCAATATCGGCGGCGGTCAGCCGGTCAGCCTGATGGACTTCGTGGAGACCGTGGAAAAAGCGCTCGGCCAACCGGCGCAGCGCAAAATGCTGCCGATGCAAAAGGGCGACGTGCCGCGCACCTTCGCGAGCCCTGACCTGCTTGTCGCCCTGACGGGTTACAAGCCCGATACGAAGCTCGAAACCGGCGTCAGGGCCTTTGTCGAATGGTATCTGGAAGCCCGCCGGGAGCTGGAGCCGTAACCGCCAGCATCCGGCTGCCCGCGCCTGATTTGGCCGGGGTCCGGCGGGCCGGCGAAATGAGCTTGCCGATCTCCGCAGCCGGCATCGGATAGCCGAGCGCGTACCCTTGCAGCATGTCGCAGCCGAGCTGCGTCAACGCTTCGGCATGGCCCTCCGTTTCAACGCCTTCAGCGATCACGCCCACGTTGAGCGCCTTGGCGATGTCGATGATGGAGCTGACGACACAGCGCTGCTCCTCGGATTCGACGATGTCAGTCACCAGTTGCCGGTCGAGTTTCAAACGTTTTGGGCGCAGCCTAGCCAACCCGATCAACGAGGCGTGCCCCGAACCAAAATCGTCGATCTCGATATCGATGCTCATCTGTTTGATCTGATCGATGTTGCTCAAGAGCTTGTCATCGGGATCGTCGAGAAAGATCGTCTCCACCAGTTCGAAAGCGAATTCGCCCGGAGGAACCGCAAGCGCCCGCAGGCTGTCGAGCAACGCCGGATCGAACAGCCGCGCGCTCGAAATATTGACCGCTATGCGCGGAACGGCGGCACCCCGATCCTGCCAATGCCGGCGATCCTCCAGCGCCGTTTTCAGAATCGCCGCGTCGATTTCCGCCGACAGCCCATTCTCATCCGCGGCCTTCAAGAAGACGGCCGGCGACAGCACGCCCCTTTCCGGATGAATCCAGCGGGCAAGCGCTTCGAGGCCGGAAATCGCCCGCGTCTTGGCGTCGAACTGCACTTGGTAATAAGGAACAATCTCTCCGCGCTCCAGCCCGCGCTTCAGCTCTTCGGCGAGACGCCGTTTGCCGAGCAGGTCGTCCCGCAACTGCCGGGTAAAGAATTCGACGCGGTTTACCCCAAGTTTCTTCGCCTGATAGAGCGCAAGATCGGACTCGGTGAAGAGATTGCGCGTCCGCCGGCCGGCGCTCCATGATATCCCGATCGAGGTACCGGATTGCAGCAATTCCTGGCCGAACCGGATCTTCTTTCGCAGCCGCTGCTGGACATCCGCGGCAATGCGCGTGAGTTCTTCGACACCTGCGAAATTCCACAGCAGAATGACAAATTCATCGCCGCCAACGCGCGCAACCAGGCTGTTTCCTGGAACGGCGGCCGCCATCCGCAGCGCTGCCGCGCGCAGAACGGCGTCACCTGCGGCGTGGCCATGGCTGTCGTTGATCTGCTTGAACTGGTCGAGACCAAGGTGAAGGATCGCAAGCGTCGAGATCGACTTGTCGGCATGCAGTTCGGCAAACCGCCTGTCGAACAGGCGGCGGTTGGGCAGCCCGGTCAGGTAATCATGTTCGGCAGCATACTCGATCCGTGCGTTGCTTTCCTCGAGCGCCCTTGCCCGCGCTTCGGCGACCTGCCGCTGACGCTTCAGCTCCGCGTTCAGCATGACATCGGCCGTGACGTCCCACTCGGCGCCGATGAATGAGGGAGCACCCTCCTCGCTGACGTAGAAATGCGCCCGCGAGCGCAAATGCCGGACTTCGCCGTTCGGCAGGATGATACGGAATTCGGAATTATAGGCGCCGCGCCGGGCGATCGCCTCGTCGAATTCCTGCAATGCGCGTTGGCGGTCTTCCTGATGAACCGCGTCAAACCAAAACGATGTCGGAAGGACGCGCATGGTCTCGCCCGTTTGATAGAGCCGGTGCATTTGCGCATCCCAGAGGATCTGGTTGGTGCGCACATCGTGCTCCCAAACGCCGATCTGCGACGCATCGAGCGCAAGCTCGAGGCGCCTTAACAGATCCTGGAATTCCTGTTCCGACCGGGTCGGTGTCCTTTTCGGCAATTGACTGTCTCAGTCTTAAGCAGATGCGAGAAACTATGATACCGTCTCAAACCCACATTAACGAACCCTTTTATGGATTGCCGAGCTGGCTATTGGGAGTACTCTTCCTTACTCCCGCAGAATTTATTCGCCTAATGATTGTGGCGCGGCGGAACCCTTGCAATCTGTCGGAAGTCTGCCGCCCCTTCAAGCACAGCCCCTTCCGAAAGCTGACTGACCGACCGGCGGTAGATGCGCTGCCATGGCGTGGCGTCCGGCGGCACGGGCGGGACACCTTCCCCTTTCCGGCATTCGATCTCTGCGTCGTCGACCAACATGTCGCAGCGGCCCAGATTGAAATCGATGCGGATGATGTCACCGGTGCGAAGCCAGGCGAGACCGCCGCCGGCGGCACTTTCCGGCGAGGCATTGAGGATCGAAGGACTGTCCGCCGTACCGGATTGGCGGCCATCGCCGATCGTCGGCAGGCTGCTGATACCGCGTTTTAAGAGGTGGTCCGGCGGCTGCATATTGACGACTTCAGCTGAACCCGGCCAACCGATCGGCCCTGCCCCGCGGATGACGAGGATGGTATTCTCGTCGATATTGAGCGACGGATCATTGATGCGCTTGTGATAGTCCTCGGAACCGTCGAAGACGGTCGCCTTGCCTTCGAATATGCCTTCACGCCCAGGCTCCTGCAGGTAGCGTCTGCGGAAATCGTCCGAGACCACGCTCATCTTCATGATCGCGAAATCGAAGAGATTGCCCTTGAGTACGAGGAAGCCAGCCCGCTCCTTGAGAGGTTCCGCAAACGGCCGGATGACCTCACGGTCGCTTGCCTGCCGGCCTTCCAGGTTTTCGGCCAACGTCTTGCCGGTGACGGTCCGACAGTTGCCGTCGAGCTTAGAGGCCTGCAGCAGTTCCCACATGACCGCAGGCGTGCCGCCTGCCCTGTGATAGCGCTCGCCGAGATAGGCACCTGCCGGCTGGACGTTGGCAAGCAGCGGGATATCGAAGCCATGGACCTGCCAGTCGTCGGGATGAAGCTCGACACCGGCATGTTTCGCCATGGCCGCCAGGTGCGGCTGGGCATTGGTCGAACCGCCGATCGCCGAATTGGTGCGGATGGCGTTGAGGAAAGCCTCGCGCGTCAGGATATCCGATGGTTTCAGGTCTTCGAACACGATCTCGACGGCACGGCGCCCGGTGCGGTAGGCCATCTGGCCGCGCTCGCGGTAAGCCGCCGGAATGGCGCCACAACCCGTCAGCGACAGGCCGAGTGCTTCGGCAAGCGCGTTCATCGTCGAAGCGGTGCCCATCGTATTGCAGTGGCCGACGGATGGTGCGGAATCGAGCGCGGCCTGAAGGAACTCTTCCCGGTCGATTTCGCCGGCACCGAATTTGCGCCGCATGCGCCAGATCACAGTTCCCGATCCCGCCAGTTCGCCCTCGTGCCACCCATCAAGCATCGGCCCGCCTGAAAGTACAATGGCGGGAATATCGACGGTGGAAGCCGCCATAATCGCCGAAGGCGTGGTCTTGTCGCAGCCGGTGGTCAGCACGACGCCATCGAGCGGATAGCCATAGAGAATTTCGACGAGCCCGAGATAGGCGAGATTGCGGTCGAGTGCGGCCGTCGGACGCTTGCAGTTTTCGAAGATCGGATGCGTCGGGAATTCGATTGGAATGCCGCCGGCATCGCGAATACCGTCGCGCACCCGCTTGGCAAGTTCGACATGCACCCTGTTGCAGGGCGTAAGATCGCTGCCGCTCTGGGCAATCCCGATGATCGGCTTGCCGCAGCGCAACTCTTCCGGTGTGATGCCGTAGTTCATGAAGCGCTCCAGATAGAGCGCCGTCATGTCGATATGGTCAGGGTTATCGAACCAGTCCTGCGAACGCAGGCGGCGCTTCGGCGGCTTGTAGTCGTTCATTCTTTCCTCCAGAACGGGCAGTCGGCCTATCTTTCCGAATGGCTCCGTCCATCCGATGTACGTTCATCAAGACATAAACCTGCGACGCGTCCATGCAAATAAAAAAGGCGGGACTGGATGTCCCGCCTGCTGATTTGATGATGTTGCCGCTTACTCCGCTGCGACCCGGATGGCGGCCTCTTCCGACGGCGGACGATTGTCGTTGTGCTGCACCAGCGGACGGTTGCCCGTCAGCTTGCGGAGCAGCACATAGAAGACCGGCGTCATGAAGATGCCGAAGAAGGTCACGCCGATCATGCCGGCAAAGACCGCGACACCCATGGCGGCGCGCATTTCCGCACCGGCACCGGTGGAGACGACCAGCGGCACGACACCCATGATGAAGGCCAAGGAGGTCATCAGGATCGGGCGAAGACGCAGACGGCTTGCCTCGATCGCCGCCTGGACCGGCGTACGGCCTTCGAACTCCAGTTCACGGGCGAATTCCACGATCAGGATCGCGTTCTTTGCCGAGAGACCGACAAGGACCACGAGGCCAATCTGCGTGAAGATGTTGTTATCTCCGCCCGTCAGCCAGACGCCCGTCAACGCGGCCAGCACGCCCATCGGCACGATCATGATGATCGCAAGCGGCAGGGTCAGGCTTTCATACTGGGCAGCCAGCACGAGGAAGACGAGGAGCAGCGCCAGCGGGAAGACGATCACGCCGGAATTGCCTGCCAGGATCTGCTGATAGGTCAGATCCGTCCACTCGAAGCTGATGCCCTTCGGCAGCGTCTCGTTGGCGATTTTTTCGATCGCGGCTTGAGCTTGGCCGGAGGAGAAGCCCGGAGCAGGACCGCCGTTGATATCGGCGGAGAGGAAACCGTTATAACGGTTGGTCCGCTCCGGCCCGGTCGTCGCGCTGACCTTCAGCAACGCCGACAGCGGGATCATCTGGCCCGATGCCGAACGAACCTTCAACTGGCCGATGTCGTCCGCCTGGGCGCGGAACTTCGCATCGGCCTGCACTCGGACACTGTAGGTGCGCCCGAAAGCATTGAAGTCGTTGACATAGAGCGAACCCAGATAGATCTGCAGCGTTTCGAAGACATCGGTCACCGACACACCGAGCTGTTCGGCCTTCGCGCGATCGAGGTCGGCAAAGAGCTGCGGAACGTTGATCTGGTAAGCAGAGAAGATGCCGGTCAGCTCAGGGGCCTGGTAGGCCTTGGCGATCATTGCCTTGTTGGCCTCGTCGAGCGCCTGGTAGCCGAGACCGGCGCGGTCTTCGAGCTGCATCTTGAAGCCGCCCGTCGTGCCGAGGCCGTTGACCGGCGGCGGCGGGAACATGGCGATGAAGGCATCCTGGATCGCCCCGAACTTCTGGTTCAAGGACATGGCAATCGCACCGCCGGAAAGCGCCGGCGACTTGCGCTCCTCAAAATCCTTCAGCGTCACAAAGACGATGCCGGCGTTTGAAGAGTTGGTGAAGCCGTTGATCGACAGGCCGGGAAAGGCGATTGCGTGGGCAACGCCGGGCTCGGCCATGGCGATATCACTCATCCGCTTGATGACGTCTTCGGTCCGGTCAAGGCTTGCGGCATCCGGCAGCTGGGCAAAACCGATCAGATACTGCTTGTCCTGTGCCGGCACGAAACCGCCCGGAACGGCATTGAAGAGGCCGTAGGTCGCACCAGCCAGCGCCAGGTAGATGACCATGACGATGCTCTTGCGCGACAGCAGGCCGCCAACGCCCTTGCCATAGGCTTTCGAACCTGCACCAAAAACGCGGTTGAAGCCGCGGAAGAACCAGCCGAAGATGAAGTCCATGCCGCGCGTCAGCCAGTCACGCTTGGCGTGGTGACCCTGCAGCAGGAGGGCTGCCAACGCCGGAGACAGGGTCAGCGAGTTGAAGGCCGAGATAACCGTCGAGATCGCGATCGTCAGCGCGAACTGGCGATAGAACTGGCCTGACAGGCCGCTGATGAAGGCGAGCGGCACGAAGACGGCGACGAGCACCAGTGCGATCGCGATGATCGGGCCGGAAACTTCCTTCATGGCCTTGTAGGTCGCATCGCGCGGGCTGAGCCCATTTTCGATGTTGCGCTCGACGTTTTCGACGACGACGATCGCATCATCCACCACGATACCGATCGCCAGCACCAGGCCGAAGAGGCTGAGTGCGTTGATCGAAAAGCCGAAGACGTACATCACCGCGAAAGTACCTATGATCGATACCGGAACGGCAATTAGGGGGATGATCGAGGCACGCCACGTCTGCAGGAACAGGATCACGACGAGAACGACAAGAGCGATGGCTTCGAGCAGCGTATCGACGACCTTCTCGATCGACGAACGGACGAATTTCGTCGTGTCATAGACGATCTCGTAACTGACCCCGTCGGGCATTGCGACCTTCAGCTCCTCCATCGTCTTCTGGACTTCGTCGGAGATGGTGATGGCGTTGGAGCCCGGAGACTGGAAGACCGGGATGGCGACCGCCGGCTTGCCGTCGAGGATCGAGCGCAGCGAATAGTCGGCAGCGCCGAGTTCGATGCGTGCAACGTCGCGAAGGCGGGTGATTTCACCGTTGGCGCCCGTCTTGACGATGATGTTGCCGAATTGCTCGGGCGTCTGCAGGCGCCCTTGAGCGTTGACGTTCAGCTGCAGCTCTGTGCCTGGCAGGCTCGGCGAAGCGCCGATCGTGCCGGCAGCGGCCTGGACGTTCTGCTCGCGGATCGCATTGGTGATATCGCTGGCAGCGAGATTATGCTCGGCAGCCTTTTGCGGATCGATCCAGACGCGCATCGAATAGTCGCCCGAACCGAAGACCTGCACCTGGCCCACGCCATCGATGCGCGCCAGGCGGTCCTTGATGTTCAGGACGCCGTAATTGCGCAGATAGGTGATGTCGTAGCGGTTGTCCGGCGAGATCAGGTTGACGACCATCATCAGGTCGGGAGAGCTCTTGACGGTGGTGATGCCGATGCTCTTTACCTCATCCGGGAGGCGGGGTTCGGCCTGCGAAACCCGGTTCTGAACCAGCTGCTGCGCCTTATCCGGGTCGGTGCCAAGCTTGAAGGTTACCGTCAGCGTCATGACGCCATCGGAGGTCGCCTGGCTGGACATGTAGAGCATGTCTTCAACGCCGTTGATCTGCTCTTCGAGCGGTGTCGCAACCGTCTGCGCGATGACTTCCGGATTGGCGCCCGGATAAGTGGCACGCACGACGATCGACGGCGGCACGACCTCCGGATATTCGGAAATCGGCAGTGCCCTGAGGCCGATCAGACCGGCTACGAGGATGAGGACCGAAAGCACGCCGGCAAACACCGGGCGGTCCACGAAGAATCTGGAGATGTTCATTTCAAAGCCCTCTCCGGCATGAACTTGGATGCAAAACCCCTGTCCGGCGGTTGGTGTACCGCCGGCGGGTCAAATCATTTCGTTGGTTGCCCGAAGGGCCGGACGACGGGGAGGCTCGGCAGCTGTCGTCTTCGCTTTTGGCTCAGACGTTCGCTCCTTCGTTTCGCTCACCCCTCATCTGTCCTGCGGACGTCTTCTCCCCGCCGGGGAGAAGACAAATTGCTATGGCGGGCCTACTTGGCCGCCACTTTCTCTTCCATCTGCGGCTCGACCACCGCACCCGGACGGATGCGCTGCAGGCCATTGACGACGATCTTTTCGCCGGGGTTCAGACCGCTTTCGACGACGCGGAGGCCGTCACTTACCCTGCCGAGCTGGACCGGCCGATAGCTGACCTTGTTCTCGCCGTCGACGACGAAGACGAACTTCTTGTCCTGGTCGGTGCCAATCGCCCGCTCGCTGACGAGGATCTTATTCTCGGCTTTCGGCTGGCCCATTCGGACGCGAACGAACTGGCCGGGGATCAGCTTGCCGCCCGGATTGTCGAAGACGGCGCGGACTCCGATTGTGCCGCTTGCCGCATCGACCTGGTTGTCGACGAGCTGGAGCTTGCCCTTGATCGGCGTGCCTTCATCAGCAAGCGTGCCGACCTCGACCGGGATCTGTTCGAGGGCGCGCACCGCACCGTCATTGGCCGGAAGCTGCGACAGCGCCTTCGTCACCATCTCTTCGCTGGCGTTGAAGCTCGCATAGATCGGATCGATCGAGACGAGCGTCGTGAGCGCTGGGGAAGCAGAACCGGCAGCAACAAGGTTGCCGGCGGTGATCTCCAGCTTGCCCACTCGGCCGGAAACCGGAGCCCTGACCTCGGTGTAACCGAGATCGAGCTGAGCCGACTGCAGCGCCGCCTGCGCGGTACGCAGGCCTGCCTGCGCCTCGGTAAAGGCGCTTTGGCGCTGGTCCATATCGCTCTGAGAGATCGTGCGGCTATCCGAAAGCCGGCGGCCACGCTCAAGCTCGATCTGCGCCAGGCTGACCTTGGCCTCGGCGGAGGCAACCTGCCCTTCCGCTTGAGAAACCGCCGCTTGGTAAGGGGCCGGATCGATTGTGAAGAGCAGGTCGCCGGCCTTCACCAGTGCACCTTCGCGGAAGTGGACCGACTGGATGGCGCCCGCAACGCGCGAGCGTAGCTGAACTCGATCGACCGCTTCGAGACGGCCCGAGAACTCTTCCCAGGTGGTCACATCACGGCTTGCGACGAGGGAAACCGTCACCGGCACAGCGGGAGCTTGTGCAGGCGCGGAAGCGGCCGTAGCAGCCGTGCCCATCGGCAATTCAAAAAAGATGGCGGCTGCTGAAACAGACGCAACAAGCCCTATGCCAGCGCCCACCAGGGCCCAGCGATTCTTTCTGGACGTCATTGGTACTCTCCTTGCGGCCCTATACGGCCGACGATAATCAGTTCGTTTTCAATGCAATTGGCGTTGAACGCTTAACTCCTGAACGAAACTTTTGAACTCGCGGCTGACGTTCTCCTGCCAGTTCGAGGTGCCGTCCGTTTTCCCGCCGTAGATAGATGGCCAGCCTGCCCCGGCGGGGAGGATATGCTGGCGGACCTCGACGCCTGCCGCTTTGAGGCGGACGGCATAACCGACGGTCTCGTCGCGCAGAGGATCGTCCTCCGCCGTGAAAATCAGCGCCGGCGCAACGCCGGCAATGCGCGAACAGAGACAGGGCGCCGCATAGGGGTGACAGCCGCCGCCGCTGAGATAATGGCTCCATCCTTCCGTCCAGCGCTGGCGCATGCCAATGCCGTCTGCCTTGCGGATGGAGGAGGTGCCCATGAATGGATCGAGGAGCGGCGAAATCAGGATCTGGCCGTCGAGCGCGTCGGCATAATGATCGCGTGCCTTCAGTGCTACACCCGCCGCAATATTGCCGCCAGCCTCTTCACCAGCGATCAGAAGCAGCGAGTTGCGATCGCCAATGCCGGAGGCGCGCTTGTTGGCCAGATAGGAAAACAGGGAATAGCCGACTTCGAGCGGCTTCGGAAAGACGTTCCCGAGCGGCGCATTGTAGTCAGGGACCGCGACGATCGCGCCGGCTTTCGCCATGCTCTCAGCAATCGCACTTTCCTTGATGCCGGCCTGAATGCCGGATTCCAGGAAGGCGCCGCCGTGAAAGAACAGAACGATCGGCGCCCCCTTCCCGAACTCGGCGCCTTGATAGACGCGCGCGGAAACGGGGCCGATGCCCACCTTCTCCAGCACCATGTCTTTCACCTGCACCGTCATCGGTCCGGCTTTCGCTCAATCAAAGATAACGCATGGTAAGCGCCTACAGCTTGCCATTCCGATAAAAAAGATATTGTTATTCACATCGCGGAATAAGAAGCTGTATTATGATTACACTGTTCCGATTTTCGAATAATATCGCAGTGCAAACTGTGGAGATCTCCGATGGACCAGCTCTCGGCAATGCGCGCCTTCATACGCGTCGTTGAGACGGGCAACTTTACACGGGCGGCCGACACGCTCGCAATGCCCAAAGCGACAATCACCAATCTCATCCAGGGCTTGGAAGCGCATCTGCGCACCAAGCTGCTTAACCGTACGACGCGGCGCGTCATGGTGACGACGGACGGCGCACTATATTACGAACGCGCCTCGCAGATCGTCTCCGAACTGGAAGAGCTCGACGGCAGTCTTTCCAACTCCCAAAGCCTTCCAAGCGGCCGCTTACGCGTTGAAATGGCAGGCGCTTTTGCCGACACCATCGTCGTGCCGGCACTTTGCGATTTCTACCTGAAATATCCCGATATCCGCATTGATCTCGGCGTCAGCGACCGCACCGTGGACTACCTTGCAGAGAACGTCGACTGCGCTCTTCGCGCCGGCACTCTCGCCGATCAATCGTTGATCGCAAGACGTGTATCCGAAATCGAAATGGTCACCTGCGCATCGCCCCGCTACATCGAGAAATTCGGCATGCCCGCGCACCCGCAAGAGCTCGAAAGCAGCCATTACGGCATCAGCTATTTCCGCGCACAGACCGGCCGCACGATCCCGTTCGAATTCAAGAACGGCAACGAAGCGATCGAGGTAAACCCGAGATATATCGTCTCGGTGAATGACGGCAGAACCTTCATGAGCGCCCTCACCACCGGCCTCGGCGTCGGCCAGACGCTCCGTTTCATGGCGCGCAGCGCCATCGCACAAGGCGAACTCGTCCAGGTTCTGCCGGAATGGAAGCGCGATCCGCTGCCGCTCTACGTCGTCTACCCGCCGAACCGGCACCTGAGCAACAAGGTACGCGTTTTCGTGGACTGGATGGTAAAGCTGCTTGCCGACGCCAAGCTCAACGATGCTTGAAAACGGAAGCGGCCCGGAAGGCAGAAAAACCTTCGACGGGCCGCGATCGGATCAACTTCGAATTTCGAACCCGCCGCATCACCAGGGAAAATGACGCGGCGGGCTTTTGGAGGGTTGGCGCCGGAATGGGGGATTTCCGTTCGCTCCTTAGCAAGGAATATAATTGCAGCCGGGCGGATTTTAAGGCGCAACTTCGCACATCACCATTCAGAAAAACGGAACAATGCCGCCACAGAGCCGCGATCAATGTCATGGAATTAGACCATGCCACCATTGGCGCGCAGGACCTGTCCGTTGATCCAGGAGCCGTCCGGACCAGCGAGGAAGGAAACGGCAGCGGCGATGTCTTCGGGCCTACCGAGGCGTTCGAGCGGGTTCATCTTCGCCATGCGGGCAACGAGTTCGTCTGATTTGCCATTGAGGAAGAGATCGGTCGCGGTCGGGCCGGGAGCGACCGCGTTGACCGTGATGTTCCGGCCGCGCATTTCCTTCGACATGATCGCCGTCAGCACTTCTACTGCCGCCTTGGTGGCGGCATAGACGCCGTAGGTTTCGAGTTTCACGCCAACGACGCTGGTCGAGAGATTGATGATCCGGCCGCCGTTGCGCAGGCGCTTACCGGCTTCCCGAAGCGTGTTGAACGTGCCCTTCAGGTTGACGCTGACCTGGCGGTCGAAGTTGGCATCGTCGGCATCGGCGATCGAAGACAGCATCATGATGCCGGCATTGTTGACGAGAACGTCGATACCGCCGAAGGCTGCTTGCGCGGCCTCGAACATCCGGCGCACCGCTTCGGGATCGCTGACATCGGCCTTCGCCGTCAGCGCCCTGCCGCCGGCCTGCTCGATTTTCTGAGCCAGTTCTTCGGCGGGAGCGGCATTGCCGGAATAGTTGACAACGACGGTAAAGCCATCCTTGGCAAGACGTTCGGCAATGGCGGCACCGATACCGCGGGATGCACCGGTGACAAGCGCGACCTCGTTGTCGTTGCTGGCCATTTTCTTTCTCCTTCAGTTCCTTGCGCGCAGCGCGTTTCGATGAGGAGAAGATGATCCTTTCCATTGCGCGGATAATCATGCATTCTTCGGCATCACTATCCGACAAATGCGAACAAATACCATGGACCGATTCGATGCCATGCGGGTCTTTTGCCGCGTCGTGGAACGCCGCAGCTTCACGCTCGCAGCCGAGGACACGGGCCTGCCCCGCTCGACGGTGACCGATGCCGTCAAGCAGTTGGAAGCGCGCCTCGGTGTGCAACTGCTCCAGCGCACCACCCGCCATGTCAGCCCGACGCTCGATGGCGAGGCCTATTACCAGCGCTGCCTTTCGATCCTCGCCGACATCGAGGAGGCCGAAGGCGCCTTTGTCGGCGCCAAACCGAAGGGCATGTTGAGGGTCGATGTGCACGGTACGCTTGCCCGGCATTTCGTGCTGCCGAGCCTGCCGTCCTTCCTGGAGACGTATCCCGATATCGAATTCTACATGAGCGAAGGCGATCGTCTGGTCGATCTCGTCCGTGAAGGCATCGACTGCGTGTTGCGCGTCGGCGTGCCGCAGGATAGCGACATGATCGCCCGCCGCGTGGCCACGCTGGAAGAGATCACCCTCGCCTCGCCCGCCTATCTCGAACTCCATGGCATACCGGAACATCCCGACAAGCTCGACGGCCACCGCATGGTCGGGTTCCGGTCCAGCGCGACGGGCGGGCTGCTGCCGCTCGAATTCATCATCGACGGGCAGGTCCGCAACATGTCGATCCCAGCCATCGTCTCGGTCAATGCAGCCGAGAGCCTCCATGCGGCAGCACGCTGCGGACTGGGCATCATACAAGTGCCGCGCTACCACGCCGAACGCTACATCGCCTCAGGTGAGCTGATTGAGATCCTGAAAGGCTTCCCGCCGACCGAGACGCCGGTCTCGCTCCTTTATCCGCGCAATCGTCAGCTTTCGCCGCGCGTTCGCGTCTTCATAGACTGGCTGGTGAAGCTCTTTGCGCAGCAGCGGGCAAGTTTCGGGTAGTCGCATTTGATGGGCGATGATATCGGCCGGAATCAAAACGACGGGTAACTTGAATGACGGATACAGGTGCCATTGGAAACGCTCCCTTGACCGGTAGTGAGCTTCGAGGCTTCTTCGAGCGCGATGCGATCGCCGTCGCGCGTGATCTCATCGGCTGCCACCTGCTCGTCAACGGTTCGGGCGGGCGCATCACCGAGACGGAGGCCTATTTCCCGCACGACGAGGCCTCGCACAGTTTCCGCGGACCGACCAGGCGCAACGGCGCGATGTTCGGCCCGCCGGGCAACGTCTATATCTACCGCATCTACGGCATGTACTGGTGCCTGAACTTCGTCTGCACGCCGGGCTCGGCCGTCCTCATCCGCGCGCTGGAGCCGCAAAGCGGTATCGCCGGAATGATCGAGCGCCGCGGCACCGATGTGCTCACCCGGCTCTGCAGTGGTCCCGGCAAGCTCTGCCAGGCGCTCGATATCGACATCAAGATCAACAACCGGCTGCTCGACTGCCCGCCTTTTGCAATCTTTCCCTCGGCGCCGGTTCCGATCACTTCGGGCACGCGGATCGGCATAACGAAGAATGCCGAAGTACCATGGCGCTTCGGCATTCAGGGCTCGCGATATCTGAGCAAGCCGTTCCGCTGATCACTCCATGACGGCGCTGTGATCCGTTGATGCGGGCGCCGCCTTGGGTTTGCGCAAGATGAGCGCCAGCGGCATCACCGCAAGCGACATCAGCATCAGGAGCTTGAAGTCGTCCATGTAAGCGATGATCGTCGATTGCAGCGTGATGAGCTCGTTGAGCGAAGCCCGGCCTGCCGCGGTGAGCGGGCTGAGCGACTGCGCGGCGGCGGCATCAAAGGCCCGGTTGAAAGGCGTGACATAAGCCGCGATCGAAGCATGATTTCTCTGCGTATTCTCGACGATCAGTGCCGAGACGATCGAAATGCCGACGCTCGAGCCGATGTTGCGGGAAAGATTGTAGAGGCCCGTACCGTCGCCGCGCATATGCGCCGGCAGCGTCGAGAAGGCGATCGTCGTCAGCGGCACGAACAGGAAGCCGAGACCGGCACCCTGGATGAAACCGACCGAGACGATCGTCCACTGCGAGACGTCCGGCGTCCAACCGGTCATGTCGTACATCGCCCAGGCCGTAAGGCCGAGGCCGAACACGAGAAGCCAGCGGGTATCGACCTTGCCGATCAATCGCCCGACGATGAACATGCAAAGCATGGTGCCGATGCCGCGTGGCCCCATGACGATCCCAGCCGTGATGACCGGATAGCCCATCAGTGTCTGCAGATAAGGCGTCATCAGTGCCAGCGAGGCGAGATAGGTGACGCCGACCACGAAGATGAACACCATGCTGACCGCGAAGTTCCGGTCGAGAAACAATCGTGGATTCACGAAGGACTTTTCGGCCGTCAGCGTATGGACCAGCAGCAGATAGAAGGCTGCCGCGCAGATGATCGCTTCGACCATGATCTCGCCGGACGAGAACCAGTCGAGCTGTTCACCGCGGTCTAGGAACAGCTGCAGCGCGGCGATGAAGAGGCTCATCATGCCAAACCCGAACCAGTCGAGCTTCGCGAGCGCATCCCGCTTCGTTTCGCTGACGAAGATGACGATGCCGGCAAAGGCGAGCGCACCGATCGGCACGTTGATATAGAACACCCAGCGCCAGCTGATGTTGTCGGTCAGCCAGCCGCCGATGACCGGCCCCAGGACCGGCCCGACCATGACCGAGACGCCGAATAAGGCCATGGCCGAGCCGCGCTCCTCGACCGTATAGATGTCGAGGAGGATGCCCTGTGAGAGCGGTACGAGAGCAGCGCCGAAGAGGCCCTGCAGAAGGCGGAAGGCGACGATCTGCGGCAAGGATTGCGCTATGCCGCAAAGCACCGATGCCACGACGAAGCCGGCAATTGCCGTCAGGAGCACGTTCTTGCGGCCGAACTTGGCAGCGAGGAAGCCCGACGGCGGCGTCATGATGGCGGCCGCGACGATATAGGACGTCAGGACCCAGTTGATCTGGTCGGCGGAGGCCGAAACGCTGCCCTGGATATAGGGGAGCGCGACGTTGGCGATGGTGGTGTCCAGCGCCTGCATGATGACGGCGAGAATGACGCAGGCCGTGATCGCACCGCGATTGGCAACTGGGGCGGCGGGAGATGCTGCAGCGTTACTCATGGCCCCTTGCCGGCTTCGCGGCCCAACAGCCTGTTGACGAAATCCGGCAGGCCGCGGGCATGGCCGGTATCGACATCGACGATCGTGCTCATGCCGACGCGAAGCGGCGGCTTGCCCTCGGCATCGTCGATGCTGACATGGATCGGAATACGCTGCACGACCTTCACCCAGTTGCCAGTGGTGTTTTGCGCCGGAAGCAGCGAGAAGCTGGAGCCGGAAGCCGGGCTGATGCTTTCGACCTTGCCCTTCCATTCGACGCCCGGATAGGTGTCGACATAGATGCTCGCCTCTTGGCCGGGCTTCACGTAGGTAAGATCGGTTTCCTTCGGGCTTGCAGCGATCCAAAGCCGGTTGGTCGCAACCAGCGAAAAGGCCTGTTGCGAGGCCTGCAGGTAGGAGCCGACCTGCAGCGCGTTGACATTGGTCACGACGCCGTCGAACGGCGCCTTGACGACGCTGTGGTCGAGCTCGCGCTGGGCATTGTCGACATTTGATTTTGCCTGCAGGTAGAGCGGGTTCTGCTCGACCGGCTGGCTGGCATCGTCGCCGAGCTCTGCGAGCGTGGTCGCAGCCTGCGCCTTGGCGACGGCAACCTTCTGAAGCGCAGCATCGAGATCGTGCTTGGCTTCATCATAGGCGGCACGTGTCGCGGCCGAACTGTTGACGAGGCTCTGCTGACGATCGAACTGCGCCTGGAAATACGGGATGTCGGCCTTAGCCTGCGTGATTTCCGCAAGCGACTGCCGGTAGCTGGCCTTCAGGTTTTCGATCTGGTTGCGCTGGACGCCAAGCTGGGCCTTTGCGCCGTCGAGCGCGATCCTGAAGCTGTCGGACTTCAGGCTAAAGAGCACCTGCCCGGCTTTGACCGTTTCGTTCTCGTGAACGTTGATCTGGTCGACGATACCGGAAACATCCGTCGTCAGGCCGACCATATCCGCCTGGATATAGGCATTGTCGGTCGACATGACCTGCCCGCCATTCACGTAGAAATAGCCGCCGGCAACAAGGGCAACAGGCAGCAGCGCAAACAGCACGGGGCGGGTGAGGCTGCGCCGACGGCGGACCCTGATGCCGTCGGACGCAGCCACTGCGGCGGCCGGCGCTGAATTGGATGAAGGCGCTTCGGCTACCGTTTCCTGGGTTTTGGAGACTTCCTTGTCTTCGATCGGATTCTTGTCTTCGGTCGGATTCTTGGCGTTGGCGTCGTCAACGACGCGGAGGGAGGATTTTTCAACCATGGTTCTGCTCATTCCCGGCGGCCGGTGTGCGGCACGCCTGCACTAGATTTGTTCTCATCAGCGATAGGATCTGAAAAAGCTGTTCGCGCTGCTCGGCGCAGACGCCGTCGAGGGCTTCGCCGCGCGTGGCTTCTCCGATCACCCGCATTTGGGCAAGCAGCGGCAATGCCTCATCACGCATGTAAAGAAGCCACACGCGCCTATCCGCCGGATGCTGCCGCCGTTCGACAAGTCCGCGTTCGGCAAGCCTGTCGAGAATTCGCACCAGCGTGATCGGTTCGACTTCGAGGATTTCGGCGAGCCCACCCTGGTGGATACCCTCGTTGTTCGCGAGATAGGCAAGCGTTTGCCATTGCGAGCGGGTCAGCCCAAGGCATTTGGCGCGCTGCTCGAACCGCTTGCGAAGCAGACGGGCGACGTCGTGTAGAACAAAACCGAGGGTCGGATGGGCGCTCATTAAAGCTATGCCAGCTATTTATAAGTATGCTTATAATGTTGGTAGATATAGTGAGCATATGCAACGCACAAGATCATCGGCCGCAGATTCCGCAGTTGCGGCCAAAATGCCGCAGGGCACGTTTACGCCCGGCTTTCAAACCAGGGATTTTCGGGTTGGAAGGACGCGTGGCAAGAGCTGATCGTCGAAACCCCTGATCCCGGCCAGATTCTCAAACTAGCGGCGATTGGCGTTTGCAATTTTTGCCTACTGACGTTTATAGTCCGATTTCATAGAGTTACCGGAGCAGACCTTCGGCCTTTTTTTGCAAGCTGGCACCCCTGCCGATCGGCCGGTGCGTGTCAAGAGCAGCAAGACGAAGGCCGGAACGCCGGGTTCGACACAGCAGAAATGAATCGCATCGTTACCGCATAAGTTTGGCGGCATACCGGCCGCCCAGAATGGGGGATCGCTATGCCTTACTCTCTTCGTGAAGCCCTTGCTCTCACTTACCTTATCCTTTTCCCCGCGGCCGTCGTTGCCCAGGACGCTCCGCCTGCTCCGCCCGTCACGGTTGCAAAACCCGTCGTTCGCGATGTCGTGGACAGCGACGAGTTCATCGGCCGCTTCGCGGCGGTCGACGAGGTCTCCGTGCGATCGCGCGTCGGCGGCTACCTGCAGGAAGTACATTTCACCGATGGCGCGATGGTCAAGAAAGGCGACTTGCTCTTCGTCATCGATCAGCGCCCCTTTGTCACTGCGTTCAATGAAGCAACCGCTGCGCTTGAAGTCGCGAAATCGACACTGATCTACGCTGAAGCGCAGTTCAAACGCGCAGAATCACTCGCCACCAGCGGCAGCCAGTCGGTTTCGACGCTCGATGACCGGCGCCGCGAATGGGTTTCCGCTCAGGCCAATGTCCGCGGCGCCCAGGCCACGGCAGATCGGGCCACGCTCGATCTCGAATATACGAAGATTACCGCCCCGATCAGCGGCCGCATCGACCGGCGGCTGATCTCGGCCGGCAACCTCGTCCAGGCCGACCAGTCGGTGCTGACGACGATCGTTTCGCTCGATCCGATCGACTTCTATTTCGACGTCGACGAGCGCCGGCTGCTGAACTTCGCGCAGACGGCGCGTGCGCGCGGCAGCGACCTTCAGCAGGGCGGCGGCGGTGTTGAGGTGCAGGTCAGCATCACGGATGCCAACGAGAAGCCCTTCACAGGCAAGCTCGATTTCGCCGAGAACCGGGTCGATAGCCAGACCGGCACGATGCGGGTCCGCGCTCGCTTCGACAATCCGAACTTCGTGCTTCAGCCTGGGCTTTTCGGCCGCGTGCAGGTGGAGGCGTCCAACGTTTATAGGGCCATTCTCGTGCCGGACGAGGCAATCGGCTCCGACCAGAACCAGCGGGTCGTCTATGTCGTCGGCAACGATGGCACGGTTTCGACCAAGCCCGTGCGACCCGGCCCGCGGCTTTACGGCTACCGCGTCATCCGCGAAGGCATGGAAGGCAATGAGACGATCGTCGTCAACGGCCTGATGCGCGCTCGCCCGGGAGCCAAGATCACGCCGCAGACGACTGAACTGCCGCAGAGCCGCGAGGATATCCCGCCGGAAGCTGCAAGCATGGAGCTTGCCCAATGAGGTTTGCGCACTTCTTCGTGGACCGACCGATATTCGCGTCCGTCCTCTCCATAGTTCTGCTCATTCTCGGCGGCCTCGCCTATTTCCAGTTGCCGGTGGCGCAGTTTCCCGAAATAGCACCGCCCACCATCGTCGTGCGCACCAACTATCCCGGCGCCGACGCACAGACCGTCGCCGACACGGTCGCAACTCCGCTCGAACAGGAAATCAACGGCGTCGAGAACATGCTCTACATGTCCTCCTATTCGACTGACGACGGGTCGATGTCGCTGACAATCACCTTCAAGCTCGGTACCGATCTGGATACGGCGCAGGTTCTCGTCCAAAACCGGGTAGCGATCGCCGAACCGCGCCTGCCCGATGAGGTTCGTCGCAACGGGGTCACCACCGCGAAGAGTTCACCCGACCTGATGATGGTCGTGCATATCCTGTCTCCGAACAGCCGCTACGATCAGCTTTACGTTTCAAACTACGCCCGCAGCCGCATCCGCGATGTGCTGGTGCGTCTCGACGGCGTCGGAGATCTCACCATCTTCGGCGAGCGCGAATATGCCCTTCGCATCTGGCTCGATCCGCAAAGGCTGGCCGCTTATAGCATGACGCCGAACGATGTGGTGGATGCCTTGCGCGAACAGAACGTGCAGGTTTCGGGTGGCTCGATCGGCGGCCCGCCGGCGGCGGGCACAAACGCATTCCAATACACCGTGACGACGCAGGGCAGGTTCTCCGATGCGCGGCAGTTCCGCTACGTCATTGTGAAAGCGACAGAGGACGGCCGCCTCGTACAGTTGCAGGACATTGCCCGCATCGAGCTCGGCGCCAAGCAATACGTGACCAACAGCTACCTCGACGGCAAGCCGGCGGTGGCGCTCGGCATCTTCTCGCGTCCGGGCACAAACGCGCTCGCTGCCGCCGCCGAAATCAAGGCGAACATGGAACAGCTCGCCAAGGACTTTCCCCCAGGGCTGGCTTACAACATCGTCTATAATCCGACCGAGTTCATCTCCGAGTCGATATCAGAGGTCTACAAGACCATTTTCGAAGCGGCCGTGCTGGTCGCAATTGTGGTGCTGGTCTTTCTGCAATCCTGGCGCACGGCCATCATCCCCATCGTCGCGATCCCGGTGTCGCTGATCGGCACTTTCGCTTTCCTGTTCGCCTTCGGCTTCTCGCTCAACATGCTGACGCTCTTCGGGCTCGTGCTCGCTATCGGCATCGTGGTAGACGATGCGATCGTCGTCGTCGAGAACGTCGAGCGAAATCTGGCCAAGGGCATGACGCCGAGGGAAGCGGCGCATGTTACCATGGACGAGGTCGGAACGGCGGTCATCGCGATCTCCCTGGTTCTCATCGCCGTGTTCGTCCCAACAACCTTCATCCCAGGCATTACCGGCCAGTTCTACCGGCAGTTTGCGGTGACGATCTCGGTTGCAACGGCAATCTCGGCGGTCAACTCGCTGACATTGTCGCCAGCCATCGCTGCGCTCGTGCTGCGGCCGCACGAAGAGCATGCGAAGGAGACGCGAAATCCGTTCACGCGACTGGGCCGCGGCCTCGCCAACGGCTTCAATCGCGGCTTCGACCGAATGAGCCACGGCTACTCATGGATTGTTCGCCGCACCGTTGCGACAAGGACCGCCCTGTTCTGTGCGCTGCTGGTATTTGCGGGACTGCTGGCATCGACCTACTACATGGGCCGAATCGTCCCGAGTGGCTTCATCCCCAATATGGACCAAGGCTATGCAATCGTCGTCCTCCAGTTGCCCGAGGGCGCCTCTCTCAACCGAACCGATGCCGTCGTGCAGCAGGCGGCGGAAGTCATCCGAAACACGCCTGGCGTCTCTCACGCGGTGGCCTTTGCAGGCTTCAGCGGCGCGACCTTCACCAACGCGTCCAATCAAGGCGTTGTCTTCGCACCCTTCGATACCTTCGAACATAGGCTTGAGCAGGGTCTGAGCGCCGGCCGGATCATCGGTCAGCTCTTCCAAAACCTGCAGAGCATCCAGGAAGCGTTCATCATTGCCATCCCGCCGCCGTCGGTCAGGGGTATCGGCAATTCCGGCGGCTTCAAGATGCAGTTAATGGACCTCGAAAGCGGCGACATGCGGCGGGTTCTGGCCCTTGCCAACCAGATGATGGGTACCGCCAATCAGACGCCCGGGCTGACCGGCGTCTTCACGACCTTCTCCGCATCGAGCCCGCAATTCTTCCTGAATATCGATCGCGACAAGGCACGCATGCTGAACGTCCCGATCTCGAACATATTCGATACGCTCTCGATCAATCTGGGCACATCCTATGTCAACGACTTCAATGCTTTCGGAAGGGTCTATCAGGTGCGGGCGCAGGCCGACCAGGAATTCCGCCTCGAGCGGGACGACATCCTTGCCCTGAAGGTCCGGTCGGCGACGGGCGCGCTCGTGCCGTTGGGAACCCTCATCGAAGTCCAGGACAGGAGCGGTCCGGCGCTCGTCCAGCATTACAATATGTATGTCTCGGTACCGCTACAGGGCAATCCGGCGCCGGGTGTGTCGACCGGCACCGCCCTCGACAGCATGGAGAAGATTGCGGGTTCGCTACTGCCCTCGGGAACGACCTTCAACTGGACCGAACTCGCCTTTCAGGAGCGCGGCACCGGCAACACAGCGATCTATATCTTCGCGCTTTCGGTGATTTTCGTCTTTCTGGCCCTGTCGGCGCAATATGAAAGCTGGGTGCTGCCGCTTGCGATCATCCTGATCGTGCCGCTCGCGATCCTTGCGGCGCTGCTGGGCGTGCATCTTCGCGCGATGGACAACAACATCCTGACGCAGATCGGCCTCATCGTGCTGATCGGCCTTGCGGCAAAGAACGCGATCCTGATCGTTGAATTCGCCAGGCAAGCGGAAGAGGACGGCAAGACGCCGGTGGAAGCGGCGATCGAGGCCAGCCATCTGCGGCTGCGCCCAATCCTGATGACGGCATTCGCCTTCATCTTCGGCGTCGTGCCGCTGATGATCGCGACGGGGCCAGGCGCGGAAATGCGCCAATCGCTCGGTACTGCCGTCTTCGCGGGAATGCTCGGCGTCACGATCTTCGGCTTGTTCCTGACCCCGGCCTTCTACGTCGTGCTGCGCAGCCTCCGGCGCAGGGCCGCGCCGGAGCGGGAACCAGCCGAAGAAGCAACCTGATTTACGAAGGGCGCTGCTCAAGCGGGCGGCGCTTGGGTGCTTCGTTGGACAGGAGCTTGCGCAACGGCTTCTCGACCATCTCATAGGCCGCAATCCCGAGCAACGTTCCACCACAAACGGCAGCAACGACGGCAAGGCCGCCCGGAATTCCGAGAATTCCTGCAGCCTTGATGGCAACCGATACCGCAAGCGTATGCCACAGGTAGATGGAATAGGACGCATCACCGAGATAGGTGAGCAGCGGCACGCGACCGATGCTGCCGTCTGCCTCCAGCGAGACCATGCCGAACACCAGCGCCATCGCCAGCGGTCCGCATACGAATTCGTCGAACCCGGCACCCATCAGGTGAATCGCCGCAAAACCGCAGAGCGCGGCGCCGACGCAGCCAAGCCCGAGACTATTGCCGGCGGTCCAGCGCCGCAACCACAGCTCGGCAATGAAGACGCCGCCGAGGAACTCCAGGATGCTCGGCCGCGTATAGGTGGCGAGCGTCGGCGAAGACGGCTTCCACATCAGACCGACCACGACGAAGAAGCCGAACGCAACGGAGAGGAAAGGCAGCCGCCACTGGCGCGGCAAGAACAAGGCCCCGGCAAAAAGGACATAGAAGAACATCTCGAAATTGAGCGTCCAGCCCTGAACCAGGATCGGCCAAATCTCGCCAGTGCTCGGCGAGCGCACAGGAACAAAGAAGAGCGAGCCCAGGACGTGGCCTGCGTCGAGCTGCAGGTTCGGAAACAATCCTGCCATCGCTCCGCCAATCATGATGACCGTCACCAGCCAGTATGAGGGTGCGATGCGGCGGATGCGGTCAACAAGGAAGCGATGCGGCGTCAGCGACTTGCGGTCGCTAATCACCCACATGATGAAGCCGCTGATGACGAAGAAGACGTCGACGCCGGCAGCGCCGATCGTGAAGTGCCCGCCACTTCTTTCTGCCGCATGGAAAACGACGACGGCCAGTGCGGCAAAGGCACGCAAATATTGGATCCCGTACAGGGTCTTCATGCATATCCCTCGTTACGCCGCTTTCGGCGGCGTAGATAAAAAATCAGGAACGAACAGGCCGAGCGGATTGGTAACGCTGCAGGCCGGCCATCGCCGAGCGCTGGCGCGCGCCGACAAGCTTTCCTGCGGAAAAATAAAGAAGAAAGGTACCGACATTGTAGGGCGTCAAAACGTCGATCTCCACGAAGGAACGGATCAGAAGCAGCACGGTGACGCCGAAAAGGAAATAGGATTCATCATTGCGCACATCCTCGATCAGCCGGCGCAGATGCCCCCAAAGGGTCGCGATGATCGTGACAGCAAGGATGAGCACGCCGATCAGGCCGAGTTCCACGGCGGTCTCGATGTAGGTATTATGAAAATGGAAACCGGCTCGCGAGGCGATGAAGAATTCCTTCCATAGCCGCTCAGGCTCTGCGAAGCCCTGAACCCAATAGGCCTGATAGCCGATGCCGATGGCCGGGTTCTGCGCCGCAGCCGCAATACCCTGTTGCCAGAGATAAGTGCGGCCCGTCAGAGTCGAATCCTTGCCGAAGATGCCCAAGACCGCGTCGACAGCGCCTAGATAGACGCCCGCGACCACCAGGATGACAGCCGCGACGCCGCCGCCGACCACCAAAAGCTTGCGCTGTTGCGGCGACAGCATGAGCACGACGCGAAACCCTATCAGCAGGGCAATGATCGCCGCCGTCGTGATGACCGAGGTGGCAGATTGCGAGGCAAGCAGGCAATAGGCCGCCATAAGGCCGACCATGCCCGATGTCATCATCCAGAAACGGCGCTCGCCGTAAATGACGACGGCGGCAAAGGCGAAGATGATGCCCAGCGACGCATAAAAGCCGAGTTGGTTCTTCGATGCGAAGGCGCCAACGAAACTGTAGGTCCCGTCCAGCACGTCATATTCGTAGTAGCCGAAGAGGATTGAATAAAGCAGGACGACCGCCGCACCTGCCACGACCCCGAGCGTCAGCGTCCGGACATCAAGCACGCGCACGGCAATCAGCGCGCAGACCACCTGCGTCAGATACTGGATGCTCGCCCTCAGCGACACGCTCGGCACGGCGGACCAGAAGACGGAGAGGAAGGCGAAACCGGCGAAGGCGAACAGCCAGATGAACCGGCTGTAGCTGCCGAGCACCTTGCGATAATTGACGGCGACGAGCGGCAGCCACAAGGCATAGTAAAACAGGATCGCCACCTGCCCGAAGCGGATCGAGTAAGCGAAGCAGAAGAGAGAAAGCGCAACCGCCGGAATGGCGTATAGCTCGTTCTCACCTGGCTTTATCAGCACCGATTTGGCGATCCGCATGCGGGTCTCCGCTATCTCATCGCAACCCCGGCCGTGACCCTGATCAGGTCGCCCGGCTGCAATGTGCTATTTTCCGTGACAGGAACTTCCTTCGACTGGCCGTCAACCTCCCGCACGATGGAATAGCTGATGCTGGCGGCATTTTGCGGGTCGAAACGAGCAGCGTCGTTCGATTGCGCCAATGCTTCCGACATCAGCGCATCGCTGGTCGCAATCTTCAGGTTGAGCGTATCGAGTTCGGATTCGGTGTCCTGCAGTTCCTGCGACAGCTTGGCGTCCCAGTCGTTGCGCAGGGTGATCTCGTCCTGATTGGCCTGGCTGATGTCCTGCTTGGCCTTCAAGATGTTGGTATCGATGTCGAGAAGGGTAGCCTCGGTATCGGCGGCGCGCTGTTCGGCGGCCATCTTTCGGGCGCTGAGCGCAAGGCCCTTCTCGGCCAGGTTTTCGACCTTGTCGCGGTCCTCCTTGGCAAGCTCGAGCTGGCGCGTCTGTGTCTCGGTCTTCTTGCCGAGAGATTCGATTTCGGCCTGCAGCAGCGATTTCAGGTCGTCCAGCGCCTGAAGCTGCAGCGTGAGCCGCTTCTTGCGCGTGTTCATCAATGCCATTTCGCTGGCAAGCAGGGCCTTTGCCTCGGGCAGATCCTTGAGCTCCTTTGGCATTTCGATCGTGTCGCTCTTGGAGGTTTCCGCCTGCAGCCGCGCCTTGCGGGCAATGAGCCGGTTGCGCTCCGTCGTATAGACGACGGCGTCGCCCTTGGCGTTTATGAAATCGCGGGCAAAGCGCTGGCCGGCATCGGCACGCCGCAGGCCGCCGGCAATGCTGACGGCCTTCACGACTGTCAGATTGGGTGCGAAGGGATACTCGCCGGGGTTTTCCACATCGCCGGTCAGGAAGACCGGCCGGAACTGGGCAAGTTCGACGGACGCCGACGGCCGGTCCTTGAGGCCGAACTGCTTCTGCAGCGCGACGCCGATTTCCTGCGCGATTGCATCCGTCGTCTTTCCGGAGGCCGGGAGGTCGCCGACGAACGGCAATGAAAGACTGCCTGAGGGGCCGATCGTGTAATCGCCGCTCACCACTGACCAGTCGCGGATCGCGCCTTCCGCCGTTTGCCATTCGGCAACGCGGATGCGCAGCTTGTCCATGGTGCCGAGCTGGTAGTCGGCAGCCCGGGCAAAGCCGGAGGACCCGATCAATATGCTAAGCCCCGCAACGAAAGCGAGGCCGTGCATAAAGGAATTTCCAAGCAGGTTGCGGCGCAACAGGATTTCTCTCATTCAGTCTTCCTCGTAAATCGGCACGGCAAGCCAAAAACAGTACCGTACGTTACTTGGCGTACATGGAAGCGACTTCTCAGTAGCTGCCACGCTGCATGCAGACGGCGGGAATCGTCTGTGCAATGATCTTCACGTCGCGGATGAGCGACCAGTTCTCGACGTAGTGGGTGTCGAAAGCCACGCGGGCAGCATAGGACACGTCGTTGCGCCCGCTGATCTGCCAAAGTCCGGTAAGACCCGGACGCGCCTGCAGATAGTAGACGGCCGAAGACTCATAGAGTTCCAGTTCATCAAGAACGACGGGCCGCGGCCCGACAACGCTCATTTCACCGCGAAGGATGTTGATGAGCTGTGGCAGTTCATCAAGACTGAGCTTGCGAAGCACGCTTCCGACCGTGGTGACCCGCGGATCGTCCTGCAGTTTTCGCGTTTCACGCCACTCTTCCATCGCCTTCGGATTGTTGCGCAGATGCTCCTGCAGGACCTTGTCGCCGTTGACGACCATGGTCCGGAACTTCAGGCAACGGAACTCCTGGCCGTTGTGGCCAATACGGCGATGCCCATAGAAAGCCGGCCCCTTGTCGGAGAGCTTTACGAGCAGCATCACCATCAGAAAAATCGGGCTCAGGAAAAGGAGCCCGAGCGAGGCAGCCGTGATATCGAATGCCCGCTTCATGATCCCGCCAGTCGGCGGAAACACATTCGCATGAACCACGCCAAAAAATGGCGTACTGTCCGATCTCGTCGCAGACTTCATAGAGTTAACTCCACTTATGTTTGCCGTTTGGTCGGTAAGCCCAGGCCGCTAAGCTAGCGCTGACGAATGAGGAGTGTATGGGCGGAATTTGTTTTTTTAAGCCACAATTTCATGGCGATTGTGTAACGGCCCGTTTCCGGTGTGTCTTTATCACATTTCTTTTTTTAAGGGTTCTCTAAATTTCATATGCAAAGCATGCAATGTTTTTGAATAGACTCTGTGGGACGCACTAAAGGTCTTCGTGTTTGCTTCGCATCGCAAAAAGATTGAAGAATAAATCTTTCTACGCCTTTCGGGTGACATTTGACTAAGCAATGCGGCCACTGCCGAGAGTAGGTCAACTATATTGTCTTATCACGGAGTTTATTGCATCGCACCATCGATTTTGCGCCGCACACTCAAATCGGTTTAGATGAAAACTTTGTAATAAAAGTTGAACGCATTTGGCGTTCATGCGTTGGTTCGGTAGGCAAATGTGACGCAAAGTACCGCGTGCAATGCCATATTTCGAACAACCTGAAGTAAAATAGCCACATTTGCCCCCCGAATCCCCGTCACAGGCATTCCTTAACGAGGGTTCGTCGATTTTACCCAAAGCCGGAAGGAAACCTTAAACCGAATACTGTAGATAAAGAGACGACGGATGAAAAAGAATGCTCTCGTTCGGTTGAAACTAGGGGCCTTCTAAAATATAAAAAGTAAAGGGTCCTTAGGGAGGAAGCCCGAATTCAATGACTGTTCATTGAACGAACCTCCCCAAGGGAGGCACGGCTATGTATGCACCTCGCGTTTTCGTTAGCATGATCGGCGCTTTGGCCGTTTTTGCGGTTGCGACTTATTGGCTGAACGGCTCACTGACAACGACACTGATAGACACGGTGATCTGTGCCGTGCTCCTGCAGTTGGGCTATTTCGGCGGCGTCCTATTCCTCGTGTGGAAGGAAGCAAAGGCGCGCAACACCCAAGGCACCATGGCGGTATCCCATACACCGGCCGACAAGGAGAAGATTCCTGTCTCGCCCTTCAATGGTTCCGAGCCTTTCAACCGTTGAAAGCAAAGCTTAGGCGGGCACGCGATAGCCGCCAGCCGACCCCGTAATATCTTTTGAAAGCCTTTTGCATTGCCGCAGACGCGGCGACGTCCTAACTCTTGCGCGAGACAACGGAGGGTACGACGTGGTTGAAATGGCTAAGGCAAGCGTTTGCGTGATCATCGCCGCCAAGAACGCGGCCGATACGATCGGAATGGCTGTCGCTTCGGCTTTACGGGAAAAACAGGTGGCAGAAGTCGTCGTCATCGACGACGGATCGGGCGACGGAACCGCCGGTGCTGCCAAAGCTGCCGATGACGGCAGCAATCGCCTGAATGTCGTTTCCTTCGAAAAGAACAGGGGGCCATCAGCCGCCCGCAATCACGCGATCGAAATCTCCACCGCCCCACTGATCAGCATACTCGATGCCGACGACTTCTTCTTCGAAGGCCGGTTCAGCCGGATGCTTGCGGACGACGACTGGGATTTCGTCGCCGACAACATCGCTTTCGTCGAGGCGGAGACCGTGACGCGTGCGCCCCAGCAACTCGATCATTTCCTGGACCGTCCGCTGTTTCTCGACCTGGTGGCCTTCGTCGACGGCAATATTTCGAAGCGCGGCGTCCGTCGCGGCGAAATCGGCTTCCTGAAGCCGGTGATGCGCCGCGCGTTTCTCGATGCTCACCGACTGCGCTATCGCGAGGAGATGCGTCTTGGGGAGGACTACGACCTCTACGTCCGGGCCTTGGCCAACGGCGCGCGCTACAAGGTGATCCACAGCTGCGGCTACGGTGCTGTCGTGCGTGGCAACTCGTTGAGCGGCAGCCACCGGACGGAAGACCTCCGCAAGCTCTACGAAGCCGACCAGGCGATCCTGGCGAGCTGCAGCCTGACGCCGGAAGCCGCCGCCGCCGTGCGCCGCCACGAGAGCCATGCTCGGGGCAAATACGAACTTCGCCATTTCCTCGATATCAAGAAGCAGTCGGGCGCTGGTGCAGCCTTGCGTTACGCCCTCGCCCATCCTTTCGCCGTTCCGGCGATTGCCGGCGGCATCTTCATGGACAAGACGGAACGCTTCCGCAGCCCCGGCGGCGTCGAGATCGCCACCAGAGGTGCTGGCGGCCTCAGATATCTGCTGCCGTCGTCAGCCGAATAGGAAGCGCTACTTCGAAAGCTTGCCGCCGGCGATCTGAAGGGCACTCGCAAACAGGGCCGGATCACGCCACGCCCAGCGGGCCAGCATTTGGAAGTCCGGCAGGCGTCGCCGGCGCACCAGTCGCACCTGGCTCCATAGCGCCTGCTTCCGTGCCCGGTTCTTGTAGGCCTTGATGGTCTCGATCTCCTGCGGACGCTTCGAAAAACGGCTTTCAAGCCGGTCGAGCGCCATCCAGGTGATGAACTGCTGCTTGAGAAACTGCGGTGAATCGTTGTCCACGCCGTGGAAGATGTTGATGCCCTCTCCGCGCAAGGCGCCCGCCTCCACGCAAAGAAGCACGCGCCGCGCTGCAAGCATGCAATCGCAAAAGAACAGCACGTCCTCCGCCGCCAGCCGCAGCGCAGCGTCGAAGCGGACCTTCTCGATCAGCGGCCGGCCGATGACCATGCACGACATGTGGAGAAAGGCCCAGTTCTTGAGCATCACGCCGGCAATGTCCGGAATCTCGAGCAACAGCGGGTGCTCGGAAAGGCGCACCGCCCTTTCGCTGGCCTCTAGGTCGGCGATGCTGAAATGATAGTCGAATTCCTCACCTCCGTGGATCGACGCCCAATAGCAGTCGGCATCGAACGTCTGCAGCGCATCATGGGCATTCTGCAGGTGTTCGGGCGTCCATAGGTCATCTGAATCGAGGAAAGCTGCGAAGCGCGTTGCCGCCGGAACATTGTCGAGGCCTGTATTACGCGCCCCACCCGGTCCCGCATTCGCCTGTTTGACAACCGCAATCCGCGATCGCTGGCCTTCGGCAAGCGGCTTCAGCTCGTCTTCGGCGGGATAAGGCGACTGGTCATCGACGACGATCACATCGAAGTCCTGAAAGCTTTGGGCAAAGACCGAGGCCAGCGCGCGGCGCAGAATGCCGTCCTCGCGCTGATAAAAAGGGATGATGATCGTGAAGGTCGCCATTCTTTCTCCTGAAGAGTCCGGTGATGGGCACATAGGGTCGAGACCGCACCCGAGCAAGTTGCTGCACTGCGAAATGATGTAGGTCATTCCGGCCGAAATTTGTCAAAGCCCACCAGCACGTTGTCAAACATCCATGTGCCGAATAAAACCATTTGGGGAGCGAAAGCCACATTTCAGCCACATTCAGGCACCCGGCTTCGCGTGAAAACGCATGGACTCCTTCACCAAACGACAAAACTTTTCCGTCGCGGCGGTTTTCATCGTCCCGCAATTTGAATTTATGATGATTTTCCGATATACATTGCCCCATCGGGCGTTTCAGTTCCTTCTCTTAAAGCCAAGCACGACAAGAGCCGTCGCTGAGCCGCTCGAATCGGCCGTCCCGAAACGGGATCGCCGATCATTTTTGCTGCAGTGCCATATTTTCTTCCGTAAAAACGCTCTAGCTTTTGGTCTGCGGGCTCGAGTCTGCTCTCGTTGAAACGGTCGCAAGGGGGGTGCGACCCAATAGGGGTGACTGATAACGTGAACGTTGACGCCAACGTATCCTCGCGGATCAACCTGATGCGCATCGTGCTCATTTCGGGCATTGTGTTCGTCCATATACCGTTTGACCCTGCCAATACGCCGTTCAACGGAAACTACGGTTTCTTCGACTGGCTGCGGGTCTTCCTGAGCGAAGCGCTCTTCCGTGTCGGGGTTCCCTGCCTCAGCGCGATTTCCGGCTACCTGCTGTTTCGCGGCGGGACGGAGGGCTTCAACTATGTGAAAACGGTGCGCACGAAAGCGCAGACCGTTTTCCTGCCATTTCTCATCTGGAATACGGCATTCTTCATCGCCGCGCTTGCGATGCTGAGCGTCGGCATCGGTGACGGCTATGTGGTGAGCCCGTGGACCGCATCGGTGCGTGGCCTTCTTAGTCAGCTCTTTGCGGCCGAGGAATTTCCCACCAACATCCCGCTTTACTTCCTGCGCGACCTCTTCGTCTGCATCCTGCTTTCGCCGCTGCTCGCCTGGCTCATCCGGCGCATCCCCCTGCTGACATTGTCGACATTGTTGCTGCTCGCGCTCATTCCGGAAATGTCGCTCCATATCGTGATCAAGCGCTCGATCCTCTTCAGCTTCGCTTTCGGCATCTATGCGAGCCTCTACAAGATCGACATCAAGGCGCTCGACCGCTTTGCACCACTTGGCGTGGCGCTGCTGCTTGCCGCTTCGGCGCTGCTTGCAACCGCGATCTACATGACCGGCCCATCGATGCCGGACTGGGTGGAACTATGCCGCAATGCGCTGGCAATCGGCGGGGCTGCCGGCTTCTGGATGCTCTCGGCGCCGCTAATCAAGACCCCTCTTGGCCAGCGTCTTGCAAAGACCGGAAGCTTGAGCTTCTGGATCTTCTGCGCCCATTATCCGCTGCTCGTCCTATTCTTCATGATTTGGGGAAAGACGGGCATCGGCTTCTATCCGCTCTTCTTCTGCGGCTCGCTTCTGGTGCTCTTTCCAGTGCTTGCCGTTTCCAACAGCTTTGTCCGCAACAACGCGCCGCGCCTCTACGCCGTTTTGACCGGCGGCCGGACCAAAAAGAGCTCTCAACCCGCTTCCCGCCGGGATGTCCCGGCAGAATTCGTTCCACAGCAAAGGTGAGACATGACGGCCAAAATCGCCCATGCGCGACTGCTTTGCCAGAGTTTGACGATCGGCGCCCTTATCCTCGGTGCCCTCCCCGCCCATGCCCAGCAGGCAACTGGCAAATCCTTCGTGGATGATTTCGATAAGATCGACCGCAGCTTCTGGTACGTTTCCGACGGCTGGAACAACGGCGCCCACCAGAACTGCACGTGGTCCAAGAACCAGGTGAAGGCTGAGGGCGGCATGCTGCAGCTGACCTTCGCCGAGGGTAGATCCAAGGACCGCAACTATCTCTGCGGCGAGATCCAGACGAAAAAACGCTTCAGCTACGGCACCTATGAAGCGCGGATCAAGTCTGCAACCGGCAAGGGCCTGAACTCCGCCTTCTTCACCTATATCGGCCCTGCCGATAAGCAGCAGCATGACGAAATCGACTTCGAGGTGCTCGGCAAAGACACGTCGACTGTCCAGGTGAACCAATACATCAAGGCCAAGGGCGGGAACGAAAAGCTCGTCCCCGTCGGCCAAGGCGCCGATCAGGGCTTCAATGACTATGCATTCGTCTGGGAGGCGGGCAGGCTTCGCTATTACCTGAACGGCAAGCTTGTCCAGGACGTCACCGACCCGTCCAAGATTCCCCAGAACCCGCAGAAGATCTTCTTCAGCCTCTGGGGAACGGACAAACTTTCGGACTGGATGGGCAAATTCGCCTACACCCAACCCACGACGATGGAAATCGATCGGGTGGCCTACACGGCGCCGGGTGACAAATGCCAGTTCCAGGGTTCGATCGCCTGCACGCTCAATTAAGCATTCTGAAACCGCCGAAACATTGCACAGCACACCCGAAACGGACTCCGGTACATCCGGGATAGCGCAAGGAGTATTGATGCTCAAAGTCCTCTATCTGGCGCATGATCTGGCCGATCCTGCCGTGCGGCGCCGCGTGCTGATGTTGACCGAAGGCGGCGCCTCGGTGACGCTTTCCGGATTCCGGCGCGGCGAGAACGCGCTTGCCGCCGTCAACGGTCTCACGCCGATCGAACTTGGCCGGACCGTCGATGCCAAATTCGGCCAGCGCATGGGCGCTGTCGCAAAGGCGGTCGTCGGCCTGCGGGGCCTGCTGAATGGTGTCGAACGGCCGGACGTGATCATCGGGCGCAATCTGGAAGCGCTGGCAGTCGCCGAACGAGCCAGCCACCTCTTCGGCGGCGTGCCGATCGTCTACGAATGCCTCGATATCCATCGCCTTCTGGTGAATGACGGCATAACCGGCAGGGCAGTGCGCCGTGCTGAAGCCTATTTCGGGCGAGATGCGAAACTGATCCTGACGAGTTCGCCCGCCTTCATCGCGAACTACTTCGTTCCGCGCTCGGCTCTCAAGGCGCCGATCATGCTTGTCGAGAACAAGGTGCTCGCGCTGAACGGCATGCCGGAAGCAACCCCGCTCCGCTTGCCGCCGAATGAGGGCGAGCCCTGGAAGATTGGCTGGTTCGGGGCGCTCCGCTGCCGCAAGTCGTTGCAACTGCTTGCCGATTTCTCCAGACGGATGAACGGTCGCGTCCGCATCGTGCTGCGCGGCCGGCCGGCTTATTCCGAATTCGAGGATTTCGACGCCTTCGTCGCCAATGAACCCTACCTGAGCTTCGAGGGGCCATACAAGAACCCGGAAGACCTGCCGACGATCTACAGCGACGTTCACTTCTCCTGGGCGATCGACTTCTTCGAGGAAGGCCTCAATTCGAGCTGGCTGCTTCCCAACCGGATCTATGAAGGTTGCCTCCATGGCAGCGTCCCCATTGCGCTCGCAGGCACCGAGACGGCTCGTTTCCTCTCCCGCAAGGATATCGGCCTGACGCTGCACGACGCGTCTGTCGAAAGCCTCGAAGCCCTCTTCGAGGGCCTCGCCGGTGAACGTTACGCCACACTCGCTGCGGCAGTCGCCGCCGAGGATCGGAAGAGCTGGCTCGCCGACCGCAGCGATTGCCGCGCCTTGGTCGACAATCTGTCCCGCCTTGTACCGTCCGACGCCGAAGCGCACGCGGCCGCTGCCTCTAACCCCGCAACCGCAGTTCCAGAAGGGTCGACTGCAATGAAGCCTGATGCTTGTTCCAGCGTCGCCAGCCTTATCATCATTCCTTGCCTGAACGAGGCAAGGCACATCAAACCCTTGATCGAAAAACTTGGCCCGGCGCTTGATCAGTTGAACGCCCGCATCGTCGTCGCAGACGGCGGAAGCACCGACGGCACGCGTGAGATCGTCGGCCGCATCAGCGAAACCGACCCGCGCGTCATTCTTCTCGACAATCCCCGCCGCATCCAGAGCGCAGCCATCAATCTCGCGGTCAAGACCTTCGGCCGCGATTACGAATACCTGATCCGGATCGACGCCCACGGCGATTATCCGGCGGATTACTGCCAGCGGCTCGTCGAAGAGGCCGAGCTTACTCAGGCGGATTCGGTCGTCGTCGCCATGGAGACGATCGGGTTTGGCATTTTCCAGAAGGCCACAGCTTTCGCGCAGAACTCCAAACTCGGCAATGGCGGCTCGAAGCATCGCGAGGGAGCCAAGGGCCATTGGACCGATCACGGCCACCATGCGCTGATGCGCATCGCAGCCTTCGATACCGTCGGCGGCTACGATGAAACATTCAGCCATAATGAGGACGCGGAATTGGATTACCGTCTGAAAAAGGCGGGCTTTGGCATCTGGATGACCGACAAGACACGGATGATCTATTATCCACGATCAACCGTTGGAACGCTTTTCCGGCAATATCTCGGCTATGGCCGGGGCCGTGCGAAGAACATCCTGAAGCACGGCAGCATGCCGAACCTTCGCCAGATGCTGCCGCTCGCGGTGGTGCCGGTCTTTATCGGCGCGTTTCTGGCCGTTCTGAGCTGGATTGCGGTCATTCCGTTCAGCCTCTGGGCCGTCGCCTGCGTCGGCTACGGTTTCTGGATGGCGGTCGGCCAGCGCAATCCATATGGGCCGCTTGCCGCGATCTCGGCCATGGTGATGCATTTTGCCTGGTCGGCCGGTTTCTGGATGGAGCTCCTGAGCTTCCGCAACCGCAAGGCGTCTTGATGAAGGACCAACGCATGCAGATCGATATCGGCGTTTGCACCTATCGCCGCGCCTCGTTGGATGAGGCGCTGCTTTCGCTTGGCGTGCTTGCGGTTCCTGAAGACGTCATCCTGCGCATCATCGTTGCCGACAACGATGTGACGGCGAGCGCGCAGGAACGCGTCGACGCGCTGCGCTCGACGATCCCGCACGAGATCGTCTATGTGCACTGCCCGGCATCGAACATCTCGATTGCCCGCAACGCCTGCCTCGAAAATGCCAAGGGCGATTTCCTGGCCTTCATCGACGACGACGAGGATGCCTCGGAAAACTGGCTGGTGGAACTGCTGAATGCGGCGAAAAAGACCGGCGCCGATGCGATCCTCGGCCCGGTCCGCAGCGTCTATGCATCGACCGCTCCTGCCTGGATGCGCGAAGGTGATTTTCATTCGACGCTGCCGGTCTGGGTGGGCGAGGAAATCCGCACGGGCTATACCTGCAACGTGCTGCTCCGTCTCGGCTCCGAACATGTGAAGGGCCGCCGCTTCAACCTGGCGCTTGGAAAGACGGGCGGCGAAGACACCGAATTCTTCAGCCATATGCACCGGGACGGAGGACGCATCGCCTATGCTCCCGAAGCGCATGTCTATGAGGCGGTGCCGGAAAAACGGGCGGAGCTTTCATGGCTCGCAAAACGCCGTTTCCGTTTCGGCCAGACCCATGGACGTCTATTGCAGGAGAGGTATCGGGGTCTTAACCGCCTGAAACAGATCGGACTTGCCACCGCGAAGGCCGGTTATTGCCTGGGCGTGGCGCTCGTCTGCATCCTGGTGCCCGTTCCACGCTATCGCTACGCACTTCGCGGCACGATGCATCTCGGCGTCGTCAGCGGCCTGCTCGGCGTGCGCGAGATTCGCCAATATGGCGCAGCAGAGGGAACTGCATGACGAAAGAACTGCCGGACATCAGTTTCATCATGGCTGCTTATAACGCAGCCGAAACGCTTTCGAAGGCGATCGAAAGCGCGCTGGCGCAGACCGGCGTGACCGTCGAGGTCATTGTTGCAGACGATTGCTCGGGCGATGACACGCGCGAGGTGGCCAGCAGCTATTCGGACAGGAATGTCCGTCTGCTCGCGCTCGAAACCAACGGTGGTCCGGCCGCAGCGCGCAACGCAGCCATTGCCGCGGCAACGGGCCGGTGGCTTGCCGTACTCGATTCCGACGATGCGATCGAGCCGGGGCGGCTGGCCAGGCTGATTGCCCGCGCCGAAAAAGGTGGTGCGCAGATCGCGGTCGACAATCTGCGGGTGATCCGCGCCGACGGCACGCCGCCGGAAACCATGTTCTCCGAAAGCGCGCTGGCAGCCATGCCGGAACTGACGCTGGCCGATTTCATTCGCTCCAATGCGCTTTTCCAGACCACGCATAACTTTGGTTATCTCAAGCCTGTTTTCGAACGAGCCTTCATCGAGCGGCACGCACTGCGCTTCGACGAAAATCTGCGGATCGGCGAGGACTATGTATTCCTCGCCTCCGCACTGGCGCTTGGCGCGCGGTGCGTGGTCGAGCCTGTTGCCGGCTATGACTACCATATCCGCGAGGGTTCCATCTCCCGGGTGCTCGAACTCCGGCATATCGAGGCGATGATGGAGGGAGACAGGGTCTTCCTTGGCAAGCACACGCTCGATGTGCAGGCCTCCTCTGCGCAGAAATTCCGGACACGCAGCCTGCGGCAGGCGAGATCGTTCCTTCTCCTTGTCGACAGCATGAAGAACAGATCGATCTCCGGCACGATCAAGGCGGCATGGAGCGATCCGATTGCGCTGCGCCACCTCAAGATGCCGATCGCTGTCCGCATCAACAGATTGGCCGCGGCATTGCGCAATCTCGCCGGCCTCAAGACAGACATTCCAACGTTCGGCGGCGCGCCGCGCTCGCCCAAAGGATGACCTCATGAATCAACGAAACCTGACCCTGCACAGCACGGTACCGAAAGCGTCCGACGATTCCGACAGCTTCATCGATATCGATCGGCTGATTGCGATCCTGTTTCGCCGCGCCGGTTCGATCGCGCTTTGCGTCGTCGCGTTCGTGGCGCTTGCTGCCATCTATCTGATCCTTTCGACACCCGTCTACACATCGCTGACGCAGATCCTGCTCGATGACAGCATGACCAAATATGCAGAGGATGAGGCGCCTGCCGCCAGTTCCCAGCAGGTGGATATGCAGATCGCGAGCGCCGTCGAGATTCTGAAGTCGAACGAGTTGGCACTCGCCGTCGTCGATGCTCAAAACCTCTCCGAGAACGACACCATCCTCGATCCCGGTCAGGGACCTGTCGAACTGGTGAAATCCGGCGTGAAACTCATTGCCAGCGCCCTGACACCGGGCGGCCCGCCGGCCTCGGAGGAGAATGCCCGCAATGGCCGCCGTCAGAAGGCTGCGGCCATGCTGCAGCAGGCGCTGTCGGTGGAACGCGTTTCCCGCAGTTCTGTGATCGCCGTCGCCTTCCGCTCGACGGACCAGATGCTGGCGGCAAGGGTCACGAAGGCCTATGCCGACGCCTATCTGAACGACCAGCTCAACGCGAATTTCGACGCAACGGAACGCGCCTCCGTCTGGTTGCAGGAACGTCTTGCCGACCTGCGCGACCGTTCGCAACAGGCTGCGCTCGAAGTTGCAAAGTTCAAGACCGAAAACGGCCTGACGTCGGCAAACGGCGAACTGATGTCCGAGCAGCAGCTTGCCGACCTCAACAAGCAGCTCATCGTCGCGCAGGCTGATGCCGCCAGCGCCTCGGCCCGTTACAACCAGTTCAAGTCGATTGTCGATCAGGGTCCGGAAGGTGCGGTCAACAACGCCGCAATTTCCTCCGGCCAGACCGACAATTCCGTGATCCAGGACCTGCGCACACGTTACATCGGGGTCACCCGCCGCGAGCAGGAGATCACCACCAATTTCGGTGCCGACCATCCGCAGGCCGTGCAGCTGCGCACGGAAAAGGAAGACCTGACGCGTCAGATCTTCCAGGAACTCCAGCAGCTTACCTCCAGCTACCGCAATGAGTTCGAGGTCGCGAAATCGCGTCAGGAGTCGCTGCAGGAAAACATCCGGCATCTGACCGGAAAGAACTCGGAATCCGACAAGTCGATCGTCAAGCTCAACGATCTCGAACAGCGGGCAACCGCGCTGAAGACGCTTTATGAAGCCTATCTCGGCCGTTACGAGGAGGCAGCACAGCAACAGTCCTTCCCGATCGCCAAGGCGCGTGTGATTTCCGAAGCCGGTATCCCGACGTCGCCGTCGAGCCCCAAGAAGACGATGACGCTCGGTCTGGCGATCGTCCTTGGCCTGATGGCTGGCGGCGCGTTGACGGCATTCCAGGAATTCCGCGAGCGCTTCTTCCGCGTCGAGGGTGACGTTCGCTCTATCCTGGGCCTGAAGTTCCTCGGCTATCTGCCGCTGGTCGGCAAATTGCCGAAGGAGCGCAAGGTTTTCCAACCGCGCAAGACCCCGCTACCTCAGCCCGCAGAAGTGCCAGAAGACGGCGCGAGTTTCGAGCGCATCATGCGGATCGTTCTCGAAGCGCCCCGCTCGGTCTTTGCCGAGACGCTACGCAACGCCAAGCTTGCAAGCGACGTCATGTTCCAGGGCAAGAGCGACCGCGTCATCGGCGTCGTCTCCGCCCTTCCCGGCGAAGGCAAGTCGACGACCGCCGCGAACTTTGCAGCACTGCTTGCCTCCAGCGGCAAGCGCACGTTGCTGATCGACGCCGACCTTCGCAACCCGGGCCTGACGCGCATGCTGAAGACCCCGCCCCAGCATGGTCTGGTCGAAGCGGTGCTTGGCGACGTACCGTGGGCAAGCGCAGTCAGGGTCGACAGCCGCACCAAGCTTGCAATCCTGCCGGTCGTTTCGAATGACAACCTGATGCACACCAGCGAGCTCCTTGCCTCGCAGGGCATGTTCAATTTGATGGAAAACGCCCGCAAGATGTTCGACTACATCGTCGTCGACCTTGCACCGCTCGGCCCGGTTATCGACGCGAAGGCCTTCGCGCCGCAGGTCGATGGCTTCCTGTTCGTGACGGAATGGGGCCAGACGCCGACCAACATGGTCCGCGATATCGTGAATGCCGAACCGCAGATCAAGCAGAAGATCCTCGGCGTCATCCTCAACAAGACGGATATGACCGAACTCGCCAAATTCAGCAATTTCGGCGGAACGGAACGCTACCACCACAAATATGTCAGCTACTACACGGAGGAACTTCCCCCAAAGCGGCAGTCTGCCGAAGCCTGATCAGGTGGAGAAGAGGTGAACCCGGCCCCGCCACAGGCGGGCGACGGTCAGCCTCCCGCTCTTGAAGGCCCGTGTGTCCAGATTGAGCCGTCGCGGCTGGACGTCCGGCTCGCTGCAGGGCGTATGGCCATGAACGACAAGCTTCGGCAGCGCGATGCCGCTGTCGAGGAACCGCTCGCGGATGAAGACGAGGTCCTCGTCGCTCTGCTTCTCGATCGTAAAATTTGGGTCGATGCCGGCATGGACGAACAAAACGTCCGGCGTATCGACGAGGATCGGCAGCGCCCGCATGAAATCGATATGCTGGCGCGGCAGCGATTGGCGGATGAAGCCGTCAAGCTTCGAAGCCGTCGGAAAGATCAGCGGCAGATGCTCGGCGTCGAGACCATAGGAGCGCAGCAGTGAATCGGCGCCCATGCGCATCCATTCGGAAAACGAAATCTTCCCGTCGATATAGTCGAGCATCATGATTTCGTGGTTGCCAGTCAGGCAGATGCGGTCGAAACCTTCCGGCACCGGCCCCATCAGATGCGAGATCACCTGCGCAGATGACGGGCCGCGGTCGATGTAATCGCCAAGCATGATGATGAGCTTGCGCCCGGGCAGGCGTGCTGCATCCCGCACGATCGTATATTCGGCCATCTGCAGCAGATCATGCCGCCCATGGATGTCGCCGACGGCATAGATCGGCCTGTCGCCGGGATCGAGCTGAAGGCGTTGCCGGGCGGGCGATAGCATCATGGGAACCTCTTGGTCATCTTCAATGGATGAGCCATAATCAATCCTGTGCCTGACTGAAAGCTGCGCGGTTGAGAATTGAAGGGTTTGTGGGATGTTCAGGCATGGCCATCTCTATCAAGCTGGTAAGAAAATTCAAACCACACCGACTTTGTAGAAAAACCGGCCTTATCATCCCGGTTGTGATCCGTCACTCCTATCGTCATCAAACAAGAGTACGATTGATGGGAACCGTATCGCAATTTCACGACCGGGCGCGACCGGTCGCACAGCGCATCGAAAGCGAGGAAGAGGCGATAAACACAGCGCGCACCCTTGCCGCCGCCTTTCAGCGGCAGTCGAGCGAGCGCGACATCAATCGCATCCTACCCTATCAGGAAATCGACGCCCTCTCGCAATCCGGCCTCGGCGCGATCACCGTTCCGCCCGAATATGAAGGACTGGACATTGCCAATTCGCTGCTCGCCGAAATCGTTGCGATCATCGCTGAAGGCGATCCCTCGATCGGCGAGTTTCTCGAAGTCCATTTTACAGTCCTCGACGGATTTCGGCAGCAGGCGGGCGAAGAGCTGCAGCGCGCCCTCTTTGCGCGAGTCCTTGCCGGCGATCGTTTTGCCGCGGCCGCTTTTGCGGATGCTGCCGCAGTCAGTTCCCGGGGTCTTGGGTATCGACTGATTGGCCGCAGCACGTCTTTGCCGGCGGTGCTCTTTGCCGATTGGATCGCGGTCGGCCATGATCAGACCACGCTTTACCTTTCCTCAGACAGCGAAGGCCTTCAACTTGTCGACGATTGGGACGGCCTTGGCCAGCGCACCAACGGCACAGCCGCCATCGTGGCCAGCGACTTGCATGTCAACGCGGATGCAGTCGCGCTTGTCGCGCACGCGCCATCGGCGATCGGCGAATTGCTGCATGCGGCCGTGGATCTCGGGATCGCGCGTGCGGTTCTTTGCGCCGATGCCGGGGCAGCACAGGCAAACAACATTGGCAAGCTCGCGGTCGGCATAGAGACGGTAGCCGCGCTTCTGGAAAGGGCGGGCCGTAAGCTCGACATCGCGCAGATCAATATGAGCGGCCCGGCGGCCGAAGATGCCTTTTTCTCCGCTAGTGCCGCGCGCGCCGTCGCAAGTCAGCTGGCAATAGATGCCTCGAACCTGATTTTCGAACTGGCGGGGGAAAACACCGCGAGTATCGGCCTCAATCTCGACCGGCATTGGCGGAACGCCCGCATCCGCGCGCTGAAAACATCCGCCGATGTTCTTCATCAGCGCGCCGCCCATCATGTGCGTAAGGATCGCTAGATCAGCCCGCCGCGAAAACCGGCGACGTCTCGTCGTCTGCATCGCTAAGCTTGCCGCCCTTCGCGACGAATTGCTCGAGCGTCATGTTGTCGAGGATATCGGCGATCGCATCCCGCACTTCGGTCATCGAGCGGCGCACATGACAGGTTTCCGGATCTGAACAGTCGTCGCAGGCTTCATAAGCCGTGCGGCTTGCGCAGCGAATGGGAGCGAGCGGCCCGTCAAGCGTGCGGATGACATGGCCGATGCGGATCTCCGACGCCGGCCTCGACAGCGAATAGCCGCCGCCCGGCCCCTTCTTGGAGCGAAGGATGCCGACGTTGCGCAGTTCCAGAAGGATCGTATCGAGGAACTTTTTCGGGATATTGTTGCGTGCGGCGACATCGTTGATGAAGGCGGTTTCTCCCGGCGCCAGACGCGCCAGATCAACCAGTGCCTTCAATCCGTATTTTCCCTTTTTCGTCAGCATTTTCGATCGCCCCGCAGATTCGCGCGCCGCTTTCCTTTATCCATGCAAATAGCGCCGAAAGCATGAACGCACAATAAATAGCTATTATTTATATAGGTTAAGTTCAACTTTCTGGCTCTCCCCAAAAATCATGATCTTGCCTTAAGATTTTCGGCGGAATCATCGGCCGATCGGGACGAACGGTCACGCCGGGCTCTCCGAACGATTTCAACAACAATGGATGCAACCGATGCCGATTTACTCAAGGCGCGACCGCTCTATGTCCAATTGACAGATATCCTACAAGTGGATATGTCTATCATATTCCTGAACTCATGCATGAACGAGAACGGCATGACGCTTAAGACGATGAAGCCTCTGACGCGGGCGCCTCTGCTGCACGTCTCGGTGCAGGAGAGCCTTCGCGCCTATATCGCCGACAACGGCCTTGCGCCCGGAACGCTGCTGCCAGCCGAGGGAGAGCTTGCAAGCCAACTCGGCGTCAGCCGCAATTCGCTCCGCGAGGGCATCAAGGCGCTGGAGTCCCTTGGCGTTCTGGAATCGCGGCGCGGTGTCGGCATCTTCGTCAAGGCTTTCTCCTTCGAGCCGCTGCTCGACAATCTGGCTTATGGCCTCGGCGGCGCGCTTCGCCAGATCGAGGAGGTCCTTGAGATCCGCCGCACGCTCGAAGTCGGCCTCATCGGCAAGACGCTGGAGATGATCAGCGATGAGGATATCGCCGAGCTGCGTGCCACGGCAAACAGCATGCGCCTCCATGCCGAGCGCGGCGAATCCTTCGCGGAAGACGACCAGCTATTCCACCGCCTGCTTTTCCGCTGCCAGAACAACGAGACGCTCGTGCGGCTGATCGATGTTTTCTGGCTGGCTTTTTACAAGGCGTCCGACTTCGTCAATCTCGACAATGTCGATCCCATGGCCACCTGGAGGGACCACGAGGCGATCGTCGATGCTGTGGAAGCAAAGAACCTGGAGGAAGCGCGCATACGGCTGGATCGCCATTATGCCGGCATCTCCCGGGTGATCGCAAACAACAAGACAAGTTCAAATGTGGGAGGAACACAATGAAACGACTGTCCAGACTATCGGCCATCGCGCTCGCCGCGATGATGGCAACGACCGCCATGCCAGCCTTCACAGCGCCGGCTGAAGCGGCAACGCTTTCCGGCGGCTTTGACGTCGGCCCAGGCGGATTTCAGGGTAATTTCAATCCGCTGGCCGCGACCGCCGGCTTCACCTGGCTCAGCATCTATTATGAGCCGCTCGTCGCTTATGACGAGAAGCTGCAGAAGGTCGTCGGCGTGCTTGCCTCGTCTTATGAGGTGAGCGACGACCAGAAGACCTACACCTTCAAGCTCGCGGATGCGAAGTGGCATGACGGCAAGTCCTTCACGGCAAAGGATGCGAAATTCACCATTGAACTGGCGACGAATGCCAAGACGGGCTCGGTGCTTGCCGCGCGCCTCAAGCCGGTTTCGGCGGTCGAGGCACCCGATGACCATACGCTCGTCGTCAAGCTGAGCGCACCGAGCGCCAGTATCCTGGATACGATGACCAAGGTGATGATGCTGCCCGAGCACGCGCTCGCCTCCATCCCCGCCGACCAGCTTGCAAAGAGCACCTGGTGGTCGACGTCGCCGATCGGTACTGGCCCGTTCAAGTTCACCAAATACGTCACCGATCAATATGTCGAGCTCGCTGCCAACATCGATTATCGCGGCGGCAAGCCGGCGCTGGAAAAGGTGATCAATCGATATTTCGCCGATCCGGCGGCAGCAATCGCCGCCCTCCGGTCCGGTGAAATCCAGTTCACCTACGTCGATTCCAATGATGTGCCGACCTTCAAGGACGACAAGTCCTTCAAGGTCATCGAAGGCAATTCCTTCGTCGTCAACTATCTGGGCTTCAACCACGATTCGCCGATCTGGAAGGATGTTCGCGTCCGTCAGGCGGTGATGTATGCCATCAATCGCGACGCCATCATAAAGAGCCTTTACGGCGGCGCTGCGACGCCGGCCAATTGCGCCTATATTGCCGATCGGCTGGTGCCGAAGGATATCGAAGCCTACGCCTACGATCCGCAAAAGGCCAAGGAACTGCTCACGGAAGCCGGCTGGGATCAGATCAACGGCGCCAAGCCGATCACGCTTTTGACCTACTACACGACGCCGCTTGCGACCAACGTGCTCGCGGCCGTGCAGGCGATGCTCGCCCAGGTCGGCATCAATGTCGTGCCGCGCGCCGTCGATGCGCCGACCTACAACAGCATCGTGCTGAAGGCAGATGCCGACATCTCGCAGTTCCAGATGGTCTATGCCGGCCTGCAAAACGGCCCGGATGCCGGCAGCATCAATCCCGGCCTCAACGAAAAGCAGATTCCGCCGGCAGGCCCGAACGTCGTGCGCGCCCGCATGCCGGATCTGACCTCAGCGCTCGATGCTGCCCTTGCCGAAACCGACAGCAGCAAGCGCGATGCCCGCTATCAGCAGGTCTGCAAGGTGATGAACACCGAGTTGCCCTGGGGAACACTCTGGGTCGCGAACCGCTACGGCGTGGTGTCGACGAAGGTCAAGGATTTCGTCTGGACGCCGGCCCCAGGCGGCGGGCCATACCAGGCCAATCCGCAGCAGTGGTCGATCGCCGAATAAGGCGCTCTTCTCGAACGATCGAGGGTGGCTTCGGCCACCCTCACGGAATGGATTTCCAATGCTCAGATACAGCCTCCGGCGCGTGATCATCGGAATGGGCATGCTCCTTGCCTTGAGCGCGCTGATCTTCCTGCTGTTGCGCCTTGCCCCCGGCGATCCGATCGATGCCTATATCGATCCCAACATCCCAATGTCGTCGTCTGATCTTGCTGAATTGCGCAGCCGGCTCGGGCTCGACCAGCCTTTGCCGGTTCAGTATCTCGCATGGCTTCAGCAGGCGCTGGCGGGCAATCTCGGCTATTCGATCAAGCGGCTGGACCAGCCGGTCCTTAGCCTCGTGCTTTCGCGCATCGGCCCGACGGTGCTCCTAATGGGCACCGCGCTGGCAATTTCGATCGTCGCCGGGATTGCGATCGGCGTCATCAGCGCCGTGCGGCGCAATTCCGTCGCCGACATTTCCTTTTCGGTCTTCGCGCTTGCCGGCATTTCCAGCCCGGCCTTTCTGAGCGCGCTCATCGGGCTTTACATTTTTTCCGTCCGGCTGAACTGGACGCCATCGGGCGGCATGCTGACGCCGGGCGAGGCGTTCTCAGTCCTCGATCTCCTGCGGCATCTGATCCTGCCTGCAGCACTGCTCGCCATCGCCCAGGCTGCCTTGATCATGCGCTACATGCGCGCCTCGATGCTCGAAGTCCTCAACCAGGATTATGTGCGCACCGCCCGCGCCAAAGGCGTCGTCGAATTCTGGGTCATCACCAAGCATGCTCTCAGAAACGCGCTGCTGCCCGTCGTCACGCTGATCGGTTCGACCATCGGCCTTGCGATCGGCGGGGCGATCTTCATCGAAAGCGTCTTCAACTGGCCGGGCATGGGCCTGCTGCTCGTCGATGCCGTGGAGACGCGCGACTATCCCGTCATCATGGGTGCGACGCTCATCATCGGCACCTGCGTCATCATCGTCAATCTGCTGACCGATATCGCCTATGCGGTCGTCGATCCGCGCATCAAGGTGGGCTGAGTGATGCTGGCCCGCACCGAAACCCGCAGCCCCGGCCCTCTCGCCCGCGCCTTTGACCGCTTCCTTCTCAACCGGGCAGCCGTCTTCGGGCTATGCGTCGCAATCCCGATGCTGGCGATCATCCTCTCCTATCCGCTCTGGTGGCCTTTCCTGCCGAACGACATCGATCTTCTGGCGATGAACAGCGGCCCGACCGCGACGCATTGGTTCGGCACGGACGGCGTTGGCCGCGATGTCTTTGCCCGGGTTCTGGAGGGCGGCCGCATCTCGCTTCTGGTCGCCGTCGCCTCGACTGCGATCTCTGCGATGATCGGTTTCCTCTTCGGCGCCGTCTCCGCCCTGGCCGGCCGTTGGGCTGATGCGCTTTCGATGCGCTTCGTCGACCTGGTAATGACGCTGCCGCCCGTCATCTTCCTGCTCGTGCTCGCCTCGATTGCCGGTACCGGCATCTGGCCGACGGTGCTGGTGATCTCGCTGCTCTCCTGGCCGCTGCTTGCCCGCATGATCCGCTCGCGACTGCTGGAACTGCGCGAACGCGATTTCGTCCTGGCGGCACGCGGCATGGGTGCCGGCCTGCCGCACCTGCTCTTTCGTCATGGCCTGCCGAATTCGATCGATATCCTGATGGTCTATGCGACGCTGCAGATCGCCAATGCCATTCTTCTCGAGGCCGGCCTCTCCTTCCTCGGGCTCGGCATTGCGCCGCCGGCTGCAAGCTGGGGCAATATGTTGAATGCCGCCCGCTCCACCGCAGTTCTCGAACAATATCCATGGCAATGGCTCTTCCCCGGTGGGGCGCTGGTCCTTGCCGTGCTTGCGATCAATTTCATTGGCGATGGCCTGAGGGACGCCTTCGACCCTCGCGCCGAATTAAACTGACAATCGAAAGAAAGCGAAAATGAGCAAATTCAAGGGTGTGGTTCCTCCTGTCGTAACGCCGCTGAACCCGGATTTCACCGTCGACTATCCCTCCTATACGCGCGTTCTGGAGCACCTGATCGGCGCCGGCTGCCACGGGGTCTTCGTGCTCGGTTCGACGAGCGAGGTGGTCTTTCACGACGACAAGACGCGGCGCGAGATCATCGAACATTCGGCGAAGGTGGTGAACGGCCGCGTGCCGCTCATCGTCGGCACCATCGATCCGACGACCGATCGGGTCATTTCGCATGCGAAGATCGCAAAGGCAGCGGGTGCTGACGCCGTTGTCGTAACAGCGCCCTTCTACACCGTTACCAGCCAGTCCGAGATCCTCGACCACTTCCGCTATATCCGCGACGCCGTTGATGTGCCGCTCATCGCCTATGACATTCCCGTCTGCGTCAACATCAAGCTGCAACGCCAAACGACGGTGACGCTCGCCAAGGAAGGTACGATCATCGGCTTGAAGGATTCGAGCGGCGACGACGGCAATTTCCGCTATGCGCTTCTGGATCTCGCCGCGCACAAGGACATCTTCCTGATGACAGGCTCGGAAGTCGTTGTTGATACCGCGTTGCTGATGGGGGCCCACGGCGTCGTTCCCGGCATCGCCAATGTCGACCCGCACGGTTATGTCCGCCTTTGGGATGCGGCGCAGCGCGGCGACTGGACGGCGGCGAAGAAGGAGCAGGAACGTCTTTGCCGGCTCTTTGAAATCGTCTGGGTCGCGCAGGGCCGTGTCAGCGGCGGCGCCTCGGGCATCGGCGCCTTCAAGACCGCCATGAAGCGGCTTGGCATCATCGACACCGCCTTCATGCCGCGTCCGCGTGCTCCCCTCGACGAAGCCGAGACCGCCAAGATCGACGAGATCCTGCGTGCGACCGGGCTGCTTGGCTGATGATCGCCATGCAACAGACCGCCGATCCCATTCTCGACATTCGCGGACTGCGGACGATCTTTCGCATCCGCGGCGGCGAGGTGACGGCGGTCAACGGCATCGACCTGACCGTCGCCGCCGGCGAGACGCTGGCACTCGTCGGCGAATCCGGCTCGGGCAAGTCGGTAACGAGCCTTTCGGTCATGCGGCTGCTGACGCGCAATATCGGCGCGATCGCCGCCGGCAGCATTCGCCTGAAGCGGAAGAGCGGTACCGTCGAAGACCTCGTGCTGCTTGACGAGAAGGACATGCGAAAGGTCCGCGGCGACGATATCGGCATGGTGTTTCAGGAGCCGATGTCGAGCCTCAATCCCGTCTTCACCATCGGCGACCAGATATCGGAGCCGATCCGCATTCATCGCGGGGCGGACCGGAAGGCCGCGATGAATGCGGCCATTGCCCTGCTCGAAAGCGTTGGCATTCCCGATGCGAAGCGCCGTGCTGGCCAATATCCGCATGAACTTTCCGGCGGCATGCGCCAGCGCGCGACGATCGCCATGGCGCTCGCTTGCGATCCGGCGCTGCTGATTGCCGACGAGCCGACGACGGCGCTCGACGTGACGATCCAGGCGCAGATCCTCGACCTGCTCTTGAAGCTGCAGCGCGAGCGCGGCATGGCGATGCTCTTCGTCACCCATAATCTCGGCGTCGTCGCGGAAATCGCCCACCGCGTCGCGGTCATGTATGCCGGACGGATCGTCGAGCAGGGGCCGGTCGGCGAGGTTTTCCGCCATCCGAGGCATCCCTATACGATCGGCCTTCTCGCCTCGATGCCGCGGCTCGGCGACGCAACCCGCATGAAGCTCGCCGGCGAAAAGCTCGCCGCCATTCCCGGCATGGTGCCGAGCCTGATGAAAATGCCGCACGGCTGCGCCTTCTCGCCTCGATGCAAGTTCGCCATAGACGCGTGCCGCGCGGCTGTCCCGCCGCTCGAAGACGTCAATCCGCAGCATCGAAGCCGCTGCATCCGCTGGCGGGAGATTTAGATGAACGAGCCTTTGCTTTCCGTTCGCGGTCTCGCGAAACATTATACGTCGCGCGGCACGGAACTTACGATCCTGCAGGATATCTCCTTCGATATCGGCAAGGGCGAGGTCGTCGGCCTCGTCGGCGAGTCCGGCAGCGGCAAGACGACGATCGGTCGCTCGGTGCTGCGGCTGGTCGAGCCCTCCTCCGGAAGCGTGCGTTTTGACGGAACCGAACTCACCGAGCTGTCCGCCTCCGCCATGCGGCGCACGCGGCCGCGCATGCAGTATATTTTCCAGGACCCCTATGCCAGCCTCTCGCCGCGCATGACGATCGGCGAAATCCTGACGGAGGGGCTGAAGATCCAGGGCATCGGAAAGCGCGAGGAAAGGCTCGACCGGGCCCGGTCCGCCCTCGAACAGGTCGATCTTCCGGCCGACGCGCTCAATCGCTATGCGCATGAATTTTCCGGCGGGCAGCGCCAACGCATCGGTATTGCCCGCGCCTTGACGCTGTCGCCGGAATTCATCGTTGCCGACGAGCCCGTTTCGGCGCTCGACGTCTCCATCCAGGCGCAGGTCATCAACCTGCTGCGCGATCTGCAGCAGCGCCTTGGCCTCACGATGCTGTTCATTTCGCATGACCTGGCGGTGGTCGAATATATCTGCGACCGCGTGATCGTGCTTTATCTCGGGCGGATCATGGAGATCGCAACGAGCGCCGATCTCTATGCCAGGCCGCAGCATCCTTATACCCGCGCCCTTCTCTCGGCGATCCCCTCGCCTGACCCGGATGCCCGGCGTAACCGGCAGATATTGAAGGGCGACATTCCAAGCCCCGCCAATCCGCCAAGCGGCTGCGTCTTCCGGACGCGCTGTCCAAAGGCGCTGGATGCCTGCGCCCGGACCGTGCCGGAACTGCGCGAAGTGGCCCCTGGGCATTTCAAGGCCTGCATTCGAGACGACCTGGATTGATCGGCAGAAGGAGCATTCGGTGACAGCGAAAAGGCGGCATCCGATCGGCGGGAACTGGGCAAGCCTACTTTTGCCGATCGAGACAGACGACAGCATTAATTTCGATAAGCTCGGCGAGGAAATCGATATTCTGATCGCAGCCGGCGTCGACGGCATTTATTCGAACGGCACGGCGGGCGAATTCCACAACCAGACCGAAGCGGAATTCGACCGCATCCAGTCCATGCTGGCCGAGCGTTGCACGAAAGCCGGAATGCCCTTCGTCATCGGCGCATGCCAACCGGATGCGATGATCCAGCTGGACCGCGTCCGGCGTGCAGCCTCCTTCAGGCCGCTTGCCATACAGGTGATCCTGCCGGACTGGTGGCCGGTCAATGATCTCGAAGCTGCCGATTTCCTGGCGAGGGCATCCAAGGTCGCCGCCGGGATTGCGCTGATCCTCTACAATCCGCCGCATGCCAAACGCGTTCTGACGCCCGGGGAGCTTGCAAATATCTGCATCCCCTGCCCTCATATCGTCGGCATCAAGCTTTCCGATGGCGGCGCGGACTGGTATGGCGAAGCGCGGACATACCTCCAGGAATTCTCGCTCTTCGTACCCGGCCATCATCTGGCGACCGGCATGAGTAAAGGCGTGGCTGCAGGCGCTTTTTCCAACGTCGCCTGCCTCAGCCCGCGCGGCGCGCAGCGATGGACCGATCTGATTGAGACCGACCTCGAGGCGGCATTGGACACGGAACGCCGGATCTGCCGATTCATGGACGAACATATCGTCCCCTTCCGCCAGAAGGCCGGTTATTCGAATGCCGCGCTCGATAAACTGCTGAGCGCAATCGGCAATTGGGGACCTGTCGGAACTCGGCTGCGGTGGCCCTACCGCGCCATCGACGAGACGGAGGCGGCGCGGCTCAGCAAGATCGCGCGCAAGCAGCTGGGCGAGCTCTTTTTTGCTCCCTAGTGCTGCGCCTGACGGAAGAGTCCGATCTGGGATTCCTTTTGGCCAGCGTGCATGCGAGGCTGTGGCATGCGCACTGGCATTTCCATCACTCTTACCCCCTCCGACCGGCAGCGCCTTGAGGCTGTCGCCAGCAACCGGAACACGGCTCAACACGTCTGGCGGGCAGTTGTCGTGCTGCTGAGCGCCGATGGCGTCTGCACCACCGAGGTCGTGCGCCGGACCGGCACCTCTAAGACCTGCGTCCGGCGCTGGCAGAAGCGCTCATGCAGGAAGGTGTCGACGGCCTGCTGCGCGACAAGACTCGCCCTCCCGGATCAAGCCGCTTGGCCCTGATATGGCCGAGCGGGTAGTCAACCTGACGCTTTCTGACCCACCGGTCGAGGCAACCACTGAAGGCTTCTTCGCCAAGCTGACCTGCCAGCGGCTCAAGCGCGGCGTCTTCCGTTCGGTGGTCGATCTCAGGGGGCCATCAACCGGTACGTCACTGAAACCAATGCGCGTCCCAAGCCTTTCACCTGGACGGCTGATCCGGATGAAATCATCGCTGCCGTAAGGCGTGGGCACCAAGCGTTAGATTCCACCCTAGCGCCAGTCGTCGAGCACGAAGACGCCAGCGCGACTGTAACCCGGCTCATTGGGCCTGTGCATCGTCACCCCTTGGATTTCGGTTCGAAAGCCACGCCCGACCAAGTGCCGGTACGCCTCGTGGCGGGCCATGTTCACCCCGGCCAGCAGCTTGGGCATCCCCTCCGCTACGGCAAGCGCCTCGCAGGCATGCAACAAGCTGTCGAAGGTCTCCCCAGCCGCCGATCCTGGACGCACGGTCCCGAACTTGATGAAGCAAGCACCGTCGCCTGCTTCGCTGCGCGGCCCATGGTGGCACACGGCAAAACCGTCCAAGCCCGCACCCGCCATATCGCCGAGCAGGACCGTCTCCCCAAGCTCCTGCGCCTCCACGGCCTGGATTTCCGCCCCCAGGTCGAGCCCGTCGTAAAGGGCGCCGGTCAGGTCACGGCAGGACTTCAGGCATTCCACTCTCTGCTCCTCTGTCAGATCGGAATACCGCGACCAGCGCACCGGCTCGGTCTGGTTGTGACGGACCGGCGCCGACATGATGGCCGTGAGGAAACGAGCCCAGTAGCCGTACTTCTGGTACAGGCCCACGTGCTTGGCGCTCTGGGCGAAGGTGAACAGGCCTGCATGCCGCGTGCCCCATTCATCGAAGCTCGCCGTGACGGCCTCGACGAGCCGCGCGCCGATGCCCCGGTCCCAAAGGTCGGGGCGGATCGTCAACGGTCCGAAGAAGCCGACGCTGCCCCAGCGGGTTGCGAAGTTGGAGCCCACCAGTTCACCGCCCACCTCCGCGGCGAAGGCGGCGACGTAGGGCGCCTGCCAGCGGCCGCGTACGTAGTCGCGGTCGGACCAGAACGTCTCTGGTTCGGGTGCTCCCAAGAAGGTGCCAAAGGCCAGCCGGAAAATTCTTTCGGCTTCCGGCAGATCGGTCTCGGCCAGCGCCCGGATGGCTACGCTCGGTGCAGCCGTTCCCATATCGCCCTCCCTGGTTCGCTAAGGTATGCAGCGCCCGATGCCCTGCCCAAGGGCGCTGCGGTCGGGCTGGATTTTACTCTTCTCCAGAGGAACAGTCACGTCGCATGGGAGATGTCGGCCACCGGATCGGTCCTCTGGCGTTTGGAACCATCCGTCAGGCTTCTGCCACTAGAACACCAGCTGCACCTTGCACGCAGCCGAGCGGTCGCCGGCCTGTTCGAAAGCCTCCAAAGCGCGTTCGAGCGGAAAGCTGTGGCTGATGATCGGACGGATGTCGATCTGCCGGCTGGCGATCAATGCCACCGCATCTTTAAATTCGCCGTGAAAGCGTTGCGAACCGTGGATATGCAGTTCCTTGCCGACCAGGGCGTTGAGCGGAATGGCGATGTCACCGGTCACGCCCACCTGCACGATCGTGCCGCGCGGCTTGACCGACGCGATCGCAAAGCGGATTGCCGGTGCTGCGGCTGAGCATTCGAATGCAAGGTCGAAATAGCCTTTGCCGGCTTCGTAGGCTGCGAGCGCACCCTGATCTTTTGCATTGATCGTTTTGTCCGCTCCCATTGCGCTTGCGCGCTTGAGTGCTGCGTCAGCGAGGTCGGTGACGACGATTTCCGCAGCCTGATGATAACGAGCCGCGGCAACGGCAAGGCATCCTATCGGGCCGGCGCCGGTGATCAGCACCTTTTTTCCCGCGATATCGCCCGCGCGTGACGCCGCATGCAGGCAGACGGCGAGCGGTTCGGCGCATGCCGCTTCGGCCGCACTGACATGTCCGGAAACAGCAACGCATTGCACCGCCGGCACGACCAGCCACTGGCGAAACATGCCTTGCTCATGGGGAAGCCGCATGGCGCTTCCCATAAAGCGCATGTCGAGGCAGTGGATCGGCTGCCCGCGCTTGCAATATTCGCACGATCCGCACGGCTGGCTCGGATTGACGGCGACCAGGGTGCCCTCAGGCAGGGCCACTCCGGCGCCCGCCGTCTCGAGGAATCCCGACGCCTCGTGTCCGGGAATGATCGGCTCGCGCACGCGCACCGGCCCAAAGCCGCCGTCCTGGTAGTAATGCAGGTCTGAGCCGCAGATTCCTGCAGCCGCCACACGCAAGAGCACTTCGCCTTCGCCCGGTTCCCGCACGGAGCCTGCCTCGACCCTCAGGTCCCGCGCTCCGTAAAGCCGGGCAAATCGCGTCTGCATAAGCTTTCTCCCCATTACTTCAGCAACCCGAGTTGCTGCGGCAGCCAAAGCGAGACCGATGGGATAAAGGTGATCAGGATCAGTGCGACGAACAGCGGAACGAGCCAGGGCAGGATCGCCATGGTCGTGCGCTCGACGGAGAGCTTTGCCACCCGCGAAAGGACGAACAATACCATTCCGAGTGGCGGATGCAGCAGCCCGATCATCAAATTGAGCGTCATGATCAGGCCGAACTGCACGGGATCGATCTGGAACTGCGTCACGATCGGCAGCAGGATCGGAACAAGGATGGTGATCGCCGCGATTGTATCCAGGAAGCAGCCGACGAAAAGCATCAGCAAATTGACGAGGATCAGGAAAACCCACTTGTTGTCGGTGATCGAAAGGATCGCCGTCGACAATAGCTGTGCGGCCTGGCTGACCGTCAGCAGCCAGGCAAAGACCGAGGCCGCAGTGACGATGAAGAGAACCGAGGCTGTGGTCTCGATCGTATCGAAGCTCGCCTTGGCGAGCGTCGAGAGCGTCATGGTGCGGTAGCGCACCAGCCCCAGAAAAAGCGACCAGAGCACAGCCGCGACTGCCGCTTCCGTCGGCGTAAACCAGCCCATTGTCATGCCGCCGATGAGAATGACCGGCGTCATCAGGGCCATGACGGCAGAAAAGGAGAAATACCAGTCCAGTGCCAGAAGCGCGGCAAGCGCGATGCCGGCCGACACGTTCATCGACAAGCCGGCAAGCATCATGAGGTAGATCGCGACGGGAACGAGCAGCACCACGACGATTTCCAGCGACGCCGATAGAAGCTGCCTGACATCGAAGGGTGCGTCCGAACCCCAGCTCCGCGCATAGGCGAATGCGGCAACGGTCACCATCATCAGAACAGTCATGACGATGCCGGGCAGAATGCCGGCCATGAACAGGGCGCCGATCGAGACGTTCGCCATCATGCCGTAGATGACAAAGGGCAGAGACGGCGGGAAGATCGGGCCGAGCGTTGCCGAAGCCGCGGTGACACCGACGGCTGCTTCAACCGGGTAGCCGTGGTCCTTCATTGCCTTGATCTCGATGGTGCCGATCCCGGCGGCATCCGCAAGCGCGGTTCCGGACATGCCGGAGAAGATGACAGAGCCGATGATGTTGACCTGCGCGAGGCCACCCTTCATCCAGCCGACGAGGGCGACCGCAAACGAGTAGATACGTCCGGTCACCCCTGCCGAATTCATTAGGTTGCCGGCGAGAATGAAGAAGGGAACGGCAAGCAGCGGAAAGCTCTCGACGCCGGCGATCATTCGCTGGGCGACGATGATGTCGGGCGCGACGCCGTAAAGAACGATATAGAGCACCGAGGCGGTCGCCATCGAGATCGCGACGGGCACGCCGATGACCATCAGCAGGAGAAACGAGCCGACAAGCAGGAGCATGTGATCAATCCTCGATTTTCTGGAATTCCTCGGGCCGCTCCAGAACGGAGTAGCCGCGGCGCATATTGGCAACGAAGACCAGGATGGCGCGCAGCAGCATCAGGACGAATGCGGCAAAGACGCTGTAAAAAACGATGTTGCGCGGCAGCGCGATGGTTACCATCTCCTCCCCGGCGACAATCTGCACATAACGCCACATCAGATGGCAGGCGTAGGCAAAGAAGCCGATACGGACGACATCGACGAAGCTGGCAAGGATCCTCGCCATCCGCTGCGGCATGTAGTGGTAGAACACGTCCACCTGGATGTGGCGCGAGGTGCGCACGCACATGACCGAACCGAGGAAGACGACGCCGATCAAGCAGTTGATGGCGATCTCTTCCGTCCAGGCATAGCTGTCGTTCAATACATAGCGCGTAAAGAACTGCAGAAAGACGCAGCCGGCCATGAGCCAGAAGACGATCAGCGTGATCCAGTCCTCCGGGGCATAATCCGAGGCTTTTGCGGTCGGAGCCGCGCCTTCGAACGTATGGGCAATCTCGTCTGGGGTGATCTGGGTGTGGACTTCTTGCGACATGGGGAACGTCCGTTTTCGCCGGAAAGGAGGATGCGGCGCTCAATGGCGCCGCATTCTTTGCGATTATTGGATAGCGCGGATGGCTTCCCAGTCGGTCTTTTCGTAGCCGAAATCCTCGAAGGCCACCTTCTCGGCAACTGCCTTCTCGAAGTCGGCCTTGTCGACTTCCGTCACGTTGAGCCCCTTCTCCTTGAAGGTGGCGATGAGGCCCTTTTCCCGTCCTTCGATTGTCTTCGTGGTGCGCTCTGCAGCTTCCCGCATCACGGTCTCGAAGATTGTCTTGTCCTCGGCAGAAAGGCTCGACCACAGGGTCTTGGAAACCACGGTGTTCAGATGATCGACGATATGGCCGGTCAGGATGATGTTCTTCTGAACTTCGTAGAACTTCTTCGCCTCAATCGTCGTCAGCGGATTTTCCTGTGCCTCGACCGTGCCGTTCTGAAGCGCAAGATAGACCTCGGCAAAGGCGATCGGCGTCGTGTTTGCGCCGCAGGCGCGCGGCATGGCGAGATAGGCCGGAACGTCGGGAACGCGGATTTTGAGACCCTGCATGTCGGCGCATTTGGCGATCGGCTTGTTCGAGGTCGTCTGGCGCGTGCCGTAATAGCTGACGGCAGCAATATGGTTGCCGGTCTTGTCTTCGTAGCCCTGGGCAAGGCGCTTGAAGACATCGCTTTTGGTGTAGGCGATCAGATGTTCGGGGCCGCGGAAGATATAGGGATAGTAGGTGACGCCGATCGGCTTGTAATCGCGGGCGGCAAAGCTCGAGCCGGAAATGATGATATCGACGGTGCCGAGCTTCAGTCCCTGGTTGATGTCTGCTTCCTTGCCAAGCTGTGACGCGGGATAGACCTCGATCTTGTAGCGCCCGCCGGTGCGCTTGTTGATCTCCTCGGATGCCCAGACCGAATCCGTGTGGAAGGGTTCGGACGTTTCATAAACATGGGCCCATTTCAGGACCGTCTGTGCATGTGCGACCACCGTCGTCGCCATGATGGCGGCTGCGGTGCAAACTATCGTAGCCAGTCTGATCTTCATCGCTCTTTCCTCCCGAGCTTGCGTTAGATCTTTGCATTTCTCCGGGCCGCAGCGCGGCCGCCTTCGTCTTCCCCGAACAGCTCCTCCCCGAAGCCTTCGGAAAATCTCTTCTGCGATCTGTCGAGATGCGTCCGCATGGCCTGTTTGGCGGCTGCGGGGTCATTGGCGGCGATCGCATCTCTGATGGCGCGATGCTCCTCCATCGCGCGCGTCCAGGAATCCGGTCCCTCGAAATGGCTTGCCAGCTTCTCGAAATACGGCGTCATGCGCTGATCGTAGATCTCGCCGGTGAAGCGGATGAGCGCGGCATTTCCGACGATGCCGGCAATTGCCGTGTGGAAGGCGCGGTCGATTCCGAGCGCCGCATCGGTATCGTTCACAACGCTTGCCATCTGCTGCAGGTTCTCGTCGAGCACGGCAATGTGGCTTGAGGTTGCTCGCTGCGCAGCCTCCTCGGCGATCGCGCATTCGATGATGGAGCGGGCTTGTAGCAGCTCGAAGGGCCCTTCGAACGGTTCGCGCTCCGGCTGAGCGGGCTGAACGGTGTGCCTGCGGGCGACATAAATTCCCGAGCCCATGCGGATATGCACGAGCCCTTCCACTTCCAGCACGATCAATGCTTCGCGAATGGTCGGACGCGAGACCGCCAGCTTTTCGGCCAGTTCGCGCTCCGGCGGGAGGCGCTGTCCAACGGCCAGTTCGCCAGTCGCAATCATCGAACGAATTTGGTCCGCCACCTGCCGGTAAAGGCGGCGCGATTCAACAGCCGAAAACATCTAGCCTCCCTTGCGCGCTTCTCCTCAAACGCGCAATTGGCCAAGTGGCCTGACCAATTCATCCATTCGTAACATTGATCGTCCTGTGCGTCAATCCGCCGCAAGGACGGGCTCTATGGACCGAACGGCGGCTTCAGAGCGTAACGTGCGGCAAGCGCCGCAAAGGATTCCGCTGTGGCAGGGTCGAGTTCGACACCATTTTTCTCGCGGTCCTCGGCGACTTTCCATTCGCGGTCGCCTGGCGCCATGACGTTCAAGTCATCGCGGGCCGGCGAATTGCGCAGCGTCTCCAGATAACGCGTCATGGCAGCGTCGAACCGTTTTCTGTCCAGGAAAGCCTCGGGCTTCATCGCCAGCACGAAGGCACCCAGTCCGCGCGGTGCCGAGAAGTCCGGACCGGGCATTGGCGCGATGTCGAAGCTCAATTTCATGCCGGTCAGGACGGCGCTGAGGATTTCGGAGATTCCGGCCAACCCTGCCCCCTTGAAGCCGAATTCACCGCCAAGCGGCGCCAGCATATCGGCCTCTTCCGGGTCGGTGGTATCGTAGCCGCGGCTATCCGAAGCCGTACCGGCCGGCAAACTCTTTCCAAGGCTCCTGTAAAGCTGAACGCGGTTATAAGGTACCGCGCTGGTGGCCATGTCGAAGAGCCAGGGATTGTCGTTGGGAACCGGCACCGCACAGGCGATCGGATTGGTGCCGTGAAAGCGCATCGCGCCGTCATGCAAGCGGACAAAACTGTCGGAATTGCAGAACGCAAGACCGATAAAGCTCCGCCGGGCCGCCTGAAGCGCATAGGCGCCGGCCGGCCCGAAATGCGAGGAATTGCGGATGGCCACAGCGCTGATGCCATGACGGTCGGCAAAATCGACCGCATGATCCATCGCCACGAAGGTCGCAAGCCCTCCATGGCCATTATCGGCGTCGAGCACACCGACCGCTCCGAATGCCGAAGCAAGCGCCACTTTCGGCTGCCGGTTGATGCGGCCTTCGATCAAGCCTTTGACATAATGCGGCAAGAGCCTAACACCGTGGCTGTCGATGCCGAGCCGCGTCCCATGCATCATCGCCCGCGTCGCTCCATCGCTGGTAGCCTCGTCAGCACCCGCTGCAATGAAGACGGCGCGACAGAAGCGATCGATGGAAGTAAGCGTCGCCCTTACAGGCGAAGTCGGATGTTCAGTCGGCATCGGCAAATCACCTTTCACCAGCGCTGGCTGCCTTGGCGTCATAACGGGCTCGGGCCGCCAGAATTTCAGCCTGGTTCGATTCCGTCCACCCCACCAGCGCACGGATGGTTTCGTGCAGCGTGCAGCCGAGGGGCGACAGCGCATATTCCACACGCGGCGGCACGACGGGATAGACCGTTCGCTCGATAATTCCGTCGCGTTCGAGGTTGCGCAAGGTGGTCGTCAGCATGCGCTGGCTGATGCCTTCGATGCTGTTGCGCAATTGCGTGAAGCGGAGCGTGCGCTTTTCCAGAAGAGCGATCACCAGCAGCGACCATTTATCGGCGATCCGATCGAGGATCTGCCGCACCTCGCAGCCTTCGCGCACATCCCATTGCAGGACGTCGTAATCCGCCTCGCTGCTGCAAAGGTTACTCGGTGAGTTTAAAGTGCCTTCTTTCATGGGTCCGAAGCATGACCTAATTGTTTGACGGTTACAAGAGAGAACTGACTGACGAAAAGTCACTCACTCTCTTCATCGTCAACGAAGGACCATGCTTATGTCCACGACCCTTTCTTCTTCCGAAGCCGGCGCCGCACCTATGACGCCGCGTGCCGCAGCGACGCTGATCGTCCTCTGCGGAGCCATCTTTCTTGAGGGCATCGATGTTGCCATGCTCAATATCGCGCTTCCGGCAATCCGGGCCGATCTTAATCTGACGACAACCACGCTCAGTGGCGTGGTGAGCGCCTATGTGCTGGGCTATGCCGGTTTCATGCTGCTCGGCGGCCGTGCTGCGGACATTTTCGGCAAACGCCGGGTCTTCCTTTCCGCACTTGCCGTCTTCATTGCATTCTCCGGACTCGGCGGCCTTGCGACGGAGGGCTGGATGCTCCTGTTGGCCCGCTTCGTCACAGGCGCTGCCTCGGCATTCATGACACCGGCGGGCCTGGCGCTCGTCGCGACGAATTTTCCGGAGGGCCCCCAGCGCAACCGCGCAGTGACCATCTACGCCTCCACGGCTTCCGCCGGTTTCTCGCTCGGGCTCGTCCTGGGCGGATTGCTTGCTGCAATCGACTGGCGCTGGGTGTTCTTTGCGCCGGTGATCCTGGCGCTCCTCATCTTTGTCGCCGCGATCAGGCTCATCGCCGACAGGCAGTCTAGAGCCACCAGGGAGCGCTTCGACATCCCAGGCGCCGTTACGCTCACAGCAGCGATGCTGCTTGCGGTTCATGGCGTGACCCGCCTCGAACATCCCGACCAGAACTTGGCATGGACGCTGGGCATATTCGGCGTGAGCGCGGCCCTGTGGCTTGCCTTCTTCCTGATCGAGCGCCTGTCCGCCGCGCCGCTCGTGCGTTTCGGAATATTCCGCTCCGGCTCCCTCGTCCGGTCGAACCTCGGAGCGCTGCTGTTTGCCGGGTCGTTCTTCGGCTTCCAGTTTATCGCGACTCTCTATCTCCAGGAGCTGCTTGGCTGGACGCCGATGCAGACCAGCATTGCGATGCTTGTGATCGGTATCGACGCGGTCGTCGCTCCGATCCTCACGCCCAGGCTTGTCGATCGCTTCGGAAACGACCGCGTTATCTTCGCAGGCTTCGTTCTTGCCGCCATCTCCTACGCATTGCTGTTGCGGATGGAGCTTGACTGGACATATGCCGCAATCTTCCCAAGCATGCTTTTGCTCGGACTGGCCTTCTCGATCGCCTACAGCCCGCTGACAATCGCTGCCACCGACGGCATTCATGAACACGAACAGGGGCTGGCCGGCGGTCTGGTCAATACCGCCTTTCAGTTCGGCGCAGCCCTCGGCCTGTCGGGTGCAAGTGCCATCGGCGCCTATGTTCTTGGCGAAGCCACATCTGCCGAAGCCCGGCTGGTATCGCTTCAAACGGCGCTGATCGTCCCGGTCGCAGCCGCCGTGGCTGGCGCGCTGATCACTGCCATGGGCATCAGGCGCTGCCGCGATCTTGCCTGCGATCGGGTCATGCCATCCTGAACCCAAGAGATGGCCGCAGCTCCAGTCGCGGCCATCAATCGCATCGCACATCCGCTAAAAACAGATAGTCCTCGAAGCCAAAGGCAACATTGCTTTGGTCGAAGCAAAATCTCTTCGGAAGGATGCGGATCGCATATCGGCGATTGCAGGTGCCGGGAAAGTCCAGCCGGTATTCCCGGGGTTCCATAGAACTCGACGGCTCGGAATATCGTGCGTGTCCGAGATAGGAGGCGTCCTGCATCAGTCGTGCCGAACCGGACAACCCGACCTTCGGGCGAAGCGCCCGGAAATCTTTGCCCATCGCTTCATTCAAACTTGGATAGTCCTTCGCATGCGGCTTTTCGCCTGCTGCAGGAATGAGGCTCTCCCTGACGGCCATGTTGAACCGCACGTCGTCTCGGCCGGGGACTTCGCCGTAGCTGTTGAGGTACTTCCAGCTCACACGAATACGCCGCGCGGGGAGGCCGGGGTCCGGCGGCAAAACGGTGACAGCGAGGTCGCCCGGAGCCGATCCGTCACCGCCCGCCCCTTTTCCCGGAGCGGGACAGGGCGTGTAGAGCGGCCGGTAGCCGCATTCCGGCCCGCCGCTGCCCCATAGGCAATCGCTGAGCTCGCGCCAGGCGTCAAGGCTGATCTGCGATGAGTGGCCGGATACATCGTTACCGTTTGCCGGAACCATCCATGGATGAATTCTGCCGCCGCCCGAGCGCCGTGCCCATTCCGTCCGGTGCAGATCCACTTGCCGGTAATTTTCCTTCTCGGCGCGAAGCTTTAGAAGCTGCGCCCAGCTGGGATTGGAAATGAACGGCTCACGCCCAACCGCGTCAGGTGCGAGACGCTGCCCGGTCGTCTGCGTCGTCAGCGTGTGGCACTCCGTGCAGTCGCCGTTCGGATCTCGTACCGTGCTTGCGTTCTTCAGTTCGGCCGCATAGGTGCTGGTATAGCCGGACCCGATGACGCGAAAGGGCGTCCTCTCATCGCGGGGTAGTCTTGGAAGATAGGCGCCGAGGCTGAAGGCCCGGGCTCTCGGATCATTTTTGCCGTCCGGATAACCAACTCTTGCCTGTCCGATATGCGGGTTGATGACGTAGGGATTCTTGTTGTCGTGGCATGCCGAACATTCAATTTGAAACGTCTGATCGTAAAGCGCTTCTGCCGCCGCCCGCCCGGCTGTGTCGGAATATGACCGACCGCCCGGCGGAACGAACGGCTTTGACCAGTCGAACACCTCCTGGTCCTTGCGGCCGTCGAAGAACACGATCTCGCCGGTGCCCCTGTTGAACCCGATCGAGCCGAAGCGCGAGAATTTCGGATTTGACCGCTGCCAATAAGGATCAGGCTCAAGCTCCAGGCTGGCATTGGATTTGCGGCACAAGAAAAGCCATTCCACATTGCCTTTCACGACGCGGTTCAGACGCGAATTCAAGCCGCAGTAAGTGACGTTGCCGGCAAGTGACGGCTTATCGCATTTTGGAATGCTTGCCGTCCACTTGACTAGGGTGCCGTCCGCATCCCGGTGTTCGAATTCCAGCGGATTGCCCGCCTTGTTGGGGTTTGGTTGCAGGTCGACGATATTGCCGTCGACTTCGAGCGGGATCGTTTTCGCACCCCCGCCGGCGCAATCTGCGTCCGGGATCGGCCCGAAAACCGCACGGACCTCGTCACCGAACCGGGTCGTGATGTTGGTGCTGGCCGATGCCGGCTCCCAGAGGAAGGCACCGTTCCAACGATGCACGGTTTCGGCGAACCTTTCGTCGGGCAGTTCGCCAGCGACGTCTTGATCCGATGCATTGGCGAGGGCAAATGCAACGGCGCCGATCATGAATGCGAAGCCGATCGTCCTCACACCCATTTCCTACTCCTCCGGCACAGACCCCCGTCTCGAACAGCTCTCCCTCATCGTGCTCGCACCATGACCTTCGGCTCGTCGGTGATGAGCGTTAGCATGTCGAACTTCCAGGCACCGTTCTCCTTGACGAAAACCGCCCTTAAAACCGCGGCATAGTCGAGCGTAGGCACTTCGTTGTCAGCCCGCTGGATGACTGCCAGCATGGCAGACTTTGCTTCAACCGTCCCCGGGGCATTCGGATCGACAATGTTCAGGAGCGTATTGCTTTCAAAGTGCCGGACGCGCGATTCTGCATGATCGAGGTTGCTAAAAAGGTTCTTGAAATAGGTCGCCACTTCGTCCGGCCCCTTGCGCCTGTCGCGCTTGAGCCCTCCGCCTCCGCTGCAGACCTGATAGTTCGCATCGCGCGTAAACATCTCGGCAATGGCGGCTGCATTCTTTTCGTCCAGCGCCCAGTAATACCGGTGGATCAGATCCATAATCGCTTGCCGTTCGGCCGGTTCGGGGTTCGTAATCGGGTATGTCCAGTTCTTGGCGGTGGGGTCGTCGCAGACTGGGTCCACGGCCAACGCCGGTCGATCGGATATCAGCCAGATCGCGGAAGCCGCCGCCAGCATGAATGCAGCAGGTATATTGGTCGCCCATTTCTCTTTTCGAAGAATAGCCACGTTTCCCTCCTGTTGATCGCCCCTCGATTGAAGATCGGCAGATGCCTTGCGCAGCGAAGAGGTTGCGAGGTTACTGCCGAACATCTCTTCTCTCCCCATCAGCATAGGTCGTTCGACTGGGCCCGAAGCCGCCGCACTCGCGATGCACTGTTTGATGAAGTCCCCAACTGACGCTAGAGTACATTATATTGAAATAATAAGAAAGAAATTGCTAAATTTAGACGAGTTGAATATTCCGCTTTACTCAGTGCTCCATGTAATATGAATGGGACGCCGCAGGACGACGACACCGGCGGCGTGATTGCGATTGACCTCAGCAGATCAGCGTGAATGCCGAAGGACGGATTTGGGGCAGAAAATTCGATGGACGAGGTTTCAAAATGGTTGAACACGCTCGGCCTCAGTCGGCTTGGGGAAGCTTTTGCGCAGGCGCAGATTGATTTCGACACGCTTCGTCTTTTGTCCGACGATGACCTCAAAGAGCTTGGAATCCCTCTCGGTCCGCGCCGAAAAATCCTCTCCGCCATCGCACAGCTGGACGATGCCCACGAGCCGCGTCAGCGGCCGATGGTGCCCGTGGAACGAAGGCCGCTGACCATCCTGTTCTGCGACCTGGTCGGTTCGACGGAATATGCCGCGCGCCTCGATCCCGAAGACTTCAGCAACCTGACACAAACCTATCTCAACCGATGCGCCGCACTCGTGCATGCGCATAGTGGGTTCACCGCCAACTATATCGGCGACGCGCTGCAGGCCTTGTTCGGCTATCCGACAGCGGAAGAGGATGACGCGGAACGCGCGATCAGGCTCGGCTTCAGCCTCATACAGGCGATGCCGCAGATTGAAACGCCTGACGGATCCCGGTTGCAGATCCGCATCGGAATTGCAAGCGGGCTTGTGGTTGTCGGCGATTTCGCTGGAGCGCCCGCCGGCGTGTCGACTGTCGCCTTCGGGCCGGTGCCAAATCTTGCCCAGCGGCTGCAGACATTGGCCGCCCCTCAGACAATTCTTGCCGACCAGAAGACCCGCGACGCCGCCAACGGAGCTTTCGATTTTGTCGATCTCGGTGCGAAGTCGTTGAAGGGGTTCGGCGATCCGGTGCGAATCTGGCGTGTCGACAAGGCGCGAAGGCTGGAAAACCGGTTCGAAAAAAGAACCCACTTGACGAAGCTTGTCGGCAGGCGCGCCGAACTCGACCGCCTGCGTGAGCTTGCAGACGGGATCGTGGCTGAAAAGAGCGGACGGGCGATCCTGATCTCGGGGGAAGCGGGCATCGGCAAATCGCGGCTGATTTTCGAGGCGCGCTCACGCGCTTCGCACTTTAAGGCTTTGACGCTTCAATGTGCGCCGGCCTATTCCAACAGCGCCTTGTATCCGTTTCTGGATCTGCTGAAGCGTCATGCGGGGATCAACGATGCCGCGCCGGCAAAGGCGAATGTGGAACTGTTGGAGACGATCCTGGCCTCCAGCGATATTCCGCTTTCCCAAACGCTGCCCGTGTTTTCGCGACTGCTGGCGATCGAGCAAACGGATTATTCCTTGCCGGACCTGACATCGAAAGAGCAGCAGACGATCGTGCGCCGCTTTTTCGTCGAATGGCTGCAGGGCATGTCGCAGGCCGACCCGCTGTGGCTGACGATCGAGGACGAACAATGGATCGACCCCTCCTCCGGCGACGTGCTGAAAGCGCTGATCGATGAAGTGCGGTTCGCGCCCATGCTGATCGTCGTCACCTCGCGCGAGGCAGCGCTGCAGGCGCCTTTGAAAAATCCATCGCTTCATGGGCTCCGGCTAAAGCGGCTGACCCGGTTCGAAGCCCAGGCGCTTTGCCGCGTGCTGGCAGAGGGCAGCACTATGACCGATGCCGCCAACGATTTCGTTCTCGCCAGGGCCGAAGGGGTGCCGCTCTATGTCGAGGAACTGTGCCGCGCAGTCGCCGACGGCCATGCTGCCAGCATATTGAAGGAAGGACCGGATGCGGCGGCGGACATACCGGTGACGTTGCAGTCTTTCCTGCTCTCTCGCCTCGACAAGCTGGGGAACGGCAAGATGATCGCGCAAATGGCGGCGGTCATCGGCAGAGTGTTCAACATCGGGCTGCTTGCGCATCTTTCCGGCCTGTCCGAAGAGGCTCTGGTTTCGATCCTGGATCGCCTGATCCAAGCCGGGCTGATCGCGCCGCAACCGGCGATCAACTGGCCGAGCTACAGTTTTACCCATGCCCTCCTGCAAGAGGCAGCCCAGGCTACCCTCCTGCGCGATCGCCGCCGACAATTGCACCAGCTTGTCGCCGAAGGGATCGAAAAGCTCTATCCAAGACAGGCGGCCGAGCATCCGGAAGTCCTTGCACAACATCTCGCTGCGGCCGGGCTCTACCAGCGGGCAGCCGATTGCTGGCTCACCGCCGGCCGCAAGACGGGCGCCACCTGGGCAAAAGTCGAGGCCGCCAATATGTTCGCAAACGGGCTGGAGTGCCTTCAAAAATTGCCGCCATCGCGGGAACGTGACCAAAAATGCCTCAGGCTCGAACTCGAACGCGGCGATGTGCTTTATGCCACGTTCGGCCACGTCACGCTCGAAGGAAGCGCGGCCTATCGCAATGTCATGTCTTTGAGCGAAAGTCTCGGCGATCCGGAAGCGGGTATCCGCGCACTGGACGGGCTGTTTGGTACCGCCTTGAACTCAGCGCGGTTCGCCGATGCGGAATGGGCAAGCGACCAGCTGCTCGATATGGGGCGTCAGCAACAGAATTTGAAAGCGCTCGTCCTCGGCATGCAATTCAAGGGCATGTGCCTCTTTTCGCAGGGCAAGCTCGAAGAGGCCCGGCAATATCTGGAGGAGGCTCTCGATTATCGCGCGAAGGCCGATGAGGTCGGCAGCGATTTTCCGAACATGACGATGATCTATCTGTCATGGACACTGCATCTGCTTGGACATCACGAGCGCGCCATCATGCTTTATCACGAGGCCGAGCAGGGCGCGCGCCAGCAATCCGATTACCAGTTGGCGGGCTGGCTTGGAAACGGCTGCGTTCTTATGGCTCTGCGCAAGGACGTGGCCGCCTTGCAGGCAATGGTGGACGAGTTGGGGCCGCTCGCCAAGGCGAACGGCTTTCAGCTATGGGCGAACCTCGCATCATTCTTTCAGGGCTGGGCGATGGTTCATGCGCATCACGATGGCCGGGGCTTAAAGCAGATGCGCGGCACCTGCGACAACCTCGGCGAACAGCAGATAGACAAGCCCTGCTATCTCGGCCTGCTGGCAGAAGCAAACCTCGCGCTTGGCGAATTCGAAGGTGCCGCCCGCGTCATCGATGAGGCGCTGGCGCTGACCAAGAAGACAGGTGAGCATTATTTTACAGCGGAACTGCTCCGCCTCGGAGGGGTGGCCGGCCTCTACCTTAAAGGCGATGCTCACTCCGCTGAGCGCGCGTTCCGCAAATCGGCCGCCTTCGCTCAAAAACAGGGCGCAAAGACCTGGGAATTGAAGGCCACGCAAAGCCTTGCCGAACTCCACCGCTCGACAGGCCGCAAAACGAGAGTGGAACGGCGCCTCGACGCCATTACCGGATGGTTCGAAGGGCAGAACAAAACGGCACGCGGGTAATCCCTTGCTTGCGTTTGCCGCCATAGCGCATCACGAGCAAGGCGGTTCGACTTCACCTGGCCGTCAAGCAGGCGACAGCCGACGAGGATACCGACACGGCGAACTGGCGGAAAAGCTCGCCGGAGATGCCGGGAATGAAGGCCACCGACACTATGACTGCTCGACGGGAAAACCCGCAGACTCAGCGCAGAAAACGGGGCTAGGGACGAATAGGGGCCGATCGGATATTTTTAAGCGCAAGGCATCGGTGAGCCGGCGCGCAGATTTTCCTGCATTATCAGCCTCTTTCAAGCTGTTTTAGCGTGGAAACCGGCGCAACGATTGTCTCCTTGTAGGGGGTATTTTGGAAAGGCTACGGTTTACCGACCTGAGACAACGGCAGTCGCGGCACCGGTTTATAGCGCCGCGAGTTCGAGCCATTTACCGATTGCGTTATGACCGAGGTCGTCTTTGACGCAGTTATCTACCCCTTCCGGGACGCGTGTTCTGGCTTTCCTTTGGTCTTGGTCGCGGCAAACTCCTCGAGCTGTTTCTCGCTCATGGATTTGACCATCTGCTTGGAAGCCCCCTTGAGTTCGCTTTTCGGTGTTTCGCCTCGCTTTGCGGAGAGGGCTGCTCCAGCCGCCTTCTGCTGTGCTTTGGATTTTGCTGGCATGTCGGTTTCTCCTTTCCACGCACAACTCCGGCGAAGAAGGATAGTTCCTGAACCAGTGCCAAGCAGCACCAAACGGAGCTTGCCCTGCCGGCTTGACACTCGCGGAAGCTTACAGATGTTCCGACTGGCCGCTTTGAGCGGCGGCGAGAATGGCGTCAATGAGGCGGTGAACCTTCAGTGCCTCGCGCCCGTTGACGCACGGCTCGCGTCCATCCTCAACGGCATCGAGAAAATCGGCTAGCACGGAGCGATGATGGTCGTGGGGGAAGGCCATAGGATCGGCGCCGGCACCGCCTGCTGCTTCGTCTTCGATTGAGATTTCGGTTCCATCGTGGAAGGAAGCGGCAAGACGCCGCCCGTCAAGGCGGGCCATGCCGCGCGTGCCGATGACGTCGATCTCGTCCGGATAACCGGGGTAGGCACAGGTGGTAGCGCTGACCGTGCCTATTGCTCCGCTTGCGAAGCGAACGGCCGCCACCGCCAGATCTTCCGTCTCCATGCGGTGCACCTTGCTGGTTGCCGTATAGGCTCTGACCTCCTCCGGAAGGCCGGCGAGCGAAACCAGAAGGTCAAGTGTGTGTATGGCCTGGGTGAGAAGCACGCCGCCACCATCGCGAGCCCGCGTGCCGCGTCCCGGCTGGTCATAATAGCTTTGCGGCCGCCAGTTGTGGAGACGCGCCGAAGCGCTGACGATCTCGCCGAGGCGCCCTTCATGGATCAGTGCGGCAAGTGCAATACTGACCGGACGAAAGCGATGCTGAAGCACGATGCCAAGCTTTATGCCGGCATGCTCCGTCACCTCGACCAGCGCCCTCGCCCGCTCCTGTGTGATCTCCAGCGGCTTTTCGAGAAGCACATGCTTGTTTGCTTCGGCTGCCCGCCGCACCAGCTTAAGATGCGTATTGGGCGGTGTCAGGATCATGACCGCGGCTATCGACGGGTCGGCGAATATTGTCTCGGCGTCCTCGCAAGTCGCAAAACCGTAAGTTTCTGAAAATGCTTGCCGCCTCGCAGGCGTCGGACTGAAGGCGGCAGCGACCTCCACCCTATCCTTAAGATCGAGCAGCCCCTTGGCATGCGGCGCTGCTGCCATGCCGAGACCGATCAGCCCGATGCGCAATTTTGCCATCTCAGTCTCTCCGTCAGCCCTTCAGTGGGCGATACAGGAATGCCCGCATTCACCTGCTTGTCAATGTCTTCGATAGGGCCGCGTCTCCAACTTCCTCTGCCTGTTTTCTCCCGCGCCTGAAGATGAGAAACCGGCGCGGCGGCCCAAAAAATTCATCATACAAGTGCGTAGGTTTTGTATGTTGACATTACACCTTGCTGGTTCTAGCCATAATGGGCCGGTTGGAGGAGCGGCAAAATGAGGGGGCTGATCGATCCAAATCTTCTGTATCCAGGAGACGAGCGCACGCGCCTCTATGCAGAGGTAAACAGCGCGTTATGCCCTCGATGAGCCCTTTTCTAATTCCGTGAAACTTCTCAATCGCGGCGGACCACCAGCGTCCGGTCGCGGAAGATCACGGGAAGGAGGACGAAAGCTTTGCGACGGCCTTCCTTAGGCGCGCAAAGAAGACGTACCGGCTGAAAAATTAAATCGTCATGCAAAACGGGAGGAAAGCATGAAAAACTTAGTTAAACTGGCGGCGGGTCTTATGGTTGCCGCCTCGTTCATGAGCAGCGCGGCCAGCGCTCAAACGGTGCTGAAGTCGTCCGATACGCATCCGGACGGCTATCCCACCGTCGAGGGCGTCAAATATTTCGGCGAGCTGGTGAAGGAGCGCACAAAGGGCCGCTATTCGGTCGAAGTCTATCATTCCGCCCAGCTCGGCGAGGAGAAGGACACGATCGAGCAGGTGCGTTCGGGCGTGATCGAGCTGAACCGCATCTCGATGGCGCCGTTCAACGGGACGGTGAAGGAAACCATCGTTCCGGCGCTTCCCTATGTCTTCCGTTCGGAAGAGCACATGCACAAGGTCATGGACGGCGCGATCGGCGACCAGATCAAGAAGGCATTCGAACCGGCCGGCCTCGTGGTACTGGCATATTATGACGCCGGCGCGCGGTCGTTCTACAACAAGACGAAGCCGATCAGCACGGTCGCCGACATGAAAGGCCTGAAGTTCCGCGTTATCCAGTCCGACATCTTCGTTGACATGGTGGCGGCCCTCGGCGCCAACGCCACGCCGATGCCCTATGGCGAAGTGTACTCGGCGATCGAAACGGGCGTCATCGACGGCGCGGAAAACAACTTCCCGAGCTACGACACCGCCAAGCACGCCGAAGTGGCGAAGAACTACTCGCTTGACGAACACACGATCCTGCCGGAGGTCTTCGTCATGAACAAGGTCGCGTTCGACAAACTGACGCCGGAGGATCAGGAGATCTTCAAACAGGCAGCCAAGGACAGCGTCGCAAAGCAGCGCGAGCTTTGGGCAGCCAAGGTCGCTGAATCGCGCGCCAACGTCGAAAAGCTCGGCGCGCAGATCACCACGCCGGACAAGCAGGGCTTCATCGACGCCATGGCCCCGGTTTACGAGAAGCACGTCACCGACGACGTACTGAAGAAGATGGTCGAGGATGTAAAGGCGGTGCAGTAGTCGCACCTTGCCTCCCTTTTTTGCGGGAAGGCGACGTAACGACCGGGGTGGGCGGTCACATCCACCCCGGTTCCCTCGCCGTTTCGCGCATATCTTCCATCGATCGTCCCGATAAGGGAGAGTGATCGCCCAATTCGACGAGGTCCTTTATGTCGAATAGCCTAACACCCGCCGTCAACTTCCTGGCCCGCCTGAGCAACGCCGCCCTGTGGCTCGCCGGCGCCGGCCTGGTGCTGATGACGGCCTTCGTCGCCTGGCAGGTATTTTGCCGCTACGTGCTGAACGACTCGCCGAGTTGGACGGAGCCGGGATCCGTCATGCTGATGAGTTGGTTCATCTTCCTCGGCGCTGCCGTCGGCATCCGGGAGAACAACCATCTCGGTTTCGACGTGCTGCTCTACGTGCTGCCTAAATCCGGCAAGCGCGTCCTGCGCATGATCTCGGACGTGGTCATTCTCGCCTTCGGCGCCGGCATGATCTGGTACGGCGGTGCGCTCATGAGCCTGACCTGGAACACCACCTTGCCGTCCTTGGGTATTTCCGGCGCGTTCGACTATCTGCCGCTCGCCGGTGGCGGTGTGCTGGCCGTGATCTTCTCGCTGGAGCGCATCGTGCTCCGCCTTGCCGGCGAACCGATCGACGATGCGCTGGACGAGGTTTTGCCGGCCGAGATCGCCGTCGAGATCGAAAACATCAATGCCGACCCGAACGTCAATTTGAAAGTGTAGTGCGATGGAACTCTGGATCTTGTTCGGTGTCTTCACCACTCTGATGCTGATAGGTACGCCGATCGCTTTTTGCCTCGGGGTCGCCAGCTTCGCCACGGTAGTCTACATGGGGCTGCCGCCGCTGGTCGTCTTCCAGCGGCTCAATTCCGGCATGAGCGTGTTTTCGCTGCTCGCCATCCCCTTCTTCATCTACGCCGGCGACCTGATGGTGCGCGGTGGCATCGCGAGCCGCATCGTCTCCTTCGCTGCTTCCCTCGTCGGCCACATGCGCGGCGGCCTCGGCCAGGTGAACATCGTCACTGCGACCTTGTTCGGCGGCATTTCCGGTTCGGCGGTGGCGGAAGCCGCAGCTGTCGGTGGCCTGATGATCCCGCAGATGAAGCAGCGCGGCTATGGCGCCGACTACGCCGTCAACGTCACTTCGATGGCGGCGCTGATCGCGCTGCTTCTGCCGCCCTCCCACAACATGATCATCTATTCGATCTCTGCCGGCGGTAAGATATCCATCGCCGACCTGTTCACCGCAGGCATACTGCCAGGCCTTTTGCTTGCAGCTGCACTCATGGTGACTGCCTACATCGTCGCGCGCTCGCGCGGCTATCCGACGGAGCCGTTCCCCGGCTTTACCATGGTGGCGCATCTGCTCGCTGTCGCATTGCCTGGGCTCCTGCTGATCGCCATCATCTTCGGCGGGGTGAGGTCCGGCATCTTCACGGCGACGGAAAGCTCGTGCATCGCTGTGCTCTACGCGCTGCTGGTAACCGTCTTCGTCTACCGCCAGATGAGCTGGAGAGACTTCGTCCACGCCACGCAAGGCGCCGTGCGCACGACGGCAATGGTGCTTTTGATCATCGGCACCGCCGCCGCTTTTTCCTGGCTGATGGCCTTCCTCAAGGTGCCCGCGTCGCTGGTGGTCTGGATGAAGGCCGTAGCCGACGATCCACTGACTGTGCTGCTCCTGCTCAATGTTTTGATGCTTGTGCTCGGCACCTTCATGGACATGGGACCGACGATCATCATCTGCACACCGATCTTCCTGCCGGTGGCGCAGGCCTACGGCGTCGATCCGGTGCATTTCGGCGTGATCATGATCCTCAATTTCGGCATCGGGCTGAACACGCCTCCAGTCGGCGCGGTGCAATTCGTGGCTTGTGCGGTCGGCAAGATTTCCGTCTGGGAGGCCATGCGCTCGATCTGGCCGTTCTACGGCGCAGGCCTCGTGGTGCTCGGGCTGGTCACCTACATCCCGGCCATTTCGCTGTGGCTGCCGGCTGCGTTCAAATAGGAGTGCGACATGGCGGCCGATGCAGTCGTTGATTTGAGGATCGAGCGAAGGCCGAAACTCTCCGAAAGCGTGGTTTCGGCCATCCGCGCGCAGGTCGTGTCTGGGGAATACGCGCCCGGCCAGAAGCTGCCGACGGAGAGCCGGATGGGCGAGCTCTTCGGGGTCAGCCGCACCGTTGTCCGCGAGGCGATTGCGACCCTTGCCGCCGATGGGCTCGTCGAGGCGCGGCAAGGCGCCGGCGTCTTCGTCAAGGACCACCCGACGCTTGCCTTCGGTTCGATCACCCTCGACGTCGGCAACAAGATCTCCCATGCGCTTAACGTGATCGAGGTGCGCATGGGGCTCGAGATCGAAAGCGCGGGGCTTGCCGCGCTCAGGCGCAATGCCGCCCAGGAGGCACAGATCCACGAAGCTTTCTTCGAATTCGACCGCCTGCTTGAGCGTGGCGAGGCAACGGGCAAGAGCGACTTCGCTTTCCACCGCGCAATTGCGGCTGCCACGAACAACTCCTATTATGTCGAGGTTCTCGATGCACTCGGAATGCGGGCAATTCCCTGCGACGTCGCTTCGCCCTGGGGTACCGACAGCATGCTGTCGCGCAACTATCAGGAAGGTCTGCAGCGCGAGCATCTTGCAATCCTGAAGGCGATTTCCGCAAGCGACCCGGAAGCCGCCCGCGCCGCCATGCGCGCCCACCTGACCGCCAGCCAGGAGCGCTATCGCGCCCTTTTGAGCGGGCAGCAGGCAAAATGGATTTCAGGAACGGCCGAGCGCAAGGGCTGATATCCTTTTCTTCCCACCCGAAGGCAGCCGGTGTTGGCAGAGCCACGCTCACACGCAACTTCAAAAAACTGACGTCTGTTTCAAAAGGGCCGTGCAGATCGCATCCACGGCTGAAACCTTGGGCGCACTCAACTGTGAATGGCTGAAATCGCGACCATGCTGTAATCTTCAGCCGGAGTAACGAGGACTCAACGTGGAACGAAAGCTCGCTGCGATCATGGCCGGCGACATCGCCGGATATAGCCGCCTCATGGCCGAGGACGAGGCGGCGACCTATGCAGAGCTGCGTTCAGTTTTCGACGATATAATCGAACCGTCGGTCGAGCGCCACGGTGGCCGGATTTTCAAGAGCGCCGGCGACGGGTTCCTCGCCGCATTTCCAAGCGTGAATGAGGCCCTTGATGCGGCTATCGGCATTCAGGTCGGCTTTGCCGAAAGCCCTTTCAATCTGCGTCTCGGTATAAATCTTGGAGATGTCATCGAGGATAGTGGCGACATGTTTGGTGATGGCGTCAACGTCGCGTCGCGGCTTGAATCCATGGCCGAGCCTGGCAGCATATTTGTGAGTGCTGCGGTCGTGCGGAGCGCCGACCGCGGTCGTAGTGACCTTTTCCACAGAATCGGATTCCGGCAAGTCAAAAACATCCCCGAGCAACTTGAGGTATATGCGGTCAGGTTAGACGGCGCCAGCGGTAGCGGATTCAGGCGGCTCACGCGCGCCCTGCACCGGTCGCGCGGCGCGGCGCCCTATGCGATTGGTCTAAGCGTCCTCTTCCTTGTCATCGCAGCAAGCCAGGTTCCTGGATTGAAAGCGATGACAGAAACGATCGCCGACAGGGTCACCTGGCTTTCCGGCGTCGCAGATGTGGATCGACGTCCCTCAGTTGCCGTACTTCCCTTCGACAATATGAGTGGCGATACGGGACAGAACTATTTTGCCGATGGACTCACAGAAGACATCATCACGGAACTGGCACGCAATCCCGAGCTTCAGGTGATCGCTCGCAATTCCACATTCGCATTGCGTGGAGAGGCGGCCGATATTCGCGAAGTCGGCGAAAAGTTGGATGCCGGCTATATCGTGGAAGGCAGCGCGCGGCGAGTGGGTGATCAGCTTCGCGTCGTAGCACAGCTGATTGATACGCGCAGCGGCGCCCATCTGTGGTCGAGAAGCTATGACCGCCGCGTCGCAGACGTCTTTGCCGTCCAGACGGAACTCACGACCGAGATTGTCTCGCACCTCGTATCGTATGTTCGCGAATCTGAAGTTGCCGGCGCCTCAAAGCGGCCAACCGAAAACCTGCAGGCCTATGATCTCGTCCTCCAGGCGCGCGACCGTTACAAACATGGTTCGAAAGACAAAGAAGCGCTTCTTGCCGCGCGAGCACTCTATCATCGCGCGTTGGAGCTCGATCCGGGATATGCGTTGGCACGAGCCCATCTCGGCATGACCTACATCATCGACATGACGCAAGCCGTAAGCGGGCGAGCCACGATGGCCGACGTGGAGACGGGCTTGAGCGAGGCGCGGCAGGCGATCCGTCTCGATCCCAACCTTGCCATCGGTTACCAGGTGTTGAGCTTCGGTCTTGCAGCCAGCGGTGATTATCCCGGCGCCATGCAGGCCGCGCGTCGCGCGGCGGAATTCAACCCCAACGACCCCGACAGCCTGATGGCCCTGGCAAAGGCGCAGGTCCGTTTCGGAGATTACCGCGAGGCAGTAAGCAATGCCGAGCGCGCACGGCGCCTGCACCCTATGGCGCCGGAATATTACACCTATGTCCACGGCCAGGCACTTTATGCCGCTGGTCGTCTGGAAGAGGCAGACAGCGTCATTGGAGAGTGCCTGATCCGTGCGCCGCAGGACGCGGATTGCCTGCTGATCCGAACCGCATTGTTGGCAGGTCGCGGGGATGTGGCGGAAGCCCAGGTTGCGATGGCGCGATTGGTGCAAACCAAACCGGAGTTTTCGCTGGCCTCCGAACGCAACTATCGGCGCTTTGGAGATTCTCCTTTGATGGATCAATTCCTGCGGGAACTTTCCCGTGCAAAGGCTCCGGAAACCGCTTTGCGTTCAGGCTTTATCGAACGAAACACTGCATGAGGTCGGTAAGTGCTCCCCGCGTTCTTCTGTGCCTTTTGGATCGACGAGAAATTAATCCAGCCTCTGAATCCGCTTGCGCCTGCGCAGGATTCCAGCGAGTGTTAACTTGCCGATAGGTTGTGGGGGCGGCCGTGGACAGTGCGCAGTGGGTTCAGCCGGTAATGATCGTCTGCAAGAAAAGCGGACAACTCTACACTATTACAAATACCCGGGAAGCCCTTGATATGCTTCTCAGGTATTGGCCAGTCTCTGATGGCAAAGCATTTTTCGATGCCATGGAAGTATGCATCGGCGTAGCTGAGGGAAGAACGTCGAAAGAGCAAGCAAGGCAAGCCTTCATCGATGCCGCCCACGAGGCGCACATCCCTCTCGAAATTCCTGATATCATCAGAGTGAGAGTCTGAGTTCCGTGCCATTCTAAGCAGCTGCCTAGAATGCCTTTTATCATGCCGCATTCTTCCGGAAGCGCTTTTTGGGGTCACCGAAGGCATTGGACCGCGTTCGCCCTCGGCGATTATCATTGGCGGCAGCTCCCGTTCGAGCACAAGGCACTACGGGTTTGCGGCGAAGACACCAAATTCCGCGCGACTTCTGAACCGCAACGATTTTACGCACTGAATCCCAACTGGCTAAGCCGAGCGTAAAGACCGTCATCGAGCTTCGCAAGCGTCTCGTGATTGCCTTCTTCGACGACACGGCCCTGCTGCATGACGACGATCTTGTCGGCGCGCACAACGGTGGAAAGCCGGTGGGCGATGACGACGACGGTGCGTCCGGTCATCGCTTCGTCGAGAGCCCTTTGGACGGCAGCTTCGGATTCGTTGTCGAGGGCGGAGGTTGCCTCGTCGAGCAAGAGGATCGGAGCGTTGCGCACCAGCGCGCGGGCAATCGACAGGCGCTGGCGCTGGCCGCCCGACAGCGTCACGCCGCTTTCGCCGACGGGCGTATCGTAGCCCTGCGGCTGCGCCAGGATGAAATCATGCGCGTAGGCAAGCCGTGCGGCTTCCTCGACCTCGGCATCCGTCGCATCCGGCCGGCCATATCGGATATTGTTGCGGATCGAGCCTTCGAAGAGGTAGGGTTGCTGCGAGACATAGGCGAGCTGCTCACGCAGCGACTGTTTGGTGACATGGGCGATGTCCTGCCCGTCGATCAGAATCTCGCCGCCCGTCGGATCATAGAAACGCGGGATCAGATTCATGATCGTCGATTTTCCGGCGCCGGACGGGCCGACGAGCGCCGTCGTCTTACCGCCTTCGGCGACGAAGCTGACGCCGTTCAGGACGCTATCGGCGCCATAAGCGAAGGAGACGTCGCGAAATTCGATCCGTGCCTCCGTCGGCCTCAGCGGCTTAGCATCCGGCAGGTCGCGCTGGCGCGGCTCCATGTCCAGCACTTCGTAGATCATCCGTGCGTGGACGGCCGCGCGCTCCATCTGCACCTGCAGCTTCGCAAGACGGCGCAGTGGATCGTAGAGCAGCAGCAGCGCCGTGAAGAAAGAGAAGAAGGCACCCGGCGGTACGTTGAAATAGATCGAGCGATAGGCGGCATAAGCAAGTACGCCGGCCAGCATGAGGCCGGCAAAACTCTCGGTCACAGGTGCATTGCGTTCGGATAAGCGGGCAAGGTGATTGGATCGATTTTCGACCGCAACGATGACGTCTTCGACCCGAGCCTGCAGCGCGCGCTCCATCGTAAAGGCCTTAACCACGGAAATGCCCTGGATCGTCTCCTGCATGGTTCCGAAGAAAATGCCGTTGAGCCGGATGCCTCTTGCCGCAACCTCTTTGAGGCGACGTGAAAAATATCTGAGCCCGAAGAGCAGCGCCGGTGCCATCACCAAAACGACGGTACTCAGCAACGGGTCCTGATAGACCATCACTGCGAGCAGCGAGACGAAGGAGAGCATGTCCCGCGCCGTCGACGTAACCGTCAGATTGAGAACGTCGCGTATGCCGGAAATATTCTGGCTCAATAACGCAGCGACCTGCCCCGACCGTCGCTGGTCGAAAAATTCGACCGGAAGCGTCATCAGATGAGCCGCAAGCCGCTTTTGGTAGCGGGCGACGATACCGTTGCTGACCCTTGAAAGAGCAACAGCCTGACCGTAGCTTGCAAATCCTCGGATGACGAATGCGGCGAAGAGCGAGAGACAGATTAGCCCGACGAGCTCTGCGTCTTTACTGACGAAGGCCTCGTCGACAATGCTCTTCATCACGTAGGCCGTATAGGCAGTAGAAAGCGCGACCGCAGCCAGGCAGGCAATCGCGAAGCTATAGCCAGGAATATGGTCCCTAAAATTTTCGGAGACCACCCGCTTCAATATCTCAAGAGTGCGGACGTTCTGTTTTGCTGGAGACATGAGCGCTCGTATGAATTCCCCGCCGGCTCAGCCAAGCGATAAGGTTCGAGCTGGCGTCTTACCGGCCAATGACCGGAAAGTCGAGTATTCATCGCGCCTGACAAAACGCCGCGTCTGCCGGGAAGCATTCGGCTGATCGTCTTGCATAGCCGTCCGATTCCTGTAGACCCTGCGGAGGAACGCGACTGCCATTAAGTTTAGAATGGAGTCGGGCAGCCGATTGACGTCACGCTGCTGCCACGAGATCACGTGGCCGTCCTCTTTCTGGCCTGCGAGCGTTCGCCGCCTTGGGACATTGCCAGACACGAAGAATGTCGCAGAATCCCGATCTGGTCTCCTGCTACTCACTTGGTGAACCTCACTTGGAATCCGTGAGACGGCTTGATAACAACATGACCTCGGAAAACAACGGAAGGGACTACGTCAGCCACGTGGTCTCAAACAGGGTAATTAGAATGGATCCGGTCAAGAGCGACCTGCTCAACGCATGGGTTGTCAGCGAGTCTAAAATTGGTACGATGTCTCAATGCACCGGCGTAGCGAATAATTTTGGTGGGCCAGTCCTTCAAAAACCCGTTGTAGTAAAACACGGCATCTCAAAATATTTTTCGCCGCGTTTGTTCTCTTCACGAGAAGCAAGGCCTGATGTCATCATTTCCTGTGGTTTCAGGTCTGAAAGCCACGTCATAAAGATGAAACGAGCCTTCAAAAGCCGGCCGTTTATAGTGCATCTCCAGCGTCCGAGGGTATCCGGTTATGATTTGGTTTTCGTATCCAATCATGACTGGACAAATGAGTTCGATGAACTGCCGCAATACGAGCGGATGGTAGGCGTACCACATCGGCTCCGGGCCGAAGAGATAATGCTGCGGCGGGAAAATGCCAGGCGCCTGTATAATCCGCAGGGACGCAAAATAGCCTCCGTGTTCGTCGGAGGTTCAAACGGTGCCTACGTTTATGACGATCGGGCGATAAGCGGCATCCAGGACGCAATTAGAACTCTTGCAGACGGCGACTGGCAAGTTCTCGTGTCAACATCTCGAAGATCCGACGATGAGACTTTACGAAGGCTACGCGAGATTGAATCGCCAACCGTCACCGTTTGGGATCGATGTGAACCAAATCCTTACATTGACTACGTCGCGGCGGCTGACGCCTTTCTCATCACAAAGGATTCAGTGACAATGCCATGCGAGGCGCTAGTGACCGGCCGACCGGTATATTCCTTGGATCTGTCAGCTGTTCCCGGCGATAGGCTGGTGAAGTTTGAGCGCTTTCATCGGGATCTGCGAGAAACATTGAAATTGACGCGGTCGTTCGAAGGTCGACTTGAGGCTTATTCGTATTCACCGCTAAATGAAGCCAAGCGTATAGCGCGCGTCATTGAACGAAGGATCGGGTTCCAACCCGGACCATTGACTGGAGAATAGTCAGTCGTTTTCGAAGCGCTCGTCGTAGCGATAGCCGATTTTCAGCAATGCGGAAACGGGCGAAAAACAATCCAATTCAATGGACTTTCTACCTGCATACTGCTTTGCCGCAGCGAAGAACGCGAGAATACGACGCTCTGCCGATAATATTCCAGTATAAGCGGAGGAGGTCTCATTTTCGTAAAACCGAGGGAGATTTGCGTTCGAAATATCTATACCAAAAAGGCCAATGCGCGTCGCGCCCGACGCTAACGCAAATTGCATGGCAGTTGCGGCGACAGAGCCCGCGGGGAATATGCCTTTGTCAGGATCTATCGATACTGCCGAATTCTCACTCCGGAAAAGCCAGTCGCTTTGAAAAGCCACTTCTGAACGTCGTTTTTGCCCATATGGTGCAAGAATGTTTCTGATGAGCACTACCTTTCTGTCTCGAAGCCAGGCACTGTCAATCTCACAAATCGCTCGAATGACGCTGATCGATAGTAAACATGGAACGTTTTGAGGAACCTTCTCCTTAAGGAGAGTGAAATGCCTCCACACGAAGCGCTCGTCCTCCACAACTACAGCGAGCGGCTCTTGTATCTTTGGTCCAATAAGGCTTATCGCTCCGTTGAGTAACAACGCACTGCCGGGCGGTATCTTCTCAATTGCGCAATGGTTTATTGACGGGCCGCTGCCGACGATAAAAACACAGTCAGGTTTGCTTGGATTGACATCAGCAAAAGCCAGCGTTTCAACAATATCGACCGACCGATAACGAATTAAGGCTTGTTGCCGCTCCTCGAAGGAAATGATCTTGAGCCCCGGCAGCCAATCTTGAAAATGGCTTTTAGATCGGCCGAGAAACAGCCTAACGCCGATTTTGATAATGGATCGTGCCAACGGGCGGTTTGCTGAGTGAAATATCTCTCCCATGACAACGCTACCTGATCGTTTTATTATTAAGGCCGAGCGGGCGCTTGAAATCTTCGCTATCTGTAGCGTCTCCTGAAGGCCGCCCGCGCGCGTGAGTGTTCAAAGTGTGGTCTGTGCAAAGTTATTGGCTTGCGACCACTAGAAGTGTCAAGGTAATAATCCCACGAGAACAAAGCCGTATCTCGACTGCCGAACGTCGAACTGAACGGTAGAAAACTGGCTGTCACGCGAAATGCCTACTTCTATGAAATCCTTGAGTTAATATGAGCATCAGTCAACTTCGCAAGCGGGTGTACCGAACACTAAAATATAAACTTGCACGGCCAAGCCCTCCGGATTTACGCACTCCGTTTCGCGGTCCCGTCGTCGTGGTTGGATCTGCCCCGCAAGCAAATCTCCCTGCTGGATTTGATCGCAACTTTAGCATTGTGACAGTCAACGGGTCTCAGGCTGTCACAAAAAACTGGGGCATCGAGAGACCAGACATTACGTTCATGCAATTCAACCAGATAAGAGGTCAAAATACCAATGCGGTTGAGGTTCGCCGGGTGCTGCGGGGGCAGTCCACAAAGGCCTTATATGTCTTTCTCTGGCCGGAGGGTGAGGAAGCACTCAGAGCGGGCTTGAGCGCATTTCACTACCAGTACGAGAGTCTAACGCTTGTCAACAAATACGAAAGAATGGCGCTACTCGATAAAGTTTGTGGCCTAAGGACTGCGGAAATGGACGCGAGTGAAAAGTGCTCCAACGGGGTAAATGCCGTGCTGTTTGCCTTCTGCCATGGCGCGAGCGAAGTCATAATTACCGGTATTAATCCTCGGTCCACTGGGCATGCGTACAATAACGAAAATCTTGGGCGACTTCATCAAACTATGGACGAGATGGTTTTCAGCAAGCTGTTGCGCGATGGGTGGCCGCTTTACACCGCGGATCCTCAAGTTTCTTCAGCGATCGGCATACCGCTATGGATGCCGGCGTAATGGGTTAACGCCACGTATAGCCACACTAGGTTGATGGAATGCGCAGGCCCACGGCAGACCCGGAATTTCGCAAGGCGGTCCCCGCCGGAAGGATGCTTCTTGGTGGCAGGTCACAATGATGGGATGGTCGAGTATTCATCAAGCTTGACAACGGGGCGTGGCCTCGGGATCAAATTCGGCTGATGGTCAGTGCCCATCCATCAAGAGCGTGGAAACCCTGCGGCATTTGCTGGTCCAGATATTTCGCTGTGGCTTACCGGAAACGCCCCGATTGGAGGTGCCGCCTCGATATTGCTATTTTTGCTCATTCGAATATGACCTCGACTTCTCAATCACTCGGGGGCGCCGATTTATGAAGTACAGGACAGAGATCGAAGGACTTCGCGCCGTAGCTGTCTTGTCCGTGATTGTTTTCCATGCGTACCCAAATGCTCTGCCTGGAGGCTTTATCGGCGTCGATATATTTTTTGTGATTAGCGGCTATCTGATAACATCGATCATTTTAAGGGACATAGAGGCAGGAACGTTTAGCATCGCACGCTTCTTCGAAAAGCGTGCGCGGCGAATTCTACCCGCTCTTTTTTTTGTAATCGCATGCTGTGTACCGGCCGGGTGGTATTGGATGATGCCAGCGGAATTACGCGCGTTCTCGGATTCAGTTATTGCAGCATGCCTGTCGGTATCAAATATTTTCTTCTGGACAAAAAGTGGGTATTTTGCGCCTGAAACGGCCCAAATGCCGCTACTTCATACATGGAGCCTTGGGGTCGAGGAGCAATTTTACGCGATCTATCCGTTTTTGCTACGTATAATAGGCAAGAAGTCATACAAAAAGAACGCAACGCTACTATTTTTAGTGGCGGGAGCCACGCTCAGTATTATCGTAAGCTACATATGCTCGAAATATGACCCCGAACTGAACTTTTATTTTCTTCCAACACGAGCATGGGAGTTTTTCTTTGGAGGGGCCTGCGCTGTCTTCTCCGGTGGCCGAGAACGCGATCATGGATGGTGGGCTTGCGCGGGGATCATCCTTATCGGCGCTGCGGTTATCTGTTTCGATGAGAGCTCTCAGTTCCCCGCAGCAGGTCTGGCGGTAGCTGGAACATGTTTAGTCCTAACATTTGCGAGAAGCGGGAATTTTGTAGGAAATAGCCTATCCCTACCACCTCTAGTGATGGTGGGCACGATCAGCTACAGCGCGTACTTGTGGCATCAGCCCCTGTTTGCTTTTGCTAAAATTCGCAGCGTAGACGTACCAAACGGAATGACGATGTTCGCTTTGATAGTCGTCTCCTTGGCATTGGCATATTGCACGTACCGTTTCATTGAGCTGCCGTTCAGGCGCAAGCCTGATCAAGAAATTCATGTTAGCAAAGGATTCGTCGGTGGCTGCGCTGTCTTTACAATCGCGCTTGTTAGTTTTGGAATCTACGGAAACCTCACAAAAGGCGCCCCATCCCGGCTACCGCCTCAAATTTCTAATTTTATTCAAGAGAACGCATGGAATCGACGCTGTCTAGCATTTACGGATCCTTCTCCGCTCCAATTGCCGGAACCAAGTTGCGTTTATAATTCTGAGCATGATTCTAGCTACGCGATCGTAGGGGATTCCATAGCTTCGTCACTGAGCCCCTCTTTAGCCGCGCAACTTGATCGACACGGCATCGCTTTGGAGCAGATGACGCATACCGCATGCGCTCCAATCGTGGAAATTAAGAGCAGTGGAGAGCCCGCACAAGGCTGTCCAAACTATATTCAGACTGCATTCGAACGTATCAAAGCCAGTGGTGTTAAAACAGTCATCCTGGCTGGGGCGTGGATCACGTTTTTCGACGAGAAGAACCTGGTGCGCAACAAACAACCAATCACGCTTACGTCTTCGAAGGGAAAAGCCATGGTGCGTGAAGCGCTTCAGTCGACGGTGAATGAACTACTGGAATCCGGTATTCGGGTTGTTTTGCTATATCCGGTCCCCAGAGGAGATTCACAGGTTGTGGCCAAGGTCGCCAAACTAATGCTAACCGGCAACCTGAAGCCAACAGTTTCGGTTTCTAAGGAAAAATATTTTTCCCAGGCGAAAGACGCAGTTGATTACCTGGACAGCATTAAGGGCGGTAATATAATCAGGGTTTTTCCCTCGCAATCCTTTTGCAACACAGCTGACAATAACTGTGTCTTAGCATCAGGAGGCCAAGCTTATATTTACGACAAACTTCACCTCACGAGGGCAGGTGCAGATGTCGTCGCAAAGAATATCGTTGGCGCTCTAATTAATTGACCGAGCTCCAGGCGCATTGCCTCATATTATCGTCTTTATAGGTGTTTAGAATTGGCGTTATCAAAGCCCTGCCTTACAGGCCGGCGAACTTATGGCCGACGATGGATAGATCCAGTTTTGGCCTTCTTACGGCACTCGATCTTCTTCCGCTTCTGCTCAAGGCAGGCAAACATGTTCTCGTACTCTCAGGATTTTCCATGGCCAATCGCAAAGCCGTTTTGATCAATGATACCTCTACAAAGCCGCACCTAGGATGCCGTCTCGTTGTAGCTCAAATTGTAAACCTTGCCTTTCAAGAGGGCATCGAAATTAGCGCGACGTCATCCGTTCATGTCGATTGGCGCGAGCAGCCCCTTGTACAGGAACATATGCGAAAGGCAGACCTCGTTATTGTTAATGGTGAAGGTACTCTCCATGATGCAACAAAACAGGCAAAGGCTCTCGCAGATGTCGCGCCTTTCTGCCGTGATGCCGGGGTGGCTTGCGTACTCATAAACTCGGTTTTCGAAAGAAATGACGAGGCTATCGCAAAGGCATGCAGTTTTTTCGATAGAATCTATGTCAGGGAATCTCTGAGCGCAAACAGCGCCACTTCAATGGGCCTCAGGGTCAATGTGGTGCCGGATTTGACGATCTCAAGCAATGTATTTGCTCCGGCCTCCAGAACAGAGCGGAATACCCAAATTGTTGTCACGGATAACGCCAACAAGGTGGCGCAAAGGGAAATCATCGATCTCGCGATTCGACGGAAGGATACGACTTTCTTGAATCTCAACACCAGCGACTTGGAAAATCCCTTCATGGCCCAACAGCTGCGACCGCGCGTGGTATTTTCCCCGAGCGGCCAAGTTACGGGACCTCCGCCTCATCGCTCTCCTGGGCGCATATCATACAAGGCTTTTCGAAAGTCGGTCTTCCGGCCCAACATGATGCAGCGCTGGGCCATGACTAGAGACTTTTCTCGCTTCCGTCCGGCGACTGAGATTTTGGCAACGATCGCCCAGGCAAAAGGCGTTGTCGCGGGACGTTTTCATGCCGCCTGTCTCTGCCTTCTTGCCGATACTCCCTTTGTCGCTGTTGCGTCAAACACGTCCAAGACGCGCGGTATGCTGATGGACGCAGGCATTCCGGGGTTGCTGGCGACAGACGCGGGCACAGCGTTTAGCTCGGAGTTCAAATGGGGCGATGTCGAACAGGTTGCTGCTGCAGAGTACGTTGCCCGAGCTAAGCGCGACGCGACAGCGATGTTTCGTGATATCGCCTCGTTAATTGATTAGGGATCTCGGTGCAGCGTCTCGCTTTAGGCCACGAGCGAAGGTAAGGTAGGCGGAAGTAGGTGATGTTCGCCAAAAGGAGTTCAAGTTAGAAAAGGCATGATATCTACGCCGTCACCAGGAAATACGGTGAGGTGCGGATGGTCCTGGAACAGCCGTGCGGCGGCATCAGCGGTTTCCGCTTCGACTACCAGATAGCCGCAGAATGGATTCACGGCTTCGGCCACACCTTCCTTGGTCACACGCGTTGTCTTGCCCACCATACCACCGCGATCAAGGATGAACGCAGCATTACGTTCCTCCCACGCCGCCCACTGTGGTACGCCCACAGCATCGACTGCATCCTGCTGGGCTTTGGGCAGGCTTCGAAATGACGCGAGGTCTTCGGGCTTCATAGTGTAAACGGCAAGAAATCGGGGCACCGGCGTTACCTCCCTTGGCTTAGATGGCTATCAGTTTACATGCCGAGGGTCGGGAAACACCCCCTGTAGTCCAAGATGTGGCGCGAGGCGTAGGATGGCGGCTGTCGGTATAGTTGGCATCCCCGTCATGTCCTCCAGTGCTCGGCACTGCAAAAGGCAGTTCAGTCAATATGGAGCGGGACACCGCTTACCGCCAATCCTCCATCTTCGCCCGCGCGTCGTCAAGGTTCATGAACAAATGAGCGTGGAAGCGGCTGCGGCCGCACGCCAGACGTTCAGCAATGAAAGTTCGCCGTTGATCTACTCTGCTTTGGGCCCAGGAAAATGCGGCTTCTTTTTTTTCATCCACGCCGGTCTGAGCGATCTAAACATCTGATCGATCTTCCGCGCCGCGCCAGTCAGACTGATAAGTTTATCGACCTCGGCATCGGTGTTCCCGAGACGCTCGGAAAACACCTCTGCAGCGGCCAAGGCAATGTCCGTCTTTGAGATTTCCGGAAAGAGATCACTCAAGTTCTCGTAAGCGTTTATTGCAACGCCATCATGTATCGAAATCTTGTCGGCCCTTGCAAGCAGTCTAAAGCAGGTTTGCTCAAAACTCCAATCGTGCGCAGCAACCACTCTCCACTTTTCGGTCCGGCGCGCTGAAAATCCGGCGAGTACGATAGAGCCGGGAAGGTTCATACCTGTCAGCCACATCGCCATCGCAAAGCCGCTGGTCGGTGTTTTTCCGGGAGTGTAGAAACGGTCGGTAAAGCCAACAAGATCGAGGTGACCGGTCGGGGCGCCGTGGAAATCGGCCGACGTATTCAGCTTTTCCAGCACGGACAAGCGGAGATTCAGAATGCCAAGAAATGTCGCTTGCTCGAAAAACGCGAGCACCTCGTCCACTTCGCCTTTGTAAACGATATTTGCTCCCGCGGGTTGGCCGCGCGAGACCAGAATAGCGTTGCCTTTGAAATCTTCAGACAAGGTTTTGTAGACCTTGTTGAAGAAAACGAACAAGGTGCTCGCAGGATAATGGCGCTGGAGCAGTTGGACGTCATTTAGACCGCTGTTGGCGACAAGGACAATGTGTGAGAACTGGGAAAAAACTCTCTTCCAGTCCAAAGTATCAGAGAGATCAGCGACGGCGCCCTTAAGCTGAAGCGCGCCTGCGCTTTGATCGGTAGGCGTGATCAACTTGGGCTCCCGACAGCCTTCTGGGTGACGGCAAGCACGCGCTCGCGCATGGCAAACCATTCGTCGGAGTAATCGTCATTCTTGTACTCGTCGAAATATGGGCCGCCATCGGTAAAGTGAACGATTTTCGCATCGTCCCGCTTGTCGTACTCGTTTACCAGGTAGTTCCAAGTGACGGGTATATCGCCAATCTGCTCGTCGGATTCTAGCCACTTGAACTGGTGCAACTGCAGGCCAGTGGCCGTGTTGACAAAGTCCTTGGTCAATGCCCTGCACTTTGAGTTGTTGAACAAGATCATGCTCGACCAGTTCTTCTTCTCATACTTCGTCTGAGTCTGGCCTAGAAATTTGGTTTCAACCTTCGGAACGTAGTCATGCTTCACGCACATCGCAGCATATCGATCATCCCGGAGATTCCAAAGCTCTGCGATGTCGGCGCGCGCCAGCATGTCGCAATCCATGAAAATACTCCACCCCTCATAGTTGCTGAGGTAGGGAACCAGAAAGCGGGAGAAGGAGAACTCCGTCGACTGCAGCGCATTGCGCTCGCGCGTGAAAATGTCCCTCAGATTATCGAGGACAATAGGCGAAAAGGCGACAGGGATCGAGGAGTGCTCTATAATGCTCTGGCATAGAACGTGATAGGCAACTACCTCCTTGGAATCAAAACCGACAAAAATTCGAGCAACGGCATCTCTCATCGATGATCCTTTCATTTTGGCTGTGCAGAGACCTCTTTTAAGGTCACCCCTCTCATGGAGAGGGAAGAGTTCCTCTGACGGTCCGAAGCTGTGCACCACCAGAAACCCTGTGTCAATTCACATGGAGACCTTCCGGGGCCGGGCCTCAAAAAAGCCGCGACGTCACTTGATTCCAATCCAGCGCTATTATAGCGCGACTTTCCTGAAACGAGATTCAACTTCTTCCAATCCAGGGACATAAGGCGGCAAAATGTCGTGGCTCAGACGAAAGAACACTCCGATCAATAGCCTTGCCATCATTCCGCCGGAGCCTCTGCCAGGCCGGTCCGGAATCGCGATTGCCGTAATCGTCAAAGACGAGGCATCATATATCGAAGAATGGGCGATGTTTCATAAAGCCGTCGGGATCAGTCACTTTGTCGTTTATGATAACGGCTCGACCGATGCCACATGCAGCATATTGCAGTCGGTTCTCACTGCCGACGAGCTTACGATCATTCCATGGTCCGGTAAGATGTACCTGGAATCGAGGTTCATCAATAGCCAGGTTCTCGCCTTCTCCCATGCCGTCTGCACTTTCGGCGGTAGATTCAGCCGCATAGCTTTTATCGATGTCGACGAATTCTTGCTTCCGCGCAAGGGAGGCACGATCGAGGAAGCGCTGGAAGCAACACAGGGATTTCCGAATGTCTCCTTGCCTTGGCATATGTTTGGCACGAGCGGACATAAGGTGAGGCCGCAAGGCCCCGTTGTCATGAATTATACGTGGCGCAACGACGATCCGCTCAGCAAAGCGAAGCACCTCTCCAACTTCAAGTGCATCGTAGATCCCTGCGAAGTCGTAGAGGTTACGGTGCACCAATTCAAGACGCGGTCCTTCGGCGATCTCACCGTCAATGACACAGGATTTCGCACGACCAGGGACGGCAGGAAGAAACGAAGTTTTTATTCAAACGAGTATCTCCAACTGAACCACTACTACTGCAAGTCGGCTCAGGAAATGGCCGAGAAGATCGCCCGCGGGTCCGACTACATTGTCTCAGCGGATTTCCTGAAGAAGAAAATGGAAACGACCCTTCAAAACATAGAAGCAAGTTTAGTGGAAGACCGCTCGATGGTCGAATTCGTGACCGGTCGCTCGATCGCCCTCTCCCGACCCGAGATATCGTCGGTCGCACCGCTGTCACGCTGCCAAAGCGCCAGTCCAAATCGGGATGCCTGAAGCCTGCGACACATAAGGATCTGCTGTAAATAGCGGATATCCCTTCTTGATAAGATGCTCCGGTATCGTCCGATCCATATCCGTGTGCAGCCGCACCAGGTGTTCCTTGTGTAGGGCATGGTCTGCAGATTTCGAGTAATGCCTGTGATTATGACGGCCGGCGTCTCGAACAACACGGCGTTTATGCCGTTTGAGCATTTCTGATCGGCATTGAGTTCAGCGGTTTCAGCCCGCACACCTTGTGCCGGCGCGCCATGCTGCTGATCCTGCTGACGATCTGCAGTTCATCACTGGTAATCAAATACCCTAAGGCTCTGCTCCAGTGCTGCTTGCTGCATTTTAGCGAAAAGGTCATGATCGCTTTTCAGACGTCAAAGAAGGGACGCCCGCTCTTATAATACCCAGGACGGGGCGGAAGACTTCCGAGAGACTTGCCGCACCCTTGGCCGACAGGTGATCTCCGTCCTTATACAGGACCGTACCCTCTCGCATCACGTGACATCTGAAAGCATCGCAGATTGCGCCCATGGGGTCTACCACCAGCGCTCCGTTCGATTTGGCTGCCTCGTCCAGCACCCGCCGCGCTAACGCCTGCCTTTTGCTCGTGTAATCAAGAGGAGGGGCAATATCAAGCGATCTTCCAGCGACTACGGCTTTGGCGAGCGCTTCTGGGACGTCGGAGCCAACCTCCGGTACATCCATTACCAGCACCGCCTTCGTCCCCTCCTGAGCGAACTTAGCGAGTGTGGTGTTTAGACTCGCCCTGACAGGCGAAGACCAATCTGCCAAGGAGGGTTCTACACGCGGGTCGAAAAAGACGCTCCCACCCGGAAGCTCTGCCCTATGAACGTATTTCGGCCAGTAACCAACCATGAAGATGAAAGGGAACTTCCTCTGCTCGATAAACGACATTACTGTTGAATTATACTCGATGCACCGCTTCACCGCCCAAGGGGGGCCGAAGTCCGCATTCGGTAAGGGCGGGCAGGAGGCGCGGCCGACGAACATACCGGACAGACCCATCTCGCGCGCTGCAACGTCGATTGCCGGAGCAATGGCCGCGGCGTGAGAGTCACCCCACACAAGGAACTGCGGCTCGCTTGAAGATTGCACTCCAATCCTGCAAAGTTCGCCTCTTCTTATCTGAGCCAAGGTCAAGCCATCCCCGTCCGAATCGGCAAAGCACGACCGAGAGAAAAACGGGCTCTCATCATGAGTGGCTTGGTAAAGCCGGAGCGCCTCTTCGGGTAATCGATGGGGAATGCCTTCAAATCTCTTGACGACAGTTCCGAACGCGATCGCCGAAACGATTGCGGCGCTGCTCAGGCCGGCTATGGCTGCACCCGAGGGCGCTAGCCTCCCGTATCGGGCGGGTTGCTCTACAAACCTCCAGGAAAGGTAGGCCAACGCGAACGACAGTGCGACGACCGTCAGTGCCCACTCGGTCGTCAGTTCGCGTTCAAGAGCGGAGCGCGAAAACACGATAACGGGCCAGTGCCAAAGATAGAGGGAATAGGAGATGCGGCCGATAAAGACCGAAACGGGATTGTCGAGAAAGCGGGCAATCAAGCCGTCTCGGCAATTGGCGTGGATCACAAGGGCCGTACCAACACAGGGAAACGCGGCATTAAACCCCGGGAAAGGAGTGCTAGGAGAATAGAAAACGACGGTTGCGAAGATTGCAACGAGCCCTAGCGCTGTCATGGCTTGAGAAGCGCGGGCTCGATAGTTCACTTGCGGCGCAATAGCGACCAGAACTCCTATCAGCAATTCCCAAACGCGGAAATGCAGCAGGTAGAATGCTTTCTCCGGTTTATGATATACTTCGAAGATGCTTGCTAAAAACGACAGCAGCGAGACCGCCAGAACGATCCCGAACATGCGCTTGCCTGCAAATTTATAGCAAATGAAAAGCGCGACGGGGAAAACAAGGTAGAACTGCTCCTCGACAGACAGGGACCAAGTATGAAGCAAAGGCTTCACCTCGGCGGCAATATCAAAATAGCCACTCTCGCGATGAAACAGAACGTTTGAAGTGAACAATGCGGCGGCTATTAGGCTATCAGCGAAATACAAAAATTCCTGCGGCATGAACAAGAACCATGCCGCGACAGCCGAAACAGCCATCATTGAGAACAGCGCCGGGAAGATACGCCGCATGCGCCGGACATAAAACTCCAGAAGACTGAATCTGCCGCGGTCAAGGTCGGCCAGGATGATCCTCGCCATGAAAAATCCCGAGAGGACGAAGAACACATCAACACCGACGAACCCGCCGCTGAACGCCCCGAAACCCGCATGAAATAGGAGCACCGGCAAGATAGCAACGGCTCGCAATCCGTCCAAGCCGGGTCGATACTCAATGGGTCGATATGTTAAAATCGAGCTGCTCCTCTACGAACTACCGACCGCGGACGTTGCCTCGGTCATGGGTAATGTAACCCGCTCAACCCCTTTTGAAGGCGGACCACTTGTAGCCGAGCCGCTGGTCTCGTCAATCACCTGCTCGCGAAATGTCGCTAGGCAACGCCAGCACAGAGAAGATCGGCATATGCAGATCCAGGCGGGCCGGCTTTGTGGTCAATCACAAACAGAACATGGACTTTTTTGCGACTGCATTCCGTCGCTGAGCCTGCAAGCACAAACCTCGATCATTCGCGCGGAGGAAGGCAACAGCGGTGTTCGGAGGAACGAAAGCCACACTGTTGGCATCGGACGTGACGGAATATAACGGACAAATTGAAGCGCTTGACGAAAGCCATGTTCTTCACGCCGCGGGCCCTCCGGCCCGCGAAAAGAGAATCAGAAAATGCAGTATTAATCTCGAAAATCGCCGTGACTTGCTTCCGTCGGATGCAGAATCGGGGCCGATGTACCGCAGATGCGGGGTAGCCACGATCTTACTGCCGATATGCCCGTCGCAGCCCAACAGGGCCTTCACGACAACTGAATCATATCATCGCGGCTAAGTTGTTCAAGTGACCGCGCATCAACCGTCCTTAGCGTGCGGGAGGGCAAACGCCGAATATAAACTGCCGCGATTAACGGCATCACGGAAATTCAGCGCGGAGTGGACACGTCGATTGGGTTGTGCAAGACATGGCGCATGTACTGAAGAGAACCTCTCCTTGCAAACTAAGCGACGGAAATTTCTAGATGACAGTTGGACCTGACGCGCTCGAAATCCTCCGGGAAAAACACCGCCTCTGGCTCTCGCAGCTCGACATTCGCGATCAGCCATGGTTGATCCTCGGCTCCGCCCCATCCCCTACAATACCGGCTGACTTGATCGGACATTGCGCTCGCGTCGATGTCAACAACTCGGGCAAGACGGCTGCCGCCTTGGGCCTCCCACCGGCCGACCTGACGTTTCGAAAGAGAAAGAAGTCTTGGGATGAGCATCCTCACGTGAGAACGAGAGGTCTTTTATGGCTTCACACGAAACCTCTATGGTTCATGCGACTGAGGCTGCTGCTGATGCCCCAGGTGCAGTACAAGAGTCTGATGCGCGCCACCAAGGATGAGCGTGAGGCGATCGTCACCGCCGTGAGCGGTGGCCTTCCCCCTGGTGTGGGAGAACTCGGAAAAGTCACAAACGGAGTTGCAGCTGTTTGTTACGCCCTTTTCATGGGCGCGCCGTCAGTGACCCTGGCCGGGTTCTCCGTGACGAAAATGGGCCATTCTTACAACGACAGGGGCAAACTTCGGCGACAGATCGCGGAGGACACTTTTGTGCTGACGCAGCTTCGAAATCGCGGGAATGTGTTCACCACGGAGGGCGAGCTCTCCGCACAAATCGGCCTTCCCCTCGTTCGAAACAGGGATGACATCGAAAAACACATGGCTAGCCCGATCTCTTTTGCCCGCAGTTAACGTGTTCTGCCCAGGAGTAAGCGAAATGATATCATTGCCCGCGCGCTCGACGTTGTATTGGACGGAATAGATATCAATTATCGGCCTCAATTCAGCCATGCCGACACCCGTTAAGGCCGCAGTGTCAAGGCGCCCCGCACAGCCATGACTGGCAAGACGTAGCTTTGGGTGTTGGTGCGAGCCGCAAAGCCATAGGTCAAGAGAAGCAGCAGAGCATGCACGCCTGGCGTTATACTAAAACGCCACATCGAATGGTGGTTTTATCGCTTCTGACGATCCAGGCTTCCCGCCAACTGCTTGCGCAGGAATGGAATGCGCAATCACGTTGATCACACCGTCGAAGATGGGAGCAAGAATTCTAGCACCCGATGCGGAAAGATGATCGGCGTCCTTGTACATCACAGTGTCTTTAATGATCGCGTGGCAACGGGTAGCGTCGCACAACTTAGGGAGAGGGTCTACGAGATAGGCGTTCTTGCGCTTGGCGACATCGTTCAGCACCATTCTCGCCAACGACTGTCTTTGATCGGTGTAGTCGCGCGAGGGAGCAATATCCTCAGAGCGGCTTGTCGTTACGGCTCTCGCTAATGCTTCGGGGACCGGTACGCCCATTTCAGGAACGTCAAGTACCAATACAGACTTCGTGCCAGCCGCGTCTAACCGCGTGATGGTTTCCTCGAGGCTCTTTCGCACCGGCCCGGACCAGTCTTCGACGGGTGGAGCAATGTTAGGATCGAAGAAGATGCCTTGTTTAGGCAGCTCGGATCGGTGGACATATTTTGGCCAGTAGGCGACTAGAAATACATAAGGGATCTTCTGTGTTTCAATGAAGGAAAGCGCCGCCTTGTTGTGATCAACGCAGCGTTCGACGTTCTTTTGAGATGAAAATGCGGCGTTAGGGAGCGGTGGGCAACCGCCACGACCGACAAGTACACCCTTTATTCCTGCCTTACGCGCTGCAAGGTCGATTGCAGGAGCCATCGCGGCCGAATGCGAGTCTCCCCAAACGACAAAGGACGGGGGAGCAGTTGTGGAGTGATCACCCACAACGCAAAGCCGGCCTTCCTCTATGGCCGCGACGGACAGGCCGTTTCCGTTGGTATCGGCAAAGCAACGCGGTTGAGAAAAAGGACTTTGATCGTAAGTTGCCGCATAAAGCTGGAGCGCTTCCCCACTGAGACGCCACGGCATCCCATGATAGGCAATGATCGTGCTCGCAACTACAACCGAGGCCGCAACTGCCGCCGCGCCCGAAACAAGCGGCGTGACTATACTCATGCCGCCGCCGTGCCTGAATGGTTGCTCGATAAAACGCCACGAGAGGTATCCGAGCGCGAGCGCGCAAGCAAAGACCATTGCGCCTTCCAACCAGGCCTCCATTCCGAGGTTGAGGTAGCGGGTAAAAACGATAACGGGCCAGTGCCAGAGATAGACAGAGTAGGAAATCTTTCCGATGAACATCATCGGGGGCGCCTTTAGAAGGGCGTAACTCCAGCTCCCCTGGGCCTGTGAAAATATCACTGCGGCAGCAGACAGGCACGGCAGGAGCGCGTAGTAACCCGGAAAGGGCGTGTCAACATTGTAGGCGAAGAAAGCAGCAACGATTCCAAGCAGGCCAACCCCAGCCATCAAGCTTTCGCTGCGCTGCGTCAGTTTCGGTGCAGGAACAAGGGCAACCAGCGACCCAAGCAGGAGCTCCCATACCCGAAAAGGAAGCAGGTAAAACCCCTGAGATGTGGCGTTGAAGGCCGCCCAGCAGCTGGCGGCAAATGACAAAAAGAATGCGGCTATCAAAACTGCCAATGTCACTGCGCGCGACTTCCGCGTCAGGAGAAGGGTAAGCGGAAAGAATATGTAGAATTGCTCCTCGACGCTCAGCGACCACGTGTGAAGCAGGGGCTTCGTGTGCGCTTCAAGATCGAAGTAGCCGCTTTCTTTTTGGAACAGTATATTGGCGGTAAAAGTAGCTGCTCCGATCAGACTTTTAGCGAAGTATTCGAACTCCTGAGGCATGAACAGGAACCACGCCGCGATCGTGCTTGCGGCAAGAACCGCGGTGAGCGCGGGCAAAATTCGTCTGATGCGGCGGCTGTAGAACTGCCAGATATTGAAGGAGCCCGCCGCGATCTCCGACGAGATAATTCTGGCCATGAAATAGCCGGAGAGGACAAAGAAAACATCGACGCCAACGAAGCCCCCGGGAAGCCAGGCCAGGCCGATATGATAGAGTACAACCGGTATAACGGCGACGGCGCGCAGCCCATCGAGCTCGGCCCTATAACTGGGCCGGCTTTGGCTCAATATCATTTCGGCTCCTTTGGAAAGTTCGCCCGCTGAATCGCGGCTATCCGTAGCCGTGCGATTTGCCCGCAATGAGGCAAGGACTTCGTCATCGTTATATTTTCAATCAAGGACGTCTCCGCAGCCGCTGACTTCCAGCGAGTAAACAGGCCCGAGCATTGTTCAGCCGGCGCTCCGAGGACCGGCTAGCTTCGTTCGGACGAAACGGGATCGCTGCAGCCTCGGCCTAGCGGCTCGCCAAATCATAACGTCGATTGTCGCCGGACCCGCGAAGAGAATCGGCAGGTTTAACATGCTTACTCCCTCCAGTGATCCGCCACCCAGCGTGTCGGGAGGATAAAATGCCGAAGATGCGCGAAGAACGAGTCCCGCTTCAGCCGCTTTTTCTTGTTGAAACTTGCCATGAGATGTCCAAACGGAGTGTCGGCGCCCCGTTCGTGGTATTTCCCTCTTATCGCTTGCTCTGGGCGAAGGCCACGAGGGAAAATGACTACTTTTGCGCTCTGGGGGAGCCGCGGTGCAAGGAAGTAATTGAGCGGCCATGCACGGCGGCAATCTTGACGAAAGTGCAGCACCCACTCGCGCGGGAAAAACTTCGGACCATCCGGAGCGTTCCTGGTTACGAAACGCTGCTCAAACCGGTACTGATCCGCAATCACCTGTGGTGCCGCTTTAAATCTTTCCTGCAGTGGCGCGAGCTTGCCCACCGGAAACCGAAACAGCGATGTCTGTCCGAGCTTTTCAAATGGCGTCGTCTGATTGCGCGCCATAACAACGTCCTCGGCGCTGCCAACCTCAAAAAACGGGTCGAGTGACGCAACAATCACAAGGTCCAAATCGAGGAACAAAACTGGGCCGCTGAGTGATCCTAAAGTTTCGCCCCAAAGCCGCGCCTTATTCCAAATCCCTGGAGATTTCTCTGGCATTTTCGGGACGTCTAATGGTGGTAGGTCCTCGCAAAGAACTTCAGGCCGAATTCCATCTCGGTTATCGGTGAAACATGTGAAGGTAAACGGCGGAGTGATGTTTCTCGCAACCATTGCATAAAGGCGATTGATATAGGGGGGGCCGAACTTCGTACCCCAATTTATGCAGATCACCTGTTTCGTCGTGCCTGCCGCAGGTAGCGTCTCGCTCACAGCCATTTGCTCCGCCATTCCTTTCTAAAATCCCAATGCTCCAAGCGCTTTGCACAGATATAGCATGTGCCAGCAGATGCAAAAAAACACGTAGCCATGGTTTCCGCTGTCAGAAGCCGCCTATTGTGACGTGTTGTCTCGAACGACATTGTTGCCGCCCCTGCTAACGATCAGATTGCGACCACCACCGACGATCCTGTTTCCTTCGACATCGTTGTTGTCAGCAAAGTCTGCATTGCTTGCGCTGCTGCCAAATGGATAGGCCGGGTCGGTAAAGCAATAGTCCTTGCCTCCGTTGCGGGATCCCAGCCAAACTGCCGGTTGCTGGCGGCCGGAAGAGTACCTAAACGTGTTCTGCGTTATTTGATTGAACTCCGGTTTTTGGTGGCGAATAACGCCGCCTTCTCCGCAATTGCGATAGACGAATATTCCGCCATTGTCGGAGTTTTCGAATGTATTGCGGGAAATCGTATTTCTTGCAGAACCATCGATTGCTATCAACTCACGCTTATCCGTTTTGATGCTGAACACGTTTCCGGAGATCGTATTGCGGGCTGACTCGGCGTCAAGATATACGGCAACGGCGGTGCTGCGGCCTGATATTTGAGACGATATCAAAGCCGCTCCTGTTACGCCCGGACCCACATAGAAGGGTATGCCATTGGGCGCCTCGATCTGGACTTTTTCAAATCTCACATTGGCCGGTGCCGCTGCCTGGGCATAACTGGTGTGGTCAGGCTTGAGTGAAGAGGCCTTCATCACTTCGCCGTTCGCATTTTCTCCGAGACCGTAAATCCTGACAAATCCTCTGATCCGGCAGTTGCGAATGGTGACATTGCGCGGAGCATCCCATTGCCCTGACGCAGTTCGCGTTGAGCGAACAACGATTCCGGTTTTCTGCATGCGTGAACTACCAGAACTAACGTCGATTAGCCCTCCCGCACAATCAAGTACCGCGTTTGAAGCGGCGCTTCCTTCGAAGATCAGCTGACGCGTCACGACGTCACGCGAAGACAGCTGGATATTGCACCGCAATGAAACGGGCTCTGAACCAGGGGCCTTTATTTTGGAGATCGTCGCCTGTCCGCACGGTGTGTTTTGTCCAGCCTCTTCGCTTGGTGGCGAGGTGTCGGTGGGGCTTTCCTCGACGGGCGTTAGTGGCCCGGTGTTTTCGCCTTCATCAGGCGACGGCACGGACGGGCCTGGTCGCTGAGGATGCGGCCTCTGATACCCAAGATCGGGCTGCAAAAAGGAGCTGTCGATATAGGGCGCTCCCCCCTGGCAGCCAACCAACAAGGCGAGGCCCGTTGACATTAGGACAGCTTTCGTCTTCCCGAGTATCATTCTATCTCCGTTGCCTGCGTGGCGGCGAATCTTCACTCAACCGACTTCTTACCAGATGTTGGTCAGGGGACGTCTATTTTGATCGGATGTTTGCGGACCGGCGGCTCGACGTAGGCGCCCGGCTCGTTGACATTTCGCGCCAGCAACCTCGAGGCAATGCTTTCGGCAGCAGCCTTCGCTCCCTCTTTCGAATAGAAGTTGCCGCGAACCTGCACGGAGGCTGCGAGCAATCGCACGAACGCGTCAAGAAGCTTTGCCGATGGCGGTTGTGGATCTTGCCAGAAACGATCGATGGAACTTGGATCCGTCAGCCCTTCGATATCATAGATCGTAACTCCGAGCGTCTTAACAGGCTTGCCTGCCTGCAATGCTGAAAGCGCAGCTGTGGAATTGACGGTGACCATGCCCCGGCTTGCAGCGATCAGCGCCGAGAGATCACCGCCGTCGATAACCTGCACGCGGCCGGACAGGCCGAGCGACAGGGCGGTCGCCTTCACATAGTCGTCCCAGTCGATAAGCCCGTTGTCGAGCGGATGGACTTTGACGAGCAGCTTTGCTTCGTGCGGTGCGTGCTCGGCAAATGAGCGCAGAATATAGCGGATCGCATCCCTCTGGCTGTGGAACGGCGAATGGGCGCGCAACTGATAGTCGGTCTCAATCTGCAGGGGATAGACAAAGAACGCTGCGTTGTCGGAAGACAGCCGGCCAACTTTGAAATTCGCCTCGCGCGCCCTCTTTCGGCCCGTTGCGAGTCTCCTCAGCCAGCCGGCATATTCGGCGAGCGGATGAAACAGCCCGTGCCGCCGGTAATGCGGATAAAAGAGCGAGAAGAACACAGTCGGCAGATAATAAAGTAAATCGGCGATCGCTTCCGAGAGGAAAGCATGACGGTAGCGCCTGTTCCAATCCGGTTCCGGCAGGCCTTCCGCAGCCGCAAGTATATGACCCGGATCAACAGGAAAGCGCGAGTTGGACGAAAGGCCCTCGCGCTCGATCGTCACCCAATCAGGCCGCAGATGCCCCATCTCGATGGCGTAGATCGAAACGCCCATCGCGCGGGCTTCGGCGATCGCAGCACGGTGGTAGGGTCTTTCCTCTCCGTGGACGATAAGGTCGGTAATCTTGCGGTCCGCTATGAGATGACGGACATAACCAGGCCAGGCGGCGAAAGGACCGCGATAGTTCATGGCACCTCGCCTGCGCCAGAATAGCCAATCTCCGCTGTTGAGGTTGACGCGAAGGCACGCGCAGCCGGCTGCCTCGAGACGGTCCGCGATTTTGCAATAGAGGATGGACGATGGGCCCTGGAGAAACAGGAAGACGCGTTTCGCCTTCTCCTCTGAGCGGACCGCCACGATCATTGCGCCGGCAACTCTTTGCTGAGACCGGCATATCGCAGCAGGGTTCCGAGCAGGTTCCACGGCGCTTCTTCCCGCGGCGGGACCGGACGCTGCGAATGCGCTCGAGCGCGACCAAGCGGCACAATCATATAGTCGGTACGAGGATCCGGAAACGGATCAGCAAAAGCCTTCAAGAGCGGCGCATGATCTCCGTAGAAGAGCAACCAGACTGGCCGGTCCAGCGTGTCGAGATGATGGGCCAGGTTTCCAAGCGCGTGATCGGCGCGGCGAAGGAGCTCGGAATAGATCTCCACAGGATCCGTGAGATTACCGACGCGACCGGCCTCCCAGGGACCATGGTTGGCCATTGAGGCGACGAACAGGAAATTCTTGATATGCGGATCCTTTTCGATCTCGCGGATCACGCTTTTCGTCAGCGCCTGATCGCTGACATAAGGGCCGTCGCGCTCCGGATTGTGATCGAATTCGTCGAGCATCATCATGTGATCGAAGCCGAGCTGCGGCATTGCCTTATGACGCAGGAAGAAGGTGCGGTCGTAAGGATGAATGAACTGCGTCTTCCAGCCGGCAACCTTCAGCTTATTCGGCCAAACGACATCCGTGTATTGGCTTGCGCTCAGATAGGGATAGCTCGCATCGATATGCACGTCGTCGGGCTGAAGGCCGCTTAAGATTGCAAATTCGGTGCGAAGGGTATAGCCGCCTTCGAAAACGCTCGTCATGCGGCCCCACTGCGCCGCCCGTTTTCGCAGTCGATCAAGATTGGGAAGCTTTAAATCTTTGACCTCGAAATGACGAAGGTCGATGAAGGATTCCGACTGCCAGACGACGATGAGCGGCGGCTCGCTGTCGCCGTCCGGATCCCAAAGATCGTGCAGCGCCGACTTTAGCATGACCGACAGCTCGTGCACGATCTTCTCGCGGCGGCGGCCAAGCCATATGATAAAATGCAGGACGACAGACGTGAACGTGCCGAAGCGGACCGTATTCTTCTTGATATCGATCGGTCCAACCAGCTGCTGTGTGGCCCGTGAAACCGGCCCGTTCACAGGGCCGTAGAAAAGCGCCAGCCACGGACCGAAGGCAACGGCAAGTCCGACCAGGACCCAGAACACCCGTGCGCTGTCAGGCAAGATATGCGGCTCGAAATAGAAATAAAGCACGGTCACGCCGAAGACGTAAAGGAACGAGAATATCCAGAAGAAGACGTTCAGCGAGGTCGCGTAGAAGATCTCCTTGTATTTGAAGACATCGACGACGAGCGCGATGTCAGAGAAAATCAGCGGCTCTCTGATGAACTTGAATTTGGCGCGCGAAATCCCGGTGAAAATCACAAAGAAGCTCATCGTCGCCTGCATGGCGTAGATCGGCCGCCACGTCACCGAAAAGAAACCCGCAAAGACCAGAGCGATAACCGGAAGGCGCGCCGCAAGATCGAGCGCATAGCGTGCAGGTGTTCGCTCGATCTTGTTCTGGCGATAGACGTCAGACGGCATCGCAAACCAGTCCGTTGCGTAGACGAAGATGCACGTCAGGACGAAGCAGGAGGCAACCAATAAAAAGGGCACATCATGTAAGCGCAAAGGAACCATCGATTTTCTATTACCGGCAACAAATGCCAAATCCGATTAAAGCTTGGGCGTGTCAATGCCCGATGATATCCCTGTCTTCAAATGCACAGTCGATGACCTTGCATGCGTTTCCCTTGCGCCACGCTTCAATCGATATCGGTACCACTGCGAAAGCAGCGGTTTGATGAACGGCCCCAGATAGGCAAGCGCCATGAGAGATGGCGTAAAGTGGATCTTCGAGCGATTGCGGTCGATACCGGCGATAATGCGCTGTGCAATTGCTTCCGCCGTCCAGGGCTTCACCTTGCCCATGAGAACCTCGGCCTGCCATGGCCGCATCGTCATTTCACGCTGATACTGGGGTGTCAGCGTGTCCGGCGGAAAGCAGATGGAGACGCGAATTCCAGTTCCGACGGCTTCCGCCTGTACGGCTTCCGCAAAGCCCTTGAGGGCCGATTTGGAGGCGCAGTAGGCCGCATAACCGTGAAGGCCAATCAATGCGGCACCCGACGAGACCACCATGATGGTGCCCTGCCCCCTCGCCTTCATGCTGTGATAGACGGCACGGGCGGCATTTGCGGTGCCGAGGAGATTTGTGGTTATTTGCTGGTCGAAGGCCGCGGCTGAAAGAGCATCGAAGGCGGCCGGCTCGACAATGCCGGCAGAGGCGATCAGCACATCGCAGGGGCCGTTTGCCGTTTCACAGGCTTTGACCGCAAATGCCAGATCTTCATGCTTGGAAACGTCAGCCGAAACGGCAAAAGAGCTTCCGCCCTTCGATACAGCCTGGACGTCTCGAACCGCCTGATCGAGGCGTGCCGCATCGCGTGCGATCAGCGAAACACGCTCGCCTCTGGCAGCGTAAGCCTTTGCGACTGCTAATCCGATACCGCTTGAACCGCCGGTTACGATGACATGCATTGCATCGTCCTGCCTTAGGGCTTGCCCGCCATCTGGTTCATCGGCAGGAGCTTCATGACCTTTTCGAAGTCGATCGAACCTAGGCCGAAATTGCGGTCCTGTAAATCTTTCAGCCGCTTTGCGGTCACAGTGACGGCATGGCTAATCTGCTCATCCGTGTGATTGCAGGTGATGAAGAAACGCAGTCGCGCCATGCCCTCGGGAACTGCCGGATGGATAATCGGCAGCGCGTTTACGCCCTCTTCGAGAAGATCGTTGGAAAGCTGCACGGCGCGAACGGAATCCCCAACGATGACCGGAACGACGGAATAGCCGGTCGCAAGGCCGGTATCGAGGCCGGCTTCCTTCGCAAGCTTGAGAAAGAGCGCGCCGTTGCGCCGCAGCCGGGCGGTACGCTCCGGCTCTTTCGTCAATATTTCCAGGCCGGTCAATGCCGCAGCCGCCAGTACCGGCGCCAAGCCGACGCTATAGACGAAGCCGCCGGCTTCCGCCTTCAAGACGTCCGCCAAAGCCTGGCTTCCGGCTATATAGCCGCCGCAGCTCGATGTGGTCTTTGAAAGCGTCCCCATCCATATGTCGACGTCATGTGGATCGATGCCGCAATGTTCGAAGCTGCCACGACCGGTTTGCCCAAGGACGCCGAGAGCGTGCGCCTCATCGACCATCAGCCAGAAGCCGTACCGCGACCTCAGCTCGACCAGTGCCGACAAGTCGGCGATATCGCCGTCCATCGAGTAGACGCCTTCGACGATCACCAGGATACGCCGGAAGTCGGAGGACAGCGACTTCAGAACGGATTCGAGGTTCTCGACATCATTGTGCTTGAAGAGACGGCGTGTCGCGCCTGATTGCTTGATCCCGGCAAGCGCGCTGTTATGGATGAATTCGTCGTGGATCACGAGATCCTGCGGGCCCATCAGACAGCTGATCGCAGCAACATTGGTCAGGTAACCACTGACGAAGCAGACCGCAGCGTCGACGCCGTAGACCTTGGCAAGCGCATGTTCAAGTTCGACATGCACGGGCCGCTCTCCAGCAACCAGCCGGCTTGCCGACGCGGAAATGCCAAAGCGATCTATCGCCTCTTTTGCCCGCTGGTTGACGAGCGGGTCGGTATTGGTTGCGAGGTAGTCATAAGAGGCGAAGTTTGCGAACTCCCGGCCGGACATGACAGTCGTCGCACCTGCGGCCCTGTCATGAGACCGGTAGAAGGGGTTGCCGATGCCGGCGATCTGCGCCCCGATCTTCTGGGTCATCACCCGCTGGTATTCCGGCAGTTCGTCGAATCGTGTCACCTGGCGAACGGGCGGCTGAGGGTGGCGGTTCATCCGGGCTGCCCGGTTTCTGCCGGACGACTCGTTGGCGTGCCGCATCTGATCGAGCAGTCCCGTTTTCCGGTCCTGCGCCTTGCCGTCTGGATTGTCCGTCATTTCACATTGCCGCTTTCTGAACCGTGCCAGAATGACTCTGGATCAGCTGGCTGACAACCTGCTCGGCTTCGCCTGCTCCCTCGTTTCCACCGCTACGGCTGGCCACGCGCTCCCGGAGACGAGCCACAACATCGCCGATGGTCGTGCCATCGCTGATACCGCTCAGCGGTATGTCGAAACCGGTCTTCTGTTGGAAGCTCATGCCGAGTTCCATCGCCATCAGGCTGTCGAGCCCGATATCCTTCAGGACCTTTTCCGGTGTGATCCCATCTTCGGTGATACGCAGGATCGCTGCGATTTCGGCAGCGACCAGCTTATGGAGAAGGGCCTGCGCTTCATCTGCAGACTTGCCGGCGATCATCGCCTCGAGATCGATGGTTTCGTTGTCATTGGTCGCCTGGCTGCTTCCTGCCTGGCGCATGATCGTCTCGAAGAGCGACTTTCCGGCAATTGGAAGAAGCCGCGCCGCGCTCCAGTCGACCTCGGCGATCATGACGGTCGCACCCTCGATGCGGCCCTGATCGGCAAGCATGTAGCGCTCGACCTGCTCCAGTGCATCGCCCGCTTTCAAGGCCGACTTGCCGATGCGCTTCGAAAGCACCTCGTTCACCTCGGCGTTACGCGCCAGGTAGCCCTTGTCTGCAATCGCGCCGAAGCCGACCGCCAGACCGGCAAGTCCGGCTGCGCGGCGTTGGCGCGCCAGACCTTCGAGGTAGCCGTTGGCTGCGACATAGTTCGCCTGCCCTGGATTGCCGAGCATCGTCGTCGCGGACGAGAACAGCAGGAAGAGATCGAGGTCGTCATCTGCCGTCAACCGGTGGAGGATTTCCGCGCCCTTGACCTTGACGTCCACGACGGGCCGGTTGCGTTCTGCCGTGAGGTTCGAAAGCAGGGCATCGTCAAGCACCATGGCTGCATGGACGATGCCCTTCAGCGGCGCCTTGGTGCGCAATTCGCCAAGCAGGGCGGCGACCGCCTTCTCCTCAGTAATGTCGCAAGCATGCACACTTGCCGTGACGCCCTTCTTTGTCCATTCGGTGATCGCCTTGCGGGTCTCGTCGTCGGCAACGCCCTTGCGCGAACAAAGCGCGATCTTCCGGGCGCCCTTCGAAACCAGCCAGTTTGCAGTTGCAAGACCGAAGCCGCCGATGCCGCCTGCCACAAGGAAGATGCCATCGGAATCGAAATGAAGCGCCTTGCCGGGCGCCGGAAGAACTTTGTCCTTGCTGATGACCGGGGGACGGACGACGATCTTGCCGATGTGGCCGGCATTCTGCATGAGACGGAATGCGCTGCTGATCTCGTCAAAACCGAAAGCGCGATAGGGGATCGGTACGAGCTTTCCGGCGGAGAACAACTCTCCGATTTCGGTGAATATCCGCTTCGTGAGTTCCGGCACATTGACGAGCAGCTGGTCGGCATCGATGCCGAAATAGCTGATATTGCGGCGGAAAGGCCGGAGCCCGATCTTGCGGTCGGAATAATAGTCGCGCTTTCCAAGTTCAAGGAAGCGCCCGAACGGCTTCACGAGCTCCAGGCTACGCTCCATGGCTTCGGAGAAGAGCGAATTGAGAACGAGATCGACACCGGCACCATCGGTAACCCGGCGGATATCGGTCACGAAGTCCAGGGAGCGCGAATCGAAGACATGATCGGCGCCGAGCGTTTCCAGGAAACGACGCTTCTCGAGCGTTCCGGCGGTGGCAATGACCGTCGCGCCCTTCAGCTTTGCGATCTGCAGGGCAGCCAGGCCGACACCGCCTGCGGCACCATGGATCAGGATCGTCTCGCCGGGCTGAATGCGGCCGAGCTCGACCATGGCGTAATAGGCTGTGAGGAACGCGACCGGCACGGTTGCTGCGGCGACCGTATCCATCCGTTCGGGTAGCCTGGTGACACCATCCCGGCGAACCCTCACATGCGTCGAGAACGCGGCCGGGCCGATGCCCATCACCTTGTCGCCAGGCCTCAGATCACTGACGCCCATGCCTGTTTCGACAACACGTCCGGCAAACTCCATGCCGATCGTGGCGCCAGCAAAGCCGTCCTCCAGTGCTTCTTCGGGGAGCAGGCCCATCGCCCACATGACATCGCGGAAGTTGAGACCCGTTGCCTCGACGGCAACGACGATCTCGCCGTCGGCAGCAGACGGTACGTCACAAGCTTCCCAGGCAACACTGTCGAGGCGTCCGGCCGAATGCTGGCGGATCGTGGCAGCGGCATAACCGCCCGTCATCCGGCCAGAGGACGCTGAAGGCCCAGTAACAGCGCGCAGTTCACGGACCTCGCCGGTTGCCGCGTCGAGCATCCATTCACGGTTTGCCCCATGTGATGCGAAGATCGAATTCACGATGCCGGAAACACGCCGATCGCCGGGTTCCGCATCGAGCGTGTGGACGTCCAGGAATTCATACTCGTTCTGCAGGACGCGGGCAAAGGCCCAAAGCCCGGAGTTAGCGCCGTCGGTCCCATCACCGGAAAGCGGCGAGCCGCCGGGCGCGATGAGAAGAAGCTGCGGACGGCTGTTTGCGGCAGCCTCGCCGGACTGCATGTAGGCGGCAAGCGCTTCTGCAAAAGAAGCAAATGTGACGAGCCGATTTTGTGACAGCTTCGACGGGTCTTCCTTCGATGCGCGCTCGGCATAATAGACCGCACGCACCGGCTGGCCCGCGAATTTGGAGAAGGCTTCAACGTAAGCCGCCTTCGGCTCGCCCGCCGCAACGGATATTGTTGCGAGCCCCCCGAAGTCCGAGGCGTGGCTTGAGCCTTCGCCGATCACAAATAGCGGGCCATTCTCGGCCTCGGCGGCCAGTGGTTTTTCGCTTACCGCCTTCGGCTGCGCGATCAGCGAAACGAGCCTGCCTTCCGGATACTCGGCTTCATCGACCTTTGCGTCCGCAAATCCGAGCGAATGTGCAAGATCCTCAATCTGCCGGGCGGTTCCGAGCTTTCCGATCGGAAATTCCGGAGACTGGCTGCCTGCAAACCAGCCCTCCGACAGGCCGAATACGAAGTCGTTGAAAGCGGAAGGCGCACGGTCGGCAAGCACGAGCGTCGCACCGTGAGCTGCTGCCTTGCGCACGACAGCCTGGAGCGCCTCGTCGCTGGAAAGAAAATGCTGGCTCTGATCGCCGGCAGCGACGACCAGATCGGCCGAGGCCTGATCGTCGAGCTTATCGGGGTCTGCGACAATGATATGCGTACTGTCTTCGAAGGCGAGTTCCAGCGTACGCCTGATATTTTCACGCGGTTCGGCAATGACGAGCAAAGCGCCGTGTTCGGCTGCCGCCAGGGCAAGCTTGCGGCTGAAGGCGGCCGAGATCGACCCAACTTCCAGAATCCGACGGATACCGCCTTTCTTCGCCTTCAGCACACCATCGACCATGCCGCTTACGACGGAGAGGCGGTGCAAGCTCAAGGGCGAATGGACGAGAACATGCTCCAGCGTCGCTTCGCTGACCGACTTCGAAGACGCAATGTCGTTACCCTGCTTGAGGGCCGCGATTTTCTCGAGAGCGTCGCGATGCGCATCGTTGATGAGGACGGCTTCCGCGATGCGGCCGGCATCTTCACCATAAAGTTCCCGCAGAACCTCCTGGACCGGCGGCAGCGTGAATTCAGTCGCAACGGTCCATTTTCCATCATCGGAAGAGGCAATGCCCGCATCTTCAAGGCTGAAGAGGCAGCTGGTGAGGAAGGATCTGAATGCGGCATCGCCGGGAAGGCTGCCAATCGTAATCGAGCCATCCTTTGCCGCGAGCGCAAGCGCGATCTCGTGGCACGCGCGATAGACGGCGGCGTCGAGCAGAAGGGTTGCGTTATTCAGCGCAACGTCCGGGGCGCCAGCAATGACCGGAAGCGCATAGACCTCGGGTGTTGCGGCAAAAAGCGCGGACGGGACGCTCTCATAGTGAAACGCGACGGAATCCAGCGTATGGTGACGCCTCAGATACGTCCGGCGGAAGCGGCAATCGTCGAATGCCGCAACCTGCGTACCGGCATCGTCGAACATCCGGAAACGCACCTTGATCGAATTCTGGCTGAACCGCTCGATCCCGATCGTCGCCTTGACGACCGGGCGTTCAGAACGCCTGACGCGAACGGAGCCGAAGCGCACGGGGATATAGGGCGCGCCTGCCTGATCGCCGGACAGCTGATCGAATAATGCCACCAGACCGTGAAACGCTGCATCGACCGACATCGGATTCAGATTGTAGATCAGGTAAGGGTGTGCAGCCTTTTGCGCCGTCTTGAGATCGACCTCGATCAGACCGTGCCCGAATGCGACGGCCTTCGACAACAGCCTGAAATGCGGACCATATTGCAGACCAAAGCGCTCAGCTGTCTCATATGTCTTTTCGGCCGTCAGAACCGATTTGACTTCGCCGGCGACGGGGGCTGCGCGCTCGTCAGCCACAGCATCGATCGTCTTGCGTACCCGGGCTACGGCATGAACGGTCCAGTCGTCATTGCTCAGCCGTTCGCGCGAGCGGATTTCGATGTTGCCGGTTTCGGGAGAAAGGACCGTCGAAAGTTCGGCGATACGATCTTGCCGCAGTTCCAGCGGCCGGACGATCTCCAGATTTCCGAGTTCGACCTCGTCCGTATCATAATATTGCTGCGCGGCTGTTACGGCGATCTCGATAAAGCCGCTGCCAGGCATGATCGCCTTTGAATCCACGACATGCTCTGCAAGGTCTGGCAGTAGGTTGGCGTCGACATGGTTTTTCCAGCTCGATGCGTTTGGATCGGTTCGCCAGCCGAGCAGCGTATAAGGCACACGCTGATCGCGGCCGAAGATGTCGATCTCGTCGCTCGTCGGCTGCGGACGCAATTCGACTTTCTCGAACGGCAGCGGCGGAAGTTGAATGAAGGCGTTGCGACCGGCGGCGTTGCGTGAGCGAAGCGGCGATACGCCATGAGCCACAGCACGCGCGAAGGACTGCGCGACCGGATCGCGGCCGGTTCCGCCTTCTCGCGCAAGCGTCGGGATTACGGCCGCTTGATGAGAGATGTTCTTGGCGATGTCAGTCACATAGTTCGAAAGAATCGGGCGCGGCGAGATTTCGATGAAAAGGTTGCAACCCATTTCCATCGCGGCTTCGCAAGCGTCCTTGAACAGCACGGGATCGCGCACGTTACGCCACCAATAAGCCGTGTCCAGCGTCTGCCCATCAGCATGGCGGCCCGTGACGGTGGAAATGAACGTGCCGGTGCCGGCATCTGGCTCAAGATCCGGTAGATCGTCGAAGAATGCATCCCTCGCCCGATCGATGATCGGATGATGGAATGGATAATTAATATCGAGCACATGCGCCACGATCTGCGCCTTGCGGGCGGCGTCGCGGAAGGCTTGAACCTCGTCTGATGTGCCGGAAATCGTCACTGAATTCGGCGCGTTGATGGCTGCGATGCAGATATTGTCGAAGCCGTTCGCTTTTGCGAAAGCAAGCGCGGCATCCGCGCTCATGACGACCGCTGCCATCTTGCCTTCGCCGGCGAGCAGATCCTGATGCTGCGAGCGCTTGGCGACGATCGCCACAGCTTCTGCGGCCGTCAGCACCTTGGCGGCGTAGGCAGCGGCGATTTCGCCGACCGAATGGCCAAAAACCGCATCTGGCCTAAGGCCCTGCGCCGAAAGGCAGTCGGTTAATGCCGCCTGTACCGCAAACAGCATCGGCTGAGCGATCTTGGTGTCTGCAAGCCGCTCTGGAAGGTCTTTGGAAAAGAGCAGATCAGTCAGCTTTTCGCCGAGATAATATTCAAAAAGAGCGCTAAAGGACTGGAAGCATTGGCGGAAATGGGCGTTTTCGCGATAGGCGTCCACGCCCATGCCCGGCCATTGCGAGCCGTTTCCGGCGAAGACAAATGCAACCCGCACGCCTTGACCAGGAACCTCGCCATGCTCGCCAGCCGTCGGCTCACCTGCCAGATGAGCGCTGATTGCCGCCAGCACTCCGTCGCTATCTTTCGCTTTGACAGCAAAACGGTGGCGCAATGCCTCACGGTTCGCTGCCGCCGAAGCGACAAGCTGGCGCGCCTCCCGAGTATCGGCCTGCTCCAGACGCTGCTTATAGTCATCAAGCAGGCCCTCAAGCGCCGAGGCACTATGGGCGCTTGCCATGAAGATGACGCGATCACCCTTTGCTTGCGGTTCAGGCGGTGCGACGGGATCCGGATCGCTGATCACGACATGGGCGTTCGTGCCGCCAAAGCCGAACGAGTTTACGCCTGCAAAGCGCGGGGTTTTCGCAGGCATCAGCTCGATCGGAGAGGTGTTGACGCGAACGTTCAGATCCTCGAAATCGATGTCTTCGTTGGCCCGCTCGATATGAAGCGTTGCCGGCAGGAAATTGTTTTCAAGCGCAATGACGGCCTTTAGGAGACCGAAGAGGCCGGAGGCTGGTTCGGTATGACCGATATTCGATTTGATGGAGCCGATCGGAACTGGCGCTCGGCGGTTCTTTCCGATGACGCTGCCGATGGCCCAGACCTCAGCGGGATCGCCGACGCGCGTGCCCGTACCATGGCCCTCGATGAAGGCGATGCGATTTACATCGATATTGGCGCCTTCGTAAACCGACTTGAGAAGGGCAGCCTGCGCCTCCCGGGACGGCAGGGAAATGCCGTTAGTACGGCCTGAAGAATTGACGCCGGTTGCATGAAGGCGGGCGTAGCTGCGATCCCTTTCGCGCAGAGCCTTGTCTGTGCGGCGAAGCACAAGCACGACGCCCCCTTCGGCGCGCACATAGCCATGGCCATTCGTGTCATAGGCTCGGCACAGGCCTTCGGGCGACAGCATACGCGCCTGCGCAAAGCCGACGAAGGAAAGCGGATGCGCCAAAAGATTGATCCCGCCCACAATCGCGGTATCGATGTCCCCGCGATCAAGCGCGCGGACGGCCTGGTCGAGCGCCACCAGCGACGACGAACAGGCCGTATCGATCGTCATGCTTGGGCCGCGCAGCCCGAAGATATGCGAGATACGGTTCGAAACGATCGAAAGAGTGTTGCCCGTCATGAAATAAGGGCTGCCGGTCGCCGGATCCTCGACGGCCAGGTTGCCGTTATCGAGGCTGGATGCACCGACATAGACGCCCACTTGCTCGCCACTTAAGGAAGCTGCAGGAAGATTGGCGTCCTCAAGCGCACGCCAGACAAGGCTAAGCAATATCCGCTGCTGCGGATCCATCTGCATCGCTTCGCGCTGGGAAAGACCAAAAACAGCCGGATCGAAATGATAGACGTCAGTAAGAACGCCGGCGGCGAACGTGTAGGTCTTGCCTTGGATGCCTTGATGCGGGTGCCAGTAGCGGGCGAGCTGCCAGCGCTCGGCAGGGATTTCGCTGACGGTGCACTTTCCGTCCTCGAGAATTTGCCGCAGTTCATCCACTGAAGAAGCGCCTGGAGCAACGCTTGCGCGCCCAATAATCTCAATCGTCATGTTCACCCGGTGTCGTTATGGCAGTAGTCGGCAGAGGGCGGATATCAATGCCAGCTAAAGTTCACATCATAAAAGATACGGCTTGTCATCCGAAAAAATCGTATCTGCAGTTGTATTCCCATAACTTTCAATAACAACCGTAACCGTTTGTAAACAAAGGAAGGAGCGCCATCATTTCCTGATGGAGCCCCTTCCAAAAGCTACCGACAATCAGCAACTAGATCTAATTGTTCATGTTGTTGTAAATTCCAGCGCTCTGCGCGGCAATACCGACCGGTTGCCCGACAATTCCGAGGAACATACGAATATCGACGGTAGGATGGCGCGAGATGTAGATAACGTCGCGATTTTTGACCGGGAACGTCTGCCCAACAATCAGGCTATCCGGATGACTCATGTCGAAACGATAGACGATTGGATAGCGGCCGACGCTGTCCGGCGCCAATCCCTTGTTCAGCAACTCATGGAACCGCTTCGTGCCAAGCAGGCTCATGACGACATCAGGCTCTTCATAACGGAACAGGAAATATCCTTTTGCGTCCGTCGCCAAATCATTGCCGCCTCGACCAAGTGCGACCGCCTCAAGCAGATTGAGATCGTTCGCACCGAAATTGATGCGCGCATTGAGATTGGCGGCGCCGAGAATAGTGAAGGTACGCGGGTCCTTCGAGACGAAAATCCGGTCGCCGGGCTGGACGTAAATGTCTTCCGAGGGATTTTCGATGATCGACTTCAGAAGCGCCGTGCCGGTTTTCTTGCCGCGGACGAGCGTGACATAGGCTTCGTAGGGCTGTGCCTGTGAGCCCCCTGCCTTCGCAAGCACCTCGGTGATCTTTTCGCTGACGAGGCTCAGCGGCACCTGGGACGGCTTGCCGACCTCACCAGAAACCGTGACATTTCGGGATGCGGTGCTCACGCTCGTCACGATGACGTCCGGCTCGACGGCTTTGTTGGCCAGTGACGCAAGAATTGCCTTGCGGGCTTCTTCAAGAGTCTTGCCCTCAAACTGGACCGATCCAGCATAGGGAATTGCGGCCATACCATCTGGCTGCACTACAATATCGAGGTTCGTCTGTTTTGATTCCGTCGTCGAAAAGAGGCCGTCGCTGCCTGCTTCGAAAATCGTAACCTTCAGGTGATCCCCGACGCCAATGACCACGCGACCCACGCCACCGCCAATACCGAAGCGGCGATTGAGAGCAGTCGCCACATAGTTGGAAACGAGAGTGGCGGAGCGGCTGTCGACGTCGACGATATCGAAAACGGCGGCATTGCGGCGGCCGACTTCTGCGGCAGATCGCCCGGCATCCTTGTTAATTGTATCGGCAAGTGGCCCCTGCGAAGGCAACCCCTGGCAGCCCGCCAAGGCAAGGCAAATCAACAAAATACTCGATCGAACCAATTGATTTCCCTCGATATCGGCGAAGACATTGATCCTCGATGCCATCGCCGACCTATTTGCAAAAGACTCTAATTGGCACCTGCAAAGCACACTGGACGTCGCACAACAAGCCAATTAGCGGACCGCCCTCAAAAAAATCACAGCTGCGTTATCAATGCCATAGTGCAGTAAGGCACTGGCAATGCCGGATCAACTACATTGGAGAATTATCTTCAATTTGAGTTAAAGGCGCTTAAACGAGGGTCATGCCGCAAATCGGAGCGCAAATCGCACGGTGATCTGGCACACACAAGCGTCTGTCCCCGAAAGCCGCAGAGATCTTCTCCTCCCCTCTTGAGGGAGGCGACCACGATTCTTACGGCTCGGGAATATCAATAATGTTTGCCCCGATGACATAGCGCAACACTGGCGTGCGCATAACCATCAATCTCCGCCTCGCTCGCTTGTTCTTTGGGATGATCGAGCAGGCTTCCTCTTGCTGGGCGACAGCGGTTTTCTTGTCGCCAGCTCGGTAATTAGCTTCGGCGGCAAACCGTAGGAGCTTTGCTTTATCCTTTCCGACCTTGTGAGCTTCCGCAAAAAGCCGTGCGGCATCGTCGTAACGCTTGGAATGGAATGCCTTAGATGCGGCCTGCTTCAAGGACTTTTCATCGTTCCAATCAGCAGGGTCCGAACTGGGGGCGATGCGCGACGCTGCATAGCTTTTCCATGAGAACGGCGCTGTCTGCTTTAGCCTAGCCAAATTGTACGAATGTTCACGCCACCTGAATTTGGTGACCGTAATATCTTTATATCCATGTGACCGTCGTGTCTCGAATTCGCGGATCGCGTCAGTGGCGATAAACTCAGAATACCTGCGCTGGGTAAACCATGCGGCCAATCTCGTGCACATCTGCTCTGAAGGTTTCGGAACTCCACCTTCCTTGAAAGCCTTGACGCCTTCGGCAGCCGACGATGCCCGATGACCTATGTCCTCCATATTATAAAAGGCATTCCCAAGAGTGACGGTCGGCGTTCCTTGCAAAATCGAAAGAAGACCTACGCCGGAGTTATAGCAGAGCGTCACGTCGGCAAGATCGAGCAAGAAATGAATGTTGTCGGTCCGTTCGGCGATGATGACGTTGTCAGCCGAACGCAAGTTATCCGTCTTCGAAAGTGGGTGGGGCTTCACAACGAAGATGACATCCGGGTTCTGCTCTGTCACAGATGGCAAGCTGTCGACGAACTCCTGGTAACGCTGTTTGCCCTTAATAAACATCGTAACTGCCATATCGTCTTCAAGCTGAAGGGGGACTAAGCAAATACTTCTTCCATTAATTGCAGATAGAGCAGAATGCCGCGCAGCGGTTGTATCGTACGCGTCCATTGCCTCAAGCGACTTGGAACCGAGCCGGAGATCTCGCACGTAGTCCCGCGCCTCCACCAGTTCGGCTTCCGTGAAGGTTGATGCAACGAACTCATCCGGGCTAAAGCGATCGCTGTTATAGCAAACGTCATCATCATAATAGATTGTCGAAGGTAGCGCCCCGCGCTCAATGACGACAACGTTGCGATTAAGTTCCCGGGCCAGCATTACGATGCCACGAAATGAAGAGTGGCTCTTCATGTACGGATTGAAGATTGCGATATCGTCGATTTCGCCGTTGATCAACGCCTGCGTAGTGGCTTCGACAGTTGCGGGACGATCATCGAATACAGGGATTGTTTCATAGCCGGCAAGGCGGAGGGGGGTAAAATACCCCCACGTGTCGGAGTTTTTGCAGAGGCAAGCAATTTTCTTGTTCCGCGGGAGGTGGTCGATTTCAAGCAAACGGTGATGGTCGAAAAGAAATTTTCCGGTGGCCGCGGAAAATCTGTCCCGGCGCCAATCATTGTTTCCATACCAAGTTGGGTCCGTACCACGCGGGTGATGAAGATGGAAAACCTTCAGGCCAAGTCCCTCAGTGGGTTGGGACATTAGCTCAAACATTCTCCGAAAGCCAGAATATGAGCGCGCCCTGAAGAAGGCATCTTTCAACGGCCCATGTGAATCTTTCTGCGGTTCATTCGGTAGCGGCAGGTGGCCTGTGTGGATTGCGAGACGAAGGAGGAACTCGAAGTCTTCGGACCCGTGGCCTCTGAATGATTCGTCATAGCCCCCAACCATGTTGAACATATTTCGGTTGATCAGGAACACATTCGAGTATGGGGCGACAAACCGGCCGTCGGCAGCCGAGACTTCTGCGTAATTCAACTTGAAGGAAAGGTATCGCAGGAAGGATGATCGCTGCTCACGGTCGGCCAATCCCTCAAAAATCAGAGTATCGTCCTCGTCGAGGTGGAACGCTGGCAGATTGAGGACGATATCAACAACATTCCTCATATTGAGGGCGGAGGCATTCTGCGCCAATCGAGCGAACAAGTCGCGCTCGCCGACAAAATCTGGATCGCAGAAGAAAGCAAAGTTTGTTTCTACGAGGCCAAAAGAAGCGTTTCTGGCCTTCGCCAATGAGAAGACATGAAAGTCGTCGATAAAAAGGTATTTGTAGCCGCGATTTTGGCATATCTTCTTGATTATTGACGCGTATTCTGGTGCAGAACCAAAGTCAATTACGACAATACTGGGGCATGGAGCATAATAGCTCGCCATCATGTCGAGACGGTCAGCGAGCCAAGGATTCCCTTTGTGGAGCCGTATGCAGAACGTCATTGTGATGTCTGCAGTGCTAATGTCATCGAAGCTCGGCGCAAACACAACCCTTGCAGGTTCTGGACCGACCTTGACGGGACGCGCGCCAGCCGCGGAGTTTACTTTATCGACGAGTTTATCATGAGTTCCGGTATCCATGTGCGTCCCCGTGTAGGCCACCCGGTGAAGCATGGCCGCGTGAAAGCTGTCAAGTATGGTCTTCGGAAAACGTATCTCAGGTTGCCTTTGCAGAAACTTATGCCGTCACTAACGCCATCCTCACCTAATGTCGACTGGATGTTGCTTGTTAATGCCGCATATTAGAAGCGCGTTTTGACTTGCATATGGCCGAAAGCTGCATATTGATCGGTGCCAAAGTTAGGGGGAACGACGTTGCAAACAGTAGAGCATTTTGGCGTCAGGCTGAATTTGGATCCGGCCTATATGTCGGAAGGCATGATGAAAGTGATCCTCGATAAGAGGTACGAAGTCCAGGAAGCCCGGCAGATTAACAGGATCATTCAACAAGATGAGGTTGTTCTCGAGATTGGAGCTGGGATAGGATTTGTGTCCACGCTTCTAGTGAAGAATCCGCTCACCAAGAGAGTTGTATCGTACGAGGCGAATTCAACTCTCATTGCGGGTATTCAACGAACTGTTGAAGAGAACGTGGGCACCGATATCAAAAAATGGGAGATAAAAAATGCGGTGCTCGCAAATGGCCCGCAGGATCAAGCACAAGTGGATTTCTACGTCCATCGTGATTTTTGGGCGTCATCGCTGGTCCCAATGCCAGATGCCATAAGGGTTGATAAGATCAAAGTGCAAAGCTTCAACGCTGCTGTAACAGAATTGAAGCCTACCTTGATAGTTTGCGACATCGAAGGTGGGGAACTCGAGCTATTTCGGAACGCTGATCTCACGGGTGTCAAAAAGGTATACGTCGAAGTTCATCAAAGGAGGTTGGGGAGGCGCGGAATGAAATCTCTGTTTGAATGTTTCCACGCACGTGATTTCTCCTACGACCAGGCTCACTCAGAGGGCTCCGTTGTTCTCTTTTCGCATGTCGACAGAGATAAAAAATAGACGTTCGGCGATTTGAGACGGATTAAACCGGCGGGTCGTCGGCTCTGCAAACGAATGCGTATGCTCTCTCGTTAAGGTGCTCGGACACTCGGTTCATTCGGAAGGCGCCGGACGCGGCTGCCGCGAACGCTATTTGCCAGCGGCGTCTGGAGACTAACGTCATCTCCCACGGCCTTGGTAAGCGCATCCATGAGATGCACGTTGGAAAGGTCCTTGCCGAGAACGGTATACGCCGCTCTCATTTCAACTAGCAGTTCGATCGCTTGCTCGATGTCGATATACTCCTTGGCGACCGGGTCAAAATACTTCGGGTAGAGAACGTAGGCACCGGCAAAAAGCTGCTCGATCGTCAGTTTCCGCTTTCTTCTGTTCGTCGGCTGGCGATCATCGGTTAATCCCCATCCAGAATAAAAGGGACATCCCAACGTCGTGACTTTGAGCCCCCGCAAGAGCGCCTCAAAGCCCGAGAGAGATGTGATCGTATAAACGTGATCAATCGTCCGAAAGCTCTCAGAGAGGCTTATATTTTCCTCTAAGATCGTGCATATGTCACGAACCAAATTTGGATCCGACATGGGCTCTGCGGTTCCTTGAAGGACCTCTGGATGAGGCTTGTAAATGATTTGCGCTCCGGGATTCTCCTTATATGCAAGCCGGACTAGGTCATTGTTGGAATACTTTTCCCGTGATCCGTAGGCGATGGATGCATCGCGTTCCACCTGCCCGATCACGAGAATGCGTTTCCCTGCTTTAGGGCCGTAAAGCTCTTCGACCGCAACGTCGGCGCCTGAGTTATATTTGCTCAAGCCCGTGCTTAGAAGCTTTTCAATTAGCGCTTTTGCTCTCAGCTGCAGGTCGCCATCACCATCAAAATCATGGGTCGACAATATTGTTTCGAGATCCGTCGGGCCATTGGCATTGAAGTACATATCCTGCCGGTCAAATGCCAGGGAGATCGGCGGCGTCTCCAATGCTCCTAGCGACACCGATCGAATAAAACCGTCCTCGACATAGTGAAAGGGGATGTTGTTGCGCGCACAGAAGTTCTTCAGCTGAGGCAGGCCCTTATACTGCCACGCCATGACTTCGGCCCGCCGGTCACTCAAGATACGCCATTTCCAGTTGATATCGAATTCGATCGGCCAAAGCCCGGTCGGCGCAAAAACGATCTCCCTATCCGGAAACCAGTCATACATGAAGGTCTTCCAGGCCGCGAAGCCGAACAGAAAGAGAGGCGGATTACCTCGCTTCGGAAGCGGCCGGCTAACTATGCCGCCAATAACCCTGAACGGCGTTTTTGCTGCTTCAGCCAAGATCGTCGTTGCTTTAACCAATCGCCTATTCCGGTTTCAAATGTGCAGAATCGCTTCATAAATTGCGTTGCTTCTGCGGAAGCCTGAAAGCGGGTAACGCACTCGAGGCTCGATGGCAAGAATTCCCCGACAAATATGTCAACACGTCAAGCCGCGGGAAAACCTTGCCAGTCTGACGATGCGATCAGAATCAAGCGCCCGGCTGCAGAGACGCTTGTCGGACATCAAAGCGTAGTCTTCGACCGAGTATCGTCTTACGTCGTGCGTCGAGTTGCACGCGGTAAGCAACATGGAAAAAAGGGCTGCCTCGACAAGTCGCCTCATTCGCGGTTCCTATCTGCCGACGCGGAAAACCGCGCTATAAGGTCCGTTGCTTTGCAAGCCTCCACCCGACCGCCACCCGCAATGCACGGCAACCCATCGCCGGCCAAGAATCGGTGAATTGATCCCAACTCCAACCCCACAAAAATAGCCATTTGCTGCGGCGGTGGCGCATGAACGCTTGACTACAAGTCCCGCTTCGCACGGCCGTAGAAATGCCGAATTGCAAGGGCCAAAGCCAAATGCCGCAACGCGCCAACGGAAAAGCAGACCAGTGAGAAGCGTAACGATCCATCGTGCAAGCCCTCTACGACGCTCCCGCCCAATCCCACTGATCCAAAACAAACTTCCAATCGACCTGCAGCCACTCACTGTATCCCACGTGTCTCCTTTCGACAAATGAGGACAGTTCCATTCCGTTCTTGCTCTCGCGGCGAATCCGCGGCATTTATCGCGTAACTGGGAAAGCGGAAGGAGGGACAATGCCGAAGCAGAAGTGGTCACCGCTGAAGGTGCTGATGCTTCCTTTTTATGCGTTTCAGATCATCACCGGCGAAAAACGCTTCATTGAGAATCCGCTGCTTGGAAGCGAAAAGCTCAATCGGAAGGGTCTCCACATCTGGCGGGTCAAAACAGCCGCGAAAATTGTAGAGTCGCGACGCCGGCGCCTGCAGCATCTTATTCCTCAGAATGAGCGCACGTTCTTCGCCGAGAACGGCTATATCGAACGCCGCAATTTCCTAACGCCGGAAATGTTCGCGCAGCTGCGTTCCGAAGTCGAGGCTCTTCGCGCGCCGGCTCGCGAAATGACGCAAGGGAAAGCGGTCACGCGCCGGACGTCCCTCACTCCTGAGGTCCTGAAGGACTACCCGGCTATTCGCGCCCTGGTAGAGAGCAATGCTTGGAGCGACCCTCTCCGTTATGTCGGAGGCTTTAAGGCGGAGCCAGTCATTAGTATACAAACTATCTTTGGGACGGAGACCGAAGAGGGCAAAGGAAAAGATCCGCAAACTGATCTTCACATGGATACGTTCCACTCGACGGTGAAGGCCTGGTTTTTCCTCTATGATGTTCCCGAGGACGAAGGCCCCTTCACCTATGTTGCCGGCTCTCACAAACTGACCAAGCGGCGGCTCGCCTGGCACAAGAGAAAGAGCATTCTGGCATCCGTCCGCGGCGACAATGGTTCGTTCCGGATTCCAGAGAACCAGCTGCACCTTTTGCGTTTGCCTGAACCTACCAAGTTCGCCGTTCCCGCCAATACGCTGGTGGTCGGAGATACGTTTGGATTTCACGCCAGGGGAAAGTCGGTCCGGCCTTCCGTGCGCGTCGAAATCTATGCGTCGCAGCGACCCAATCCGTTCCTTCCCTTCGTTGGCCTTGACGCAGGATTCTTGCCTTTCGTGAAGGGCCGAAAGGAGGTTATCGGCTGGTTTATCGAGGATTGCCTCGTCCGGTTGGGACTAAGGCGGCAAATCTGGAAAGATATCGGTACGGCGGGGCCGCTCGATCCTCGGTGATGGCGGACGAGTTCTGTTGCAGTAAACACGACAACGGGTTACTGCCAAACGGTAAGATATTCGCGTTTCACGAGCGGACCGTGCGGCCGTCGTATCGCGACCGAGGCAGTTAGATCAAGATGCAATGAATTACCTGATCGACCGATTGGCGGAACGCGTTCAAGATTTGATCGAACGGAAGAGGTTCCTCAATGTCCTGAGCGTAACCTTTGCCGCCCTTGCCTTCATCGTGCGTTTTCTGCCGATGCCGGCACACCGCCGTCGTATCTGTGACGGCCGGATGTATATTGCCTGTCAGCAGAAGAACTTCGAAAAGGCAGCCAAAATCCTCGTTGATCTAAGCAAACGGGAGACACCGGGTGCGGATTCGATGCGGTTATTCCTCTACGAGGTTCTCGGGCACGTTGATCCTCGATACGCCGACGAGTTGGTGAAGACGCCCCGGTTCGATCGCAACCTCTTGCCGGTTATTGAAGCGGCGCTACTGCGCAGGAATGGAGACTATGAAGCAGCTCTCTCTGCCTTGGACTATATTGCAGAGTCATTTCCTGTGCGGATTCAGGTCGCCGAATTCAAGAGAAGTTTGTTGCTGGAGGAACGTAGGCACGAGGAGTTCGCCCTAGACGGTGTGGCGCGGCTCTCGCACGATCCCGATAAACCTCTCTTCCAGTTCGCGGCTTCGGTTGCGGCCGCAGCCGATAGTGCGGGCCGTAATGACATCCTCAGGTCTGTGATCGAGCGAATAGTTCGCGATCGCGATGCAATTCTCAATGACCAGAAGTTTCTTTCGAGGTTCGCTCAACAGGCGGTCGACGCTTCGATGTGGCTCTTAGATCTGGCAGGAGCAAAGCAGGTTATTGACGCGCTTCGCATCAGCGGAATGGAAAAAGCCGCAGTCCGGTTGGAACGCCGCCTCAGCCTAGATGCACTTGCGCCGATGTCCCAGCTTATCGAACTCGCGCATCAGGATATTCTCGCGCGAGTTGGACTAGGCCCGGCTATGAGTGAGACGCGCGATGCCGTTATCGTCATTCCGTCGGCAGCGTTGCGATCTAACAAGATCGACTATCCCGGTTTTCGCGCTGACCTCAGATTTGTTTTGCAAGCCATTGCAGACTGTCTCAACACGATGGGTCTGGACTATGGAGTGAAGGGACAGATTAAGCTGCATGGCGTTGAAGACTTACCTGTGCCCTTTTTCTCATATCACACGGTGTCTAGGCATCGAAATGGTCTTCACTTCAAGGAAACGGACCGCCCGTCACGCTTCAGCTTTGATGCCGGAGGTTACTCTGGATGGTCGGAGTTCTCGAGAAGAAGCCTGGCCGAACTGCCTCTTCACCAGGTGGATGCCACGGCCGCCGGCAGGTTCTTTCAACAGGATCAAGCGCAAACCATTTCCCGCAACGTGTCGAAATATGCTCAAAGTCCGCTTCACGCTACGGAGACTCTGCCCGCTCGGTTTGTTTTCATCGCTCTCCAAATGATGGGCGATTCCGTGCAGGACCTGGCGTATTGCAGCCCCATCGAAATGATGGAGGAAGTTGTCACGACGTGCGAAAGGATCGGCTACTCCGTTGTCGTCAAACGACATCCACTTTGTGGTTCGACAGCAATTGGAAAATACATCCGGGAAAACAAAGACGCTGGTCGGATCGTAGTGGCCACCGGCAGCATCCATACCATCATCGCCCAATCGGCTGCCGTATGCGTAATCAACTCCGGCGTGGGCGCCGAAGCGCTCCTGCACGAAAAGCCGGTATATGTCTTCGGCCGATCTGACTACATGGCCGCATGCTTCGTTTGCGAGCAGCGGGGCGACTTCGAGAAACAGTTCCAGCCTGGACGAACTGCTTCATCAGCCGAGGACCTTCGACGCTTCTGGTATTTGCTACGCAACGAATATGCGGTCGATTTGGGGGATACGGATAACGCCAAATCGGTTATTTGCGCCCGCGTCAAACAACATTTCTTGGACTTCCGGGAGAATGGAAGCGTAGCCGCAAAAGTGTCGTGACAAGCGCTTCCCGAGGCGGCATTTCCACAGCCTTCAACACCCACCGTTTTCCTCGACGCGGTGGACGACGAACCGCGAGACAACCACCGGCGGTTGAGACACCTCACGATTAACCCGCCAGAAGTCGGCTAATTCCGGTCCCGAATATTGTAATAGCCCATTACGGACACGCCCCAAGCAAAAAGACATCCGAGAAAGACCAGGGCAGACACCATAAGCCGGCTTGGATATTGTGCCTCTTCAGACAGAGTTGGCTGGATGAATGTCGCCAAATATCTCTGCTGATTATTGGCATCGATGCGCGCTTTCTCGAGGCTAGCAAGAGAGCCAGTGTAAGCCTTCTCGGCAAATTCCCGCTCGGTCTCGAGTTCCTCATATTGCCGAATCCGGTTTGCAACATCGCTGCCTCCGGCTCCACCTGCCGTCCCGCTACCGAAACGCTGTTTTTCCTGCGCCAACTGCTTTTCAAGACTGTCGATCTGGGTCGTTAGCACGCGCATGCGCGGTGAATCAGCTGCCATTCGCGTTCGAGCCGTCATCAAATCAGTGTGAAGCTGGGTTAGTTGCTGCTCGAGCGAAGCAACCAGTTGGCCAGCCAGCTTCGCCGCTTCTACCGGATCGGCCTCTTGAGAGACATCCCGGAAATTGCGCAGGGCGTTCCGCGCAGCAGATAGACGGCCTTCCGCCAGCGCCACCTCGTCCTGGGATGCTTTAAGAACACCATTTCTTGCCTTGAGCGAAAGATCGTTGATCAACCTTTCACTCTCACCGATGATAACCGATGCGATTTTTTGGGAGCTTTGTGGATCAAAGGCCTTCACCGTCAGGTTCAGAATGGACGAGGTGTGGTCGAAATCGACATGCACCATCTTTTTCCAATACTCGAGCCGCTCCTCAATCGGCAGGCCAGCCGCCATGCTGAAATAAAAGTCGGCGCCGTGGCGCGCAAAGGCGGCGTCGAGATCGACGGCCTTCTCGACGGCCTCGATCATCCGCTCGCTTTCGACATAGTCGAGCAGCATATAAGAGTCCGCCCCCGTCGTGCTGCCCCCGGTAGTCTGCGTAAACATGCCAAGGATATCACTACTCGCCTTGCCGTCGATGCTCCGCACCGCAAAGGCGGCCGAGCTGTGATATTGATCCGCTGCGACGAAGAACATGTAGAACGATGCAAGTGCGGTTGGAAGCGCGACGGCCAACGCGAAGCTGCCGGCGATAATTAGATGCCGCAGCTTCAGACGCCCGACCTTCAGCGATCCGAGCAGTTTTTTCTTCTTCGCTGGCTGTGCCTCGCGCCTTTCGGGGCGCACGTCGACCTTTCTAAGATTGTCGAGCACCATGATATTCGGCTTCTTCACGGGAGCCTGGAGATCTTCCGTCTTGTGTTCTGGACCTGGCGGCTTGGCAGTCGTCATCAGTTGCCCTTCATGTTTCGCTCATGAATCCGGATAGCATCTTCCACATCATCGAAATACGTGAGTTTGCCATTTTCGAGAACTACTCCGCAATCGCAGTACTCACGGATGGTGCTTGTGCTGTGGGAAACCATGATAACATCAGAATCTTGCAATCGGTGTTGGAAGACATCATGGCATTTTTTTTTGAAGTTCGCATCCCCGACCGCAGTGATCTCATCAACCAGATAATAATCGAAGTTGACGCCCATGCTGACACCGAAGGCGAGACGCGCCTTCATCCCGGAGGAATAAGTACCAACAGGGGCGTGGAAGAATGGGCCTAGCTCGGCAAAATCGGTGACATAATCGACCAGCTCTTCGGTATCGACACCGTAAATGCGCGCGACAAAGCGAACATTCTGCTCTCCGGACATGCTTGGTTGAAAGCTACCTTGAAAACCGAGAGGCCAGGAAATTTTGCCTTGTCTTACTATGCGCCCCCGATCAAGCCGCAGCGATCCTGCGATCAATTGCAAGAGCGTCGATTTCCCCGCGCCGTTTCGTCCGAGCAGGCCGACACTCTTACCACGCTTGATAACAAGGGAGGCGTTCTCGATGATTGGCTTCGTTACGCCCTTTGTCTTCACATACTTGGTCGCGCGTTCAAGTCTAATCATCGGCCTCTCGCCACCGCTGCGGAATTGGTGAAGACAAAGAGACCGGCGAAGATCGCCGTGAAAACAAAAGAATAAAGATAGAACATGTCGAGTTCCGCCGCCCGGTATTGGGGGTAGAAGCCTCGGCGGAACAGCATGACCACATGAACCAAAGGATTGAAAAGCACGACCTCACGCATAGGTCCCGGAAGCGCGTCGGGCAAGAAAAAAACGCCAGAGATCAGAAACATCGGTCGATTTACGATGTTGAAGACCTGTTCGTAGAATGGAAAACGCAGGAACATTATGGTGTTGAATATGCCGACACCAAGACCCAAGAGCGTCGCGGCAAGTGCCGCCTCCAGGATCGCCGGCCAATAGAGCTCAGGCGGTTGATGCATTGTCACAATGATCGCACCGAGAACACAGATGGCGACGAACACCGTCGTAGCAGCCTGAAGGATATACCGCGCGACGATTGTATCGATCGGGGCAACATTTGGATAGCTGAGCAAAGTCCGGTTAGATTTGATAGCGCCGTTCAAAAAACCGCACATCGCGGCATAAAATTGGAATGCAATATAGCCGGTTGCGAAAAACAGCGGAAAACTTGTCCCCAGAGCCGGCAATCTTGCGATTCCCATGAAGATCACGGACATGAAAGCGATATGGGCCGCAGGGTCGAGGATCGCCCATATGTATCCCCCCGGCTTATTGCCGAAGCGGGTCGACATTTCGCGGATGAGCAATGCGGCAACAACGCGAATATGGGTCGTCAAGTAATACAATAAGAGGTCCCCGAAACAAGCCGCTTCACCATTCCGGCATTAATATCATTGTTTGTGGTAAGAGTTAGCCCCTCAGACCAGATTCCTCCATCATTAATCAGATCGAGCGTGTCTCGCAACAAGGGCAGGAGCCCATCGCCGCAAAGATCGCTTCTCCCAAGGCCCCAATCCGATAGCGCGCACTCAAACCAGAACGAGCTTCGCCGCCACCGCCTCTTGCCTGCGGCAAGGTGTTGGCATCAGCTCGGAGCGAGATAGCTGACAAGGTTTCGGTTTTTGTGATCGTGCGCCCTCACCTTCAACGCCCGCATCGCCGCAATTGGCGAAACTCTCCAGAAGGGCAGTTACTTCGGTATATGGTTCCTTCGACCACGAAGCCGGCAGAACGATAGTTCTCAGGAGGCTTCGAATGCGACCATGCCGGGGTCATCCAGACTTTGGCTTTTCTCGGGCCACATCCGTGCCCGACCAATACGACATCGACGTCCCCTGAACCGCTAGAGGACCGCGTCCGCTGCCTCGACGGCGGCGGTCGCCGTGTCGGGCCAACGTGCCAAGGCCATCAATGGACGCCGCGACCGCATCGACAGAATCGATAATGGTCTGGTCACCGAGCCGCGATTTTCCAAGCTCCAGCATGGCAGCTCGCGCGGACCTCAACAAAGTCGCAGTCTCAACGCCGGCAGTGGGCCGGTATGTGATTTTGTTTGTTGCGACATTGCAATGAAGATGTCTATAGAAATGAAAAGGGCTCCGCCGCATCGAGCCTTGGCATTGAACCTATTCAGTTCAATCAACACAAATCTTTCAGTTATCTAAGGAGGCGAGGATGCGGTTTTCGCTGGCGTTGATGCTCTACGGCACTATTCAAGCGTCCGTCCCACTTCATGCGGCGTTCGCGCAACAGCCCCCCTCCAACTGCACCGCGCCACAGAATGTCAGCGCCAATTTCAGACTAGATCGGAATTGCAGATATACCGGACCGATATTGATCGACTCATCCAACGTCACCTTAGACTGTGACGGGGCGACGATAGATGCAACCAGATCCAGAAACGGCATTACCATCGAGGGTCGAGGTATCCGCAATGCTACCGTAAAAAGCTGCAAGGTCGACGGTGCCAAGAGCGAAGGAATATTCATCAAGCCGCCCTTGACTGCTCCAGAAATGGCTGCGTTACCTAAGGCCAAACGATATGATATCGCGCCCCAGAATGTGTCCATCATCGATTCCACTGTGACGAATTCAGGGAACGTCGGCATTTATGTAGGTAATTACGCTCAAAGCACACTTATAAGGAATACACTGGTTACGAACTCGGGCAGCACAGCGATCTATCTTGATGCCTCTTCTGTTCGCGCCATCGTCGAAAACAGCACTTTCAAGGGCAATGGCTTTGGAGACCCTTTGGGCAGAAGCAAAGGGAAGCTCAATCGTGAGGCGATCGCCATCGATTCCTCCGCATACAACACCATCCTGAACAATAACTTTTCTGGAAACTCGGCCGGAGGTGTCTTTCTCTACAAGAACTGCTGGGAGCGCCACAATAGTCCAAAACAGGCTCAGCGATGGCAACATTCCAGCTTCAATACAATTAACGGCAATCGATTCACTGAGAAAGTTGGCGTATGGATCGCGTCACGCCAGGCGAAAAACTTGACGAATTGGAACTGTGGAGATCCGCCGCTTGCTCCCGGATATTTCCGCGATTACGCTGACCATAACACAATCGTTTCCAACGTTTTCACCGGAGGGAACATTGGCGTCATCATCCAGGACGACTTTACGACACTCAAAGAGAACCGGTTTTTCAACCAAACGGAATCGTGTGTAGTTCTGGGCTCAGAGCTGAGAGACAGCCTTTTGGGTGCTCCGATTGAGGGTACGACAATGGCCAAAAACTCCTGTGTTGGATTGAACGGCGATAATGGCTTCCGCCCCGAGGGTGAATCAGTGTTTGAAGCCTGCTCCGAAAATTTCTTGGACAATCGACCGTTCAATTGCGGCGGTATTCGTTGAGCCTCCGTCGCCAACGCGCCAGCCGTGGTCTGCAGCGTGGGAAACACACCTGCTGGGAGTGCCCGCACAGCAGACCGGCAAGCAATATGACCCGGATACTCCACGCACGGCGAAGCACCCGGCGCCAGTTGCCGACGTGTTTTGTCGAGTTTAACGCTTGAAAGGATCGGCGACCCCCGCATTTCTGCGAGGTCGCACCAAAATCAAATACTTAGAGAACGGTGGGACTAACCACGACCCCATTGATATCATTGCGGAACTGAAAATCTTAGATCTTACCCTTCAATCTCAGATCGCACCATTCTCCCCCGGATCGGCAGACCCTTGTACGGCATCTGCCGCAGATTGCCGTCATGCGTCCAGGCGCGATAGTCGACCTGACGCGCAGTTCATGCGCCGTGCGTTCTTTGAACGCCGGTATCGACCGATCCGACATAGGCAAGCTTCTTGCCTTGGCGTGTGTGGTCCGGCGACGAGGAAGCTGTGGTGTCCGAAGAGCTTCCCGAGCTGCGCATCGAGGTCACCAGCTCGGCGCCCTTCGATCTACATGCTCTCCCCGGCAACCGATGAATTTGCCACGTTGCAGGAGGATCGTAGCATTTCCGAGAGATAGCCGGAGCTTGACAAATACACTCCTGAGAAATTAAAGGGCATCTAATGTAATCCTCGCTATTGCTGGTAGCGAGATGGGGTGGGACGTGACAATGAACTTTCTCACCCGGCTCGCCGGGATATTTCGGCGCTCGAAATCACCGGATTTTGTTTCCTTTTGGCACGGCCACATCGATGGATTAACATATGGTTGCCTTGCATCTTTCCCGTATCACGGCGCCCGGCTTCGGTTGTACTCTTACGATGACAATATTAAAGTTCCTCCTGGAATCGATTTGGCTGATGCGCGTGAAATTTGCCCAGATAAGAGCTTGATCGGGCGCTATATCGCGGATGGAAAGGTGGAGTTCTCGAAATTCTCGAATCTCTTTCGTTATTTATTAATCAAGCAAACTGGCTGCTGTTGGATCGACTGCGATCTCCTTTGTCTAAGGCCACCTGAATTTCAACATGACGAGATGGTTTTCGGATATCAGTATCCTAAGGAAAATATGCAAGCGATTAATGGAGCAGTTCTAAAGCTCCCTCGTGAACACGCTGTCTTGGCGGACATGATTCAACATGCGCGCGATGTCGTGGACTTAGACCAGCGTTGGGGCGCCATCGGGCCCCGGCTAGTCACGACAAAATTTAATGAGGCCGGTTTATCCGAATTTGCCAGTGCAACGGCTGATTATTACCCGATTTCCCCCGCTCATTTCTGGAAACTGATATTGCCAGAAGGACGAGAAAGCGTTGAAGCGGCTGTGCGCACGTCCAAGCTCCTCCATCTCTGGCATAAAAAGTTCGAAGTGGCCGGGTACAACAAGGAACTCGCTCCCCCAAGGGGGTCGTATTTGCATCGCGCATTGGAGCGCGTCGGTGGATTGGATAGATTCACCGGAATATACGACGGGGATGAACTTAGAGTACAACTCGGCCGCTGGCTGCCTTCAGTAGGGTAGCATGAGCGGCGATCTACAGCCAAAGAGTATTAGCGCGAGCCGGAATGGCACCCCAGAGGACCGTATGGAAGGCCATGAACCATTCCATCATCCGGGGGGCCGAAGCGATGCTGGATGCGAATCCAGATGCCAGGACCGGCGTAAGGTGTGTCCGCCATCAGCATCATCTGCGGCAGGCCGGCTGCGCATCACAGGTGCGATTATGAGCCGCAACCTAGTTGGCGAAAGGCCGGTCGTTGGCGATTATATACTGGCGAGTGTCGGCAGATGGCGTCATCCGCCCGCAGAGGTTTTTGTCTGGCACCCGGCGGCCGTTAAGTTCACGGCGGATACCAGCATCATCAAGCTTCCCAATCTCAGCATTGGTCTTTCCTCGTCCTTGATGAGTTCCATGGATTTCCGAAGAGCGTCGGCGCGCTCAGCAGTCGGGCCTTCAGCGCGCGGCGGGGTAGCCACCAGCCGCCGGCAGCATGAGGCCGTCAGGGATAAACTTCAGCATTCTCGCTCACTTTCTTCTCGACGGCATCCCCTTCTTACGCCACAACAGGAAACCGCCGCAGTCCCGAGTGCAACCAGCACGATGACGAGGTTCTGCCACGGCATGCTCCCGATCGCGGCAACGGCTCGCCGCCAATCGTCACCGGCACCGATACCTCTTTTGATTTCCACCAAGGTGCATCCACGCTAGGCGGCGTCACGGCGACAGGCATCCGATCTAGGCCGAATACCTCGCGATCGAGCGCGACGAGCACGGAACTCAAGTTTGCTTCATTGACGGGATTGATCGCAGCCGCGCGGATTTCTTGGGCGCTGATGACGCTCATTTTGAAGTCTCCGATATTAAGAACATTTTTGAGAAGGCGGTCCGGCTTACCTGGGAGCCAATTCATCTCGAAGCAACAATCCAGCGCTAGGACGAGTTGCGACACGCGCCCTATCTGGACTAGAAGCCTTGGGCAGGAGCGACAAGGAGGAAAACATGCCGGGTGAAACATCCACGATAGCGGGCTCCGCTACCGTGAAGGTCGGAATGCTTGAAGATCCTATCCATGTCGGACCAGCATGCGCGGTCACGGCTGAATCCATTGGGCGCTACTGCTTCGTGAATGCCGGTACCTGCATCTATGACGGGGTTACGATCGGGCGTTTCGTCACCTTTGCCAGAAACTGTCAAATCGGCGGCGCGGAGCACCCAATTCATTACGTGTCCACGAGCTACTTCAGGATATTGAAGAGTTGGTTTCCCAATGATCCAGTCGCCCAGAATGCCGCGATGATTCCGAACACCTGGCCGAAAGACAGAAAGCGTTCCAACAAAATCGTCATCGGCAATGATGCTTGGTTTGGAGCCGCAAGCCTGGTCTTGAGGGGCGTGACCATCGGTGACGGTGCAGTCATCGGAGCGGGCGCCGTGGTAACCAAAGACGTGCCACCATATGCTATCGTCGCCGGGAATCCCGCCAAAATCATCAGATACCGGTTTGAGCCTCAGATCATCGAAAAGCTTCTGCGCGTCAGGTGGTGGGACCGAGAGTTGGATATCATCCTGAAATTGCCGCTTGATGATGTAGGGAAGACAATTGACATTCTTTTGGAAGAGGACGCGCGAAAGGCCTCTTAGAAAATTCCCGCTGCCCGCGAGTTGCAGTGAGAACTCTATCTGGCTAGAAGCCTCTGACGGAGTGCAACGATGGGGGGGAACATGCCGGCACAGCTTACGGAACTGCTTGATTATACCGACGCCGATTTGAACTCCCTCTCGGTGGGCAAAGAACCTCGTTTCAAGTCAAGCAAGATTCTTTTCAACGAAAAGAATTCTTCGGTGAAGATCGGCGACAAGGCCAACATTACGCAATGCCTCATCACACTGGGACGCAACTCGGAACTCGTGATCGGTGACGGTTGCTCGATCAGTGGAAAGATCACTGTCGGCCTGAATAGCCGCATCACCATCGGACGAGACTTCAGCGTCACGGGCAACATCACTTTAAGAGCTGTTGAGTCAACGTTCATCAATATCGGAGATGATTGCCTGTTTGGATCCGATATCATCATTCGGACGGCGGACGGTCACCCCGTCTACGATGCTTCAACCCGAGAGCGCCTGAATACTTCTACGTCAATTTCGATTGGCAACCACGTTTGGATTGCAGATCGCGCGGTAATCCTGAAAGGTAGCGATATAGGCAACGCCTCCGTCGTTGGCGTCGGCAGCGTCCTTACCAAAAAGATCGCAGCCAACTGTATTGCGGTCGGAAATCCCGCCCGTGTCGTTAAAACAGGAACTACCTGGGAGCGTAGCCCGAACATCCGGACGGAAGAGTATTATTTCGATTCCGATGCTCTAGGTAGAGAAAATTAGCAAATTCAACGACTGCGATTACAAAACTTTGCTATTGATCGCTCTTAGGTAGTGGAGTATGGACCGCGTGTTTTCTAGACTGCGAAGCGATGTTGACAGCGTCCACTCCTGTCGCTAAGTGGGCGTTGTCAACCCGGCAAGTACTAACAGCGATTTAAAAGGCCCCCGACACCCGACGCGAGTCCGGGTATCGGAATGGAGAAATGATGCCTAAGAAAAGCAAAGCATTGATCACCGCGATTATTCCGATTCGCTTATCCAAGGAAAAACTCTATGACGAGGTCGAGCGGATTGACCGGATCGTAGCCACGCTACCCGACATGTATTCGGTTATCATAGTCGACTACGGAACCGATTCGGTGCGTTCGAAAGAGCTGAAAGACGCTGCCGAACGAAATAACATAGAACTTGTTCGCGTCGAAACCGAGAGAGAGCCGTTCAGCATTGGCGCTGCCCGTGATATCGGCACCCAACACTCCAAGACTCCCCTGGTGATGTATCATGACATCGACTTTCTGATGTCGACAGAGAATTACCTAAGAGTTGTATCGGAATGCCGACTGAGGGATATGCCGCAGAATGCATACGCGTTCTTTGCTCTTCCGGGAGCTTACCTCACCCGGGAATTCACTGAACGTTACCTTGAACTTCATTCTTCTGGCGACGCTTCCTTCGCTGACGCATTGGTTCACGACGGCGTAATGCGCCACGAAAAAAAAGTATTCGAACACAGTACATTTGCCATTTCAGCAATCGTCGCGAACCGTCATCACCTCCTGGCCATTGGCGGTCACGATACAAGCTTTACCGGACACGGCGCTGAAGATTTCGAGTTGATGCATCGGCTGACTTCGTATTACGAACGAGGTCCACGCCCTCACGATTATTACAAGAACACAAAGAACAACTCTATTTTAGAGTACGAGGGGTTCCGCGCCTTTTATGCACTCTATGGTATTGATGTGTTCCAACGTGGAACGGTTATCGCGCACCTTTGGCATCCCCGCCGCCAAGATTTTGGATACGTTGGAACCAGTAATCAGGTGCGCGTTTCCAAAACAATGCGAGAGTTTGACGATGGCCTGACGTCAATACCTCCATTGCAAGACGAAACATCTGGCGAATTCACTCTTGTCCTAATACAGCCCGGTACTATGCCGGCACGTGCCTTGCGACATGCCATGCCGGCTCTCGGCAGATTTCGTGCTATTCCGGAGAAGTCATTCGCCGACGCTGCCTCCCTGCTCGATTTCGTTCGATCGGAGCGTTTCACCAGAGTTTTCTTCCTCAATCCATACGGCAATGAGCATCGGCTAAGCCTTTACCGATCGGTGAAGGAAACCGGCATTCGTTTTGTCGCATACGATCGCGGCGCACTTCCCGATAGCTGGTTCTTTGACACTGAAGGCTTCCTTGGCGAAAGCCAATCATATGCACGCGGCCGCTGGGACAATCCTCTCTCCCATGAGGATAGGAACAAAACGCTTGAATGGATTGATCGCCTCAACCTGAGTGACAACACCCTAGAAAAAAATGGCTCACGTATCGGCGCCGATCATCTCCGCCAGAAACTTCACATTGGCGATCGAAAGGTTATATTCGTAGCGCTGCAGCGTCCCTCTGATACGGCAACTATCTATTTCTCTGGGCCATGCCAAGACGCCGGCACTTTCAACGAGTGGGTGTCACAACTTGCAACGTCGATCGACTCTCGCAGATATGTAGTCATCGCAAAGAAACATCCCCTCGAAACACAGCGGCCTGAGATCGAGAATGTTACCTTCGTCGACGACGATACGCACATCAAAGATCTGATTGATCTTGCGGATAAGCTGGTTTTGATAAATTCCGGCAGCGGTTTGATTGCGGCAACCCTTGGAAAGCCTGTAATCTGCTGCGGCAATGCGTTCTACGCTCACAGCGGGTTCACATTCGAAGCGACCACTCCCGACGAGCTGGTCGATCTTGCTCAATCAGATCTATCTGTCGATGAGGAGACCAAGCTTCGCTTTGTCAAATATCTTGTGTTCGACTTCTACTCCTTCGGTAAAACCGAATATCTTGACAAGGTCGCACCGGACGGCTCATTGCGGCGTTTGGCTCGCAGGACTGTTTATTCCCATCTACGCGGCTTGACATCCTCACCAATAGAGCTTGGCGAAGAGCCGAAAGGCATAAGCCTGGACGCTCCGCTGTTCTACTCATTTGGCGGCAGGAAAGGTATCAAAGCCATAAGCGAGGCAAAAAAAGCCAAGATCGCCGCGCCAGCGCCACCGCTTCCGCCCGTCAGGCAGTTGTCGACGTTAAGGAGACCTCTCGTCCCTATTATTCGTCCTGTCGTTAGAGCGCTCGGTACGAAGAAAAAAGATGTGCAGAAATTTGAAGCTGATCCAGCCGGTTTCTTTGCCAATCTCAAGAACCCTGCATACCGGGTGATCGGTTCACTTCTCTTTCCCGTAAGAAGCAGTTGAAGACCAACGATCCCACAGAGGCGATGCATGGCCAGGCGGCCGCGTTTCGCACTGGCGTCCGTCTCTGCGCGGCAACACCTAGTGCGAGACGAGATACTCCGAAAATTCTCAGCCACTATTCGGCACGGGTTACGCAATGCTCGGCGGTGGGCGAGAAGGCGAGCTTCTATAGTCGGTTAGTTTCCTTTCCTCCTGTGACAAGTCGAACGACGTGGGAAGCCATGCGCAAAGCCGTTCATGTTGGCGGGCTGCACTTGCGACTCGTAGGGGTTTATTGTCATTTGCTCAGCAGTCGAAACAGGAACAGGTATGGAAAAGAACCTAATAGAGCAATTAATCCGCGAAATCGAAGGACTCCGCGACACTTTCCAAACTACGTTGGGAGCATTAGCCTTGTACGACGGTGAGTAACGGTGACCCGCGGGCCAGGTGGGCAATAAATACGAACAAACGAACCGTATGCTCGCGCCTTCGTTTTCACGGCGGCGTGGTCTAACCTTTGGAGATGACCATTATGTGGATTGAACTTAACGACGACGGCGATCGATCCGTTTACGTGAACATGGACAATGCCATGGACGTGCGTCGTTCTTTTGAAAGCGATAATCTCACCGAGATCATGATGACCGGGGGCTACAGGGTGCTGGTTGTGGAAAGCCCCAATGACATCATGAGTATGATCTCAGAGGAGCAAAGACGATTGGCCCATATATCGAAGACCGCTTATTGATGTTGTGAAAGCGCAGTCGAGCTTGACGTTCTCCTTCCGGTTGGCTCGGGCCGAAATTCGTACGTCGAAATGGCCCACTCCTCCAAGTGATTTTGATGTCTTGGCCAGCGCGATGATGAAGTTCGACGCCTCATCCCCGAACATGAGTTCAGGGGAAAACGAGCCATCTGTCACCTCTTCGCATGGGAGAAAGTATCTAACATATAGGCAAAAAATCACCGAACCGGGATTCTGACGCTTTTCCCGTCACAGAAAGAAGTAGCTGTTCCATATCGTGACAGCATCGTCCAAGTGGATTGTATAGTCGGTACTCGCGTCACCGTTGACGTCGCCATAGATGTAAGTGTCCGAGGCAGTCTTAACAAAGCGGAGTTCACCAGCTTCTCCTGAAAACGCGGCCGTTCCGATGAAACTGAACGCCTGGTCACCGGCGATCGACTGATTTGCGTCGATCTTCGACATATCTATGCGGTCTGACTGCGTGGTGGTGAAATCAAGAATAGAATCTCCTGAATGGTCGGCCCATGCTTTGAAGATGAAGCGGTCAGCTCCTGAACCGCCAACGAGTTGGTCGGCCCCGCTACCGCCGTGGAGCCAATCGTTTCCCCCCGAACCCGAGAGGTAATCATTACCCGCGTCGCCGCTCAGATAGTTCGCCGCGGCGTTACCATAGAGGCGGTCTGCATAGCTGGAACCGGCAAGGCTTTCTATGGATATGTAGGTATCGCCGTAGGCGTTCTGCGTGTTGCCACCCGGATTGCCGAGGCTCGCGACAACACCGCTTGAAGCTCCGGCATATGATGCAGTGTCACTACCCGCGCCACCGTCGATCCGATCCTTACCGGCGCCTCCGATGATCGTGTCGTTGCCGTCGTCACCCACGAGAGTGTCATTTCCTGCGTTGCCATGCAGCGTGTCATTACCCGCAAAGCCACGCAGATAGTCGAATATACCTCCGCCCCTGAGTACGTCATTGCCCGCGAGCGCCCTTCCGATCACGGCAATGTCGTCGCTCGTCGTGTATGTCTCCGCCGCATCTACGATGCTCGTGACGGCAATGCTTACACCGTCGACGTACGAGACTCGATTACCGTTATCGAAGAAAGCATAGCTCCTTACGGTTCCACCCGTTGGGACACCATCGGAGTCGTAACTGAACCCGCGTCCCCAAAATTCCTCTACGGTCCCGTCGCTGAAATGTGCGGCAAAGATCGTCGACCCGTAGGTGTAGGAATCAGCATATGGCAACCATCCAAAATCGATGCCGCGCATATCCAAGCCATAGTCGGCATTAACAGTGAGTGTCGCCATCATCGCCCCTCCAAAAAAACCCCGATGCCCAGAGGCTTATGAATTATTTTTTGCAAGCGCAACCATGAATCTCAAAAATGTTTGAACACACCCAGGCTCTGTGTGAGCGGATCAACGGCATCACGCGCTCTGAGTGCGCTATCGCATTTCCAGTTGCAAGAGACCTAAACACCCGCTCCGCGCTTCCGCCCCTCCTTCCCTCCTCGGGTCTAGGCTGAGCTCAGCCGAGCGGCCGAACCGCGCGGCAAGCGGATGAACGAGAACTAGGACTTAGATTACCGTAAGCATACGGTGAAGGCCGCATATCAGGCAGCTTCGTGGGCTGCTGCGGTCGGCGGGCTCCAATTCCATGGGAGCAATTCTTCAAGCCTCGTGACCGGCATATCCGCAATATTAGACAAGACATCAGCCAGCCAGGCCTGAGGATCAATGTCGTTGAGCTTTGCCGTCATGATCATCGTCGCCATGAAGGCAGCACGATCTGCACCGCGATCGGAACCTGCAAAGAGCCACGATTTTCTGCCGAGAGCGAAGCCGCGCAGGGCTCGTTCAGCCGCATTGTTGGTCAGGCAAATCCTGCCGTCGCTGAGGAAGGATGTGAAGCCGTCCCAGCGCTTGAGCATGTAATCGATCGGCTCGGTGACAGGTGAGCTGCGCGATAGTTTTCCCCGTTCGCCTCGCAGCCAAGCCTCAAGCTCGTCGATGAGGGGGCGGCTGTCCTTGTGACGCCGCTGCAAGCGTTCGTTGACAGAAAGTCCTTTGATGTCGCGCTCGATATCAAACAGTGCATCGATCCGCCTCACAGCCTCAAGCGCCACTGGCGAGATCGGCGTCGCATTTTTTCCGCGCTTGGCGTTCGTTGCAATGTCAGCCAGGACGAAGAACTTGCGGCGCGAGTGAGCCCAGCAAAGCGCCTGCGTCAATGGACCGGAAGCACGCTCCGACTTGAAGAGCGGGTTGTAGCCGCCATATGCATCTGCCTGCAGAATGCCGGTGAAGGTCTTGAGATGCCTCTCGGGATGCTCCTGGCGACGATCTCGCGAGGCATAATAGAGGGTTGCCGGTGGCGATGTTCCGCCGAACGGCCGGTCATCCCTGACATAAGTCCATATGCGGCCAGTTTCGGTTTTTCCCCTCGCCAGGATCGGCACCGTGGTGTCGTCGCCATGCAGCCGCTCGGCGGAAAGGACGTGCGCTTCTATCAATCGGTGCAAGGGCTTCAAGATCGCGGCGCAGGCACCGACCTGGTCGGCGAGTGTCGAAAGGCTGAGGTCGATGCCTTCTCGGGCATAACGCTCGCTTTGCCTATTCAGCGGCTGGTGTTGGCCGAACTTCTCAAACAGGATCATGGCCAAAAGGTTCGGCCCCGCGAAGCCGCGCGGTGTCACATGGAACGGGGCTGGCGGCTGGGCGATCTTCTCGCATTCTCGGCACGAGAACTTCTCGCGCACCGTCTGGATGACTTTCCACTGGCGCGGGATCACTTCCAGGGTCTCAGTGATGTCCTCGCCCAGCTTTGACAATTTGGCCGAGCCGCAGCAGGGGCAGCTTTGAGGAGCGGCAATCACAACGCGCTCGCGCGGCAGATGCTCCGGAAACGGTTTGCGCGATGGACGCTTGCGCTCAAAGGTTTTGACTGTCGATGATCGTGCCGCAATCTCCGCGGCCAGTTCGTCCTGGCTGGCGTCGGCCTCCAGCTCTTCGAGCTGCAATTCCATCTGTTCGAGAAGGCGGGCCTTTCGCTCCGAGCGGCTGCCATGGATGTCGCGCTTGAGCTTCTCGATCTCCAGTCTCAGCCGGGCAATCAGCGCATCGGAATGGGAGTTCACAGCTTGCGCACGAGCAGCAACAGCCTCGGCTTCACGACGGGCGGCGCGCTCGGCGAGGATCATCGCGTGAGCGCTGGCAAGGTCGTCGGGAAGCTGATCGGCCGCTTCGGTCATGACCAGATGGAATCATATTCGGTCTTGCCTTTCCAGCCATTTCCGCTACCCAGCCGAGCTTGGACGCCAGGTTTTTTGCGGCATTCGCCAGTCAATCCCTTCAAGCAGATAGCCGAGCTGTGCAGGAGTTATGACCACCGTGCCGTCAGCCGCTGACGGCCATATGAAGCGGCCGCGCTCCAGCTTCTTCGTGAACAGACAGGCACCTTGGCCGTCGTGCCAGATCACCTTGATCAGCCCGCCCCGACGCCCACGGAAGCAGAATAGGTGGCCGCAATGCGGATCCCCCTTCAGCGTCTCCTGCACCATCAACGACAAGCCGGGGAAGCCTTTCCTCATGTCTGTGTGTCCGGTCGCCAGCCAGACCTTAACGCCGCTCGGAACCGGGATCATCGCCGCTCGACCACGTCGAGGATCCGAGCGAGCGCTTCAGTATCGACATCGCTCTCCACACGAATGCGCCGGCCGCGGCCAAGCTCGATCGTCACAATGCTTATCTTCTTGCGCGGTCGAGGTGGCAGTGTTGTCTCCACCGGATCAGGCGCAGGCAAGGCCGCGACTTCTACGGGAATAAACTGCCGCGCTGGCGGCGGTGAGACCTGGCAGAGTTCTTTGCGCCACCGGAACAACTGACCCGCGTGGATGCCTGCCGACCGGGCAATCTCAGATACGCTGGCATTCGGCTCGAGGCAGGCCGCAACCAGCCGCTCCTTCTCTGCGCGAGACCAGCGACGACGGCGCTCCACAGAGGTGATCACTTCGATTTGCTGCATGGTCATAGGACTATTCCTAGTGCTTGCACTAGGACATCCAACGTTCCGCCTCACATCACAAGACGGCCCTCACCGTGGGGTTAC
>NZ_ATTQ01000011.1 GCF_000419765.1 Rhizobium mongolense USDA 1844 | reverse complement strand
GGCGCCGGGGGACTACTTGCCGGGCTGGGCCTTTTGGCCATTCCAGGCGTCGGGCCTGTCGTCGCAGCCGGTTGGCTCGCCGCGACCGCGGCTGGCGCCGCNGCTGGCGCAGTTGCTGGCGGAGTTACAGGCGGCCTGATTGGAGCGCTCACCAGTTCGGGAGTCTCGGAAGAGGATGCTCACCTCTATGCGGAGGGCGTGCGTCGGGGCGGGACGCTCGTGACTGCAAGGGTGGAAGAGGGTCGGGTCGCTGAAGCCGAAGCCATCCTCCAGCGCTCCAACTGGGTGGATCCGACCGAACGCCGCCGTGCCTATATGGAGGAGGGCTGGACACGGTTCGACGACAGTCTCGATCCCTATAGCCCCGAGCAGATCGAACAGGAACGGAACCGCTACCGCCGTAACGCACTCTAAGGAAAGCGCGGGATTGAGAGCACGAATCTCTTTGGGTCTGCCTATGATGTCGCGCGACTTGAGTTAGGCTGGACACTTTTTTCGGGAAGCGGCGACCAGACGACTGGCGATCGCGCCTTGGCCCCACATCGAGCCTTGTCATAACCGTCCGGTCGTTGCCCCGAGCCCTGGGGCACGAGATTCGATCTGCCCGGTCCGAAGCGGACTCCTGCGACCCTATGGCGGGCAGCCTGGAGGAGCAACTTGCGTCAGCAAGCGATTGAGCGAGATGGTGGCTGAGGGACGGAGTGGGCAATGCCTTCGCATTTGATCCGCGACACCAATTATGATGCGGCGACCCGCACACTCTCGGTCTGGCTGGTCACCAGCGAGAACCGCTACGACTACGAGGATGTTCCTCCCGACACATATGCGGCGTTTCGGCGGGCCTTCTCGAAGGGAAGGTTCTTCAACGCCCATATCAGGAATCGTTTCACATATCGAGTTTCCAAGGGGGAGTGACGTGTTGGCCCTCTGGTGGGTGTGGCGAGAAGGGTCCGAGCCAGGGACGGTACGCCGTATATGGTGGACGGTTGTCCCGAACCACTGCCGAGCGAGCGTTCTTGTCCTATCTGGAACTTCCAAAAACCCTAACGCCGGATTCGGACTGGCAGTGGACATACCCTCATCGGTACATGGCGCATAGGAGTGAGAGCTGCGATTGGGCCCAATCGCGGGCGATCTGTTGGGTTTCTGTCAGGCCGGACAAGAGCGCGCCAATTTCGCCGCTGATTTCAAGGTTCGTATCTTTTATCCGGCATTCAACAGTATCAAGCGTAATCCTTGCCACAACCTGACTGTCGAGTGGCGGCGTCTGAAAAAGCGCCTCTGAATCAGCCTCGCACGTCAGCAATGCCCTTGCTGTGACTGAGGAGACACTGCTCGAAACGGAGCAGAAATCGACAGACTCCACCTGAAACCGGGCGGTTTGATTTGGACCGACGGGGATCTGTTCGCACAGCTGCAAGGCAGCAATTGACCTGGCGATCCTTGGCCACTCTGGGGTGTCGAGGGCTGATCGGCAGTCTGCTGAAACTGGAGCATAAGACCAAAACGAGATTGCTGCCGCAACGCAGCAAGCTTTGGATTCTCTGGAAAATCGCCCCCTCATTGACCATCCTCGTTGGCCGAGATGTCGATTTTACGCTACTTGGCGACAGTCAACAAAGGGTTCCGTCCGAAGACCGGACAACAAAAATTGAGAACTGGGCTCTTGGAGGCTGCCTTCGGAAGCGGCCGCAGAAGTCCTGCTTCGACGCGGGGTGATTTCTTTCGCCCTCCCACCAAAGGCTGCCGATAGCCATAAACGGTGCGCAGGTGAACCGATGCTTGGCCTTACGATATTTCGTGCCCATAGCTCAAAGAATGCCGAGGCAGGGACGAGGCACCTCTTGCTGTCGCCGAAGTAGCGGCTTCCGAACCGGAAATTGAAGGCTGTTCCGCCTCTCTTGCCTGCCGGCGGCCGGAAGCCGTCGTTCATGGGAGACAGGCTGACGATGCTCTCACCGGGCGCGCGCATGACCAGGCTCGTATCGCCGTGCAGTGGGGGACGCATCCCTTGAAATTGGCTGGCACAGGCCGTCGTCGCGCCGAAACGTCATTCTGACACCATTTGCCGCCCTCTCCGAGACGGCATCGAGGCGATGACTGGCGGGCGACGGATGAGGCAACCTGAAATCTGTTTCCAGATCAGTGTCTCTTAGTCGAGGAGTTCAAGCACTTTCAGGAAGTGCGGATGACGACGGATCGGGTCGAGATCCGAGTCGTATTTCACCCACCTTTTTGTTTCGTGGGTGGCGCGCGGGAGAAGTTCCACTAGCAGGCCGATCGCTCGTTCATGTTCACCCTCGAGCGAGTAAAAGCAAGCCACGTTGTATTTCGCCAGGCGGTCGTCGGGATCGATGGTCAAAGCGCGCCCTGCCCATTCCTTAGCACGATCAAGCTCACCAAGGGCCGCGAGACCCAAAGCCCCCAGGTAGGCGGCTCTCGCGTTTTCCGGACGCAAAACGAGCTCACGCTCGGCGCGCGCAACACCTTCACGCGCCGCTATCTTCATTTCCTGCTCGCGCCCGAGCGATCGGAGAACGTTAATGAGCACAAGCAAGGCCTGGTAATCGTCAGGCTTGATCTCTGCGGCGCGCTGGAAAAGCCTGGCCGCTTCGTCCAGTTTGCCCTGGGTGAAGCAGGCGCGGGCATAGAAGTAATAGGCTTCAAACAGATTGGGATCGAGGGCAATTGCCTGATCGAACTCTGCCATCGCTTCCGGATGTCGCTCGCGAAGCGAAAGAGCGAGGCCGAGTGAAGCATGCGCTTCTGCGAGACCGCTCTCAAGATCCAGCGCCTTGGCGCTGGCCGCCAGAATGCCGTCGATTGAGACATCAGCGTTATAGTGAAGGAAGAGAAAGGAATCGCAGTCCGCAATTCCGGCGTAGGCTCGGGCATAGCGTGGGTCGAGTTCGACGGCCATGGCGAACATGCGCTTCGCCAGGACGTAATGAGATTTGGAGTGCCAGTGCAGGAAATGCCGTCCTCTAAGGTAATACGCATAAGCCTCGAAGCTCCCGGTCGGGGCCTGACCGATGACTTTCTTCTCCTCGGGCAACAGCTTGACCTTCAAGTGGTCCACGATGGTATGGGTGATTTCGTCTTGAAGGGCGAAGATGTCGGTGAGATCACGGTCGTAGCGATCGGCCCAGAGATGACCTCCGCCCTTGCCCTCGACGAGCTGCGCGGTGACGCGCACACGCGAGCCGGCCTTGCGGACGCTTCCTTCCAGAATATAGTTCACCCTGAGGTCCTGGCTCACCTGCTGTACCGTCGCCGGCTTGCCCTTGTAGGTATACACCGTATTGCGCGCGACGACGAACAGACCGGAGATTTTCGACAGGTCGGTAATTATGTCCTCGGTGATCCCATCACTAAAATATTCTTGCTCGGAGTCGCCGCTGATGTTGTTGAATGGCAGCACCGCGATGGACGGCTTTTCGATCTCCCAAGGCTCTTCTTGGCTTGCATCCGAGCCGCTCGGAGCCGGAGGAAAGTCCAGGGAGATGCCATAAGCGCGCACGGGCCTGTCGATATTCTTGAGCGTCTGCTCGCCCATGTCCTCGAACCGAAGATCGAGCCGGTTGCCGACATTATCTCGGACGGCTGCAGAGACCGCGATTCCGCCCGGCGTCGCTATGCTTTCAAGCCTCACCGCCACGTTGACGCCGTCCCCGAAGATGTCGTCGCCCTCAACGATCACGTCCCCAAGGTTGATGCCCATGCGCAGCTCTATTCGGCTGCGCCGCGGCACACCCGCGTTACGCTCTAGCATGCCCCGCTGGACTGTGGCCGCGCAGGTGACCGCATTCACGACGCTCGGAAATTCCGCCAGAAATCCGTCGCCAGTGAGCTTCACGATGCGACCCTCACATTCGGCGATCTTGGCGTCGATCAGTTCCTTGCGATGCGATTTCCACGCCGCGTGAGTGCCTTCCTCGTCCCGGCCCATGAGTCGGCTATAAGTTACAACGTCTGCGGCGAGGATTGCCGTCAAACGTCTGTGCACCGTCGGATCGTCCATGTGACCATCTCGTCTCCGTGTACTGCCACGCTCGGGGTGCCATAATTCCAGGCCGATCCGATCATACTCCAGCGGTTGATGAATGTCTCTTTTTGCTGCCGCCAAGACCGTCGAACTTGCGCTTTCGGGCCGTTCCCGACCGCCGATATTGAAGAGGGTGCGGGTCAAGTTCCATAATTTTTACGCGGTCTTAAGAGAGCCTTGTTCTTCCGAAGAGTTGAAACTGCAGCGCGTCGAGATCTGTCTCACGGGCTAAGGAAAAAAGACGGCAATCGAGATGACTGCGGCCGGTTTTCGGTTGCCGAGTAAACCAATCCAGTCTGTTGAGGTCCAACTGGATGTCCTTTACGTGATCTGGACGGTGGCTTTAGGGTTTCCTCCGGAAGATGAGAACGCGGTCTTGGAAGCACGACGGTTTTCGCTATAACGGATAGGGTTCCAACGAGGCTCTTCCATGACGAAGGTTTTCAATCCGCCGTCGGTTCGCCGTCCCTTCGGCAACTATAATCACGGCCTGCTGGTGCCGCCCGGAGCTTCGTTGCTGGTGACATCCGGTCAACTCGGGATAGGCCTCGACGACACGGTGCCCGGGGAGGTGACGGCGCAGACCGAGCTGTGCTTCGAGGCGATCAGGGCTATACTCGAAGAGGCGGATATGAGCTTTGCTGATGTCATCCGCATTTCGGGCTTCCTGACGCGGCGCGAGGATTTTCCGGCCTATATGGCCGTGCGCGACCGCTTTACCGCGGACCTGAAGCCCACGTCGACGCTGATCATCGTCAGTGGCTTCACCCGGCCGGAATTTCTGGTCGAGGTCGAAGTGACGGCTGCTAAGGTTTTCTAGAATCGCTCCATTGCCGTCTTCACCTTACCAAGGAATGCAGCGCGCGTTTCCGCCGTGCAGTTGTTCATGTCGTAGTGGGCGAGGAAAGTGACCGGCCTCAGCGGGCTTATCTGGGCGCGCAGCACCCGCTTGACGATCTTCTTCGGCGGATTGCCGGCGACGAAGGCGCGAAATGGCGTGGCGCCGTAAGTCAGGACGGCTGCTAGTTTTTGGATGTGCCGGAGCCGCGATTGCACCTGTCCGTCAACCAGCTCGAAAGACACACCCGGCAGCCAGACCCGGTCGAAATATCCTTTGAGGATCGCCGGGAAACCGAAATTCCACACGGGTGTGACGATGACGAGCCCTTCCGCCTGCTTGAGGCGATCGACATAGGGTTTCACCAGCGCGATATTCTCCGGATATTCGTGATAGACGAGGCGATCGCCACGGGAGAGCACCGGGTCGAAGCTTTCCGCATAAAGATCGCAGCCATCGACCGTGTGTCCGGCCGTGGCGAGACTTTCGAGCGTCTGTCGGTAAAGGGCTGCACCGTAGCTTGCTTCCACCGGATGGGAATGAAGGACGAGAACCCTCATGAGGGCTCCATGATGCTGGCAAGGCCCGGGAACAGATAGTTCTTGCCTGCCGAGAAGTCGAAATTCGGGTTATCCCAGGCAATCATCTTGCCTGGATTGAGCAAGCCCTTAGGGTCCGTTTCATGCTTGAAAGCAAGCTGAATCTTGTCGGTCCGCTTCATGCCGCCCTCTTCCAGCGTATAGCGGTGCGGATTGAAGATCGGGCAGCCATGCTCCTGATGGATCTGGATGATTTCCTCGAGCCGCTCTTCCGTCGTGTAGCGCACCAGCGGCAGGCCGGAGCACTGGATCTGGCCGTCGAACCTGATGAATTCGAGATGCCCAGGCACTTCATCGCCGAAGATTTCGACCATCTTCTGAACCTTCTCGACATGGTCCGGTCCCGGATACTGGACCTGAAGATAGGTGAATGTCGGATCGATCTTCAGCGCACGGAGCGTCGTGTGGTTCCAGGCAAGCTCGTAGGCATGCGGAATACCCCGCATGCTCTCCACCTTGTCGGAACGGAAAATGATCTCGCCGTTCTGCGATGCCGCAAAGGCAAGAAACGCATCCATGGAATGCGGGGCAATCATCAAGACGACGACTGATTGATCCTTGCGGATGTAGGGCCTGTGGCGGCTGAAATAGTCATGCGGGATCGGGGCGGCAATCGGCGCGATTTCCTTGACGAGGACGCCGTTGCACCGCGCCAGCTTATCGGAGAAGCGGACGGCCGTCATGAAATCGTCATAGCCGACCAGCACGTCCACCCAATCGTAGGCCGGCGCGAGCGGCATTTCGATCTCGGTGATGATGCCGTTCGTGCCGTAGGCGTGGCTCACCTTCTGCAGGTCCCAGCCCGTCAGGTCGAGCACCCGCGGTTCTGCTTCCATGGTAACGACGCGCAGCCGCAGGATATTGCCGAGGTCGCGCAGTCCACCCCAGGTGATCGAGCCGACGCCGCCGGAGCCGCCAGCAATGAAGCCACCGATCGTTGCGGTCTGGGCCGTCGACGGGTGGAAGCGCAGTTCCTGGCCGGAATGGGCCTTCGTCTGCTTGTCCAGTTGCGCCATGACGATGCCCGGCTCGCAGATGACGCGCCCAGGATGGATTTCCTTGATCTTGTCCATGGCCGCAAGATTGAGCACGATGCCGCCGGAAAGCGGCATGGCCTGGCCGTAATTGCCGGTGCCGGCGCCGCGCGGCGTCACGGGCACGCCGTGTGCGAAGGCGACCTTCAGCGCCTGGATTACCTCGGATTCGTTTTTCGGCGTAACGACGAGATCAGCGGTCACGTTGTCGAGCTGGGCCTTCAGGATCGGCGAGTACCAATAGAAATCGCGGCTCTTTTGACGCACGAGCGCTGGATTGTCCTCGATAGCTATGCCTGAAAGTTCCTTTTTGATCTTCTCGTAATCCGGCATGTCAGGCTCCAACGACACTATCGAGTTCACGGTAATCCGGCAGGCTGCGGTCGATCACCTTGCCGCGCCGAAGCACGACGCGGTCAGACTGCGGACGGGAGAGAAATTCGCTCCAGCGCCGGGCGCTGAAGAGGACGAGGTCGGCCGAGCTCCCGGGGGCGATCCGGCCGATATCCGGGCGGCCGACGATCGACGCTGGCGACGTGGTGATGATGCGAGCCGCCGTATCCAGAGGATGATCGAGATGCAGGATGCGTACCGCCTCGCGGAAAACCTCGACCGGATCAAGATCGCCATAGGCATAGAACGGGTCGCGGGTATTGTCGGACGCGACGGCGGTCTTCACTCCGGCTTTGGCAAGCTCCTTGAAGAGCGTCACCCCACGCCATCGTGGCGTGCGGTCCGGATGCCGGTCCTGGAGGTACATGTTGCACATCGGAAGCGAGATGATCGACAGGCCGGCCCTGGCGACCAATTCGACAGTTCGCTGAGCAAGATCGTCGTCCTGTCGGGCGAGCGAGCAGCAGTGACCTGCCGTGACCTTGCCCTGAAAGCCGTTGCGGATCACTGAGTCGGCGATTGCGTTTAGCGTTTCAGCGCCCGGATCGTCCGTCTCGTCTACATGCAGGTCGACGTCGAGCCCACTGTCTGCGGCCGCACGAAAAAGCGTATCCAACTGCCAGACGAGGTCTGGTCCCATCTTCGTGACCCCGCCGAGCAGGCCGCCGTGATTGCGAACGACCGTCACGAGATCGGCGAAATAGGCCGCATCTGTCATGAGTTCCATGGGAAAGAGCGCGACAGCTTGCAGCGCAATCCTATCCTTCCAGGCATCCCGCACGTCGTCGAAGACATCGAAGGAAATCCTGTGCTGCGGAGCGATAGAATCGAGATGCGTGCGGATGAGGCTGGTGCCGTGGGCGTAGGCGGAGCGTAGCGAGAATTCCATTCGCATTCTGACGTCTGTGGCGGACCAATGCGCCTCCCGATCGACGCGCACCGCCTCCAACGCTCCCATGAAGGTGCCGTCGAGGTTGGCGTTGCGGGACCAGATATGTCCCTTGTCGAGATGCGTATGAACGTCCACGAAGCATGGCCAGGCCATGCCGCCCTTAAGATCAGACCTTGCATAGTCCGCGGGTGCTTCGCCTGGCGGCAGAACGGCGGAAACCAGACCGTCTGCGACGACGATATCAGCCCTGACGAGACCCTCTTCGGCCGGTGCCGCGTAGCCGCTGACAGCTGCCGCCGGAAGCGTTGCATTGCTCAGCACGAAACGGCCGGCATTGGGAGGTGAGATGAAGGAATAGGTCATTAGTTTTCCCGTTTCAGGCTGCTTTCATGCCAGCGATGCAGGCTGAGCCAGGAGATGAAGGACGTGACGGCAAAGATTGCGACGCCGAGCAGCGACAGCATCAGCAGCGCCGCGAAGAGTCGGGGTATGTTCAGCCGATACTGGGCCTCGAGCAGGCGAAAGGCGAGGCCGGAACCGGCGCCGGCTGAGCCGGCAGCGAATTCCGCCACAACAGCGGCAATCAGCGCAAGCCCGCCACCGATCCTGAGCCCTGTCATGAAATAGGGCTGGGCTGCAGGCAGCTTGAGATAGAGCAGCGTCTGCCACCGCGTGGCACCGTAAAGCTCGAAGAGATTGATCAGATTGTGATCGACGCTTTTCAGGCCCTGGACCATGTTGGAAAGGATCGGAAAGAAGGCGACGAGGAAAGCGCAGATGAGGAGCGCCACCTGCGTCGATGGTGCATAAATGAGGATGAGAGGCGATATAGCCACAATCGGTGTTACCTGCAGGATCACTGCAAGCGGGTAGAAGGCGATCTCGATCCACCGGGATTGAACGAGGAAAATCGCAAATCCAACGCCGCCGACCAGTGCCAGCATCAGCGACATGAAGGTGATCTTGGTTGTGACCCAAAGGGCGGGGGCGAGCGTGCCCCAATCCGTGGCAAAGGCATTGGCCACGGCGATCGGTCCGGGCAGGATATAGGGCGGAACACCGGAGAGCTTAACATAGAGCCCCCAAATCAAGACAACAACGGCTATGACGGCGAAGGGCACGGAAATGCGAAGCGCCAGATCACGCCGCTTGGGGTTGGGCCGATTGGGGATCGACGGCGCGAAGGCGTCGGCTGTGTCCATCTTCAACGATCTTCCTTTGCAGCGTTGATTGCCCCGATCAGCGAATGGGAGACCGTTTCGCAGGCGCGCCGGTATTCTTCCGAGGTGCGATAGTGCGCGTCGCGCTCGCGGCTCGTCATAAGCGAAAGATCTGCATGAACCCGGCCGGGGCGCGCCTTCATGACAACGATGCGGCTAGACAGATAGGCGGATTCGAAGACGGAGTGGGTGACGAAGATCACGGTGATGCCCGTCTCCTTCCAGAGCCGCAGTACATCGTCGTTCAGCTTCTGACGGGCGATTTCGTCGAGTGCCGCGAAGGGCTCGTCCATCAAAAGAAGTTTCGGCTTGGTTACGAGCGCACGGGCGATCGAGACGCGCATCTTCATGCCGCCGGAGAGCTCGCGCGGATAGGCGCCGGCGAAATCCTGCAAGCCGACGGTCGCAAGCGCGCTCATGATCTGATCGCGTGCCGCGGCCTTTGAAACGCCGCGCAGCTTTAGTGGCAGATGGACATTGCCGAAGACATTCTTCCACGGCATCAGCGTCGGCTCCTGGAAGACGAAACCGATATCGCCTTCAGGAAGTCCCTTTGCGTTGATGCGCGAACTTGGCCAGTCGATGCTGCCGGACGTGATATCACCAAGGCCGGCGATGATGCGAAGCGCAGTCGACTTGCCGCAACCCGACGGGCCGAGCAGGCTGATGAACTCGCCAGTCTCGACCGTGAACGACATGCCAGAAAGCGCGACCGTTCCGCTGGAGAAAACCTTCGAAACGGATTGCATGGCGACCAGCGGCCGTTTGCGTTTTTCAGTCAGCGGCGCCGTCTGGACTTCGGCTAGGGGCATTGCGGGTCTCTTTGTTTGAAGAGGATGCAGCTTGACGCTGGGGCGCGGCAAGCTCTTCACACAGTCCAGTGGCTTACTTTTTCAGCGACATGCCGGTGCCCTTGCAGACGAACTTGGTCGTAAAGGCCTTGGCATAGTCCGTGTCTGCCTTGAAGATCTTGATCGCCACCATTTCGTCGAAGAACTTCTTGTAGTGCGCGTCGGTGATGCAGCCGATGCCCTTGTCCATGGCGTCGCCGGATTCAACGATGCCGAATTCCTTCATCTTGGCAATGGAATAGGCGATCTGACCATCCGTCATTTCCGGATTGTCCTTCTTGATCAGCTCATTCGCCTTGCTGTTGTCACTGTAGAGGTAATTGTACCAGCCTTCGATCGAGGCATCGACGAAGCGCTGGACGACGTCCGGCTTCGTGTCGATCATCATCTGGGTCGTTGTGATCATCGTGGAGTATGGGGTATAGCCGTTGTCGGCGAGCAGGAACACCTTCGGCTCCCAGCCCGTCTGTTTCTGGATTTCGTAGGGTTCGGACGTCAGGTAACCTTGCTGGGCAGACGCCTTGTCGGCGATGAACGGTCCAGGATTGAAGTTATAGGGTTTGTACTGTTCGTCCTTGAAGCCTTTGTAATTGGATTTCATCCACTCGAAGTAGGTCAGGTAACCGTCCTTGCCGAGGAAGAGCGTCTTCAGCTTGCTCAGATCCTCGAAGGTCTCGATGCCGGCATTAGGATGCGCAATCAGCACCTGCGGGTCTTTCTGGAATATGGCTGCGACATCCACCAGAGGAATGCCTTGCTCGACGGCGGTGATTTCGCCCTGTGAACCGCCCATGTAGAAGTCGATCTTGCCGGATATCAGCAGCGCGCTGTTTGCTGCATTCGGGCCGCCCTGAACGATGCTGACGTCGAGACCATACTTCTCGTAGGTGCCGTCGGCGACAGCCTGATAGAAGCCACCATGCTCGGCCTGCGCCAGCCAGTTGGTGCCATAGCTTACCTTGTCGAGCGCGTGGCCCGGCACGGCCGTGGCGATTGCGCCCCCGAGACCAAGGAATGCGGCGAGTGCAATATTTTTCAGTGCATTGGACATGTTCGGCGTTCCCCTATCGTGCCAGGGATTGCCCTTACCGGCACCCCATTTTCTTTATTTGAGCGATTGCGTTGCTCTTTGAAAAGCATCAAAATTCGTGCGCAACGATGCCTTTTTGGCATCTCAAACGGTGCGCGTTCCTAATTTGGGCTGCGTGCTTAAATTTGATGCACCGAGGGCGCGCGATGCTGCATTCCAGGAAGCTTCTCTACATCAACGAAATTGCGCGGTCGGGCTCTATCCGCAAGGCAGCGGCACGCTTGAACGTCGCTTCCTCTGCCATCAACCGGCAGATCCTGGCCCTGGAAGCGGAAATGGGCGCTCCGCTCTTCGAGCGCCTGCCGCGCGGCCTCAGGCTGACTGCGGCCGGCGAACTGTGCATAGAACACATTCGCGAGGTTCTAAAGAATTACGATCGTTTGGAGGGCCGCATCCGCAGTCTCAGGATGCAGCAGGCGGGCAAGGTGCGTCTGGTAACGACGGTCGGACTTGCCGCCGGGCCGCTGGCGGAAATCATCAGCCGCTTTCAGTTGGAACATCCGCGTGTTTTCTTCCAGATCAGGAACGATGCCGGCACGATGACGGTCAATCCCGTGCTGTCAGGTGAGGTGGATATCGGCCTCGGCTTCAATATTCCGGCGACACCTGGAATACGCACTCTCGGAACTTTCGATATCCCGATCGGCGTTGTCCTGCCACCTGGCCATCGGCTTATCGGTCCCGGTCCGATCAACCTGACGGACGTGGTGCAGGAGCGACTGGTGCTAGCCCAACAGGGCACCAGCCTGCGCGAAGTGATCAATCTTGCACTTGCGCGGCTCGATGTTCATGTCGAGCCGGTGCTCGAGACCAATGCTTCGGAGATGCTGAAGAAGCTGGTGAAATGCGGGGCAGGGTTATCGATGCTCAATCCGCTCGACGTGATCACCGAGTGCCGAAAGGGGGAACTGGTTTTCCGTCCGGTCGCCGAGCCGCATGCGCGCCAGCAGCCGATGAAGTTGTTTGCCCGTGTGCGTGCGCCGCTGGACGCTGCAACGAGCCTGTTCGTGGAATACCTGCTGGCAGAGCTTGCCGGCCTTGTGCAGGAACTTCAGGTCAAGGGGCACATCGCGCCCGACAAGCCGGCTGCCAGTTGACCTTATTTCGTGTAGAGATTTGAAAGAGGATAGAGCTTCAAATCATAGAGCATCTCGATGAAGCCCTTCACTTGATGTCGGCAGATGGCTGCGCCCTTTTCCGCCGTGCCGCGCGAGGCGTCGCCGACGACGCCGTTGGGATTGAGATCATGCGCAATCCACGCCAACGAATGCGGGGGTAAAGGCTGAATATAGTTCGACCGTTCCCGCATCCATTCGGCTTTCGAGGCAAAGTTCTGTGCCTTGTCCATGCGCACCAGGTCCGGCCGGAAATGCAGCATCAGGGAGGTCTCCACCTCGCCGCCGTGAATACCGTATTTTGCTTCGTGTTCGCTGATCATGCATTCCGGATGTCCGAACCGGCCCCACTGGGTCGACAGCACGGCCATCTGGTGACGGACGCGCAATTCGCGCGCGACGATGCTCATAATGTCGACATTGCCGCCATGCGAGTTGACGATCACCATTTTGCGGATGCCAGCTTCCGCGACCTTTGCGCCAATCGCGGTCCAGACCGGGATCAAAAGTTCGGCACCAAGCGAGAGCGTGCCCGGGCCATAGATATGTTCGTTCGCCTTGCCGATCTCCTGTGTCGGCAGGACCAGTATGTCGAGGTCTTCGGGCCGCTCCTTACGCAACACCGCAAGCATTCCGTTTGCGATTGCGACATCGGTGGCGATTGGTAGATGCGGCCCATGCTGTTCTGTCGACGCGATCGGCAGGATGGCTATGGTCGTGTCGCAAGAAAGCGCCGCGAAGTCAGAGGTATTGAGCTCGTTCCAGTAAAATGGCATCGCCATTGCCGCATCCCTTCCTTGGCCTTCCACTATTGAGTAGGGAACCTGCGTGCATGCGAAAAGCATCAATTTGCGCCAATGCCGATGCCTTTTTGCGAGAGGTGCCAAGAGTCCAGTCTAAGGCTTGCCCAGGTGGCGCTCGGAATAGTTTTTCGGACACAGGTTCTCGGTCACAATCCGAAGAGAAAATGCGGTTCGAAACGCGCGCCTTCGGCCAATGGCCGGTTGCGCCGCAACGTAGGTTCATGGGTCGAACTCTTCACACCTGAATTTTCAAAAGCCGCTTCGCGTTATGCTAGCGTTCGAAAGGCTCGCCGAGCGAGGCGACGCCATTCAGCTTAAGCAGGCGGCGGTCTGCCGAAATGATGCCCAGCACGATAATCGTGACGAGATAGGGCAGGCTCGCCAGCAGTTGTGATGGGACGTCCAGTCCGGCCGCCTGGGCTGCGAGACCCGTCAGTGACACGGCTCCGAAGAGGCACGCCCCCAAAAAGATCCGACCGGTGAGCCACGTCCCGAAGACGACGAGCGCGATTGCGATCCAGCCACGACCGGCGATCATCCCATCGGCCCAAAGCGGTGTGTAGACGACCGACGCGTAGGCGCCGGCAAACCCTGCCATCGTTCCGCCGAATGCGATGGCGGCGAAGCGGACGGCGATGACTGAATACCCGACAGCATGGGCGGCTTTGGGGTTCTCGCCGATCGCCCGGACGACAAGGCCGGCCTTCGTATAGGCAAACATCGCCCAGATGGCGAATGTCGCGGCAAGGGAAAGCCAGACGACGGCGTCTTGGATGAAAAGGTGGCCGATCACTGGGATATCGGAAAGCCAGGGAAAGGCAAGCTTTGGAAGCCCCTTGACCGTGAGGCTTTCATAAGTCTTGCCGAAGAGCGCCGAGAGGCCTTGGCCGAGAATGCCGATCGCAAGGCCTGTCGCTACTTGGTTTGCCCGAAGTCCGACCGCGATGACGGCAAATACAATTGAGAGTGCGGCGCTGCCGAGACCGGCGGCGACGAAACCCAAAAGATGGCCCCCACCATGATAGACAATGATGAAGGCGAGCACCGCACCGAACGCCATCAAACCCTCGGCGCCGAGGTTGAGAACCCCGGCTCGCTCGACCACCAGCTCGCCGAGAGCTGCAAGGAGGAACGGCGTCGCAGCCGCGAGCATCCCGGTAAGGATGAATTCGATGGCGTTCATGGCTGGCTCCGGTAGGCGGAAAGGCGCCATTCGAGACGGTACCGCACGAAGGGTAAGGCGATGAGATAGGCGACGAGGAGACTACCCTGAAATACGCGGACCGCGGCAATCGGCAAGTTTGCCGACACCATGGCATTGTCCCCCCCGATGTAGAGCGCCGCCATGAACAGTGCAGAGACCACGATCCCGATTGGATGCAGACCGCCGAGATAGGCGACGATAATAGCCGCATAGCCATAACCTGTGGAAATCGAGCGCTGCAACTGGCCGAGGGGACCGGCAACCTCGGCTGCGCCAGCAAGCCCTGCGGCGCATCCGCCAATGAGAAGGGAAAGCCAGATCGCGCGGCCTTCGTTGAAACCGGCGTAGCCGGCGGCACGCGGCGCGAGGCCGCCGACCTGGAGCTTATAGCCGGTGAAGCTCTTCTGCATGAAGATCCATGCCACCATCGATAAGACGATCGTCAGGAGAAGGGAAACGTTGATGCGGGTGCCGGAGATCAAGATCGGCACCATCGCGTCATACTGGAACATCACAGACTGAGGAAAGTTAAACCCGTTGGGATCCTTCCAGGGACCAAGCAGCAGGTAGTTGAGCAACTGCGCAGCAACGAGGCTCAGCATCAGGGAAACGAGGATCTCGTTCGCGTTGAGCCTGACGCGCCAGAAGGCGGTAAGCGATGCCCATGAAGCACCGCCGAGTGCGCCAAGGAACAGCATCAGTGGCCAAATCCATTGACCCGTCGCCTGCGGGAACCATACGGGGATGGCCGAGGCGAAGATCGCACCCAGAATGAACTGGCCCTCGGCACCGATGTTAAAGACCTTGGCACGAAAGCCGATCGCCAGGCCCTGCGCGATGAGGAGAAGGGGGCCTGTCTTCAGCATGACTTCCGAGAACGACGCCCAGGAGAGGAAGGGTTCGAGAAGCATCGCGTAGAAGACGGCGACCGGATCGCGCCCCATCAACACGTAAAGTCCGAGATTGAGAATGGTAGCCACGCCCAGAGCAACGGGAGGCGCAAGCAAGGTGGCGGTCAGCGAGGCGCGCTCCCGACGGACCAGGGTGGGAAGGATAGCTGCAAATGAAGCCCTCATGCCAGAGCCTTCTCCTGCGAAGAATGTGCACCGATCATATATCGCCCGATCTCCTCCGGCCGCGTGTCGCGTGTGACGAGAGCCGGGCTCAGCGTGCCGTGGTGCAACACCTGAATGAAATCGCAGAGTTCGAAAAGCTCTTCGAGCTCCTCTGAAATGATGAGGATCGCCATGCCTTCGTTACGCAGCCCGACAAGCCGCCTGCGGATGGCCGATGCAGCGCCGATGTCTACGCCCCATGTCGGCTGTGCGATGAACAGCAGTTTCGGAGACAGCATGATCTCTCGGCCGACGATGAACTTCTGCAGATTGCCGCCAGAGAGCGAGCCGGCTTCCACCTCTGGGCTAGGCGTGCGGACATCGTACTGGCGGATGCACTCATCGGTGAACGTCATCGCCTTCGCTTCGTCAACGAGACCGTACCTGACTAGGTTGAGCGGATGAGCGGTCAGCAGGCTGTTTTGGGTGAGGGACATTTCGGGTACGGCGCCGCGCCCAAGCCGGTCTTCGGGAACGAAGGCAAATCCAAGCTGCCGGCGAGCAGCCGCATTGAACGTGCCCACGTCCTTTCCCATCATGTAGATCCGCTCGCGCTGTTCTCCTGGCAGGACCACTTCGCCGGAAATGAGCGAGGCAAGCTCGCTTTGCCCGTTGCCGGAAATTCCGGCTATGCCGAGGATTTCGCCCGAACGAACCGTGAGGCTTAAAGTGGAGAGCGGCATGGCAAAGGGGTCATCCGGCCGATAGTCGAGGCCCATGATTTCAAGCCGCTTTTCCCCGCCAGAAATGGGCAACGCCGGCATGGGCTCCGGCATGTCGCGGCCGATCATCATGCGGGCCAGGTCATGAGCATCGTGTTTTCGCGGATCGACATGCCCGGTGACGCGCCCGCCGCGCAGAATGGTCGCCCTGTCGCAGATCGCGCGGATTTCCTCCAGCTTATGCGAGATGAAGAGAATGGAGACGCCACCGTCGCGCAGGCGACGCAATGTCTCGAAGAGTCTCTCCACCGATTGCGGCGGCAGGACGGAGGTCGGCTCGTCGAGGATCAGCAGCTTCGGGTTTGTCAGCAGACAGCGGATGATCTCCACCCGCTGCCGCTCGCCGACGGAAAGCGTGTGCACATGGGCAAGGGGATCGACTTCGAGCCCGAAGTCGCGCCCGAGCTTCCGGATGCCCTCAGTGAGTTCGGCTTTTCGGCCAGCAACGACCAGTTGCGTGTTCTCCACCACCGTCAGGGTCTCGAACAGCGAGAAGTGCTGAAAGACCATGCCGATGCCCTTGCGCCTCGCCTCCGCAGGGGATGCAAGGCTCAAGGGTTCTCCTTCCCAGATAACGGTTCCGCTGTCCGGTTGCTCGACGCCATAGATCAGCTTCATCAGAGTCGATTTACCCGCCCCGTTTTCTCCGAGGATTGCATGGATCGACTGCGGGGCCACGTCCAGGTCGATGGCTTGATTGGCCCGGTTCTGGCCGTAGCTCTTGGAAATGCCGCGCAGCGACAGGAGCGGAACGGTCATGGCTCACTTCGGCAGAGGCGTAGTGACGCCCTTGACGTGCCAATTCATGGCGACGACCTCGCCATCGGTGAGCGTTGCACCAGACGCTGCCGCTTCGCTGCCATCGGCCTTGGTGATCGGCCCTGTGAAGGGAGTGAAGCTGCCGCTGGCGATCTTCGCCTCGATCTCCTTGATCTTCGCCATGGCGTCGGCCGGGATATCCGGATTCCAGTCTACAACCTCGACGACCTTTTCGGCGACGCCGAGGAAGGCATTGCCGCCCTTGAACGTGCCGGCGATATGAGCGTCCACCGAGGCCTTGAAGAACGGCGACCAGTCGGTGGCGACACAGCCGAGATAGGTCTTAGGCGCGTACTTCTTCATCGACGAGTTGAGGTTGAACGCGTAAACGCCGGCTTCCTCGCAGGCCGAGATGACCGACGGCGTGTCCTGCGCGTTGGAAAAGATCACATCGCACTTCTGCGCCATCAGCGCCTTCGCAGCTTCCTGCTCCTTGGCCGGATCGAACCACGAGTTCACCCACACGACCGACACCTCGATATCCGGTTTCACCGACAGGGCACCGAGCGTGAAGGCGTTGATGGACGTGATCAGTTCGGGAATGGCAAAGGCGGACACTGAGCCTAACTTACCGGTCTTGGAGAGCGCAGCGGCTGCCATGCCGAGCAGGTAGGTTCCCTGAAAATACTTGGCTGCGAAGGGCGAGAAGTTCGGTGCCACCTGGAAGCCGGAGGCATGCAGCACGGTGACTGCCGGATTCCGGCGGGCGATCTGCAGGGCGCCGTTCTGATAGCCGAAGGAGCCGGCGATCAGGAATTTGTTTCCGTCGGCGACCGTCTTGTTCATGATGCGGTCGGCATCCGGACCTTCCGGAATGTTCTCGATGACCGTGACCTTTACCTTGTCGCCGTACGCAGCCTTGACGGGTTCGAGGCCGGCGGCAAGGGCGTGTCCCCAGCCGACGTCACCGACCGGCGAGGGGATCACGAGAGAAATACCGAGCGGCTCGTCGGCTGCCATGGAGGACCGGCCGCCAAGCACGCTTGCGGCGCCGGAGGCGGCAACAGCCTTTATCAATGTTCTGCGGGTGAGGTTTTTCAGCATGTCAGTTCCCCTGTTTCGTTTTTAGAATTCCATTGTCGCGAGAGCGGCCTCGGCTTCGGCGAACAGCCGCATTTCGTCGAGCCCGATGAACTCGCCCTTAGCCCAGACGATGCGTCCGTTGATCATGGTCATGTCGGTAGGCATTCCGATGCCTACTTTGGCAATCAGGCTCAGCGGGTCATGCCGCGTGCCGATGTAGTCCATGCGCCGGGTGTCGATTGCAAAGAGGTCGGCGGCCATCCCGGGAGCAAGCCGGCCGATATCCCGGCGGCCGAGGAGGGCCGCCCCGCCGGTCGTCGCATAGCCGAGAAAATCGACCGGAGGCGGGACGGGATGCGCGCGTGTCGAGGCTGTCAGACACTGCAGCATATAGGCGGAGCGCAAGCAGTGCATCAGGTTTGAATTGTCGTTCGAGGCGGCTCCATCGCAGCCGAGACCGACGCGGAGACCGAAGGCCGACATGGCCGGAATATCGGTGACCTCGGCGCCGACCAGATAAACCGGCTCGGGGCAATGGGAGACACCGGTGCCGCTTGCCGCCATCATGCGCAGTTCGTCATGAGTGAGTTCCCAGCAATGGGCATAAAAGGTATCGGGACCGGCAAATCCAATTTCTGCGCAGTAATCCACCGTCCTCATGCCGTGTCGAGCCTTGATGACGGGGCTTTCGCCTTCGCCGACATGGGTATGGAGTTGCACGCTGCGGTCGCGCGCCAGCGCTGCCGCCTCGACGAAGGTCTCTCTATAGCAGTTGACCGGCTGACAGGGCGCGACCACGACCTGCCGCATGCTGAAGGGGCTCCTATCGTGGTAAGTGTCGATCAGGCGCGTACAATCGGCGATGAATTCGTCCGTCGTCTCCAGCATGGGGTCCGGGACGGTCGAGCCTTCGGACTTCGGCAGCGTGTTGCCGCCGCGGCCCGCATGAAAACGCATGCCCAGCAGGTCGGCTGCCTCGAACTGGCGGTCGATCAGTTGCTTTCCAGCGCGGCGCGGGAAGCAGTACTGGTGGTCGAAGGCCGTCGTGCACCCGTGCTTGATCATCTCCGCCATGGCGGTGACGGAGGCATGGTAAAAGCAGTCCTCGGTCAGACGCGCGAAGATTGGATAGATGCGATCAAGCCATTCGATGACCGCCAGCTTCGTCCAATCGAGATCCGCCCGGTTGCGTACGAAGCACTGGAAGAAGTGGTGGTGGGTATTGACGAGCCCCGGGTAGACGAACCAGCCGGTCGCGTCTTGGGTGATGGTCCCGGCCGGCAGCTCTTCCTTGTAGAGGTTTTCGCCGATCGCTTCGATCGAAGGACCGTTTGTCAGCAGGTCCACGTTCCGGCAGACACGCAGCCCCTCGCCATCATTGGCAATGACGGCAGCACAGTTCGTTAGGAGATAGCCCGCCACGTCACACCTCGCCCGGTTCGGCGTAGGGTTCGGGCTTTAATTCGTGCAGCCTATGGATGCCAGGCATCTCGACAAAATTATCGAGGCTGCGGATTGCACGCGACCAGAGCCTGATGGCGGGATAGGAGTCGAGCGGGATGCCGCCATCCGGCGCGAGCGCCACGTAGGGAAAGCAAGCGATATCAGCAATTGTCGGGCGGTTCGACGCGAGGAACTGAAATCCCCGCAAGCCCTGTTCGACCAGGTTCGCTTCCAGTTCGCGAAGCGCAGCAATCCCTTGTGCTTGAAGCGAGGCGATGTCCCCCGGCCGCAGAAGCATTTCATGAAGGCGCGCGCCTCCGAGGTTGGCGGTCAGCCGGTGTGAGAACGAAAGCCACTGCTGGACGCGCGCTGTTTCTACCGGCGTGCCGCTGCCCAGCCACTTTGGCGCGGACTTGGCGGCGAGGTAGGTAAGCATGGCGGCGGATTCGGTCAGGATCAGATCCCCATCTTCCAAGATCGGGATCGAGCCCGCCGGATTAAGCGCCATGAGCTCGAGGCTGCGATGCTCGGCGCCGGGATGAAAATCTACTGGCCGGATTTCCAGCTTCACCCCGGCCAGTGCCGCCATCAGCCGAACTTTGTAGCAACTGGGTGAGAGAACGTAATCATAGAGCTTCATTGCGCCACCAATTGTGCCCCGTAGGTGTAGTGGTGGCGTTTCAGCCAGCGTCTGTAAGCGATCGAAGTCAGGTCGGCTCTGGTGGGGATTTCCATTCCGGGATCGAGGGGCAGGAGCCTGGGGATCTGGTTTTCGAGAATGGACCGGTCCTGCAGGAAGATCGTCTGCTGAAAGTGAATCAGGTCGGTCATCGGCGTGACATCGTCGAAGAGCGCCATCCACGGCCAGACGTCGCACAGGTCTTCGGCGAGGGGTTGGACGAAGAGGGCGATGACATCCCATTCACCAGGACGGGGCGGACAGGTCTTGTAAAGGACGGAGCAGGTCGGCGCCGGCACGCGGTACATGTATTCGGTCGTGATGCCGCCGCTTGCCGACTTGGCAGCCTGCGGTTGGTAGAATTTAACCTGCGTGGCCCAGACCTCATCTACTTCTTCGCGGATTTCGACCTTGTAGTCCTGAACCTCGGTGTGTGGCTCCGCGCCCAAGATGTCGGTGTGCACAAAGGGAAAGTGCGCTATGTCGAGAAAGTTCTCCACTGCGCGCAGCGGCGAGCAGCGCACGCGAGCGACACCCACATCGACAAACCGGCGGCCGGGCTGATCGGCCTCGGGAATCGGAAAAAGATCCTTTCGAGGTTTGCCGAGAGAGGACCAGATGTGGCCGTAGCGGAGGCAAACGGGGAGAAAGCGCCCGTCGCTGGATTTCACGTTGATGTTTCCGTGGGCGTCAAGCGCCACTTCGATAGGCTCTCCCATCAGGGCGGTCTTGCGCCCATCGATGTCGAGCTGGCTGAAGAGACCGACGGGATACCACTCGTCGATCATTGCATTTTGCCTCATGACGCTTTCCCCTGAAGCTCCTCGGCCATCCGCCGCAAAGTTTCGGATGCCCGTGACGCGGCAATGCGCGCGGCCAGGCAGGTATCATTGTCCAGCAGGACATGAATCAATGTCTGGCCGTTGTCTTGCGGGACGAGCAACAGCCGGATCGTCTGGCTATTCTGCGCATGCCAGACAAGGCCTTCCGGGCCTGCCTTTCCGTTCGCAGCGGCCTCGACCGCCTCAGTACCGGCATCTGCCACCAGGGAGCGCAATGGAGCAAGGCCTTCAAGCCGCGGGGGCCCAGCCATAAGTTGCTCTGCGGCAACCCAGATGACGCCGTCAGACTCTTCGACCTGTTGCGTCTCCAAGCGGATCGTTTCGGGCGGCGTGAGGCCTGGATGGGCCGGGATGCGCAGGCAGGTTCCAGTCCGGGTGTAGCTCCAGCCGTGATAGATGCACGAAAGTGCCTCGCCACGCACGAAGCCGTGAGACAAGCGCATGCCGCGATGCGGACACCGGTCTGCCGATGCTGTCACGTGCCCCGACCGACTTCGCCAAAGAGCAATCGGCCCGGCTGGCGTCCGTGCCGGAATAACGGTTCCCGCTGGCAAATCCGCGGAAAGGGCGACTGGCGTCCAAGAGCCCGTCGTGTCAGACAGCATCACTCGGCTTTCTATATAAAATCAATGGCCTGGTTGCTGAATCCGCGGCTAAGGGTCGGCGGCCCGCCAATCAGCACGGTCAAGTTTGCATAATTTTTTCGCATTGGCAATCTTGATTAAATATAAGGCATACGATGCGCATGCAGGCAGGAAAGGATCGATCGCGACGTCAGCCGGTTCCCCCATCAATTGGTGTGCGGTGTATCGTCTCGACCCAGACATCGATGGGCCCGAGCAAACATCCGATCTCCATCATGTCGATCAGTTCCACGGGCCCGGCGATGTCGAGCTCGACCCGGTCGGAACTGGTATGGACGATCGCCTGCGCAAGCCCGAGCTTAGCGGCATGGCGTCGGATCCAAGGAAGGAAGGAAGCGGCATCAAGTTCGCCGAGGATCGTCATTCGCTCCCGAAAGTCGCTTTGATGTTGTTCCGTCATGAAAGGCCCTAAGCTTGGTATCTTGGCACAGAGCATAGCGCCCAAGTGGACTTATGAAAGGGTGGTCATCAAAGCGCGCCTCAGCCGCGCTTGCTGTCGCGGTCTGCGGTAGGCACTGCCCTTTGCAGCCGATCAGTCGCGCAAGCGGGGCTTCACAGTTCGTTCTCCTGGCCGGGATCCAGCAGATCAACAAGCCGCGCAATTCTTCCCGTCGGCAACGGACGGCCTTCATCGGCCAGAGCTTCTTCAGCATTCACCCAGGCCCAGGCCTCTGCCAGTTCCCTTGCCGAAGCTCCTGTCGCCAAAATGTCCGCAAGCAAGACCTCGTCAACCGGACCGATGATGGCCCTTACTTCGCCTGACGATAGGGTCATTTCAATCACCTCCCTCCCTCACGTTCGACACTTCATGACTGCGGCTGTGCCAGCACACTGTGTCGCTGGTGGCAGCCAATAGTACACGCATCGCATCCAACCGCGGCAATGCCGCGCCGGGTAAAAGTCCGGCGCGGATCGTCGTCATGTTCGATCAAGCCACCTGCTTTTCGCCTTCGATCTGTAGCGGCCCAGTCTCCTCTTTGGCCTGCTTGGCCTCATTCGTTCCGATAGCAATGCGCCGCGGCTTCATCTCTTCGGGGATCTCGCGTTTCAGCTCGACCGACAGAAGGCCGTTCTTCAGCCTCGCACCAAGCACCTTGACGTGGTCGGCCAGCTCGAAGCGTCGTTCGAATGATCGGCCGGCGATGCCGTGATGCAGATATTGCATATCCTCCTTGTCGGGCTTCGCACCGGCAATAACGAGCACGTTTCGCTCATGTGTGACCGACAGATCTTCCTCGGCGAAACCTGCAACTGCCATGGTTATGCGGTACTCGTCCTCGCCTGCCTTGACGATATCGTAAGGCGGCCAGGTATCGACAGCTTGAAATCGCTGCGCATTGTTGAGGAGATTGAAGACGCGGTCAAAGCCGATGCTGGACCGGTAAAGGGGGGCGAAGTCGAATTCGTTTCTCATAGCCATATCCTCCGTAAAGCAACATGGAATGGAGACGCGTGGAAACTCGCGTCTCCAACATCAGCCCCGTACTGGCGGCTGACGGAACTGATTTGGTTGCGGAGTTTTCAGGTTCAAGAGCGTTCAGACAAAAATTGGCACTCCAGGCCCGAGAGTGCTAAAAATTGTCGCCGCCGTTCCTGCGATGCCGTCGTTGGGCAGCTGCGCCTAAATAATGAGCAGTTGCCGCTCGGTGCCGCTGTGAGAAAACCGAGACAATCGAAAAACCTTATAGAATCAATTTGGCAGAAACTGGCACGCGTCTTGCTTTGAACATAGTGAGTTGGTGGCTAGGGTTCCGGCGCTTGACAAGCGTGCTGGTCCGAGAGCTGCCGTCGGTGGGAGAGAAATCCTGCCGGATGCACGGCGGGACAAAAGCCCGGGAGACCTCGTAAGCCAAGGGATTGGCGGCGCGATGGTCTTTGCCAATCCCTTTTTGAAAAAAGCAAAAGGGGAATTTCAATGCAGACTTTTTCGAAGCTTCTTTCCATCACCGCCTTGACCGCCTACTTCATCCTGGGCTTCGGCCCCACCGTCGAGGCTGCCCAAAAGACCGAGTTCAAGGTTGCATGGTCGATCTATGTGGGCTGGATGCCCTGGGGCTATGCTGCCGACCACGGCATCGTCAAGAAATGGGCCGATAAATACGGCATCAAGATCGATGTGACCCAGTTCAACGACTACGTCGAGTCGATGAACCAGTATACGGCCGGTGCCTTCGATGCCGTGACGCTCACCAACATGGATGGCCTTTCCATTCCGGCCGCCGGCGGCGTCGATACGACCGCCGTGATCGTCGGCGACTTTTCGAATGGCAATGACGCCGTAATCCTCAAGGACAAGACGAGTCTTGCCGAAATCAAGGGCCAGAATGTCAATCTGGTCGAGTATTCCGTCTCACACTACCTGCTTGCTCGCGCGCTCGAAAGCATCAAGCTGACAGAGCGCGACGTGAAGGTCGTCAATACGTCCGACGCCGACATGGTCGGCGCCTATAAGACGCCCGACGTCACCTCCGTCGTCACCTGGAATCCGCTGGTCTCCAGCATCCTTGAGGATCCTTCGGCCAAGAAGGTATTCGACAGTTCGCAGGTTCCTGGCGAAATCATCGACCTGATGGTCGCCAATACTGATGCGCTCAAGGACAATCCGAACTTCGGCAAGGCGCTGGCAGGCATCTGGTATGAGACCGCGGCGCTGATGGAGGCGGATACGCCGGACGGCAAGGCAGCCCGCGAGACGATGGGGTCGGCCTCCGGCACCGACCTTAAAGGTTTCGAGGCGCAAATCGCTGCGACCAAGCTCTTCGCCAAGCCTGCTGACGCCGTCGCCTTCACCGTGTCCCAGAGTCTTCCCAAGACGATGGATCTGGTGCGCAACTTCCTCTTCGAGAAGGGCCTGCTCGGCAGCGGTGCGCCGTCGGCGGATGTCATCGGGATCGAAATGCCGGACGGCAAAATCCTCGGAGACAGCGGCAACGTCAAGCTGCGCTTCACCGAGACCTACATGAAGGCGGCCGCTGACGGGACGCTCTGAAGTTCGACCGGCGGCGCGGGAAAACTGCGCCGTGTCATTCCTTCATCAGCGGAGCTTTCCTCATGCGCTGGATCAATATCAAGCCAGGTCGGGGCGCGCAATTTGCCCTGATGCTGATGCCCTTCGTGCTGCTGATCATAGCCTATGCCTTCGGCTCGGCGGCGCGCCTGTCCGAGAATGCCAACGATAAGTTGCTGCCCACTCTCTCCGGCTTTTCCCAGGCGATCGAACGCATGGCCTTCATCGCGGATCAGCGTACCGGCGAATACCTGTTCTGGTCGGATACCTGGGCGAGCCTGATCCGGCTTTTCGCAGGCCTCGGCATCTCCACAGCAACCGCGCTGCTGATCGGAATGCTGATCGGCATGCTTCCGTATCTGCGGGCGCTCCTCGCTCCCTTCATCGCTGTCGTCTCTATGGTGCCGCCCCTGGCGCTGCTTCCCATCCTCTTCATCGTGATGGGTCTCGGCGAGACATCCAAGATCGCTCTTATCGTGATCGGCGTCGCGCCGACGATGATCCGCGACCTGGCCCTAAAGGCGCTGGACTTGCCGCGCGAGCAGGTCGTCAAGGCCGAGACGCTTGGCGGCTCCTCGTGGCAGATCGCCTTGCGCGTGGTGCTGCCGCAGATCCTGCCGCGGCTGATCATCTGCCTCAAGCTGCAGTTGGGGCCCGCCTGGCTCTTCCTGATCGCGGCCGAAGCGATTTCCTCGGAATCCGGCCTCGGCTACCGCATCTTCCTCGTCCGCCGCTATCTGGCGATGGACGTGATCTTTCCCTATGTCGTCTGGATCACGCTCCTCGCCGTCCTGACGAACTACGTCCTTGATCGCATCCGCGTCGCCGTCTTCCCCTGGTCCGAACTGGAGAAGCAGGGATGAGCGAACTCAGGATCGAAAATCTCTGGAAGGAATATGGCGACCAGATCGTGCTCGAGAACGTGTCGCTGACCGTCCCCTCGCGCGCCTTCGTCGCACTTGTCGGGCCTTCCGGCTGCGGCAAGTCGACGTTCCTGCGTATGCTGCTCGGTCAGGAACGGCCGACCAGGGGCCGGATTTTGCTCGATGGCGAGCTTCTTCCGGCGCAGCCCGGTGCCGATCGGGGTGTCGTCTTCCAGCGCTATTCTGTCTTTCCGCATCTAACCGTGCTCGGCAATGTGCTGCTCGGCAAGGAACTTTCCGGCGCGCGCTACATGGCGAAGCTCTTCGGAGCGGCGCGGCGCAATGCGATTGCCGAGGCGCAGCAATTGATCGGCGAAGTCGGCCTTGCCGGGGCGGAGGACAAATATCCGGCACAGCTTTCCGGGGGCATGCAGCAACGGCTGGCGCTTGCCCAGGCGCTAATCATGAAGCCCAAGGTGATGTTGCTTGACGAGCCATTCGGCGCGCTCGATCCGGGTATCCGCGCCGAGATCCACATACTGATGAAACGGCTCTGGCACGAAACGCAGATGACCGTCGTCATGGTTACCCATGACATGCGCGAGGCTTTCACGCTTGCAAGCCGCGTGGTCGCCTTCGAGCGGCGCCGCGATCGACCCGAGGAGAAGCTGCGCTACGGCGCGACCATCACTAAGGACATCTCAATCTGGCCGCCACGCCAAGCCGGATCGCCTTCGATCTTCAGCCCCGACCGGGACGGCCTGGTCGCTTACCAGGGGCATTGCCGGGACGACCTGGCTTCGTCAGGAGAAACCCAGCCATGACACGCGTCAGACGTTCGCCGGAAGAAATCGCTGCCAACCGCGCGCGTTACGAGGAGCATCAGAAGAAGGGGCTCGATTTTGCACCCAAGGCACTGCCCGGTGCGAGCCCATTGCCGGCGCCTGAGATCGCGCCCGACAAGATCATTCACCGCGAGGTAATCCCGGGTGGCTGGTATTGGTCGACCCATATCAAGAAGCACGAGGCATTCCGTGTCAGCCTCGACAGCGGATTCTCGACCATTTCCCTCATCGCCTGGAGTGCCGCCGACACCAGCGAGCGGTTGAACCTACCCGATACAGTGAAAGTGCAGTGGACAACTGCTCTTGGGAAGGGCCGTGTGATTTTCTCTGACATGGGGCGGGTGATGTTTTCGGTGACGGAAGACTCGTCCGGTGCCCACGACGGGCTGGTGGGCGGTTCCACATTCACGTCGAACGCGGCAAAATACGGACAGGGGACACGCAACACCCGTGACAACCTGATCCTCCTTGCAACCAAAGCCGGGCTCGATAAACGCGACATTCCGCCGGGCCTCGCACTGTTTGCTCCGGTCCGCGTCGACCGGAACGGGGCATTTTTGTGGAAGCCGGAACTTCTGCACGAAGGCGATTATGTCGAGTTGCGCGCCGAGATGGATATGATCGTCGGTTTTTCCAACTGCCCCCATCCGCTCAATCCGGACACGGTCTATCGACCCAACCCGGTGACCGTCACGCGTATTGCGGCGACCGAGCCCCCGAGCGGCGACCTTTGCCGGACTGCGACCGCCGAGGCTGTTCGCGGCTTTGAAAACAACGCGCGGGAAGCCGTGTGAGGGAAACATGACCATGACCGATTTCATTCAGACAGCGCCGGGCCGCACGCTCAAAAACGCCGCACAGGACCATTACATCCCGGCCGAGGCACCATTTTCGGCGGTGGTCCGGAAGGGACAGACCATCCGAATCGAGGACACTTACGGCCAACAGGCGATCGACACGCTGTTTTACAATGCCAAGGACTTTTCCGAGCGCTACTCCAACCAGGATACGATGCGCGAACAGGGTGCGGCCTATATTTCGACCGGCACGAGGATCATCTCCAATGAGGGCCGGGTGATGCTGACAATGACCGCCGACAGTTGCGGGCGCCACGATACGTCCGCCGGTGCCTGCTCTTGCGAGAGCAATACGGTACGTTTCGGCCACGGCACGAAATATCTCCATGCCTGCCGGGACAATTTCGTTCTTGAAGTCTCCAAGCACGGCATGAGCAAGCGCGATGTCGTCCCCAACATCAATTTCTTCATGAACGTCCCGATCGAGCCAAGCGGCGAGATGACGATCGTCGACGGGATCTCCGCGCCGGGTGACTATGTGGAGTTGAAAGCGGAGATGGATGTTTTGCTCGTCATTTCCAATTGCCCGCAGATCAACAATCCCTGCAACGGTTTCGATCCTACCCCGATCCGGGTGCTGGTCTGGGACAGCGAGATCTGACATGTTCAAGAAGGTTCTCATCGCAAACCGGGGCGAGATCGCTGTCCGGATCATCAAGACGTTGCAGCGCATGGGTATTGCATCGGTCGCCGTCTTTTCGGATGTCGACCGCTTTTCCAAGGCGGTGTTGATGGCAGACCAGGCGGTTAGGCTTGGCCCGGCGCCGGCGGCCGAAAGCTACCTCGACGTCGAGGCCGTCATCGCGGCCTGCATGGCAACAGGTGCCGAGGCCGTCCATCCCGGCTACGGCTTCCTTTCGGAGAATATCGACTTTGCCGAGCGGCTGGCAAAGGTAGGCATCGCCTTCATTGGCCCGACGCCCGGCAATATCGCGGCTTTCGGGCTCAAGCACACCGCCCGCGAGCTGGCGCAAGCCTGCGGGGTGCCGCTCCTTCCCGGCAGCGGCCTGCTGGAGACGAGCGAAGCCGCGCTTACGGCCGCAGCCGGCATCGGATATCCGCTGATGCTGAAATCGACCGCCGGCGGCGGCGGCATCGGTATGCGACTCTGCGATGACCCCGAACAGCTGACGGCGGCCTTCGAGAGCGTGCAGCGCACGGCGTGCGCAAGCTTCGGTGATGCGCGCGTCTATCTCGAGCGCTTTGTCGCCAAGGCCCGCCATGTTGAAGTGCAGATCTTTGGCGATGGCAATGGCCGAGTGATCGCGCTTGGCGATCGCGACTGCTCGTTACAGCGCAGGAACCAGAAGGTGATCGAGGAGACACCGGCGCCGGGATTGCCGGATGCGGTTCGCACGCGGCTGCATGCTGCGGCCGTCGCGCTCGGCGCCTCCGCCGGCTACCGCTCGGCGGGAACGGTCGAATTCATCTACGATCCTGCGCGTGAGGAATTCTACTTCCTCGAGGTCAATACCCGCCTGCAGGTCGAACATCCGGTGACTGAGGCAGTCTTCGGCATCGATCTCGTCGAATGGATGATCCGCCAGGCGGCTGGAGAGGATATGCTGGCCAGTAACGCGGCCCTTATACCCAGCGGCGCGGCCATCGAAGCGCGCATCTATGCCGAAATGCCGCATGCGGAGTTCAGACCAAGCGCTGGACTGCTGACCGAGGTCGTCTTTCCGAAAAACGTGCGTGTCGATGGTTGGATCGAGACCGGCACCGAGGTCAGCCCCTATTACGATCCCATGCTTGCCAAGGTGATCGTGAAGGCCGAAGATCGCCCCGCCGCAATCGCGGCACTCGGCAAGGCTCTTAAGGAAAGCGCGATTTCCGGAATCGAGACCAATCTCGAATATCTGAGGGCGATTGCGGCTTCGCAGCTCCTGTCGAGTGGTGATGTGGCGACGACGGCGCTTAATGATTTCGCCTTCGTGCCCGAAGTCGTCGAGGTGATCGCGCCAGGCGCCCAGTCGAGCTTACAGGAATTGCCCGGGCGGCTGGGTCTCTGGCACGTCGGGGTACCGCCATGCGGGCCGATGGACGAGCGATCCTTCCGCCATGCCAACCGGCTGGTCGGAAATGCCGACGAGGCGGCAGCTCTCGAACTCACCGTATCCGGCCCAGTGCTCAAATTCCTCTCGGATGTCAGGATCGCACTTGCCGGCGCGCACATGCCGATGACCCTCGACGGTGCGTCGATTCAGCAGGGAGTGGCGATCCTCGTCAAGGCGGGCCAGACGCTTGCGATCGGGACGATTGCTGGCGCCGGCCAGCGCTCGTATCTCGCCGTCGCCGGCGGATTTGCAGCACCGGTAGTGCTCGGTTCACGAGCAACCTTCGGCCTGGGACAGTTCGGCGGCCATGCGACCGGCACGCTTCGCGCCGGACATGTGCTGCGGCTTGCCCGCACGCCGCAGCCGACATCGAAGCCGGCCGACGACCCAGCCGAGCTCACGCGCGCCTGGGAGGTCGGCGTCCTCTACGGCCCGCATGGCGCTCCCGATTTCTTTTTGACGGAAGACATCGAAACGCTGTTTTCGACGGAATACGAAGTCCATTTCAACAGTGCCCGCACCGGCGTGCGGCTGATCGGTCCGGCGCCCACGTGGGCCCGCACCGATGGCGGCGAGGCGGGGCTCCACCCGTCGAACCTGCACGACAATGCCTATGCCGTCGGCGCAATCGACTTCACCGGTGACATGCCGATCATCCTCGGCCCCGACGGACCGAGTCTCGGCGGTTTCGTTTGCCCGGCGGTGATTGCGCGCGACGAACAATGGAAGATGGGCCAATTCAAACCGGGCGACAAGATTCGCTTCCACGCGGTGAAACGCACCGGAGACCCGATCGCCGGGCCGATGGTCAAGCGTATCGGCGATGCCGCCGGCTGCCCGATCGTCGGACGGAACGAGACGGGGCCGGTCCCCGTGATCTATCGCCGGCAGGGAGACGACAACCTGCTGGTCGAATATGGGCCAATGCAGCTCGACATTGCGCTCCGCTTGCGTGTCCATCTTTTGATGCAGGCGATCAAGGAGGAGAAACTCACCGGGCTTATCGATCTTACACCCGGCATACGATCGCTGCAGATCCACTATGGCGGAAGCGGCCTCACCCGTACAAGCCTTCTTGGCCTGCTCTCCGAGATCGAAGCTTCCCTGCCGCCGGCGCAGGCAGTGAAGGTGCCAAGCCGGATCGTGCATCTGCCGCTCTCCTGGAACGATTCAGATGCCGAACTTGCGATGCGCAAGTACCAGGAACTCGTCCGGCCGAATGCGCCCTGGTGCCCGTCGAATATCGAGTTCATCCGACGCATCAACGGCCTGGCCGACGAACAGGCGGTGCGCAAGGTCGTCTTCGACGCCAGTTATCTCGTACTCGGGCTCGGCGACGTCTATCTCGGCGCTCCGGTTGCCACACCGGTGGATCCCCGGCATCGGCTGGTGACGACAAAATACAATCCCGCCAGAACCTGGACGCCGGAAAATGCCGTCGGCATCGGGGGCGCCTATATGTGCATCTACGGCATGGAAGGTCCCGGCGGCTATCAGTTGTTCGGCCGGACGATTCAAGTCTGGAACACTTGGCGCCAGACGCCGTTCTTTTCCAAGGACAAGCCCTGGCTGCTCGATTTTTTTGACCAGATCCGCTTCTTCCCCGTGAGCCACGAGGAACTGACCGAGGCGCGCGCCGCCTTCCCTTATGGCGGTTATCCAGTCCGCATCGAGGAAACCGAATTCAGCTATGCGGCCTATGAGGCGGAGCTTTCCGCCAATGCACAGGCGATTGGCGGCTTTAAGGCCAATCAGCAATCGGCGTTCGAGGCCGAACGCAAGCGCTGGAAGGATCTCGGCCTTGACAGCTTCGTCGTCGACGAGGGCACCGGCAGTGGCCTTGGGGGCGAAATACCCGAAGGCTGCTTTGGCGTCGAAAGCGCCGTCCCCGGAAACGTCTGGAAGATCCTCGTCGAGGAGGGCCAGCCGATCGCCGCCGGTCAGACGCTCGCCATTATCGAATCCATGAAGATGGAAATTAATGTGACCGCCCATGCCCCAGGTCGCGTCCGCGATCTGCGCGCAGGCCCCGGCCGCAACGTGAAAGCCGGCGATGTCCTCGTCGTGCTGGAGGAAATCTGATGCTCCCTACCATTCTCGATCTCGCTTCGCTCCAATCCGCCTATGCAGCCGGCCTTTCGCCCCTCGATCTCGTCGAGCAGCTGATCGCCCGACGCAGAGCTGCCGATGATCCGGCGATCTTCATCACACAGACCCCCGACGATGATTTGCGCGCCGCCGCCAGGGATCTGATGGCCCGCGCTCCCGGGCCAAACAGTCTCCCGCTCTGGGGCATCCCCTTCGCGGTCAAGGACAATATCGATGTTGCCGGCTTGCCGACGACGGCGGCTTGCCCGGCCTTTGCTTATCGCCCCGAGCAGGACGCGACGGTGGTGGCGCGGCTGACAACCGCCGGCGCGTTGGTGATCGGCAAGACCAATCTCGACCAGTTCGCCACCGGCCTCAACGGCACGCGGTCGCCCCACGGCGCGCCGCGCTCGGTCTTCGACAGGAATTATGTGTCGGGCGGCTCGAGTTCCGGGTCGGCCGTTGCCGTTGCTTCGGGCCTGGCGAGCTTCGCGCTCGGCACCGATACGGCCGGTTCCGGCCGCGTGCCGGCGGCCTTCAATAATCTGGTCGGCATCAAGCCGACGCCGGGGCTCGTGCCGAATGTCGGCGTGGTTCCCGCCTGCCGCAGCGTCGATGTCGTCACCGTCTTTGCCGCGACGGTCGGCGACGGCGTTGCGATCCGCAAAGTGATGGAGGGTTATGACGCCGCCGACCCCTTCTCACGCAAGGCAGTTCCCGCCAGCCTGCCCGCATCCGGCCTGAGGATCGGCGTGCTCGACGGAGCCGAACGGGAATTCTTCGGCAACAAGGATGTCGAAGGCCTCTATGATGCGGCCATCGAAAGGGCGCGTGCTCTCGGTGCCACCATCGTTCCTTTCGATTATGCCCCGTTCCGGCAGGCGGCCGAATTGCTGTATAACGGCCCCTGGGTCGCCGAACGGCTGGCCGCGGTGAAGGAGTTTCTCGCGACGAATGCCGGTGATTTTGATCCGACGGTGCGCACTATCATTGAGGGTGCGAAAGCCTATGATGCCGTTGCCGCCTTCGAGGGCAGATACAAGCTCGAAGCGCTCCGGCAGAAGACCAGGCAGGAATGGCAAAAGGCGGATATTTTGATGCTGCCGACCTCGCCGACCACTTATACGGTCGAGCAGATGATGGCGGATCCGATTGTCAAAAACGGTCATTTCGGCCGGTACACCAACTTCGTCAACCTGCTCGATTGCGCGGCGATCGCCGTCCCAGCCGGATTTGATGCGGACGGCCACCTGCCGGCCGGTGTCACGCTGATCGGCCCGGCCTTTTCCGACGACGCTCTCGCCCCTTTAGCCGACGCCATGCACCGGACCTTGAACATGGGGATGGGTAAGGACCGCGCGGCCGTCATCCCCGAGGTAAGCCATGTGCCGCAGGCCGATGATCGCTCGGTGCCGATCGCTGTCGTCGGGGCACATCTGACTGGCATGCCGCTCAATTACGAGCTCACGGCAGGAGGTGGGCGCCTTGTCAAAACTTGCCGGACTGCAGGTGACTACCGGCTATTTGTCCTTCCGAACACAGCCCCGCCAAAACCCGGTCTGGTGCGCCAACCTGGGTATCAGGGAAAAGGTCTCGAAGTCGAAGTCTGGGCGCTGGCTCCAGAAGCCTTTGGTCGCTTCGTGCAAAATATCCCCGGACCGCTCGGCATCGGCAAGCTTGTTCTCGATGATGGCTCCAGCGTCTCAGGATTTATCTGCGAAGCCTATGCCGTCGATGGCGCGCACGAGATTACCGAACTCGGCGGCTGGCGACACTACATGCGGATGAAGACCGAAACAGAGGAAAAGGACAGAGGATGAGGACATCACTGGCGGTTCGGCCTCCCGTGCAAAAACGACGCTCCCCCTCCGAGACTGGGTATGGCTTTTTTTGGCTTCGTGTCGTTCGCCTCGTGCGATCCCCAACGGATAGCGGCTTACGCGACGTTATGGGAGGACGTGAAGCGCTGAGGACACAACCAGGCGCCGCAAGCAATAGCCCTCACAGAAGCAGCACAATCTAGCGAAAGCCACTTGCGGCCGCCAAATTTTTGCCGGCATGTCAAGTCCTTCGTCGGAAGCAGCGGCAAGGTTGGCACATCACGCCACGCGTGGCCGAAGGTTTCGAACTGGAATAAGTAGTCAGCCGGTTCTGGTTTCGTCGCCCGCGAGAGACGTAGGATGGCCACCGGGCGGTGGCGCGCAATGTTGGACCAGCTGGGCCGATGTTACTGGGCCAGGACGTACACAGCATCTGAGGCCGCACTTCCCACCGGCTTCAAGAATCACGGTCCTTGGTCAGCAGCGTTGAAAGCCAGACTCAGGGCCAGCTTGATGCCGGCCGTCTTTGTGTTGTTCAGTTTGCTGATGCGATCAAGCGATGCGAATAGCCCGATGCGCCACGCTCATTGGAATGCCTATCAGCCGCTCGTACTCCGCCTCGGGCAGGCCGTAGCAGCCACCGGCAATTTTCTTGAGCTTTTCCCTGTCGATGATGCGTACGTTACCCCGCGTTGATCTGATGGCGTGGATGCCTTCGAGGATGTGTAACTCGTTTGTCACGCCAGCACGCCGAACACCGAGCATCATTCCCAGGAATTCATGGGTAAGCGCGAGATTGTCACCCTCGAGACGGTCATGACACATCAGCAGCCATCGCGCGAGGCGCTCCTGCATGCTGTAGCGCGCGTTTGCGAGAGCTGAATGAGCAAGCTGCAAGCTCGCCGAATGCACGTAGCGCAGCAGCAAATCTCTCGTCGGCTTATGGTTGTTGATAATGGTCATGAAGTGTTCGACCGGAACGGCTATTCCAGTTCCGGCGACTTGCATGAATGTTCTGTTCGGGGTGCGGTCGGTCATTAACAGCACATGGTGACCACCAAGACCCTCCCGTCCTATATGCCCGACCTCAACCGCCTCATCGTCGGAGCTGACGGCAACCATTGACGCAAGGCCGCTCTCGATAAAGCAAACATGTAAGATGGGCGTGTCGGATTCGACAACAACTTGTCTGAGGCCAAGATCGATTGCGGTCATTTCCGACCTGAGCCGCTCGAAGGCTTCCGGCGCCAATGCCCTAAGCAGTCTGTTCGCAACGGTCGCCTGTGAGAAGGATGGCATTGACGTCTCCAATCAGGTTAGAGCCCGGTCCCACGCCAAGCGCCACGAGGATTAGCTATTCGCTGGTTTATGCATCCAAGCACAGCACAGGGCTAGAACTTGAAAGCGCTCTGTACAGTTCTGACATATCTGCGGCGGTTGCCGGGGAGCTCAGAGGCGCCATATTCGATGACGGCCAGGGTACTCGATGGTCGCTGCGACCGATAGGACGAGAATGGTTGTTCCATCCTCCCGCGCAGCGATCATCCGCCAGTCAAAGGCTTCTGCTCCGTTGAAAGAGCCGGTTCGCAGGCGAGAGCGTTTCCCATCTGCGGACAAGCAGCAATCATGCGCTCGTTCTTTGCCAAAGGAAAGTTATACTGGAAGAGCCGGTCTGAGAACCGCCAGCGCCGTCTATGACCGGTTGAAGAGGGAGAAGCATCGCCAATGCCGGAGCGATATTATCGACCCGGAGGATGCCGATCGGTATGAGCCCAGATACTCGCAACCACGCGCAAGGGCACATTCGTGTAGCTCGCTCAGACGGACTCGCCAGGCGGCTCGACCAGCCTGCCTGTGTCGAGCTCACTCGTGTTTCGCGGCTGCGTATCGAAGTGGTCTTCCTCCCGAAAAACGGGGCAGTGCCCGCGATCCGTCAGCCAGGCCCCGGCGCGTCCTGCGGGCGCTGCTGCTCGGTCCGGGAAGAGGCGGCCTCGCCAAGCACCCGAGATCGTCAGCGGAGAATTGGACGCGTTACCGACAATCGACACTGCGAATTCCGAAAGCCTGCGGCGCAAGCGAACTGAGCCTTGCACTTCATTCGGTGTTAGAGAAACATCTTGAATTCGATCGAAGTCTTTGCCACCTGATCGATCGTTTTTTTATCATGGGAGATCATGACGTATGACGACGACCGCCACGCACAACACTGCCGAAAACCACATCTTCGAAGCCGATGTGGCGCGCCTTCTGCATATGATGGTGCATTCGGTCTATTCGGATAAGGATGTCTTTCTGCGTGAACTGATCTCGAACGCCGCCGATGCGTCCGAGAAGCTGCGGTTCGAGGCGATTGCCACACCCACAATGCTTGCAAACGATCCGGACGGCCGGATTACGCTATCGCTCGACGAGGAAAAGCGCCAGTTGGTCGTCGAGGACAACGGTATTGGTATGAGCCGTGACGAATTGATCGAGGCGCTCGGCACCATTGCCCGCTCGGGCACCCGTGCCTTCATGGAGCGCATTGAGGCCAACAAGACCGGCGAGAGCGCACAACTGATCGGACAGTTCGGTGTCGGCTTCTATTCCTGCTTCATGGTTGCCGAACGCGTCGACGTGGTTTCCCGGCGTGCGGGCGCCGATGAGGCTTGGTTGTGGTCGTCCGATGGTCGGGGCAGCTATAGCGTCAGCCCCGTGGACGTGGTGGATGCTCCGCCGCGTGGCACGCGCATCACTTTGCATTTGATGGAGGACGCCAAGACCTACACATCCCGTTGGTCGGTCGAGCGGATCGTCAAGGAGCAATCCGGCCACGTTCCCGTGCCGATCACGATGATTGAAAAGCCGGGCGCCGAAGCGATCCAGCTCACCGACGGTACCGCTCTTTGGACTCGTTCGAAAAGTGACATTTCGGCCGAAGAGTATACGGATTTCTACCGCGGTATTTCCGGACAATATGACGAGCCTGCCGTGACTGTTCATTTCCGGGCGGAAGGACGGCATGAGTATACTGCACTAGCCTTTGTTTCGGGATCGCAGCCGTTCGACATGTTTGATCCTGACCGCAAGGGCCGGATGAAGCTTTATGTAAAGCGTGTCTTCATCACCGACGACACCGAACTCATGCCGCGTTATCTTCGCTTTGTGAGAGGCCTGATCGATACCGCAGATCTTCCCCTCAACGTTTCGCGCGAGATGATCCAGGCGAGCCCCATTCTGGCGGCGATCAGGAAGGGCGTCACCAGCAGGGTCGTAGCAGCAATCGAAAAACTCGCCGAGACCGATGCGGACGCCTTCATCAGATTTTGGGAGAATTTCGGTTCAGTCGTTAAGGAAGGCATTTACGAGGATTTCGAACGCCGCTTGCAGCTGATTGCCCTGTCGCGCTTTCGAACCACGGTCTCGAGTGACGGGTATCGCTCTCTGGCAGATTATGTGAAAGATGCCAAACAGGATCAGAGCGCAATTTATTATTTGACCGGCAACAGCCTGAATCAGCTGAAGGCATCGCCACAGCTAGAAGGATTTCGCGCTCGCGGCATCGAGGTCCTGCTGTTGACCGACTCCATCGACAGCTTCTGGGTGATGAATGCACCCGAATTCGAAGGAAGGACCTTCAAATCGATCACGCAAGGCGCAGCCGACCTGGCGCAGTTCGCCACGTCCAATGACGAAGCAGCCACGAACAGCGAAGTGTCGGCGGATCTCGAGAACTTCATCGCCTTTGCCCGCGAGACGCTTGCAGGCCAGGTGTCGGATGTTCGTGCCTCCGATCGACTGACGGAAAGTGCGGTTTGCCTCGTCGCATCTGAGCAAGGCTACGACCGCCAGATGGAAAAGATACTGCAGGGCGCAGGACGGCTCCAGTCGGCTGCAAAGCCCATCCTGGAGATCAATCTCGAGCATCCGCTGGTGAAAGGAATTGCTGCCAAAGACGACGGCTCTTCGCTAAGGGAGGATGCAGCATTGCTCCTGCTTGACCAAGCACGGATCCTTGATGGCGACAGACCCGTCGATCCCCGTGCCTTTGCCGAGAGACTGACACGGGTATTCCAAAGAGCGTTGCAATCTTGATGGAGAGCTGGCGGTAGGCTTACCCTGCCGCAATAGTCAGCGTCACCAGGGAACGCTTGCGGAACCGTGCTCGACATGGGCAGGACGCGTTACGAATGTGACTTTGTCGGCGGACGGCATGTTCCGCCGGCAAAGGGGCCACCTAACCGTTTTCTTTGCTGCGATAGACGTCCGGCAGGATAAAGATCTCATCGGCGCGGCCGTAACCGCCGTTCCTTCACCTCCTCGATAAGCACCATGGTGTGCGGCCTTGCGGCCTCTGGAAAATACTCGACGAGCATGTTCGTCGTGCGGTGCACGATCTCCTGCTTCTGGGCGCGGTTCAGCGCGCCTTCCGGTGTCTTGATGTTCACGAATGGCATGGTTTTATCCTCGGTTCGAGCTTGCTTCAGATCATGCCGCCATTGACGCGAAGTACCTGACCGTTCACCCAGGCACCTTCCGAGCCGGCCAGGAAGGCAACGACCGAAGCGACATCCTCCGGTTGGCCAAGCCGGTTCAGCGGTATCGTTCTGACGATGGAATGGCCCAGTTCATCCGATTTGCCGATCATATCAAAACATCGCTGCTGCCACTGGGCAGTACACGTCGCACAATCGCCCGGAGAAAAGGGGTCAGTTTCGAGGAGTGGCGGGTGACCTGAAAGCGGAGCGGATCAGGTCGATGATGTCGGGTCGTCTGACGGTGCGACAAACCGCGGCCGAAATTTTGAACATACCTTTTCGCGCGTGTCAGATCACTCGTGGATCTAGAAATGCTTGCTTACTCGGAGACATAGCCGTCTTATTACTCCTTCGCTTAAGCCTTTGGGACAGGCTTCGATGCACGAGAAATATGTTATGCTTCGATCTCGCGCACGCCTCCCAGACCATCGACGCCCACGGGCGTGCGTTCCGCCAGTCCTATTCTGGCATCTGGCCCTGCCCCGTCTGCCCCCAGCCCGCAGGGCCTTTTTTATGAGGGTTTGAGCCGACGTTCCACCAATTTGGAGGAATTGAATGGGGCATTCCGTCTGGGCATTGCGAGCAAGCCCACTCATGCATCGTGTTCATTTGTCAGCCCGAGCAGTAATCCCGAACACTGCAATAAGGATTTCAACGATTTGCTTCTGGAAGTGGCCCCTATAAGCGCAAGCCAGCTTAGGGATCCAAGCGACATCCCGATATGTCAAAGGGCTGCGCGGCGGCGCGCTCTTCTAGACGGGTGGCCTTTCACCTTGGCCGTCAACGATCACGAACGGCTGCCGCGGGAGCATGTAATGCGTGGCGACTATATGAGCTCTGTCCCGAAAGAAAGCAGCCACTCCTTGTACGCGACCAGCCCACGCGCAATTCCCTGTTGACAGCATTGTTATCGATAACATACCATGTCTTGCAGGTTCACAGTGCTTTGGGAGGAGCGCCGATGTCGAGCGAAAAACTGCTGGAGTTTCGCTCCATCACCAAGGAGTTCGGCGGCACCCGCGCCTTATCGCAGGTATCGCTGGATTTGCATTCGGGGGAGATCCTGGCGCTTCTTGGAGAAAACGGCGCGGGCAAATCGACACTCATCAAGACCCTAGCCGGCATCTACAAGCCGGACGGCGGCGATATTCAGTTCCGTGGTGAACCCTATGTCCATCGGCCGCCAAAGCCTAACGAACGTCAGCCTCTCGCCTTTATCCATCAGGACCTTGGCCTGATCGAATGGATGACGGTCGGCGAAAACGTCGGATTGGCGCAGGGTTTCTCCATGCGTTCGCGCCTGATCGACTGGAAGCGAACGGAGGAGCGGGCCAGGGAGGCGCTGAATCTCGTCGGCTGCGATTTTGATCCGTCGACGCGTGTCCAGGATCTCACCCGTACGGAAAAGTCGCTTGTGGCGATTGCCCGCGCGCTCGCCGTGGAAGCGGACGTGCTTGTTCTCGACGAGCCGACCGCCAGCCTTCCGGCTGATGAGGTGGAGCGTCTCTTCGATGCTATCCGTCCGCTGAAGGCGCGAGGGGTGGCGATGATCTACGTGTCGCATCGGCTCGATGAGATTTTCCGCATCGCCGACCGGGTCGCGGTCTTGCGCGACGGGCGCCTGGTTGGCCAGAAGCCGGTCGCACAGACGACGCCGGACGAATTGATTGAAATGATCGTCGGCCGCAAGACGGACCAACTCTTCGCCAAAGCGACAAGCAATCCGGGTGAGACGATCGTCACCGTTCGGGATCTTGCCTGCCGCAGTGCCGGACCTGTCTCGTTTGATATCCGGAAAGGAGAGCTGCTTGGGTTGGTTGGCTTGCGCGGCGCCGGTCAGGAACTGATCGGCCGGGCCCTCTTTGGCTGCGATGCTTTTTCCGGCGCGGTAGATGTCGGTGGGGCGGTACCGGACCTGTCGAGCCCGGTCGCTGCAATGAGGTCCGGCATAGGCCTGATTGCGCGCGACCGCACCGAAGAATCCGTTGCCATGTCGCTGTCGCTTCGGGAAAACACCTTCCTCAATCCGGCAGCGTCCGGACGCAGGCTCCTTTCTTTCCTGTCGCCGTTTAAAGAAGCGTCCCTGGCGCGCACGATCGGCGAGAGTGTCGGATTGAGGCCGAACGACCAGAGCCTGCCGATCGAGGCGCTATCGGGGGGCAACCAGCAGAAGGTGGTTGTCGGCCGCTGGCTTGCAACTGGCCGCAAGCTTCTGATCGCCGAGGATCCGACCGCAGGCGTAGATGTCGGCGCCAAGGCCGACATCTATCGGCTGATCGCCCGTGCGCTTGAGGCGGGTCTGGCTGTCGTCGTCGTGTCGACGGATTTCGAGGAAATCGCCCATATCTGCCATCGTGCCTTGGTGTTTTCACGCGGACGGATTGTACGTGAATTGCAAGGTGCGGATTTAACCACATCGGCGGTGATCGCTGCCGCGTCGGCTTCAGAGGCCGCTTGAGTTCCGGGAGAAGATAATGCAGTCGATCGAATCCACCGCCCTTGAGCCGACCCGAGCCGAACTGGCGGGCCTCAGCTATACGCAGAAGCTCCTGCGGTTCCTGCCGGTTTACGGCCTGGTCATCCTTACTTTGGCTCTTATCGTGCTGTTTTCGCTTCTCCTGCCGCAGACCTTTCCGACGGTTCTCAATCTCCGCTCGATCGTCTCCGACAAGGCGATCATCGCTCTTCTGTCGCTGGCGGCCATGATCCCGATGGCTGCTGGCCGCATCGATCTTACGGTCGGCTACGGCATCGTGCTCTGGCACATTCTTGCGATCAGCCTGCAAACTGTGTTCGGCGTGCCTTGGCCGGTCGCAGTCGTCATCGTGCTTGCGCTCGGTGCTATCACCGGCTTCCTCAACGGTCTTCTGGTGGAGGTCGCACGCATCGACTCGTTCATTGCGACGCTCGGCACCGGCACGGTCCTCTACGCGCTCGCACTCTGGCACACCGGCGGGCGCCAGGTCGTTGGCGTCTTGCCGGAGGGTTTTTACTCGTTGAACGGCACCATGGTATTCGGCCTGCCGATCACTGGCTTTTATGTGCTGCTGCTTGCCGTCGCGCTTTGGCTCATTCTCGAATATCTGCCGATTGGCCGCTATATCTATGCGATCGGTGCCAATCCCAAAGCGGCAGCGCTGAACGGCATTCCGGTCCGCCGCTTTGTCATCGCAGCTTTTGTCTCCTCGGGCACCCTTGCTGCGCTTGCAGGCGTCCTGCTCGCCTCGAAGCTTCGCATCGGCCAGGCCAGTGTTGGCCTCGAGTATCTGCTGCCGGCGCTCGTCGGTGCCTTTCTCGGCTCAACCACCATCAAGCCTGGACGCGTCAATGTCTGGGGCACGATGACCGGTGTCATTATTCTTGCCGTCGGCATTTCCGGCATCCAGCAATTCGGTGGCTCGTTCTTCGTCGAACCACTCTTCAACGGCATCACCCTGCTCGTGGCCATCGGCATCGCCGGTTATGCGCAAAGGAAACGGGGTGCAGCCGGAAAAACCGCAGCCACCAGTCCGGCATCTGCAAACCCACCGAAAAACTGATCGCCGTCGGCACACAATCTTCAAAGGGAGGAAGAACCATGAAACGCAGAACGCTTATCCAGAGTTCCGTCGCCGCACTGGCCTTGATGCTCGCGGGGCCGGCACTGGCAGATGCCATGTCCGACGCCAAGGCGGTGGTCGAAAAATATGCGACCCGCGTCACCACCTGGGACGGACCGAAGACAGGACCCAAGGCGCAGGAGGGAAAGACGATCGTCGTGCTCGCCGGCGATCTGAAGAACGGCGGCATCTTGGGCGTGACTACCGGCGTCGAGGAGGGCGCAGCCGCCATCGGTTGGCAGGTCAAGGTTCTCGACGGTGCGGGCTCGATCGGCGGCCGCACGGCAGCGTTCGGCCAGGCCATGGCGCTGAAGCCCGCCGGGATCATCATCAACGGCTTCGATGCCGTCGAGCAAGCGCCGGCTCTTGAGCAGGCGAGGGCTGCGGGAATTCCGCTCGTCGCCTGGCACGCAGGCCCGGTCATCGGCCCTGACGAAAAAACCGGCCTTTTCGCCAACGTCAGCACCGATGCGATGGAGGTTTCCAAGTCGGCGGCGGACTGGGCCTATGCAGATGCGAAGGGCAAACCAGGCGTCGTGATCTTCACCGACTCGACCTATGCGATCGCCATCGCCAAGGCCGACAAGATGAAAGAGGAGATCGAAAAACTCGGCGGCAAGGTTCTTGAATATGTCGATACGCCTATTGCCGAAACCTCCCAGCGCATGCCGCAGCTGACGACATCGTTGCTGCAAAAATACGGCGACCAGTGGACCCATTCGCTCGCCATCAACGATCTTTATTTCGACTTCATGGGACCGTCGCTGGCAGCCGCCGGCAAGGGCGGTACGGATGCGCCAATCAATGTCGCTGCCGGTGACGGTTCCGAATCGGCCTACCAGCGCATCCGCGCCGGCCAGTTCCAGAAAGTTACGGTCGCCGAGCCCCTCAACCTGCAGGGCTGGCAGCTTGTCGACGAGTTGAACCGCGCCTTTGCCGGCCAACAGTGGTCTGGCTATCTCTCCCCGCTCCATGTCGTCACCGCCGACAATGTCGAATTCGATGGCGGCCCCAAGAACTCGTTCGATCCGGAAAACGGTTACCGCGACGAGTATAAAAAGCTCTGGGGCAAGATGTAGCAGCCTCCCTCCCGGAAACTAGGGCACCGCGAATGGTGCCATTTTTTTGCACGTTGCGTCGCAAGCGATATTGATGGAAGGATGAACAGACGATCGATTATCGTATCGTCGTGTTGCCCTGGATGAGCCGGATCTCAGCCCGCCACGATCTGTCCACGTGCACGTTTGCAAGTATATTCAACAGCGCCTGAGCCGCCGTCTTTCCGATCTCGGCGCGAGGTATATCAACGGTCGTAAGTCTGGTTCGGACCGTGTTGGGGATGGACGTGCCGTTAAATCCCACCACGGAGATCTGCTCTGGAACTGGAATTCCCGCTTCGTGCAGATAGGAGAGGCCACCAAGCGCCATCGCGTCGTTCAAGAAGTGAATAGCCTGGATCTCGGGATGGTCACGGATCAATTCCTGCGTGAGGGCGCGTCCTGTTTGGGCCTGTCTCGGCCGATTTTCGCAAACCATGCTGATCACGTCGATGTTGGCGCTCGCAAGCGAAGACCGCAAGGCAAGGTAGCGCCATCGGGCGCAAAGATCCTTCTCCAGTTCGGCGCCGACATAGGCAACGCGCCTGAGGCGGCGCTCCAGGAAATGCGCAGCAACGAGTTGCCCTGCCTCCCTGTGTGAAGGGCCGGCGCTGAAATCGAGATCTTCATTGTCGCAATCCCACAATTGAATGGCCGGGCAGGTGCGTCTTTCTAGCAATTTGTCGCAAGCCGCGCTTCGTGCCATGCCGCCGTTTAGCAAAAGCCCTGCAGGGCGGAAGGACAGCATCTCGCGGACAAGCTCTGCTTCGATGCCGGGATCGAAATGCGATTCTCCGATGAAAGTATGAAGTCCATTGGGGCGCAGGATGGCGTTCACCCCACTCAGCACTTCGGAAAAGACGATGTCGCTGATCGAGGGGATGATCACTGCTACCATCCGGCTCTTGCGCGAACTCAATGATCCGGCAAGGTTGTTCGGCAGATAGCCAAGCTCGTCTGCGGCATATCTCACCCGTTGTTGTGTCTCCTCGGAAATCTTGCCGACGCCTCGCATCACCTTTGAGACTGTCATGCTGCTTACGCCTGCCTTTGCCGCCACATCAAGCAGCGTGACGATCCGTGTCTTATCCTTTGCCACTTGCCTCATCCCCACGCCTTGACAAGTAAAAACCGGCTTGACAGCCCGATTGTTATCGATAACATAAGATGAGGTTAACGATAACCCTTGCATGATTCAGATGCAATGCCCGGTGCAAGGGAGTCCAGAGGAGGCGAGCAATGGAGCGGTTTCCGTCGCTCCAGAGGTCGCATGCACGAGCAAGAGCTCAGTCAAATTAGGTGGAGGAATGTCATGAATGTTCGTAACTCTATGCGCGCGGTTGTAACGGCAGCCGCACTCGCCATCGCGTCCTTGGCGATGACGGCCGAAGCCGGGGCGGTCACGCTCAATGACATCATATCACGCGGCACGGTCCGGATCGGCGTTCTGACCGGTGCGCCGCCGATGGGGATGGTGGATGAAAAAGGTAATCCGACCGGCTACGACGTCGACGTCGCCAACTTGATTGCCGGATATCTCTCGCTGCCGGTCGAACTCGTCCCACTGACGCCGCCGGCCCGCATTCCAGCGCTCCAGACCGGCAAGGTCGATTTTCTCGTTGCGACGCTGGCCCCGACGGGTGAGCGGGCCAAGACCGTCATGTTTACGCAGCCCTACAGCGCCTTTAACATGGATATCATATCCGGTCCCGACCAGAAGTTCGCGAGCCTTGCCGATCTTCAGGGCAAGCGCGTCGCGGTCAATCGAGGTTCGTCACAGGAAACCGCTCTTCGCAAGGCGGCGGTCCCCGGCATGGAGATCTTGGTTTTCGAAGACGACTCCACCAGTGCGCAGGCGCTGATTGCCGGTCAGGCGGATGCGGTCGCACTGCCGTCGACTGTGGGAGAAGCGATCATCAAGCAGCGTCCGGACGCTGGCCTCCAGGTCGGCTTTACCTTCTTCCAGCAGGGCAACTCGATGGCGACGAAGCTCGACGATTTCGAACTGCGTCAATGGCTGAATACGTCGATCTATCTGATGAAGATCTCCGGCGATCTCGACAAGATCGCGACGAAATGGACAGGCCGTCCGATGCCGACCCTTCCGTCCTTCTGATTGAGCTTGCGTGAGAGCCTGCCGGTGAGGCACCGGCAGGAGCGAAACTTCGACGGAGCTCGTTTATGTCCTACACATTTCAATTCGGCGTGCTGGCCCAGTATCAGGGCGAAATCCTGAGCGGTATCTGGCTGACGATCAAGCTGTCGATCCTTTCGATTGTTCTAGGTTCGGCAGCAGGTGTCATGCTTGCATCCTTGCGCTCCATAAAGGGCGGTGCCGTGCGGTATCTTGTCGATGCTTACGTCGAGGTGATCCGCAACACGCCCTTTCTGGTCCAGCTCTTCATCGTCTATTTCGGCCTGCCTGGGCTTGGTATTCGCGTGGGCGCCGATACGGCGGCGCTGATCGGCATGACCATCAATCTTGCCGCCTATTCAACGGAAATCATCCGTGCCGGCATCGAAGCCGTGCACAAATCTCAGATCGAAGCGGGCGAGGCGCTTGGTTTTTCGCGTTTCCAGATCTATCGCCACGTCATTCTGGTTCCGGCGGTCGCCAAGGTTTACCCGGCGCTGTGCAGCCAGTTCGTGTTGATGATGCTGGCCTCCAGCATCTGCTCGGCAATTTCGACCCATGAGCTTGCCGCCTCGGCCGCTTTCGTCGAATCGCAGACCTATCGGTCTTTCGAAGTCTATATTGTCGTCACGCTGATCTATCTCGCGCTGGCGCTGGCGCTGCGCGCTGCCCTGGGATTCATCGGCATGTGGCTTTTTGGCAGGCGGGTTGCCCGCCGCACGATGACGGCCCTGCCGGAGGTGCCGGCATGACGCTGAGAACATTCGGTTTCGACGAATTCGGTTTCCTGCTGCAAGCCCTGCAGTGGACCATTCTCCTGACGGTCATCGCCCTTGTCGGTGGAGGTCTGCTGGGCTTTGCCGTGGCGCTTGCCCGAACCTCACCCATCAAGGCCGTGCGCTTTGCCGCAGGCTCCTATATTCAGGTTATCCAGGGCATTCCGGTGCTGATGATCCTGTTTTTGTCCTATTACGGCCTCAGCCTTGCCGGGCTTGAGCTGCCGCCGCTCTTTGCCGCCGGCGCATCGATGACGATCTACGCATCAGGTTATCTCGCGGAAATCTGGCGCGGCTGCATCCAGGCGGTGCCGAAGCAGCAATGGGAAGCGTCGGAATCGCTTGCCATGAGCCGCCTTCAACAATACCGCTACATCATCCTGCCGCAGGCAATCCGTGTTTCGCTGCCGCCAACCGTCGGCTTTGCGGTGCAGGTGGTCAAGAATACGTCGATCACATCGATCATCGGCTTCGTCGAACTCGCCCGCGCAGGGCAGCTTGTCAATAACACGACATTCCAGCCCTTCCGCGTCTTCATCGCGGTGGCCGCTCTTTATTTCGTCGTCTGCTACCCATTGTCCCAGCTGTCGCGTTGGCTGGAAAGGAGGCTTCATGCCGGAAGTAATCGTTGAAAATGTTCACAAGAGCTTCGGTGCGCTCGAGGTTCTCAAGGGCGTATCCCTCAGCGTCGGGCGCGGAGAGGTCTTTGCACTGATCGGTCGGTCCGGTTCTGGAAAGAGCACGCTGCTGCGCTGCATGAACGGCTTAGAAAAGATCAACTCCGGTCGCATCGAGATCGCCGGCCATGCGCTTGGAGGCGACGCAAAGGCGCTGCGAAGCCTGCGCACCGATGTCGGCATCGTCTTCCAAAGCTACAACCTCTTTCCACATTTGACCGTGGGCGAGAACATCATGCTGGCGCCCCGCATTGTCAAAGACGTTGCGAAGGCGCAGACACAAGAGATCGCCCGCGAGGTGCTCCAGCTCGTGGGCCTGTCGGAAAAATTCGATGCCTATCCGGACCAGCTTTCTGGTGGCCAGCAGCAGCGCGTGGCGATTGCCCGTTCCCTTGCAATGCGCCCGAAGGTGATGCTCTTCGACGAAGTCACCTCTGCGCTCGATCCGGAACTGACCGAGGAAGTGCTGACGGTCATGGAGAAATTGGCCCGCGATGGAATGACCATGATACTCGTCACGCATGAGATGGGTTTTGCGCGGCGGGTGGCTACGCAGACGATCTTCATGCACAAGGGCACGATCTGGGAACAGGGGGCATCCGCCGAGCTGTTTGCTAATCCACAGACGCCCGAGTTGCGGCAGTTTGTGAAATCGGACGTTAAGTAATCGTGACAGAGCGGGTGGGCAAGCGATCTTCTTCCGGCCCGCTATTTCCTCAGCGGCTTGTTTGGCGCAGAATCAAATCCGGTCGGATCGTTATCACGCCCGCGCTGTCCGAAAGCGACCCGTCCAGGACGTCGAGAATGAGCTGCGCCGTTTTTGCTCCGATCTCGGCAGCAAAGGCATTGATCGTTGTCAGACTGGGAACGCAAATTGCGCCGATCTCGTAGTCGCCGAAGCCGCCGATGGCAATCTGGTCCGGCACCGCAATGCCGCGCCGTTGACATTCGGTAAGTGCGCCGAAGGCCGAAAGATCAGAAACGCAGATGACCGCTTCGGTATCTGGGAAATGCTCCAGCAACCGGCCCATCGCGTTCGCGCCCTCGCGCATTGAAATCGGCGGCGGCCCGGCGGCAATCAGGCGCGTCGCGTCCAACCCGTGATCCTCCATCGCGGTTATGAAGCCGGCGCGCCGATCGCTGCCGCGCGTGTCGCGATCAGCATCACCACCAATGAAGGCGACCTTTCTATAGCCGACGGTGACAAAATGATCGATCATCTCGCGCACCGCCAATGCGTTGGAGAAGCCGACAACGTGTCCAATCGGATCTTCCGGAAGATCCCAGGTTTCAATGACGGGGATGCCGGCATTCGACAGGAGTTTGCGGGCTCGCGATGTATGCTTGCCGCCCGTTACCACGATTGCTTCGGGCTTGCGCCGCAAGAGCTGCTCGATCAGCCGCTCTTCTTCACGAACGTCGTAGTTCGTGTAGCCGAGCAGGACCTGCAAGCCCTTATCCGACAAGCCGTCCGACAGCGCCCGCACCGTATCAGCGAAATTGGCGTTGTTGATCGAGGGGATCGTAACGGCCACGAAGTCCGTGCGCTGTGATCGAAGATTGGAAGCCGTGCTGTCGAAGACGTAACCAAGTTCTTCGGTTGCACGTCTGACAGCCTCGCGTGTCTCTTGGCTGACGGACGTGTCGCGCTTGAAAGCGCGCGACACCGTCATCGGCGACACGCCCGCCATGCGGGCGACATCCGCCATGGTTGGTGGTTTACGAATACTGGGCATTTGCATCCATGTTATCGTTACCAGATGAATACAACCGCCTTTACGCTTAATTTGCAAGCAGGTTGTGATTTCGCCTCGTTCAACGCGCAGCAAAAGGCCGATGCTTTGGTCGGACTTTGGGTCTGCCCCCTTGCCGGTGGTCGAACAGCCAAGAGGGCAGCGAGCCGCCACGGCGTCGAGCTTAGAGCGGGAATTCGTTTGCCTGGGTCACATGATGATGGATCCGCCCGTCAAAAAAGCGTGCCAATACCTCTTCCGTCGCTGCCTTGGCCGCGGTGCGCGCTGGACTCGCAAGCGCGGCCTCGACGGTTGCGAGATCGGGATAGTTGATCGCAAGAATCATGGGAATTTCCGGCGCTCCTTCATCGCGGGCATCGGCAAAGGTTACCCGGACATCGAGGGCGCCGGGAAAGGCCTTCCATTTCGGCAGGATGTCGTTGAGCACTGCGGCCCGAAACGCCTCCGTTTGACCGTCCTTCAGTTTTCCTTCGAAGAGGGCATAGCGTGTTATCATTGTACGATGTCCTTGTTGGGTCCCTTGAAAAATTCCATCAGGGCGGCCTGGTCCTCACCGCCGAGACCGGCGGCAGTCAGCATGCGGTGAATTTCGGCGCACAGCGCCGTCAGCGGCATGGCGGTGTTGGTGCGGCGGGCGAGATCCTGCGCCCCGCTCAAATCCTTGACCATATTGTCGATCCTTCCGGTGCGACGGTAATCTTTGACGACAAAGCGCGGCATGTATTCTTGCAGGATTGCGCTGTCGGCCCGGCCGCCCTTCAACGCCTGCGGGATCTTTGCCGCATCCACGCCGGCATCGAGAGCCAACTGCGTCGCTTCCGCCACGGCCAGAAAATTGAGCCCGCAGAGAACCTGGTTGATCAGCTTCGTGGTCTGGCCGGCGCCGGAAGGCCCCATATGCGTGTAATTCGAGGCAACGTGCCGCAGCACCTCGTAGGCATCAACGACATCTTGTTCCTTGCCGCCGGCCATAAGCGTAAGCTGTCCGACCAATGCCTTGGGCGCGCCACCCGACAGGGGACTGTCGACCCAGCGCAGGGCCTTTTCCGCCGCCTCGGACGCCAGGGCCTTCGTCGCCTCCGGGTCGATCGAGGACATGTCTATGATGACAGTTCCGGGCCTGGCGCCGCCTGCAACGCCGCCTTCGCCGAAGACGGCGAGCCGGACGATTTTCGCCGAGTTGAGGCTGAGGATGACATAGTCCGAGCCGGCGGCTGCTTCCGCCGCGCTTGCCGCCGGCAGAGCGCCTTTGTCGACCAGCTCGCGCATCTTGGTCGTGTCGAGATCAAAGACCGTCAAATGGTTCCCGGTTTCGACGAGCCGCGTTCCGATGGCGCCGCCCATCGCGCCGGCGCCAATCAATGCAACCTTGTTCGTCATGTTTTCATTCCTTCCAATTGCGTGACGATTGCTTCGACGATCGCGCCAAGCGGCCGGTCGATATCCACGCTGAACGCGTTTTCGTCCGCCTCCGGTGGTTCCAGCGCGGCGAACTGGCTCGTCAGCAGGCCGGCCGGCATAAAATGACCTTTTCTTGCATTCATTCGCGCCTTGATGACCTCGGGCGTACCGGCAAGATGAACGAAGGTGATCGTCTCTCCGGAAGTTTGCGTGATGTGAGCGCGGTAGGCACGCTTGAGCGCCGAACAGCCGACGATCTGCGGCCCTTCGGACTTGGTTAGAGTCTCGCCCACGAGGGTCAACCATGGCCAGCGATCCTCATCGTCCAAGGCCATGCCGCGGCTCATCTTGTCGATGTTCGCCGACGGGTGAAGGTCGTCGCCATCGAGATATGCCGCCCCCAATCGTGCGGCGAGCGTGGCCCCGACAGAGGACTTGCCGCACCCTGCAACCCCCATCAGCACCATTCGCTGCGGAACCTCAAAGAGAGGCCGTAATGCCACCGTCAACATAAAGCACATGTCCGTTCACAAATGAGGATGCGTTGGAGGCGAGGAACACGCAGGCGCCGACCAGTTCGTCCACCTTGCCCCAGCGGCCGGCCGGCGTGCGCTTTTCCAGCCAGGCGGAAAACGCGGGATCGGCAACCAATGCGGCGTTCAATGGCGTATCGAAATAGCCGGGCGCGATGGCATTGCATTGCAGCCCGTATTTGGCCCAGTCGGTGGCCATTCCCTTGGTCAGATTACCGACGGCGCCCTTCGTCGCCGTGTAGGGTGCAATGCCGGGACGTGCCAATGCAGTCTGTACGCTGGCAATATTGATGATCTTGCCCGCTCCGCGTTTGATCATGTGCCGTGCGACCGCTTGGCCAACGTTGAAAACAGTGGAGATATTGGTCCGCATAAGCTGCTCGAACGCGTCCGCCGGAAAGACCTCGAGCGGCGTGCGATGCTGCATTCCCGCATTGTTTACGAGGATGTCGATCGCCCCGATCGTTGCTTCGAAGCCATCCACTGCTGCGCGAACGGCCTCATGATCGGTCGCGTCGAATGCCAATTGATGCGTGCTGCCGCCGAGACCTCTCGCGGCTTCCGCAAGTTTTGCGGCGTTGCGGCCATTGAGCACGATTTCGGCACCGGCATTGGCAAGACCGCGCGCAAGGGCAAGGCCGATCCCCTGCGACGATCCCGTGACGAGGGCTCGGCGGCCCGTCAAATCAAACAAGTCCTGCCCCATTGTTTCCCTCATTTTTGTCTCGACAATCGCAATGCTCACCTTTATGTTATCGATAACATTAATTGTCAAGGGACGGAAACACCGAAATGAGCAAACCCCAGATCCTTCAAGTCGGGCCCTATCCGGAATGGGACGAAGTGCCTCTGAATGCTGCATTTTCGGTTCATCGCTACTTCGAGGCCGCCGACAAGCCGGACTTTCTTGCTGGTGTCGGTCCCAATGTCCGGGCGATCGCCACGCGAGGCGAACTCGGCGCCAGCCGGGCCATGATCGAGGCCTGCCCTTCACTCGAGCTGATCTCGGTCTATGGGGTTGGTTTTGATGCCGTCGACCTGGCGGCTTGCCGGGAACGCGGCATCCGCGTCACCAACACACCGGACGTGCTGACGAGCGACGTAGCGGATCTTGGCGTGGCGATGATGTTGTGCCTGTCGCGCGGCATGATTGGCGCGGAAAGCTGGGTAAAGGACGGAAGCTGGGCGGCAAAGGGGCTCTACCCGCTGAAGCGTCGTGTGTGGGGCCGCCGCGCCGGCGTACTCGGCCTTGGCCGGATCGGCTATGAAGTGGCCAAACGCCTTCAGGGCTTCGATATGCAAATCGCTTATTCCGATGTGGCGCCAAAAGATTTTGCCGCCGATTGGGAATTTGTCGCCGATCCGGTCGCACTCGCAGCGCGTTCGGATTTCCTGTTCGTCACTTTGGCCGCTTCCGCCGCCACCCGCCACATCGTCGGCCGCGAGGTAATTGCGGCTCTCGGCGGGGAGGGGATGCTGATCAATATCTCCCGCGCTTCCAATATCGATGAAGAAGCCCTGCTTGATGCACTCGAATGCGGTGCGTTGGGCTCCGCCGCCCTTGACGTCTTCGAAGGTGAGCCGAAGCTCAATCCACGGTTTCTCGCCCTCGACAACGTGCTCTTGCAGCCACACCACGCATCTGGAACCATCGAAACACGCAAGGCCATGGGACAGCTTGTTCGAGACAATCTCATGGCGCATTTTTCCGGTCAGCCCCTGCTGACCCCGGTTCTTTAAGGAGCGCGCCGATGAAAGCCATCGTCATTCACGGTCCGAAAGACCTGCGTATCGAGGAGCGCCCGATCGAAGCGCCAGGACCCGGAGAAGTGCGCCTGCGCCTTGCAACCGGTGGCATCTGCGGCAGCGATCTGCATTATTACAATCACGGCGGCTTCGGCGCAGTCAGGCTGCGGGAGCCGATGATCCTTGGTCACGAGGTGTCCGCGTATGTGGAAGCCCTCGGCCCGGGCGTTGAGGGATTGAAATCGGGCCAGCTCGTCGCTGTTTCTCCGTCCCGGCCGTGCCGATCCTGCCTCTACTGCCAGGAAGGGCTTCACAATCAGTGCCTCAATATGCGGTTTTATGGCAGTGCCATGCCTTTCCCGCATGTCCAGGGAGCTTTTCGAGAGGTTCTCGTCGCCGATGCCGTTCAATGCGTGTCGGCGGACGGTCTTACCCCAGGCGAAGCGGCGATCGCAGAACCCCTGGCCGTTACTCTTCACGCCACTCGCCGGGCGGGAGAAATATTGGGTAAACGGGTTCTGGTGACCGGCTGCGGGCCGATCGGCCTTCTGTCGATCCTCGCAGCCCGCCGTGCCGGCGCCGCCGAAATCGTCGCAACGGATCTCTCGGATTTCACCCTCTCGCTGGCACGCAAGGTCGGCGCGGACAGGGCCATCAATATGGGAAGCGAGCCGGATGCCCTGACCCCTTACGCAGCCCAAAAGGGCTCATTCGACGTCCTGTACGAGTGCTCCGGTGCCGCGCCTGCCTTGGTTGCCGGCATAGCTGCTCTTCGCCCGCGCGCGGTGATTATTCAGCTTGGCCTTGGTGGAGACATGAACCTCCCGATGATGGCGATTACAGCCAAGGAGCTGGACCTGCATGGTTCCTTCCGCTTTCACGAGGAGTTTGCGACCGGTGTCGGACTGATGCAAAAGGGGCTGATCGACGTGAAGCCGCTGATTACCCACACACTTCGCCTATCAGACGCTGTGACAGCCTTCGAACTGGCAACTGATCGGAGCCAGGCGATGAAGGCGCAGATTGCCTTCAATTGACACCAGTGCCAACTCGCGTCCGGCTGTCCGAATGAGAATGGCCCGGTAAATCTGGGAGAAGAGCGCAATGTCATGTTTCGAAGTGCTTGATCCGCTGTTTAGCACCTATGTGCTCGGCAATGCGCCGGTCAAGCAGATCGCCACCGGCTTTGACTGGGTCGAGGGCCCGGTCTGGTTCGGCGACGCGGGATGCCTACTGTTCTCGGACATTCCGAATAATCGCATGCTTCGCTGGTCTGCGGGCGCTGGGGTATCGGTATTCCGAGAGCCGTCAAACTTTGCCAATGGCAATACGCGGGACAAGCAGGGCAGACTAGTGACATGCGAGCATGGAACGCGGCGGGTGACACGGACGGAACTCGACGGTTCCGTCACTGTAATTGCCGACAGCTACCGGGGCAGGCGGCTAAACTCTCCCAACGATGTCGTGGTAAAATCGGACAATTCGATCTGGTTTTCCGATCCGCACTACGGGATCATGACCGACTACGAGGGCTTTCGTGCCGAGCAAGAACTGCCATGCCACGTCTACCGGGTGGAGCCCTCCGGAAAAATCGAAGCCGTGCTGACGGATTTTGCCTGCCCGAACGGCCTGGCCTTTAGTCCAGACGAATCTCGCCTTTATGTTGCCGATACCGGGCGGATGTTCAGCTCAGATCCGCGACATATCCGGGTCTTCGATGTTGCCTCCAACGGTAGGCTTGCCGGTGGAGAGGTGTTTTGTGCCATCAATCCCGGATGCGCGGATGGTTTTCGGATCGATGGTGAAGGTAACTTGTGGTCTTCGGCAGCCGATGGGGTACACTGCATCGCCCCAGACGGTCATCTGATGGGCAAGATCCTCGTCCCGGAGCTTGTGTCGAACCTTTGCTTCGGTGGTCGTGCAAAACATCAGCTCTTCATCGCTGCGACAACGAGCATTTATGGAATCGTCCTTAATCGAAGAGGTGCTCAAGATCCGTGAGTTCACCCGATCGCGCGATCGAATCTGAAATCGAAGACGAGGGTTTTCAGTTCGAACCTCTTCAAGGCGATTTTGCTGGTGCATTTGTCTCGCACACCGCCGTTGAAGCTGCATGTCACGCCAAAGGACTTGGAGGTTGGCGAAAGCAGTCCGGTGGTGCAACCGAGCGCTCATCGCCTCATGTCGACAAACCTGCCCCTGAAGATCACCGCAGCCAGTGCCCCTTCGAAGCTTGCGGCAGCCTCAAGAAGCCACCGGGGCACCCACGAATGCGAAATAGAGCCAGGCGACCGCAAACAAAACAAGCACGCCGAGTACAATGAGAATCTTGCGAAGACGGGGATCTCGCTGACGGGGCGGCCTGGGCTTGCGAAACTTGATGACATTGTCGTCCATCACGCAGCTTTACCGCGATTGCCGGGCGAAGTGCAAGTCGATCGAAAGTCCGCCACATCTCCTAAAGCTGCCTCAAAATCCGTCGGCATCTCTTGCGGACCTCGTGCACGATCCGCTCCAGTACTCGGGAGGGATCACCGGCTCCTGTGGCGATCTGCTTGGGAACACCTCCTTTGACCGGATCGACCTTGGCGGCAAGGTGGCCAACGCGCTTTACGGTCGCTGCCGGGCTCAGCCCAGTCTCTTCGGCGAAGGCTTTCCACTGCTTCCCATGTAAATCAGCCGCGAGAAAGCTGCCGCCAATATTTTGCGGCAGGTGTTGATCTACCCGGTCGTAGATTGCTGCGCACATCAGATCGCAGGGCGCGAGCTTTGCAGTTCCGCCCGCGCCGATCAGGACTGAGCAGTTCTTCGCCGGAGAGCGGAATTGCAGGTCAACACGTTAAAGATCACGGCGTCCAACAGCCCCCAGGCGCTCTGCGGGAGAGACGAGATCGGCGATGGCCTTAAACATCTGTGGTAGGCGTGACGCCGGAACCACGTGCCGCATTCATATTTCTGCGATGGGAAGTGACCGGCGAGCCGGCAAAGATCTTCCTGATGGAGCCTGCGGATTTATCCCTAGCACTTAGGAAGACACTCCTTGTTGGCGACGAAAAAATGTCGGATGCCTGAAGTCTCGAGCGCGTCGGACGATCGCGAAAGAGACGGATGGTTCAGAACCCTGCAGTGTCTGTATCGGGATTGGTTCGTGGGGCGGTCTTTGCCTCTCATGGTCTGGGCGTCGTCAGCCGCTTCGGATGAATCGGTGTGCCTTGGCCGCTTGAGTTCTCGGCAGATTCTTGCCAGCCCGCCTGGCGTTCGCAACTGAGAGAAGACGACTGCAAGCGGGAGTATGTGCCGACCAGCCAGAAGGTCGAAACCTATTGCAAATGCTGCTCATTGACGTCGCGACAGCCAAGGTAAAGATGAAGAGGCCGTGCGTCGTCAAGAGATCGATAACGCCACCATGAGCGCTGCGGCCCAGAACAGGGCCGACAGTTCAGCTGCCACCATAAAACCAACAGCGGTATCGCTCATAATCTAAACCCTCCTTAGGCAACCTCCATTGCTGTAAGGAAACTATAGGGCACAGCAGGAGGTTCGGCTACCCAATGGGTGTCAACTATTCCTCGAGCAATCGAATCAAGACCCGGCCGGGAGGGACGAGTTTCGCAAAACGCCTTCACGTAAGCAGGGAGTACATCAGAACGCCGACGGAACCCCAGAAAACAACCATCACGAGTGACATCGCAATAACGAAGATTTTAGCCATAGCGAAAACTCACAACCCTTTCGCGTGCAAACATACTGTAGCTGCCGAGAGGGGGTATCGGCACGAAGTCTGAGAAACGGTCGGACGTTGGTCTGATATTCGCTCTTTACACGTGCCCGACTGGGCCTGACGGTGTTTCGGCGCGGCATTTGAGCCCATCTCCATGAAGGACCGTGGCAATCTGGCAGCCGCAATCCTAAAGGAAAGGGCCGGGCGACACGCGCACCGGCCCTTCCTGATCAATCGACGACGGCTGCCAGTACATCCGTGGTCAGCCCTCAGTACGAATTTGATGAATCCATGATAGCGTCTTCGACGAGAAGCGCTATTACCCAAGCGTAGTACATTTGGTGGACGTACCGGTCGCCACTCCACTGGCCGAGGGAGGGCCTATCGGGGATGGGGTCGGGAATGTCCTCATCGATGCCCGACAGGCGCAGAACAGGCGGAACATTAGGCCGGGATTGAAAGGCACGCCTGTCATTGAAGAGAACGGATCGGGCGATTGGGAGGGACACCTCTTCAAGAACTAGCTAGATTGGATCAATCGACAACGTTTCCACACTGGCACAATCTCATTTTAATTCCCTGAGCGCATTGGAGAGATCATGAATAAAGCCGTTAATGCGAAGGAGCCAAGTGCAGTCGACATAGAAGTCGGAAGGCGAATCCGTATGCAGCGACGGGTGCTTGGCATGAGCCAGTCAGCGCTTGCTGAACGGGTCAGTGTCACATTCCAGCAGGTACAGAAATACGAGAAGGGCAGCAACCGGGTGGGGGCGAGCCGGCTTCAGGGCATTGCCGACTGTCTGAACGTGCCTGTTTCCTTCTTTTTCGAAGGAATGGCGGGAGCGGATGAAAGTGAATCAGGTTTAGTGAAGGGCATGGACGATCTGACGGGATTTATTTCCACCGCCGAGGGGCTCGCGCTAAACCGCGCATTCCTTGCTGTAAAAGACCCCCGAATACGACAAAAGATCGTGGGTTTGGTAAAGTCGCTTGCATCGCTGGAAGGCGACGACTGATACTCACGGATTCCAAGAATAGGATGCTTCCGGCCCATGGCGGTTGTAGGCTTGCTGTTCACTTCCGATGCAAAACCGACAACAGCAAGATGCGGTGGTTGGGCAGGCGAGGCGACAGCCGGACAATTGACGTGGCCTGGCCGCCGTTCACGCAGTTTCCGCCGCTTAAGCAGGATCGATCATTAATCCTCACACCCTTTGATCCGGGCGACTTTGCCGCCAGGAGATAGACTGAAACGACAAACGACCGGCATGGCGGGCGTGTAGGTAGCGGTGCCCCTCAACTCGACGCGTGCCCCGTCCTTGGAAAAAGTCATTTCTGGCATGCCTATGCTGTAGAAGCCACCTTTAACCAGTTCCACGGAGTGGACGATTTGGGCGTCATCCGTGTCAGTCGGCACTGATTTCCATTCCACCACGACGCGCGACGATACGTGCTCAAAGCCCTGGTTCACAACGATGATGCGGTAACTTCCTTCGCCGACGCCGTCTTCTTGCCAGTGTCCGCCTTCAACGACAGACACGACATTCGTGTCTACGAAGGTTTCGGCGAATGCTACGTTTGCAACGAGCAGAAAAATGCCACCATATAACGCCGGGATCGTTGGGTGCGCGCCGCCGACACATTTACCGTTCATCATCATTACCAATGCAAGAATACCCTTGAGAGAAAAGCCTGATCCTAGCACGATCAAGACGCCTCGCGAACCGCGATTGCACCTCGCCCGGCAGAGGATCCAAATCAGCCGCCGTCGACCACGCACGACCAGCAAACTCTTGACCGTGGCGCTCGCCTCCTGTCTGCTGACGCTGCCATTCGACCCGAGTGAGGGGACGCCAAGAGGTGGAAAAGACCGACAAAACGATGGAGGACGCCGACAGAAATGCCATTAAGTCGTGGAAGGCCGCGCTCGATCCGACGACGCGCAAACGGGCGCTGAAGCTTCTGACGAAGGAGGTGGATGATATCTTTCTGCCGCGCGGCTTTGTCCGGAAAGGGGTCCGCTGGCATCGCACCGGCTGGTTCGGACGACCTTTGTCGAGATCCAGAAGAGCCGCTATGGCAATGCCTGCTTCATCAACTTCGGCCGCGACGCGAGGGACGGCGATTGGCGCGCGCCGAGCTACCGCAACAACACGCATTGGCGACTCGCATCCCTCGCGCAGAGAGACGCCGCCTGCCGGCTCGACCAGCTTTCCTATGCCGAGCTCGATGGTGCTTCGGAGCTGCGTCTCGAGGTGGTCTCCCTCCTGCGCGACGGGGCAGCGCCCTTTCTTGAGCAGGCGCAGGGATTGTTTGGTTCTCTCCTGCGGCCCCGGCGATCGGTTGAAGATGAACTCCGCCGCAGGCCCGCCGCTGTCTCCCGACGCATACTGTCGGCGCTGCTGTTCGGTCGCGACGACAACAGGGGCCCCGGGAGCGGCCACTGATCATTTCAGGCCTCAACTTTCTTCCTGATTTGTTCGAGCGGATGTCTTATAGCGACTTTGGCGGATGGTGCAGTCCGGAGAACCATTTTGAGAATTAGGCCGAGATAGCGAATGACGCAGCAGTTCGATCTGTTTGATGCTAACGGGGCAGCACCTGCAAAGGGCGCAGGCTCATCGATGAAGCGCCATTCTCCTGTTGCGTTGAGCGAAGATGATATGGTGCGGCAACTCCACGAGACTGGCCGCTACCGTATCCTGAGAAAACTCGAGCCACGTTTGGTGACCACGGCTGCGCGACCCGGATTTCCGCTGAAGGGCGTGATCATCGACACTGAAACTACCGGCCTTAATCATCGCAAGGACGAGATTATTGAGATTGGCGCGGTTGCGTTCACATTCGATGAGACGGGCAATATCGGCGATGTCATCGGCGTCTATAGCGCTCTCCAGCAGCCCAGCATTCCAATCCCGGAGGAGATCACACGTCTCACCGGTATCTCCGACGACATGGTGGCCGACCAGATGATTGATCTTTATCAGGTTCGTGCCGTCATCGAGCCTGCTGATCTCGTAATTGCCCACAATGCCGGCTTCGACCGGCCGTTCTGCGAAACCTTTTCACCAATCTTTGCCGGAAAAGCCTGGGCTTGTTCGGTCTCTGAAATCGACTGGGCGTCGCGCGGCTTTGAAGGAACAAAGCTCGGTTATCTGATTGGGCAGGCCGGTTATTTTCATGAAGGCCACCGAGCGGTTGATGACTGCTTTGCTCTCCTTGAGGTTATCGCGGAGGGTGGAGGGGAATCGGGACGAACACCTTTTGCCGAGCTCTACGAAGCAAGCCAGCGATCACGCGCCCGCATCTTTGCGGAAAACAGCCCCTTCGACATGAAGGATCAATTGAAAGCACGCGGCTACCGCTGGTCGGATGGCAGTGACGGCCGTCCGAAGTCCTGGTGGGTCGAGATTGCCGAAGACGCACTCGATGACGAACTCCGCTATCTGCGTACGCAAGTCTATCGCTGGGATGACGCAGATCCACCGATCAAGCGTCTCACCGCCTTTGACCGCTTCAGGGCGGCCTAACAATCGCTCGGTGCGCATCGCGCATGGCTGGACGGCCGATCTGCGACTGGGTTTGCGCCGGAGCATCTGGCTAAACCGACGAGCGCGCAGTTCTGGGCCGCAGCTCCAGCCTTGATCGCTTCGGCGAAGCGGTCAAGGTTGTCCAAAAGTGCTGCGAGCCCGGGGCTTGCCAGCACACCGGCGGTCTGCGGCAACCTGCTTCCCGTCAATCGTGTCGTCGCAAGAAGGCCGAAACCGTCTCCAGGCAGAGTGCCTTCTCTTCCACATGCGGCATGTGGCTCGAATGCTCGAAGAGCACCCATTCGCATCTCTCAATGCGGTCGACATAGGGCTTGACGACCAGCGGGGTTGCCTCATCGAACTTGCCCGAGATCAGCAGCGTCGGGGCCTCGATGAACGGCAGCCTATCTTCGATGGTCCAATCCTTCATCGTGCCAATGACATGGAACTCCGTTGGGCCGTTCATGTTGCGATAGACGGTGTTGTCTTCGTCCATGATGGCGAAGGTGCGGGCGACTTCCGGCGGCCAGGGTACGAGGCGGCAGACATGGCGATCATAGAAGACGCGCGAGGCGGCGATATATTCGGGGTCGGTAATCGTTCCGGCCTGCTCGTGCTTTAAGAGCGTATCCTGCACCTCCTGCGGCAGTTCCTCGCGCAGCCGGTTGGCTTCAGCGACCCAGGTATGCATGTTGGCTGGGGAATTGGCGATGACGAGCGCCTTCAGGCCCCTCGGCCGGCGCACAGCATGTTCCGCGCCGAGCATGCCGCCCCAAGACTGGCCGAGGAAGGCATAGCGGTCGTGAATGCCGACCTGCTTCAGGAGCGCATCCAGCTCTTCCAGGAAGAGCGCCGGCGTCCAGAAATCCGGTCCTTTTTCCCGCAGGCGGGTGGAATTGCCGTTACCGAGCTGGTCGTAGTGAATGACCGGGCGGCCGTCGATCTCGGTAATCCCGGTGAAGGAATCCACATAGTCATGGGTGCAGCCAGGACCGCCATGGGCGACAACGAGTGGCAGCTTGCCGCTGTCGAGCGAGCCGGTGATGCGATACCAGGTCTGGTACTCGCGAAAGGGCAGAAAGGCTTCCTTCGACTCAATTGCAGCCACATGGATCTCCATTCAGATTCGAAGCGTCACAGCCGCCTGCGCGCCACGATTGAGACGCGACGCTGCGGTGAGCAATTGAGAAAGCATAGCGTGGTGCTTTAGAGCGGGGCAGCTATCACAAGTTATAGGATGAGCGCTCTTCCAGAAGGCGATAATGGGTGGCGCGAACCACGGCCTGCGTGCGGTTCTTGGCGCCGAGCTTCTTGGCCGCGGCGGTGAGATGCATGACCACCGTCGGCACGGAGCGGTCGATGATGCGCGAGATTTCCTTGGCGGAGTATCCTTCGGCCGAATAGCGCAGGCATTCGCGCTCCCGTTCTGTCAGCCTGGCCTTGCCGACATGGAAGACGTCGGCATCGAACAGGTTGTAAGCCGCTTCATGGAAGACATGGGCGAGCAGATTGAAATCGGCGATATAGCGCAGGGCGTGCCGCTCGAATTCCTTGTTGCCCCCGAAGCGGATGCCGGTGACTGTGGCATAGTCACCGCGCGGCATGTGAATGGGCACCGTCACGCCGGTCGACATATCCCTTTCGCTCAGATAGCGGGCCACGGGCGCGGTGTCCTCGGTCATGAAGCGGCGGATCAGCGTGTCGGCGTCGGCATCATAACTCCAGAAGAAGGGTGTCGAGGTGCGAAGCGCGACCTGCTGCACCGGGTCGATGCGGAAGTACCCGCGGTTGAACCAGTAGTCATGCATGTCGCCGCAAATGTTGCGAAGCTTCAGCAGTGACGGAAACATGATCGCGCCGTCGAGATCGTAGGCCACCGGGGTATAGTCATATATCAGCGCTTCGAAGCCGATTGTCTTCATGGCCTCGAAGATCTGATCGATGCGGCCATCCAGTGTCTGATGAACCGTAAACTGGCGTCTGATGGTTTCGATTTCGTCAAGCATCGGCTGGCTCCGGCTCGTATTCCCCGGCGACCCTATCACTTCTTATAGCTGGCGCGGGCCGTCGTTTGAGATAAAAATTTAGACATGCTCAAATATTGAGCAAGGAGAATCTTCGCCGGAGTCGTCAATGTGGCGTGAAATCGAACCCGAGGCGCGACACCAAATCGGAGTCGATGGCTATAAGGTCGTCGCCTATAGCTTCGGCTCCGGCCCCGAGACGATCTTTTGCCTGAACGGCGGGCCGGGACTGCCCTGTGACTATCTGCGCGATGCGCATTCCTGTCTTATTGACAAAGGCTATCGCGTGGTGGCCTTCGATCAGCTCGGCACGGGCGCTTCAGATCGCCCGACCAGTCCGGCGCTGTGGACGATCGGGCGCTATGTCGAGGAGACGGAGACGGTGCGCAAGGCGCTGGGGCTTGGCAAGGTGCACATGCTCGGCCATTCCTGGGGCGGTTGGCTGGCAATCGACTATGCGCTCACTTACCCACAAAACCTGCAGACGCTGATCCTCGAAGATACGGTCGCGGACATGCCCCATCTCATTACCGAGCTCGAGCGGTTGCGCGCGGCGCTCGGCCCCGAGACGGTCGCCATGATGCAGAAGCACGAGGCGCAGGGCACCTACGACCATCCGGAATATCTCGCAGCCATCACTATTCTGAACTACCGCCACGTCTGCCGGTTGCCGGAATGGCCGGCGCCGGTGCGCCGGTCGCTCAACGACTGGAATTTGGGGCCATATGGCACGATGCAGGGACCGAACGAATTCCTCTATATCGGCAACCTGAAGGATTGGAACCGTATTCCCGACCTGCCGCGCATCGCCGTGCCGACACTGATCACCACGGGCGAGCACGACGAACTGACGCCGGCCTGCGCACTGAAGATGAAGCTCGCCATTTCGAATGCCGAACTCAAGGTCTTTGCCAATGCCAGCCACATGCCCTTTTACGAAAATCCCGCAGACTACTATCCAGCGCTGATCGATTTCTTGTCGCGGCACAGGCGGAACTGATGCAAAGAATGGCGACCGACATCCGAACAATACGGAGGCGCTGGCATCGCCATGCATCGCTATAGGTTCGTCCTCACCCGACCCTTGCAATTTTTGCCCGTCATTTTCGGCATCAGCGTCATCACCTTCATTCTGGTGCGGCTGATCCCCGGCGATCCGGCACGCAACCTGCTCGGCGCGCGCGCCACGCCGACGGCGATTGCCAATATCCGTGCCCAGTACGGCCTCGATCAGCCTATGTGGCTACAATATCTGTATTTTCTGAAAAACCTTGCCAATGGCGAGATGGGCAAATCGATCCTCTACAAGATCGACGTGCTGAGACTGATCGTCACCCGCATCGAGCCGACTGTCGCGCTCGTCACCTCCAGCGTCGTTCTGTCGATCCTGATCGCCGTGCCGATGGCGGCGATTGCCGCGCGCAATGCCGGCAAGGCGCCCGATCATGCGGTGCGTATCGTCTCTACCTTCGGCATCGGCTTCCCGCCCTTTTGGCTCGGGCTGATGCTCATCATCCTCTTCAGCGTCGAGCTCGGCCTGCTGCCGGTCTCCGGCTATGGCGCAACGACCGGCGACAAGCTCGCGCATCTGATCCTGCCGAGCCTGACCGTGGCCCTGTCGCTCTCGACCGTTTTGACGCGCAGCCTCAGGGCGGCGATGATCGAATCTCTTAAATCCGACGTGGCGACGGCAGCGCGCGCCCGCGGCATGCCCGAACGCATCGTCTTCTGGCGCCATGTCGTACCGAATTCGCTGGTGCCGACTGTCAATCTTCTCGCGGTCAATATCGGCTGGCTCATCGGCGGCACCGTCGTCGTCGAGAGCGTCTTTGCGCTTCCCGGCATGGGACAGCTTCTCGTGCGCGCCATCTTCTCGCGCGACTATATGGTGGTCCAGGGCGTTGCCATGGTTTTCGCCTGCGCCACCGTGCTCGTCAATTTCGTTGCCGATATCGTCACCGTTGCGATCGATCCGAGGGTGAAGCTATGAGCGTCGATACCCTCTCTTCAGGCTTCGTCGGCTGGCGGACGATCTTCAGCAAGCACTTGATGCTTGCGACCGGTGCCGGCATCCTGCTGTTCTTCGTCCTGCTGGCGACAAGCGCGCCCGTTCTGGCACCCTATGACCCAATCCTTCAGAACGGCGACGCCCGCCTGCAGGCGCCTTCGCTGCTGCATCCGTTCGGTACGGACAATTTCGGCCGCGACGTGCTTTCCCGCGTCATTTGGGGCACGCGGATCGACCTGCAGATCGCGCTGATCGGCGTCGCTTTCCCCTTTCTCATCGGCACCGCGGTTGGCACCATCGCCGGCTTCTTCGGTGGCATCGTCGATGCGCTGTTCATGCGGCTCGTGGATATCATCCTCGCCTTTCCCTTCCTGGTATTGATGCTATCGATCATCGCCATCCTCGGACCGGGGCTCGGCAGCTTTTACATCGCCATGGCACTGGTCGGCTGGGTTTCTTATGCCAGGCTGATCCGGGCGCAGATGCTGGTGCTCAAGAACAGCGACTATGCGGTGGCCGCCGTCAGCCTCGGCTTTTCGCGGATGCGCATCATGTTCCGACACCTGCTCCCGAATGCGGTTGCCGGCTCGATCGTCTTTGCGATGTCGGATGCGGTGTTGGTGCTGCTCAGCGGCGCGGCCGTCAGCTATCTCGGCCTCGGTGTGCAGCCGCCGGTCGCCGAATGGGGTGTTATGGTGGCGGAGGGCCAGAGTTTTATCACCACGGCCTGGTGGATCACCCTGTTTCCTGGGCTTTCCATCGTCTGCCTCGCCTTCGGCTTCAGCATGCTCGGCGATGCGCTCGGCGAACGGCTCGGAGTGCACGAATGAGCGCGTCCGTTCTTTCCGTCCGCGACCTGACCGTCAAAGCGCATCTCGACAGCGGGGTCCGCATTCTGCTCGATGGCGTGTCGCTTGATCTCGCAAAAGGCGAAATTCTGGGTCTCGTCGGCGAAAGCGGCTCCGGCAAGAGCCTGTTCTGCCGCTCGCTCGTCCGCCTCCTGCCCTCCTCGCGACTAACGATCGAGAGAGGCATCGTGCTTCTGGAGGGCCGTGATCTCACCGCCGTCAGCGATGCTGAGATGCTGAGCGTGCGCGGCAGCGAAATCGGCATGATCTTCCAGAACCCCACCAGCCATCTCGACCCAGTCATGCGCATAGGCGACCAGATCGCAGAAGGCATCCGCTATCATCAGGACCTCAATGCGCGCGATGCGCGCGCGGCCGCCGTCGAGATCCTGGCGCAGGTCGGCTTTCCGGATCCCGTTCGGCACTTTGACAGCTATCCGCACGAATTTTCGGGCGGCATGCGCCAGCGCGCGATGATCGGCGTGGCGCTTTCCTGCAATCCGAAAATCCTGATCGCTGACGAGCCGACGACGGCGCTCGACGTGACCATCCAGGCGCAAATTCTCAACCTTCTGATGGATCTGCGGGACAAGCGCGGGCTGTCCATCATCCTCATCACCCACGATCTCGGCATCGTGGCACAGACGTGCGACCGTATCGCCGTTATGCGTGGTGGCAGGCTGCTGGAGGAAGGCCCGAAGCGGGCGATCCTCTCCCGCCCGAAAGACCCCTACACGATCAATCTGATCCAAAGCCATCCGTCCATGCCAGAGATCGGCGTCTCCGCCGGGAGCGAGACCGCGCGCTCGGCAGAAGCGTTGAAGCCGCTTCTTGAGATCGACGACTTGCACGTGCGCTTTCCTTCCGGCGGCAGGCTCTTCAAAGGAGCTGCCGCCAAGACCGTCAGCGCGGTTTCCGGCGTCAGCTTGCAGATCATGCCGGGCGAGACGGTCGGCATCGTCGGCGAATCCGGTAGCGGCAAAAGCACGCTTGCCCGCGCCGTCCTCGGCCTGACGCCGATCTCGTCCGGTCATGTCAGTTTCGACGGCATCGACCTTGCCCAGCAGAGGAGGGCGGGACTGGCTAAGCTGCGCCGGGAGACGGCGATGGTCTTCCAGGACCCGTTCAACGCGCTGAACCCGCGGTTGACGATCGGCCAGACGCTGGCTGAGGTGCTGACGGTGCAGGCCACGGTCGCCAAACGCGACATTCCGGCACGCATCGGGGAATTGCTCGACCTCGTCGGACTCGACCGCGAATTCGCACTCCGAAAGCCGCGCAGCATGAGCGGCGGCCAATGCCAACGGGCCGGCATTGCGCGGGCACTGGCTGTAAATCCCAAGATGATCGTCGCCGATGAATGCGTAGCAGCGCTAGACGTGACCATCCAGGCGCAGATCATCGGCCTGTTCCGGGATCTGGCGGCCAAGATGAACCTGACGTTGATCTTCATTGCCCATGACCTGGCGATTGTGCGCCATCTCTGCACACGCACCGTCGTCATGTACCGCGGCGAGGTGGTCGAGGAGGGGCCGTCCGAAGAGGTTTTTTCGCGGCCGAAGCATGCCTATACCGCCGCGCTGATCGCGGCGATCCCAGATATCGATCCGGATAAGCCGAGGTTCAAAGGTGTCGAGCCGACGCCGGGCAAACCGATCCAATCCATCAAATGCATGCCATAACAACGAAGGGAACGACATCATGACCATCAGGTGGAAATCTATCGGGCTTGCCGCCTTCGCCGCTGCCCTCACCCTCAGCGCCAGCTATGCGGAAGCGGCCGGCGTTCTGACGATCGGCCGCCGCGAGGATTCGACGACATTCGACCCGATCAAGACGGCGCAGAACATCGACAACTGGGTCTTCTCGAACGTCTATGACGTGCTGGTGCGGGTCGACAAGACCGGCACCGAGCTGGAGCCTGGCCTTGCCGAAAGCTGGACGACCTCGGATGACGGCCTGACCTATACATTCAAGATCCGCGATGCGAAATTCTCCGACGGAACGCCGCTGACGGCCGAAGATGCCGTCTTCAGCCTCTTGCGCATTCGCGACGACGAAGGCTCGCTCTGGAGCGATTCCTACAAGGTGATCGACACTGCGGTCGCGACCGATCCGCGCACGCTGACCATCAAGCTGAAGAACCCCTCCGCGCCATTCCTTTCAACGCTCGCGCTTCCGAACGCCTCGGTCATCTCCAAGGCGGGCATGGAATCCCTGGGCGCTGACGCTTATGCCGAAAAGCCGATCGCTTCCGGCGCTTTCATCGTGGAGGAATGGCGACGCGGTGACCGCATCATCCTCAAGAAAAACCCGAACTTCTGGCAGGCGGATCGGGTGAAGCTCGACGGAGTCGAGTGGATCTCGGTTCCTGACGACAATACCCGCATGTTAAACGTTGAGGCGGGGGAACTGGATGCGGCGATTTTCGTGCCTTTCTCTCGCGTCGAGGAACTGAAGAAGGATCCGAACCTCAACGTGCTCACCGATCCCTCGACCCGCGAGGACCATCTGCTGATCAACCACGCCCATGGCGATCTCGGCAAGAGGGAAGTGCGCCAGGCGCTCGACATGGCGATCGACAAGAAGGCGATCGTTGATGCCGTCACGTTCGGACAGGGTACGATCGCTAATTCCTACATTCCGAAGGGCGCGCTCTATCACTATGCCGACAATCTGCGGCGGCCCTACGACCCGGAAAAGGCCAAGCAAATGCTGGCGGATGCCGGCGTCTCCAACCTGACGCTCACCTATCTGCTGCGTGCCGGCGATGAAGTGGATGAGCAGACGGCCGTGTTGATCCAGCAGCAGCTCGCCAAGGCCGGCATTACCGCCAATCTTCAGAAGGTCGATCCCAGCCAGGAATGGGATATGACTGTCAACGGCGACTACGACATTTCGGTCAACTACTGGACCAACGACATTCTCGACCCGGACCAGAAGACGACCTTCGTTCTCGGCCACGACTCCAATAACAACTACATGACCAACTATAAAAGTGATGCGGTGAAGGACCTCGTCGCCAAAGCGCGTCAGGAACTGGATCCGGCCAAGCGCGCGCAGATGTATTTCGATCTGCAGAAGATGGCCAAGGAGGACGTGAACTGGATCGACCTCTATTACAGCCCCTACATCAACGTAGCGCGCAAGAATGTTGAGAATTTTTACCAGAACCCGCTCGGCCGGTTCTTCCTGGAAGACACCGTGAAGAACCAGTAGTTGTTGTATTCATACCTCGCGGCAGGGGTCGCGCGTGCCTGCGCGACCCTTGGCGTCTTACGTGACATCAAAGCGCTCGAGCATCTTCTTGAGCTGCAGGTTCTGTGCATGAAGCCGTTCTGCCAGTAGCCTCTTGAGCCGCTTGTTTTCTGCATCAAGTGTAGTTACCTCCTCGAGGGAAACCGCATCCCGAGCCGTTACGGCCTCCACGCTTTGGGGCTTGTTCCTCCTCATCGCAACATGCGCGGTCGCGCGGAGGGGACCGCGCTCAGCAGGCTTTCGAGGGGTGTTGCTTGATGTTCGCTTGGGCTGAAACACCAGCGCGCGCTCCTGCACCGGTTCAACAACTTCGGCAGTCGCAACAGTGGTCTCATTTTGCTTTGGTAGGTCGACCTTTGCGCCGTCACCTAATGATGTCGATGCTACCGCAACGCTCGCCTCGCCTGCGTCTCCGCCAGCTGAGGCCGAGTTCATCGCATCAGACGCTACGTCCTCTCCGCCCTCGTCAGGCCTACCAGGTGCCGCATTTGAATTGAACAGATGCGGCGCCTTATCTTCCGCCTCACGAACCAAAGCCTTGAGATCGGTGTCACCCCAAATTGAGTTCGTTCGCGCCTTCGTCTGTCGTCGACCCGACTTGAATTCAACAACGAATTTCCGTTGTGGCGTTTTCATATGGTTTCAACCTTGAGCAAATCGCTAAATAGCAGGCGCCGAGCAGCGCGACTGCGTTCCTGCTGGAACCCATATATCGCCTTGCTGCGCGCTTCAACTGGCCAGTGTCCGACAGAACGACGAATCCTTCGCGCCAACAATCCCGTCGCAACGGTCATTTGAGCAGGAGACATTCGCTCCCGCGATTGCTCTCCTCAACGGAGAGACTGGAGGCGACCAAGCCTCTGGAGTCAAAGAAGATCAGGCGGTCAATCGAGCAGATGACCGCCTGCACGGCGTCGTTCCTAGATCAATCCAGCCCGAGCCTCTTGCGCAGTTCCGTATTTTCCGAGCGCAATTTATCCGCCAGAAGCTTGCGAAGCTTTTGGTTCTCTTTTTCGAGCTGGACAAGATCTGCCAGCTCATCGCCGGCAGGAACAGGCTTCACGTTTTTCTGAACAACGGGCGTCGCGGTCCGTTTCCAGTTATAGTACGTTTGCTCCGATATGCCGGCACTCTTGATCGCATCCTTGAGGGTGCTCTTGGCTTCGGTGATTGCCTTTTCGATCAGCTTGAGCTTGCCGGTTTTTTCTTGTTCGCTATACGTCCTGGGCTTGGCGACCTGCGACTTTGCGGCACTTGCCTTTGCCGCGGCTCGCGCCGGTTCGACGGTCGTCTTCTGACGCTGTGGTGGCTTCTGCTTCTTGGCAGCAGGTGCTTTTGCCTCTGCATCCGTCGCCTCAACTGCAGCAACCGGTCCTGGGGTGTTCTCGTTAGCCATCATTACTTCCTCTCTATTCGATCGCCTGTTTTCTGCTGAGTGAACTCCAGAGTCAACACTACCGCCAGCCTCCTCATTTGCAGTCGTTGAAGATGGGGAGATATTCTGCCGGCGATCGCTGCGCGTCTGGCGCTTAAACTTCGCTCTATCCTGAAGAACGCGCATGCTTTTGCTTAGGGTATATCGTCCATTGCCGACGTCGAACCCTGATTGCTTCCTCGACTGGTGCGAGATCTCTGACAGGCTCGAAACGGTGAATTGTCTCCGCAGCAACCGCGAGCTATCGTGGAAGCTCGCGACGGAATACGAATTAGCCAAAGCGCGATTATGGCTAGCGGTGAAACTCTGACGCTTGGTACGCGACACAGACTGCCACTTGAGATCTATTCCAGCCGCCGGTCGGAAAACCGGCAAGAGGCCGCCGGTACACGAAGTAAATCCCAACCTGACCGGAAAGGTGTTCACCTTCGTCGATTCAAGACTGCTCGGAACGTTGCGGAACGGCGCTCGTGATTTGGAGATTAAGCCACATGGCTGAAAGCTGACTGAAAGCTTGGGCTGCTACTGTTGTCGTCGCATCGTGGAGGAGAGACACGAGCCCGTGTGTTATTGGCGATGCTGAAAACCATCAGGAGGATATAGTTTATGCGTTCTACACGCCCGCTCTTTCACACCGCTGCCGTTTCCGTCTTCCTTGCTGGCGCCGCCATGGCGACGGCGCATTCGGCCAATGCTGCTGACAAGATCACGATCATGGTTGGCGGCTATGAAAAGCAGATCTATTTGCCAGCAAAGCTCGCCGAGGCGCTGGGATACTTCAAGGAAGAAGGCCTTGATGTCGAACTTCTGAACGAGGCTGCGGGCGTTGATGCAGAAAATCAACTGCTCGCCGGCGCCGTACAGGGAGTTGTCGGCTTCTATGATCATTGCGTTGATCTGCAGGCAAAAGGCAAGTTCGTCGAATCGATCGTCCAGTTCAGTCAGGCGCCGGGCGAGGTTGTGCTTGTTTCGAGCAAGCACCCGGAAATCAATGCCCCAAGCGAATTTAAGGGCAAGACGCTCGGCGTGACCGGACTTGGTTCCTCGACCAATTTCCTGACCCTTTTCATGGCCTCAAAGGCTGGGTTACAATCCGGAGATGTTGTCACCGTTCCCGTGGGCGCAGGGGGCACCTTCATCGCCGCCATGCAGCAGGATCAGATTCAGGCGGGAATGACGACGGAGCCGACAATCTCGCGCATGGTGAAGACTGGTGAGGCATCGGTTCTGGTCGACATGCGCACCGTCGAGTCTACACGCAAAGCGCTCGGCGGCACATATCCAGCTGCCTCTCTCTACATGGAGACGGCCTGGGTCGATGCGCATAAGCAGGAGGCCCAAAAGCTGGCCACTGCATTCGTAAAAACTTTGAAGTTCATCAACACTCATTCTGCCGCCGAGATCGCCGAAAAGGTGCCGAAGGATTTCTACGTCGGCGACAAGGAGGGCTATATCGCCGCACTCAACGCGGGCAAGGGTATGTTCACGCCGGACGGCGTGATGCCAGAAGACGGCCCGAAGACTGTTCTTGCCGTCCTCTCCGAATTCTCCAAAAACGTCAAGGGTAAGCGGATTGACCTTTCGAAGACCTTCACCACGGAATTTGTGAAGAACGTCAATTAAGCCCCTCCACGTCCGGCCAAACCGGAAGCGGTTCCCTTGAACAAAGTACCCGCATGCACCTCAAGGCATGCGTAAGGATATCTCATGACAGAGCAAATGACCCTGGATCCAGCGATCGAACTGATCAATGTGAGCCGCCGCTTCGTTTCCCCGACCGGCAAGTCGCTCGCAGCCCTTCGCGATTTCAGCATGACTGTCGAACGCGGTGAGTTCGCCGCCGTGGTCGGCCCAACGGGTTGCGGCAAGTCGACTACGCTCAATCTTGTCACCGGCCTCGCGCGGCCGAGCGCCGGCGAAGTCCGTCTGATGGGCGGGCCCGTATCCGGAATCGATCCGCGCGTCGGCTTTGCCTTTCAAATGGATGCTCTTTTCCCCTGGAAGAGTGTAATCGACAATGTAATGGCCGGCCCCTTGTTCCGTGGCAAGCGGCGCGATGTTGCGGAAGCAATGGCCAAGGGCTGGCTTGCGCGCGTCGGCCTTTCGAAGTTCATCAACCACTATCCGCATCAATTGTCCGGCGGAATGCGCAAGCGCGTCTCGCTCGCTCAGACCTTCATCAACGAGCCGGAAATACTTTTGATGGACGAACCCTTTTCCGCACTGGACGTGCAGACACGCACCGTCATGCACGAGGAATTGCTCAAACTATGGGCTGAGCGCAAGGCATCAGTGGTGTTCGTCACGCACGACCTTGAGGAAGCTGTCGCTCTTGCCGACAAAGTCTATGTCCTGACCGCCGGACCCGCAACTGTCAAATCGGTCTACAAAATCGACCTGCCACGGCCGCGCGTCGTGTCGGAAATCCGATACGAGCAGCAATTCATCGACTATTGCAAGACCATCTGGAATGATCTGCGACAGGAGGTCGAAACCAGTTATCGCCGCGCAAGCGAAGCCGCATAGGAAGGATTTAGAAATGGCAAACGCAACCATGGAGACAACCGGCACCGTTTTTCGCCCCGGCACGTCTGATGCCGAAATTGAAGCGGCGGCGTTGAAGTCGGTCAAGCGCCGCAAGCAGACGGTTTTGTTCTGGCAAATCGGTATTCTCGCCGCGACACTCGGGCTTTGGGAGCTGTCTTCCACGATGCTGTGGATCGACCCGTTTTTTTATGCAAGCCCGAGCGCCATCGCCGAGCGACTCTACGACTGGGCCCTCAACGGCACGACGGAAGGTTCGCTTTGGTATAACCTTTGGGTTACCATGCAAGAGGCGTTGATCGGCTTTTTAGCCGGTTCGATCGCAGGTGTGCTGGTTGGCATCGGACTTGGCCGCAACCGCTTCCTCTCGGATATCTTCTCGGTTTACATTAAGGCGATCAATTCCATCCCGCGTGTTGTGCTTGCACCGATCTTCATCATGATCATGGGGCTCGGCTTGCCATCCAAGGTTGCGCTTGCCTTCATCATGGTGTTTTTCGTGGTTTTCGCAAACGCTTTTCAGGGCGTGCGGGAAGCAGACCGCAACATGATCGCCAATGCACGTATTCTCGGTGCCTCCAATTGGCAGGTCACCCGCAGTGTTATCGTTCCATCGGCGATGAGCTGGATCTTCGCTAGTCTGCATGTTTCGTTCGGCTTTGCTATTATCGGCGCGATTGTTGGGGAATTTGTCGGTGCCCGCTTTGGTATTGGCCAGCTGATTTCGATTGCCAAGGGCACGTTCGATGCCGCTGGCATGTTCGCGGCGATTGTTCTCGTCATGATTTTCACACTGGTTGCAGAGGCAATCATGACGGTGATCGAGAGCCGTCTGTCCAAGTGGCGGCCACAGCAGATTGACGTTCAGTAATTTTCCCAAGCATTGCTGGAACGCAAAAAGGGTCGGGTGACACGCCCGACCCTTTTGGTTTTTCACTCTCGAAGCGGCAATGTTACAAGGACAAGGAGTCCTCCGTCTTTTCCATCGCGCAGTTCGATCGTGCCGCCGGCGCCATCGACCACTTCCTGAACGATTGCCAACCCCAGGCCGCTACCTTCGGCCCCGGTATCCATTACTCGATAGAAGCGTTCGAATACTTGCGTGCGCTCACTTTCAGCAATTCCCGGTCCCGTGTCTTCAACCATCAGGATTGCCATGTTTTGCAGTGATTTGACAGAAACGGTCACTGAGCCGCCCGGCGGCGTATAACGCAGGGCGTTGTCGACCAGGTTCACTACCAACTCGCCGAGCATGGTTGCATCACCAGTTACATTTGCTGGGCCGCCATCGTCGAAACCGAGGTCGATATTGCGTTTCAAAGCCTCTTCGGCGAGATTTTCGAGAACACAGCGTGCCAGGGTCGCCAAGTCGATATGTTCTGTGCGTGGGAGGAAGTTTCCGGGTTCGGCTCGCGAAAGAGCGAGTAGCTGCCCGGCCAGCCGCGTAACTTGACGCGTGCTTTTCTGCAGAGCCTGAAGTGCTTCATCGCGTTGACGAATGTCAACTTCCCTGGCAGCCACGGCGGCCTGCGTGGCGATCAGCGCCAGTGGGGTTCGCAATTGGTGAGCGGCGTTGGCAACAAACCGCTGCTGAGCGGCCATCTGCCTTTGCACGCTCTCCATATGGTCGTTCAAGGCGCGAACGAGCGGCTGCAGTTCTGTCTGCACCATCGATGGCGGGAAGGGGTCGAGGCGGTCACGATCACGTTGGCGCACAGCGTCTCGCAGACGCAATATGGGCGAAAGTCCTCGCTGGAGACCGATGATGGTGACGACGCCCGCCAGTAGAACAAGCGCGAGCTGGTTCACAAAATCGGAAAGCCACAGCTGGCGCCGAATTGCATACTGGCTGCCATGAGTGACGCCGACCGTCACGGCAATCGTTCCGTCGCCCCCAAGTCCCACGACTGGATGCTCAAGCTTGAGGGCTCGAATGCTATGATCATGAAATATCAAATCCTCGCCCTTTGTCGCCACCGACGGCGTCGGCAGATCGGGGTATCCTGAGAGCAGGTTACCCCAGGGCGTCGTCACGCGATAGAACACCTGGTCGCCGAAGCCTGTGTCAAACATCTCCAATGCGGCCGGTGGAATTTCGACCTCAACGGAACCGCTGTCATCGACGTGCACGGCCTCGGCAATGACACGAGCCGATGCCAGCAAAGTGCGATCAGCGACGAGCCGGGAGGCGGCAGTGGCAGAACGAAAGCTCAAATAGAGGTTGACGCAGATTGCTCCAGCTAGCGTCAATACGACCCATGAGAACAGTTGGACACGCAGGCTGCGCCTTATCCGAGCAATTCCGCCTGCCATCCTTCGGGTGAGCGGTTCTGGCCCTTTAAACATGGCGCAGAAGATAGCCAAGGCCGCGGAGCGTTACGATCTGAATGGAGCTGCCTTCAAGCTTCTTTCGGAGTCGATGGACGTATATTTCGATTGCACTCGGGTCGGCGACATCATCGAATCCAAAGACACCTTCGGAAAGGGATGCCTTGGTCACGGTCACCCCTGCTTTCATTATCAGGTGCTCGAGCACAGCGTGTTCGCGAGGCGTGAGTTGTAGTGCTTGCCCACTCAGAGAAAATTGTCGCGTTCTGCCGTCAAGAACAAGGTCTCCAACCGCAATTTGTGGCGCGGCGACGTCATGACCGCGTCTGATCACAGCACGGATTCTCGCTTCGAGCTCAGCAATTTCAAACGGCTTGGCGAGATAGTCATCCGCACCGCTATCGAGGCCTGCGACACGGCCCTCCAGGCTAGCGTTTGCAGTGAGAATGATGACGGGCACCTTGTTGCCGGTGCGCCGCAGCTGCTTCAAGACAGTCATTCCGTCTAACTTCGGTAGGGAGAGGTCGAGTATAACAGCCGAATAGGTTGCAAGCCGCAGCATATGCTCAGCATCAAGGCCGTCCGCCGCAATATCCACGGTGTACTGCGTCTGTCTGAGGGCCTTTGCGAGCCAGGCAGCAAGATCGGCGTTGTCTTCCACAATAAGCAGACGCATTTTGGTTCACATCCATAGGCAACCACCAACCTATCATTGGTCAATGCCGATCAGAACTACTGGGAATAAAATCTCCCATCCTATCATTTTTGTATTGATAACGGACGTGTTGTTACCTTGATAGCAATCGGTTGAGTAGCAATGTCGGGCACCGGCCCGGGTGGGTTGCCGAAATACCGCTTCGGGCCTGACGACTTGGATTTCGGCTTGCACCATATGTGCTGCGAGATTGACTGGGATGAACGAAACGCTGAATTGGCTCAAGCTCGTTAAATCGAGGATGACCTCGAAGTTTTGACAAACGTATTGCATGCGCCCTGACCGATTATTGGTTTATGCCTCGCGAGGCGGCCGATTGACTCCAATCGTTGCACTAGACGATCTCGGCCACGCAGTTGGCAGGTGGAAATGGATCAGAGCGTATCAGACCGCCAGTCCTGCCCTGCGGAGGCCTTCAACGCGATGGTTAAAGTCCTGGGGGTTTCTGAATGGAAGGACGCGGCGGCGGCGCTCGATAGAAAAGTCAGGGTTTATCCGGAGCGCAGTCTCCCAAGCCTGTCGACTTTCCTCCAGCCGGCTCAGGTGTCCGTAACATGACGCAAGCAGCGCATAGGCGGTCTCCGATTGGGAGTTTCGTGCGAGGCGCTGCTTGATTGCAAAAATCGCTTGCTCATACTCGCCAAGAGAAAAGCGCGCATCGGCGAGAAACTGGAGAAGAACTTCTGGATAATGCGGGTCCAAGCGCATGGAAGCATCAAGTGTCTCAAGGGCATCTGCGGGATCGCCGGAGAATATCTGGATATGGGCCGTCAACATGAGGAGTTCGGCGGAGTTGGGCGAAAGCACGAGGCCTCGTTGCGCTTCTATCCGCGCCCTCTCCAGTTCCCGATTCCACATGCAAGCCATCCCCAGTGCGAAGTGGCCGTCGGGCTGTTCTTCGGCCATCTCCACTGCCTGCTGCGCGAGTTCCAGTCCAAAGCGCAGCGACTCCTCCGGATCGGTGCTCCAGGCGTTGACGTAGTCGAGCACATGGGTGAAAGAAATGAGTGCCTGGGCTGCGACATATCCTGGATCGATAGCGATCGCGTCGGTCGCCAAGCTGCGAGCTGCGACATTTCCGGTTCGGGTATGTGCGGACGCCTGCTCCCGCCCCCGCAAGAAAAACTCATAGGCCTGGACATTGACTGCGCGCGCCCGAGTTAGCCGATCCTGATCGCCACGCGTGAGGTTCAGTTTGAGCGCGGCCACGATCTCCTGTGTGAGTTCATCCTGAACCGCAAATATGTCGCTCAGGTCACGGTCATACCTGCTGGCCCAGACATGTCCGCCGCTGCTTGCATCGATCAATTGCGCTGTGACACGAACCCGGTTTCCGGCCTTGCGCACGCTGCCCTCGAGCACGTAGCGGACACCAAGCGCCCTGGCCATCTGTGGCACAGAGGCTGCTGCATTCTTGTATACGAAAGAGGAGTTGCGGGCGATCACGTGCAACTCAGACAGCTTCGAGAGGTCGGTAATGATGTCCTCGCTGATGCCGTCGGAGAAATATTCCTGTTCGGCATCGCCGCTCATGTTGTTGAACGCCAATACGGCAATGGAGATTTTATCAGGATTGGCCGCAATCAAAGGTATTTCCGTTGCAGGCGGCGGCGTCCGTACCGCCGCTGGGGGTGCAGTTCCGATCTGGAGGGAATAGACCCGCATCGGCTCTGCAATATTTTTCAGATCGAGCTGGCCGAGATCAGTCACCGCAAAATCAAGCCGCGCTTTCACCTGGCGGTAAGCATCTTCGGAGAGACAGATCGTGCCGGGCTTGGCAATTCCTTCTAAGCGCGCAGCGATATTGACGGCGTCGCCCATTAAATCGCCGTCGCTCTCCTCGACCACATCGCCCACATGGATCCCGACCCGGAACTCGATGCGCTGCTCACCCGACACGCCGGTATTGCGATCGATCATGGCCGTCTGCACCTCGATCGCGCAGCGCACGGCGTCCACGACGCTACGGAACTCGATGAGAATTCCGTCCCCGGTACGCTTGACTACGCGGCCATGATTGACGTCGATTGTCGGGTCGATCAGATCGCTGCGCAGCGTCCGCAGCCGCGCTAAGATGCGATCCTCGTCCGCACCAGCAAGACGGCTGTAGCCGACTACATCCGCAACTAGGATCGCCGCAAGTTTTCGCGTCTCACTCATAGCTCCAGTTCCCGTCGACCCAGATTAGCACATAGGCCAGAGAATGCCTCAGCATAGGCGTGAATTTGTATGAGGTTTAGAGGTGAGGGGCCTGCTCGAGAAAATTGATGAGGTGGAACGGCCCGCTCCAACAGCATCGATGTACTAGGGTGGCCGTTGTTCGAACGCCACAATAGGAGGAACCGTTCCATGAAGGATGTTAGCACCATCGGGCTCGATTTGGCCAAACACGTTTTCCAGATTCACGGCGCAGACGGCGATGGCTCGCCAATCTTCAACCGAAAACTACGTCGCGGCGAAGTGCTGCGGTTCTTCGAAAAGCTGCCGCCCTGCCTGGTCGGGATGGAAGCATGCGGCAGCGCCCATTATTGGGCGCGTGAGATCGGCAAGTTCGGTCATGAGGTGCGGCTTATCCCGCCGGCCTATGTGAAGCCCTTTGTCAAGCGCGGCAAGACGGAGCCGCCGACGCAGAGGCGATCAGTGAGGCGGTGACCCGCAAGATCATGCGCTTCGTCCCGATCAAGACGGCCGAGTAGCAGGCTGCCGCGATGGTGCTGAAGACCCGCGCTCTTGTGGTGCGGCAGAGAACACAGGCCATCAACGCCCTGCGCGCACATCTGGCCGAGACGAAGGTTGAGGCGTTGGTTGCGATCGTACGAGACGAAACAGATGCTCGTCTACCCGCGGCGGCTCGCTTCGCATTAGTTGCGATGGCCGATCAGGTCGACGCCCTGGCAGACCAGATCGACAGGCTTGAGCACGCTATCATCACTGAGGCAAGACGCGACGAGGATATGCGCCGCCTGACGACGATCCCAGGCGTGGGCGCGATCACGGCAGCCACCATTAAGGCGTTGATCCCGGTGGGTTCAAATCGGGCCGTCATTTTGCGGCCTGGCTGGAACTGACCCCAAAGGCTCATTCGAGTGGCGGCAAGGAGCGGCTGGGACGAATATCGAAGATGGGCAATCGGGAGCTGCGCACTCTTCTGGTTCTAGGCGCGACATCCGTCCTGCGGATCGCTCGCAACGACGCCCGGACGCGGCCGTGGTTGAGCGCGCTTCTCGCCAGACGGCCCTCCAAGGTCGCAGCCGTCGCCCTCGCCAACAAGACGGCGCGGATCATTTGGCATCTCCTTCGAATCTGGCTGATGGAAGCGGTCAGTCTCCGCAGCTGTTCTCCGGCTCTGTCAGAAGCTATGCTGACGCTGGTGCATATGGATTACCATGGCAGTTCTGAGCTCAATCGGGAGGCTCCATTGTGACTGAGAACGAAGTAGATGTGGCGATCATCGGCGCTGGCGCAGCCGGTATAGCGGCGGGCCGGCACCTCATGGCGGCGCGACCGGACCTTTCGCTCGTCGTTCTGGAGGCGTCCACACGTATAGGAGGGCGAGCGCGGACGGAGCATTTCGGTGCGGGACGGGGCGCCCTTGACGTCGGATGCGGATGGCTGCATGGGGCAAGAACGAATGCCTGGACGGCGATCGCCCGAAAACTTGGGTTTACGATCGATGACACCCGCGCCCCATGGGACGAGGGAGGACGTAAGCTCGAAACAAACGCTGACGCCCGGCCCGCAATCGGCGCCCTCGAAGCATTCTTTGACAGGATCAATTCCCATGAGGGCGAGGATACGGCGCTTTCGAGCATGCTCCCGGCCAGCGGCAGGTGGAACGAGTACGTCCATGCGGTCGGTGCGTTCATCACGGGAGCCGGACTTGATAGATCGTCGGTGGTCGACCTCCAGCGGTATGAGCCCGGTCCCGGTCCCGACTGGCGAGTGCGTGAAGGCTATGGAACGGTTGTCTCCGCCTATGGTGGACCCCTGGCGATCGAGCTGCAGACTGCCGTGGAACGCATCGACCATCGCGCAGCGGATCATGTCGGTATTTTGACATCGAAAGGTCACTTCCGTGTCAAGGCGGTAATCGTCACCGTCTCTACGAATGTGCTTGCGAGTGAGCGCATCGCGTTTTTCCCCCCGCTTCCGGAAAAAATCGATGCAGCCTCCCGCCTGCCTCTCGGCCTTGCGAACAAACTGTTCATGAAGGTGGAAAGGCCAGACGCCCTACCGCTGGACAGTCATCTTCTAGGCACCTATCGCGAACGCCGGACAGGTGCCTACCAAATCAGGCCCCTCGGAAATCCCGTTGTGGAGGGATATTATGCAGGGGATTTGGCACATGACTTAGAACGTGGGGGACCGAAGGAGGCATTCCAGTTCGGACTTGACGAGCTGAAGCGCGCTTTGGGGTCCGACATCGGAGGGCAGCTTTCATTGATCTCCTTTTCGGCTTGGGGCTCCGATCCGCACATCGGCGGCTCCTATTCATACGCCAGCCCGGGAGCTTCTGACCTTCGCAGAACGCTTGCCGCTCCGCATGACAATCGCATCTTCTTTGCAGGTGAAGCCTGTTCGACTGGGCGCTATTCGACTGCGCACGGCGCATATGATACTGGAGTGATGGCGGCGCAGGAGCTTATGAAGACGATCGCCTGAAGGGCTGCGCAAGAATTTCAGCACGCGACAGGACCAAACATTCTCGCGGCGACACGAGGGATGCAGTGCGTGATTTCAGATCTCCTCAATCTTCCGATCTTCGAGCGGCAAGACAGAAAGCTCTCGCCAGTCGATCTCCTCAAGCAGCAGATTGTACTCATCGACGTTGAGTTCATTCTCGGCACGAAGCCGCTCAAGCTCCATGCGTTGGGCGGCAATCGAGCCCAGCGCTAGTTTTCGGTAGGTTTCAAGTGAGGAGGGTCCTTCAACATTGAAAAGTGCTTTCTGCTCGATCAGAAACTTGCTTCTCAAAAGCTCCGCCTCCGGGCCGGTCTGATCCTCCAGTGCGCAGATGCCGGCCTCTGTGATCTGCGCGCGACGGGCCCGCAGCTCCTCGGCTGCCGTTGCGCGCCCGTCGAGACCCAGCCATCGGATCAAGGGCGAAAGCGTCAGTCCCTGGATGACGAGTGTTGCAAGGACCACCGCGAAAGCAGTCAGAACGACTGTATCGCGCTCAGGAAAATCGCTCGGAAGCGCGAATGCTGTCGCAAGGGTGAGCAGTCCCCGCATTCCGCACCAGCTGGCCAGAACCGCCTGCTTGATCGTCGCTGGTTCCTTTCGTCCGCGGCGGCGTGCAAGGCGAGCCAGGATACGGTTATAGCCGATGCAGACCGCAAACCGAACGAGAACGACGATCGCGACAACAAACGCAGCGAATGTGCAGGCCTGGCCGAGCTGACCCTCCGGCATGCCTGCGACGATGCCTCTGATCTGCATGCCCATTAACAGGAATGCCATGATGTTGAGGACGAAGACGACGGCACTCCAGACCGCATAGGACTGGACCCGCATGCGCGCAGATGTCGCGACGCTGCTTGCCATGGCCATGGCCGAGGCCACGACCGCAAGCACCGCCGACAGCCCCAGATGTTCGGCAAGAATCCAAACCAGATAGGTCTGGACGAACTGAAGCAGGTTTCCGCCCAAGGTGCCGGACACGAAACCGGAAAGATGCTTGCCGACGAAAGCCGCCAAAATACCGAGAAGGATGCCGCCGGGAGCCGCAAGGGCGAAATGCAGGCCGACGGTGACACCAAGATTCCCCGTTGAATGTACCGCGAGCGCGGCCGCGAATATGAGGAGGGCGGCCGCGTCGTTGAAAAGGCTTTCGCCTCGCAGCACGGCATCTGTGCTGCGAGGTATCGCCACCCCTGAAAGGATCGCAGTCGCCGCTGCTGCGTCGGGTGGTGCGACAATGGCCCCAAGGACGAGGGCGGCCGCAAACGGCAGGCCGGCAAGCCATGATCCTGCAAGCGCAACGGCGAATGCTGTGACAATCACGCCACCGATGGCAAAGACGAGCAACGGCAACCAGAAGCGCCGGGCAGTTCGGACTGGAAAGTCAAATGCCGCGTCCATCAGCGCGGGCGCGATAAACAAAGCAAGGGCGGTCTCAGGTTCAAGTGAGACATATGGGGTTCCCGGCACAAGCGCAGCTGCAGCGCCCGCCATTGCCAGCAGGGAAGGATAGGGAAGCGACAGACGTCGCGAAACCTGCAGTAGCAGGATCGCCACGAGAGACAAGACGAGGAGGCTTTCAAAAAAGCTCATAATCGACACTATCCCATCTCTTTGTCGTCCGGCATCTCCTGAAACGATGTTGGCCGGACTGAGTGCTTCAAAAGCATCAAGCGTTGCTGCTGGGCGTCATGGTCGGTTTCATCTTCCATGGCTGACTGCGAATCGAAAACAGGATCTCGATGTCACTCACCGCCCAATTCGGTTGATTTCATCACAAATTCTCGGCGGCATCCATGATGCCCGTTTCACCGGCGCCGAACACGCTGAAATCAGCTCCCGAAGCCCGACCGCGAAAAAGCCGTGCGAGATCCGAGCGGCACTTCATTGCGAGCCAGGCGGGCGGCACCCGCCATTTGCCGAAAGCCGCTTTCTTGCCGAACGGGCTCGGCACCAAGGCTGCTGCAGCCTTGCCGTCATAAGACCAAATCTGGTTTCCATCTGAACAGCACGCCAGACGCGGTGGCGACCGATGGCCTGCGCGCTGCCGGCACGGTGGAACTCGCTGGCCTCTCGGCGCCGTCTAGTGCCGGCCGCACGGCCATGATCCGCAGGGGCGTCGAAGCGCTTTTGCCTGGTGCGGGAGAGGGCACCTCGGAATGGCTCGGCTTTCGTCCATCGATGCCGGATTCGCTTCCCGTCATCGGCAACTCGCCGACATCACCGAATGTGACCTATGCCTTCGGGCACGGCCACCTCGGGTTGACGCTGGCTGGCATCACCGGGCGGCTCGTGGCAGATCTCGTCTCAAACCGGAAACCGTCGATCGATCTGACGCCGTTCCGTTCCCAGCGCTTTAGCCAATTTTGGCGTAAACCGACGATAGGCGACTGCTGGCCCAAGCCTGGAAATTGGCGCGCTTAGGTGTGCTTCCAGGATCTTCCCTAAACGGTAGCACTCGATGCGTGGCTGATCGGCCCGGCCCCGGACGGCGCTGTCTTATGCGCGCTGCCATGGCAGCAGTATCGACTGCAAACTGCGGCTTTCCGGACCCTTTAGGACAGGCGGCTTACAGCGCGCACCACGCTCGCCAGATCGTCATCCGATCAGCGAGATCCCGTACCCAACCCGGCGCCATGTCCGGAAATGATGGTCAATTGCGCCAGTAAAAAAAAGGAACAAGCACGGCGGCCTTGCAGTTAATGCTGAAAAGGTTAGGGACTCACGATGAACACGCGCCCGCAATTCGTGTCGCGAAGCTCGCAACTTCCGCCGCAGATCTACTACGTGCATCCCCTGATGTTGAAGGGTTTGGCGGCGTGGAAGGAGGTTTTTGCGCATGCGAGAGACCTCGGTTTCGACACGGTCCTAACGGCTCCATTTTTCGAACGCGGTCATAACAGCAGTGTCTTTGTCACGAAAGGCTACAATCGCCTCGATCCGGCATTGGGGCTGGGAAGTTCTGTCACTGAGGCCGTCGGAGCCTTGGTCCGAGCCGCAACAGACAACAAGCTCAAGCTTATGCTCGACCTGGCCATTGATCGGGTGGCGGTCGACGAGGCTTCAGGTTCAGTCGTCGCCGATCCGCGCGTGCCGCCGCACAAAGCCGGCAGCCGGCGCATCGATCCTACACGTGATCCTGGCCATCTCGACGACTGGCTCGCTCGGATGAAGCTGCTTACCGGCCTCGGAATTGCAGGCTTTCGCTGCCTCGGCATCGCAAGCCTGGCGCCGGAAGCCTGGTTCAACATTATCCTGTCGACCCGCAAGTCTGCGCCGGAAACAGCCTTTCTGGCTTGGACGCCGGGCAGCGACTTCGAAGTCCGCAAGGCCCTGGAGGGAACAGGTTTTGATGGCAGCTTCTCTTCGCTGGCATGGTGGGACCTCGAGGAACGTTGGATCATGGAGGAATACCAGATCCAGCGGCAGCTCGGTTATCAGATCACCTTTCCGGAAGCGCCGTTCGGCAAGCGCGTCGCCCACGGCACCGACAGCTGGGAGGTCTTACAGCGCAAGGCCGTTCGAGCATTGCGGCTGTCTTCGACATTTGCCAGCGGCCTCATGATCCCAATGGGCTTCGAGTATGGTGCCGCCGCACCGCTTGATCCGATGCATGGGGACGGGACCGGCCTGCGCGGCCTTCGCGAACAGGGCGCGTTCGACCTTTCCGGCGATATCCGCGCCGTCAACGCCTGGACGAACAAGACGGCTGCCGGTTTCGCACGTCGCCCGCTCAAGCTCATCTCCACCAGCCAAACGCCGGCCGTTGCTCTGATGCAGACGGATCAAGAGGATATGCCAAGCTCACAGAAAGTGCGTGTCGTCGTCCTCAATCGTGACCTGCGGCGCAGCGTTGGCGCTCCGTTCAATCTTGTGCGGGAGGCCGCATCCTCATTTCTGCCGCTGAGCAACCCGCAGGCCGGCGATGAGATCCTTGATGCCCAACTGAAGTTGAAACCGGGTGAGCTTCGCGTTTTCGAGGGACTGTCGTCCGTGCCCATCATTGACGCATTTGCCGTACCTGCAGCAAGCGAGGCCGCAGCGTCTGCCAGATTGGCAATCGAAAAAATCACGCCGGCGGTCGACGAGGGCCGTTTCGTGGTCAAACGCGTTGTCGGCGAAACGATAAAGGTTGAAGCCGATATTTTTGGAGACGGTCACGACCCCCTGTCGGCGGCGCTTCTTTGGCGCCCGGCCGACCAGAGCGGGTGGAACGAAGTCCGCATGGAGCTCGTCGAAAATGACCGCTGGCGAGCGGAATTCGTGACAAAGCGCCTAGGGCGGCACGAATTCGTCGTGGAAGCATGGCGCAACCCCTTCCAGATCTACCGCTATGAACTGGTTAAGAAGCACGAGGCACGTCTCGATCTCCGGCTGGAAATCCAGGAAGGCATCAACCTCGTGCTGGACGCGCTCGATCACGCCGACGGCCAGATCAAGAGCCGACTGAAAGCCTTGTTCGACGAACTGACGGAGACGCAGGATGCACGGCGCACCGAAATCCTGCTCGCCACAGAAACCGCCGAGCTGATGGCGGCTGCAGATAGGCGTCCTTACCGGCTCCGGTCTCAAGTCATCCCGCTCGATGCCGAGCGTTCGGCTGCCGCCTTCGCAAGCTGGTACCAGATATTCCCGCGCTCCCAGAGCGGCGATGCGAACCGTCACGGCACATTCGATGACGTTATCAAGCGGTTGCCTGCCATTCGCGCAATGGGCTTCGACGTGCTCTACTTTCCGCCTATTCACCCGATCGGTACAACAAATCGCAAGGGTAAGAACAACAGCCTGCGTGCAGAATCAGGCGACCCCGGCAGTCCTTACGCGATTGGCTCGCAGGCGGGCGGCCATGACGCAATTCACCCCGAACTCGGCAGCTTCGAGGACTTCCGGCGGTTGGTCGATGCGGCAAAGGACGAGGGCCTGGAGATAGCGCTAGACCTTGCAATTCAAGCTTCTCCCGATCACCCGTGGCTAAAGCAGCATCCGGGCTGGTTCGACTGGCGACCGGATGGGACCATACGCTATGCGGAAAATCCTCCTAAGAAATACGAGGACATCGTCAATGTCGACTTCTACGCGGGTGAGGCAATCCCGTCCTTATGGATTGCGCTGCGCGACGTTGTTCAAAAATGGGTCGACAACGGCGTAAAGCTGTTTCGGGTCGATAATCCGCATACCAAGCCTTTCCCGTTCTGGGAGTGGCTGATTGCTGATATCCGAGCCCGGCACCCGGAGGTCGTATTCCTGTCGGAAGCCTTCACGAAACCCAAGGTGATGTACCGGCTCGCCAAGGTCGGATTCTCGCAGTCCTACACCTACTTCACCTGGCGCAACGCCAAGTGGGAACTGGAACAGTACATGCGTGAGATCACGACGGAAGAACCCAAGGAATTCTTCCGTCCGCACTTCTTCGTCAATACGCACGACATCAATCCTGACTTTCTGCAAAACGCGCCTCGGCCGGCCTATCTCATCCGTGCCGCGCTCGCAGCAACACTGTCGGGACTATGGGGGGTCTATAACGGTTTTGAGCTTTGCGAGGGTCGTCCGGACGCCAAGCGCAAGGAATATGCCGACTCAGAAAAATACGAGATCCGGGCCTGGGACTATGATCGGCCGGGCAACATCAAGTCCGAAATCACGATGCTCAACCGCATCCGCAAGGAAAACCCGGCTTTGCATTCCCACCATGGCCTGCAGCTTCTCACAGCCTGGAACGACAACATCATGTTCTACGAAAAGGCGAGCCCCGGGCGCGAGAACGCTCTGCTGATCGCTGTCAATCTCGATCCGCATAATGCCCACGAGGCAGATGTGGAAATTCCGCTCTGGTCATGGAACCTCGCGGACCATGCCGCGCTCGATCTCGAAGACCTGATCGACGGTCACAAATTCACCTGGACCGGCAAGGTTCAGCGCCTTCGACTCGATCCGCACGCCGGGCTGCCGTTTTCGATCTGGCGTGTGAGATAAGGGAGGAAGCACAATGGATGTCGCAACCACAAGTCGCAGTCAGACGCAGACCGAGACGCAGACAAGCACGCAAGATTCCGATCCCCTCTGGTACAAGGACGCCGTCATTTACCAGCTCCACATCAAGTCGTTCTTCGACGCCAATGGAGACGGCATCGGCGACTTCGAGGGACTGCATGAGAAGCTCGATCACATCGCTTCGCTCGGAGCCAATGTCATATGGCTCTTGCCGTTCTTCCCGTCCCCGCGCCGTGACGATGGATACGATATCGCCGACTACACCAATGTCAGTTCGGACTACGGCACCATGGAGGAGTTCGAGGCCTTCGTCGAAGCCGCACATCAACGTGGGCTGCGAGTCGTTATCGAGCTCGTCATCAACCACACCTCCGATCAACATCCGTGGTTCCAGCGGGCGCGCCATGCGCCTCCCGGCTCGCCAGAACGCGACTTCTACGTCTGGTCGGACACGGATCAGAAGTTCCCGGAAACCCGGATCATCTTTCTTGACACTGAAAAGTCCAACTGGACCTGGGATCCTGTCGCCGGCGCCTATTACTGGCACCGGTTCTATTCCCACCAGCCCGACCTCAATTTCGATAATCCGCTGGTGCTGAAAGAGCTTCTAAGCGTGATGCGCTTGTGGCTGGAAACCGGAATCGATGGTTTCCGACTGGACGCAATCCCCTATCTGGTCGAGCGCGAGGGGACAATCAACGAGAACCTGCCAGAGACGCATGGAATCCTGAAGAAGATCCGTGCAGCACTCGATTCCACTCACCCTGGCAAGATGCTGCTTGCCGAGGCCAATCAATGGCCGGAGGATACCCGCGATTATTTCGGCAACGGCGATGAATGCCACATGGCATTCCACTTCCCCTTGATGCCGCGCATGTATATGGCAATCGCCAAGGAAGATCGGTTTCCGATCACCGATATTATGCGGCAAACGCCCGAAATTCCGGAGAGTTGCCAATGGGCGATCTTCCTGAGAAATCATGACGAGCTGACACTCGAGATGGTCACCGACGATGAACGGGACTATCTTTGGAACATCTACGCCGCCGATCGTCGCGCGCGCATCAACCTCGGAATCAGGCGACGTCTTGCGCCGCTGATGGAGCGCGACCGCCGCCGCGTCGAACTGATGAACGCGCTTCTGCTTTCGATGCCCGGTACTCCCGTGATCTACTACGGCGACGAGATAGGCATGGGCGACAACATCTATCTAGGCGACCGCGATGGCGTGCGAACGCCGATGCAATGGTCCCCGGACCGCAATGGCGGTTTCTCGAAGGCAAACCCCGCCCGCCTCGTTCTGCCGCCCATCATGGATCCGCTTTACGGCTACGAAGCGCTCAATGTCGAAGCGCAGGGGGCCGATGCCCATTCGTTGCTCAACTGGACACGGCACATGCTTGCCTTGCGCAACAAGCATACTGCATTTGGGCGCGGTTCCTTACGGTTCCTGTCGCCCGGCAACAGGAAGATCCTTGCTTATCTTAGGGAATACCAAGGCGAAACGATCCTTTGCGTCGCCAACCTGTCGCGCCTGCCGCAAGCCGTCGAGCTGGATCTTGCCAATTTTGCCGGTTACGTCCCGATTGAGCTGACGGGCATGTCTCCTTTCCCGCCGATCGGTCAACTCACCTATCTGCTCACGCTGCCCCCTTATGGTTTTTTCTGGTTCCAGCTCAGTCAGGAGACTGATGGCCCCGCATGGCGCGCCGAGCCTCCCGAGCAGATGCAGGACATGGTGACCATGGTCGTGCGTCGCGACCTGCAGGAACTGCTCGATGAGCCCCGGCTTTCAGGTACGCTTTCGAGCGAGGTGCTGCCGGCCTATCTTGGCAAGCGGCGCTGGTTCGCCGCCAAGGGCGAGAGGTTAAAGCGTGCGTCCCTGATTTCCGCCATGCCGTTTCCGTTCGCCGGCAACATCTTGTTTGCGGAACTGGAAGCCGAGCTGGAAGCTCGCAATGAGAGATACCTGCTGCCGCTTGCCGTGTCGTGGGATGACAGCCAGCCCAGCGCTCTGGCCCAGCAGCTTGCCCTTGCCCGTCTCCGCCAGGGCCGTCGCGTCGGCTTCCTGACTGACGGATTTGCGATGGAAGGTCTTGCACGCGGCGTCATACGAGGTCTCTGTGACCGTGCCGTCATCGCCGGTCGCGCTGGCAAGATCGAGTTTGTAGGGACCGCGCAGCTCGACTGCATGAGCGTCGATGATGACATACAAGTGCACTGGCTCTCTGCCGAGCAATCCAACAGCTCGCTTATCGTCGGCGATATGGCGATGGTAAAACTCATCCGCCATATCTTCCCCGGTGTCCATCCGGAAGTGGAGATGACGCGCCGGCTGACCAGCGTCGGATATGCCAATACCGCGCACCTGCTCGGAGAAGTCGTTCATATCACGCCCGATGGCAGCCGCTACACGCTGATTATCGTGCAAAGAGCCATTCGCAATCAGGGCGATGCGTGGAACTGGATGCTGGCCAATCTGCGTCGCTCGACCGACGAGGTCGTGGTGACCGGCGTCGACGGCAAGGCGGCCGACGAGCATTTCAAGCCGCTCGTCGAGTTCGCTGCGACCGTTGGCAAGCGGCTCGGCGAATTGCATGCGGCGTTGGCGCGCCCGACCGAAGACGTAGCCTTCAAGCCCGTCCGCATCACCGATGAGGACGCCGCTCGCTGGGCAAACGCTGTAAGGGAGCAAATTCGCGGCAGCCTCGACATGCTTAAGGCAAGCGGCGACAGTCTTGCGCCGGCGCTGGCGCAGCAGATCGTCTTTCTCGTCCAAAAGCGCGAGGATCTCTTGAACGCTGTTGACGATCTCGCCAAGGCTGCAGTCGGTACGCTGATGATCCGAAATCACGGCGATTTCCATCTCGGCCAGGTCCTGGTTGCGGAAGGGGATGCCTACATCATCGATTTTGAGGGAGAGCCCGCACGCGATCTTGCCGAACGACGCGCAAAGACCAATCCCCTGCGAGATGTCGCAGGCCTCCTGAGGTCGTTTAGCTACCTGGCGGCATCCGCCGATCTTGACCTGGAACGGGTAAGTGAGGTGGAAGATCAAAGACACGGCGCACTCGTTGGGCGCTTCACCGACTTGGCCGAGCAGGCATTCCTCGGTGCTTATTTCGGAGTGATTGAAGGCGTGCGCGAACTCAATATTCCGACCAATTCGCGCAGTCGCATCCTCGATCTGTTCTTACTGGAGAAAGCCGCTTACGAGATCGCCTATGAAGCGCGCAACCGACCCCACTGGCTGGCGCTGCCGCTTGGCGGTCTCTCGGCCATCGCATCGAGACTGCTGGAGAAAGTCGCATGAGATACGAGCGCACAGACTTGATGATCGGCACTGTGCAGGAGGGCCTTCAGGCTCTCGTCGAAGGCCGTCACGGTGATCCATTCTCGATCCTCGGACGCCACCAGTATGGCGATTTTACCGTCGTAAGAGCCTTGTTGCCCGGGGCAGCGTCCGTCGACGTCGTCGAGGCTGACACCGGCCGCGTGCTGACCAGACTGGAGACGATTCACGAAGGTGGCCTGTTTGCCGGGGCAATCGGCAGCACGACGAATTATCTCTTTCGCATCAACTGGCCGGATGCCGTGCAGGAGACGGAGGATCCCTATATTTTTGGATTGCTGCTCGGTGAGCTTGACCTGCATCTGATTTCTCAGGGCACCCACTATGATCTCGGCCGCACGCTCGGCGCCATTCCGATGGAGATCGATGGCATACAGGGCGTGCGATTTTGTCTGTGGGCACCCAATGCGCGGCGGGTTTCCGTGGTTGGCGACTTTAACAGTTGGGATGGTCGCCGGCATCCGATGCGACTGCGTCCTTCAGCCGGCGTATGGGAACTCTTCATCCCGCGCCTGACGCATGGAGAACGCTACAAGTTCGAACTCATTGATGCCAACGGCAATCTCCTGCCGCAAAAGGCCGACCCGGTTGCCCGTGCCAGCGAGGCTGCACCCTCTACGGCTTCGATCGTCGCGCCCTCAAAACCCTTCCGCTGGAGCGATGAAGACTGGATGCGTGCTCACAGCGCCGAGCGCGCGCTCGAAGGCGCAATGTCAGTTTACGAGGTGCATCTTGGCTCCTGGCTTCGGATTGCCGAGGAGGCAAACCGGCCCCTCGACTGGGTCGAATTCAGCCAGAGGCTGGTTCCCTATGTCCAAGATCTCGGCTTTACGCATATCGAACTGTTGCCGATCATGGAACATCCGTTCGGCGGCTCCTGGGGCTACCAGCCACTTGGCCTTTTTGCCCCGACCGGCCGTTACGGCCTCCCGGATGACTTTGCCTATTTCGTCGATCGCTGCCATGCTGCCGGCATTGGCGTCATTCTCGATTGGGTGCCGGCGCATTTTCCAACCGATGTCTGGGGACTTGCCCGCTTCGATGGCACCGCGCTTTACGAGCACGAAGACCCGCGCGAGGGCTTCCACAAGGACTGGAACACTCTGATCTACAATCTCGGGCGCAACGAGGTGAAAGGGTTTCTGATCGCCAGTGCCCTTGAATGGCTGGAGCACTATCACGTCGACGGTCTGCGCGTCGATGCGGTCGCCTCAATGCTTTACCGCGACTACAGCCGCAACGAGGGCGAATGGATCCCCAACGTCCATGGCGGACGCGAGAATCTGGAGGCGGTCGAATTCTTCAAGCACCTGAATAGCATCATCCATCATCGGTGCCCGCATGCCTTTACGGCTGCCGAAGAGTCGACCGCCTGGCCAGGGGTCACGACGCGTCCCGAGGACGGCGGCCTCGGCTTTGATTTCAAGTGGAACATGGGCTGGATGCATGACACCCTGCACTACATGCAGGAGGATCCAGTTCACCGCAAATACCATCATTCGGCGATGACGTTCGGCATGATCTATGCTTATTCCGAACACTTCATGCTGCCGCTTTCCCACGACGAGGTTGTGCACGGCAAGGGTTCGCTTTTCGCAAAGATGCCCGGCGATCACTGGCAGCGGCTTGCTAATCTGCGCGCCTATTACGGCTTCATGTGGGGGCATCCAGGCAAGAAACTCATTTTCATGGGGTGCGAGCTTGCCCAGGAGAGTGAATGGGACCACGATGGCTCCGTTCGTTGGGACCTGCTCGACAGTCCCGCTCATGCAGGTATTCAGCGGTTGATCCGTGACCTCAACAGGCTCTATGCGCAAGAGCCGGCGCTACAGTTCAGCGACCTTCATGCCGCTGGCTTCGAATGGGCGGTCGCAGACGACGCGGAAAACTCCGTCTACGGCATGCTTCGCAGTTCGCCCGACCGCTCGTCGCTCATGCTGATTATGTCCAATCTTACCCCTGTTCCGCGGTACGGTTACCGGGTCGGTGTGCCCACGGAGGGCCGCTGGCAGGTGGTATTCAATACCGACGCGGCGATCTACGGGGGGGCCAATCTTGGCCAGACTGAGGTCCGGGCAGAACGCCAGCCAAGTAACGGCAAGCAGTATTCCGTCCTTCTGACATTGCCGCCGCTCGCGACGGTCTTCCTAAGGCACAAGGAGTAGCGTTCTTCCATCTGCGCTGGCGCCTGGTCGTGCTTTGAGGGAATGCTGCGGCGAAGCCTATTCACTGCGATGGTCTGCCGCGTTTTGGTCAGACAAGAAGCGGCCAGGCGGCTTGGCTTCCGAAGGCTTCTCAGCGCGACTGGGAAGGCGAGCCTTTACGCAAGAGTTTCTCGACATGACTGAAAGGCAGAGGTTTTCCGAAGAAATATCCCTGAATTTCGGTGCAGCCGTGCTCCCTCACTTGATCGAGCTGGTTGGTCGTTTCGACGCCTTCGGCAGTGGTCGTGATACCGAGGCTGGATCCCAAATCAACCACCGCCTTCACGATGGCAGCGCAATCCTTGGAATCTCCAAGTTCACGGATGAATGATTGATCGATCTTGATCTTGTCAAACGGGAAAAGCCTCAGATAGCTCAAGGAGGAATATCCGGTACCGAAGTCGTCCATCGCAATCCGCACTCCAAGCCCCTTGATGTGGTGCAGGGTTGCTAGGGCCGTCTCGCTGTCAGTGAGGAGGACGGATTCGGTGATTTCGAGTTCAAGCTGAAAAGCCGACAGACCGGAATCAGCAAGGGCAGAAATAACCGTATGGGTAAGCGAGGGGCTTCTGAACTGGACTGGTGAAAGGTTCACCGCAACCCTTACATGCCCCGGCCAGTTTGCGGCATCTTTGCAGGCCTGGCGCAACACCCATTCTCCGAGTGGCACGATCAAGCCGGTTTCTTCCGCCAGCGGGATGAATTCATCCGGTGAAACCAGGCCCCGCTCGGGATGGTGCCAACGCAAGAGTGCTTCGAAGCCGACAACCTCTTCGGTTCCTGCATTGACCTGCGGCTGATAGTAGATCTCGAACTGGCCGCCTGCGATAGCCTGCCGAAGGTCGGCGTCGAGTTTGCGCCGCTTCTGGATGCCGGCATCCATGCAGGCTCGAAGAAACAATAGGTGCCTCTGCCGCCCGTTTTTGCTTTGTAGAGAGCGGTGTCGGCATTCTTCAGCACACCATCTGCCGTGTCGCCGTCGTCAGGAGCAATCGCAATGCCGATGCTTACCCCGATTTGAATAGGCTGCCCCTCGACGATAAACGTTTCGCCGATGGCATTGACAAGTCTTTGGGCAAGTGCCGCGGCGCGTTCCTTCGTTTGGACCTCCTCCTGAAAGACGACGAATTCGTCGCCGCCCAGCCGGGCAATGCTATCGCCCTCACCCAGGCATGTCTTCAGCCTGTCGGTTACGGCCTTAAGCAGGAGGTCGCCGACGGCATGCCCCAATGTATCATTCGCATGTTTGAAGTGGTCCAGATCCAGGCATAATAGCGCGCTGCGCTTGCCCCCGTTACCAAGGGCCAATTCCTTTTCAAGCTTCTCACGTAGGAGCGTGCGATTGGGCAGGCCAGTCAGCGGGTCGTGACCAGCCATGTGTTTGATCTGTTCTTCGGCGCGCACGGATTCGGTGACGTCTTCATGGGTTGCGACGTAGCCGCCATTTTCCATCGGGTTATGTGTGATCTTTATCACCCTGCCGTCCATCAAGACGATATTCTCACTGGCAGCGGAACCCTTTAGCGCGGCTTCGACGACAACATCGAAATACGCCTCCTGCTGAACCGGTGCGTTTCCAGCTGTTTGCCGATAGTCGAGGATTTGCCAAAGAGGCGTTCCCGGCCGTGTCAAGGTTTCGGGCAGGTCGTACAAGCGACAATAGCCTGCGTTGCACAGCAACAGGTTCTTGTCAGCATCGAACATGCACAGACCGTGCGGCATGTTTGCCAGTGCCGCATCGAAGCGGCGGTTCTGATCGGCCATATCCCTTCTTATGCTGGCCAGCGCCGAAATGTCATCACAGCTGATCAACCATCCGCCATCGTCCACCGGCGTGGAGGTCAGCGAGACGATCCGGTCACCGACTGAGATCTCCTGATAGAACAAGGTTGAACGTGTGAGGAGATGCGTGAGCCAGCTCTCTTGACTGTCGTCGGATTGCTGCGTCCGGCCAAGGATCGGAATCTGAGCAGCCATCCTTGTCGCGCTGACGCCGACGTCAATAGCCCCTTTGGGGGCCTGCAACAGTTTGCCTATCCGATCGTTGAAAACCACAACCCGCAAGTCTGCATCCAGCAGCGCGACACCCTGCTGCATAATCTCCAGAATACGGAAGGAACTAAGCATAATCTACCTTTGCAGCAGGTGACACAAAACACAACCGTAAAGTGCGTCGGACGCAATCGCAATGGCTTTTCTGCGAAATTGCTCAACCAGGTCGTGTCGCGATCGCTTCTGCGCGTGCAAACACGCCGACACTTCCGGCATGATTGCCGTCGTGCTTCGCTCCGCAAGTGCTTATATAAGGCCGCAGGTTCTGCCATTGAGAGAACGCGCGAGCTGGAGACTGACGGAGATGCTGCGAGCCGTAACCGTTCGATGCCGGTTTGAACTGAACAAAGGGTGCGGTCGAGACCGCCGCAATGCTCAGACCGGGTAGCGGTGACGCATTGTTGCACGAGGTGCACCCAGAATTCTCGAAAACGGGTTCGTTCTGCCTCCGGCGAGCCCACGACGCACCTATATCTATTAGGAGCCACGCAATGCGGTAAGCGAAGAGGAAGAACTTGAACGAGATCCACATCACCAAGCGAGAGAGGGAAATCCTGACGCTCATGTGCGACGGAAAGAGCGCGCAGGAGATTGCGATCATCCTCGGGTGCTCGGTGCATACCGTGCGAACGCATATCGAAGCGCTGAAGGATACATTTGCAGTCTACAAAGACACGGCTCTGGTGGCCGCGGCGCTAAGGACAGGCGTGATTGAATGATGAAAGCGTCACGCCTGTTCTGAAACGTGTACAGGGAATGACCGGCGCGCTCGGGCGGTTCGCCTGTTCCGGCTGCCGTTTGAGGGCGGCGCCATTCCTTCAGTTTGCCCGTAAGCGCATTTTTTCATTTTGATGCAGGCGAAGACCCGGTATTGCATTGTCGATCGTAGCGGGAATGGCTTGATTTGAAAACAGGACGGCGGCTTTCGATATCTGGCGCATCGAGGGGGCGGGATCGCAACGATGATCGTCCAGGCATCAGCCCGGTCGACATTGCAGATCACAATTCCCGCACGGCCATGGGGCTCCTGCGCCGCTTTGGGCCGCTTACCCGCCAGGAGCTTTCCAGGCATCTTGGGCTCACGGAGCCGGCTATAACGGGGATTATGCGCCGCCTGGCCGATGCGGGCCTGGTCAGCGGGAAAAAGCGTCCCACAACTGCGCACTACACGGCGCTCGAGTTCTCGTTGCGAGCCGACGCCGCATATTCCTTGGGAATCCGCCTCGGTGCGCATGGCGGCGAAGCTGTCGTCATGGATCTTGCCGGCAGGATCCCTCAACAGCGCGCTTTCACAAAATCCGAAGAAATCAAGGAGGCTGTTTTGCACATCCGCCATGCCGCTGGCCTCTCTGGCAAACTGCTGGGATGCGGCATCGCTCTCTCGGCCGGGTTGCCGCTCGATCGGAAAGCCATCGAGGCTAGCCTTGAATTGGACGCTGGCCCGCTCTTTTTTCTTGATGACACCGAGGCGGCGGTCAATGCCGAGCGTATGTTGGGCATAGGTGACCGCGAAGGCGGTCTGGTGATCGTCATCGTCGACGAGACTGTGCGCGCCGGGCTTTTGATCGGCGGGCGGCCGTTTCGGGGTGTTCACGGATTGGCTGGCCAGATCGGCGACATGCGCTCGGGTGTTGATGGTGCAAGCCTGAACGAAGTCGCGACCTTGCCCTCGCTCAAAGCGTACCTTGCAGCCCACCCGGGCGCAACCGATGGCTGGGTGGCGATTGCTGCGCGCCATCTTCATGAGGCGGTCCTGGCGATTTCAGGATTTATCGCTCCGGGCGCCATCCTCATCGGTGGTGCTCTGCCCGACGATGTTTTCGAGGCAATCATTGCGCGCCTGTCGCGCGAACGGGACGACAAAATTCGCGATCTCGTGATTGCGCCTTGGATACCATCCGTGCGGCGGGCGTCCTTTCCGTGGGCAGGGGTCGCTGTCGGCGCCGCATTGCGACCGTTCTCCGAGACACTTTTGCCCGATGACCGTCCATGATCGCTTGACGCGCCCTGCCAACTGTCACGCTGCCGGGTCCTGGGACTGTCGGCTGCTGATTGGATTTCGAAACCTCTGACCCGGTTCGGCGGATGGCAACCCCAGGCGATGGGCAAGCGGGATTGCGGCGGCACCCAGAGCCGCGGCATCTTCCGAGCCGGCCGCCCGGTGAAGGAACGGCGCTCGTGCGCCAAGCCGGGTAATCTCCTCGTGGACGTAGACAAGCAGTTCATCAATTAGACGGACAGGAAAGCGACCACCGATGAGAACACCTTCCGGATCAACGATCATGCCGATATCGACAATTGCTTGGGCAAGCTTGATGCTGATCTTGCGCAGCCACCTGCTGACGCGGCTGCGTCCCGCATCGTCGAGGTTGAGAAGATCTCCCGGGGTTGTCGCTTTGATGCCGTTGCGCTCAAGATAGTCAAACAGGATGAACAGCGAGAACATTTCGCCGAGTGGTTGGGTGCTACCGGCCAACGGGCCATCATCAAAGACGACCGGCAGCCAGCCAATTTCTCCGCCGATTCCGCTGGCGCCCTTATGACGGACCCCATCTATGACGAGGCTGCCGCCGAGACAGGCATTGGCGAGGATGTAAAAGAAACTGCCGATTTCCGTGCCGAGGCCATACTCGATTTCACCGAGCGCAGCAGCGTTGGCGTCGTTGTCGATGAACACCGGATGATCGGAAATTGCCTCCAGCGCACCGCGCACGTCATAGCCATTCCATCGCCGGTATTCTGATGGAAAGCCGACGACTTTAACCTCTCCGAGCCAGTCAGGAATAGCAAGGCCAATCCCCGCCAGACGAGCTTCTTCGATGACCCTGCGGCGTCTGAAGGAAGATAGCGCGTCTGCCATCAAGCCCGCGAAGTCGTCCGGTAGCAGAAAGCGCCTTTCGTGATGGATGCGTCCGCGCACCGTGCCGGCTGCATCCACAGCGACGATCGTGAGGTGATCGCGATCAATATTCGCGCCGACCGAAAACACGCCTTCGGGATCGATCTCCAGCTCGATGGCAGGTTGTCCGCGCAGGCCGTGCCTGCGGCGCGCCTCCATAACGAGTCCTTCATCGAGCAATCGATCCACGATGCGGGTGACGGCCTGTTTCGTCAGCCGCGATTGGTGGGCAAGCTCCGTGCGCGAGATCGGGGCGCCGCGGTGAATTGCGGCGAGAATCATGGCCCGATTGGCCGCCGCAGCCTGCTCCGTATTCGAGCCCGACAGTATCAATCCCGGTATCCCTTCGCCGTGACCTAATCTCAACGCAAACTAGGCGATTGTCGTGGATGCGAAAAGCGCCCCAAGAGCGGTGTTGCATCGAGCCGTATCGGATCACGTCCTGGCTATTCGCCAGCTCTTGACCTCAAAGGGGCGCAAACCGGCATTCGGCACCTTCTCCATCGGCTCTTCGAGGATACTGACGACGCCCATGTTCTGCCAACGCGGCGGAAGGCGCAATTCAAAGTTCCCGCGCCGCCCGGCAGGCTCGTACACGCGCACGATGAGGCCATCGCCGTCCTCCGAGGGCTTGACAGCGGAAAGTGCCGCATCAATCCCGACCGCGGCGAGCGGCTGCCATCTGCCCGTTGCGCGATCTGCGACGGCGACGGCCAACAGAGGTTGGTTTAGATCTTCGGCCTCCTCCCTCACACCCCCTTCGTACCACGAGCCCTCATGTGGCATCAGTGAATAGGTAAAAGTCTGGATGCCTTCGTCGGCAAGCGGATCGGGATAGACCGGCGCGCGCAGGAGGGAGAGGCCCAGGACATTGCCACGCACGCTGTGGCCATACTTTGCGTCATTGAGGATGGCAACGCCAAAGCCGGGCTCCGAAAGATCGGCAAAGCGGTGGGCAGGCGCTTCGAACATCGCAGCGTCCCAGGACGTGTTCGAATGGGTCGGACGTTCCACGACCCCGTAGGCGCATTCGCAGGTTGCCCTCGCGTGACGCACGGCAACGCCCGTCAGCGTGCGAAGGAAGACACGCCGGTCATGCCAGTCGAGTTCTGTCTGTATGTCCAGCCGCCGCGCGTTGGCACCGAGCGACAGAACCTGCGTAATGCGCGAGTGGCGCCAGGTTCGAACGATCTTGATCGCCGCCCGGTGGGGGCCGTTCTCAATCAGTTCAAGGCTGTCGAGATGAGTGATCTCTTCGCCACGAGCCACGTAGTCTTCTTCGACATCCCAGGCGTCCCAATTGCGCGGCTTGTCGGCGGGATAGACGAAAAGGCGATTGCCGCAGCCCTCAAGCGCCTCACGTCCTGTTGGCTTGTGCAAAATGCTGGCGATCGAGCCGTCGTTGGCAAGCCTCACTTTCAGGACAGCGTTTTCCAGATAGTCGCGCCCGGCCGAAAGGCCGGTCTTTGGCTGGAGTGCTTTGCTCGCCAGAACAGCAAGCCCAAGCGGCGCGATCTGTCCATCGGCCGAGATCGTGCTGCCGTCCGATAGCGTCAAGCGGATGGGACGCTCGGAAAGCGACGGATTGACCACCAGAACATTGTTGCCTTCTCCAACCGGCAGTTGCGCCGCTATCGATTTCATCGCCGCCATTTGAGTTGAGCGAGCCTCTGCCACGACTGCGTCGAGTTCGTTGGCGGCATCGACATAGACCTCGGCAATCGAGGAGCCGGGCAGGATGTCATGAAACTCGTTCTTTAAGACGACACGCCATGAGCGCTCCATCGATGCCGGCTGCTCGCCCCCCAGGAGATAAGCAAGGCCGGCCAGCGTCTCGGCGGTAACCAGACTGCGCTCTGCTTTTCGGTGCAGCCGCTTGACGGCACTCTGACTTGTGAGCGTTGCGCGGTGCAGTTCGAGATAGATCTCCCCTTGCCAGACCGTCAGGTCCTTCTTGGCTGCCGTGTCATGCGCATTCTTGAAGAAGTCGTGGACCCGTGTCCAGCGTGCTTGCGGCAAAGCCGGGAAGAAGCGCAGCTGCTCTTCTCGCATAATCATTTCCGGCGTCACGCCGCCGCCGCCATCGCCGTAGCCCACGGCAAGCAGCGTGGTTTCGTGCTTGTCCTTCTGGCGGAAGTTCTTCCAGGTCGGAACGAAACAATCCGGGCGCACGAAGCCATTGTAGCCCTGCATCGGATTGTCGAATGTGTGGGCAAGGACCCTGCTGCCATCGAGCCCTTCCCACCAGAAGAGGTCGGCCGGGAACTGATTGGTTTCCGACCAGTTGACCTTAATTGTGAAGAAGCTGTTCATGCCGCCCTGACGCAGAAGCTGGGGCAGGGCGCCGGAAAAACCAAAGCAATCGGGCAGCCAGCAGACGGTATGGCGAACCCCGAAGGTCTTTTCGAAATAGCGCTGGCCATAAAGGATCTGCCTGCTGAGGCTCTCGCCGGTCGGCATGTTGGTGTCGGGTTCGACCCACATGCCACCAAGCGTTTCCCATTGGCCTGCCTTTGCCCGTTCGATGATGCGCGCCAGCAAGCCTGGATCGTCTTCGGCAATCTGCGCATAGTAGTGGGCTGTGGACTGATTAAAGCGGAAATCGGACGATTGCTCCATGAGCGACAACGCCGTGTGGAATGTACGGCGCATCTTCCGCCGGGTTTCGCTGTAGGGCCAAAGCCATGCAAGATCGATATGCGCATGCCCGGTCAGTGCGATCTCGCCTTGCGGCGGAAAACGCTCGCGCAGTTGCTTAAGCTGTACAACAAGTGCTTCGTAGGCTTCGAGCACACTGGCCCGCTGGCTCTGGTTAAGACCTTCAGGTGAAACCTCAAGTGGCGGCAACTGCCAGATCTTCTGCTGGACCGGCGAGGGCGCCGTACGCGCGACATAGGCTGCGGTAGCCGACGGCCAGTCGAGGCCGCGCATGGCGTGTTCGGCGACATCCAGGAGATGCGGAATGACCTCGTGACCGTCGAGGATTTCGGCCGCCTCCGTGATCTGCCGCAAGAGCAGCCAGAGCCTGTCAACGGCAGTGTCTAGCCAGATGACTGCACCACGTTCCAACCTCGGGTGCCGCACAGGTTCTCCAAAGGGCAGGCGCGCGACAGTTTCGGAAGAGATGCGGATGCTGCGCGAAGGGACAAGGAATTCCCGGTGATAGGGATCGAGGCCGAGCCGTGTCTCATTGCCCGTCTCGTCGGCGATCGTGATCAGGCTTTCGCCGCCAAGGTCAAGCACGAGCCGAGCGTCGTCAAGGGGCCAATGGCCGGGCAAGGTGATTGCGCCGGAAAAGCGCACCGTGCCGTCTTTGCGTGGCCATGAGTCGCCCAATGCGATTGGCTCTCCTTCAAAGGTCCAGCTGTCTATCTCAATTGTTTCGCGCGAACGCCAATGTTCCAGCTCTGCGATACGGACGCGAATGCGGTCGAGGCGTTGGGTCAGAGTAAGCGTCATGATGAGATCCTGAGATGTGAATGCAATGTCAGCCCTTGACGGCGCCCTCCGTCATGGCGCCGAGGATGAGCCGCTGGAGGGCGAGAAAGGCAACAATGGCTGGAACGACCGATACAAGGCAGGCCGCTGCCAGCAACTGGAGGGAGGAGTCGTTTTGTGTTCCGGCATACTGGAATATCCCCACGCCAATGGGCATGAGCGATTCCTTGCTGATGAGAAGAAATGGGACGAGAAACTGCGACCAGCCGGCGATGACCGAGATGATGAAGGCTGAGGCGATGCCTGGTGCCGACAAGGGAAGGATGATGCGCCAAAAGACGCTAAAATGACCGCAGCCGTCAATGACTGCAGCTTCGTCGAGGCTTTTCGGAATGCCGTCGATTGAGCCCTTCAATATCCACGTCACCATTGGTACCGCGAGTGCAATATAGACCATTGTTGCACCGAAATGGCTGTCGGTAAGGTGAATTGCTGCCATGTAACGGTAGAGCGGCACCATGATAACAAGCGGTGAAATCATCTGAAAGGCAAGCAGGACCATCATCCAAGCTCCCTTGCCGCGAAACGGAAATCGGGAGAAGGCATAAGCTGCAGGCAGCGCCACGATCAGGCAGCCGATTGCGCTGCACGAGGACAGGATCAACGCATTCCAAAGATATCCTGCGAACTTGTCGGAGGATAAGATGGCGGCGAAATTTTCCAAAGTTGGCGCTTTGGGGATGAGACGGCTCACGCCCAGAAAGATTTCCTTGCGCGTTCTTAGCGCAAGCGACAGCAGCCAAAGCAACGGCCAGGCGAAGAAAAGAAACGTTATGGCAAGGAACAGATAGCTTAGCGCATCGCCAATGCGATCTTGTCTGAGAGGCCTCAATTCGGTTCTCCTCTTGGCAGAAAACGAGCATAGACGAGTGCAAGGCCAAGGCTGATTGTAAGCATCAGGATCGATAAGACCGCGCCGGCCGCAAGGTCGTAATTTCGGAACACGACGTTGAAGGTGTATAGCGAGAGAACCTCGGTCGCGCGGCCGGGGCCGCCGCCGGTGAGCGAAATGATTGCGTCAAACGTGTTCAGGGTCTGGATCGTGATGAGGATCATGTTGACGAGGATAGCGGTCCGCAGCTGGGGTAGAGTGATATAGATCAGCCGTTGCCACGGATTTGCGCCGTCAACTTCGGCAGCCTCGTAAAGAACAGGATCGATGGCCTTGCTCGCCGCATACATCACAACCATCGAGAACGCCGTGCCGCGCCAGACATTGGAAATCACGACCGACCACATGACCATGTGCGGATCCGACAACCACTGCACAGCCGGAACACCGATCAGGCGCAAGAGACTGTTCAATCCGCCAAACGGCGCTTCGTTGAAAAGCATTTTCCAGATGATGCCGCCGGCGATGCCCGGAACAACCCAGGCGACAAGGGCTGTTGTTCGCACGATCGTCGAGCCGAAGAGCCGGCGCTTTTCGCTGTGCAAAACAAGCAAGGCGATGAAAAGCCCGAAGAATTGCTGCACGACGACGCTTGACGCCGTGAAGACGAATGTCACCCACAGGATTTGCAAGAGCTCGGGTTTTGACAATGTGGTGACGATCGTCTGCAGCGTATATTCTTCGTCCGTGCCAAGCAGCGAGACGTTGGTGAACGCAAAGCGAAAGACGTCCAGCAAGGGGTAAAGATAAAAGACGCCAAGGACAAGAATGAGCGGTATAAGCCAAGGCAGCGGGGAGGGACTATGCCGTCCGGCGGCTCTCCTGCCGATCCTCTGGGGGCCCCTGGCGGCAATGCTTGCATCCATCATCGGTCCGATCCGGCCATTTCATCGTTAGGCAGCGGTTGCACAGGCTTCCTGGCGGCACGAGGCGTTTTCGGCCCGCGCCGCCAGATGGTGTTCAGCTGCGTTTGAAGGCGCTAAGAGAAGCGCCGAATGCCTCGTCGACGGCGGCCTCGGTCGGCTGGACGCCCGTCAGGACCTTGCCCATCATGATCTGAATCTGATTTGAGATTTCAGGATAGACGGGTGCGCCGGGCCTTGCCTGCCCGAACTTCAGCGCTGCCGCAAAGGTCTTGTTGGCGTCTGAGGAAAACACTTCGTATTTGTCATAGAGATCGGCGCGGGTCGGAAGCTGTTCCTGCAGCGCGTTGGCAGGTCCCATATAGATGTCGCGGGCAAGTTCTGCGCACAGCTTCACCTTTTCAGTGTCCTTGCTGAAAGCCGCCACCGTCCAGCCGCCGGTGCCCGTTGAGCGCTGGTCCGATGCCGGGCCAGGAAGCGGGGAGAAAGTCCATTTGGCGAATTCGTCAGCATCAAGCGCTGCTTTGAGCTGTGCGTATTGCCAGTTGCCGCCGACGAACAGCGCCGTCGTGCCGGCCGCAGCCGCTGCATTGAAGTCGTCATAGTTGCCAATGGTCGCCACACGTTTCGGAGCGGCTCCGGACTCAACGAGATCGCGGTAATAGTTGACGGCTTTGATGAATTTGTCGCGGTTTTCTCCCTCGCCAAAGATCGGCTTGCCATTGTCATCCACCAATTTGCCGCCTTGGGCCCAGAAATTGGCGAGCCAGTCGAATGTTGTTCCTTCATAGCGGCCGCCGTTGAACAGAACGCCTTCCATTCCCTGTTCGACCGAGGAAAGGGCTGCCTTCTTCAAGTCGTCCCAGGTCTGTGGCGCATCAGGAACAATTTCCTTGTTGCGGTAAAGGACGCGAAGGTCCGTCGACCACCACCATGCGTAGATGTTGCCGTCCGACCCAGTTATTCCCTCGCGGATGAAGGGAAAGAGCTGGTCAATTTCCTCTTTGGTGAAGTAAGGTGAGAAGGACTGCAAGACGCCGGCTTTCTTGAAGAGCGGCAACACGAAGGAATCGACGGCTGCACAATCGGGGGCCGATCCCGATTTGGCCTGCTCGAGCATGCGCGCTTGTTCCTGTCCGATATCCCCCGACATCATCTGCAACTCGATCTGCCAGTCGGAATGCTTGCCGATGAAGTCGTCGAACAGCTTGCTGTAGCCTTGTGCGTAAGCCGGCTCGTTGTTGCGCGGACCATCCGTGGTCATCCGGAAAACCAGCTTGTTGGGTGCGTCGGGCTTTCCGACGATGTCGCCCGTGATGGCCTCTTGTGCCGGGCTGTCATGCGGCGCGGCTAAGAAAGTCGTCGCCGCCAGTGCAAGAATGAGTGCTGTATTCCTCACGAGTGTCTCCTCCCGGGTCAGGATCTGATTTGAGCCGCTGCCTCCAACAACGCTCTGATCCGCGAAATAGATTAAGTCACATTCATTTGGTGTCAAGGTTGGCTCGGGCTGGAACATTGGTCAAAAAATATCGCTTCTGTCGGGTCCTCCGGATTAAAAAAGGCTCTGGCTCCAATGTCTTTACGAGCAAGCAGGCAATACGGAAATTTCCCTGTGTCATTTCCGGCGGCGACGCGCTGAGATGTCAGCCGGGGCCTGATCATGCCGATCGATGTCTGGCGTTGCCGATGCTTGCATACATGCCGGTGGTTCGAAACTCTGTGGGCGTGATGCCGTAAACGCGGCGGAAGACCTTGGAAAAATAGTTGGAATCTTCGAAGCCGCACATGATCGAGACTTCCTTGACCGGCAGGAAGTCGGCCTTCGTCAAAAGTTTTGCTGCACGCTGCAGCCTTTGTTGCAGCACATATTCGGCAGGCGGCATGCCTTCGCTTTCGGCAAAACTGCGGGAAAAATGCGCGCGGCTGAGACCGACGATGCCCGCAAGTTCGCTCACCGGCAATGGCTGGTCGAGATTGGCGTGGATATGATCGATCACCGGCTGCATGGCGCTGAGGTCTGCCGCAAAAGCGGGAGAACCGAAGACGTCGTCATAAAGCGCCATGGCCGCTTCATAAGCGATTGCCGACGCTGCTCCGGGCGTTGAAGCACCCTTGACAAGGCGAAGGCCGCAATCGGCGAGATGATCAATGGTCGATGGCTTGAGCCTTAGAACCGGACCGGCAAGCCCAAGTACCATCTTGTGGATTCTCAGCGTCTCCTCGCCGTGCATCGATATCCAGAAATATTCCCAACGGTCGCCCTTTTCGAGCCAGTAGCGGTGATTGTGCGGCACGAGAACCAAAAGCGTATCGCCGCTTTGGAGCCTGTAATTGCGGTTCTGGTAGCGCAGGCGGCCCGTGCCGCTGATTGTGTGCTGCAGAACGGTAAAGGGAGTCTGGCCGCGCCGCCTGCCGTCCCAGTCGTAGACTTCATTTTCCCGCACCTCATAGCCAGCACTCGTCGGCATGGCGTGCAGGCGCTGGCGCCCGCGCGGCAGAGAGATTGTCCTCATGGACTTGCCGTTGGCGATCAAATCCCGCAGCACAAAATTACCCTCGAAAGCATAATCCTTCTCTGGCCACCTCCGCGAATATCCGCATAATCCCCCTTCATAAGAGGAAGAGATCGCGGTCGAGAGAACGGCCGGGAGGAAATATAGGCGTTATTTATGATTTTTTGGACTGCATGCGCCGCCATGTGGTCTTTCCTCTCCTGGCCGCCTTTTACCTAGCATCTGATCAGATTGAGGTGAAGATTATGAGTTTCAAAATCGCTATCATCGGGGCAGGCAGCGTCGGCTTCACCAAGAAGCTGTTTACGGACATCTTGTGCGTTCCCGAGTTCAAGGATGTCGAATTCGCGCTGACGGATCTCAGCGAACATAACCTTCAGATGATCAAGGCGATCCTCGACAAGATCGTTCAATCGAACAAGCTGCCGACCAGGGTCACGGCAACGACCGACCGCCGCAAGGCGCTCGAAGGCGCTCGCTACATCATCAGCTGCGTGCGCGTCGGGGGTCTCGAAGCCTATGCCGACGATATCCGTATTCCGCTGAAATATGGAATCGACCAATGCGTCGGCGATACGATCTGCGCCGGTGGCATCCTTTATGGGCAGCGCAACATTCCCGTCATTCTCGATTTTTGCAGGGACATCCGCGAAGTCGCTGAACCCGGGGCAAAATTCCTGAATTATGCAAACCCGATGGCGATGAATACGTGGGCCGCGATCGAATATGGCAAGGTCGATACCGTCGGTCTGTGCCACGGCGTGCAGCATGGGGCCGAACAGATTGCCGAGGTTCTCGGCGCAAGGTCGCTTTCCGATCTCGATTACGTCTGCTCCGGCATCAATCATCAGACCTGGTTCATTGACCTGCGTCTCAACGGCCGCAAGATCGGCAAGGACGAGCTTTTTGCGGCCTTCGAAGCGCATCCGGTCTATTCGCAGCAGGAGAAGCTGCGCATCGATGTCTTGAAGCGCTTCGGCGTCTATTCGACGGAAAGCAACGGGCACCTTTCCGAATATCTGCCGTGGTATCGCAAGCGTCCGGAGGAAATCACCAAGTGGATCGACATGTCCGACTGGATCCACGGTGAGACCGGCGGCTACCTCCGTCACTCGACGGAAACGCGCAACTGGTTCGAGACGGAGTTCCCGCAGTTTCTTGAATCGGCGTCGAAGCCAATTGATCCGTCCAGGCGCTCCAACGAGCATGCAAGCCATATCCTTGAGGCGTTGGAGACCAATCGGGTCTATCGCGGCCACTTCAACGTCAAGAACAATGGCATCATTACCAACTTGCCGGCCGACGCCGTCATCGAGTCGCCCGGTTTCGTCGATCGCTTCGGCATCAACATGGTCTCCGGAATCACCCTTCCGGAAGCCTGTGCGGCAACGTGCATCTCGTCGATCAACGTTCAGCGCATGTCCGTCCATGCGGCGCTCAGCGGCGATATCGAACTTTTGAAGCTTGCGGTGCTGCACGACCCCTTGGTCGGTGCCGTCTCGACGCCCGAAGAGGTCTGGCAGATGGTCGATGAAATGGTCGTGGCTCAGGCCAGCTGGCTGCCGCAATATGCCGACGCCGTGCCGGCTGCGCAGGAGCGTCTGTCGAAATCGAGCGTGAAGACGCGTGATTGGGCCGGCGCTGCACGCCGCAGCGTGCGCTCGATCGAGGAGCTGCGCGCCGAAAAGGCGGCCTTGAAACAGGCCGTTTGAACTTCGTGGAGGCGGGTTGCGGCGGTTTTCCGGGAGGAAAAGCCGTCGCCTCAGACCTGATTTCACGCCGCTAGAGGAGAACCGGAGAGCGCAAGCGCTCCGAACAAGAGGGAGAGACGATGAGACATTTTCGCAAAATTGGCATTCTCGCCGGACTGACGCTGAGCGTCTCGGCCGCGGCCTTGAATGCCTATGCATCCGAACCGACCATTCCGCCGGAGCCGGCGCCGTTTCCGGCTGAAGGCAAGATCAAATACGTTGCACGCGACTCCATTTTGGAGTTCAAGGCGTTGCCGGAATATAACGAACCCGACTGGGTGAAGAAGAATTTTGTCGATACCGGCAAGCTTCCGCCGGTCAAGGATCGGCTTCCAAAGGAGCCGCTGGTCTTCAAGACCGAAAACATGCCCGATGGCATCGGCGCCTACGGCGATACGATGCGCCATGTCATCGGCGGGCGGCCGGAAGGGTGGAACTACGGCGCGGGCCAGACGCAGGGCTGGGGCGGTATCGATATCGGCCTTTCGGAATGCCTGACGCGCACCGCACCGCTTTTCCAGGTGGAGGCCAAGGATACCGAGCCGCTTCCGAACCTTGCCAAGAGCTGGGAGTGGTCCGAGGACGGCCACAAGCTGACGATGCATCTGATCGAAGGTGCGAAGTGGTCAGACGGTGCCCCCTTCAACGCCGATGACATCATGTTCTACTGGGAAGACGAGGTTATCGACCCGAACGTCTCGCCTCTCGGCGGGGGCGCATCGCCGGAAGCCTTCGGCACCGGCACGACCCTGAAGAAGATCGATGATTATACCGTCGAATGGACCTTCAAGGAGGCCTTCCCGAAACAATATCTCTACACGATGGCCTATCCCAACTTCTGCCCGGGTCCATCGCATCTCCTGAAGCCGCAGCATCCCAAATATTCGAAGAACACGTACGACCAGTTCAAGAATGCGTTCCCGCCAGAATATATGAATATGCCGGTGATGGGCGCCTGGGTGCCTGTCGAATACCGCCCGGACGACATCATCGTCCTACGCCGCAATCCCTATTATTGGAAGGTTGACGAAAAGGGCAACCAACTCCCCTATCTCAACGAGCTGCATTACAAGCTTTCGACCTGGGCGGACCGTGACGTTCAGGCGGTCGCGGGCTCGGGCGACTTCTCGAACCTCGAACAGCCTGAGAATTTCGTTGCTTCGCTGAAACGTGCTGCCGAAAAAACGGCACCCGCCCGTCTCGCCTTCGGCCCCCGGTTGATTGGCTATAACCTGCGCATGAATTTCTCGGCGAACGGTTGGGGCGATCCGGATGGGCGTGGTCAGGCGATCCGCGAGCTGAACCGCAACGAGGATTTCCGCAAGGCTGTCACGATGGCGTTCGACCGCAAAGCCATCGGCGATTCGCTCGTCAAGGGACCTTTCACGGCCATCTACGCCGGCGGCTTGTCCTCCGGCACGAGTTTCTACGATCGGCAATCGACGCTCTACTATCCATACGACCTTGAGGGCGCGAAGGCCGGACTTGCCAAGGCGGGCCTGAAGGATACGGATGGTGACGGCTTCGTGAACTTCCCCGCCGGGCAGGCGGGCGGAAAGAACGTCGAAATCGTGGTGCTCGTCAACAACGACTATGCCACCGACAAGAGCCTCGCAGAAGGCGTCGTCGGCCAGATGGAGAAGCTGGGCCTCAAGATCATTATCAATGCGCTCGACGGACCGAAGCGCGATGATGCGCACTATGCCGGCCGCTTCGACTGGCTGATCCAGCGCAACACCACGGAACTGGCTTCGGTCGTGCAAAATACAGAGCAACTCGCGCCTGTCGGCCCGCGCACCAGCTGGCATCACCGTGCCGGCAAGGACGACCAGCTCGACCTGATGCCCTTCGAGAAAGAGCTTGTCGATATCGTCAACAAATTCAGGACAAGCCAGGACAATGACGAGCGGGTCAGGCTGATGAAAGAGTATCAGAAGCTTTCGACGGAGCACGTGAACACCGTCGGCCTCACGGAATATCCGGGGGCACTGATCATCAACAAGCGCTTCTCGAACATCCCGCAGGGCACACCGATCTTCATGTTCAACTGGGCTGAAGATTCCGTCATCCGCGAACGCCTGTGGGTGGCTGCCGACAAGCAGCAGAAATATGAACTTTTCCCCGAGCAACTTCCCGGCAAGCCGGGAGAAAAGGGTCCGCTGAACTAGAGCTCCCTCCCAAATGAAAGTGAGCTTCCGGCCGCGCGTGGCGCGCGGCCGGTCATAACCAACAAGCCGGCCGCGCTGCCGAAGAGCGACTGGCGGCAAGGAGAAGCGAACCGTCCGATGTTACGATTCCTGCTCGTGCGCATAGCCTCAGCGATCCCTGTGCTCCTCATCCTCAGCGTGGTGACCTTCGCGATCATTCAGGCACCGCCTGGCGATTACTCCGATTACATTCGCTCCCAGCTCATCAACCAGAGCGGAGCCTCCTATGCGCAGGCGGAGGCCCAGGCCCAGGCCTACCGCGTCGAGCACGGCCTTGATCAACCGATGGTCATCCAATACTTCAACTGGATCGGCGGTATCGTCACCCGCGGCGATTTCGGCTACAGCATGTACTATAACAAGCCGGTTGCCGACGTCGTCGGAGAGCGCCTGCCGCGCACGCTGCTCTTGGCCCTCGTGTGCCATCTCTTTGCCTCCGTGCTCGGCATCAGTTTCGGCATCTGGGCGGCGACACGCCAATATTCCTGGATCGACAGCCTTCTTTCCGGCATTTCATTTCTCGGCATGACGGTGCCGCGCTTCTTGATGGCGCTGATCATCGTCTACCTGCTGGTTTTCCAGTTCAACATTTCCGAGATCGGCAGCTTCTTTTCGCCGCAATATGGCGGCGCGCCATGGTCGTGGGCGAAGTTCGTCGATCTGGTCAGTCATGTCTGGCCAGTCGTTGCGATCGCCACATTCGGGGGACTCGCCTACAATATGCGCGTCATGCGCGGCAATCTCCTTGATACGCTGAACGCGCAATACGTCGAAACGGCCAAGGCGAAAGGGTTGACCGGCAGCGCGGTCGTCATGCGCCATGCGGTGCCCAACGCGCTGCATCCACTCGTCATGTACCAGGGCGTCGTGCTTCCCTACATGCTGACGGGAGAAATCGAGACGGCGATCATTTTCGCCCTGCCGACCGTCGGTCCTGCCATCGTCGGCTCCATGGCGATTGGCGATGTCTATGTTACCGCGACCTTCATGATGGTGCTGTCGGCAACACTGATTGTCGGCAACATCATCGCCGATATGCTGCTTGCCCTGCTCGACCCGCGTGTCCGTCAGTCTGTAGGAGCCTGATATGTTCGCCTTCGACTCCTCCCTGCCACCACCGCACGAAGAAGCCATCAAGAAGCCGCCGCACGGCAACGAAAGCTACATCGCGCTCGTGTGGCGCCGTCTGAAGCGCTCCTGGACAGGCATGATAGGCCTCATCCTCGTCGGGCTGCTGATCATCATGGCCGTCTTTGCGGATTTCTTCGCGCCGATGGATCCGAAGGCAACCGATGTCGGCTTCGCGCCGCCGCAGGCCATCAGCTTCCACGACAAGGATGGCAACTTCGTCTTTCAGCCGCGCGTCTATGCGCTCGCCGATTCCGAAGAACTCGACCCCGTCACCTTCCAGCCGATCGTCGGTCCGGATTATGACAATCCCCGCTACCTCGGCTTCTTCGTGAAAGGGGCGGGCTACAAGCTTTTCGGCCTCATCCCGGCGAACCGGCATTTCTTCGGTTCGACAGATGGCCAGCCGGTGCATTTTCTCGGCACCGACAAATTTGGACGCGACGTGCTTTCGCGCGCGATCATCGGCTCGCGCATTTCGCTGGTGATCGCTCTCACCGTCGTCTTTATCGTCACGCTCGTCGGCACGACCGTCGGTATGGTCTCCGGTTACTTCGGCGGCACATTCGACGTCTGGGTTCAGCGCTTCGTCGAACTGGTTCTCGCATTTCCTCAACTGCCGCTTTATCTGGCGCTGACGTCGCTTATCCCGGTGACGGCTCCGACTAACGTCTTCCTTGCCTTCGTCATCGTCGTCATGTCGGCACTCGGCTGGGCGCAGATGTCGCGGGAGGTTCGCGGCAAGACGCTGGCATTGGCGCGCATCGACTATGTGCGGGCGGCGATGGCCGTCGGCGCGACTGACCGGCGCATCATCTTCCAGCACATCTTTCCGAACGTGATGAGCCACGTGATCGTATCGGTGACACTGCACATCCCGAGCGTCGTGCTGCTCGAATCCTTCCTCGGTTTCTTAGGCTTTGCGGTGAAGCCGCCACTGATCTCGTGGGGTCTCATGCTGCAGGATACGGCGAATTACTCCGTCATCGGCACCTACCCTTGGATCCTTGCCCCTGTCGGCTTTGTGCTTGTGACCGTCTTTGCCTTCAATGCGCTGGGCGATGGCCTGCGCGACGCAGTCGATCCTTATTGAGGTGGTGAAGATGGCCCTTTCTCTCGTCAATTCCTTTGCGCCGCCCGTTCGCCATGATCACGATGGCCGCAAGGAAAGTCCAATCATCGACGCGCGCAATGTCGCGGTGAACTTCAAGGTCGAAGACGGTTTCGTCGAGGCGGTCAAGGATATCTCGTTTCAGCTCTATCGCGGAGAGACGATCGCGATCGTCGGTGAGTCCGGATCCGGAAAATCGGTAACCGCGCGCACGGTGATGGGGCTTCTTTCGAAGCGCGCCGTTGTCTCGCCGAAATCGGCCATCGACTATGATGGCGCCAATATCCTGAAATTTTCCGAAAGCGCCCGGCGCAAGTTGCGCGGTAACCGCATCTCGATGATTTTCCAAGAGCCGATGAGCTCGCTTAACCCGATCTATACGGTCGGCAGTCAGATCGTCGAGGCAATCCGTGTACACCAGAAGTTCGGCCGCCGGCAGGCGGAAGCGCGGGCGCTGGAGCTTTTGAAGCATGTGCAAATTCCCGATCCCGAAGCCCGGCTGAAGCAATATCCGCATCAGCTGTCAGGCGGCCAGCGCCAGCGCGTGATGATTGCCATGGCGCTCGCCAACGATCCGGACGTCCTGATCGCCGACGAGCCGACGACAGCGCTTGACGTCACCGTGCAGGCACAGATCCTGAACCTTATCCGCAACCTGCAGAAGGAACTGCGCATGGCGGTGATCCTGATCACCCACGACCTCACGGTCGTCCGGCAGTTCTCGGACTATGTCTATGTGATGCAGCATGGCGAGATGCGGGAGCACAACACGACCGAAAGGCTCTTTGCCAATCCTCAGCACCCTTACACGAAGCATCTGCTCGGCTCCGAGCCACGCGGTCAGGCCAAACCATTGCCGGAAAATTCCGAGATCATTCTTGATGCCAGAGGGGTGCGCGTTTCCTTCATGCTGCGCCACGGCACGTTCTTCAAGCCGGAAATGAAGGAACTTGTCGCTGTCGACAGCCTGAGTCTCACGCTTCGCCGTCATGAGACGCTTGGTCTCGTCGGCGAATCCGGTTCCGGCAAAACGACCTTCGGTCAGGCGCTGGTCCGGTTGAACGATCCGGACGGCGGGGAGATCTATTTCGATCGCCAGCCCATCCACGGCCGCTCGCGCGCTGAGATGAGGCCGCTACGATCGCGCATGCAGATCGTCTTCCAGGATCCGTTCTCGTCGCTCAATCCGCGCATGACAATCGGCCAGATCATCGAGGAGGGGCTGGTCGTCAACAGGCTAGGTGCGACTAAAGCCGAGCGCATGCACCGGGTGCGCGAGGCGTTGATTGCGGCCGGCATGCCGGGCCATATTCTCTCTCGCTTCCCGCATGAATTCTCCGGCGGCCAGCGCCAGCGCATCGCCATCGCCCGCGCTATCGCCCTCGAACCTGAATTTATCTTGCTCGATGAGCCGACGTCGGCGCTCGATCTTTCCGTCCAGGCGCAGATCATCGAGCTCTTGCGCAGGCTGCAGGACGAGCGGGGCCTGAGCTACCTCTTCATCTCGCACGATCTCAAGGTCGTGCGGGCGCTGTGCCACCGGGTGATCGTCATGCAGCATGGCCGCATCATGGAAGAGGGGTCCGTCAACGAAGTTCTATCCAATCCCAAGACCGCCTACACGGAACGGCTGGTGAAAGCCGCTTTCGAGGTAGCATGATTGCCGAATGCCGGAGGTTATAATGGCACGAAATCCCAAGATCACGTTTATCGGAGCGGGCTCCACCGTCTTCATGAAGAACATCGTCGGCGATGTCTTGCAGCGTCCGGCGCTGTCGGGCGCCACGATCGCGCTGATGGACATCAATCCGCAGCGTCTCGAAGAAAGCGCCGTCGTTGTCAACAAGCTGATTTCGACGCTGGGCGCAAAGGCCAAGGCTGAAACTTACTCCGATCAGCGCAAGGCGCTGACAGGCGCAGACTTCGTCGTCGTCGCCTTCCAGATCGGCGGCTATGAGCCCTGTACCGTCACCGATTTCGAAGTGCCGAAGAAATACGGTCTGCGCCAGACCATTGCCGACACACTCGGCGTTGGCGGCATCATGCGCGGGCTTAGAACCGTGCCGCACCTTTGGAAGATATGCGAGGACATGCTCGCCGTCTGCCCGGAGGCGATCATGCTGCAATATGTAAATCCGATGGCCATCAACACCTGGGCGATTGCGGAAAAATATCCGGCAATCAAGCAGGTCGGTCTCTGCCACTCCGTCCAGGGCACGGCCATGGAGCTGGCCCATGACCTTGACATTCCTTACGAGGAAATCCGCTACCGCTCGGCCGGCATCAACCATATGGCCTTCTATCTGACGTTCGAGCACCGGCAAGCGGATGGTTCCTACAAGAATCTCTATCCCGATCTTGTCCGCGCCTATCGTGAAGGCCGTGCCCCGAAGCCTGGCTGGAACCCGCGCTGCCCCAACAAGGTGCGCTACGAGATGCTGACACGCCTTGGCTATTTCGTCACCGAGAGCTCGGAGCACTTTGCCGAATACACGCCCTACTTCATCAAAGAGGGCCGAGAGGACCTGATCGAGAAGTTCGGCATTCCGCTCGACGAATATCCGAAGCGCTGCATCGAGCAGATCGAACGTTGGAAAGGACAGGCCGAAGCCTACCGCTCGGCCGAGAAGATCGAGGTCGAACAATCGAAGGAATATGCTTCCTCCATCATCAACTCCGTCTGGACTGGCGAACCGTCGGTCGTCTACGGCAATGTCCGCAACAACGGCTGCATCACCTCGCTGCCGCCAAACTGCGCCGCCGAAGTGCCTTGCCTGGTCGACGCCTCGGGCATTCAGCCAACCTTCATCGGCAACCTGCCGCCGCAGCTGACAGCGCTCATCCGCACCAACATCAATGTTCAGGAGCTGACCGTCCAGGCACTGATGACGGAAGATCGCGAACACATCTACCACGCTGCGATGATGGATCCGCATACGGCGGCTGAACTCGACCTCGACCAGATCTGGTCGCTCGTCGACGATCTTCTTTCCACCCACGGTGACTGGCTGCCGGCCTGGGCGAGAACAGCCAAGAAGGTGCAGGCAGCCTAGCGCGCAAGCGACGCCCTTCGGACAGCGCGTTTAAGCCGGCGAGGCTTGTCGCCGGCTTCGCCTTCAGCCTGCCGGATCGGCCACTTGCCTCGTGATCTCTCCCAGAAAGGCGAAAGTTCCAAAACCGCAGGCCCGCGCGTGGGGATCACGATTGGGTTGAAGCTTCGCGCCTCAGGACGTTTTACGGTTTTTCTCATATGATCTGCGCAGGCGACAGATAAAGATAAATAACGAGGCAGGTTGCCGCGATTGCGACCATGGTGGCCGGGCGAAGAATTGTTCTTGCGACCGAAGCAACAGCGAGCCCGGACGCCAAAATCGCGCCTCCCAGCAAGACGCCGCGGCCGGAAAAGGCCAGAGCGAGGGCTGAGATGCAGATGGCTGTCGCCAGCATAGTGAGCGTGATTTTCCGTGGAGCCATCTCGGGATACGCGGCGAAAGCCGGCAAGCATCCCCTCACGCTGAAGCCGATTGCGATGCTCAGAAAAACAAAAGGCAATACCATCGACCGGTACCTCTCAAAAAGAACGCGCCCATGGCAAAGCAAGCGGCGTGCCATTTGTTTGCCGTGCGCTGCTCACGGGCGTCATGCCGGCGCTGCCGATATATTGCGCTCAATGCCCAATGAGCATGCAGGATCCGCTCACTGGCGAATGAGTTCCTTGCGTGCCGCTGACCGCGAAATGCATCGCGACCGGCGCCCAAGCGAGGTCGACCGCCGCGGCTGGCATCGTCACAAGCTGCGAGCATTTCGGCAAGTTGCGCAATTTCCTTCTCAGTAGCGGCTGAAACTTTGAAAAATCCGTTCTCTACAGCGACTTGATCGTATTCTGTTTATGAGAATAATATCGGCTCGATATTCTGAAATCGAGACTTTACGTGGATTTTCCGTCGCTCCGTGTCTTTCTGTCCGTCGCCGAACATCGAAGCGTGACGCGCGCTGCCGCGGCGCTTGGGCGCGTCGCTTCGAATGTTACGACGCGAATCCAGCAGCTGGAGGAGGATCTCGGTGTCTTGCTCTTCAATCGGGATGGAAAGCAGATGACCCTCACCCGCGAAGGGCGGCTGTTTTTGTCTTACGCGAAGCGAATGGCGGCATTGGCTGACGAGGCGCGCCATTCGTTGTCGGCCTCCGGCCGGCCGGCGACTTTGCGTGTCGGTACAATGGAGAGCACGGCGGCAAGCCGGCTACCGCACATTCTGCCACGCTTCGGAACAGTTGCTCCTCATATTTCTCTTCGGCTGACAATGGGTGCGACGCGGGATCTCGCCCGTGCCGTTTTGGCAGAGGAACTCGACTGTGCCTTGATCGCATTGCCGATCGGCAAGCATGCAGCCGCCTGGCTTGCCGACGTTGATTTTTGCCAGCTTGAGCTCGCGCCGCTCTGGAGCGAGGAGGTTCTGATCATTCTTCCTCCGGATCATCCGCCAGTTCGTAATGCCGCGGACATCACCGTTGGCACACTCGCGGCCCTTGAGGCCGGATGCACCTATCGGCGCATGGCCGAGGATTGGCTTGGCCGTCTTCCGCCGTTCATGACGATCGAGATGTCATCTTACCACGCCGTGGTTGCGAGTGTCCTTGCAGGAGGCGCCGTTGGTGTCGTTCCAGCGTCGATCCTGTCGCAGCTGCAGGTGTCCCGTGACATGATCCAGACGGTTGTTGCGGGTTCAGCGCAAACCTCGTTTCTCACACGTAAGAATGCGGGGTCTTCAGAGCTGGATACGTTTCGAACGGCCCTTCTTTCCGCTGGTGGGGCAAGTTCATAACCGTTGCCATCGCCCGATCCTTTGTCGGGTGTGGCCACATCTCATTGACAAATCCACAGGTGATCTATGCGTTTCCCACATCGTGAAGCCTTGTCCGGCTGGCGTTTTCGTCTGTTTGCCCCCATCCTTGCCGGTGCGACACTTCGCGAGCGACTGGTTTCATGTGTGGGTGCGCTTGCATGCATCGCCCTGACGGGCCTCATTTGCGGCGGCCTCCTCGGCGAGGGTCCTCACCTTCCGCTGATTGTCGCGCCGATGGGGGCTTCGGCTGTGCTGCTCTTTGCTGTTCCGTCAAGCCCATTGGCGCAGCCTTGGCCGATTATCGGTGGAAACACGATTTCTGCTTTCATGGGGGTTATTGCCGCAAATCTAATTCATGACCCAATCATCGCAATTGGCGTGGGCGTTTCGCTTGCGATTGCGGCGATGTCGTTCACCCGCTGCCTGCATCCGCCCGGCGGAGCGGCGGCCTTGACCGCTGTCCTCGGCGGTGCGCCCGTCGCAAGTTGGGGTTTGCTCTTCCCGTTCGTGCCGGTGGGCTTGAATTCGTGCATCCTGGTGGCACTTGGGCTTCTGTTTCACAAGCTGTCCCGGCACAATTATCCGCATGTTGTCGTCAGCGCGACCAACACGCATCATACGAAGGATCCGCCCGCAAACCTGCGGGTCGGATTTCGTGAGGAGGACGTCGATGCGGCGCTCCAGGTGCTGAAGGAAACGTTCGACATCGATCGTGCAGATCTGAGCCGGCTTTTGCGAGAAGTCGAAATTCAAGCGACGGTTCGGTCCAACAAGGACCTGAAATGCGCAGACATCATGTCGCGTGATGTCATTGCAGTCAGCCCCGACACCACTGTTGAGGTGGCGCATGCGCTGCTGATCCGACACAATGTCCGCACACTGCCGGTCAAACTGCCTGACGGCAAGCTCGTAGGCAGCGTCGGACTTCGAGAACTCGCTTTTGCGGCCGGCCCGGTTGAGGCTCTTATGGCGCCATCGGCGACAACTTCGGCTGACGCGCCTGCGCTCGGCCTTTTGCCAGTCCTGACGGACGGGAAAACACACGCCGTTGTCGTGATCGATCAGGCGTGGCAGATCATCGGGCTGATCTCGCAGACCGATCTTCTCGCGGCAATGGCGCGCCTCGCTCCGACGGACCGCGTCGCCCGGGAGAGTGTCGCCTAAAACTGGGCGACGTTCTCATCGGTACCTGCCTGACGTCCTGATCCTGATCGATGATCCGAGAAAATCTCGGCTGAGACATGACGAACACCGGCTGCGCCCGGCGATGATGAGTTTCGTGTTCCAGGCCCAAGCCCATCAGATGCGCGCTGACGCTTTCACTGCTTCGACAGTCAGCCCGGCCAAGCGGTCTTCTCACGGGCCGTTTTTTAACGGTCAAGCGCATCGTTGTCACCGGAGGTACATGCGCATCGGACTTGCCGGAGCAAGGACAATTGCCGCCGAAGCCGGTAGCGTCTGCGTGACGGGTGTCAGTGACGATCACCTTGCGCAGGCAAGCAGGGCATTTCCCGCAGGGGTTCCCGTGCAAGGGACTTGCGAGCACGGTTTGAAGACGAGCTACTCAGCAATGTGCTGTGCCCCTCGGTCGTATCGGATCGGCCGGGGAGGCGGCTCTACTTTTTGGCGACGCCTCGTACGGTACCGGTAGCCAATATGCCGCTGATGGCCGCTTGACGATGCGATGAAATCGGGGGCGGTTATTGTCATTCATTTTTCCGCCGCCATCGCACCCAGCAACTTCGGAAGATCGCCGAAGCGCGCGATGACGCTGAAGACGAGCGCTGCGATTGCGACAAAGAGGACCGTCACCGAAGCCATGGTCGGCGTATAGCCATAGCGCAACGCGTTGAAGATCTTGATCGGCAAGGTTTCCATGGTAAAGCCGACAGTCATGTAGGCGACGATGTATTCGTTCAGCGAAAGCACAAACGCAAAGGCGTAACCCGAAATCAGGTAGGGCCGGATCAGCGGCAAGACGACCGTCGTAAATATCGTCCTCTCATTCGCCCCCATCGTCGCCGCCGCTTCGACGAAGGAGCGATCGATTGCGGTGAAGCCGAGAGACAGCGTCACCAGTGGCAATGTGACGAAGAAGATCGCGTGGCTGATCACAGCGGTCCACGGTGCGCCGTAAAAGCCGGTCGTCGCCCAGAAAGTCAAAAGGCCGAGTGCGGTAATGACGGGTGGCAGGGTGAAAGGCGCGATGCCCAAAAGCTGGAAGATGTTCGCCCATGGCGCAATTCTCCGCCACAAGAACCAGGCAAGCGGCAAAGCGATGAGTACTGCAAGTGCTGCGGACAGAACCGCAAGCGTGAGCGACGCAAAAAGCGCGTTGCGCCATTCCGGATTGGTGAATACCTCACCGTACCAGCCAAGCGAAAAGCCCTGGGGCGGGAAGGTGAGGCTCTGTTTCGCATTTACCGAGACCCCGGCAACGACGATCATGGGTGCCGCCAGGAAAAGTCCGATGAGCGAAAAATAAAGACGGCGCAGCAGCGTGTTCATGCCGCATCTCCCTTCCGGCCGATCAGCACCGTCAGCCCGACCATGGCAAGCGTCACCAGCACCAGAAAGACGGCCATTGCGGCGGCGAAGGGCATGTTCGACTGATAGACGGCCTGATCGGTGATCAGCACAGACAAGGTCCAGTGCGACGGACGGCCGAGAATCTGTGGCAGCAGATAGGAGCCGAGCGCAAAAATGAAGACCATGATGAGCGTTGCGATAATGGTGTTGCGCAATGTCGGTAGGACGACCGTGAAAAATGCCTTGACCGGCGATGCGCCGAGCGTGCGCGCCGCTTCCGTCAAGGTTGGGTCAAGCCGAACGAGGGCGGGATAGAGGATCAGGATCGTGTAAGGCAGGGCCTGATAGACCATGCCGGCCAGCACTGCGCCGAAGCTCGGCGTCAGAGCCACGGGCTGCTGCATGAGGCCTGCCATGACAAGCAGATTGGTGATGCCGGCGGTGCGTGAGAACAACGTCGACCACGCAAAGCCGATGATGACTTCGGAGAGCGAAAGGATCGCCAGCATCGCCACCAGCCAAATCACCTGAGCTTTGCGTCCCATGCGCGTCAGCAGATAGGTGAATGGAATGCCAAGCACGATGCAGCAGATCGCGACGGCGATTGCAAGCATCAGCGAAAAGCCCAGCACCCTGCCGAAAAACAGACTGACGAAGCGGGCGTAATTGTCGAATACGAAGGCCGGCGTGTAAAAGCCGCCCTGCTGTCGCTGGAAAAAGCTGACGGCAATCATCGTTGCGAAAGGAATGACGAAGAAGACCGTCAGCATTCCGGCCGGGAAGGCAAGCGGCCAGTAATCGGCAATTTTTTGCGGTGGTTCACGCCTCATTTCTGCAGTACCACGCAGACTTCCGGCGAGAGCTTGACGCCGACCTCCTGGCCCACGGTGACGGCCGGCCTTTCGCGTGGTGTCGAAACGGCGACGACCTGTGTTCCGGATAAATCGAGGAAGGTCTCGATCGTGCCGCCGAGATCGCGAATGAAGGTTACCTTGCCAGCGATAGTGCCGCCGCCTGGCGCTGTCAGATGCACGTCCTCCGGCCGCACCGAGATCGTTGCCCTGTTAAGGCCGGGAGGAAGCAGAACGCCTTCGATGACCTTGCCGAAGACCGTTGCGCGGCCGGCGCTGTCAGCTTCTGTCGTGAGCAGGTTGGTCGAGCCGATGAAATCGGCGACGAAGCGGTCGGCGGGACGGCGGTAGATCTCGATCGGGCTTGCTGCCTGGCGCAGTTCGCCACTGTTCATGACGACGACGGTATCTGCCATCGTCATTGCTTCGCGCTGGTCGTGGGTCACGACGATTGTCGTGATGCCAAGCGTCTGCTGCAGTTGCCGGAGTTCCACCTGCATCGCCTCGCGTAGTTTTGCATCGAGGGCCGACAGGGGTTCGTCGAGCAGGAAGAGCTTCGGCGAAATCGTCAGTGCACGGGCAATTGCGACACGCTGGCGCTGGCCGCCGGAAAGCTTGCTCACCGGCCGGTCTGCATAGCCGGGCAAATGGATCAGCGACAGCAGCTCATCGACACGCTTCTTCTGGGCTTCCTTGGCCGTGCCACGGATTCGCAGCGGATAAGCGATGTTTTCGCCGACGGTCAGGTGAGGGAAAAGCGCGAGGGACTGAAACACCATCCCCAGGTCGCGCTTGTGTGTCGGGACGGCCGTAATGTCGTTGCCGTCGAGCACAATGGCGCCGCTCGTCGGCATGTCGAGACCGGCTATCATGCGCAGCAGCGTTGTCTTGCCGCAGCCGGAGGGTCCGAGCAGGCAGACGAACGTGCCATGCGGAACGTTGAGCTGCACATTGTCGACGGCGGTGAAGGCGCCGAATTGTTTGGTGATATTGTTGAGTGTCAGTCCGGACATAAATCCCCCGCATGGGCCACGTGCATAGGACGACTGCCCCCGCATGAGCCTTGGCCGTCAAAGGCGCAAGGCGCATGCATTGTCATGGGGCGTTCAGTCTCGAAAACTCAACCGACGATGAGTTCCGTCCACTTCTGGTTCAGCCAATCGGATTTGGTCTGATAAAGATCGTAGCGCGGCGTAATCGGCTCGATGTCGGAGGCGACGGCTGCAAACTCCTTGTCGGTCAGGTCAAGCAACTCGCGCTTGATCGTTGGCGCGGTGCCTACCTTGCGCGACATCAGTGCCTGGATGGCCGGCTGGCACATGTAGTCGATGAAGATATGTGCCTCTTCCGCCTTCTTGGAGGCACGCGACAACGCCCAGCAGCCGGAATCCTGGATGCCGCCTTCCTTGGGGAAAGTTGAGCGGACCGGGAAACCGTCGGCGGCCGCAAGGCCGGTGACGTCGTGATAATACTGTCCCATCGGGATCTCACCGGACTTCAGCGCCTGCTCGAACTGTGCCTCGTCGCGATACCACAGGCGGACATTCGGCTTCACCTCGGCGAGCTTTCCGAACGCCTTCAGAAGACCCTCTTCGGTATCGAGTGCGTTCGTGCCGCCGAAATGCGTCTTGGCCGTCACTTCCAGCAGGAACGAGTTGGATACAAGGGCAAGCAAGCCGAGTTTGTCGGCATTTGCCGGGTCCCAAAGGGCATTCCAGGAGGTCGGCGCTTCCTTAAAGACATCGGTATTGGTGACGAGCGTGATGTACCACGCAACGGCCCCGACGCCGGCAACACGGCCATCCGGATATTTGTTGACGAAGCGGTCGATGAGGCCGGAGGCGTTCTTGAGCTTTGCTGTGTCGATCGGCGTCCACAGCTCGGTCGCCTGGCCCTTGAGCATTGCGACCTGCGACATCATCGAAAGGTCGGCAGGCGCCTGGCCGGCCTTGGCAGCCTGTTCCAGCTGCACCAGCCAGGCCTCGCCCGTGGGTTCGGCAACCGATTCGACGGTAATGCCGGTTGCCTTGGTGAATTCCGGGAAGACGTTCTTGTCGAATGAATCCTTGAAGTAGCCGCCATAGACGCCGACTTTCAGCGACTTGTCCTGCGCGCGCAGAATGGAGGGCATGGCGAGCATGCTGGTGGCGGCGAGGCCGGTTGCCAGCAGGTTTCGGCGGCTGACCGCCTTGTCGAGAATGGTTTTCATGGCTTTGTTCCCTCTTTTGTTTGGTCTGTCATGTTGCAGTTTCCGGTCGTTGCCGATTTTTAGCCGGCCTTGCTGCCGATGGACGGGCTAAAGACCATCAGGCTCAGGATTTCGAACAAGACCTGGGCGCCGGCATGGGCGGTATTCGTCGTCGCGTCATATTGCGGGGCCACCTCGACAACATCTCCGCCGACAAGATTGATCCCTTTCAGGCCGCGGATCAATTGCAGAACTTCCCGCGTCGTCAAGCCGCCGACTTCCGGCGTGCCGGTGCCGGGCGCAAAGCTCGGATCGAGGCTGTCGACATCGAAGGAAAGATAGGTCGGCGCGTCGCCGACGATTTCCTTTGCTCTCTCGATGATCGCGGACATGCCCATGCCAGTCACCTCCTCGGCGTGGATCACGGTCATTCCGGATTCGTAGGAAAACTCCCAGAGATATTCTGCCGAACCGCGGATGCCGATCTGCACCGTGCGTGTCGGATCGAGCACGCCGTCGAGAACGGCATTGCGGAATGGACCGCCGTGGTGGAATTTTGTCTGGTCGAAGGCACCGCCGGTATCACAATGCGCATCGATGTGGATCATGCCGACCGGCTGCTTCTTGCCGACTGCCTTGAGGATCGGGTGAGTCATCGAGTGATCGCCGCCGACGCAAAGCGGTGCCACGCCTGCATCGACCATCTGGCCGATGCGTTTTTCGATGTCGTCATGGCTGAGCTCCAGTCGGTAACGGCTCTGGAAGGGGACGTCGCCGATATCGGCTACGCGCAAATCAAACAGCGGCGCCGTACCCAGCACATGGTTATAAGGACCAATGCGCTCGATTGCGCGCAGTGCCCGCGGTCCGAAGCGCGATCCCGGACGGTTGGTGACGCCGAGATCCATCGGAACGCCGGTGATTGCAACCTGCAGATTGCCGAAATCCGGCTCGTCGGCGGCAACCTGCATATAGGGTGCGCTGAGGAATGTCGGAACGCCGGCATAGGGCGCAAGGCGCGTGCCGCTTTTTGAAAAGATCTTGTCGGCTACCTTGCGAAAGTCGGGATCGAATATCTCGCCGCCGTGGCTGTCGGCAAATTTTGCGCGCAGTTCTTCGAGCTTCGTCTGATTCCAGGCCATTCCGGTTCACCTCTTGTCTTTAACGGCGGGGAAGCGGAACCTTGCTGCGGCGTCACGTCATTCCCCTCGTCGTTCTTGCTTTTTCTGCATTACCCAACAAAAAGGTTGGAAATGCAACTCACATTGTTATAGCAGTAAGCGTGAGATTTACTCACATACAGATTGCCATGTTCAATCGACTGCCGCCTCTGAATTCTCTGCGTGCTTTCGAGGCAGCTGCCCGCCGGGGCTCGGTCTCGGCGGCTGCGCGCGAGCTCAATGTTACGCATGGTGCCGTCAGCCATCAGATCAAGGCGCTGGAGGCGGTCTTCGGCACGCCGCTATTTGAGCGCAATGGCAAACGGCTGAAGCTTACGCCGCAGGCTGCCCTGCTGTTGCCGGCTCTGACACATGCATTCGAGAACATTGCGGCGGCAACGGCCCTGGTGACCCGTCCGTCGACAAGCGGGAGCCTTAGAATTTCATGCGTTCCGGCTTTGCTGTCCTTCTGGCTGATCCCGCGCATGCACCAGTTCAGCGAACAGTTTCCCGATATCAGCCTGACGCTCGTCGCCTCCAATGATCCTGAGCTGCTTTACTCGCCGGATATCGATGTCTGTATTCTCTATGGTGATGGGACCTGGCTGGACTGCTGGGCGCGTCTTTGGAGCAACCTGCAGCTTTTTCCGGTCGTCAGCCCAACCCTGATGAATAGCCGGGCAGTGCGTTCGGTGCGCGATCTGCGCGACCATGTTCTGCTTCACGGCGACGATGGACGCGAATGGAACACGTGGCTGGCGGCAGCTGACGCGCTGGACATGCCGCGGGGCAGGCAGCACTTCATGAGCGATGCGCGGCTTTCGACGGAGGCGGCCTTGAGCGGGCAGGGGGTCGCACTCGGCGATACGATTACCGCCGGTAGCCTGATTGCCCAAGGCGAACTCGTCGTGCCCTTCGATCTCTCCGTTCCGGCCAATGATGCCTTTTATGTCGCCTGCCGAAACGAAGTGCGCTCCGCGCCGATCGTCAAGGTCTTTGTCGACTGGTTCTTCTCAGCGCTCGAAAGCGACCGCGGAGCAGAACCGCAGGCGTCCGCCCGGCGTGCGATCCGCGGGCGCGGACGCGTTGACGCCTTGGCGGGGGCGGCTGAAAGCTTCACCCCTGTCTCCCGCGCGCGCGCTGCGGCACAACGGCCCGTCAAGCGACGTTTGAAATCCTGATCGATCTCTCAAGGAAAGCCCTGGAATGCCGCTTGCTCACCCAAATCCGCTGGTCGCCCGTTTGTCGCCGCCGCCCATCCCCTCCGTACTTGCCTGGGCGGGTGACTATGATGGTGCCAAAGGGCCGCTGATTGATCTGTCCCAAGCTGTACCCGGCTATCCGGCGCATCCCGAGATGCTGCGGCTCCTCGGCGAGGCGGCCGCCTCTCCGGCCATGACCAGCTATGGGGCGATCGAGGGGGAGGAGGTGCTCAGAAAGGCTTATGCGACACATGTGTCGGCGGTCTATGGCGCGAGCGTTTCCGCCGCCAACATCCATATTACCTCCGGTTGCAACCAGGCCTTCATGTGCAGCACCATCGCGCTTGCCAAGTCGGGCGAGACGATGGGGCTCACCAATCCCTTCTATTTCAACCACGAAACCACGCTTTCGATGCTGGGGATCGGACGTGTTCTCGTAGATTGTGATGCCGCAAAAGGCTTTCTGCCGAGCCTGGTCTCGGCAGAAAAGGCCCTGTTGTCGGGAGTGCGTGGCCTTGCGGTCGTTTCGCCGAACAATCCGACCGGTGCTGTCTACCCGCCGGGGCTGCTTCGCGAACTCTTTCAGCTCTGCCAAAAATATGGAGCGTGGCTGATCCTGGACGAAACCTATCGGGACTTTCTGCCGACCGATGCCGGAGCGCCGCACGACCTGCTCTCCATCAAGGGCTGGGAAGAGACGCTCGTTCTCCTCTACAGTTTCTCCAAATCCTTCTGTATTCCGGGACATCGATTGGGGGCGATCACAGCAGGTCCGCGCATCGTCGGCGAGATCACTAAGATCATGGACAACATGCAGATCTGCGCCCCGCGGGCGGCTCAGGTCGCCGTGGCGGCAGCGCTTCCAATTCTGGCGGAATGGCGCGTGGCAAATCGGCTGGAAATCTCCCGCCGCGCCGATGCGCTGAAAGCGGTCATGGCAGCAACGGACGGCTGGTCGATCGCCGCCGTCGGCGCCTACTTTGCCTTCATCCGGCATCCTTACGGCAACACACCTTCCGCCGAAGTGGCGGAAAAGCTGGCGAAGGAAGCTGGAGTGATCTGTATCCCCGGAAGCTATTTCGGCGAGGGCCAGGAGGATTATCTCCGGCTTGCCTTCGCCAATGCCGACGTTGGCGTGATCTCGCAGTTGCACGAGCGTCTGCGATAGGCGGCTTGCACGCAATTTTGTGATAGTCTCGCCCCGACGATCCGATGGAGTAGGGGGAGAGGGCACCGATGAGGCGCTCCATAGGGAAGGCAGCCGAAAGACTTGCGCCGATCGCAGGCGCGTTCATTGCCACTGTTTTTGGCAGCCACCTTGCACATTCCCAGCCCGAGTGGAGTGCCGCGCCGCCGACATGTCTTTATTCTCTAGAGGCTTCGGCAGGCGGGCCGGCCCTTTGCGTCAGAAAGGAAAGCTTCAGCGCCGACATTTGCACGGCCATCGATCATCTTGCGCGCGCTAACCGACTTCCTCCTGATTATTTTGCACGGCTCATCTGGCGAGAAAGCCGTTTTCGCCCCGATGCGCTCAGTCCGAAAGGCGCTGAAGGGATTGCGCAATTCATGCCGGACACTGCCAAATTGCGCGGCCTGGAAAACAGCTATGATGCGCTCAGCGCGCTGCAGGCATCGGCGTCCTATCTTAACGATTTGCGTAACCGTTTCGGCAATTTGGGGCTTGCGGCAGCAGCCTATAATGCCGGCGAAAACGGCCTTTCGTCATTCCTCGAACATGGCACGTTGCCTTTCGAAACACGAAGCTATGTCACGGCGATAACCGCACACAGCGTTGAAGAATGGAAGAACAGCCCGCCCGACAAAGCAGCACTGGAACTCGATAAGGACAAGACGTTCCTGGAGGCTTGTACTGCTCTTGCCGAAAGCCGCCGTTTAAAGAATGCACCTTGGCAGCCCGAAGGCGAGTGGGCGCCCTGGGGCGCGCAACTCTCCGCGCACTTCGATCCTGCGGAAGCGCGCAGTCTTTTTCTGGAAGACGTTTACAAGTTGCCGGCGCCTCTGAACGCCGAAAAACCGCTAATTTTACGCCAGCGTGACCGCAGCTTCGGTTATCGGCCGCGCTATGTCGCTCGCGTTGCGCGCCAAACGAGGACGGAGGCAAATCAGGTCTGCACCGAGGTGCGCAAGCGCGGCGGCGTGTGCCTGGTATTCAAGAATGAATAAGTGCTTTGTCTATTCGGCCGGAGAGTTCGGGCCCGCCGCCCGATCGGGATGAGCCGCAGCAAAAGCAGGCAGCCTTTCGCATTTTTCTGCGATGGCCGCCGCGCGCGGGTAGGCGGAAAGATCGACGTTCCATCGCCGGGCATTGTAGATCTGCGGCACGAGGCAAAGGTCAGCCATGGTGGGCTGATCTGCATGGCAGAACTCACCAGCCTCCGGCGCCCTCAACATACGCTCGAAGGCGTCAAGACCCTCGCGGATGAATTTGCCCATCCATGCCAGCCGGGCAGCGTGCGGATCGCCCGATTGCTGCATGACGTGGGAAACGACGCTCAGATTGCAGATAGGATGAATGTCCATTGCGATGGCATATGAAAGGGCCCTAACGCGCTGGCGACCCAAAGCATCCGAGGGCAGCAGGCCTGCGTTCGGCCGCGTTTCCGAAAGATACTCGATGATGGCGAGCGACTGAGTCAGCATCTCGCCGTCGATGGCAAGCACAGGCACCAGGCCCTGGGGATTTCGCGCAAGATGAGGCGCCTGCTTGTGTTGGCTTGCCAGGAGATCGACGGGAACCGACCGATAAGGGATTGCCAGCATGTTGAGTGCGATCCGGACGCGATAGCTTGCCGAAGAGCGCCAGTAGTCGAAAAGAACGACATCGCTCGCCATGTCTGACCTCACTGCCTTTCGTATCTCGCAACGACCTGCTCGATGGCTCCGAAGATCGAGCGCCCATGCACGTCCTTCATCTCGATGCGGACAGTATCGCCGAACCTCATGAAGGGTGTTGCGGCCGCGCCGGTCCCGATCGTTTCGATCATGCGGATCTCAGCGATGCAGGAATAGCCGGCGCCGCCTTGGGAGATCGGTTTGCCCGGCCCGTCGTCCAGCTTATTGGAGACCGTCCCGGAGCCGATGATGGTGCCGGCGCCGAGCGGTCGGGTCTTGGCAGCGTGGGCGATGAGCTCACCGAAATCGAATGTCATGTCGATCCCGGCATTAGCGCGCCCGAAGGGCTGGCCGTTGAGGTCGACAAGGAGCGGCAGATGCAGTTTGCCGCCATCCCAGGCATCACCAAGCTCGTCTATCGTCACCGCAATTGGTGAGAATGCAGAGGACGGTTTTGACTGGAAGAATCCAAAACCTTTTGCAAGTTCTGCCGGGATCAATCCGCGCAGGGAAACATCGTTGACGAGCATGACGAGCCGGATGGCGCAACGCGCTTCGTCGATCGTGGAGCCCATTGGCACGTCATCGACGATGACAGCGATCTCCGCTTCCATGTCGATACCATAGGATTCGTCCGCCACCAGAATGGCGTCGCGCGGCCCAAGAAAGCTGTCAGAGCCACCTTGATACATCAAAGGCTCGGTCCAGAAGGTTGCCGGCATCTCGGCGTTGCGCGCCTTGCGAACCAGCTCGACGTGGTTGACGTAAGCTGAACCATCCGCCCATTGATAAGCGCGCGGCAGCGGCGATGCGGCATCGTGCTCGTGAAATCGCATGGCTGGCTGCGCGCCGGTTTCCAGACCCTCCGCAACTGCCGCTAGGCGTGGCTCGGCGTGTGCCCAGTCGTCGAGCGCGGCCTGAAGCGTGCGGGCGATATGGCCCACATCGGAGCATCGGCTGAGGTCTTTGGAGACGACGACCAGGCGGCCATCACGGGTGGAGTCCTTGAGCGTTGCAAGCTTCATGCGTTTGAGTTCCGTTTCTTGAATAGCCGGTAAACGGCTTCACTTGATGCCGGGCGTTCCGTCGAATTTGCGCTCCAGACCGTCCCAGCATTCGAGATAGTTATCCTGCAGCGTCTCAAGCTCGGCTGCGTATCGTGTCAGTTGCTGCGGATAGCGGGTCTCGAACATGAAGGCCATCGTGTGGTCGAGCTTCACGGGTTGCAGATCGACGCTGGATGCCGTTTCGAAGCCCATGGAGTCTGGCCCATGCGGCAGCATCATGTTGTGCAGGCTCATCCCGCCCGGCACGAACCCCTCCGCCTTGGCATCGTATTGACCATGGATGAGCCCCATGAACTCGCTCATAATGTTACGGTGGTACCAGGGCGGACGAAATGTATGTTCTGCCACCAGCCATCGTGGTGGAAAGATGACGAAATCGACATTGGCCGTTCCCTCTTCGCCCGAAGGCGCCGTCAGCACGGTGAAGATCGATGGATCCGGATGATCGAAGAGGATTGCGCCGACGGGCGCGAAAGTGCGCAGATCATACTTGAACGGCGCATAGTTGCCGTGCCAGGCGACCACGTCGAGTGGCGAATGGCCGATTCCTGTCGCATAGAACTTGCCGCACCATTTGACGTGGAGACGGCACGGGATTTCCTTGTCTTCGTAGGCGGCCGCCGGCGTCTTGAAGTCGCGCGGGTTGGCAAGGCAATTGGCGCCGATCGGTCCGCGATCCGGCAGCGTGAACTTGGCGCCATAGTTCTCGCAAATATAGCCACGCCACTCGGGACCCTCGCCGAGGCGCGCTACCTTGAAGATCATTCCACGAGGAATAAGGCAGATCTCCAAAGGCTCGACGTCGATGATGCCCATCTCGGTAAACACACAAATGGCGCCAAGCTGCGGCACGACCAGCAATTCTCCATCGGCGTTGAAGAAGTAGTCATCAACCATGTCGGCATTGAAGACATAGGCATGGGCCGCCATGCCGGTCTGGGTCATGACATCGCCGGCCGCTGTCATCGTGCGGATGCCGGCGAGGAAGTTGAGTTCGTCCGCCGGCGCCGGGATCGGGTTCCAGCGCAACTGGCCGAGCGGCAGCGAATGATCATCGAGACAGGGCGCTGATTTCCAGAAGGGATAACTGGCGTCGGAAAAGCGGCCCGTGTGGCGCACACTCGGGCGAATGCGGTAGAGCCAGGAGCGTTCGTTGGTGCCGCGGGGCGCGGTAAAAGGCGAGCCTGACAATTGCTCGGCATAGAGCCCGTAATTGCATTTCTGCGGACTGTTCTGGCCCTGTGGCAGCGCACCGGGCAGGGACTCCGTCTCGAAATCATTGCCGAAACCCGGCATGTATTTCGGATTGTTGACGACGGCATCGGCAGCCGTGCTCCTCGTCTTGTCCAGCATCGCTTGCACCTCCTCTGCAGATATAGTTACAAACGTAACTGTCGATTTTGTAACTATCAAGGAAGCCATGGACACCGGCGATTTCGATCTCGAGCAGTTCCTGCCGTTTCGCCTCAATCGCGCCGCGGAATTCATCGCCCTGCGCTTTGCCGCCGCCTACAAGGCCAAATATGGCCTGACGCGGCCGGAGTGGCGCACGCTGGCAGCGCTTGGGAGTTCAGGGCGTATGACGGCAAAGGAGGTCGGCGTCCATTCGACGATGCACAAGACCAAGGTCAGCCGGGCGGTTTTTTCACTTGAGAGACGCCGCTGGCTGAAGCGAACGCAGCACCAGGACGACCGCCGCGTCGAATATCTTGAGTTGACGGCTGCCGGAAGCACTGCCTATCGCGAACTGACGATGCTCGCCGTTAACTATTCGGCGGAAGTAGCGTCCCTTCTTGGCGAAGACGGCCTGAAGGCGCTTTCCTCCGGTTTGAGTGCTGTGGAGGCTACCATGGTGAGACGGCGCCGTTAGCTCCCATAGGCGCTAGCTTGGAGGGCCACCGCAGGTTCAGATCCCGCGGGCATCGAATTGTCGTTGTTTTGCAAGCGGCATGGAACTGGTGGCCAGCGCCTCCACTGGGCATCCGCACACCGACGAGTTGCGCGGCTCTCAGCGATGATGCGCGTAAGCGGAACATCCGCAAATGACGTGCCTTCTCGGGGTCACCCCGAGCCAAGCGGTAGGTTTCAGGAGGCCTCCATGACAATCGAGCACGTCGACGCGCGGCATCCTTTAAACCGTAGGGCGATCACGATCTCAAACCTTGGAAGCAGACAGGTAACCCAGAAGCCTCCATCGGTGAATCTCCTTCGGCGAGCGGCGGAGGCTTCTTTTTTTCGAAACGGATCACGCTTCATATGCTGTTGTTGTTGGCGGATAGAGGAAGCACCCTGAATCGGGGCGCCAAGCGAGTCTCAGGCAGGAGGTTTCAGGCGGAGAGCGCGGTGCTGCAGCCTTCGGCGATCTTGCTGTCAGCTGAGGTTTGTCCTGGCATGGTTGCCCATCCGCCGGCTTCGATGAACTGGCGCTTCTTATAGCTGTCTGGAAGAGCCTTAAATTCAATTCGTTTTGCGGCGGCATCCGTCGCACTGTTGAACCGGTCAACGCATATGGCCGATGCAAGTTCTCCACGTGCTGTTTCGCCCGCAGTCGTCGCCGCTTTGAGGGAAGTGCTGCCCGTCACCCAGCCCCCCCAGTTAAATCCGACGATGATCGTGGCGACTGCAGTGACGACACAAGCCCATACGAGGATCGTCTTCGATGGCTGATAGCTGTCGAAACGTTGGGAAATCGATGTTTTGCTGCTGCTCGGCATTACCATTGGAATTCTCCTTGCCAATGTTGTTTGGTTCACCGCTGCGGCCGTCCTGGCCGAGCGGTTCAGGCACTGTCCTCAGTATCCCATGCTACTCATGTCGGCGCTTCCGGCCGGCAGCGCAGATTCTCTTTCGGGAATATCGGCAATCACCGCTTCGGCGGTGATCAGAAGTGCTGCGATCGAGCCGGCGTCTTGCAAAGCGGTCCGCACGACCTTGGCAGGATCGACAATGCCAGCCTTGATCATATCGACGTAGGTCTCCGTCTGTGCGTCGAACCCCTGGTTGTAATCCGTGCTGTCGGCGAGTTTGCCAATAACGATAGAGCCCTCGACACCGGCATTATCGGCGATCTGCCGGATCGGGGCTTCCAGCGCCCTCAGCACGACCGAAATCCCCGCTGTCACGTCGGCGTTTTCTGCAGTTAGCCCCGCAAGGACCGACTTGGCGCGCAACAGGGCGACGCCTCCGCCCGGCACGATACCCTCCTCGACCGCCGCACGGGTGGCGTTCAGGGCATCGTCAATGCGGTCCTTTTTCTCCTTGACTTCAATTTCGGTCGAGCCGCCGACGCGGATCACCGCAACGCCGCCGGCGAGTTTTGCAAGGCGCTCTTGCAGTTTTTCCTTGTCGTAGTCGGAGGTGGTTTCCTCGATCTGCGCCTTAATCTGGCTGATGCGTCGAGCGATCTCAGATTTTGCACCTGCGCCGTCTATGATCGTGGTGGTATCCTTTTCGATCAGTGCCCGCTTGGTGCGCCCGAGCATATCCAGCGTGACATTTTCCAGCTTGATGCCGAGATCCTCGGAGATCATCTGGCCGGCCGTCAGAATGGCGATGTCCTCCAGCATGGCCTTGCGGCGATCGCCGAAGCCCGGGGCCTTGACGGCAGCGACCTTCAATCCGCCCCGCAACTTATTGACGACCAACGTGGCCAGAGCTTCGCCTTCGACATCCTCGGAAATAATAAGCAGCGACTTGCCGCTCTGCACCACGGCTTCGAGGATGGGCAGCATTGCCTGCAGATTGCCGAGCTTCTTCTCATAGACAAGGATATATGGGTCCTCCAGCTCCACGCGCATTTTTTCGGCATTGGTTACGAAGTAAGGCGAGAGATAGCCCCGGTCGAACTGCATGCCCTCGACGACATCGAGTTCAGTATCGGCCGTCCTGGCCTCCTCGACTGTGATCACACCTTCGTTGCCAACCTTTTCCATCGCATCAGCGATCATTTTGCCCACCGTCGCATCGCCATTGGCGGCGATTGTGCCGACCTGGGCGATCTCGCTCGATGAGCTAACCTTCGTGGCGCGCGCTTTGATTTCCGCGAGTACGGCCGCAACGCCAAGATCGATGCCGCGCCTCAAATCCATGGGGTTCATCCCGGCCGCAACAAGTTTGGCGCCTTCGCGAAAGATGGAGGCCGCGAGCACCGTCGCGGTTGTGGTGCCGTCGCCCGCAAGATCGTTGGTCTTGGATGCCACTTCGCGCACCATCTGTGCGCCCATGTTCTCGAACTTGTCCGCAAGTTCGATTTCCTTGGCGACCGCGACGCCGTCCTTGGTGATGCGTGGCGCGCCATAGGACTTGTCGATGACGACGTTGCGGCCTTTGGGGCCCAACGTTACCTTGACGGCATTGTTGAGCACCTCGACCCCGCGAAGAAGACGATCGCGTGCGTCGGTGGAGAAGATGATTTGCTTGGCAGACATTGTCTGTGGTCCAGTTCGGTCTTGAGAGTCGGGGTCGGAATTCGGCGGATCAGGCGGTCGTGTCGGCGGTCGCCTCGGTCTTTTCGACGATGTCCATGATGTCGCACTCCTTCATGATCAGGAGATCTTCGCCATCGATCCCGATCTCGGTTCCCGTCCACTTTCCCAATACGATCAGATCGCCGGTCTCCGCGTCGGGCGCCGTCAGCCGCCCATTTTCGTCGCGCAAGCCCGGCCCAACGGCGATCACTTCGCCTTCCTGCGGCTTTTCCTTGGCGGTGTCGGGAATGATGATCCCGCCCTTGGATATTAGGTCACCTTTCGCGCGCCGTATGACGACGCGGTCGTGGAGAGGACGGAATGTCATGAGGATCTTTCTGCGGTCGGCGCATAGGGCGGCCGCAACTATTACATAACATCTCTGGCACTCGATTGGTAGGATTGCCAAGAAATATTATCTGCGAGCGGATAATCCAAATTATCATCCGTTAGAAAGTACAAAAAGCTCTAGGATAATCCGCGGCTTTTTGTTCGACTTTCATGAAGGTTCATTTGGACCCTGAACTTATGCCGCAAATAGACGGCGAGATTCTTAAAGATAGATAAGACTATTTTTGCGGAGCATAGCCCCTCCGCGCTCGATGCCTGTGTCCGACGCCGATCTCTGGGCTGACGATATCGCTGCCGTCACAGCCGAATCCAACCTGCGTCGCGCGGTGCTGGTGGACTGGTCGCTCGGTGGCTTCGTCGCTGGCGCGCGAGTGCGACGTCGTCGCACCCGTAAATTCTCCCGCCAGCGGGTCGGACGATCCGGCGACAGCTCGATGACCGCGTCGACCAGGTTGAACCCCGCCACCCTGGAACCCCCGCGTTTGTCATCAACGGCATGACGCCTGGCGCAGGGAACGAAGGTTATTTGAAGAACCAACCTCAGATCTTGAGCCTGCGTTCACCGACTTTTCCGGCCCCATTCTCCTGACGCACGGCAAGCACGATCGGCTTGTCCGTCCGGCCATGTCGGAACGAGTAAAAGCGATCCACAAGGACAGCCGCTTGTCGATCGTTGCCAACAGCGGCCCTTCGCCCTTTTACGAGGAACCCGACCGCTTTGGGCGCGAACTGGCGATGTTCGTGAAGGCAGCAAATCGGGGGTGAACATAAAGGCCGGCCGGCCAAGAAGATCGGTTGATGCTGGCCGGCGCAGACCAGGGAGGAAGCCGTGGCGGCGCGCCCGTCGCACCAAACCTCAGATCTTGCCGAAAGACCGATGGACGAGCTTTCCGGCGGGCAACGCAAGCGTGTCTGGATTGCCATGGCGGCGGCGCTTCGAGATCTTGGCGAGCGGCTCAGCGACATCAGACCCGCAGTGGTTTGTGTGCTGACGACAATAATCTTGTGAAAAATCCGATACTAGGGCACAATTTATAAATGCACCTGAAGTGCGGAGCTATTTCAAATCCGGCCGTCTCGCGCCGAGTGACAGCTCGCGTGGGAGGGTCGCGTCGATGGCTCAGGGGTTCTTTCTTCTGTTCGCTACGGTGTCCGTGATCACGGCCCTGACCGTGGTCCTGGCGCGCAATCCGGTTCACTGCGCATTGGCGCTGATGGCATGTTTCCTGCAGATTTCGGCAATCTTCGTCCTGCTCGAAGCGCCGTTGCTCGCGGTCATCCAGATCTTCGTATATGTCGGCGCGATCATGGTCCTGTTCCTATTCGTGATCATGATGATCGATGTGCGTGAGGCAATGTCGCAGCGGTTCTTGCCAGGGGGCAACCTGCCGGCACTGGTGATGCTCGTTCTGCTTGGGATCGAGATGTCGGCATTGGTGCTCTGGAGCGATCGCTTTTCGGTCACCGTCCCTGTGGGCGGTGGCGATGAGATCAGGCAGCTCAGCACGACGCTTTTCGCCGGCTATCTTCTGCCGTTTGAGGTCGCCTCCGTCATCCTGTTGGTGGCTTTGGTCGGCGCCATCGTGCTGGCGCGGAAGGAGCGGGGGTGATGGTTCCGCTGTCGTGGTATATCCTGCTCGGGGTGGTTCTGTTCGTGATCGGAGCGGCGGGCGTGCTGCTCAGGCGCAATATTCTGGTCGTGCTGATGTCGCTGGAGTTGCTGCTAAACTCGGTCAACATCAATTTCATCGCATTCGGACGCATCTACGACGACTTGCGCGGGCAGATCTTCGCCATCTTCGTCATAGCAATCACTGCGGCGGAGGTTGCCGTTGCTCTTGGCATCCTGGTCGCTCTTGTGAGGAACAAATCCACTCTCAAGGTCGACGACGTGACCATGATGAAAGGATAGCGGCTTGGACCCGGTGATATCGATCAGGCCGCTGCTTGCCGTCGCCGTCCCGGGCCTGACCGCCGTGGCAGTTCTTCTTTTGAACAACCGCGAGAAAATCCGCGATCTCGTCTCGCCGTTGGCCGCGATCGCCCTGTTTGCGATTGTCGCCTCTATGGCGCCCACGGTGTTGGCGGGCGGAACCGTCGATTTGCGCCTGTTCGAGATCCTGCCGGGGGCCGACTTCGCCTTCCGGGCGGATGCGCTCGGCATGGTGTTCGCTACCGTCTCGTCACTCCTATGGATCGTCGCTGCGGTCTATTCCGTCGGCTACATGCGGCACTTGAACGAGCATGCGCAGACCCGATTCTTTGCCTGTTTCGCCACCAGCCTCGCGGCGGCCGTTGGAGGGGCCTTTGCCGCCAATCTCTTCACGCTGGTGATCTTCTACGAGGTGCTCAGCCTCGTTACCTATCCGCTCGTCTACCACCACGAGGACGAAGAGGGATGGGCGGGAAGCCGCAAGTACCTCGTCTATCTGATGGGCGCGTCGAAAAGCGTGCTGCTTGCCGCGCTGGCCCTGACCTATTCCATCGCGGGGTCGCTCGACTTTGTGGCGGGGGGGCTATTGGAGGGTGTCAATGCCTCGGCGCCGCTGCTGACGGTCGTCTATTTCTGCTATCTTTTCGGCTTCGCCAAGGCTGCGGTGATGCCCATGCACGCCTGGCTGCCGGCCGCCATGGTGGCGCCAACGCCTGTCAGCGCGCTCTTGCATGCAGTGGCTGTCGTCAAGATGGGTGTGTTTTGTGTGCTGCGGGTGGTGTTCCATGTCTTCGGCGTCGGGCTGGTCGGAGAGCTGGGCCTCGGCATCGCCACGGCCTATCTGGTTTCATTCACGATCCTGATGGCGTCGGTCTACGCCCTGACACGGGACGACCTGAAGGCGAGGCTCGCCTATTCGACGGTTTCCCAGCTCTCCTACATCGTCTTGGGCGCGGTCCTGTTGTCGCCGGTCGCAATGGTCGGCGGGATCATCCACATTGCGGCGCACGCCTTTTCCAAGATCACGCTGTTTTTTTGCGCCGGGTCGATCTACTGCGCGTCGGGAAAACGCAACATCAGCGACATGGCCGGCATCGGCCGCCGACTGCCCTGGACGATGGGGGCATTCTTCGTCGCCTCGCTCAGCATGATCGGGGTGCCGCCGACTGCGGGATTCGTCAGCAAATGGTATTTGACGCTGGGGTCGGTGGAGGCGGGACAGATCGCATTCCTGGTCGTACTCCTGGTGAGTTCGATCCTGAACGCCGCCTATTTCCTGCCGGTCAGCTATGTCGCCTTTTTCGGGACCGAACCGCAGGAGAGCCGGACGACGGTCCGGGAAATTCCGATGATCACGATCCCGCTTGTCGCGACTGCCATCCTATCGGTGCTGATGGGCATCTTCCCCGATTATTTTCTTATTCTGGCGGACGGAGTGGTCAGATGATCAAGCGCTTGGTCGACTTCTTTGGTGACGAAGAATGGGCAAGGCAGCGCCGCCGACTGTTCTATCTGGCACTCGTTCTGATCGTCGCCGCCGACTTTCTGGTTTCTCGCGAACACGCCGAATATCTTTGGGAGCGCCTGCCTGGCTGGTCCGCCGTCTACGGTTTCGGCTCCTGCGTTCTGCTCATCTTCGTTTCCAAGTTTCTCGGTCATCGGATCGGGCTGATGCGGCGCGAGGACTATTATGACTGACTTCATCCATCCGGCTCTGCTTTTCATTCTCGGTGCTCTGCCGATACCGTTCCTCAGGGGATCGATCGGAAAGGCCTATCTGCTGCTGATCCCGACGCTGGCGATCCTTGCCGTGCTCACGATGGAGCCGGGCAGTTATGGCGAGGCGAGGTTTATCGGGCAGGAAATCCTGATTGCGAAGGTCGACAGGCTGAGTATCGTCTTCGCCACCGTTTTCACCGTCATGGCGCTGATCGGCATGGTCTACGCGTTGCACCTGACACGCACCGGCCAGCATGTGGCCGCATTCATCTACGTCGGCAGCGCACTCGGCGTGGTGTTCGCCGGTGACTACCTGACCCTCTATCTGTTCTGGGAAGGCATGGCGTTTTCCTCTGCCTACCTGGTCTTTGCCCAGGGAGGCGACAATGCGATCCGGGCGGGGTTTCGGTATCTCATGGTCCATATCAGCGGCGGGGTCTGCCTGCTCGGCGGCGTGGTTCTCCACGGGCTCACCACAGGTTCATCTCTTTTCGGCCCGATCGAGGGAGAAATGGGCGTGGCCGTCTACCTGATCCTTGCCGGGTTCATCCTCAACGCCGCAGTGCCGCCGCTCAATGCCTGGCTCACCGACGCCTATCCGGAGGCGACCGTCACAGGCGCGGTGTTCATGAGCGCCTTTACCACCAAGACCGCCGTCTACGTGTTGGCGCGGGCGTTTCCGGGGACCGAACTTCTTGTCTGGCTCGGCACCGCGATGGCGCTCTACGGCGTTATCTACGCGGTGCTGGAGAACGATTGCCGGCGGCTCCTTGCCTATCACATCGTCAGCCAGGTGGGGTACATGGTGGCGGGCGTCGGCATTGGGACCGAGATGGCAGTGAACGGAGCCACCAGCCATGCCTTCGCCCATATCCTCTACAAGGCGCTTTTGTTCATGGGTGCGGGGGCGGTGATTCATGTCACTGGGCGGCGTAAGCTCACCGAACTCGGCGGGCTCTATAAGACCATGCCGCTGACCTTGACGCTCTACATGGTCGGCGCCTTAGCGATCTCGGCATTTCCGTTCTTCTCAGGTTTCGTCACCAAGTCGATGGTGGTGGCCGCCGCCGCGCAGGATCATCGCGCGCTGGTCGTGCTCGCGCTGACGATGGCATCGTCCGGGACGTTCCTGCACACCGGACTCAAGCTCCCGTACTACATGTTCTTCGGTAGGGACCAAGGGCTGAGGGCCAGGGATCCGCCCGCCAACATGCTGGTTGCGATGGGTATGGCGGCGGTGCTCTGCATTGCGATCGGGGTGTTCCCGCGGCCGCTTTATGCATTGCTACCCTATCCGGTCGACTTCGAACCATATACCGGTCTCCATATTACGGAGAGCCTCGGCGTGCTGATGTTCACGGCACTGGGTTTTGTCATGTTCCTGCGAGCGCTCGATCCCGAGAATACAATCAGCCTGGACACTGACTGGTTCTACCGCAAGGGTGCGCGGTACTTCATGTGGCTCGCCGAAAGACCGCTGGCGCGCTATGAGAAGACTGTGAGCGAGGTGTCTGAGACAACGGCACTACCTTTCCTGCACGGGTCGGCACGAGAAGGATTGCGGATCGACCTTAACGGTGTGGACGCCGTCGTGAACGGCGTCGCTCGTTCGATCCTGCGCGCAGGCGCGGCGTTGCGGCGGCTCCAGACCGGTGTCGTCACCCACTATGTGCTGGCGATGATCGCCGGTCTGATCGCGGCCGCCGTCGTTTTCGCCGTGGCATGGCGGTAGGGGGTGCGATGGGATTGCCGCTCCTCAGTCTCATTGTATTCACGCCTGCCGCCGGGGCAGTGGTTCTAATGTTTCTCCGCAGCGAGGATGCGGTGCGCTGGACAGCTCTGGGCATCACCGTCCTCGACCTGGCTCTCTGCATCGCAATGCTGGTCAGCTTCGACCAGACGACTCACGAGATGCAGTTCACCGAGATACACCCGTGGGTGCCTACGCTCGGGATCACCTACGCGCTCGGTATCGATGGGATCAGCGCGCTCTTCGTGTTCTTGACCGCACTGCTGGGGTGGATTTGCGTGCTCGCCTCGTGGGTCGCGATTGCCAGCAAGGTGAAGGAGTTCATGGTGAGCCTGCTCGTCATGCAGGCGCTGATGCTGGGGGTATTCTGCGCCCTCGACCTGTTTCTGTTTTATGTCTGCTGGGAGGCGATGCTGATCCCGATGTACCTGATCATCGGGGTGTGGGGCGGCGATGGCCGGGTCTATGCCGCGTTCAAGTTCTTCCTCTACACGCTGGCGGGCAGCCTCCTGTTCCTGATCGGTGTCATCGTGCTCTATTTCCACGGCGGCAGGACCTTCGACATTCTCGCGCTCACAGGTCAGGATTTGCCGTTCTGGGTCCAATCCTGGCTTTTCTTCGCCTTCCTGATCGCCTTCGCCGTGAAGGTGCCGATGGTCCCGGTTCATACCTGGCTGCCGGACGCTCATGTGCAGGCGCCTACGGCTGGCAGCATCATCCTGGCCGGAGTGCTCCTGAAGATGGGTGCCTACGGGTTCTTGCGGTTCTCGCTGCCGATGCTGCCGGAGGCGTCGGTATATTATTCGACGCTGATGCTGGGGCTTTCGGCACTTGCCATCGTCTATGGCGGATTGCTTGCTCTGGCGCAGGACGACCTGAAGAAGCTGGTGGCCTATTCCAGCATCAGTCATATGGGTTTCGTAACGCTGGGGATTTTTGCGCTGAACCTCCGCGGGCTCGAGGGTGGCGTCCTGCAAATGTTCAATCACGGCGTAACGACGGGCGCTTTGTTCCTCTTCGTTGGCCTGATCTACGAGCGGACGCATACGCGCAGTATCGCCGACTATGGCGGGCTGATGAAGGTGGCGCCGGTCTATACCGGGTTTCTGGCGCTGTTCACCTTGTCGTCGATGGCCCTGCCGGGAACGAATTCGTTCGTCGGCGAGTTGCTGGTGCTGTCGGGCGGATTTGCGGCCAACCTGGCCGCCGGCGCGGCCGCGGTCGTGGGCGCCTTGCTGAGCGCGGCCTATCTTCTTGGCATGTATAGGAGAGTAGCACTTGGTCCGGCCGGCATCGGCGCTCGCTTCAAGATAAGCGACGTGAACGCCCGCGAGATGGCTGCCATCCTGCCGCTGGCCGTCTTTGTGCTTTGGGTCGGGCTCTATCCGAAACCCTTTCTCAACATCATCGACGTCTCGGTGAAGCATCTGCTGGCGCACGTGCACACAAAGGGGAGCGGCCAATGACCGCCGCCCAGCTTTTCCAGTCGGCTCTAGCGAGCCTGCCCGAGATCGTGGTGATCACTGGGGCCTGCATCCTGCTGATTTTTGGCCAGCTCGTGCGGAAGGGGCAGGAACATTTCTTTGTCTGGGCGTCCGTCGCCGTCGTGCTGATTGCCGCCTTGGGGACATTCATGCTGGCGAGCGAGGTGCGGCCGGCCTACACGGGCATGTTCGTCGCCGACGGCTTTGCGGTCTTTTTCAAGTTCGTGTTCTACTTAGCCACTGTTTTGACATTCTTCCTGTCGCGAAAATATGCCGACATTGAGGGGATCGGGAGTAGTGAATACTATGTTCTGCTGCTCTTCGCCCTTTCGGGAATGATGATCATGGCCTCGGCGACCGATCTCTTGTCGCTTTATGTGGGCCTCGAACTGATGGTGATCTGCACCTATGTACTGACCGGCTTCCTGCGGCGAGAGCCGCGTTCGAACGAAGCGGCACTGAAATATGTGATCCTTGGCGCGGTCTCGACCGCGATCTTCCTCTATGGCGTTTCGCTGGTTTACGGGCTCACCGGCACGACGCAACTGGACGGCATGACGGCTGCGGTGACCGGCGACCCGCTCGATCCCGGATTGCTGCTGGCGGTGGTCTTCATCGTCGCGGGGTTGGTCTTCAAGGTCGGCGCGGTGCCGTTCCATATGTGGGTGCCGGACGTCTACGAGGGCGCGCCGACGACGATCACGGCTTTCATGTCTGTGGGGCCGAAGGCTGCGGGATTCGCGGTGATCCTGCGGGTGTTCCTCAACCCGCTGGTTGCAGCCTCGGACGCCTGGCTCGTTGTCGCAGTCATTGCGGTGGTGACGATGGCACTCGGCAGCTTCGTGGCACTGGTGCAGGACAATTTCAAGCGCCTCCTGGCCTATTCCAGCATCGCCCATGCCGGGTTCGCCATTTTCGGCGTAGTGGCCGGCAGTGCGGACGGGATCGCGAGCGTGATGCTCTACCTGCTGATCTATTCTTTGATGAACCTCGGCATTTTCGGCATCGTCATCATGATGCGGAACGGCGATTTCTCGGGCGAGATTATCGAAGACTACGCGGGCTTTGCCAGGTCGCATCCCGGGCTGGCGCTTCTGATGCTGCTCTATCTGTTCTCGCTGGCCGGCATCCCGCCAACGGCCGGGTTCTTCGCCAAGTTCTACGTGCTGGTCGCGTTGGTCGAGCGGGGTTTCGTCATGCTGGCGGTGATCGCAGTCCTGCTGAGCGCCGTTGCCGCCTACTTCTATATCCGCATCGTCATGGTGATCTACATGCGCGAACCACAAAGGGCCTTTGACCCGGCTCTGACGCCGCTGGTTCGCGCGACGCTCGCCTTCACCGCCGTCGGCACTCTCGGAATCGGCCTATTTCCGGAACGGTTTCTGAGGCTTGCTCAAGGTGCGGTGTTTGGAGGCTGATCTATTGGATTTGCAATGGTTCCCCCAAGGGAATACACTGATACTTAAAGAAAGGAGCGCCCAAGTCACTTACTGGGGCGACCGCATTGCCGGCCCGAACGGGGCCGGTCGCGGCCTGAGCAAGCCCTCGGTGGGTGACCGGGGAAATGCGACATGTCTGCAATGGAATTCCTGCCGGTTCTCTTCATGGCTGCCGGAATTGTTCTGGTGGCGATGACGACGCTTTTCGTTTCCTCGCTGCTGCGCCCCTCCAATTCCTATCCCGCAAAGAACATGCCCTACGAATGCGGCATGGACCCGTCGGGCGAGGCCGCCGGGGGCCGCTTCAGAGTGCCATTCTTTATCCTTGCGATACTGCTCGTGGTCTTCGATGTCGAGGCAATGTTCCTCTTTCCCTGGGCCGTCGTTCTGAAAGAGATCGGGTTCATTGGTTATGTTGAGATGTTCGCCTTCATGTTGCTGCTTCTCGTGGGCTTCGCCTACGCTTGGCTGAAGGGAGCGTTGGAATGGGAGGAGTAAACAACGCGATCCGCGATAGCGTTCTGTTCACCACGGCCGACAGCATCATCAGCTGGAGCCGGAGGTCAGCCCTATGGCCCGAGACCTTCGGCATTGCCTGCTGTGCTATCGAGATGATCTCAGCCGGTTGCGCGCGCTATGATCTCGACCGGTTCGGCGTGGTGTTCCGCCCTTCGCCACGTCAGTCCGATGTGATGATCATCGCCGGCACCGTGACCCGGAAATTCGCACCCGTGGTGCGTCGGCTCTACGACCAGATGCCGGAACCGCGCTGGGTGATTGCAATGGGCACCTGCGCCATTTCGGGCGGGGTTTACAACACCTACGCCGTGGTGCAGGGGTCGGAAACTTTCGTGCCCGTAGACGTGCATGTGCCCGGCTGTCCCCCGCGGCCCGAGGCGTTGATGCATGGCTTCCTCCTGCTTCAAGAGAAGATCAAGAGGACCCGCGCGCTGGCCGGGACGCCTCTGGATCGGGTTGCAGCGTCATGAGTGTTGGGCGACCTCTCGATCAAGGTCCGATCATGGAGCGTTTCGGCGGAGCAATCGAGGATCTCGGCTCCGTGCACGGCATTCACGTCTTTGCTGTTCCTCCCGAGGCGATCGTCGAGTTCTGCCAGTTCCTGAAGGAACATCCAGCACTGCGATTCAACTTCCTCTCCGACATCTGCGGGGTTGATCACTATCCCGAAACGCCGCGATTCGAAGCGGTATACCACCTTTACTCACTCCCCAATCGGTGGCGGATTCGCATCAAGTGCCGGCTTGGCGATCCGCCGCAGCTTTCCTCGGTTACGGGCGTCTGGCGCACCGCCAACTGGCATGAACGCGAAGCCTGGGACATGTACGGGATCAGGTTCGACGGCCACCCCGACCTGCGCCGGATCTATATGTGGGAGGGATTCGAGGGCTTCCCGCAGCGAAAGGATTTTCCGCTGCGCGGATACAAGGATAAGTTGAACCCGTTTGGAGCCGAAGGCCCCCCGCCGACACAGCCGGACCTCGTCACCAGGGATATTCCGCAAGGAGGCCGTTCCGCGCCGGAGAGTTGAGATGACTGAAGTCACCGAACTCAGCAGGCCTGAAGGCGAAGCGCTCAATACCAGGGAAGTGCTTCTCAATCTCGGCCCGCAGCACCCCAGCACTCATGGGGTTCTTCGGCTCGTCCTCGAACTGACCGGCGAGTACGTCGAGCGCGTGGACCCGCATATCGGCTATCTCCACCGCGGCACCGAAAAACTGGCGGAGAGCTTCACCTATACCCAGATTTTCCCGCTGACGGACCGGCTCGACTATCTCTGCCCACCTTCGAATAACCTGGCGTTTGCGCTGGCCGTGGAGAAACTCCTCGGCATAGAAGCACCGGTACGGGCGCAGTATATTCGCGTGTTGATGGCTGAGCTGGCACGGATCTCGGGCCATCTCCTCATCACTGGCGCACTGCCGATGGACCTTGGCGCCATGACCGCCTTGCTCTACGCGATGCGCGAGCGCGAAATGATCATGGATCTGTTGGAGATGATTACCGGGGCGCGGATGCATACCTCTTACTGCCGGGTCGGCGGTGTGCGCGAGGACCTGCCCGACGGGTTCCTCCCCAAAATCCGGGAATTCTGTGACATCTTCCCGAACCGCATTCGCGACTATGACCGGCTGCTCGAGAACAACCGGGTGTTTTTGAACCGTACGCAAGGGATCGGCGTAATCGCCCCCGAGGATGCCATCGATCTCGGCCTGAGTGGCCCAAACCTGCGCGCCTCGGGCGTCGATTGGGACATCCGCCGCGACGAGCCTTATGAGATCTACGATCGGCTCGACTTCAATGTCATTACCCGCAAGGAGGGCGACTGCTATGCGCGCTGGCAGTGCCGTGTCGAGGAAATGCGCGAGAGCATCCGGATCATTGAGCAATGTCTCGACCAGATGCCCGAGGGGCCGTTCCAGATCGACATGCCGACAATCGCCTTCCCGGTGGACAAGGACAGGGTGCACTGCTCGATGGAGGCTTTGATCCAGCATTTCGACCTCTCGGCCTACGGCTTCAAGGTGCCGAAGGGCGAGGTCTATTCGGCGATCGAGGCGCCAAAGGGCGAGCTAGGCTTCTACATCATCAGCGATGGATCGCCCAAACCGTTCCGCATGAAGGTGCGGGCACCGTCCTTCGTCAACCTTCAGGGACTCTTTGGAGTGACCAACGCCCGCTATCTGGCGGACATGATCGCCGTGCTCGGCAGCCTCGACCCGGTGATGGCCGAGGTGGACAAGTAGCAGGGAGGTTCAAACGCGATGACCATGCGCGAACAAATCGAGGCGGCGGCGGCGCGGTATCCCGACCAGCGCTCAGCGATCATGCCCGCGCTTCTGATCGCGCAGAGGGAGCATGGCCATTTGCCTGGTCCAGTGCTGGAAGAAGTCGCCGATATCCTTGGTGTCGAGCGGATCTGGGTCTACGAACTGGCGACCTTCTACACACTCTTCCATATCGAGCCGGTGGGCATGTTCCACCTGCAACTCTGCGACAACGTTTCCTGCATGCTGCGCGGCTCCGAGGAGCTGCTGAGGCATTTGGAGGAGGTGCTGGGGATCAACAAGGACGGCACGACGCCGGATGGACTGTTCACGCTTTCGACCGTCGAGTGCCTCGGTGCCTGCGAGATGGCTCCAGTGATGCAGGTTGGCGACGATTACCACGGCAACCTTGATGTCGCGCGGATAGACGCACTCCTGGACAGCCTCCGCGCCATGGCGAGCGAGGTCGAAAGTGTTGAGCCAGCCTTTGCGCGGCCGCCGGGAGAGTAGTGCCATGTTCGAGTCGGTTCTTCTCAAGAATGTCGACGTGCCGGACAGTCATTTGCTGTCGACCTATGAGGCCGGCGGCGGCTATCAGGCACTGGCCAAGACGCTGCGCGAGTATACGCCGGACGAGGTCGTCGACCTCGTCAAACAGTCCAACCTGCGCGGCCGCGGCGGGGCCGGATTCCCGACGGGCATGAAATGGAGCTTCGTGCCGAAGCGGGCCGGCAAGCCGAAATATCTGTGCTGCAACGCTGATGAGGGCGAGCCCGGGACCTTCAAGGACCGGATCATCATGGAGCGCGATCCACACCAGCTCATCGAGGGGCTGGCGGTAAGCGCCTACGCGATCGGTGCCGAAACCGCCTATGTCTATATCCGTGGAGAATATGTGACGGCCATACGCCGCCTGGAGCAAGCGATCGCCCAGGCTCACGAAAAGTCCTATCTCGGAACGAGTGTTCTAGGCTCTGATTTCAATTTCACCGTGCACGTTCACTGCGGCGCCGGCGCCTATATCTGCGGCGAGGAGACCGCGATGCTCGAGTCGCTCGAGGGCAAGCGGGCGCAGCCGCGATTGAAACCGCCGTTTCCCGCCGTGGCCGGGCTCTACTCCAGCCCCACCGTCATCAACAATGTCGAGACCCTTGCTTGCGTGCCGCATATCGTGATGCGCGGGCCAGCCTGGTTTCGGGGCATAGGCCCGGATAAGAGCCCCGGCCCGAAGCTCTATTGCCTGAGCGGGCAGGTGCGCAAACCCGGCCTTTACGAGCTGCCGATGGGCATACCGTTGCGCGAACTGGTCGAGGAGCATGCTGGCGGTCCGCTGCCGGGACGCAGGATCAAGGCTGTAATTCCGGGCGGGGTCTCGGCGCCGGTAATACCTGAGGGCGGGCTGGAGGTCGGTATGGATTTCGACTCGCTTGCTGCCGCCGGCTCGATGCTTGGTTCGGCCGGCGTTGTCGTAATCGACGACTCGACCTGCATGGTCAAGGTCGCCACCCGTATCATCGAGTTCTTTCATCACGAGTCCTGCGGCAAGTGTACGCCATGCCGGGAAGGATTGAACTGGGCCGTAAAGGTACTGCGCCGCATTGAGGCCGGGGAGGGCGGGCCTGGCGATCTGGAGCAGCTGGAGATGCTCTGCAAAGGCATTTTCGGCAATACGTTTTGTGCTCTGGGTGACGGTGCCGCGATGGGATTGCGGGCGGCGCTGAAGTATTTCCGCGACGAGTTCGTCGCCCATATCGAGGAGCGGAGGTGCCCGTTTCACTGAGAGTCGTTTGAGGCGGGCTTGGAGGAAGCATGGTTAGCGTTACGATCGACGGACAAACGCTCGAAGTCGAGGCTGGCTCCACGGTGCTCATGGCGGCCGAACGTTTGGGCATCGCCATTCCAACCTTCTGTTACTGGAAGCGGCTGCCGCCGCTCGCCTCCTGCCGCATGTGCCTGGTGGAGATTGAGGGGTTGCGGCGGCTGCAGCCCTCCTGCGCCACCACAGTCACCGATGGCATGGTCGTGCGGACGAACACGCCGCTGATCGACGAAACGCGATCTTCGATGCTCGACATGCTGCTTGCCAACCACCCCCTTGACTGCCCGATCTGCGACAAGGGCGGCGAATGCGAGCTTCAGGACATGGTGATGGCATACGGCCCCCGCAAAAGCGAGTTCCACGATTCCAAGCGTGTATTCCACTCCGAAGACATTCGTCTCAGCCCGGTCGTCATCATGAACGTCAACCGCTGCATTCAGTGCCAGCGTTGCGTCCGGATGTGTGAGGAGGTGGTCGGCGCGGTCGCGCTTGGCACCGTCGAAAAAGGCATGGATACGGCCGTCACCGGCTTCGAGGGTAGCCTTGCAAGTTGCGATCAGTGCGGCAATTGCATCGAGGTCTGTCCGGTCGGCGCTCTAATGAGTTTCCCCTACCGCTACAAGGCACGGCCCTGGGATCTGGTCGAGACCGACACGGTCTGCCCGCATTGTGGCACCGGTTGCCAGTTGACGGTGGGCACACGCAAGGGCGAGTTTATGCGGGTACGCTCGAAATGGGACGAGGGGGTCAACCGCGAAACGCTCTGCGTGCGGGGACGCTTCGGTCTCGATTTCGTCTCGGGCAGGGACCGGATCGAGCGGCCGATGATCCGTCGCAATGGCGCTCTGGCTCCGGTTTCCTGGGACGAAGCGGCGGACTATCTGCGCCGGCGGCTGTCGGCCGTCGAAGACAAGGCTGCAGGGGGGCTGGCCTCGCCGCGCCTGCCCAACGAGGTGCTCTATCAGTTCCAGAAGCTGATGCGGACGGTATTCCGGACCAACAACATTGATTGCTCGTCGCGCTGGTCCGCGCCCTTCGATACGCTCGGGCCATTATTGGCAGCCTTCTACAGCCGTGCACCACTGGAAGAGGTGATCGCCAACGACTGCGTGCTCGTCGTCGGCGGCAACGTGACCGAGGAGAACCCGGTCACCGAATACCTGCTGCGGGACGGCGCGCGGCGGCGGCAAACCGCATTGCTCATGCTTTCGGCGCGGCCCTCCCGTCTGGAGGCCGATGCCCGCGTTGTGGTTCGCGTGCCGCCGGGCGGAGAAACGGCGAGCCTTGCGGCGGTGGTAGCCGGGCTCGTGGCAGCGGCTGGTCACGCCTTGCCGGGCGAGACTTTTGCAGATATCGAAGCGACGATCGGCGGGCCGCCGGTGAATTCCGGTAGTGACGGGCCGGGTCGTCTGGCCAGTGCGCTCAAGGAAAGCCGAAGCGTCACTGTGCTTGTCAGCGTCGAGCTCCTGAGATCACCCGAAGCGCGCGCGACGCTGCAGCAACTCAACAACCTGCTGCAGGTTCTCCGCCTGCTCGGCAAGCGCCTGGCGATGCAGTTCCTCTTTGACCGCGCCAACCAGCTGGGCGCCTGGGACATGGGCGTTTTGCCGGGGTTGTGGGCCGTCACCGATGATGCGACCCGTGCAACCCTTGCGCGGAACTGGGGTGCCGAAATCCCGTCTGAACCCGGCGCCGGTCTCGACGCCATGCTGGAGCTCTGCGCCGGTGGCGGGATGGGCGCACTCTACCTCGCCGGAGCAGACCCCCTGATCGCCTACCCCGACAGGGATTTCGTGACGCGGGCGCTTGGCGCCGCCGATCTCCTGATCGTCCAGGATACCTTCCTGACGGATACGGCGGGCCTGGCCGAGGTTGTTCTGCCCGCAGCAGGTTACGGCGAGGAATCCGGGACGTTCACCAACAACGAGGGTCGGACCCAGAAGATCCGCAAATTCCGCGAACCCGCCTTCGAGGCGCGAGGCAATCTGGCAATCTTCGACTTCGTCGCGGCGCTGCGCAGCCAGACGCTGCAGCCATCGACAGAAGGCGGAATTTTCGACGAGATTGCCCGGCGGGTTCCGGCCTATCAGGGGTTGACGCAGGATGGGCTTGGCGCTGACGGCGCGTTCACCAAGGCGGTCCCGCTGCCACCGGCTGGCGAGTTCTTCGCGCCGCCACCGGCCGCGAAAGCAGCCGGCGGACTGATGCTGATTACCGGCAACTGCCTGTTCCACAACGGATATCTTTCCGAACGCTCGGAGATCCTGAATACGGTCGCTGACGACCCCTATGTCGAGATGAGCGCGCAGGATGCCGCCCAACTTGGCTTTTCGGATCGCGATCCGGTGGTCGTGCGATCCGCTCTGGGAGAATTGACGGCGAAACTCAAGGTCAACAGGCGCTTTCCTAAGGGCCTCGTATTTCTCCCCGAGAACTACAGGGCCCTACGGCTCAACGGACTGATGCGTCGGGGTGTCTATCCATGTCCGGTAGAAGTTCACCGGACGACGGCGTCCGCCTGTCTCACGGGTTCTACGTCGAACCCTAAGGATCGACACCAAGGCATGGACGGTGGCTTGCCTGACCCTGCATCGCGCCTTGATCAGTGATATCTGTTCCCGCAGATGTAATCCTGCAGATCCTGTTCCGTGCGCTGCGCTTCGTCGAGCCTATGCTTGACCACGTCGCCGATGCTGACTACGCCGACAACGTTGTCCCCATCCATGACCAGGACATGACGCGTACGCCGCCGGGTCATGATTCCCATCGCGACCGGCAGTAAATCCCGGGTCGAACAGGTCGCTACATTGCGGTTCATGATGTCGGCGGCTCGCATCACCGCAGCCGCGGCCCCGTATTCGGCTACCGCATTGCAGCAATCCCGCTCCGACAAGGTGCCGAGGTATTCGCCGTCTGATTGGCTGACGACGACGAAGCCTATATTGTTCTCGCGAAACAGTCTCAGGACTTCCACCATCGTCTGATCGCGATTGACGGCGATGACACCGACACCCTTGTTCTTCATGATTTCGCCGACAAACATCTGAGCCTCCTGTCCGAGCGCGTTGTTTGACAGCTGGCGCGTCTTCACGTTCGCCGTATATTCCGCCACCAGTTGTAGCCCTGCGTCTCTTTGGTTTCGACGAGCACGTCCTTCTCCGTATTCAGGCGCGCGGCAATGACGCCGCCGCCGGTTGCAGCCTTGCCCGGTTTGGCGAGCAGATCGTCGCGCCCGATCACCAGATCGCGCGAGGAAAAGCTCGAGAATTCGTATTGTTGGCCAAGCGCGATCGCGTCCGCTGGACAGGCGTCCTCGCATAGTCCGCAGAATAGGCACCGGGCCGTGTCGATCTCGAATTTTGCCGGGTGACGGTTGCCCTTCTCGTCCTCGTAGGGGATGACTTCGATACAGTCGCAGGGACAAATCCGGGCGCAGAGTTCGCAGGCCACGCATTTGATCTCGCCCTCTTCATCGCGCTTCAAGAAGTGATGCCCGCGGTAGCGCGGGTAGGGCAACCATTTTTCCTTGTCCGGATACTGCATGGTGACGGATCTGGCGAACATGTAGCCGAAGGTCAGAGCCAAGGCACTCGCCAGGTCGGCGAAAAACGCCCAGCCGATCCATGTTCCAATTCTGTCCTGCGCGCGCGACATCATCGCCCCGCTATGGAGCCGCTGCGGCTCCTAAAAGAAAGCAATTCCGGTTATGATTATGTTCGCCATCGATAAAGGAAGCAAGACCTTCCATCCGATCGCCATCAATTGGTCGTAGCGGTAGCGGGGGAAAGTGAAACGGAACCAGATAAACAAATAGACGAAGAACGAGACCTTGAGCAGAAACCAAAGGAGCGGTGGCAAGGGGATCAGTGCGCCGTTCCAGCCGCCGAAGAACAGGATCACCACCAGCACCGACACCAGTAACACGATGGCATACTCGCTGATCATGAAAAACGCAAAGCGGATACCGCTGTATTCGGTATGGAACCCAGCCCCCAGATCACCTTCCGCTTCCGAAAGGTCGAAGGGAATGCGCTGCGCCTCGGCCAGTCCGGCAACGAAGAACACCAGGAAGCCGATCGGTTGATAAACGATATTCCAGACATCGGCCTGCGCCCGTACGATTTCGAGCAGGCTCATGGATTGCGCCAACATGACCACGCCGATGACCGCAAACCCCATCGGGATCTCATAGCTGATCATCTGCGCGCAAGTCCTGAGGCTGCCCAGAACAGCGTATTTGCTGTTCGCGGCCCATCCCCCGAAGATGACACCGTAGACCTCAATGCCGATCACAGCGAAGACGAAAAGGAGCGCCACATTCATGTTGGAGACGTAGAGCGTGATCTCGGCGCCCAACACCGAGACGGTTTCGCCGAACGGGATTGCGACGAACACCACGAATGGTGGGGCGAGCGCCAGGATTGGCGCCAGTTTGAACAGAAAGCGGTCGGCCTCGTCCGGGATGTGGTCTTCTTTGGTCAAGAGCTTGATTCCGTCCGCCACCGGCTGCAGCAGCCCGTGCCACCCGACGCGCATTGGCCCCATCCGCTGCTGGATATGCCCGGCGATCTTGCGTTCCAGCCAGGTCAGCGGCAAGGGCAGCAGCAGCAGGATCGCGATCAAAAAAGCGACCTTGAAGACGATCAGACCAAGGGCGACGATAAGTTCCATGATCCGCGGCTACTTATTCATCGGTTGAACCGCGCCACAGGACTTTCGCCCGGATATACACCGAGCACTTGCGCAGTTATGAGGTTGGTAGAGTACAGCGGCGACGCGCCACTTGCAAAGCGGAAATCAATTCCGCCTTCCCCGATGGCAAGAACCGCTTTTAACGGCCTTGTGTGAGACCACGGTTGTTGAAAGGCAGAGCTTTAGGCCCCGCTTTGGGAGAGGGAACGGTGTCCGGCTAAAATTATCACAGAATCCAACGCAAACAAATTTGTCGCTGCAATTTCAATAAGATCAAAATAATACGTCTATGAATCAGGCTTACGGCCTACTGCGCTGCTGGACAGGCAATCCCTGAAAGTCCTTGAGCGTCGCGAGTACGATCGACGTCTTGACATGCTGAACGCTGTCGTGCGGCAGGAGCACGTCATTGACGAAGCGCGAAAGTCCGGCAAGGTCAGGCGTCACGACCTTGAGGTGGTAATCCATTTCGCCGGTCAGGGCGTAACATTCCAGCACTTCCGGCAGGTCCGCAATCAGTGCTGCGAAACGCTTGGCGTTGTCGCGGTTGTGGGTCGCAAGGGTTACGGCGATGACGACCATGAGGTCGAGCCCCAGCCTGCCGCGATCGAGCACGGCGCGATAGCCGTGGATAAAGCCCTCGGCCTCAAGCCGTGTCCTCCGGCGCGAACATTGCGATGGCGAGAGCGCGATTAATTCCGAGAGCTCGTTGTTGGTCAGGCGGCCGTCGCCTTGCAATTGGGCGAGGATTTTTAGGTCGTATCTGTCGATATGTTCCATTTGTGCACGTTCTCCCATCTTCCTGCATGAAACATGTATTGAATCGCCGGAATTGCGCATGAATGCAAGCACCATGCGCAAGAATCCCGTCATAATGCCATCCAGGATCCTGTTTGGAGGAGAGAACGATGGGCCCTTATCCGCACGACGCGCCGCCGACAGGCATCACTGCCGACAATCCGGCCGGCACTGACGGTTTCGAGTTTGTGGAATTCGCCCATCCGGAGCCGGAAAGACTGCGCGAGCTTTTTATCCGCATGGGCTACAGTTGCGTTGCCAAGCACCGCACGAAGGACGTTACCGTCTGGCGCCAGGGCGATATCAACTATCTCCTCAATGCCGAGCCCGGCAGCCATGCCATGCGCTTCGTCGCCGAACACGGCCCTTGCGCGCCCTCCATGGCGTGGCGTGTCACCGACGCCAAACATGCCTTCGACCACGCGGTTTCAAAGGGGGCGACGCCGTATGAAAGCAAGGACAAGGCCGTCGATATCCCGGCCATCGTCGGCATCGGCGGTTCGCTGCTTTATTTTGTGGAAACTTACGGCGAGAAGGGCTCGCCCTATGATGCAGAGTTCGAATGGCTGGATGAACGCGACCCGAAGCCGAAAGGCGTTGGCTTTTACTACCTCGATCATCTGACCCACAATGTCTATCGCGGCAATATGGACAAGTGGTGGGAGTTCTATCGCGAGCTCTTCGGTTTCCGCCAGATCCATTTTTTCAATATCGATGGCCGCATTACCGGGTTGATGAGCCGGGCAATCACGTCTCCTTGTGGCAAGATCCGCATCCCGCTGAACGAGTCCAAGGACGACACCAGCCAGATCGAGGAATATCTGCGCAAGTACAAGGGCGAGGGCATCCAGCATATCGCCGTTGGTACGGAGGCAATCTACGACGCGACGGACAAACTCGCCGAAAACGGCCTGAAATTCATGCCCGGGCCGCCCGATACCTATTACGAACTCTCCCATGAGCGTGTACACGGCCATGAGGAACCGATCGAGCGGATGAAAGAGCATGGCATTTTGATCGACGGCGAGGGAGTCTTGGATGGCGGCACGACCCGCATCCTGCTGCAGATTTTCTCGCGAACCGTCATCGGACCGATTTTCTTTGAGTTCATTCAACGAAAGGGCGACGAAGGCTTCGGCGAAGGAAACTTCCGCGCTCTGTTCGAATCGATCGAAGCTGATCAGATCCGGCGCGGCGTGCTGCGCCCGACGGCTGCCGAATAACCAGAGCCGCGTATGAGAACAAGGTGAGAAAAGGCGGCGATTGACGGATCGCCGCTCTTAGATTTTTGGTGTTTGTCGAACGATCATATCATGCCGACGAGGATGCCTGCGCCTGCCACAGCGGCAAAGCCGCCAGCAAGGCGCGTGACGATGAAGCGTCGGCGTTCGCCGATGCGGCCGGTGGCATAGCCAAACCCGAGCCCGACAGCGTGCAGAAGAGCGGTCGCGATCAAAAAACCTCCCCCGTAAGCAGCGCCCGCCGCACTTTCCGGCATTTCGGTGCCGTGGGCATGGCCATGGAAGATCGCAAACAGCCCGACCACGGCCATCGCAATGGCTGCTGGGGCCTTGGCGTTGAACGCCACGACCGCGCCGAGGACGACGACCGATAACGCGATACCCGCTTCAACAAATGGGATATCGATGCCCGCAACACCGAGCGCGCCGCTAAGGGCCATAACAAGGACGAAGGTTGCCGGGACAAGCCAAGTTGCGCGACCGCCAAGCTGATAGGCAAAGACGCCAGCCATGATCATCGCAAGGACATGGTCGAGACCCGATATGGGATGGCTGAAGCCATGCGCGAAGCCTGCTGCTTCACCGGCGACGGGGTGGGCATAGGCGGCGGCTGGAAGCGCTGTTGCGACCAGTGCCAAAAGGCCGCTCTTGAATGTTGATTTCATTCATCAATTCCCCATTGAGTCATAGAATGTCGTTTGCGGGCGCCGGATCGGGTAAGCACGGTGAATATCGTGTCGGCAATGCTATGTGAAAGACGCCGGAAACGTCAATGAAAAAATGTCGAATATGAATGTATTTCAACGGTTTATCAGTAGTGCATTCGGGGTGTGCATCTGCCCAATAGGAGAGCACTCATCACCTTACGGGACGCGTCGATTCCCGCAAATTGAGTTCGACAGGCCATAATTCATGAATATCCGAAACCGAGCGCCCCGCCAGCAGTTGCAAGGTCAGGTCGGCGCACCTTGCGCCTGCTGCTCTCATCGATGATCGGGTTGCCGAAAGTGAGGGTGCCATGTTTTCCGCCGTCAGGTAGGGAAAGACGTCGTCATGGGCGATGACAGAGACGTCCTCCCCGATAGCGAGGCCGAGGGATCGGACGGCGCGATAGACGCCGAGTGCTGTCATCATCGAACCGGCCACGAAGGCCGTCGGCGGATTGGAACTCTCCAGAAAAAAGCGGGCATGTCTGAAGCCGAGCTCGTCAGTGAATGTGTCGTGGGCGATCAGCTGTGCGTCCTGCTCAAGAGCCCGCCCCTCGAAGGCCTTGCGGAAGCCGATATCGCGGTGGATGGAATAAGTCAGTCCCTTGCGGCCGTTGATCATCGCGATCCTGCGGTGGCCGAGGTCCAGCAGATGCTCCGTCGACCGCCGGATTGCCCCTTCATTGTCGATGTCCAGCCATGCATGGGGAATGGCGATATCCGATCGCCCATGCACGAAGAAAGGAATTCCGAGCCTGTCCAGAAGCTCGATGCGCGGGTCGTTCGGTTTCGGGGAGTGGACGATAATTGCATCGACGCGCCGGCTTTCGGCAAGCCGTCGATAGGTCTGCATCTCCTCGTTAAGATCGCGATCGGCCATCGGGATCACCAGGATATCAGTATCCTCCGAGGCCAGTCGCTCCGCCATGCCGGCCATGAATTCAGCGAAGTGAAATTCACCGAAGCGTCCCATAATGACCCCGATCGCGCCGACGCGGCCGGTCTTCAGCCGGACGGCGTTGACGTCCGGCCGGTAGCCGAGCCTCAGGGCTTCCGCAACGACGCGTGCGCGGGTCGTCTCGCTGACCTCCGGATAGCCGCTCAGCGCTCGGCTTACCGTTGTCGGCGACAGGCCGACTTGTTTTGCGAATTCCTTGAGCTTCATTCGAACACGTTGGTTGGATCCGTGCGGATCAATGACGGATTGTTGAACGCTCGGCAATCTCGTCTATCACCATCTGGGGATATTTGAAATCGTTTTCAATTATTTGCAAGAAACCAGGAGGAACGATCAGTTGCCATGATGCTCTAAATTATGAGCATAAATTATTGATATGCAATACAAAACAAGAACCACAGCGACATTTTGAATCTCTGAGGCGGCGCTCTTGACGGCTGAAAAAACTTTTGTAATGTTCCGGCTAGCCAAATCGATTTCAATTTTTCGCTGGCAATGGGAGGATGACATGAAATATCGTTTGATGGCCGCCGTTTCGGCGGTGAGCATGATCTGTACCTTGAATCTTGCGGCTGCAGCCGAGCTTTCCTTCGCGGCGAGTTCGACGGGCAATAACCTCGAATTCTTCCGCAAGCAGTTTGCCGTCTTCGAAGAAAAAACGGGCCACAAGGTCAATATCGTGAGCATGCCGTCGTCGAGTTCTGAGCAGTTCTCGCAGTACCGTCTGTGGCTTGCCGCCGGTAACAAGGACGTCGATGTCTACCAGACCGACGTTATCTGGGCGCCGCAGCTTGCCGATCAGTTCGTGGACCTGAAGGAGGCTGCCAAAGACGTCGTCGAGCAGTTCTTTCCTTCGATCATCGCATCACAGACGGTCAACGACCGTCTCGTGGCGCTGCCGATGTATACGGATGCGCCGGCGCTCTATTATCGCAAGGACCTGCTTGAGAAATACGGCAAGCAGCCGCCGGAGACCTGGGACGAGCTTGCCGAGACCGCCAAGGAGATCCAGGAGAAGGAACGCGCGGCCGGCCAAAAGGACATGTGGGGCTTCGTCTTCCAGGGGAATTCCTATGAAGGCCTCACCTGCAATGCGTTGGAATGGGTGAAATCCTCCGGCGGCGGGCAGATCGTGGAGCCGGACGGAACGATCTCGATCAACAATGAAAAGGCCGCCGCTGCAATCGACCGTGCGAAGGATTGGGTCGGCACGATTTCCCCGCCTGGCGTGCTCGCCTATCAGGAGGAGGAGTCACGCGGCGTCTGGCAGACCGGAAATGCCGTCTTCATGCGTAACTGGCCCTATGCCTACTCGCTCGGCAATGGCGCTGATAGCGCGGTGAAGGGCAAGTTCGACGTCACGACGCTTCCCGTCGCCGCGGTCGGCGACAAGCCGTCTTCAGCACTCGGCGGCTGGAATCTCGCAGTTTCGAAATATTCCGACGAGCAGCAGGCGGCCATTGAGCTCGTCAAGTTCCTGGCATCGAAAGACGTTCAAAAGGCACGTGCCATCGAACTTTCCAATCTGCCAACCCTGGTGGCGCTTTACGACGACAAGGATGTCGCTGCCGCGCAGCCTTTCATGCCGGAGTGGAAGCCGATCTTCCAGGATGCCGTGCCGCGTCCTTCGGCGACAGCCAAGGTGAAGTACAACGAAGTGTCGTCGAAGTTTTGGACGGCAGTACACAACACGCTGTCCGGCAACGGGACCGCGGCCGAGAACCTTGAGCTTCTCGAGGCCGACCTGACGACCCTTAAGGGCGATAACTGGTGATGAGCGGGACCGGCGGCCGGCAAGCCGCCGGTCCCGTCTCCAGATGTCTCAAGCACGGATAGCCTTTTCATGAGCGAAATCGCAGTTTCACAAGCGCTCAAACCACCAGCCTCCGCTTTGAGGTCGGCGAGCGAATTGCGCTCCGAGCGTGTCAGATCGGCCTGGCTGTTTCTGGCGCCGACGCTTTTTATATTGGCTGTGGTGGCCGGGTGGCCGCTGTTCAGAACAATTTATTTCAGCTTCACGAATGCGTCGCTGACCGATCTTGGCAATGCGCAGTTCATCGGTTTTGACAATTATCTGTCCTGGGTCACGCTGAAGAGCGGGCGAACCATCTATCGTGGGCTGCTCGCCGATCCCGTCTGGTGGAGCGCCGTTTGGAACACCGCCAAATTCACGGTGGTCTCGGTCATGATCGAGACGACGCTTGGCCTTATCGTTGCGCTGGTCCTGAACGCACGGTTTGCCGGGCGCGGGATTGTGCGCGCTGCAATCCTTATTCCCTGGGCAATTCCGACCATCGTTTCGGCAAAAATGTGGGCCTGGATGCTCAACGACCAGTTTGGCATTTTGAACGATATCCTCCTTGGCGTCGGTCTCATCGGCGAAAAGATCGCCTGGACTGCCAATCCGGAAACGGCAATGATTGCGGTTCTGATCGTCGACGTCTGGAAGACGACGCCCTTCATGGCGCTTCTGATCCTTGCCGGTCTGCACATGGTGCCGGCGGACATCTATGAGGCTGCCAGGATCGACGGGGTCAATCCAGTCAAGGTCTTCTGGCGGCTGACGCTGCCACTGATCCGGCCGGCCATTATGGTCGCCGTGATCTTCCGGATGCTGGATGCGATGCGCATCTTTGATCTGATTTATGTGCTGACGCCCAACAATGCCCAGACCAAGACCATGTCGGTCATGGCGCGTGAGAATCTGTTCGACTTTGACAAGTTCGCCTATGGCGCGACCGCTTCGACAGTTCTCTTCCTCATCATCGCGTCCGTCACCGTACTTTACATCTGGTTCGGGCGCGTCAAACTCGGTGGGGAGGACCGTTGATGCTCTTGCAGATCACGAAGAACACGCTCTTCTACCTGCTCGTCGCGGTGATCGTCCTTCTTGCCGTTTTTCCTTTCTACTACGCGATCCTCACGAGCCTCAAAACAGGCACGGCGCTTTTCGAAGTCAATTACTGGCCGAGTTCGATTTCATTCGGAAATTACACATCGGTGATGAACCAGGGCGGCTTTGTCCGAAGCCTTGGAAATTCCATAATGGTTGCGTTGATCGTGGTTGCCGCGTCGCTGCTGCTTTCAATCACCGCATCTTTCGCCTTGGCGCGCGTGAATTTCCGCGGCCGGGCGCTGCTGATGCTGACGATCCTTTCAGTGTCGATGTTCCCGCAGATCGCCGTACTTGCAGGCCTTTTCGAGCTCATTCGGTGGATCGGCATCTTCAACACGCCTTTCGCGCTGATTTTTTCGTACATGATCTTCACACTGCCGTTCACCGTGTGGGTACTGACGACCTTCATGCGCGACCTGCCGATCGAGATCGAGGAGGCCGCGATCGTCGACGGTGCTTCACCATGGGTCATCATCACCCAGGTCTTCATGCCGCTCATGTGGCCGGCGCTTGTGACAACCGGCCTGCTTGCCTTCATCACCGCTTGGAACGAATTCCTCTTCGCGCTAACGTTCACATCATCGAATGCGCAGCGGACCGTGCCGGTTGCCATTGCCCTGCTTTCGGGCGGCAGCCAATTTGAAATTCCTTGGGGCAACATCATGGCGGCGTCGGTCATCGTCACCGTGCCAGTTGTTGTTCTCGTCTTGATATTCCAGCGCCGGATCATCTCGGGACTGACCGCCGGCGGCGTTAAGGGTTGAGGGAGTAGACCAATGGCACAGATCCGCCTAGACAATATCCGCAAGAGTTTCGGCGCCTTCGAGGTCATCAAGGGTGTGACGATGGATATCCGCCGCGGCGAGTTCATGGTCTTCGTCGGCCCCTCCGGATGCGGCAAATCAACGCTGCTGCGCCTCATCTCGGGCCTTGAGGACATGACGTCCGGCACGCTCTCCTTCGACGACGAGGTGGTAAACCAGCGTGCGCCGTCCAAGCGAGGGATCGCCATGGTGTTCCAGTCCTATGCGCTCTATCCCCATATGACGGTTTTCGACAATATGGCCTTCGGCATGAAGCTTGCGGGACGGACGAAGGATGAATGCCGGCAGAGGGTCGAGCAAGCCGCCGGCATGCTGCAGCTATCGTCCTATCTGGACCGTCTGCCGCGTCAGCTATCGGGCGGTCAGCGTCAGCGTGTCGCGATCGGCCGGGCGATCGTTCGCGATCCCAAGGTATTCCTCTTCGATGAGCCGCTGTCGAACCTCGATGCCGCCTTGCGCGTGGCGACAAGGCTGGAGATTGCCAAGCTGCACCGCAGCATGCACAACACGACGATGATCTATGTGACGCACGACCAGGTTGAGGCCATGACGCTTGCCGACCGTATCTGCGTGCTGAGGGACGGCGTTGTCGAGCAGATCGGCACGCCGCTTGAGCTTTACGAGAGCCCGAATTCAATCTTCGTTGCCGGCTTCATTGGCTCGCCGAAGATGAATTTCCTGTCCGGCGGCCTGGCGCAGCCCTACAATACCCATACGATCGGCGTGCGTGCAGAGCATATCCGGATCACGCCGCAAGCGGCAGTCTGGAGCGGAACCGTCATTCATTCGGAGATCCTCGGCTCCGACAGCTTTGTCTATCTGGACATCGGTGCAGATGAGCCGCTGATCGTGCGTGAGACCGGCGTTTCCGGCCATGAGCCGGGCCAGAAGCTCGGCGTTGCGCCAGTTGCCGGCCACATACACCGTTTTGACCAATCTGGCCGCGCGCTTGCGAAGGCATCCATGCGCGCTGCCTGATTATCCACCAAGGATCGATCCCCTCCCAGGCTCGGTCCTTTTCACATCGCAAGGAGTAACGACCGTGCCTATCCGCACCATTGTCTGGGGTGAAAACATCCATGAGAACACCAATGCCGTCGTCAGGGAAATTTATCCCGAAGGCATGCACACCACGATTGCCGCTGCGCTAAACAGCGACCCGGCAATCAGGGCGACGACCGCGACGCTGCAGGAACCGGAGCACGGCCTGTCGGAAGCGCGGCTTGCCGAAACCGATGTCCTCACCTGGTGGGGCCACAAGGATCATGGCGCAGTCTCCGACGAAGTGGTTGAACGCGTCGCCAAGCGGGTCTGGGAAGGCATGGGCCTGCTGGTGCTTCATTCCGGGCATTTTTCGAAGATCTTCAAGCGGCTGATGGGAACACCTTGCGCACTGAAATGGCGCGAGGCAGGCGAACGCGAGCGGTTGTGGACCATCAATCCGCGCCATCCGATCGCTGCCGGCCTCGACGAGAACTTCGTCCTTGAAAACGAGGAGATGTACGGCGAACAGTTTTCGGTTCCCGAGCCGCTGGAAACAGTGTTCATCTCTTGGTTCCAGGGCGGTGAGGTGTTCCGGTCCGGGATGACCTGGCGGCGTGGGGCGGGCAACATCTTCTATTTCCGCCCCGGTCACGAGACCTATCCAACCTATCACGACCCCAATATCCGCAAGGTGCTGATCAACGCTGTCAAATGGGCCTATAACCCGCAGGGCGACCTCAAGACCATCACCGATGCCCCGAACGTTCCGGTGGAGAAGGCGCACGAGCCGATTGTGGAGCGCGGCCCGAAATTGCACCAGGCCGGCGAAGCCGGTTATCGCTAAGGGGGCAAGGATGAGACTTCTTGTTCTTGGTACAGGCTCGATGGCAAAGAGCCAGGTCAGTCATTTCAAATTGATCGACGGCGTCGAGGTCGTCGGCGCTGTCGACACTGATTCGACACGCCTTGCCGAATTTTCCGATCATTTCGGCATTGAGAAACGTTTCCTCGCGCTTGAGGAAGCAATTGCCTGGGGAGATTTCGATGCGGCCACCAATGTAACGCCAGACCGAATCCATCATCCGACGACGATGGCGCTGATTGCCGCCGGCAAGCACGTCTTCTGCGAAAAGCCGCTGGCCGAAAACTACGCTGACGCTCTGGAGATGACGACTGCCGCGGAAACGGCCGGAGTGATCAATATGGTCAACCTCACCTATCGCAACGTCGCGCCGCTGCAGCGGGCTCGCGAGATGGTGCTCGCCGGTGAACTCGGTACGATCAAGCATGTCGAAGCATCCTATCTGCAGAGCTGGCTGGTGTCGCGGGCCTGGGGGGATTGGCGCACGGAATCGCGCTGGCTCTGGCGGCTTTCGACCGGTCACGGCTCGAACGGTGTGCTTGGCGATGTCGGCATCCATATCCTCGACTTCGCCGCCTATGGCGCGGCAACCGATATCGACCACGTCTTTGCGCGGCTCAAAACATTCAATAAGGCGCCAGGCGGCCAGATTGGCGAGTATCTGCTCGATGCCAACGACAGCTTCACCATGTCTGTCGACTTCGCCAATGGTGCGCTCGGCGTCATTCACGCGACCCGCTGGGCGACGGGTCACCTCAATGAGCTGAAGCTTCGCATCTACGGCGAACGGGGCAGCCTCGAGGTCATTCACCGGCCGAACGGCTCGCAGCTGCGCGGCTGCTTTGGTGAGAACATCGAGACGGCGACCTGGGCCGATATCGATGTTGCGCCGGTGCCGACCAACTACCAGCGCTTTGTCGAAGCGGTCGCGACCGGCAAGCAGCTTGATCCGAACTTCCGTCATGCCGCTAACCTGCAGAAGGTCATCGATCTCGCGATCGTCTCGGAAAAGGAGCGCCGCGAGCTCAATCTGCTGTCGGAGGAGGCCGGCATGACGCCCGGACCGGAAGGCGCCGGCAACGTGGAGGTGCTGCCGATCGCGGTTTAAGCGCTTGCCGCACGAAGCCCCATGCGGCCTGTTCAAAGGGCCGTATGGCTCGATGTTGAAGTCCCGCCCTGATGAAGCATGACCGAAGGCCAGGCGCAAATGCCGATGTGCCCGTCTGGTCGGGTGCAAGCATAAGGAAGCAACAATGAAGCTGATCATACTTGGCACTGGCTGGTGGGCGAACACCCATGCCACGCGTTTCTCGGAGATCGCAGGCGTGGAGATCGTCGCGGCGGTCGATAGTGATGATGTGCGCCTGCGCGCCTTTGCCGCCCGGCACAATATTCCGCTCACCTTCAACTCACTGGAGGATGCGCTTGCTTGGGGCGAATTCGACGCCGCGACCAATGTCACGCCGGACCGCGTGCACTATGCCACGACCTTGGCCCTGCTTGCAGCCGGAAAACATGTCTTCTGCGAAAAGCCGCTGGCGGAGAATTTCGCCCAGGCTGCAGAAATGGCCGACGCCGCCGAGAGGTCGAAGCAGATGACGATGGTAAACCTCACCTATCGCAATGTCGCTCCGCTGCAGAAGGCTCGGGAAATGGTGCTGAACGGCGACATCGGTCAGATCCGGCATTTCGAGGCTTCCTACCTTCAGAGCTGGCTCGTGTCAAAGGCCTGGGGCGACTGGACGACGCAGCCGCAATGGCTCTGGCGCCTGTCGAGCAAGCATGGGTCGAACGGCGTTCTCGGCGACGTTGGCATTCATATCCTCGATTTCGTGGTCTACGGGGCTGGAAGCGATATCAAGACTGCGGCTGCGCAACTGAAGACCTTCGAAAAGGCGCCGGGAAACCGGATTGGCGAATACGAGCTCGACGCCAACGACAGCTTCGTGATGATGGCCGAACTGCAGAACGGTGCTCTGGGCGTCATCCATGCCAGCCGCTGGGCGACCGGACACCTGAACGAATTGCGGCTGCGGGTCCACGGCGACAGGGGGGCAATCGAAGTCACCGACACGCCGAACGGCGCGACGCTTAGAATCTGTGCCGGCGCGGATGCCGACAAGGCGATCTGGCGGCGGGTGCAGGTTGAACCCGTTGCGACGAACTTCGAGCGGTTTGCCGAGGCCGTGAGGACCGGCGTCGGACAGGAGCCATCCTTCCGACATGCCGCCAATCTGCAAGAGGTCATCGACCACGCGCGCAACTCCGCCGCCAGCCTGCCCTCCCGGATCATCGCCAAAAGCGGACAATATGACACGGGAGCTGGCGGGGAGCGTCGTCGTTAGGCAGGTGCGTTCACGTCGCCGAACTTCTGACGGCCGTCTCTTCCAAAACCTCCTCCGGAATATCGTCGAAGGAGGCATAGTTCAGATTGTAGAGCCGCGAATAAAGTTTGCCGTTCGTCATCAGCTGCCGGTGATTGCCGCTTTCGATGAGCTCTCCGTTCTGCAGGACGATGATGCGGTCGGCCTCCCGGATCGTCGCCAGCCGGTGGGCGATGACGAGGCCGGTGCGGTTTTCGAGAAGTTTAACCAGCGCCTTCTGGATCAGCATTTCCGTGTAGCTGTCGATATTCGCCGTCGCTTCATCGAGCACCAGGATCTTTGCATCGGCAACCAGCGCACGAGCGAAACTGAGCAGCTGCCGCTGGCCGAGCGATAGGTTGCCGCCGCGCTCGCCGAGCACGCTATCGTATCCCTCGGGCAGGCGCATGATGAAGTCGTGGGCGCCCACTGCCTTGGCGGCTTCGATCACCTGTTCGCGGGTCGCCTCTGTCTTGTGATAGCGAATGTTGTCAAAGACGGTACCGGTGAAAAGGAAAGGTTCCTGCAATACCATGGCGATCTGATCGCCGAGTGAATCCTGCGTCAGCTGGCGTACATCATGCCCTCCGACCAGTACCTGGCCCTGCTGCACATCGTAAAATCGGTGGATCAACGACATGCAGCTCGATTTGCCCGAGCCGGTGGGCCCGACAAGGGCGACTGTCTCGCCGGGCTTCACCTTGAAGCTCACCTGCTTCAGCACCGGGTGCCTCGGATTGTAACCGAAGACGACATCGCGGAATTCGACTGATCCGTCCATGTCTTTCGAAAGCGCCATGGCGTTCGGTGCATCCTTGATCTCTACCGGGACATCGAGAACCTCCGTCAGTCTCTGACCCGAAGCCATGGCGCGCTGCATGACGGAATATTGCAGCGTCAGCGAGCGGATCGGATCGAAGAAACGCTGGATGTAGAAGAGAAAGGCAATGAGCACCCCGACATCGAGAGCCTGGTTCAGAACGCGCGCCCCGCCAACGACGATAACGAGAGCCATTGCCACGCCGGTCAAAGAATCAACGATCGGTACCATCACCTGTGCATAGCGGGCGGCCGTCAGATGCGTCTTGAGGTTCGCGTGCGCCTTGTCGTCATAGAGCGTGAAATTGACGCCCTGGCGATCCATGCTTTGCACGGCGCGGACGCCATGGATTGCCTCGGCAAGCGCACCAGCCGCAACGGAGTTCGTCTCGTGTGCCGCCATGAAGGATTTGCGCGCCAGCGGCAGCCAGAAGAGACGGACGATGAGGAGCACAGGCAAGACGGCGAGTGTCAGCAGGCCAAGCCTGAAGTCGAGATAGAGCATCACGAAAACGATGCCGAAGAGTAGGGCGATATCGCCGACGGAAAGCACTGATGTCTCGAGAAACTCCTGCATAGAGTTCACGTCGCCCTGAAGACGCGACATCAGCCGTCCGACCTCCGTCTTGTCCATGAAGGAAAGCGAGACCCGCTGGAGATGGGAGAACATCGCCTTGCGGATGTCGAAGAGCACCTCCTCGGCGACGTTGCCGACCAGCGTCTCCTGGGCATAGCTCGCCGCATAATTGATCAAGATCGCAATCACAAACGCGATGATCGAATAGAGGAGGGCGGAACGATCCCCGCCCGGCTGCATGCCGTGGTCGATCGCGTAGCGGATGATCAGGGGGATCAACAGCTGCATCGCCGTGAAGGTGAGCACGGCTACGACCGACCACATGACTTGCCTGCGGTATGGCTCGACAAAAGCCCAGATGCGCTTGACGATGTTGCCGTCGAAGGCCTTTCCGAACATTTCCTCTTCGACGCGGTGCGAGCCGACGACCGCCCGCGGCGGACGGCGTCCGTCCTCGCGGACGTCGGAACGTTCGGTTTCCAGTTCCTCGGCCATGAAGTCCTCCCTGCGCCGGTTTCTACGCGCTCAAAGCGTCGTCGCCCGGCCGCACCTGCAAGTCGTAAAGTGCCTTGTACCGGCCGCCGGCGGCCAGCAATTCCTCATGCGTGCCGCGCTCGACGATGCAGCCGTCCTCAACGAAGAGGATCTGGTCGGCATGCATCAACGAACTCAGCCGGTGGGCGACGATGATCGTCACGCGGTCGGCGGCGTATTTGCGCATGGCGGCGCGGATGCGCTGTTCGGTGGCAGCGTCGATCGCCGCCGTCGAGTCGTCAAATACCATCACCGCCGGCCTCAGCATCAGCGCGCGCGCGATCGAAAGGCGCTGGCGCTGGCCGCCGGACAGCGAAACGCCGCGTTCGCCGACCACCGTGCCGTAGCCTGTCGGCAGACCGAGGACATAGTTGTGCAGCTGCGCGCTTTCGCTCGCGCGCTCGATCCGCGGCTCCTTGGCCCACGGGTCGCCATAGGCGATATTGTTTTCGATGGTCGTCGTGAACAGGAAGGAATCCTGCTGCACGACGGCGACTGCGCGGCGGAGCGATTGCAGTGTCACCTTGCGGATATCCTGCCCGTCGATCGTGATCCTGCCCTTCGTCACGTCATAAAAGCGCGGGATCAAATGGGCGATCGTCGATTTGCCGCTGCCCGGCGGGCCGACGATGCCGACCGTTTCACCACGCCGCGCTTCGAAGGAAACGTCGTGAAGCACCTGATGCATGTCCGAGCTTGGATAAGCGAAGTCGACATTCTCGAAACGAAGCGTGCCATCTGACACCTTCAATTCCTTTGCATCCGGGGCATTGCGTATGGCGATCTCCAGGTCGAGCAGATTGAAGAGGCGTGTGCCGCATGTTGATGCCCGGGCAAAGGCGTTGACCATCAGGCCGAGTTGGCGCACCGGCATTTGCAAAATGGTCATGAACGTCAAGAAGGAGGCGAGCGTACCGACGGTGATGTCGCCGGCCATTACCTTTTCTCCGCCGACCCAGAGCACGAGGCCCATCGCAGCGAAGAATGAAAAGGTCATGGCGCTGGTATTGGCAACACGGATACCGACACGCTTGTGCGCAAGAGTCAGCGCATTCTTCGATGCCTTTTCGAATTTGGAGAGCTCGTGGTCTTGCGCAGCGAAGGCACGGACGACACGGATGCCGCCGAGATTCTCCTCCATGATGCGGGTCAGCACCGAAAGCCGCTCCTGCAGGTCGAGCCACGTGGCACGCAGCCGCAGCTGCGTCACTGAGGAACGCCAGCCGACGAAAGGCACGAAACTCAGCGCCAGGAGGCCAAGAACCACATCGGTCGAAATCAGCATGTACGCACCGATCCCGATCAGCATCGAAAGCAGAAACACACGCACAAGTGCTGTCGAAAAATACATTCGCACGCCTTCGAGATCGAGCAGTCCGACAGTGATCAGATCGCCCGAATGAACCGTGTCGTGAAAGCTGAAAGAGAGCCGCTGGATCTTCTCGTAACAGGCAAGCCGCAGCTCGTAGCCCATGTGATGGCCGACGCTTTCGCTGTAATAGTTCTGAACCATCGTGAAGATGCCGCGGAGCACGCTGGCACCGAGCAAAAGCAGCGCCGTCGTCAGCAGCGCCTCTTGCGCCAGCTGGCCGGCGGCTCCGCCGGTCAATGCAACCTGCGTATGGTCGACCGCCTGGCCGAGCAGGCGCGGTATCAGAAGCTGGAACGTGGATGCTATGAGGGTTGCGCCGATGGCGAAACCCGCCTGCCAAGGGTGACGAAAGGCCATGACGGTGATGCGGACCAGCGTATAAAGGCCCTTGCCCCAGCCTGCCGCATTCACAAGCGCAAGCGAAGCTGAAGGCTTCGTCACGCGTATCGACGCATCGCTGCTCACGGTATTGATTCCAAATAGATGTATGGTTCGGACGCTGGCCCGAAAAGACGGCAATTCCATGAAGGGATTGATTAGCGCGCTTAGTTTTGCCGATTCTACCTGGGCGTTCAAGTAAAGAATTCACCAGTTGGTTATTTTCTCGTGAGCGAGACGATCGCAACCGCTCCCCTCAGCGCGGTCCCAATTGGGGTGAACGTCGCAGCATTAGAGGTTTCTTCACGATCCTTTCTGCGGAACTGACGAAACAGGACATCAAAAGGACGGCGCAAACCGAAGCGCAGAACAGCAAACCGACAGACACCGGCGAGACTGGCGGCAGCACCCTCGCCAGCGATTGGACGATCAAGCCGCCGAACGTGTAATGATTAATGTAGAGTGCAACTCAGGCTTCCGAGATATCGGAATATTGTTCGCTGCCGATGGGTGAACCCGGTTTCGAAATGCGTCCGCATGGATGTTGAAAAAACCATTAAGGCTGTGGCCGTCAGCCACACCCACAGTGGCCCCGGTGCCCGATGCCCCATAAGAGGTCCCTGCCGACGAATATCTCGACAATGCACATCAAACCTGCTGGCAGCAGGGCGCCGATCGCGACTTTGGAGCGATGGCCGCGCAGATGAGCCAACAGCAGCATGCCCAGCGCGAAGAAAACACCGTAGCGCATGAGAAAGATCTTCGAAGGGAAACGCGAGAGCGTCGCCAGGTAGCGCCTTGTCGAGTAGAAAGGCCGCGCTACAGCGATTTCTTCAATTTTCTGATCGACCGCAATGTGAAATAGCCGCCTGATCCAGGTATCTTGGACAAGGCAGCACAAGGCTCCGTGGAAAAAGACAAATCTCTCTTTTGTTTCAGCGCTCTGGCTAACTTGTCTGCAGTCATCCCGAACAAAACGCTTGCCACTTTGCCATTTTAGGGTTTTCATACACGACCAGTTTGATAGACTATTACGGCGGCAATGTTCCCTCGTTTCTGGCGAAGCTCAACGCTTCGATGAGCGGCAAGCGTTCCAGACGCCCGCACGAACCTCACCAACGCAGGCGCGTGTTGTCCTGCGTTGAAAACCTTGATCGAGACGCGAAGCGGGCTGATCCCGCAAGGGAGTTGAGATGACGGTTCAGGGACTTTTTGCTTCGAAGTTCAAGACGGCGGCACGGGTTTCGGCTGTCCCCCGTATCGCAATCGTCGGCCGGGGCTTTTCCGGCATGATGAGCGCAATCGCCTTGATGAAAACGGTGCGAACGCCGTTCCATCTTCAGCTTTTTGATCCGAATTCCTCGGTCAGCGGGGGGCAGGCGCTGTCGTCGGCGCGCGCTTCGACGATCCTCAATACCCGCGTGCGCGATCTTTCGGTGTCGCTCGGCGACGCCGACGATTTCAACGACTGGCTCTGTAGCAATGCGGAATTCCGGGCTGCCGTGCGTGCCGCGATCCCGGGTTTCCGCCAGATTTTCATTCCGAAGGCACTTTTCAGCGACTACGTCTATCAGCGCTTTTCAGAAGCGCTCGCAGCCCGCAAGGATATCACCGTACAGGTTTGCCACGAGCCGGTCGTCGCAATCCGCAAAAGCCAAGCAAACCGCTTTCTGCTCGAAAGCGCCCATCCAGCCAATCCGCTCTTTGATACCGTCGTCCTGGCCACCGGCTATGGGCTTTCCGAGCCCGAGCCGGAGACGGAGGATCGGTCGCCGGTTCGGGCCCAGCGTCTCGTCGCCCGGCCGCATGCTGTTCTTCTTGGAAGCGGCATCCGCGTGGTCGACCAGTTGCTGCAACTGCGCGATAGCGGTTACAACGGCCAGATCACGATTGTCTCGAAGCATGGTTTCCTGCCGCAGAGCCATACACCGAATTCCGCCGATCCGGTTTTCCCGGCCGAGGCGTTGCCGCAAAAGCTGCCCGAGATCGTCCGCTTCATCCGCACGGCCTGCCGCGAGGCAGAAGAAGAGGGCCGTAGCTGGCAATCGGTGATGAACGGTCTGCGCAGACATGCCCGCTCTCTCTGGCGTTCGCTGCCGGCCGATCAGAAACGCCAGTTCAACCGGCATCTGCGCGCCATCTACGACAGCCACCGCAACCGCCTGCCAGAAGCGATGTATCTGCGCTTGAAGCGCGAGCTTGCCGAAGGCAATACTATCCTTCGTCGAGGCACGGCCGGCCGCCGGGGGCTCAGCGGCATCTTCTTCACGCCGGCCGGATCAAATGTCGAGGAAGTCATCTATGCGGAGCGTGTTTTTGACTGCCGCTGTAAGGCACCTGATCTGGCGATGCCTTTGATGCAGAGCCTGATCGGCTCCGGCCTTGCCGCGCCCGACGAGCTTTCGCTGGGGCTTGCCGTCGATCAGCGCGGCGGCCTCTGCCTGGAGGACGGATCGACGGTGGACGGCCTCTTCGCCGTCGGTCCGCTCGGCCTTGGCAGCCTGCCGGATATCGATCTGGTTCCTGAAATCGTCACCCAGGCCTACGCGGCTGCGGAGAAGGTCGCAGAGCAGTTCTATCCTCAAAGCAGAGCTGTTTGAAATTATTCGGATCTTTGCGGGAACCATTTCGCGGCTCCTTCGGTTTAGGAAACTAGTGTTTCCCACGGGGGGCTTATGGAAGTGATGGATCGATTTGGTGCGTCTCTCACGGGCGAGGGCCGCTTGCGGTTACTTGTTGATGCCATCACCGACTACGCAATCTATATGCTGAGTCCGGAGGGTCACGTCGCCACCTGGAACGTCGGTGCTCAGCGCCTCAAAGGATATTCACAAGAAGAGATCATCGGCAGGCACTTTTCGAGTTTCTACACCGAGGAGGACCGTGCTGCCGGTGAGCCGGAACGCGCGCTTGAAATTGCCCGCCGCGACGGCCGCTTCGAAAAGGAGGCCTGGCGCATGCGCAAGGACGGGAGCCGCTTTTGGGCGAACGTGGTCCTTGACGCGATCACAAACGATTGCGGGGAAGTCATTGGTTTTGCGAAGATCACGCGCGATATGACCGAGAAGCGCGAAATCCAGCGTGCGCTCGATCAGGCACGCGAAGAGCTCTTCCAGGCGCAGAAAATGGAGGCGATCGGCCAGCTCACCGGCGGCATTGCCCACGACTTCAACAATCTTCTGATGGCCGTTCTCGGCAGCCTGGAGATTTTGAAGAAGCGGATGCCTGAGCAGCCGGAGCTGATGCCCCTCGTCGAAAATGCCATCCAGGGCGCGCAGCGCGGCGCCGCCTTGACGCAGCGCATGCTCGCCTTTTCCCGGCGCCAGGAACTGGCGGTCAAGACGATCGAGATTGCAACGCTTATGGACGGAATGGCCGACATGCTGCAGCGTTCGCTCGGGCCCCTGAGCATGCTGGAAATCGATGTGCTGCCGGGCGTTCCAACAATTGCCACCGATCCCAACCAGCTCGAAACGGCAATCCTCAATCTTATTGTGAATGCGCGTGATGCCATGCCGCGCGGAGGGAAAATCACTGTCAGAGCGCAGGAGCGGACGGTAAGTGAAAGGGAAGGGATCCTTACGCCCGGTGCGTATCTTTGTCTCTCAGTCATCGACGGCGGAGAGGGGATGGACGAAGAGACACTTGAGCAGGCGACGACACCCTTCTTCACGACGAAGGGAGTCGGGAAAGGCACCGGTCTCGGATTGCCGATGGTTCAAGGGCTCGCCGCGCAGTCAGGCGGCCGGCTCCTGTTGAAGAGCCGCCTCGGCGAAGGCACGGTCGCCGAGCTTTGGTTCCCTGCGGTCCTGGCGCAGGATGACGCACCGGAAGAGCTCTCGGAGGAAGCGGCCGATCATCCCGGCCTTCCGCGCTCGCTGCGCATCCTGGCCGTCGACGACGACAGTCTTGTGCTCATGAACACGGTTTTGATGCTGGAAGACCTCGGCTACGACGTCATCGAGGCGGCATCGGGTGCCGATGCGCTGGCCATCCTTTCCAGCGAACAGGTCGACCTTGTCATCTCCGACCACGCCATGCCGCGGATGACGGGTGCAGAGCTTGCGGAGGCGATCCGCCGTGATTGGCCGCACATGCCGATCATCCTTGCCACGGGCTATGCCGACATTCCGCCCGGCGGCGGCCTCATCGACCTGCCGCGTCTCGGCAAGCCCTTCTCGCAGGCACAACTGGCCGAAGCAATCAGCCGGACGATTGCCACGGCCAGTGCGTCCGAACCTCGCTTCGGATCACGAATGCCAGCAGGCCCGCCACCATCAGCGCCAAGCCAAACCATGTGATCGCGTAGACGAGGTGGTTGTTCGGAAAGACGATGCGCGTCAGTCCGCCGACCGGCAGCCCGCCGGGATTGGGAGTGTTGTCGGCATCGATGAAATACTCGGCAGCGTCTGCCACGTGCTTTTCCGCCGCGATTGCAGCTACATCGCGGGAATACCAGCGGCCCGAGGCGGGGTCGTTCGATTGTAGCAGCGAACCCTTCGGTTCCGTCATCCGCATCAGCCCTGTGATCGTGACCTGACCGGAGAGTTGGCCGGATGGCCGGGTTTGCGGATCGCGCTTGTCGGTCGGCACAAAGCCGCGGTTGATCAAGACCGTGCGGCCATCTCGAAGCGACAGCGGTGTCATCACCCAAAAGCCTGGACCCAGTTCGGTCGAGGCATAGACCAGCGTCTCCTTGCCGTTCTGCAATGTGCCGGTCGCCGTTATGCGGCGGTATTCGTCGTCGGCGGCATTGACTGCCCTTCGCGTTGGGGCCGGGGCCGGTTCGGCGTGGACCCGTTGATCGACCAGAGCAATGAGGTCACGTTTCCAGGACAGCCGCTCCACCTGCCAGAGGCCGAGGGCGACGAAACCTGCCGTCGACAGAAGCATCAGGCTGCACAGCATTGCGAGCCTGACGGATGGTCGGCGCCGGTCTTTCGGTAAAGGAAAGCTGTCTGGCATGGCGGAAACCTGCGCGGGCGGCCGGCGGCCTTACCGCCGCCCGCTCGACACCCCTAGGGCATGTTCTTCATCATTTCAGGGCTCATCGGCATCATATTGGTATTCAGATGATGCATGACCCAAAGCGAGCCGGAAAGCGCGATCGCCACGATCACGATCGTGAAGATCAGCGCCATCATCGTCCAGCCGCCTTCCGAGCGGGTGTTCATATGCAGGAAGCAGATCATGTGAACGACGATCTGGATCGCGCCGAGCGCCATCACAAGAAAAGCAGTCACGCCCGGGCTCTCGAAGACACCGGCCATGACAAGCCAGAAGGGAATGGCGGTCAAGATGACCGAGAGGACGAAACCAATCGTATAGCTCTTCATCGAGCCGTGGCCTGCCCCGTGTCCGTGGCTGTGGCCATGATGGGCTTCGTGTGCGTCCTCATGTGCGGGTGCTTGCGAACTCATCCGAGAACTCCCATCAGGTAGACGAAGGAAAAAACGCCGATCCAGACGACGTCGAGGAAGTGCCAGAACATCGAAAGGCACATGAGGCGGCGTCGGTTGGCTTCGATCAGGCCATACATCGAAACCTGCACTATCAGCGTTGCCATCCAGATGATGCCGGATGTGACGTGCAGCCCATGGGTTCCAACCAGCGTAAAGAAGGCCGAAAGGAAAGCGCTGCGCGACGGACCTGCACCCTCGTGGATCAAATGAATGAACTCATAAAGTTCAAGACCAATGAACGCCGCGCCGAACAGGCCGGTCACCGCCAGCCACATCAGCGTGCCGGATTTGCTGTTCTTTTCCATCTGGAGCATGGCGAAGCCGTAGGTGATGGAAGAAAACAGCAGCATCGACGTGTTGACTGCCACGAGCGGCAGATCGAACAGGTCCTTGGGCGACGGCCCTGCCGCATAATTGCGGCCAACAACGCCATAGGTCGCAAACAGCACCGCAAAGATCAGGCAGTCGCTCATGAGGTAGAGCCAGAAGCCGAGATTTGTGCTGCCTTCGGGATGATGTTCTTCAGTCAGGTAGAACTCAGGCTTTTCGGCCGTGTCGATAGTATGATCGCTCATGGTCATTGCACCTGTGTCGCAAGCAATTCGGTCCGCTTGCCTTCCGTTTTACTGACTTCTTCGGCCGGGATATAGAAGTCGCGCCTATAGTTGAAGGTATGGACAATGGTAACGACGAGCAGCGCTGCGGCGGAGGTCACGACGAGCCACCACATGTACCAGATCAGTCCGAAGGCGAGAGCCACGCTGATGGCCGAAAGGATTGGCCCGGTGCCTGTATTTTTCGGCATGTGAATCGGCTTGAAGCCTTCGAGGGGGCGTTCGTAACCGCGGTTCTTCATGTCGTACCAGCTGTCATGATCGTGCACCACGGGCGTGAAGGCGAAGTTGTAGTCGGGCGGCGGCGACGACGTCGACCACTCAAGCGTGCGGGCATCCCATGGATCGCCTGTATGGTCGGCAAGTTCCTCGCGCCTCATGAAGCTGACGACAAGCTGGACGAGGAACGACAATATGCCGAGCGCGATCAGGAAAGCACCGAAGGCTGCGATGATGAACCAGATCTGCAGCGATGGGTCCTCGAACTGCGACACGCGGCGGGTGACGCCCATCAGGCCGAGCACATAGAGCGGCATGAAGGCGAAATAGAAGCCGGTCAGCCAGAACCAGAAGCTCATCTTGCCCCAGAAAGGATCGAGCTTGAAGCCGAAGGCCTTCGGGAACCAGTAGTTGACGCCGGCAAGCAGGCCGAACAGCACACCACCGATGATCACATTGTGGAAGTGGGCGATCAGGAACAGCGAGTTGTGTAGCACGAAGTCTGCAGGCGGAACGGCAAGCAGCACTCCGGTCATGCCGCCGATGACGAAGGTCACCATGAAGCCGACGGTCCAAAGCATCGGCACTTCAAAGCGGATGCGGCCGCGATACATGGTGAAGAGCCAGTTGAACATCTTCGCTCCCGTGGGGATCGAGATGATCATGGTCGTGATTCCGAAGAAGGAGTTGACGCTGGCGCCGGAACCCATGGTGAAGAAGTGATGGAGCCAGACGATATAGGAAAGGATGGTGATGACCACTGTCGCATAGACCATCGAGGCGTAGCCGAACAGGCGCTTGCCGCAGAAGGTCGCGACCACTTCCGAGAAGATGCCGAAGGCCGGCAGCACGAGGATATAGACCTCCGGATGGCCCCAGATCCAGATGAGGTTGACATACATCATCGGATTGCCGCCGAGGTCGTTCGTGAAGAAGTTCGTGCCGGCGTAGCGGTCGAGCGACAGCAGCGCAAGCGTTGCCGTCAGGATCGGAAAGGTGGCGACGATCAAGACGTTGGTGCAAAGCGAGGTCCAGGTGAAGACGGGGAGCTTCATCATGGTCATGCCGGGCGCGCGCATCTTCACGATGGTGGCGATCAGGTTGATGCCCGACAATGTCGTCCCAACACCTGCAACCTGCAGGCCCCAGATGTAGTAGTCGACGCCCACCCCCGGGCTGTAGTCGGCGCCTGAAAGCGGCGGGTAGGCAAGCCAGCCGGTGCGCGCAAACTCGCCGATGAACAGCGACAGCATGATGATGACGGCGCCGGCCGTCGTCATCCAGAAGGAGAAGTTGTTGAGGAAGGGAAAGGAGACGTCACGAGCACCGATCTGCATCGGTACCACGAAGTTCATGAGGCCCGTGACGAAGGGCATGGCCACGAAGAAGATCATGATAACGCCGTGGGCGGTAAAGACCTGGTCGTAGTGGTGCGGCGGCAGATAGCCTTCCGATCCGTTGAAGGCGATCGCTTGCTGGATCCGCATCATGATCGCGTCCGAGAAGCCGCGCAGCAGCATGATGACGGCGAGGATCACGTACATGATGCCGATCTTCTTGTGATCGACGCTGGTGATCCAGTCGTGCCACAACGGACCCCAAAATCGGTAATGGGTAATGAGGCCGAGCACGGCGAGACCGCCGATGACCACGCCTATGAAGGTCGCGACGAGGATCGGCTCGTGATAGGGGATCGCCTCAAGGGTCAACCGGCCGAAGATGAACTTCAGGAGGTCAGGATTGGAAAACATGGATTAACCCGTTCATTGGTGTCTTAGCGACGCAAAGCGCCAGGTTTTAATTGTTGCTGCCCGGTTGAGCCGGACTCCCGCTGCCGTGATCCATGCCGGGCATCGAATGTCCGTCATGCTGCATCCCGGGCATGGTCTGCCCGCCCTGCGGCTGGGCGTCAGGCTGCTGCGCGTTGCTGTCGGTGCCCTCGGGCTCTTGCCCGCTGCGTGCCGGCGTGCCGGTTGCAGGGAAGGTCGGGGCATTGGTGCGCTCACCCTGTTCGGCATGGCGGTTGTCATATTCCAGCCGCTTTCGGTTTTCGGCGCTCTCCTTGCCTGCGCCGCCCATCATGTCGATGTGCATCATTTCGTTCATGCACATCTTGCCGGGCGTCGCGCACATGTTGAGGATGGCCTCGTAGAGGCCGGCCTCCGCGCTGGCGTAGTAGCGCACGGGCTCTCGATCGCTCGGCCTTTCTAGTTTCAGGTAGGCATCGCGGTTAAGCGCTGTACCTTGCGCTTTGACTCGGGCGACCCAATCGTCGAAGCCCTGCTGGTTTAGGCCGTGAAACTTGAAGCGCATGTGCGAGAAGCCGTCGCCGCTGTAATTGGCGGAAAAGCCTTCGTACTCGCCTTCCTTGTTGATGACGGCGTGCAACCTCGTCTGCATGCCGGGCATGGCGTAGATCTGGCCGGCGAGCGCCGGAATGTAGAAGGAGTTCATGACCGAAGACGCAGTGATCTTGAAATTGATCGGAACGTCGACCGGGGCTGCCAGTTCGTTGACGGTCGCAATGCCGAGCTCGGGATAAAAGAACAGCCATTTCCAATCGAGCGCCACGACTTCGACGGTCAGCGGCTTCGCGCCGGCAGGAATCGCGCGTTCTGCATCCAGCCGGTCAAGCGGGCGGTAGGGGTCGAGCTTGTGTGTGCTGATCCAGGTGATTGCGCCGAGCGCAATGATGATGGCAAGCGGCGCTGACCAGATCACGACTTCAAGGCGGGTGGAGTGATGCCATTCCGGATCATAGGTCGCCGCCGTGTTCGAGCGCCTGTATCGCCAGGCGAAGAACAGTGTGAGGAACAAGACCGGCACGATGATCAAAAGCATCAAGAAGGTCGAGACCAGGATAAGGTCTGCCTGTTGATTGGCGATATCGCCCGAAGGCGACATCACCACAAGATTGCACCCTGCCAGCATGAATAGCGGCAACACGGATAGAAGGCGGGAAAACTTCATCAGTTTTTGCACGTCTCTAAGCTCTTGTTGTTTCGTCCGAACCGCGACTAAAGCACGAAACGGCATGGTGACATGAGGTGTTTGGTCGCAGTGCAGCAAATATGCCGCGATGCGGCAGAATGTCATTTTCACGGCCTTCTGAAAATCCTGATCAATTAAGAAGGATTGTGCCGGGATCAAATGTTTTTCCGGCCTATATATCCGCAAATGCGCAGTTGGCCAGTTTCGCCAGCCCCCGTGCGCATTTTGCGATCTACATGCAATTTTGAGAATGGATGATGAACTATTTGCGCTGTCTGGACTTGATAACCCGGCGGGTTTGATCAAGATCGTCTTGAGGCGCTTCGTATAAGCACCTCAACGAGGGAGGCGTTAAATGGCTGAAACACAGGTACCTTATGGACCGTCATCGCGCACGCTGGAACGCGACGCACGCAGAATTCACGATGACAAGCCGGTCTCGCCGGGCAGCATCGCGATCGGCGTCGTCATCGGACGCATGTCGGAATTTTTCGATTTCTTCGTTTACGGCCTGGCCTCGGTTCTCGTCTTTCCGCAGCTTGTCTTTCCCTTCGCGCCGGACCGGCTGACGGCGACGCTTTATTCTTTCGCGATCTTTTCGCTGGCTTTTCTTGCCCGCCCTGTCGGCTCTGTTGTGTTCATGACCATCGACCGCCTCTACGGCCGCGGCACAAAGCTGACGATTGCGCTCTTCCTGCTCGGCGGCTCGACGGCCTCGATTGCCTTCCTGCCCGGCTACAACGTAATCGGCTACTGGTCGATAGCCTTGCTCGCGCTTTTTCGCCTTGGGCAAGGCTTTGCCCTCGGAGGCGCATGGGACGGGCTTGCTTCGTTGCTGGCGCTGAATGCGCCGGAGCGGCACCGCGGCTGGTATGCGATGATCCCGCAGCTCGGTGCACCGATCGGTTTTGCGCTGGCGAGCACCCTGTTCGGCTTCTTCATCGCCAATCTCTCAAACGATGATTTCCTTTCCTGGGGCTGGCGCTACCCGTTCTTCGTTGCATTCGCCATCAACGTCGTGGCCCTCTTTGCCCGCCTGCGTCTCGTCATGACGAAAGAATTCGGCACGCTCCTGGAGCAGCATGAACTGGAAGCGGCGCCAATTGTCGATGTCCTTCGCATCCACGGTCGCGATATCCTGATCGGCGCCTTCGTACCTCTCGCAAGCTTTGCGATGTTCCATCTCGTCACCATTTTTCCGCTTGGTTGGATGAGCCTTTACGGCAGCCAACCGCTCGGCACGTTCATGGTTGTGCAGATCATCGGTGCCATGGTCGGCATCGTCGCCATCATCGCCTCTGGCCTGATCGCCGATCGCATCGGCCGCCGCGGTCAGCTTGCCGTCTGTGCCGTGCTGATCGCGATCTTCTCCTTCATCGGTCCGATGCTGATTGCCGCCGGCGACACTGGTCAGGACGCTTTCGTCATCATTGGCTTCGGCGTGCTTGGCCTTTCGTTCGGTCAGGCTACCGGTTCGATCTCGTCGCGGTTCGGCCGCGGTTATCGCTATACGGGCGCGGCCTTCACGTCGGATCTCGCCTGGCTGGTGGGTGCGGGTTTTGCGCCGCTCGTTGCACTTAGTCTGTCCAGCCGCTTCGGCCTGCCCTTTGTCGGCTACTACCTGCTTTCGGGCGCAATCTGCACGCTTGCCGCTCTTGCCTTCAGTAAGGCGCTGGAGCAGCGCGAATAGCGACCACTGAAGCGTGAAGCCCGCCGGCCTCGGCCGCGCGGGCTATACTCACGTTCGGAACTTGCCGAAAATTACTGAAGCGCCGCCTGCGGCTGCTTTGCAGCGCGTGCGGCCGTCAATTCCGCCGTCGTATGGTTCAGGCGGTCGGCAAGGACGCGCATGATCTCGACGGCAATTTCGGGAAAATCGCTGAGAAGCTTCAGGAAATGCTCCTTGCTGATGCGCAGCACTTCCAGTGGAGAGGTGGCACGCACGGTTGCGGTGCGCGACACGTCACAGAGGATGGCGATTTCGCCGACGATGGAATTCACCTCGACGTCGGCGACTTTAATGTCGCCTGCAGGCGAATTCACGAGAATATCGGCGGTGCCGGAAAGCACCACATAAGCCGCGTCGCCCGGATCGCCCTGGTGGAAAAGATCCTGACCGGCCTTGTAGGTCATCCGATCGGAGGTGAAGGCCAAAAGCTTGAGTTTCGCCGGGGCGATCCTTGCGAAGATCGGCACCCGCCGCAGCATTTCGACTTCATCTCTCAACAGCATGAGCGTCTCACCCCCTGCCGCTTCTCCTCGCCGAAGGAGAAGCGCTTTAAAAAACTCTTCTGACATTCCCTCGCAAGAATGCCGTCTCAGCCGCTGCAATAGAATATTACGATAACAGTTCCTTGAACATCCCGTTTTTCTCGGAAAGTTCCGGATAGTTTCCTGCTTCTACTAAATCTCCGCGATTAAAAAGTAAAATCCGGTCGAAGATTTCTGCAAGTCTTGCGTTTGAAAGAACCCAGATGATCGCTGGGCGTTTACCCTCCTCGTGCAGGTCTTGGACGACCTTGCGGATGATCTCGTCCTGCACACGCTGATCGAGCGCGGGAAGCGGCCGGTTGAAGATGAAATAATCCGAACGTTTCAAAAGCGCGCGGGCAAGGTTGAGTTTCTGGCGCTGGACCATCGTCAATCGCTTGCCGCCGGAACCGACGTCAAACTCAAGGCCGATCGACAACACGTCGTCGTAAAGATCAAGCGCATCGAAGAGTTCGCTCATGATGGTGCGAATACGATCGGAAGCGTCCGCCTGCTGATAGGCGATACGGCCGAACAGAACGTTATCCATCAGCGTTGCGGAGGAGGTGAAGCGCTCGGGATCGTACCGCTCGATGAGAACGGCCAGATCATCCGGTATATGCTCGTGAAACTGCTTGCGGGCACTCACGATCTTGGCCATCAGTTCATCGCTCAGCAAGCCGAAGCGATGGCGCGGCTCGATATAGGCAAAGCTCAGCCGGATGATCATCGAGCGCTCATCGATGCTCGCATCCTCGAACCGGCGGCTCTGCAATTTCTGCAGCAAGGCCTGATAGGTCGGAATATCATCCGCCGTCATGAAGGTCAGCTGCTGGAAAAAAGGGTGGTCGGGCGGCAGATCGTGGAAGAGTTCGACGGCGTTTTCGGCGATTTCCAGGCCCATCGCATAGAGGTCGTTGCTGAGGCCGGTATCGCGGAAAAGCTGCTGGAAATAGGGGTGCGCCGCAAGCTTGCGGTTGTTCATCATCGGCCGTTTCATCGTGCCGAAGAGCAGGTTTTCGCCGACCGTTGCCTGGGAATTGTAGTTATCGAAATCAAAAGGCACGACGATCGCATCGAGGCTCTCGTCCTTCATACGCTCTCGCAGCGACCGACGCAGATCGACGATGCGACCCGCAAGCGCCACATGCACTGTCGTATCAACCGTCGAGCGGAGGGCAAGGTCGAGGATGTCCTGGGAAATCAGCACGGCATCGAGCACCGGTCGGATCGCCGTCAGCAGATCGTCCGGTCCGGTTGCCCCGGCGGCGTTGTAATCGACCCAGTCGCTATTCAGATCAAGCGTCGGGTTGCCGGCCTTCAGTGCCTCGGCGGCATGCCATTTGAATTCTTGTGCTGCCTGGTCCTCGTAGTTGGGATCGGTCAGCGGTGCATGCTTGAGACCGTAAAGCAGGTTGTCGCGCAGCGTGCCGTGAAAGAAATAGGTATCGGCGGAAGCATAGGAAATGCGACGGCCGGTAATCGATTCCGGCAGTTCCAGAAGGTCGCGGCCGTCGATGCTGATACGGCCTGAGTCCGGCCAGACGATGCGGCCGAGCGCTTCGGCGAAAGCCTCCGCACCGCTGCCGTTCGGCCCGACAATCGCCACCGTCTCGTTCGGCCTGATTTCGACCGAAACGTGGTCGACCAGGCGCGCGCCACTATCGTCGCTGAGGGTGAGGTTGCTGACGACGAGGGCTGCAGTCAGCGGGCCGATTGCTTCTGCCGGGATTTCCTGGATGCGGCCGTCGATGAGCGGCTCGACATTGAACTGTTCATAGACCTGCTGATACTTGACCTGAACGTCCTGGCGCATCTGATCCCAGTCGATCAGCTCCTTCAACGGCCCCGGAAGATCCTTGTAGGCGCTGATGACCGCAACGAGCTGGCCGATGTCAAGGCGCCCCTGCAACGCGAGATAGCCGCCGATCGCGTAGAATAGGAACGGCGTCACCTGCGCCAGGAAGTTGTTCAGGAACTTCACCAGGAACTTCCACTGGTAAAGGTCGTAGCGGATCGAGAAGATGAGACCGAGACGCGTGGCAATGTCGGCGCGTTCCAGGTTCGAGGTGTCATTGCCGTGGATCGTGCCGATACCCTCGACAATCTCGCCGACGCGGCCGGAGAGCTCGCGGGCTGTCAGCTGCCGCTGGCGGCCGAGCTCGAGCAGTCGTTTTCTCATGCGCGGAATGACGACCGCCTGTACGCCGACGATTGCGGCCGCAATCATGCCGAGCCAGAAGTTCTGGATAATGATGAAGGCAAGTGCCGTCAGCGCCTGGCCGCCGAGAAGGGCAGGCGAGACGAATGCATCACCGGTGAAGCCGCCCATCGGCTCCACCTCGTCCTTGATCATCGTGGCAATTTCAGCCGATTTCACCCGCTTGAAATGGACGGGCGGGAAACGCAGCACCCGGTCGATGAGTTGAAAACGAATACGCCTTAACATCCGCTCGCCGAGGCGGCCTTTGTAGGTATTGATGTAGAATTTGAAGAGGCCGTTCAGTACGACGAGCGCCAGGAAGACGAGGCTCAGCGCCATCAGCATCTGAAGGCGGTTGAGCTGGAACCCCTCGAAGAAGTCGACATGCCCGATCAGCGGGATGTCATAGGCAAGATGCATGAAGGTCTGGGTCGCATTCGCGTTCTCGAAGCCATCACCTTGAATCGGGCCGTTGACGATCTGTTTCGGCAAATCGAAGGACAAGAAATAGGGGACCATCGAGACGGCAACCACAGCCAGAATCCAAAGCTGCTGTCGCCGCGTGTTCGACCAGATATAGCGGGCGAGGCTTTTTTCCATGCTAACCGTCAGCCTGATTGGAAAGGGCGGGCCGGGATAGGGGGCCATTCGTAAGGGGAGATGCCGAAAACAGATTCATGCAACCGGACCGCCGGGTATTGTAGGGAAATCAAGGCGAAGCGGATTGCTGGCGCATGCCGATTCTCGCCGGAGCTTCAGTTATATCACAGGATTTTCATAATAGGCGAGCGATTCAACCAAGCATCGAACGGACGATCGAAGCAGTTGTCTCGGCTCCCGTCAGATCGAGCGTGACGTCCTTTCTGGCGGGTGCTGCAAGCACTCTTTCGACCGCCGCTGCCACATGCTCTGCGGTCAGTCCTTGCTCTGGAAGAACTGCGGCAAGACCCAGTGCCTGCAAACGCTCGGCCCGCACCGTCTGCTCCGTTTCGCCGCCGGCGACAAAGGGGATAAGGATCGAACGACAATCCGTTCGCAGCAGGTCTCCGACCGTGTTGTAGCCTGCCTGCGAGATCGAGACTTTCGCGCCGCGCAGCAGCGAGGGGAAGTCCTTGCGGAAGCGCGCAAGCGTGATGTTGGCAGGTGCGGCCCGGCTCAGCCCGATAAAGTCCGTCTCCGGCAGATTGGGACCGGTGACGAGCAGCCAGCGATGACTTGCGGGCAGCATGGCTGCCGCATCGCGGGCCGCGCGGATGAGCTTCAGGCCGACGGCCCCGCCGCCCGCGGAGGCAATGATGTCGAAGACGTCGGTCGGAGCGGCGGCCGGTGGGGGTGCAACGAGACCGGTATATCGTACCTTGTCTGCGATTTCGGCGGTCAGCGGAAAGGTATCTTCAAGTCGCACAAAATCCGAATCACCGTGAACGAGCACGGCGTCGAAGTGACGTTTCACCAGGTCGACGGTTTCCTCGTCCCGGCCGGGCTTGCGGTTTTCTTGAAGGATGTCGCGCACCGAACTGAGGAGTATTGGCTTTGGATCCGTCCTGCCGATCATATCGAGCAGCGGCAGCAGTTCGAAGCGCATCTGACGCCTGCCGAAGGGGAAGGCCTCGGTGATGACGGCATGCGGCCGCACCTCCTGAAATGCGGCAAGCAGCAGGTCGCGCCGTCTTGACAAAAAGTCGTCGCCGGCGACATTGCCGTGGGCGTCCGCAAGACCCGAAAAGCCGGCATTGCTGGCAACGACCGGCGGCAAGGCTATGGTCTTTATGCCTGCGCCGGGAAAGCCTGGAACTGGTAAGCCGCCTGTTGCGACCGTCACGTCAAAACCGTCCTTGACCAATGCGTCGGCAATGCGGCTTGCGCGCGCGATGTGGCCGATGCCGAGCAGGTGCTGGACGTAAAAGAGGATGCGTTTTGCGCTCATGAGGGTTGTTGCCATTCCTCTTCGAAGAGGTGTATCAGCTGCTTTATGCTGGAATGATAGTCGAAATGCTCACGCACGCGTTTTTCCGCCGCATCGCCCAGGCGTCTTCGCAACGCCGGATCGCGGATCGCCGCCTCAAGTGCGCCAGCGAACGCCATTGGATCTTCCGGCGGAACGACGAGACCGTTCTCGCCGTTTGCCAGCAGTTCCGGCACGCCTGAAACATCGGTCGAAAGGCACATTAGCCGCTGGCTCGACGCCTCAACCAGCACGTTTGGCAATCCATCCCTGTCGCCGTTGGCGGCAATGCGGCAGGCAAGCGCAAACAGGTCGGCGCTGCGGTAGTGAGCGAGCACCTCCTTCTGCGCCATTGCGCCTTTCCAGACAATGTTGCCGGCAAGCCCGAGCTCCGTGGCGAGCGCCTTCAATCTGGCCAGTTCGTCACCGCCGCCGATGTGTTCGAAACGCCAGTTGAGGCTTTTAGGAAGCAGGGCGAGGGCGCGCAGCAGCACGTCGTAGCCCTTCTTTTCGACCGCCCGGCCGACGCTCAATAGAAGAACCGGGTCGGACGGATCGCTGCCATCCCGGTTGGAGTGCTGGCCTTCGAAACGGCTGAAGCGGGCCAGATCGAGGCCATGATAGCTGAGGTGTACCGCATCCGGCCGCCCGGTCAGGCTTCGCATATGCTCCCAGCCGCTCCGCGTGCACGTTACCGCCCAGCGGGCGGTGCCAAGCTTGGTGTTCAGCTCCCAGTCGGGTGACGTCCAAATGTCTTTCGCATGGGCCGAGACGGTCCAGGGCACGCCTGTCAGGATGCTTGCATAATCGGTGACAGAAGCAGGTGTATGGATGAAATGTGCGTGCAGCCATTGGCCGTTATCCGGCCACTCGCGGGCAAGCACCAGCGCCTGGCCGAGGCGGCGGAAGCGGTTGCGCGACATATCGCGTGGCAGATCGGTCAGAAAGCGTTTCATCAAGGCCTTGAAACCCGGCTTTCCAAGACCGCCAAAAAGCCCCTTCAGGACGCGCAGCGGCTCTTCGTGCAGGTATTCCGGCAGGTAGACGACGCGCGCCTTGATCTCGTCATGCACCGGGTGGCGTTTCGTGTCGGTCGGCCGCCTCATCGAAATCAGCGTCAGATGAAAGCCCGCTTTTTCCAGGCCGAGCAGCTCTTGGGCAATGAAGGTTTCGGAAAGGCGCGGATAGCCTTTCAGCACGACAAGAATCTTGCGGCGCTCCGGCAAGGCTTTGATCTTATTCTGCGCCGACGACGGCAAGATGGCTGCCGCGATTGTCGAGCCAGTGGCCGACGGTCTGCGAAATATGGTCGAGCCCTTGAAGTTGCATATCGCCTCCGCTCTTTGATGGTGGCAGGCGTTGCGGCAGCCGTTTCAGTGCCTCTGCCATGATCGCCGGATCAGCCGACTGATCGGGCAGAAGCACGTCCACAAGGCCGAGTTCGCTGGCGCGCTGGGCACGCAGCAACTGCTCTTCCCGGGGCTTGACCCGCGGCACGACGAGGGCCGGCTTGTCGAAGGACAGAATCTCGCAATAGGTGTTGTAGCCGCCCATGGCAACGACGCCCGTGGCGCCGACCATGAGTTCTTCCATGTGGTTGTCGAACTCGATCACTTCGATATAGGGGATCTTTTCGCCTTTCCTGACGAGTTTCGAGCGCTCGGCTGCCGGCATGTAGGGTCCGAGCACGATCAGCGCTTTCTGCTCAAGCGTCGCATCATGCTCATAGGCGTTCATCACGTCATGTACGAGGTCGGAACCATCTCCGCCGCCGCCGGTGGTGACGAGGATGTAATCGTCCTTGCGCGCGTTGACCGATGTCTTGCCGACCGAAACGCTGCGTTGCAGGAAGCCGACGAAGTCCATCTTCCGGCGCACGCTGTGGGGAACATCGAGGCCGATCAGCGGATCGTAAAAATCGGGCGGCCCGTAGACCCAGACGCTGTCGTAATACTGGTCGATCTTCTGCATGATACCGTTCCTCTTCCACTCGGCATCGAGCAGATGCGGCGCATCCATGATCTCGCGCAGACCGAGCACCAATGTCGTGCCCCGTGCCTTCAGATAAGCAAGCGTGTCCTCGATTTCGCCTTTGAGGCCCATCGGCTCCTTGTCGACGATGAAGATGTCCGGCTGAAAGGTCTCTGCCGTATGGCGGATGCTCGATTCGCGCATCTTCAGCGTTTCGTGAAGATCGATATGGCTCGCCATCGACGTATATTCGCCGTTGTGAAGCTTGATCACGCTGGGGATCTTCACGAAGTCGACGCGCGCCCGGTAGTCGAACGCACCGGCAATCGTTGCGCCGGAAATGATCAGCACATTGAGACCACGATAATCCTCGACCAGCGCATGTGCAATTGTCCGACAGCGGCGCAGGTGGCCGAGGCCGAACGTATCGTGGCTGTACATCAGAATGCGAGCATCTTCCACGCGTCTGGCCATGGGTATTTCCTTCGGGGCGAACAACATAGTTAGGCCCCCGGTCTTCCGGAGGGCGAGACACAGCAGAGCGGCAAATCTCCACCAAACCTGCTGCTATTTGTAGGGATCTGCTGCATCGCGCAACCCATCTCCCAGAAAGTTGAAGGCCAAAATGACAAGAACCACTGGAATAATCGGGAAAAGCAGCCACGGATAAAAGGCAATGACGCTGACGCTCTTGGCCTCGGTGAGCAAGATACCCCAGCTGGTGATCGGCGGCCGAAGGCCAAGCCCCAGAAAGGAAAGCGCCGTTTCGCCGAGGATCATGCCCGGGATCGAAATCGTCGCCGAGGCAATCAGATGCGACATGAAGCCGGGAACGAGATGCCGTGCGATGATGCGGGGCGTGCTTGCCCCCATCAGCTGGGCAGCCTGCACGTAATCCTCTTCGCGCAGCGCCAGAAGCTTGGAACGCACAGCACGCGCAAGCCCGGTCCAATCGATGATGCCGAGGATTACAGTAATACCAAAATAGATGACGATCGGGCTCCACGTCACCGGCATGATGGCTGCAAGAGCCATCCATAGCGGCAGGCTCGGCAGCGACTGCAGCACCTCGATCACTCGCTGGACGATCAGGTCGAAGACGCCGCCCCAATAGCCGGCAAGGCCACCGATGACGATGCCGAGCACGAAGCTGATTGCGATGCCGATCAGGCCGATTGTCAACGAAATCCGGGCGCCGTAGAGGATACGGGAGAGCACGTCGCGGCCGAGGCGATCGGTGCCGAGCAGGAACATCTGGCCGCCTTGTGCCGGGCAGACAAGATGCAGATCGGACTGAACGAAGCCCCAAAATTTAAAGGAATCGCCACGGCAGAAGAAGCGGATCGGCTGAACGTCGTTCGGATTGTCGGTGTAGACCCGGCGCAGCGTATCAAGGTCAAGTTGCATCGCGCGGCCATAGACGAAGGGACCGACGAATTCGCCCTTGTCGAAGAGGTGCACGCGCTGGGGCGGGGAATGGATGTAGTCGACATTGCGCGTGTGCAGGCCGTAAGGCGCCAGAAACTCAACGACCAGTATCATCAGATAGACGACAAGCAAAAAGATGCCGGAAGCTAGCGCCAGACGGTGCTGCTTGAACTTCCACCACATCAGTTGCTTTTGGGAAGCAAGGTGAATACGCGAACTGGCAGCCGCCATCGTTTCCGTGGCGATGGGATCGAACGGTGCAGTCGAGACATAGTGCTGCAAGGGAGCGCCGGGCGGTGGCAAGGGCGACATTATTTGGTGCTCCTGCCTTGCAGACGGATGCGCGGATCGAGGAAGCCGAGGGCGATATCGGAAACCAACACGCCGATGACGTTCAGGAAGGCAAGGAACATCAGGAAGGAGCCGGCAAGATACATGTCCTGGCTCTGCAGTGCCTTGATCAGCATCGGGCCAGTCGTTTCGAGCGACAGCACGATAGCGACGATCTCGGCGCCGGAGATGATCGACGGCAGGATCGAACCGATGTCGGCGACAAAGAAGTTGAGCGCCATGCGCAGCGGATATTTGATGAGCGCTCGGGTCGGATGAAGACCTTTGGCGCGCGCAGTCGTCACATATTGCTTCTGCATCTCATCCAGCAGATTGGCACGAAGGCGACGGATCATGCCGGCCGTACCCGCCGTGCCGACGATGATGACAGGGATCCACAGGTGGGACAGGATCGATCGCGCCTTCTCCCAGCTCATAGGCTCGGAGAGATATTTCTGGTCCATCAGATGACCGATCGAGATGCCGAACCAGATATTGGCGAAGTACATCAGGATGAGCGCCAGCATGAAGTTCGGAATGGCAATGCCGAGCAGCCCGAGAAACGTCAGTCCGTAGTCACTCCAGCTATATTGATGGGTAGCGGAATAGATCCCGATGGGAAAAGCGATCAGCCACGTCACCAGGATGGTCGTGAAGGAAACGAGGATCGTCAGCCACAGACGGTCGCCGACCACTGCGGAAACCGGCAGCTGGTATTCGAACGAATAGCCGAAATCGCCGTGCAGCATGCCGCCAACCCAATAGAAGTAACGGATGATCGCCGGTTTGTCGAAACCGTATTGCTGCCGAAGCTCTTCGATTTCCTGCAGGTTGGCGCTCTCGCCCTGCGCGCGCAGCTCGGCGATCTGGCTTTCGAAGAAATCGCCCGGCGGCAACTCGATGATTGTAAAGACGAGCGCCGAAATCACGAGCAGCGTGGGGACCATGGCGGCAATCCGCCAGAGAATATATCTCAGCACGTCACGCCTCCTTCAGCCAGAAAGCATCCGGCATGTAGATGCCGAGATAAGACGTTGGATCGAAGCCGTAGAGCGCCCGCTCCGGCACGTTCTGCATCTTGGCAGAACGCAGGATCGGCTGCAGCGCGCCATTGATGAGCCCGATCGAAAACACCTGCTGCGTATAGATCGACAGCATCTTGTGCCAGATCGCTTCGCGCTTGCGGAAGTCGGCAGTGGCACCCCACTGTTTCAGGAGGTCGACGAGCTCTATCGCCTCAGGCAGGTCGGGGGCGCTGCCCTCCTGGCCGGCAGACAGATAGTACATGCCCCAGATCGGCCATTGCAGCTGATCGTCGACGGTCGGCGCCAGCTGGCTTGGCGCCATGTCGGCGGTCGGAACGCCGTTTTCAATGCCGAACCACGTCGACATCATGATCGTGCCGCTCATGGCGCGGCTCTGGAAGACGTCACGCTGCGACGTTCGCGTGTAGAGCGCAAGCCCGATATTCTTCCAGTGATCGCGGACGAGTTCGAGCACGTCGGTATCGAGTGTGCTTTCGCCGGAAGTTTCGACGGTGATTTCCGCTCGCCGTCCGTCCGGCAGCAGACGGAAACCTTCGCCGTCACGCGCTTTGAGACCCAGTTCGTCAAGCAGGCGGTTGGCTTCATCCGGATCGAACTGAATGAAGGCGTCGGCGTATTCTTGCTTATAAAGCGGGCTGTCCTGCAGAACGGTGTCGGCGCTCGGCTTGCCGAGGCCGTAGAAGGCGACCATGTTGATTTCGTGCCGGTCGATCGAAAGTGACAGCGCCCGGCGGAAGCGAACGTCGCGGAAGAGCTTGCGCCAGGTTTCGTCGGCGCAATTGAGGTTCGGGAGCAGCGCGATCCGCGATCCACGCGCCTGTTTCCAGAGATTGACCTTGACCGGGAAGCGCTTCTCGGCCTCTTTGAGGAAGGTATAGTCGTTGAAGTCGATGCCGGTCGCCTGGAGATCGGATTCCCCCGCACCCGCTTTGGCCGCGATGATCGACGAGGAACTGACGTTCAGGATGAAGCGGTCGATATAGGGCAATTGCATGCCGTTTTCATCGACGCGATGGAAGAACGGATTGCGCACGAAAACGAATTGGTCGGCTGGCGGTGCTGTCGTGTTGCGCCATGGATCGAGTGTCGGCAGCTCCGGATTTTCCGGACGCGAGGCGCGCGACATCTTGATGTGCAGATCAACCCACTTCTTCACCCGGTTTTCCCGCATGAGTGCGGAAAGCCGGAAGTCATCCTGGTATTTTTTGTGGAACTGCTTGAGGTAATGGGCGGGACCGAAGATGACGAGCGGCAACGGGCCGGCGAGCGCCGGCAGGAAATTCGGGTTGGGCTTGTCCCAACTGTAGCGGACGGTGAATTCGTCGAGCACCTCGAAATGCGGAAGCACGCCGTGCGGGCGCAGCTCCAGCGCCCCGCCGCCGGGCGTCAGGGCGTTGTTGGAAATGACGTCTTCCCACCAGTAACGGAAATCGTCGGCCGTGAAGGGATGCCCATCGGACCACTTGTGGCCTTCGCGCAGGTGGAAGGTGAAGATGCTATCGTTTTCCGATGTATAGCCGCCGAGAATGTCGGCCTGGAACCGCAGGTGCTTGTCATACCCGACAAGGCGCGAATAGCCGTAAACGGTCATGTAGCGGATGTCGCGGGCCGCGCCGATGATGGTGCGCACAGAACCGCCGTAGACGCCGGGCGTCAGGCCGGCCTCTTTCATGTTGATGATGCGCGGATGCTTCGGCAATCGCTCCGGCATTGGCGGAATGCGATCTGCTGTCAAAAGGTCACGCAGGAATTCCGGCTCAATATCGCGGTCGCCCATATCACGTGCAGCAGCCGGTCCGACGGCTGCTGCAAGAAGGCCGCCGAGAAAGGTTCGGCGCGTTACCATGCACGTAGTTCCTTTGCATCTGCACCCTTGCGGGCGCGCACCAGATGGCCGTTGCCGAGATCGGCATAGGCAAGTTCTGACGCATCGTCATGTTCGGCGGTAAAGGTAATGCCCCAGTTCTGTTTGTCGGCTGCGCCATTTTTGCGCAACGCTTCGAAATCGAGCGGCCGGTCGAGATCGGGGAAGGGGACGGCGGCAAGCAGCGATTTCGTGTAGGGATGCACCGGATCCCGCAAGATGATCTCGCGCGGGGCGATTTCGACGATGCGGCCCTTGCACATCACGGCGATGCGATCGGCCATATAGTCGACGACGGCGAGATTGTGCGAAATGAAGAGGTAGGTCAGGCCGAGCTCTTTTTGCAGATCCTTGAGCAGATTGAGAATTTGCGCCTGCACGGAAACGTCGAGCGCGGAGACCGGTTCGTCCAGGATGATGAGTTTGGGACCAAGAGCTAGGGCCCGGGCAATGCCGATGCGCTGGCGCTGGCCGCCCGAGAAGCTGTGCGGATAGCGGCTCAGGTAACGCCGGTCGAGGCCGATGGCGCCCATCAGCGCTTCAACCTTCTGCTTGCGTTCGGCGCTGTCCCCGCGATCGTGGATTTCCAGCGGCTCGCTCAGGATGTTGCGCACCGTCATGCGCGGCGACAGCGACGAGACCGGATCCTGAAACACCATCTGGATCTTGGTGCGCAGCGCCTGCAAATCGTCGCCCTTGACGGAAAGAACGTCGATCACGTCCTTGCCGTCATTGAAGATCACCGAGCCGCCATCGGGCGTGATTGCGCGCATCAGGATCTTGCTGACGGTGGTCTTGCCGCAGCCCGACTCGCCGACGAGCCCTAGACATTCGCCGCGCCGGATATCGAAACTGACGTCGTCGACGGCCCGCACGACTGCCGCCTCACCTCTGCCGAAAAAACTGCGCTTGCGCGTCGCAAACGTCTTGGAGAGATTGTTGACCGAAAGCAAAAGCTTCGGCCCCTCCACACCCACCATTCGCTTTTTGCCGAGAAACGATTCCAGATTGACCGGAACATCACGCAGCGCTTTCAGCCGCTCGCCCGGCTTCATGTCAAAATGCGGCACGGCCGCCATCAGGCCCTTGAGATATGGATGCTGCGGATCGCGAAATATCGCATTGACGGGTCCAGCTTCCATGATTTCGCCGTGATAGATCACGACGACCTCGTCTGCCATGTTGGCGACGACGCCGAGATCGTGAGTTATAAGCAGCATCGCCATGCCGAGCTTATGCTGAAGGTCGCGCAGCAGCTCGAGAATTTGCGCCTGGATCGTCACGTCGAGCGCCGTGGTCGGCTCGTCGGCGATCAAAAGAGCGGGCTTGCAGATCAGCGCCATTGCGATCATCGCGCGCTGGCGCATGCCACCTGAAAGCTCGAACGGATACATGTCGTAGGTGCGCTGCGGATTGGCAAATCCGACGAGGCCGAGCATCTCCTGGGTTCTTTCGCGTGCCTCGGTCTTGTCGGCATCGGTGTGGATCAGCAGCACCTCGCTGATCTGGTTGCCGATGGTGTGGAGCGGCGAGAGCGACGTCATCGGCTCCTGGAAGATCGTCGCCATGCGCTTGCCGCGCAAATCCCGCATTTCCTCGCTGTCGCGGCCGAACTGCAGGATATCGGTGGTCTCGCCGTTGAGCGGATCGGTGAAGAGAATGCGGCCGGTCGCCTTTGCGGCGTTCGGCAGGATGCCCATGATCGACTGGCTGATAACCGATTTGCCGGAGCCGGATTCCCCGACAAGTGCGGTCACCTTGCCCGGAAGAATGCGCAGTTCAGCATTCTTTACGACGCGCAGCTTGTCTCCGAACACTGAGAATGAGACGTCGAGATTCTCGATACGCAATAAGTCGGACGCGGACGCCATACCAACGATATTCCCCAGTCTCTTTTCTGTTCCCGTTAAGGCACACTATCGTACCGCAATCGGGGTGTCCAGTTGATGACCGGGCATGGGGAACCGACACGTTTCGTCTGATTTACAAAAACAAAACAAGCATTTCAGCCGCAGCCTACTGAACAAATCCCTCGGCCGTCGCCCGCTTGGCCTGCTTCTTGGCATCGCGGTGGAGGAGGATGACCTGTTCGGCTTCGGAAAGGCCATTTGGCGCGACTTCGCGGAAATCCCCGTCGATGGCGCGTGCCGGTGCGGGCGCGCGCGGCTGAAGTATCGTCACCTTCTGGCGGATGCCGCGCAGCTTCTCTTCACCAAGCGTCGTCCATTCACCACCGCAGTAACCGGCAAACGCCTGGCTGGCGACGACCTCGCGATTGTACTTCTTTGTCAGCGCCTGCAGACGCTGGACTTCGTTGACGGCCGAACCGAAGGCCGAAAACGTCAGGCGGTCCTTGAGGCCGACATTGCCGAGCATCACGTTGCCGATATGCAGCCCGATGCCATAATTGATCGCGCCAAGACCTTTTTCGGCGCGTTCGTTGTTGAGCTCGGCAACGCGGGCCTGCGCCTGATGGACGGCAGAAAGGGCCGCCTGCGAGGCGATCTTCGACGGATCCTTGTGACGGCCGCAGGGGTAGACTGCGAGAAAGCCGTCACCGAGGAAGCTCAAGATTTCGCCGCCGTTGCGGTTGAAAGGTGCTGCAATCGCGTCGAAGAACTCGTTCAGCGTGTCGATATAGGCCTGCCGGCCCTCCTTTTCGGCATACATCGTCGACTGGCGCATGTCGCCCATGACAAGGGCGGCCCGGATCGTTTCTCCGTCGCCGCGGCGGATCTGGCCGTTCAGCACGCGCTTGCCTGCGTCGCCGCCGAGATAGGTCGTTAGCATGTTGTTTGCGAGCTTGCCGAGCACGGCCATCTTGGCGGCGACGGCCAGATGGTTCTGCATGCGCAGCAGCGCATCGATCATGTCGTCGGAAAAGCCAAAATGATTGTCCGTCGACCACGAGCCCATCATGCCCTGGACAGAACCGTCGCCGAAGGGCTGCACGAAGGCGAGATAGTCGGTGATCTTCTCGGCGCGCAGGTCCTCGAAGATCGGGAATTCCGCAGCGCCATCAAGCGAGATGCGGCGGCGGATATGCTGCAGATTATTGTCGAGAAGATAGTAATACGGGCTTTGGAGAAAACGGTCGGGTTTTGCGCCCACCGAATGGCGGTAGCCTTCGATCGTGACGCCGCTCGCACGCCGCCAGGTGAAGCCCAAAGCGTCATAGAGCGGATGAAGCATCGAAAAGGTCAGGTGCACGCGCGCGATCGGGAGACCGGCGGCGGCAATCCGCTCGCAGAACCCGCGAACGATGTTTTCGAGATCATCACCGGCAAGCGAGGAATTTGTCAGCCATTCGGCGACGCGGTCCAGAAGGATGGAGGACACGCTGGATTCGATCGTGCTCATTCTTGGCATTATCCTCATAAAGCACGTCCGTTCCTGAAGACGATAGAAAACCGGCCCGCGGCACTGTCGTGCGCAGGGCGGAAATTCAAGATGGACGAGCGGTATTATCGTGTCAACGATCTGCCGAGGAACCGGCAAACGTACCTGTCAAACCCACAAAAACCGGGAGGACGGGCAGCCCTTTCCGTCATTCACTTATTCGATTTAAATAGGCGCGCCGGCAATGCGAAACAATGGCATCGGTGCATTTTTCTCCGCTTGGACAATCATCTCGAGCAGCTTGCGAGTCTTTTTGGTCACACCGGAAAAACCTGCCCTGGTAGATGCGGCCCGATGCGAGCAAGCGATCACGCCGGCTTCACATCGCCGTTAGAAGACGGCGGGTTTCAATCTGGGCAATCTTGCATTATCTCACGGCCTAACTTCCTCTTACTGAAGAGACCTGTCTTGGCCAGCCCATCCTCCTTCGCCGACCTTTCCGCAAAGATTAAAGACCGCTCGGCCCGTGCGGGCGTCATCGGGCTCGGCTATGTCGGCCTGCCGCTGGCGATTGCAATTGCGCGAAGCGGTTTCGAAGTGACCGGCTTCGACATCGATCCGAAGAAGATCGTGGCGCTCGATGCATGCAAATCCTATATCGACGCAGTGGCCGACGAGGCATTGAGCGCCGAGAGGGAGGCGGGCCGCTTTTCGGCGACGACGGACTTTTCTGGCCTTGCGGCCTGCGACGTAATCGTCATCTGCGTGCCGACGCCGCTTACGAAGCATCGCGATCCGGATCTTTCTTATGTCGAAGCGACGTCACGCTCGATCGCAGCGCATCTTCGTGCCGGCCAGCTCGTCGTTCTGGAATCGACGACCTATCCCGGCACCACGGACGACGTCGTGAAGGTCATCCTGGAAAAGACGGGCCTGAAATCGGGCGCGGATTTCTTCGTCGGCTTTTCTCCAGAGCGCGAGGATCCCGGCAACCAGCACTATCACACCGCGACCATTCCGAAGGTGGTCGCTGGCGACGGCGCGGAAGCGCTGGACCTGATGAAAGCCTTTTATGGCGCGGCGGTGAAAACCGTGGTTCCGGTTTCTTCCAACGCGACGGCCGAAGCGGTGAAGCTTACGGAGAACATCTTTCGCTCGGTCAATATTGCACTCGTCAACGAGCTGAAGACCGTTTATGCGGCGATGGGCATCGATGTCTGGGAAGTGATCGACGCGGCCAAGACCAAGCCGTTCGGCTATATGCCGTTCTATCCTGGGCCTGGACTCGGCGGCCACTGCATTCCGATCGATCCGTTCTATCTGACATGGAAATCCCGCGAGTACGAACTGCCGACGCGCTTCATCGAACTTGCGGGCGAGATCAATTCGGCGATGCCGCGTTATGTCGTCGGCAAACTTGCAGAAGCACTGGATATCCGTTGCGGGAAGGCACTGAGCCGCAGCAAGGTTCTGGTCCTCGGTCTTGCCTACAAGAAGAATGTCGCAGATATCCGCGAGAGCCCGTCGCTACGCTTGATCGAGATCATTGAGGAGCGTGGCGGCAAGGCGGATTATCACGATCCGTTTGTGGCCGAAATTCCGCCGACCCGCGAATATCAGGCCCTGAAAGGACGCAAATCCGTGGCGCTTGCGCCGGAGGTTTTGGTAGATTACGACGCGGTGCTGGTCGCAACCGATCACGACCAGGTCGATTACGCCACGCTTGTCAAAAACGCGCCGCTCATTGTCGACACGCGAAACGTCTTCAAACGGCTCGGCCTTTCGGCAGGTCACGTCATCAAGGCGTGACGCTTGGCGCCGACACAGCCTTGCCGGTGATCTTGCCGGCGGCAACGGCATAGCCGCCGTTTGCGCCGTCTATGAAATGCATGTGGTCGCGTGAGAGCGGCGTCGGCACGAAACACGTCATAAGCGCCGATTTCTGCCGGTGCAGGCCGTAACGGGCAATGCCGCCGGCTTGCGCTTGATCGAGCAGCTTTTCGATCCGCTTCAGACGTGCGGCATCTACATCGATCGTCATCTTCAGCCCGTCGTCGAATTTGCGGAAATCCGAGTTTCCGGCAACATCCTCCTTGTAGCGCTGGGCGTCGAATTTGCCGAGCGGCATGCCAATTTTATAGAGCACGGAAAGGAGGGCGAGCTGCAGCACGATGAAGAGCTTTGTCAGGAAGCGCTTTCCCTTCGGTGCAGTTACCTTTGCTTCGCGATCGATGCCTTTCATCGAAAAGGAGAGCTTGGGACCTTCCGGGGGTATCGGATGGCCGCCGCGGCCCTGCTCGGCGGCAATTGCGACGATTGCCGTGACCAGTTGCTGAAACTCCGCGCCTGCCCCCATTGCGTCGGGAACGGCAATGATGGAGACGATTTCTCCATGTCGCGATTCAATCGGGTTCCAGCGGCAGGAGAGGCCGGCGAGGTCCGGCCGGGTGCCTGGCGCGGCGCGCGAAACGGCGTAGTTGCCGTCCTTCATCTGCCGTTCGGCCCAGCTGTTGCCGCCTCCCGAAAACATCGCGTAGCTGACGTAGGGGCTCGCGGAATAACGGGCGATCATGACATCGAGACCTTCGCGGCGGATATCGGCGAGCGGCACGACGGCGGCGCGCAAGATGAAGCCGAGCTCTTCTTCGGCCCAGACCTGCACGGCTGCGAGCGCATCGCGCGCAATCATTTCGAGTGATCCCGGTAGAGCGATGAGTGCCCCGTCGCCACCGAAGACGAAGGGATAATCGCCCTTGCTGACGGCATTCAACACGGCGGAGATAACAGAGGCGCCCGCCATGTTGACGTCCTTGTAGCGTCCGGCTTCGATCGCCTGCGTCGATCCGACGATATCGGCAAGCGCCAAAATCCAGCCGTCCGGCAGTGGCCGGTAGTTTCCAGCATCGGTCACGTCCTCGAAATCGGTGAAGACCGGCACTGTCGCGAAGAATTGTTGATCCGGAACGGCATTCATGATCCGACCTTATCACAGACGCGTGTCGCCGCGGCAACGGCATTTTGATTTACGGTGGTCGACTTTGCGCGGTTTCATGTGATAGCACCGGATTGCAAAAACGAATGACGGACAAGGACATAGATGAGCCGCCTCGACAGCTTCATCCGCCGTTTGACGGCTCAGCGCGACATCCTCAATTCCATCTGTGATCTGGTGAAGGAGACAGAAGGTCCGGTTTTGGAATTCGGCCTTGGAAATGGCCGGACCTATGATCATTTGCGCGAGCACTTCCCGACCCGCCGGATAATCGCATTCGATCGCGAGGTGCATTCCTATTCGGCCTCGACCCCGCCTGCCAACGACATGGTGACGGGCGATATCCGCGAAAGCGGCCAAGCCTTCATCGGTACCGGTGCAGCACTTGCCCATGCCGATATTGGAACGGGCCATGACGAGATCGATGCAATAACGCTGACGTGGCTGCCGCAGCTGGTGGCCGGTGTTCTTACAAGGGGCGGCATCGCCGTCAGCGGTCTGCCGCTCGATTGGCCCGAGCTTGAGCCGCTGCCGCTGCCTGACGGAATCAAGGAAGGACGGTATTTTCTCTACCGGCGGAAATAAGCCTGCTTAGGTGCGCGGGTTTCCCGTGCCGTAGGCCGCTTGTGCATTCGATGAGGCGCCTTCGGTCCGGTCATCCGCACCGATGACAACCAGGAGACGACGGTCAAAGACATCATTGCCGCCAGCGATGCGGCAAGCGGACGCAAAACGCCACGCTTGCGTCGGCTTCGGCCGTCCTTGCTGGCGTCAACTCCCATCAATCCCTTGCCATAAATGCCGCAAGCGAGGGATCAGGGCAGCAGGAGAACGTCGTACTGATCAATGCCGCCTGGCAGGTCGCGGACCTTCATTTCCTGCTCGCCCTCCTCGAAGAAGACGACGCAATCCTCATAGCAGCCGGCAAGCATCGTTACGAAATCGCGGGTCTGTTCAGGGCCGTAGAACATGGGTGTGAATTCCATGTAGAGCGGCACGCGCTGCGACATCAGCGGAGCCATGGAGCGGCAGGCGACAGGCTCGTAGCCTTCGATGTCCATCCAGACGAGGCTGACGTCGTCCGGATTGAAACCCGCCTCGCGGAGGATGTCGCTCACCGGCTTTACCGGGACGCTCACCTTCATATCCGATGAACTCTGTCGAATGGCGCTGCTCTTTCCATGGTTCGTTGCGTTGAGAAAGAAATCGATCTCCCCTGCAGTCTCGCCTGCGGCGCAGTTGACGAGCCTGACCGTCTCCTCCAGCCGGTTCTGGCTCATGTTGGTTTGTAGCAGCCGGAAATTGCGAGGATCAGGTTCGACGCTGACGATGCGCGAATAAGCGTTGCTCAGCGCGAAATAGACCGTCTGCGTGCCGATATTGCCGCCAAGCTCGAGCAGGACGCCGTCCTTTCGCAAAAGGCCGCGCTCGCGCAGCAACGCCAGGAGTCGATCGACGTTCCCGCGCTCGAAATGCCCCTTTCGGAAGACCTTGCGGCCGATATAGTCGGATGGCGAAAAGGTCATCAGATGATCGCCGGCATCAACGGTCATGGAAACGACCCGCGGGCCGATGTTCTCGATGAGCAACCGCCGGCCGAAGCGCGTGTCGAAGAAGCGGCTTGCCACGGCGTTCCGCGCTCTGCGCAGGCGCTTTCGCCAGTATTTTTTTGATCCCAACGCGTCAACGACCATCAGGCTTTCCCATTGAGCGGCCCACCCGCCTGTTCCTTGTGGATCACATAGACTTTCAAAGGCAGCGCCCGGCCGCGCACACTGATGTCGCGGCTTTCGATGCCGCGCATATCGGCGCCCGACAGATCGGCCACAGGCTCGGAAATGACGAGCGCTGCCTCAAACTCCTTGGCGGCGCTTTCAAGACGGCTGGCAACGTTTACCGTGTCGCCGACGGCGGTGAGATTTCGCACCCTGCCGTACCCCATCGTCCCGACGACGGCCGGCCCAAAATGAATGCCGATCGCGATCTGAAGCGGTATCGTCAGTTCATCGGCGAGTTCGGTGCCGAGTTTTTCAATTTCCGACGTGATCGTTTCGGCTGCCTTCAGCGCCTGGCGGCAGGCCTCGCCAGGCGAAGTGCCGATGCCAAAAAGGGCCATGGCGCCGTCGCCAATGAACTTGTCTATCCGTCCGCCGGCCTGTTCCACTGCCTTGCCGACAAGGGCGAAGTATCGGTTGAGCAGGAAAACGATGTCGAAGGGCAGCCGGGTTTCCGTCAGACTCGTGAAATTGCGAATATCGCAGAAAAGCACGGCAATTTCACGCTCCCGGCCAGGACTTGTTTCCTGCGTGTTGGCAGGAAGGGCCGTTTCGGTCGCCGGGATCAGAAGTGGCGCGACGGTGATGTCATGGTCCGGGCGCAGCTGACAGGCGAGGCGCACGTCCGGCGCCGCATTGATGCGCTCGAGCGTCTTCTGCTCCAGTTGATCAGGTTGCGGCAGGCGTTGGTAATCGCCGAGGATCTGAACGCGGCAGGTGGAGCACTGTCCCTTGCCGCCGCAGACCGAGTAATGCGGCAGCCCGCCGAGACGGCTCGCCTCCAGCACCGTAAAACCGCGCGGCACCTTGATCGTCTCGCCCCCCGGATAGTGCACGGCAATCTGGTCAGTGCGCTCCTTCCACTTGCGGCGGGTGCGCGCGGCGACGACCGACAGGAGCGCCAGCGAGAAGCTGCCATAGAGCCCGGCGCGTATCATCGCGATCTGCCGCTGGGCGTGCGGGTCGGAATAATAGCGGGTATTCAGGTTTTCCTGATAGCGCCCGGTGTCGACAAGACCCTCATAGTCCGGCTCGGCGATCGTGCGGCCCATCTCGATAAAGCCGAGCAGCGAAAGCACGGGCAGCAGGATGGCAAGCGCCAGAAGCAGCGGTGCAAGACCGTCGTACCAAGGCCGGTAGCGCAGCCAGAAATGCAGGCCGATGCAGCCGTGGATCCAGACGACGATAAGGGCGACCGCCTGCCGGATGCCGTTGCCGAAGGAGAGGATCCACAGCTGGCGAACGACCGTTTCGTAGTTGTCGGCGTATCTGTAAAGTTCATGGACGATACGGGTTCCGACCACATGATCGATCAAGAGCAGCGGGATGGCGAGGCCGAGCACGATCTGGGCCATTTCACCGTTTGGCATGACCAGGCTGCGACGCATGTATATCGAGCGAAGCACCAGCACGATGTGAATGAAGATCGCGCTGTAGAAGATCAGCGTGCCGAGCGGATTTCGCCAAAGGGCGACAAACAGCCGGCGGCCGTCATCGGCAGCAGCGACGGAAATGAGGCCGAGTGCATGGTTCGACAGGTGGAGGACCACGAAAGTGAACATGACAAGGCCTGAGCCTAGCCGGGCGCGCCGGATGTTGCGCTCCGAAAAAATGCCTGTATCCGCGATGGTTGCCATTCATTTCCGTTCTTGACGTTTTGACCTGCGGAAAACCGTTTCACAGCTTCGAGGATCATGCTCTAGAGATGTTGAGGTGAAAGCGAAATGCCATCTTCTCCAGCCACGATCACATTCCATATGTTTATCAGTAACTTTTAAGGAAACGGACAATAGCGGTAATTTTTGCGATAGGCTGGATGGGCGGCGCAATAAAGCGGTTTTTCAATGGAGCGTCCTGATGCGGATTGCATTTTACGCGCCGCTGAAATCCCCAAACCATCCGACACCATCCGGCGACCGCCTGATGGCACGGCTGCTTGTCGAGGCGCTGCATCGTTGCGGTCATTCGGTCGAGATCGCCTCCGAGTTGCGCAATTTTGCGCCAACTCCCGAGGCGGCAGCTATGCTTGAGGGCGAGCGGCAGGCGGAGCTTTCCCGGCTAAAAAGTACGTGGCGCCGTGGACCAAAACCGCATCTGTGGTTCTGCTATCACCCGTACTACAAATCGCCGGATCCCTTCGGACCCGTGCTTGCGGCCGAATTCGGCATTCCCTACGTCACTGCCGAGGCGTCCTATTCCCGCAAACGTGACGCCAGCGGCTGGGCATCGGCGCAGGCGACGGTCGCGGCGGCAATCCGGCAGGCGGCGGTCAACATCGTGCTCACGGAACGCGACGGAGCAGGGATCGGGCAGGCCGTTCCCGAGGCCCGGCTTGCTTCAATCAGGCCGTTCATCGACACGGCATCGATCAAGAACATCGATCTGCGGCCGGATTCCAAACGGCTCGTGACGGTCGCCATGATGCGCGCCGGCGACAAGATGGCGAGCTATAAGGTGCTGGCTGCGGCACTGCGCGCAATCGAAGACAAGGCCTGGACGCTCGGCATCATCGGCGATGGCCCGATGCGGGCGCAAGTCGAGGCGCTGTTTTCGGATTTCGCGCCCGCCCGCATCGATTGGCTGGGCAAACGAAGTGCGTCAGACGTCGCAAGTCTGCTTGCTCGATCGGGGATCTATGTCTGGCCTGGTTGCGGTGAAGCCTATGGCCTTGCCTATCTCGAGGCGCAGGCGAGCGGCCTGCCTGTGGTGGCGCAGCGAACAGCGGGCGTGCCAGCGGTCATTGAAGATGGGGTGACCGGCATATTGACGGCAGATGGCGATGTCGACGCCTTTGCCGCCGCCATCGGCCGCCTGCTGGACGATCCGGCGCGACGCCAGGAGATGGGCGCGGCGGCGCGGCACTTCGTGCTGAAGGAGCGATCGCTGGAGATCGCTGCCTTAGACCTCGACAGAATACTGAAACGATACGCAGGAGTTGAACCATGAGCGGCAGTTCGATCTGGGAACCCCTCCGTGAGGAACTCGCGCGCTGGCGGGAGGCTGGAAAGGTGGCCCGCTTCTGGTGGCGCGATGACGATGCGATCGAGCCGACGGCGGCGCTCGACAGATTGCTCGGCCTCTCAAGCGCGCATGAGACGCCGGTGACCGTTGCCGTTATCCCGGCAAACACCGGTCCAGCACTTTCTCAACGGCTTTCGGGTACGAGCGGGGTCAGCGTTGCCGTGCATGGCTGGTCGCATGAGAATTACGCGTCGCCGCAAGAAAAAAAGCAGGAACTTGGCGGACACCGGCTGGGGGAGGCCGTGCTTGGCGAACTTTATGAAGGGTTCCTGACGCTGCAGCGGCTGCATCCGGCCAGGTTCATTCCCATGCTGGTGCCGCCATGGAACCGCATCGACGACAGCCTTGTTCCCAAGCTCCCGGCACTTGGTTTCGAATGCATGTCGACGTTCGGCCGGGCGACTGCGGGGGCGGCGATCCCGCTCCTTAACACCCATATCGACATCATGGGACGGCGAGCCGACGGAAAGGGGCCGCGCGTCGGCCGGCCGCATGACGAAGTTGTAAGCGAACTTGTGGGAGAACTGCAGGACCGCTTCGAAGGCCGAAACGAGCCGGTCGGTTTGCTGACCCATCACCTCGCGCATGACGAGACGGCGTGGAAATTTACCGAGGCATTTCTCTCAGAGGCCAACAATCATCAGGCGATTTTATGGAAACCGGCAGCTGAGCTGCTGAAAGATCAGATGTCGACGACCTGATTGTCACGCGCGGCGAAGGCGCCGGGGAATGCCGCCTGGGCATTCTTTTCCATCTGGCCGAGCTGCTCGTCCGTGCGCGAGGGTGCGTGATGGAAGAGCGCGAAGCGTTTCGTTCCCGCCATTTTGGCCAATTCGATGCCGTGTTGCCAGGTCGAATGGCCAAAGCCCTTGAAGCGCTGCATCTCGTCTTCGTTGTAGGTGCAGTCGTAGATCGCCAGATCCGCATCCTTCATCAGTTCCAGAGAAACCGGGTCATAAGTGCCGGGGATATGCTCGACGTCGAATACAAGCGCGACGATCCGGCCGCCCCACTCGATGCGATAGCCGATCGCCCCGCCTGGATGGTTCAGCTTGTAGGTCTTGATGCGCACACCCTCGCGCGGAGAAAGCATGTCGCCGGCATGGAAATCACGGAAGTTCATCGTTGCCTGGCAGATATCGGTCTTTACCGGAAACCAGGGCGGGCTGATGAACTGATCGACCATATCCTTGGTGCTCATCTTGCCGTCGAGATGGCCGGACCAGATGTTGAGATTGATCGAGGGATAGTAAATCGCCTTGAAGAAGGGCAATCCAATGATGTGGTCGTAGTGACAGTGGCTGAAGAACAGATCGACCTGCGTGACGCCTTCGTTGAGCATCGCAAGCCCGGCCTCGCGCAGACCCGAGCCTGCGTCGAAGATCAACCGGTGGCCGCCGCAGCGCAGTTCGATGCAGGTGGTGTTGCCGCCGTAGTGAGCGAACTCGGGGCCTGATACCGGGATGCTGCCGCGAACGCCCCAAAATTTTACCTGAAACTGATCGTTACTCATGGTTCTTCAAAATCGGGCTCCCGCACAGCGCTATCGTAATCATAGTTTAACCCTGATGCGAAGTGCGGAATTCCGCGGGGGTGCCTCTATCTTGCCTATTCTGCCAATCGCTAGCAGCAGAAGGAGTAGATTTTCCTAAGGCAGCAGGAGTTGGATCCGAAAGCAGCCGGATATGGTTTGCGTTGCGTAAACGGAAATGCCGGAGTCTGAAAGTCGGCGGGCATCTCTTGCTCTATTAGGTGGCTCTTCCGGGGCGAAAATACAATTCTCCGCTTTTTCTAGCCCATCTTCGTCGGATTGGATGTCACAAGATTGAGATCAAACGATTGCAGGGCCGTCATATTGGCAGAACGTTGCCGGTTGCGTTCGCGTGGCCGGCAACACTAGAGGCTGGCGGCGATGCCGCCATCGACCATCAGCATATGGCCATTGACGAAGGAGGAAGCGTCCGAAGCGAGAAAGACCGCCGCGCCGACCAGTTCCTCGACATTGCCCCATCGGCCTGCAGGTGCGCGCGTCTCCAGCCAGGCGGAGAATTTCGGATCGTCCACCAGCGCCTGGTTGAGCGGCGTTTTGAAATAGCCGGGGGCGATCGCATTCACCTGCAGGCCGTGCTTTGCCCAGTCGGTCGCCATGCCGCGGGTGAGATTTCTGACGGCACCCTTGGTCGCCGTATAAGGAGCAATACCCGGCCGGGCGAGTTCAGCCTGGAGAGAGGCGATATTGATGATCTTGCCCCTGCCGCGCCTGATCATCGCCTGCGCCAGAGGCTGGCTGACGTAGAAAATGCTTGAGACATTGGTCTTAAGCAGTTCATCCCACTTTTCGATCGGGAAAGATTCCAGCGGCGTTCGAAACTGCATTCCGGCATTGTTGACGAGGATGTCGATCGGGCCGATCTCGCTTTCGATATAGGCGACGCCATCGCGCGCGGCGGCAGCATCGGTCACGTCGAAGGCGGCACTCAGCGCATGCAATCCCCTTGCCCTGATCGTCTCTGCTGCGGCTCCCGCCTTCTCGGCATTGCGGCCATTGATGACCAGGGAAGCGCCGTGTTCTGCAAGGCCGAGGGCCAGCGCATGACCGATGCCCTGGCTGGAGCCGGTAACAAGCGCTCGGCGGCCGGTGAGGTCGAACAAGGGGAAAGACAAGCGGGGCTCCATTATCGCGGTGCCCGATTGAAGAGGAGTCCTTGGGTCGATGCAAGCATCGTTTTGACGCAAGGCGCTCCGGTCTGTTATGTGCGGCACTGCAACGGAGGTTCATCATGCGCATCCGCAACGAGACAAAAGCCGATATCCCGGCGATCCGCGCGCTGGTCAGCACGGCGTTTGCCGGCAAGGCCTACAGCAGCCAGACGGAAGCAGCAATTGTCGATGCCCTGCGCGGGAACAGAGCGCTTTGCGCGACGCTCGTTGCCGAAGATGAAGGCCGTATCGTCGGCCATATCGCGTTCTCGCCGGTGATGATCAACGGCAGGGACTTGGGCTGGTACGGCCTCGGACCAATCGCGGTAACACCCGAAAGGCAGGGCGAGGGGATCGGTACTGGTCTGGTGAAGGATGGACTTGCAGCCATCCGCAAACTCGGCGCCCAGGGATGCGTCCTGCTTGGCGATCCCAAATATTACGGCCGGTTCGGCTTCAAGGCGGATGCTCGCCTCAGGCTTGCAGGTGTTCCGGCCGAATATTTTCAGGCACTGTGCTTCAGCGGTGAAATGCCGTCCGGCACGGTCACCTATGACACGGCTTTCGACATAACGAATGACGAGGCGCCCCGCCACGTGACCTAGTGCAGCCCGCCGACCCCGAGCAGACGTTCCACGGCGGCGTGATCCGTCGATAGCGCCGCGGGCGTGCCGGTCCAGGCAAGGCGCCCCCGTTCGAGGATGATGACCTGATCGGCGAAGTCGAGCGCACTCTGGATGCGTTGTTCGACAAGCAGGATCGTCATGTCGCCGGTCTTGGCGAGTTCGGAAAACGCGGCCATCAACTCTTCGCAGATGATGGGTGCGAGACCTTCCAGGGGTTCGTCAAGCAGCAGAACGGAGGGGCGGCCGACAATCGTGCGGGCAGTCGACAACATCTGCTGCTCGCCGCCGGAGAGTTGGCCGCCGAGATTGCGGCGGCGCTCCTTCAGACGTGGAAACATCGCATACGCCTCTTCAAGCGCCGTCTTCGGCCGTCCTTTGAGGCCGACGAAGAGGTTTTCCTCAATCGTCAGCGTCGGGAAGATGCAGCGCGCCTGCGGCACATAACCGAGCCCTTGACGGGCGCGAGCTGAGCTGGCCATGGCGGTGAGGTCTGCGGAGCCGAGGCGGATGCGGCCGTCATAACGCCTGGTCTGTCCGGCAAGCGTCGCAAGCAACGTTGTCTTGCCCATTCCGTTGCGGCCGAGGATGGCAAGGCGGGCGCCTGCGGCCACGGCGAATGAAACGTTTTCGAGAACCCGCGTCGGTCCATAGCCAGCGGAGAGATTGTCGACCTCAAGCGGCGTGGCTGGCATTGGCATAGCTCCCGAGATAGGCCTCGCGCACGCGGGCATCCTTGGTGACCTCGACCGGCGAGCCGTCGAAAATAATGGTGCCTGCCGCAAGCACGATGACACGCCTGGCGAAGCGGAACACGAGGTCCATGTCGTGCTCGATCATCAACACCGCGAGATCGGCCGGCAGATCGGCGAGCGCCTGCTCGATCCGGGCGGTCTCGCTTTGCGGCACGCCGGCAGCAGGTTCATCAAGCAACAGCACCTTCGGTTTCAGTGCCATGGCGACGGCAATCTCGAGGAGACGCTGCTGTCCATAAGCAATTTCACTGACCCTGCGGCACATGAGATCCCCAAGGCCGAGCGTGCCGAGCAGATCGGTGACTTCTGCCATGAGGTCCGGCATCGCGAGATAGTTGCCGAACATCCGGCCAGTGAGGCCGTCACGCTGCAGGATCGCAAGCGCGACGTGTTCGGCCGGCGTCATTTCCTGGAAGAGCCGTGTGACCTGGAAGGAACGGACGAGGCCGCGCCTGACGCGGCCCGCCGCACCAATTCTGGTCACGGTCTCGCCACCGAGGCGGACATCGCCGGCGTCCGGCGAAAGGTTGCCAGTGACGAGATTGACGAAAGTGGTCTTGCCAGCGCCGTTCGGGCCGATGAGCGCCACGCGGTCACCTGCTGCCATCGAGATCGATACATCGTTGGTCACCACGAGGCCGCCGAAGGATTTCCTGAGATTGACGACTTCGAAGACGGGGCTCATTGCGCAGTCTCCTTCCGGCGGACGAAAAAGGCAGTTGCGGTCCCATAAAGGCCCTTCGGCGCGAAGAGGACGACAGCGACCAGTAGCGCGCCGACCATCGTCAGCCAGTGGAACGGGCTTGCAGCCGAGACATAATCTTCGAAGAGCATGAAGATGACGGTGCCGGAGAGCGCACCGAAGAGCGTGCCGGTGCCGCCGAGAACGAGCATCACGAGGCTTTCGGCCGAAAGCGTGAAGGAGAGGCTGTCGAGGCCGACCACCTGTGTGGAGATGGCATTGAGCGCTCCGCCGACACCGGCGACGGCGCCGGAAATGACATACATCTTCATCAGCGCCGCTTTCGGCGAGGCGCCCATGGCCCGGATGCGCAAGGCATCTTCCTTGATGCCACGGCAGAGCATGCCAAAGGGCGAACGCACCACAAGGCGGAGAAGAATGAAAACGACAAGCAGCAGGATCACCCCGAAAACATAGGCGGTATGGCCGTAAAGGTCGAACTCGAAGGTGCCGAAGATCGGATCGGCCGAGATGCCGGACAGGCCATCGCTGCCGCCGGTCCAGGAAGATGCCTTGTTGGCGAATTCGTGGAAGAGGTTGATGAGCGCGATCGAAAGGACAAGCTGCGGCAGGCCGTGGGCACGCAGGATGACGATGCCGCAGACGAGGCCTGCAGCAGCGCCACCGGTGATACCGGCAAGCGTCATCAAAAGAGGATCGGTGATGCCGAAATGGGCCGAGACGATGCCCGCTGCATAGGCGCCGGAACCGAAGAGTGCGGCATGGCCGAGCGTCGCCACACCGCAATATCCGGTGACGAGATCGAGCGAGAGAACGAGCAATGCGATTGCGATGACGCGCGTCAACAGCGCAAGGTTATCCGGGAAGAGTAAATAGCCGATGCTGGCGAGCGCGACGATTGCGGCAATGCCGGCCGTATCGCGGCCGAAAAAGCGATTGCGCCGGATGTGCACTGCTGTCGTGGTTTGCGTGTTCATGGCGAGCGTCATCCTACTTCACCCTTCCGGCAAAGCCGCGCGGAAAAACGCAGATGATTGCAATGACGGCGAGATAGAAGAAGAATTCCCCGTATTCCGGCATCAGGTAGCGGCCCGTGGTGTCGATGCCGCCAAGAACCAGGCAGGCGATCAGTGCGCCGGGAATCGAGCCTGCGCCGCCGACGGAGACAACGACGAGGAAAGTCACCATGTAGCGCAGCGCATAATAGGGCTCGACCGGCAAGAGCTCGGCGCCGACCACGCCGCCAAAGGCGGCCAGGCCGACGGCGACTGCGAAGCTCAGTGCATAGATGATCTCCGTGCGCACCCCAAGCGCGGCGGCCATGGCGGCATTATCGACGGATGCGCGCAGTTTTACACCGAAACTTGTCTTTTCGATCGTGTACCAGAGGGCGCCCGCGACGGCGAGGCCGCAGAAGATGGCAAAAAGCCGATGCACCGGAATGGTGCGGAAGCCTAGATCGGCGGAGCCCTGCAGGCCGTCTGGCAATGGGATGGTCTTCAGCGTCGGCCCCATGACGTAGTTGGCTATGCCGATGATGCAGAAGGTGATGCCGATCGTCATCAGAACCTGGGTCAGTTCCGGCGCGCCGTAGATGCGCCGGTAGAGGAAGCGTTCGATCGGAATGGCGATGACGATGGTTCCAGTGACGGCGACAAGAACTGCGATTCCGTAGCCAAGGCCAAGATCGCGCGCTGCATAGGAGGCAATGTACCCGCCGATCATGGCGAAGGCGCCGTGGGCGAGGTTGACGACCCGCATCAGGCCCATGGTGACCGAAAGGCCGATCGAGATCACGAACAGCACCATGCCATAGGCAAGCGCGTCGACGGCAATGCTGAAGACAGTCTGCATGAGGCTCGTGTGTTCCTTATCTCGTTCAGCAGGTACTGAAGCCCGCGCTGCGTGGTTGAGGACGTCGTCCCGCCCCAAACACCTGCCGGTGAAAGCCTTGCTCCCTACTTCGTCGCCGCCAGACCTGGATCCCCCTGCTTCTCAAAGGTCTGGATTTCCTTGTTGATGTATTTGCCGTCCGCATCCTTGGCGACTTCGCGCAGGTAGATATTTTCTGTGATGTGGCGGCTTTCGGGATCGATGGACACGGGGCCGCGCGGGCTCATCCAGGAAAGGCCCTTTACGGCTTCCACAGCCTTTTCAGCATCCTGCTTACCGCCAGTTGCCTCGATCATCTTGTAGATGACGTGCATGCCGTCATAGGCCCCGACGGCTGGGAAGGTGAGTTCGGCCGGATTGCCAAGTGCCTTGCCGGCGGCCGCAACGAAGGCCTTGTTTTCGGGCGAGTCATGCGAAACGGCGTAGTGGTATGTCGTCAATATGCCGAGCGCGGCATCGCCGAGCGCCGGAAGGTCGGATTCCTGCGTCAGGTCGCCGGTGGCAAAGAGCTGGATGCCGGCGGCTTTCAGGCCATTCTCACTATAGGACTTCACGAAGCCAAGCGTCGGCGGACCGGACGGCAGGAAGGCAAAGACGCCCTCAGCACCCGAATCCTTGATGCGCTGCATGATCGGGCTGAAATCGTTGGTGGCGAGTGGCATACGGATCGCTTCGACGATTTCCCCGCCTTGCTTTTCGAAGCCCGCCTTGAAGGCGTTTTCAGCGTCGACCCCCGGACCGTAGTCGCTGACAACCGAGATGACCTTCTTAATGCCTTTGTCGAAAGCGACCTTGGCGATTGGCATGGAGGTTTGCCAAAGGGTGAAGGATGTACGGACGACCAGAGGGCTCTTGGTGACGATGGCAGAGGTTGCGGCATTCATGATCACGAGCGGCGTATTGGCCTGTTCCAAGATGGGCGTGACGGCCATTGCGTCCGGCGTGAAATAGAACCCGGCCAGATACTGGACTTTCTCCTTGACGACGAGTTCCTGGGCAAGCGCCTTGGACTTGGCCGGATCGGCGGCCGGCAGATCGCGATATATGACTTCGACGGTATTGTCGCCGATCTTGGCACCATTCGTTGCCATATAAGCGTCGATCCCGGCCTTGAAGTTCTTGCCTTGCAGCGCGAACGGACCCGAAAACGGTCCAACGACCCCGACCTTGATCGCGTCGGCATAGGCGGCGGTACCCATGACGATCGCCGCCGCAGCGGCCAGAACCAGCTGTTTCATCTTTCCTCTCCCTTTATGCACGGCGGACTCCACCGCCGGGTTAGCGCGCAGCTAAATTTCACGTCAGTGTGTCATGCGAAACGGTAATGTAAAATGAAATAAATACGGTAATTCATAACTGGTGCATTATGTTACGCATCTGCCTGAGGCTGCGATGAAGGGTGAGGAAGGAAGCTTGTCTACGAGCCCCCGAGGCGGAGGATATTGCCGGTCAGCTCGCGCGCAAGCCGCAGGGCGCCGGCGGTCGCCATGATCATCTGCGGCAGCACGAGCCATTCAAGTGTCCAGGCGGCACCCGAGCGTTCCTGTTCGTGCACAAGCGCTTGGTGGATGGCTGAAAGTTGGGCGGCGTTGAAGCGGGAAAATGCGACAAGCGTTTCGGCGCCGACCGGGTTTTGCTTGTGCACCATGGCTGACGACCTTCCGCCGCCAGCAAGTTCGATCTCGCCGCCTGCCTGCGCCAGAAGGGCGATGTCCTGGCCCATCTTCCCCAGGCTGCCGGTGATCAGCGAAAAGAGGTTGGCAAGGTCGGCGATTGGCGCGCGCTGGCTTTGCCATTGAGGCTCGTCGGTCAGTCCAAGTTCCTGGGCGAGCGACGCGCGAATGGCGGCAGCCTTGCCGCCCAGCCGGTCCAGCGTCCCGGCCGCGCCACCGAACTGGATGGGAAACCTCTGTCCCCTTAGCCGGTCATGATAACCTTCAAGCGGCGCTCGCCATGTCCGCAGACGATCGGAAACGGCAATCGGGATTGCCGCCTGCATGCGGGTATGGCCTATCAGACTGTTCTGGCCGTACTGGCGATCGAGCGCGTCGAGAGCGCGAACAATGGCATCGAGCCGACCGGAAAAAAGAAAGACGATCGCCTTTAGCCTGATCATCAGGCTGGTATCGATGGCGTCCTGGCTGGTCGCCCCGAAATGGACGTACTGGGCCACCTCGCCACCCACCGACGTGCGCAGTTGCGTGACGAGATCGGGAACGACGACGCCGTCTCTGGCGGTCGCAACGTTGAGGCCCGCGATGTCGGCAGTGAAACCTCGACAAGCTTCGGCAATGCGGCTTGCTGCCCTTTGCGGGATCAGGCCATGGGCGCCTTCGGCCTTGGCAAGTGCAGCCTCGAAGGAGAGCATGGCGCGGATGTCGGCATCGGCCGAAAGATGGGCCGATATCTCATCGTCTCCGAAAAGGCCGCTGAGGAATGGGTGGTCGAAGGCGGATGCGGTCACGTGACGTCTCATTGATTTTGCCTATTTCTGCCGCCAGCTTGCCGTTGCAGAACCGCACCGGCTGTAAAAATGCCGGCAGAGATCGCAGGGGTGTCCGCCCCTTTGCCAACTATGCCTTTACCGGTTTCTCGACGGGCAGAATCTTTATATCCGCATTCTCGTCGACGCCTCGCGCCTTTGCAACGAACGAGAATTTCTTTCGCATGCCCAAGATCGGCTTCTCGATCATATGCCAGGAAAAGACCGCGATGCCCATCGCGGCGCAGATGCCGATAGCATAGAGCGCGAGCGCGCCGGTTTTCGGGATCAGGAACAGGCCCGGCGCCAGACTGATCAAAATTTGAAGAAAGGGGTCGTGATAAAGATAGACGCCATAAGAATAGTCGCCCTTGTGAAAGACGGAGGGCAGGGGCACCGGCGTCAGACCGACAAAGACGGTGATATAGACGAGCGCTGGGATTACGAGCAGTCTGTTTGGCACGCTCTCGATGGAGGGGCTGCTCAAGAACAGCATCGCCAGGACGGAAACTGCCATGCTGGCCAAGAACAGTGATTTTTTATGCGGAATGAAATCCCGCAATTGATAGGCCAAGATGCCGAGCAGAAACGCAAATACCAGCTGGGCGCCGCGGCTGACGAACAGCGTGCTCAAGACCAGGTTTACGCGATAGGGCAGCAGATGTCCGAAGAACTGGACGATAAGCCCGCTCAGGATAAAGCCACCGGTCAAAACTGCCAGCTTCTGCCATGACTTGATGGTCGAGGTGATCATGAGCGCAGACATGATGATGTAGCAGAAGATTTCCCATGGCACGGTCCACAGAGCTCCGTTCACCCGATGCGTCGGGTTCTCCTCAAATACACCCGGCAGGCTGTAATGAATCCAGCCGATGATGTTGAGAAAATACTTGTAGAAGTCGGCGCCGAGAACATAGTCACGCAAAGCGACGGTCGTCACCAGCGGGCCGATGATGAGCGCGCAGACGACGATATCGACCGCAAGAGCAGGGACGATGCGCAGTCCGCGGTTCAAAAGAAAGTTTTTCAGGCTGAGGCGCTGAGCGCTGCCGGCGATCAGAAAACCGCTGAGAGCGAAGAACATCGGAACCAGTGCGTATTCTGCAAACCACAACGGGCTCGAACGGAAAAAAGCGTCATTTCCGGTCAGCAAAAATGAATGTGCCAATACGATTGAAAAAGCCAGGGCAATCCTGAGGAAGTCAAAACCTGGACCAAGACCCTTGTGTGCCGTCAGGACGTGCCCGAATGTTTTCTGCATGTTTCCACCATCAACGTTCAGCCCGTCAAAAGTCTTACTGCGGTGCAGCATTTTTAACAACCCGCCTATCGTCGTTTCGGCACGTGTGCAGCTCTCTATGATTGTAAACGGGGTGTCGGCGGCATCGGCTTCCAGCAGGAAGCGCCTGCATTAAAAGGGAAAATCGCCTTATCTTACATGCTGATCAAATGTCGAGAAATACCGTTTCCTTCTCCCCCTGAAGGCGGATATCAAACGTACAGGTTGCGCCATCCCGGGTCGCGATCATTGTTGCAATGCGCTCGCCGTGTTCGACACGGGCAAGCAGCGGATCGGCCATGTTGGCGGCTGCTTCCTCCGGAAAGTACATGCGGGTGTGGAGCCCGATATTGATGCCGCGCGCGACGATCCAGAAAGAGATGTGCGGCGCCATCGTGCGGCCGTCCTTGAAGGGCACGCAGCCAGGCTTGACGGTTTCGAACCTATAGACGCCATCTTCGGCGCTGGTCGGACAGCGGCCCCAACCGGTAAAATTCCGGTCGGCCGCGCCGCGCATTTCCGATGGGCTGTTGTAAAGCCCGGCGCTGTCGGCCTGCCAGATTTCGACGACCGCGTCACGCACGGGCGCGCCTGTTCCATCATAGATGTGGCCCGTCACGGTGATGCGCTCGCCGAGGGTCTTTTCGTTGACCATCGCGCTGCCGAGGTCTTGTGCGTAGATGCCGCCGATATCGCAGAAATTCGGCGTCAGGCCGATATGGACATAGGGACCTGCCGTTTGCGACGGGGTTTCCTTGAGATAGCCGAGTTCCTGCATGATCAGTTGCCCTCCAGCCGATTTTCGAACAGGGTCGAGCGGCGGCCACGCAGAACGATATCGAACTTGTAGGCGCGCGCGTCCATGGGGATGGTGTTGCCCCAGTCGAGTGGTGCAATCAGCTGCTCGATTGCAGCCTTGTCCGGGATCGTGCCGACGATCGGACATTTCCAGATCATCGGGTCGCCTTCGAAATACATCTGCGTAATCAGCCGCTGGGCAAAGCCGTGGCCGAAGATCGAGAAGTGGATGTGCGCCGGGCGCCAATCGTTGACGCCGTTCGGCCACGGATAGGCGCCGGGGCGAATGGTGCGGAAGGAGTATTGCCCGTATTCGTCGGTGATGCAGCGCCCGCAGCCGCCGAAATTCGGATCGATGGCCGCGAGATAGGTTTCCTTCTTGTGGCGATAACGCCCGCCGGCATTGGCCTGCCAGAATTCCACCAGCGCGCCCGAGACTGGCCGGCCACGCTCGTCGAGTACCCGGCCGTGAACGATAATGCGCTCGCCGATGGCGCTCTCGCCGGGGCGGGCGAAGTTGTGGATCAGGTCATTGTCGAGTTCACCGATGATCGAATGGCCAAAGACCGGCCCGGTAATCTCTGAAATCGTGCCGTCGAGCGACAGTAACGCGCGTTGTGGGGAACGTAGCACCGAGGTCTTGTAGCCGGGCGCATAGGCCGGTGGATGCCTGGCGCGGTCGCGGGCGAAGAAGGCGCCGGTTTCCGGCTTGCGGTTCGAAATATCGGACATCTCTTCCTCTCAGGCTGTCTCTTCGGCGTCCATCTGCTCGAAAACCTGTTTGGCGATTTTGATCGCGTGATTGGCAGCCGGAACACCCGCATAGATCGCCACGTGCAGAAGCGCTTCGCAAACATCCTCGCGGCTGGCGCCGGTATTGGCCGTAGCGCGAACATGCATCGCAGTCTCGTCATCCTGGCCAAGTGCTGCCAGAAGCGCGATCGTTACGATCGAGCGCTCGCGTTTCGTGAAGGTCGGGCGCGACCAGACATGCCCCCAGGCAGCCTCCGTAATCAGGTCCTGAAACGGCTTGTCGAAAGCCGTCGAGCCTGCTTCGGCGCGATCGACGTGGTCGTGACCGAGGATCGCGCGGCGGGTCGCCATGCCCTGCCGGTAGCGTTCAGACGGGGTCGAGGCTTCATTCATGGGCTTAGTTCTCCATGCAAGGCGATATCGATGAAGGCGCGGATGACAGCGGTAAGCGCCTCGGGTTGTTCGACGCAGGGGATGTGACCGGCATCGCGGATCGTTTCAAACCGGGCGTTCGGGATCAGCTGCGCGGTGGACCTCACCAGGTCCGGTGGCGTCGAACCGTCCTGATCGCCGACAATGCAGATGGTGGGAACTGCAATCTTGCCTGCGGCTTTTGTGAAATCGGCATCGCGGATGGCGCCGCATGTTGCCGCATAGCCTTCGACGGGCTGGCGGGCAAGCATGTTGCAGTAGCCGGCATAGGCCCGATTTTCAGGGCGGCGGAAGGCCGGCGTGAACCAACGCTCCATCACCGCATCGACGATGCTGCCGATCCCGTTATTTTCGACCGCCTCGATGCGGGCGTTCCATGTTTCGGCGGTGCCGATCTTGTGTGCCGTATCGCAAAGGATGAGGCCGCGCACGAGATCCGGACGCTGCTGGTAAAGCGACTGCGCGATGAGCCCGCCGACCGAAAGGCCGCAGATGAAGGCCTGCTCGACCTCAAGCGTCTCCAGGAGGCCGATCAGGTCTGAGGCATGATCGTCGATCGAATACGGCAACTGGCCGACATCCGAAAGACCATGCCCGCGCTTGTCGTAAAGCACGATTGCAAAATCACCTGCCAGCCGCACGATCACATCGCGCCAGATCCTGAAATCCGTGCCGAGCGAATTGGCAAAGACAATGACCGGCTTGTCGGCAGGGCCACCAATGATTTGATAGTGAATCGTGACATCGTTGACGCGGGCAAATTGCACGGAACTTCCTCCTGGCACGAAATTGAATGTTTAATTCGGTTAGGTAAAATGATATTTCGTGGCTTTCCGATAACTTCTGGGTTATGTGATCAATGATCGACAGCCGTATCAAGTTTCGCCATCTACAGACCTTTGTCGAGGTTGCGCGGCAGAAAAGCGTCATGAAGGCGGCTGAACTCCTCCGTGTCAGCCAGCCTGCGGTGACAAAGACGATCCGCGAACTGGAAGAGGTGCTGGGCGTTGCGGTTTTCGAGCGCGACGGGCGCGGCATCAAGATCACACGGTACGGTGAGGTGTTCCTGAAGCATGCGGGCGCCGCACTGACGGCGCTCCGTCACGGGCTCGATTCCGTCACCCAGGAGCGGGCGGGCGATGCTCCGCCGATCCGCATCGGCGCGCTTCCGACGGTTTCGACGCGCGTCATGCCGCAGGCGATGGAGCTATTCCTCAAAGAAAATACCTGGAGCCGCATCAAGATCGTGACTGGGGAAAATGCGGTGCTTTTGGAGCAGCTCCGAGTGGGCGACCTCGATCTTGTCGTCGGACGCCTCGCAGGAGCGGAAAAGATGGCAGGCTTTTCCTTTGAGCATCTCTATTCCGAGCAGGTGGTGTTTGCCGTCCGGGCTGGCCACCCGCTGCTGAAAACCAGGCAGTCGCCCTTTGCCGCGCTCGCGGATTACACGGTGCTGATGCCGACGCGGGCCTCGATCATCCGTCCTTTCGTCGAAAGTTTTCTAATCGCCAATGGCGTACCGAACCTGCCGAACCAGATCGAGACGGTTTCCGATTCTTTCGGCCGCGCCTTCCTGCGGTCAAGCGACGCAATCTGGATCATCTCGACTGGTGTTGTGGCAACCGACATCGAGGACGGCGTTCTGGCGGTACTGCCGATCGACACAAGCGAAACGAAAGGGCCTGTGGGTCTGACGATGCGCACGGATGCCATCCCCTCATTGCCACTATCTATTCTGATGCAGACGATCCGGGAGGCCGCGCGCGAGATTTCCGCAAGTTAACATCGTCCGCCGCTTGCGAGCAGGGGATTTCCGAGGGGGCGCAAAGCTCCGCCGATAGTTATCGCTTCAACGGAGAGCGGCTGCCCTTCCTCCACGATCATAGACGCCGTGTTCCGACGCAGGATGTTGATTGCAGCATTGTGGTCGGCATGGGCGCGCAAGCAGCCCAAGGCCGCTCTCGCCTTCCTCCCCGGGCCTGAACGCCGGGGACTTATGCCGACATACAATCTTTGCCAAAGCAGCATTGTCGAGCATGGCACCCGCCGGGGTTCTGCTTCGTGGTCTTGTCTTAGCGTTTTCAGCCGCTTGGAGAGCGGCAGGAATGATCCTTCGGCGAGCGGTGAGCGCAATGGCTAGATCGAGGATGGTGGTGCTGGTCACGGGCGGCTATCGTGGCCGATCCTTGCGCCAGACTTCTGGTTAATGAACGCGTTGGCATAGCAGTGGCGTTCATCTCGCGTGAGGCCAACATAGGACGCTGCCCCTGGCTTGGCGACAATCTTAAGTTGGGAGGAGGATGTGGTAAAAGCGAGTTTTAACGTTGCAAGGAGATGGTGCATCCCCGGCTGGTGGGCCGCCACGGCGTTGGCGTGTGCCAGCGCCCTTGCATCAGTCGCCGTTGCCGACACGATTGAACCGTTAACGGTAGCCGTTGCCAATTTTGACTTTAAAGACACGTCCGGCGAAGCGGGTCACCAGCTCCGCGACCACGATGCTCGGTTGACGGCGTTTGTCTCAACCCTACGCGACAGTCTCTCGAAACGTAGCAAGATCAACATCACTTCGTTGGCTTGCCAGAATGGGCGGTGCACGGCGCGCGAACCAGGGATCGCGGAGCTTTCGAAAGAGGCGAAAACGGCTGGCGCGAATTACTTGCTCATAGGCGAGATTCACAAGATGAGCACCTTGGTGGGCTGGGCGAAGTATGTCCTGTTGGACATCCACACCAACAAGCCCACCTGCGACCGGTTTATAACGTATCGAGGCGATACGGGCGAAGCCTGGAACCGTGCTGCAAGATTTGTGGCAAATGATATTGAAAAAAACTGCATTCCGTGAGGCAGTTGTTGCGACCGCGGATCGGGCCATCGTTAGATCTGAGGTGCCGAAGTCTAGGCGTTTAACTATCCCTCGACCATCACCTGCATCTCGGTGTTGGGTTTTCTCAACGCGTGCGGCGGCCTCTTTCATGCCGACAGGCCCCCAGACATTGGTCCCGAACTACGATTGAATGAACACTAGATCCTTCATGGCAGCATCCGTCTTGAGCTGCAGCGACGAGAATGCGTTGTCGCGCTTCGTCGCCAAACAATCGAAAGGTCGACCGGGGGATGGATGAGATTGAACAGCCCCGCGGGTCGACTCGTGTGCTTCTCGATCCCGTTAGCCTCCATCGGCGGTGGCCGCGGGTTCGCGAAGACTCCTCGTCAATTGCTCGCTGTCGCCCGACAGGAGTTGACCATAGACGTGGAGCAAGGCGGCAAGGGCGATGACAATGATGACGGCCGCCACGCTCCAGCCGCTTTTGCCACGGGTGGATCCATCGTCCTTCATTGCAAGCCTCCTTTGACCGCTCTTTTGTCACGCCACCCCAATGCCGGGCAGTGAATGACGTTCCCGATCCGGGCCCACGGTCTGAAGTTCAAAAGGACTTTGGACTTGGTTTTTCATGGGGCCAAAGTCCGATCGATCTGGGACCGAAGTCCGACACAGGAGATCGGGCCGGAGCGCTAGCGGAACAAACAAGCTATCCAACCCTTCCCTTATTCATCAGAAAGCGGAGAATGAAGATGACGTACGACCCTAACAATCCGAACGATCCTAATCGCACAACGACCCCGAACCCCGATCTGGACCTGCGCACGACACCGGTGGAGCACACCCGATCCAGCGCATGGGGGGGCTGGGCCGCCGCCATTGCAGCGATCGCCGTGATTGCGGTTGCCTACACCCTGTGGAGCGGCGCTCCGGATACGGATCCGCAGCCCACTGCATCCACCACGAATTCTGAGCCAACCCCTGGTCCGGCAAAGCCGATGGCACCAGCGGATAACAATGCGACGCCGGCACCGGCGACGCCGCCGGCCTCTCCCGCGCAGCAGTAGTATCGGCAGATAAGGAGGCGTTCAAAATGATGAGAAAAATTGTCCTTGCCAGTGCCTTCGTTGGTGCCCTGGCATCTTGCACAGCGACGGAGAAGGGAACGGCCATTGGGGCCGGCACCGGAGCAGTTATCGGCGGGGCTGTCAGCAATAGCTGGGAAGGTGCTGCGGTCGGAGCCGTTGCTGGCGGCGTCGCCGGCGCCCTGATTGGCCGCTCGACCGAACGTCGCGGCTACTGCGTGTATCGAGATCGCTATGGACGGACCTACGAGGCACGCTGCTCGTAAAACGGCGCAATCGTATCCACCCAACAGATAGAGCTGGCTCGATTGTGGCCTTTTGCCCAGGAACGTGTCGCGCCAGGCGTCGCAGCGCGGGGTAAAATGCTGCGGCGCGACGCCCACCCAACCCGCGTCCTCCGATGCCAGTGGCGCACCAGGAAGATAAAGCGAGATTGGCCGGATTTTATAGACTGCTCCGACAACCTCAGCGACGAGCGAGGAATTTGCCCCAGACAAGGGTAACGTGCCGAACGGCCTAGTCGAGCACCTTAATCCCTTACACGGGTCTGTGCATACTCAGGAATTCTGAAACGCCGTCGATAGCCACCTGGCGTCAAGCCGGTGACTCGCTTGAAGAGACGGCGGAAAAAAGCCGGTTCCTCGTAACCGACCTGCCAGCCGATCTCGTCGACCGATGCCTCTGTCCGCTCCAAACGGCGCTTCGCGTCCTCGATCCTTAGGCGCTGCACGTAGGCGATCGGGCTCAATCCGGTCGCGGCTGTGAAACGGCGTTTGAAGGTGCGCTCGGCAAGTCCGGAGCGGCGGATCATTTCCTCAAGCGGGCTCGCGGCGGGGAAATGCGTGGCCACCCATTCCTGAGCCGCCTGGACAGCGACGTCTCCATGATCATTGCGCCCCTCGAATACCATGTAGGGCGTAAGTCCGTCCTGATGCCATTGGAGGGCAAAGCAGCGCGCAACTGCCTGTGCGGCGGTCGCTCCCGCATGTCTAGCGATCAGGTAGAGGACCAAATCATGCCAGGTCATGGAGGCTCCTGAACTTACAAGTTCTTCGCGCTCGCCCGAGACGACCAGAACCCGCTCAGGGTGGACATGGACCTGCGGAAAACCTGCCGCGAAGGCGTTGGCGTAACCGAAATGTACCGTCGCATCTGCGCCATCGAAGAGCCCTGTTTCGGCGAGCAGGAAAACACCGGAGCAAGCCGAGCATAGAAGCGCACCGCGCCGGTGCATGGCTCGAAGCCATTCTACTAGTTCCGGGTGTCGACCTTTTCGCCAGCCCTCAGGGCCAAGCAGGATGGAAGGGACGATAATGATGTCGGTCGTATCAAGCGCGGCAATGCTGCGTTGGACCATGACGGGGACGCGACTGGCAAGCGACAGCGGCCCGGATTCGAGCCCAACAATCTCGACCAGGAACGGTGGCGCCCGGCGCTGTGCGTCGCCTAGCGGCGGCATAATAACAAAGGCGTTCATCACGTCGAAGATGCCACTCAGCGTCGACACTACGGCCTCGGGAATAGCGATGAGGCTGACATGGAGCGGCTCCGGGCCCGTCTGCTCAGCGTTTTGCAGCATGTTAGATTTCCTTTGACGCAAGGACGACACGATAACGCCGATGGGGCAACCGCGCCACGCCCCGGTGATGTGGCACGATCGGCCCGTTTCTGGACAGTTCCGCTCTGCCGGCCGCTCCCTAAAACTGCGATGCTCTCCCCGCCCTCCGCTTCCGGGGGCTCTTGAACAGGGGAATTGAAATGGGACATGTCCAAAACAGCACGATCGATTCTGCAAAGCTGGATACGCTTCTTTCGCGCGTAGTCGGAGATCTTTCGGCCGGCTATGGCGGCGTGATGGTGAGTCTTGGAAACCGGCTCGGCCTTTATAAGACCATGGCCGAAGCAGGTCCGCTTACATCGCACGAGCTTGCCCGCCGCGCCGGATGCGCCGAACGCTACGTTCGCGAATGGCTCAATTCGCAGGTCGCTGGCGGCTATGTCGCTTACCACGCGATCAGCGGTACATATGAGCTCACGCCGGAGCAAGCGCTTGTCCTTGCCGACGAGGATAGCCCTGTCTTCATTCCTAACGCCTGGGCAGTCCCTGCTTCAATGTGGGCGGACGAGGACAAGGCGGTAGAGGCCTTCCGCACTGGCAACGGCGTTCTGTGGGGCGACCATGACGGACGTCTCTATTGCGGAGTTGCCGCCTTCTACCGCAATGCGTACAAGGCAAGCCTGGTGGCCGAATGGCTGCCGGCTCTCGATGGAGTCGTCGAAAAACTCAAGGCCGGGGCATTTGTGGCCGATATCGGCTGCGGACACGGACATTCCACCGCCCTCATGGCCAAGGCATTTCCGGCTTCGAGATTTTGTGGCTTCGACACTCATCAGGGCTCCCTGATCGAAGCCCGGAAGGTTGCCACCATGACAGGCGTTTCGGAGCAGGCAACCTTCGCGGCAGCTCCTGCCGACAACTATCCAGGAACCGGCTACGACCTGATCTGCTTCTTCGATTGCCTGCACGATATGGGAGATCCCGTTGCCGCGGCCGCACATGCCGCTAAGGCGATTGAACCAGATGGTACGGTCGTACTCGTGGAACCCTTCGCCAACGATCGGGTGGAAGACAATATCTCGCCGGTTGCCAGAATGTATTATGCGGCTTCCACGACGATCTGCTGCGCCCACGCAATTGCAGATGGCGGCCGTATGGTACTTGGTGCGCAGGCCGGCGAAGCCCGCCTGGCAGGAGTCTTCCGCAAGGCGGGCTTCACCCGTTTCCGCCGCGCTATGGAAACGCCGTTCAACCTGATCCTCGAAGCACGGCTCTAATCTGGCGATCGTATACTCAGCAGGAGTGGCCTGCATCAGGACGGCAGTGCCTCTTCCGTGAAAACATCCGGAGGAGTCCACTTGCCGGCCCAAGGCAAGAAGGGACCGGTGATTGCGGAGCCTCACCACGTCCATCTCTGCAGAGTGCGCAAATTACAGCCGCCAAATTGGAGAGCATTGCAAATGACGTCAGCCACAAAACGGCCGCTCCGAACGGTGGAGTGGATGCTGCTCAGAATATTGCGGGCCGTCATTGGAACATTTGGCGGCAGGGAGGAGCCGCCAGCCACCAGCTGTGCGCTTTCGGCTCTAAATGATCACTTGCTGAAAGACATAGGAGTTACCCGCTTGGAGATTGATTTTGGCCACCGGGCACCCCGCGCATCGTTGCGGTTTGGTATCTAGCATGAAGACAGACACTCCTGGCGCTTGATGCCGCTCGACGGTTGCCCTGGGAGCGTCGAGTGCACAGCGGCCCTGCTCAACGAGCAGAGTTCCGGCTTGGTGAAGAACGCGAATTCCTCCATTGTTTTGCGGATCGGGTCGAGTAGCGCATCACCGAATTGCACGGCTTCTCCGCCCACGACGATGATCTCCGGATCGAACAGGTTGACGATGTCGGCCAGATGTCGTCCGATCCTCGAACCACAGTCCGACAAAATCGAAAGTGCGAGGTCTTCTTGACGTTCGACGGACCTGGCAAACTCATCGCGGCTTATCGACGAGCCGGACCGGCTCTGCCATTGGTCCAGCATGTAAGGCTCGGCTGCATGCGCCATCAGGCATCCCCGCCGACCACATTCACATAAGCGGCCATTCGGAACGGAGGTCGTGTGGCCAAGCTTGCCAGCGGCACTGTGGCTTCCGTGATAGATCTCGCCCTTGATCACAAGGGAACAGCCGATACCCGCACCTATCGCAAGCGCTGCAAAGTCCCGATGATCCCGCCCGACGCCGAACAGGGTATTGCCTGCGGCTTTATCCATCCCGAGGATGACCTCGCGCCAATAAAGCTGCTCTATGTTCCTCATTGGGTGATGTGGAAGCCGGAATGGAACGAGAAGGTGGAGGCATTCGTCAAGGACGGCGGCACGCTGGTAATCGGTGCCATGACCGGCACGCGCGACGAGCATAACCACATCCCCACGGTACTGGCACCCGGACGCGGCCTTTCCGAACTTTGCGGCGTTCGCGTCGAGGAATTCGGGCGCGTGGCCGAACCCGGCGCCGATGGCCTGTTCGGCCTCAACGGGACGGAGTTCGGCCTGCACAATCCCGCAAAGCGATTTCCGGCGAGCTCCGCCGCAAGACGTTACAAGTTCGTGCTCGGCAATCAGGAACACGAAGCCGCCCATCTCTACGAACTGCTGGACGTGGATGCGGATGTCGAGGTGCTTGGGCAGTGGAGCAGCCGCTTTGCCAGCGGGCGGGCAGCCATTACGAACCGCAAAGTGGGCAGGGGTAGTGCTGTCTACATCGGAACGTATCTTACGGAGGCCTTGGTCGAAGGCCTGGCTGACCAGCTCTTCGCGCACACCGGTATCGCGCCGCTGATCGCCGACCTTCCCGCGAATGTGGAAGTGACCGTCCGTGAAGCTGCCCACAGGAAACTCCTGTTCGTGCTCAATACGGATGAAGGCAGAGTCGAGGTCTCGTCACTGCCAACCGGCGTCGACTTGCTCACAGGTAAGGAGGTGAACGGTTGCCTTTCACTTGCGTCGCATGAAAGTGTGGTCATTCGGTTCTGAGGATGCGTTCTCGTTTGAAGAAATGGAAAATCGCCTTGGCAATTCTTCACCTTCGCGGCGACCTGCGTGCTTCAGAGGCTACGCAATTGCGGGTGGCCGGTTCGCATTCCTTTCGACGAAATGCCTCTAGCGTGGGCAAGCCGAAGCTAAGCCCGCCGTCTAGCGTCTCAAGCAGGCCGATGAGATCCTTCAGCGGGACCGCTTGAAAGCGAAACGCTTCTGCTAGTAGGGAAGTCCAACATAGTTTTCCGCAAGCGCTGTCGCGGCTGCCTGGGAATGCGTCAAATAGTCGAGTTCGGCTTCCTGGATCTTCTGGTCGAAGTCGCTCGTATCGGGGAACCGGTGCATCATCCTCGTCATCGACCAGGAGAAGCGGACGGCTTTCCAGACGCGGGAGAGAGCGCGTTCGGAATAAGCATCGATACCGGCATTCGAGCGATCCTGATAATGCTCGATAAGGCCGCCGAAAAGGTAGTATACGTCGCTGGCGGCGAGGTTGAGGCCCTTGGCGCCCGTTGGCGGGACGATATGGGCGGCATCCCCGACCAGGAACAGCCGGCCGAAACGCATCGGCTCGGAGACGAAGGATCGAAGCGGTGCGATCGACTTTTCGAACGACGGTGCGGTGATCACTGCGTCTGCGTGGTGAGTTGGAAGGCGGCGGCGGAGTTCCGCCCAGAAACGGTCGTCGCCCCAGTTCTCGATTTTTTCATCGAGCGGGCACTGGATGTAATAGCGGCTGCGGGTCTGCGAGCGCATCGAACAGAGCGCGAAGCCGCGAGGATGGTTGGCATAGATCAACTCGTGGCTGACCGGCGGCACGTCAGCCAAGATGCCGAGCCAGCCGAAGGGGTAGACCTTCTCGAAGGCGCGGAGCGAATTTTCCGGTACGGCTTTGCGGCTTGCACCATGAAAGCCGTCACAGCCGGCGATGAAATCGCAATCGATACGATGCGTGGTGCCGTCCTTGTTATAGGTGACGCAGGGGAACCGGCCGTTGAATTCGTGCGGCTGGACGTCAGCCGCGTCGTAGATCGTCAAGGCGCCGCTCTTTTCGCGATGGTCCATCAGGTCGCGTGTAAGTTCCGTCTGGCCATAGACCACCACGCGCTTGCCTCTGGTAAGCCCAAAGAGATCGATGCGGTGATCGCGACCGTCGAAGGCAAGCGAGAAGCCGTCATGCGGCAGGCCTTCGGCATGCATTCGGGCGCCGGCCTTTGCCTGATCCATAAGGTTAACCGTGCCTTCCTCCAATACCCCGGCACGAACGCGTCCGAGAATGTAGTCCTTGCCGACCCGATCCAGAATGACGTTTTCGATACCGGCCTCCGTCAAAAGCTGGCCGAGCAGAAGTCCGGATGGCCCGGAGCCGATAATCGCAACCTGTGTGCGCATGCTTCCTCCCCGCGCTTGTCTTTTGTCAAATTCTCCTCTCAGGCGACGGCCCCGGCAATGGACTTTTCATCCGAGAAATTGCACAAATCGAACATCAAGAGATGTGCGTGCGATGACGAAATTCATTCCGACCTATGAGCTCTATGGCGAGAGTGCCGGCAAGAAGCCGGATTTCTGGGTGCATTGCGAGACAATTCCATCGCGCAGCAGCCTTCATCACTGGGAAATCCGGCTGCATCGGCATGAAAACTTCCTTCAGATCTTGTACATCAATGCCGGATCGGGCGATGCGATCTTCGGCCAGGAGCGGCATGCAATCCATCCGCGCTCGGTGATCACCGTACCGCCCGGCCTGAGGCACGGCTTCCGCTTTTCGAAAGATATCGATGGCTTTGTTATCACGGTGCTCGCCTCGCATCTGAAGGCCACACCTGGCGATCGCAGCTGGTTGGGGGAGTGGCTGGCGAAACCGCACCTGACGGAACTCGATATGCAAAACGAGGATGCTGCGTACGTGGCGCAGACGCTGACGCGGTTGGGAGAAGAATTTTCGGGGCGGCGGAGCGGCCGGAACGATCTGCTGGATGCCTATCTGACTTCCGCTCTGCAACTGACGGCGCGGATTTGCGAAGGTGACGAGAGTGAGATGGCCGATGAGAATAGCCGGCGCATGGAGGTTCTAAGCGGCCTGATGCAGCAGCATCTAAGGGGACATAAGCCGGCCGCCTTCTACGCTCGCGCGCTCGGCATCTCACCGACGCATCTGAACCGCATCGTCAAGGCTTCAACGGGACATAGCATGCACGAACTCATTGCCCGCAAGCTGACGGACGAGGCAAAACGCGAACTGGTCTTCACCTTCGGCAGCGTCCAGGAGATCGGCTACCGGTTGGGCTTTGCCGATCCGGCCTACTTCTCGCGCTTCTTTCTGAAACGGACGGGCGAGACGCCGCGCATATGGCGTATGGCCGAGCGGACGAGGCTCGGGGTATGACTTCGCTTCGGCTTGCGGGGGAAGGGCTTTCGCACCGCTATCGCAAAACCAGCCGCAAGGCCCTTTGCGTCTCTTGCAAAAGAGGCAGATAGCGCCCGGCCATTTCCGATGCAGGGGCGTGGGCTGCCGGCGCTCCAATGTTGATTGCTGCAACAGTCTGACCTCGATCGTTTTCGACCGGAACGGCGATGGAGCAAAGGCCGATTTCAAGCTCTTGATCGATGATGGCATAGCCTTTTGAGCGGATGCGGCGGAATTCGGCAATCAGGTCTTCCGGGTCGGTCTTGGTGTTCGGCGTGTTCTGCTTCAATTCCGTCCGGCCAAGAATAGCCCGCGCTTCGCTTTCCGGCAGTGCTGCGAGCAGCACGCGGCCCATCGAGGCGCAATAGGCAGGCAGACGGCTGCCGGGCGTCAGATTGATAGACATGATGCGGCGTTGCGAGGCGCGGGCGATATAGACGATCTCGCTGCCATCGAGAACCGAGGCCGAGGCGCTCTGCCCGGCCTTTTCGGACAATTGGTCGAGATGCGGTTGGATCTGCAGGGGCAAGGGTGTTGCCGAGAGAAAGGCATGGCCGAGGCGCAAGATCTTCGGCGTCAATGTGAAGAACTTTCCGTCGTAATCCGCATAACCGAGCTCTGCGAGCGTCAGAAGCGAGCGGCGGACGGTGGCGCGGTCAAGGCCGGCGAGCTTGGAAGCTTCTGTGATCGACAGACGCTGGTGGGTCTCACCGAAGGCTTCGATGACTCTCAAGCCGCGGGCAAAGCCGCTGACGAAATCCGTTTCCCGCATTTTGACCTCCGATCAGAGTTTTAGTTATGTGCGATATGCGAACAAAAGTCAAATAACGCACAAAATATCTTGCCGCTGATTGCGTCTCGCACTATTCGTGATCACGGGCATGGGAGGAGCGCATCGCGCCTATTCGGCAAGGAGAGATCCCGCATGGACAAGACAATCAGGAGCGTTTCGGAAGCCGTCTGCGAAATCAGTGACGGCGCTAGCATCATGATCGGTGGTTTCGGCGGCTCAGGGGCTCCGATCGAGCTTATCCATGCCCTCATCGACAAGGGACCGAAGAACCTGACCGTCATCAACAACAATGCCGGCAACGGCCGCATCGGCATCGCCGCGATGATCGACGCCGGCATGGTGCGGAAAATGATCTGCTCCTTCCCGCGTTCCTCGGATCCGCGTGCCTTCACGCAAAGGTACCTCGCCGGGGAGATCGAGCTGGAACTTGTGCCGCAGGGGACGCTTGCCGAACGCATCCGTGCCGCCGGTGCCGGCATCCCGGCTTTCTACACGCCGACGGCCTACGGCACCGAGCTTGCCGAAGGCAAGACAGTCGCCGAATTCGATGGCAGGCACTATGTCCAGGAGCGCTGGTTGAAGGCCGATTTTGCAATCGTGAAGGCGCATATCGGCGACTTGCACGGCAATCTCACCTACAACAAAGCCGGCCGGAACTTTAACCCGCTGATGTGCATGGCGGCTGCAAAGACGATCGCACAGGTCTCGAAGATCGTGCCTGCGGGCGGGATCGATCCCGAACATGTCGTCACACCGGGCATCTTCGTCGACCGTCTCGTCGAGATATCCAATCCGCAGCAGGAAGAAGAGCTCGTTCGAGCCGGAGTGGCTTACGTATGACCGTCGATACCCGACCCGCGACAACTCGCGAAGACATCAAGCTTTCCAATGCTCAGATCGCCTGGCGTGCCGCTCAGGATATTGCCGACGGCGCCTATGTGAACCTCGGCATCGGCTTTCCCGAAATGGTGGCCCGCTACCAGCCGCCCGGTCGGCAGGCGATCTTCCATACCGAGAACGGTATCTTGAACTTCGGTGAAGCGCCACCTGTCGGCGAAGAGGACTGGGATCTGATCAATGCCGGCAAGAGGCCGGTGACGCTGAGGCCTGGTGCGTCCTTCTTCCACCACGCCGACAGTTTTGCCATGGTGCGCGGCGGCCATCTCGACGTCGCCATCCTCGGTGCCTATCAGGTTGCCCAGAGCGGCGATCTGGCCAACTGGCGCGTCGGTAGCAAGGGCGTGCCGGCCGTCGGCGGCGCGATGGATCTCGTCCATGGCGCCAAGCAGGTCTTTGTCATTACAGAACACGTCACCAAGAACGGCGAGCCGAAGCTCGTCGCCAGATGCAATTTCCCGCTGACCGGCGTCGGCTGCATCACGCGCGTCTATACGAGCCACGCCATCGTCGACATTGTGAAGGGACGTTTCGTGCTGCGTGAGAAGCTGGCGGCGATCTCGACGGAGGAACTGCAGGCCATGACCGGCGCGCCGCTCCACGTCGAAGGGCCAATTGCCGACCTTGTCGTTCCGGAACTTTGAGGAAGAAACCATGAGCGACGCCTATATCTGCGACTACATCCGCACGCCGATCGGCCGCTTCGGCGGCTCTCTGTCATCGGTACGCGCGGACGATCTCGGGGCAGTACCTCTCAAAGCACTGATGCAGCGTAACCCATCGATCGACTGGGAGGCTGCCGACGACGTCGTTTTCGGCTGCGCGAACCAGGCCGGCGAGGACAATCGTAACGTGGCGCGGATGTCGCTGCTGCTTGCAGGCCTTCCGATTGCAGTCCCGGGGACGACGATCAACCGGCTCTGCGGCTCGGGCATGGATGCGGTCATCGCCGCTGCGCGCGCCATTCGGGCCGGCGAGGCGGAACTGATGATTGCAGGCGGCGTGGAGAGCATGTCGCGCGCACCATTCGTGATGCCGAAGGCGGACATGGCCTTTTCGCGCAATGCCGAAATCTACGACACGACGATCGGCTGGCGCTTTATCAACCCGCTAATGAAGAAACAGTATGGCGTCGATTCCATGCCGGAAACGGGCGAGAACGTCGCCGAGGATTACAAGGTCAGCCGCGAGGATCAGGATAGCTTCGCACTGCGTTCGCAGGCTAAGGCCGCCGCCGCTCAGGCAAACGGCCGGCTGGCGAAGGAGATCACGCCAGTCGTGATCGCACAGCGCAAGGGCGCTCCCGTGGTAATCGAGAAGGATGAGCATCCGCGCGCAACGACGATGGAAACCCTAAGAAAGCTTGGCACGCCGTTCAAGAAAGAAGGAGGCACGGTCACGGCCGGTAATGCGTCTGGCGTCAACGACGGCGCCGCGGCATTGGTCTTGGCCTCCGAAGCAGCGGCGCGGAAGCATGGCCTGAGGCCGATCGCGCGTATCCTGGGCGGTGCTGCCGCCGCCGTGCCGCCGCGCGTCATGGGGATCGGACCGGTTCCGGCATCGCGCAAGCTGATGACGCGGCTCGGCATGACTGAGGATCAGTTCGATGTCATCGAGCTGAACGAAGCCTTTGCTTCGCAGGGGCTGGCCGTGCTGCGCGAACTTGGGATTGTCGATGACGATCCCCGCGTCAATCGCAATGGGGGCGCCATCGCGCTCGGCCATCCGCTTGGCATGTCGGGCGCGCGCATTACCGGAACCGCTGCGCTGGAGCTCATCGAATCGGGCGGGCGCTATTCGCTCTCGACGATGTGCATCGGCGTCGGCCAAGGGATTGCAATAGCTCTCGAACGAGTTTGACGGCGCATAGCGGTTCTCGCTTTCGCGCGGTGTCTATCCGCAATTTCGCCCGCCAAGACGCTCGTCAAATCCGTTTCACTATCTATTTCATGTCTTTTCGGGAGGCTGTTGCTGCCATGGTTAATCTTGCTCAATCACTCGCGTCCATAAAAATACCTGACCTGAACGGCAAAGCGGTGCTGATCACCGGTGCATCGACCGGCATCGGTGCGGCTCTTGCCCGGGCGTTCGCGGCGCAGGGCATGAAGGTTGGCATCCACTACAATGCAAGCCGCGGGCCGGCCGAAAAGCTCGCCGAGGAGATCAGAGCGACCGGTACCGTTGTGCATCTGGTACAGGGCGACGTTTCAAAGGAAGGCGAGACGGAACGCGTTGTAGAGGAGACCGCTAAGACCTTCGGGCATCTCGATGGCCTCATCAACAATGCTGGCGGCATGCTTGGCCGTAAGCCGACCGCGGAATATACCGACGAGCATTATGCCAAGGTCATGGATCTGAATGCCCGTTCTGTTCTTGCCGCAACGCGCGCCGCGCATCCCTGGCTGAAGAAGCAGGGCGGCTTCATCATCAATACCACCTCGATAGCTGCACGAAATGGCGGCGGCAACGGTGCGGTTCTTTATGCGGCCTCCAAAGGCTTCGTCTCGACGATCACGCGGGGCCATGCCAAGGAGTTCGTCGGCGACCGCATCCGCGTCAACGCCGTCGCGCCGGGCGTCATCGCAACGCCGTTCCACGAGCGCTATACCAACGACGACCAGATGGAGATGCAGCGCAAAACCATTCCGATGGGCTTTGTCGGTACATCGGAAGACTGCGTCGGCGCTTATCTGTTCCTCGCTTCGCCCACGCTGTCAGGTTACATCACCGGCCAGATCATCGAGGTGAATGGCGGCCAGCTCATGCCGTAGCGCCCTTGGCGTCGTCGCAGGGAACTTTCGCACTTGCGGTAACGTTTCCCGCTTGGCGATCCACCAAGCGGAGTGATTATGAGTTTTTCTTTTTCCGAACTCGATTTCATGAAGCCGGAACTGGGCGCCGAATATACCGGGACCGGGACTCATTTTGCTGTCTATTCCGCTCACGCCGAGCAGATCGACCTTTGTCTCTTTTCCGACGACGGCAAAAAGGAAATGGCACGCATGCCGTTGCCCAAGCGCGAGGGCGATATCTGGTCGGGCTATATCGCCGGTCTGAAGCCGGGCACTGTCTATGGTTATCGCGCAAGCGGACCCTATGATCCAAAAAACGGCCACCGTTTCAATCCCAACAAGCTTCTACTCGATCCTTACGCCAAGCAGGTGGTTGGCGATCTAACATGGGACGATGCGCTCTACGGCTATACGATCGGCAAGGACGACCTCTCCTTCGACGAGCGCGACAGCGCGCCCTTCATGGTGAAGGGTGTGGTGCAGGATCCCGATTTCGACTGGGACGGCGATGAGGCAATCCGGCGCCCGTGGACGGAAACGCTCATCTATGAAACGCATGTGCGCGGTATGACGATGACGCATCCGAAGGTACCGGACAGACTGCGCGGTACCTTTCTTGGCATGTGCAGCGACCCGATCATCGATCATCTGACGAAACTTGGTGTCTCGGCCGTCGAATTGCTGCCGATCCAGTTTTTTCCGAACGACCGCTATCTGGAAGAGAAGCACCTCACCAACTACTGGGGTTACCAGACGCTCGGTTTCTTTGCGCCGCAGTCTCGCTACATGTCGAGCGACAGGATCACCGAGTTCAAGACGATGGTGAGAAAGTTTCATGCCTCCGGCATCGAGGTGATCATGGATGTGGTCTATAACCACACAGCCGAAGGCAGCGAGAAAGGTCCGACGCTTTCCTTTCGCGGCCTCGACAATGCAAGCTACTACATCCTCTCGCCTGACGATCCCCGCCACACCTTCGATACGACAGGTACCGGCAATACACTGAACGTTGCCAATCCCATGGTGATGCGCATGGTGCTCGACAGCTTGCGCTATTGGGTTGGCGCCATGCACATCGACGGTTTCCGTTTCGATCTGGCGAGCACTCTCGGGCGGCAGGATATGGAATTCGATCGACAGGGCATCTTTTTCAGCGCGATTCGGCAAGATCCGATGCTTGCCGGCGTGAAGCTGATCGCCGAGCCTTGGGATGTCGGCGAAGGCGGCTATCAGGTCGGCGGATTTCCCCACCCCTTTCGCGAATGGAACGACAAATTCCGCGATGACGTTCGACGTTTCTGGAAAGGCGACGCCGGCCAGGTGTCGGAGATGGCAGAGCGCGTTACCGGCTCGGCGCTGCAGTTCAACCATTCGGACCGTGGCTCGACATCGTCCATCAATCTGCTTTCGGCTCATGACGGCTTCACTCTGATGGATACCGTCTCCTTCAACGGCAAGCATAATGAGGCCAACGGCGAGGACAACCGCGACGGCCATTCCGACAATCATTCGGACAATATGGGGGTGGAGGGCGCGACCGGCGACGCCGATATCAATGACGCGCGCCGCAGGCGGCGGCGCAACATGATGGCAACGCTGCTGCTCAGCCAGGGCGTGCCGATGATCCTTGCAGGTGATGAGGTCGGCAACAGCCAGGGCGGCAACAACAATGCCTATTGCCAGGACAACGAAATCGGTTGGATCGACTGGAGCGGGCTTGACGATCCATTTCTGACCTTCTGTCAGAAGATGATCGCTTTCCGTAAGGCGCAGCCGGAGCTTCGGCAGGAGCGCTTCCTAACAGGTGAAACCGCAGAGGACGGACGGATCGAAATCGCCTGGTACAAACCGGATGGTGACTTCATGGACGATGGTGCCTGGAACGACAATGAATTGCGGGTGCTGAGCGTTTACGTGTCACGGAGTGTCCTCGCATCGGATGCGGAAAAGATGGATGGTCTCTTCATGGTATTCAACGCTGGCGGTGATTGCGAAGTCACGCTTCCGGGAGTGAACGGCATCAAGACGTGGCAGCGGGTGGTCGACACTGGTGCCGACGATCCCTTCACGGTATTCGATCCGGAAAACCCGGTGATGGTCTACCGCGAAAGCATTGCCGTCTTTGCGCCGAAAGGTGCCTCGGTGCCACCGAAGAATGCCACAAGGACTGAGCGTCAGCGCTGGTTTCACTTCGGCCGCAGGAACAGTTAGCAATCGAACAAAGCGATGAGTGCTGAAGCCCTAAGTGACATTGGCCTGGTTTATGTGAGCGACACCGAACCCGGTATTCGCAGGCAGAGAAGGGGCCGAGGCTTCTGTTACCGGCTACCGGACGGCTCGTTGGTCTGCGAGCCGCAGCAGAAGCACCGTATCGCCGCACTCGGGTTGCCTCCCGCATACGAAAACGTCTGGATATGTCTGAAGGAAAACGGCCATTTGCAGGCGACCGGATTTGATGCACGGGGCCGAAAGCAATATCGCTATCATAAGGATTGGCAGTCGTTCCGCAGCATCGCAAAATTCGATCAGCTGATCGCCTTTGGCCACGCCTTGCCGAGGATACGGCGGCAGGTGCAGCGCGATCTTGAGGTTGGTGCGGAAAATGTCCGCGGTGTCCTCGCTGCGTTGACGATATTGCTCGATGAGGCACATCTCCGCGTCGGCAGCCAAGCCTATCTCAAGGAAAACGGCACTTATGGCGCAACGACGCTGTTGAAGAGGCACATCACGCTGGTGGAGGGCCGGATCGAACTGAAATTTCGTTCCAAGGGCGGAAAGAGTGTGCGGCGCAGCCTCAGGCATCCCAGATTGCAAAAGATGCTGGAAGAAATCGCCGATCTCCCCGGTCGCCAGCTTTTTATCTGGAAGGACGAGACGGGCACGTTGAAACCGATCGAATCCGGGCGTCTGAATAGCTACCTGGCGGAAATTTCAGGTATTGCGATCACCGCGAAGACCTTTCGGACGTGGGCCGGCTCGCTCGCCGCCTTCGCCGTCGCGCGCAATGCGCTCGAAAGGGGCAAGCGGCCGACCGTGAAGGACATGGCGGAGGCTTCAGCCGCCGTGTTGCACAACACGGCGGCCATCTCGCGATCAAGTTACATTCACCCTTCCATCATTGCGCTTGCCGACAAGGACTATTGTGGAGGCGAGGAAATTCTGCCTGCTGCTAAGCCGCTGTCGGGGCTACGGGCGGCAGAGAACCGCCTGCTCGATTTCCTGTCTCGCGATCGGCAGTCGGCGGAGACGCCTGTCCGCAAAGCCTCATAAAAAAGAGCCCGCGCAGGGGTGCGCGGACTCAGCGAACAGGAGGTCCTATCAAGCGGCTCGCTTCTCGTGGCGGCCTTCCTCGATCTCTTCGACGATCTTTGCAACGAAAGCGTCCAGATCGTCCGGCGAACGGGAGGTGATGATGCCTTGGTCGGTCACGACCTTTTCATCTTTCCAGGTGGCGCCGGCGTTCTTAACGTCGGTCTTGATTGACCAGTAGGAGGTTGCCTGCCGGCCTCGCAACGCATCGGCTTCGATTAGCAGCCAGGGTGCATGGCATATGGCGGCGACGACCTTACCGGATTTCACGAATTCGCGGACGACGCGCATTGCATTCTCGTCGGCGCGCAGCTTGTCGGGATTAATCTGGCCTCCAGGCAGGACGAGGGCATCGAAATCGGCAACCTTTACCTCCGTTGCCAGAAGGTCGACACTGATGCTATCGCCCCAGTCGCCTTTGCTCCAGCTCTTGATGTTTCGCTCCTTGATAGAGGCAATCTTGACGGTGGCGCCACGCCTTTTCAGCTCCTCATGCGGTACCCGTAGTTCGGAGCGCTCGTAACCGTCAGTTGCAAGAACAAGAATTTTTGCAGAACTGATGGAAGGCATGGACTTGTCCTTTCTTTCTCCTGTTGAATTCAAGATGCATATGCACAAACTACCCGAAGCGCGGTTGGTTCCCCAGATTTTCGGGAAGCCCTGGAGGCAATGCGATTATCGTTCAGTGGACGAGGAGGCGCACATATGAAACCCCAAGCAATCCGGCTTGCTCCCGGCAATCTCATTCCGAACAATCCGAGATTTCCGCTACTCCTTTATCGTGGCGTGCTGAAGGGTGACGACCGGGCAGCCGACTTTGAAGTGCTGTTCGGACGAAACGGCTGGGGCAATATGTGGCGGAATGGCGTCTATCCGTTCCATCATTATCATTCGAAAACTCATGAGGCGCTGGGCTTTGCAATCGGTTCGGCGACGTTGATGCTCGGCGGGCCAACGGGCCTCAAGATCGAGATCCATGCCGGCGATGCGGCGGTGTTGCCTGCTGGAACCGGCCATTGCCGGATTTCGGCAAGCAGCGATTTCCTGGTGGTCGGTGCCTATCCGGCTGGAGCCGATTATGACCTCTGCCGTGACGAGCCAACGCCGGAACAAATGAAACGGATTCAAGATCTCGCCGCGCCAAGCACCGATCCCGTTACCGGCGGAAGCGGCGGGCTCATTGCGCTGTGGCGCTGAAATGCCGGAACTTTTGTCCGGTCGGCGAGATTGGATTGGAGGCAGAGGGAGGACGGAATGTGTGGGCTGGTCAGTGGCTTGAATAACATGGCCGCGAGCATCATTTGAGTTGCGATTAACCTATAACTGACAGCCTCTTGCCCTTTTGTAGACGCTGCCGGTCATCGACGCGACGCGTCCTGCGTCCGAGGAGTTTTCAATGGGCTTCATTGATCGCGACATCCAGCCGTCTTCGGACACCGGATTGCTGGATGCCTATTCGTTAGCAGTGTCTTCGTCAGTCGATCTTGTCGGCCCTGCGGTCAGTCGGATCGAAAGAGCCGGTGGGCGTGCCGGTCATGGATCAGGCTTTGCAATCTCGCCGGATGGCCTTGTCGTCACCAACAATCATGTCGTGGATGACGCCAAGAATATCCGGATCACCACGCCGGAAGGAGCGGTCGTCGAGGGCAGGGTGCTAGGACGCGATGCTGACACCGACCTCGCTTTGATCCGCGCGAACGACTGGACGGGTGTTTGGGCGAAACTGGGAGACTCAAAAAGCCTTAAGCGCGGCCATATCGCCATAGCAATCGGTAATCCTCTGGGCTTTGAATGGACGGTCACGGCAGGAATAGTATCTGCATTGGGTCGGTCGATGCGCGCGGCCAGTGGTCGTTTGATGGAGGATATCATCCAGACCGATGCGGCGCTCAACCCAGGTAATTCCGGCGGTCCACTGGTGTCGTCTGCGGGTGAGGTAATCGGCGTTAACACCGCGGTCATCCAAGGCGCGCAAAGCATCGCGTTCGCGGTCGCGTCCAATACGGCAAAGTATGTGGTCTCCGAGCTTCTACGCTTCGGTCATGTTCGCAGAGCCTATGTCGGCATTGCTGCGGACACCGTCGAACTCAATCGAAGGATAGCTTTGGAAGCGGGTATCGTGCAAAAGACGGCTGTGCGACTTCGCCGCGTCGAGCCGGGCAGCCCAGCCGAGAAGGCGGGGCTGCAGGAGGGTGACTATCTCCTGTCAATCGACCGCCATCCGGTTTCGGGCACCGACGACGTCGTGAGATTGATGGACGGAGAAAGGATCGACACGGACAGCGACTTCCTGATCTTCTCGGTGGCAGGCCGGATAGAAAACCGTACGGTCAGGCCGCAGCGCAGCCGCCATACTCAGCCATGATTGGGCGTCAACAGCGCCTTCAATGACCGATGCTGCAAGAATGAGGGAACGCCTGATAGCGTTGCGCTTTCTTAAAGGCCTTGGACCCATCTCGTCCAAGCCGAGACAAGCCTCGGAGGTGGCGACGAAAGAGTCCGTTCGCCGTTGCGCGATACTTCGCGGGCATGACAAGCGCGACTGGGCTGAAATCAGTCCTTTTCGTAAGGGTCAGCCAGTGCTGCATCTGGCCCGCTTACGGGATAGTCGATGTTGGAAATCTTCTCTGCCAGCTTCTGAGGACCGTGCTGCTTGAGGAGCGCCCGAAAGCTTGGGTGCATGCCGCCGTCGACATAGGCTGTCAGATGAGAAGGGCCGTCCTTTTCTAGCAGCGCGGCAAGCTCGGCATCTTCCGTCTTTATCCTGGCGGCGACTGCAGGATCGGGATTGTCGATGCGCGCAGGGCATGCGGCCAACGGATCGTCTGGATCGCCTCCCTGAAACTCGGCGTTAACGACGTATTTTGCCCCACATGCGGAAATCCTGGGTTCTGTCCTCGTCGCCTCGAAGGCGTCATATCCTAACTTCAATGTCTTCCAGAAATCGAAATTGGGGTCGCTTCTGTGTTCGGCCATGTTTTTCGCCGTCATACGGAAGGGGAGCGCCTGAACCTGGAATGACCTTTGGCCGCCGCCCAGCGAGGCATTGACGATGGCATAGATCTCGCCGACGCCCTGGTCAGTCATGGCGTAGCAGCCGGAAGACGAGCACGCACCATGCACCATGAGCGCAGTGCCGCTATATCCAAGGGCGGATTCAAGCCTGTTGGGATAGCCCAGGTTGAAGGAAAGGTAGTACTGGGACTTAGGGTTCAGCATGCTCTTGCTGACCGAATAAAAGCCTTCGGGAGCTTGGCGGTCGCCGTCGGTCTTCTTCGGTCCGAGCTTGCCCGACCACCGACATATCGCGAAGGATTTCAGCAGGCGATAACGCCCCGTGGCGTCCTGCTTCCACACCTCGAGCTCGCTCTCCTCCTTGAAGGTTCGAACGAGCACCGGGCTTTGAGGCGACATTTTCTTCTGACGCATCTCCGCCATTGTCTGCGTCGAGATCTGAGGAGCAGCGTCGCCGAGATCGTCCAGCGCCGTCTGCACGCAGCCGCTGGTCGCCGTCGCGATCAGGACCATCACGGCAGCCGGCACGACGCCTCGCAGGCGTGACAGGCGGTCAAGAGGACTGGGACAGGGTTTGGTATCATTCATGTCTTGTCTTCCGGGGCGGCATCGCGCGGTACCTCGAGGTGGCTCTTTGCCGGGAAGACAAAGACAACGGCAGTCACTTCTTATCCCAGTCCGTTTCGGAATTCGACGGGGAAGGTGGACGAAGGATATGGATGTCGGCCTTCCTTCGAGGGGGCTGGCCTGATCTTCGCAGCCAAGGGCCGACGGGGAAGACCTGCGGTGGATCACAGCCGCCGCGATGACGAATGCGCTTAGCCCTCGGGGGGTGAGGCAAACCGGTCGGCGTCGAACCGGTCAGTGGCGGCGACCGGAGTGATGGTCGTACCGGATGCGGCATCCGGATTATGCTGAACCGTGCGGCGGGAAACGCGAGGCGCTCTCATTCCAATCACCGCGCCCGGGGGATGCAGCGCCCAATTCATCAGCGCTGCGTCAGAAATCGATCCAAATAGATCTGCCTCCTCCCAGGAGGCGGTCATTGGCAGGGCGGCGATCCCGTTCGCGTCCTCCTGTGAGGTGCGATGTGTGGCAGCGAAAGTTCTGAAGCCGGTATAGGTTGGCAATGCTGATGTCCGTTTATCTGGAAGCACGCCGATTGGGCCAATCGAAGCAATCTCCAGCTTGGCGTCGGCCCCCAAGTCGGCCGGCCGCATTGCCGGTATCGGGATCGGGAATGATGAAAGATCCAGGGAGGACCGTTCGTCGTCCCGCGCGGCCGCGTCGGTCTGCAGGGACAGCGCATTCAATGCGCGGCTTTTCGGCGTGGGCAGGAGCGCCGTCACGAGGCTGTTGTCTATCGTGTCGCGATCCGAGGTTCCTGCGTCATCGTCTTCTCCAGCGGTGCTGGCGATCTGGATGGAGGCGGCGCCGGCGCGCTTCTTGTAGTTCGCAACCGCCTGGTTATATCCCGGCAGCGGCCGGCCATCGGCTGGAAGATGCATCGTTTGCCCGTTCGGGAATATTCGAGCAAGTTCTTGCCGAGACATGCGGGGCCAAGCCCGGACGTTGCCGACGTCGAGATGCACGAACGGCGATCCCGATGTCGGATAATATCCGACACCGCCGGCCTGCATCTGCATTGCAAGGGCACGCAGCGTCGAAAGCTTCACACCTGGAACGTAGAAGTCCATCGCCTTGCCAAGCATGTGCTGGCTCTTCTTGGCGACGCCCGTACTGCGCGAACGGTTGCGGAGCATGTTATTGGTGGCCGGAGAACGGTAGGCGGAGACGATGTGGATGTAGTCCTTCGCGCCGCTGCGCTTGTACACTTCCCAGACCAGGTCAAGCAGCCGGGGATCCATCCGGGTCGGCTCGTTCCTTCGCCAGTCGCGCAGAAACCGATTTATCTGGGACAGGCCCTTTGGATCGAACATTCCGTCGCGCTTGTAGGTAATCGTGGCCCTTTCGCCCGTATGAGTAAAGAACAGCTTCAGCGTACGATCTTCCGCGGAGGCAAAGGATGCAGAGCCGATAAGCGCAGGGAGCGCGAGCAGAGCTCGCAGGATGGCATGCGCGACGAGCCGTCCTGCACGCGAAAGGAGTGCGGCGACCGTGCCGTGCGATACTCCGCCCCAGAACCCTTTCACTGGATATTTCGACACGAACAATCCCGCCTCACACAAAAACACTCGACGACGTGCGGGGATGTCCGCATCCATCGCGCTCAGTAGAACCACTTTATGGTCAACAAATTCCTAACAGACGGATGCTTAGGCTCGGTGAATCGGAGCTGCGAGCCATCCGAGGACGGCCAGCTTTTTCAAACGCGAATGCCGTCTCCATTTTCTGGCTTGGAGCTGACAGATCGTGCAGCCCCTACGACTGATCTCGTTGAGCGGCTTTGCGTTCACGAAGAACGTTGGCTGCTGCCAGATTTCGGCGCCTCGACGACTTCCAGGTCCTGGACTGCAGCTCTTCAGCCTCAGTGCCGCTCAGGAACCGGTTGTTGTGTCATCAGAGTCCGAAGGATGGGCAGGGACTCAAGTCAGAAGCCGAGCTAGGTAACAAACCGCATCCCGCCTCCATTCGTTTGCGAGCATTCTGCGTCATGTGACTTTTCGCCGAAAAAGTCGGCTTCATCATGAACTTTGCTTATGGCACCTGCCCTTTCAAGGACAGGTGATCCGCAGCCAAGCATGGCCCTGTCGCGCTTTGGTGCTGAAATATCGGAACTTTTCGGGCTGTAATCAGTTGAAAAGCTTTGATCAGGAGAAATCTGAAGGGCCACCTGCATGCCGAACATCCGGAACATGGCGCCGAAGAGCGGGTTCGATCCACGCGACCGGCTGATCGTGGCGCTCTATGCGCAGCTGAAGGCAGAGCGGGAAACGCGTGAAACATTGGAATGGGCAATCCGCAACGGCGCGCTTTCAGACGAAGTGCTCGAAGCGATCGCCGCGGACCCCGTGCGGCCCGTTACCAGCGACGATATCGCATCCGTCGAAAAGATCATCGCCTTGGATGAGCGCCGCAAAGCAGCGCCACGCGATGACGACTGAAGAGAGGACAGGATTATGGTCGACATTACCTATCAGATTGTGCCGCATGACGAAGGCTGGGCATACAAGCTCGGCGGCACGATTTCCGAAACCTATGCGACCGTCGAAGAAGCGATCAATCACGCCAAACGCGCAGCGTCCCGCCAGAAGATCGGCGACGGCGACGCTACGCTGGCTTTTCCGGCTCCGGACGGCGGCTGGCGATTTGTGCCGCTGGAAACGGACAAGAGCGGAAGCAGGCTCTGATCGATACGCAGGAGACGGGGGATGGCAGCGCGGGCAAGCTGGAAGGGGCATCTGAAGATCGGCGACCTTGTCTGCGCCGTCGGGCTTTATACTGCAATTTCCGCATCGGACCGGCTCTCCTTCAATATCATCAACCGGAAGACTGGCCATCGCGTCGAGCGTCAGTTCGTGGACAGCGAGACCGGCAAGCCTGTGGAGCGCGAGGATCAGGTCAAGGGTTACCGGATCGACAATGGCGAATACATCGTCATCGAAGGCGACGAGATTGCCAATGTCATGCCCGAGAGCGACAAGGTCATGGACGTCCAGAGCTTCATTGCTCTCAATGAAATCGACAAGCTCTATTTTGACCGTCCTTACTATCTTGCACCTGTCGATGAGAATGACGAAGAGGCGCTGCGCCTGATTGCGAGGAGCATGCGTGAAAACAAGGTGGCAGCGCTTGCCGAGGCCGTGCTCTTCCGGCGCAACCGAACCCTGCTGATCCGCCCGCGTGAGGACTACGTCATCGCGACGATGTTGAACTTCGACTACGAGGTTCGTTCTGCCGATCCGGTCTTCAAGGACATTCCAGACATCAAATTCGACAAGGAGATGCTCGAGCTTGCCGGTCATATCATCGGTACGAAGAAGGGCGTGTTCGAGCCGAGCGAATACGAGGATCGCTACGAGGCGGCGCTGACGGAATTGGTGAAGGCCAAGGTCGAGGGAAGGGCACTGCCGAAGAGGAAGCCGAAGCCGGAGGGCAAGGTTGTCGATCTGATGGAGGCGCTGCGCCAGAGTGCCGAGTTGAGTGAAAAGAAAGCGCCTGCGAAAGGCACGGCGCAGCGCCCTGCCTCCGATAGCCGCCGCAAGAAAGCTGGCTGACCATGGCGCTCGAGACTTATCAGGCAAAACGCAATTTCAGGATCACCCCTGAACCGCGCGGCGCCAAAGGCCGCAGTCGGAGGAACAGTTTTGTCATTCAAAAGCACGATGCCACGCGCCTGCACTATGACTTCCGGCTGGAGATGGACGGCGTCTTGAAAAGCTGGGCCGTGACCCGGGGACCAAGCCTCAATCCGGAGGACAAGCGTCTCGCAGTCCACGTAGAGGATCACCCCCTTTCCTACGGCGATTTCGAAGGCATCATCCCGAAGGGGCAGTATGGCGGCGGTACTGTGATCATCTGGGATCGTGGCACCTGGACGCCGCTCGGCGATGCAAAGATGGCCTATCGAAAGGGCCATATCGAATTCGAGCTTGATGGCGAAAAGCTAAAAGGACGCTGGCATCTGGTGCGAATGCACGGGCGCCCGGGTGAAGGGCATGAGAACTGGTTGCTGATCAAGGGAGACGACGCCTCGGCGCGCCACGACGGCAAAGACATTTTGGAACAACGGCCGGAATCGGCAAAGACCGGGCGGCGGATTGAAGAGGTCGCTAAGAATCCGACCGATACCTGGAATTCCAAACCGAAGGGTGGCGACAAGACTGTCACGGCAAGGACAAAGAAGGTTGAACCGCAAGTCCATGATTGGCCTCAAGGCGCCAAGAAAGCGGCGATGCCCGATTTTGTGGAGCCGTTACTTGCGAAGCTGAAGGCCAGGCCGCCGGCCGGCGACGGCTGGATCCATGAGATCAAATTCGATGGTTATCGGCTGCAGGTCCGGATCGAAAAGGGAAAGGTGAAGATGCTGACCCGCACGGGGCTCGATTGGACGGAAAAGTTCGGCAGCGACATCGTCGACGCCTTCATGGCATTGCCAATCCAATCGGCGATTATCGACGGGGAGGTGGCGGTAGAGCGAGATACCGGCGCTTCCGATTTTTCCGCGCTTCAGCAGGACCTGAGTGAGCGACGCGATGATCGCTTCATCTTCTACGCTTTTGATCTGATGTATCTTGACGGCCGTGATCTGCGTGCCGCGCGTTTGATGGAGCGCAAAAGTCTGCTTGAACAAACGCTGCTTGGCGGAAACTACAAGCTGCGTTTCAGCGAGCATTTCCACCAGAACGGCGGCCTGGTTTTCGATCACGCCTGCAGGCTGAGCCTGGAGGGCGTCATCTCCAAGCAGTGCGACAGCCCCTATACGTCCGGCCGCAATGGCGATTGGATCAAGGCCAAGTGCTCGCACCGGCAGGAGCTTGTCATCGGTGGTTATGTGCCATCGACCTCCATGAAGAATGCGATCGGCTCGTTGGCGATGGGTTACTATGATAATGGCAAGCTGAAGCATGTCGGACGTGTCGGCACCGGCTACACAGCCATGGTGGCCCAGGATCTCTATGAGCGGCTTTCCAAAATCGAAGAGAAGGGGAGTCGTTTTGACGGTAAGCTGACGTCGGAGGAACGGCGCGGGCTTACTTATGTGAAGCCGGAGCTTGTCGCGGAGGTGGAATTTCGCGCGTGGTCCGCCGATGGTAACCTGCGGCACGCCGCTTTCCGCGGTTTGCGCGAGGACAAACTGGCGAAGGACGTGGTGCGCGAGATGGAAAAGACGACCGCAAAAAGCCTGCCGAAATCGCACGTGACGCTGACCCATCCGGATCGCATTTACTGGCCGGATGAAGGCGTTACCAAGGAAGGACTTGCCAATTATTACGCGCAGGTCTGGCGCTTCATGGAGCCTTACGTGGTCAATCGTCCTTTGGCTCTGCTGCGTCTGCCAGACGGCATTGAAGGACATCAGCGTTTCTTCCAGAAACGCGCCTGGAAGGGCATGAACAAGAATATCGATGAGATCACGGATCCGAAGGACAGGGGCGGAGAAAAGTTGCTGCGCATTGCCGATTTCGATGGTTTGGTAGCCCTCGTGCAATCGGCTGTGCTCGAAATTCACCCCTGGGGCGCGACGACGGACAATTGGGAGAAACCGGACATGATAACCATGGACCTCGATCCGGGCGGCGAGGTTGCGTGGGATAATGTCATCGCTGCCGCCCGCGAGATCAAAGAGCGCCTGGAGGCCGAAGGACTTGCCGGCTTCGTCAAGACCTCCGGCGGCAAGGGGCTCCATGTCGTCACGCCACTGAAGCCAAAAGCAGGTTGGGCGGAGGTGAAGGCCTTTGCAAAACGGCTGGCGGACACCATGGCCGCAGAAAGCCCGGACCGCTACATCGCAAAGGCGACGAAAGCCGAACGCACAGGCAAGATATTCATCGACTATCTGCGCAATGGCCGCGGCAACACCGCAGTCGCCGCCTATTCGACGCGTGCCCGGCCGGGAGCGGCCGTCTCGATGCCGCTGGAATGGACCGAACTCACCGCCGACATCGGCCCGGCCTATTTCACCATCGACAACGCGCCGCCGCGGCTCGATGCGTTGCCGAAAGACCCGTGGGACGGGTTCTTTGCGGCAGCAAAGCCGCTTGAGAAAAAGAAGAAGCGTTAGCCCCTGGCAGTGGCCCGCCGTCAGCCTCTCCCGTGGGAGAGACTGACAATGCGTTGGTTCCAGCAACTAGGCTGCCTTTGCAACTTCGCCGTGCGGGTCGAGCACGAATTTGGTGGCGGCTCCCTGGTCGAAGCTCTCATAGCCTTGCGCAGCATCCTCCAGTGAGATCACCTTGGCATTGACGATGTCGGCAATCGGTAGGCGGTCGTGGAGGATCGCCTGCATCAGCTGACGATTGTATTTCAGGACAGGCGTCTGGCCGGTGTGGAAGGATTGGGCCTTTGCCCAGCCGAGGCCGAAACGGAGCGAGAGGTTGCCGTGCTTTGCGGCATTGTCGACGGCGCCTGGATCTTCGGTGACATAGAGGCCCGGAATGCCGATCGAACCGGCTGCACGGGTGATCTCCATCATCTGGTTGAGCACGATTGCCGGCTGCTCGCCGCCCGAATGACCGCGGGCTTCGAAGCCGACGGCGTCGATGGCGCTGTCCACCTCATTGGTGCCGACGACCTGAGCGATCATGTCGCCGAGGCGGTCGCTCTTGGAAAGGTCGATCGGTTCGAAGCCAACCTTTGCGGCATGGGCCAAACGATCCTTGTTGAAATCGCCGATCATGACGACGGCCGCGCCGAGGATGCGCGCAGAAGCGGCAGCTGCCATGCCGACCGGACCGGCGCCTGCGACATAGACCGTCGAGCCGACGCCGACGCCGGCGCGCACTGCGCCGTGGAAGCCCGTCGGAAGGATATCGGAAAGCATGGTAAGATCGCGGATCTTCGCCATTGCCTTGTCGCGATCGGGAAGTTTCAGCAGATTGAAATCGGCGTACGGGATCATGACGTAGCGGGCTTGGCCGCCGATCCACCCGCCCATGTCGACATAGCCATAAGCCCCGCCAGCGCGCGAAGGGTTGACCGTCAGGCAGACGCCTGTGTCCTGGGCTTTGCAGCAGCGGCAGCGGCCGCAGGCAACGTTGAAGGGCACGGAAACGATATCGCCGACGCTCAGCATTTCGACATCGACGCCCTTTTCGATGATCTCACCGGTAATTTCGTGGCCGAGAACGAGACCGGGCATGGCTGTCGTGCGGCCGCGGACCATATGCTGGTCGGAGCCGCAGATATTGGTGGAGATTACCTTCAGGATGACGCCATGCTCGATGCGGCGGCCATCCGGCGCTTCGAGTTTCGGATCGTCGATGTCGCGGACCTCGACCTTGCCGGGCCGCAAATAGACGACGCCTCGGTTCTTGCTCATTTTCATCTCCTCCGTTGAAAATGTGACCAACCGAGCATGGCTCCTCCCATGCCGGCTGCTTCGAACAGATTAGTGCAGAATGGCGGGCGCGCCGTTCCGTTTACGACGATTTGGGGCCGGAAATGGCCGCACCTCAGTGAGATCTCGGCGACCTCGGCTTTTCGCCTTCGGCGGCCAAGCTCTTCTTCAGGGCGTCCATGATGTTGATGACATTGCCGGTCGATTTGATAGGGGGCCGTTTCTTTGCGGGCGCAGCCTGCTTGAGGCTCTTCGTCTTGTTGCGGATCATTGTCTTCAGCCGCTTCTGAATCGGATCCTGCACCATTGAGACATTCCACTCTTTCGTCTCTTCCTTGACAAGGCGCTTCATCATGGCGAGCACCTTGTTGTCGACTTTGGTGTCGATATCGAGGTGTGCGACCGGCTCTCGGACCTCGTTGCCGTAATGCAACGTCCAGAGAATGATGCCCTTGCCTTGGGGCTCGAGAAGCACCGCCCTTTCACGGCGATAAAGCACCAGCCTTGCGATGCCGACCACGTTGTTTGCCCTCATCGCTTCGCGAATGACGCAGAAGGCCTCTATACCGACCTTGTCCTCCGGCGCCAGAAAATGCGGCTTGTCGTACCAGATCCAGTCGATCGAGCCGCGCGGCACGAAAGTGTCGATGTCGATGGTGCGGGTGCTTTCGAGCCCGACCTCCTCGATCTCGTCGTCTTCGAGAATGACGTAATCGTCCTCGCCCTTCGGATAACCCTTGACCTGTTCCTTACCGGACACGGCCTTATGGGTGACGCTGTCGACATAGCGGCTTTCGACCCGGTTGCTGGTCTTTCGATTGAGAACATGGAAGCGGACCTTGTTGCTCTCGGTCGTGGCCGGCGTCAGCGAGACTGACGCCGTGACGAGCGACAGCTTGAGATAGCCTTTCCAGAAAGTCTGCCGCGCCATGACCGTCTCCTTAAGCCGCCCTGTCGAGTTCCGGATAGTGCCGGAAGATGCCATCCTCGTTGAAAGCGATGCGCCGCGCCGATTTCAGGTAGGCGGCGATGTTCGGGCGCCTGGCCACTGCATCATGCAGGGCCGATAGCGCCGGGTATTTCGCCTGATAACCTGCCATGCCCTTGGGGAAGGCATAGTTCAGGCCCTCAATGATCTGAAAGAGCGAGAGGTCGACATAGGTAAGCGCATCGCCGAGGATATGTTGCGGGCCTTGCGGGTTCTGCTGCAGCACGCGTTCGAAATAACTGAGGAATTTCGGGATGCGCTCCTTGATAAATTCGGCCGAGCGCGCCTTTGCCTCGTCCTTCTGATCTTCGTAGTAGAGCGAGGTGGCGATCGGATGGTGCGTGTCATGCACCTCAGCGACGAAATCGGTAATCGTGAGTTGCAAGCCGTTCAACACGTAGCGCAAGCCGTCCTCCGTAGGCGCCAGACCAAGCTTCGGCCCGAGATAAAGCAGGATATTGGCGACGTGCGGGATGATGAGGTCGCCGTCTTTCAAAAAGGGAGGCGCAAACGGGATATGCGGTTCTGAGCCGCTCCGCATGAGGCTCATCATTGCGCTAATTCCCCGGCCGGTGCCGGATTCGCGCGCGACGTCGACATACTCGGCGCCCGCCTCCTCCAGCGACAGGCGGACGAATTCCCCCCGTCCCTGGATGCCATCCCAGTAATAAAGCTCGTATGCCATCCATTCCCTCAACGCTTGGTTTTGCGACCGAGATCTTTCCGCAGTTCTTCCTTTGCTTGTTCAAATGTGTTCTTTTTCTTCTTCGTCAACTGGTCGCCGGCGCGGTTGATATTGAAGCTCAGCATCGACATGGCCGAGCGAAAGGGGCTCGATTTTCGGCGGCGGCTCGCCACCGCGAAGTGTTTGATCGAAGCGGCGATCTTCTTCGGATCGTCGGATTTGAAAACGCTTTCCTTGAGGTCCATGGCGTCGCTGTGCTCGGTCAGCTCTTGCGACCATTTCCTTTTCGCCTTGGTCATCGCAACCTCCTCGATCAGGAACGGCGCACTTTGGCGGCGCGCCATTCCAAAGATCAGTGATGGGCTTGATGTTCGTGGCGCTTGCGCGTCGCGGCAGCTTTCTTGGCGGACGCCGAACGCTCGGCTGCGGAGCGGGATGCCGATGCCGCGCCGCCTTTGCGGCCGCCTTTTTCAGCGGCTTCGTGCGTGTCTTGCTTTCCGCGACCCGAACCGGACTTATTGCCGCCGCCGCTTTCCTTGTTGACGGTAGCCCAGGCCCGGCGCTCTGCCTCGTTCTCGGAAACGCCACGTCCCTCGTAGCCTTCCTCGATGTGCTCTGCCTTGCGTTTCTGCTTGTCCGTATACGTCGATTTGTCACCTCTTGGCATATTTTGCCTCCTCTTGTTTGCAAAGAGATTGAACCGCGAGGCCCTGCAAAAGTTCCGGAGTCATGCCTGGGATTTTGACGTAGGAGGAGCGTGCTTGGTGCAGCTAAGCGATCGGCCTTTGCTGAGCCGCGGTCTTCACCGCCAGGTCGAGGGCTCTGCTGCTGAAGGGTTTCGACAGTAGGACCGAGCCGGACAAACGACTGGCGTCCGGAAGCTGGCTATTTCCTGTGGCAAATACCAACCCAACGGATGGCAGTACTTCTCTTGCCTTGGCAGCGAAGGCGGGGCCAGACATGCCCGGCAAGCCGACATCGACGACGATGATATCGATCTTTGTATGCACCAGGATCTCGACACCCTGTTCCCCGCTTTCGACATCGATCACCTCATAACCCAGCTCGTGAAGTACTTCTGTCGTGTCCATGCGGATGAATGCATCGTCCTCCACCAGCAACAGCTTGAGTTTGGCATGCATGATCTCCGGCGGTGTGGGACCGGGGATGTCGGCCGGTCCGGCCGTGGCATGGAGGCGGCGGGCATTGTGGTCAAGCACCAGGCGGATCTTCCGCGCAAGCGCCTCCCGTGTATAGGGCTTGGAGAGAAGTTCGAGGCCGGGATCGAGGCGGCCGTCATGGACGATCGAGTTTTCCGTATAGCCGGAGGTATAGAGAACTGCGATGTTCGGAAGGCGTTGGCGCGCCATGCGCACGAGCTCGGGGCTCTTCAACGGACCTGGCATGACGACGTCCGTAAATAGCATATCGATATGCGCACCGCTTTCGATGACGGTAAGTGCGCTCTGCGCATCGCGGGCCTTCAACACGTAATAGCCGAGATCGGTCAGCATCTCGACGACAGTGGCCCGCACGCCCTCGTCGTCCTCCGCGACGAGGATGGTTTCCGTGCCGCCGACCGATGGTGGTGCCTCGTTGCTGGCCACGCGGTCCTCGGTCTGGAACGAGCGAGGCAGATAGAGCTTGATCGTCGTTCCTTCTCCAACCTCGCTGTAGATCTTCACATGCCCGCCCGATTGCTTGACGAAGCCGTAGACCATCGAAAGCCCGAGGCCAGTGCCCCTGCCTTCGGGCTTGGTAGTGAAGAAGGGCTCGAAGGCCTGCACCATGACCTCCGGCGGCATCCCGCACCCGCTATCGGTAACGGCGAGCACGACATACTGACCAGCGGTCACTTCCGGATGGATCCGGCAATAGGAATCGTCGAGAAATGCATTACCAACCTCGATCGTCAGCTTGCCGGACCCTTCCATCGCGTCCCGCGAATTGATGGTGAGGTTGAGAACCACATTTTCAATCTGGACCGGATCGGCAAAGGTATTCCAGAGGCCACCGGAAACCATTGTCTCGATTTCGACCTCCTCGCCCAGCGCGCGGCGAAGCATATCATCCATGCCGGTCACGAGACGGCCCATATTGATGACCTTCGGCTCCAGCGCCTGACGGCGGCCGAAGGCGAGCAAATGGTTTGCCAGCCGTGAGCCCCGTTCCACGGCGGCAAGCGCGTTTGAAATCCGCTCCTTGGCGCGACCATCGTTCGGGACGTCCTTACCCAGGAGTTGGAGATTGCCCGAGATGACCTGCAGCAGATTGTTGAAATCATGGGCGACACCGCCCGTGAGCTTGCCAATCGACTCCATTTTCTGTGATTGCTGCAGGGCAGCTTCGGCCTGTTGGCGCTCGGCGATCTCATTGGCAACGCGCAGTTCCAACGTTTCGTTGAGCCTGCGCAGTTGGCTTTCGATGCTGCTGCGCCGGGCGATCTCCATGTCGGCAGCGTGCAGCAGACGGGCATTGTCGATTGCGACAGCCGCCTGACCGGCCAGGCTGACAAGACTCGCCTCCGCCGCACCGGTGAAGCGGCCGGGCTGCGCGTGGCCGAAAAAGAGGCCGCCGATGACTGCCCCGCTGCGGGATTTTACCGGCACTGCGAGATAACTTCGTACCGGCAGATGGCCGTTTGGCATGCCGGCATAAGGAGCGTTGTGCCCGTAACGGGGGTCAAGCAGGATATCGTCGGAACGCACGACACCTTCGCCGTTGAAGGTCGGCGCGAAGACCTTTGTATTGCGCGGCATCGGAAATTTTTCGAAGTTCTTCCGCTCGACGCCCGAAAGCGCGTAGAGCATGTAGCTTCCGCCTTCTCCGTCATCGACGTTGTAAAAGAACGCGCCAAATTCCGCTCCCGTCAGCGCCACGCCGGCATCAACGGCAATCTGTGTCAAACGGTCGATATTGAGTTCGGCCGTGATGGCAGCACCGGCTGCATTGACGATCGAAAGTGCGTCGGATTTCAACCGCAGCTCGTCAAGCGCGTGACGTTCGCGCCGCTTGGCGATGACCTGCGCCGAAACTTCCATGGTCGCACAAAGCAGACCACCAATTGCGCCTGTTTCGTCGCGAAGTGGCGTATAGGAAAAGGTGAACCAGGTGTCCTCCGTGCGTCCGTCCCGCCGCATCGGAATGAGCAATTCCTCGAAGATATGAGATTCGCCTTTGAGCGTGGCGTGGACGATCGGTTCGAATTGCGGCCAGATATCGCTCCAGACTTCCGTGAAGGGTTTGCCCAGCGCGCCTGGATGACGATCCGGGAAAATCGGCACGTAGGCGTCGTTGTAGATGAAGGCAAGGTCGGGCCCCCAGGCGACGAATTTCGGCTGGCGCGAATTCAATACAACTTCGACAATATACCTGAGACAAACAGGCCAGCCCTTCACAGGCCCAAGGCCTGAAACGCTGAAGTCGGCATTGCGCAATATTTCGCCAATATTTCCGCCACCCTTCGGCCAAACGCCGTCTTCGCGCCGGGTCATTCAAACCGCCTTCATGATCGGACCGCAACGAGGCGAATTCGCTCGGGAATTCAGGCCATCTGCGAAAGGCAAAATAGAGGCCTTGGAGCGTTCGGAAAGAGGATTTTAGAAATAACCTTAACGTTGAGGAAGCAAGGCTACTGATCCGGACTTTCGCCTGTGCTATTTGCGAGAAAGCCGTTGGAAACCGGACAATGCCTTGCCGAAGTTAAACAGGCGGCCGGACTGCGAGCGGGTTTCGCGGAAGACAAGGCCAACCATGTTGTCGATTGCGACGACGAGACCGAGCGCAAGGACGAGGTAGAGAAACGCGGCGAGTGATAAAATCAGCATCTCCGCCCTCACAACGGTGCGATCAAAATGTAGCAACCCGCCACGATAAGCGAAACGAGAATGGTGTCGAAGTAACCCCTATTCATGGCAAGCCTCCCATTTCGCCACTAACAGCCGACGAAAAAATTGGTTCCGCCATTGCTGGCCGTTTTGCAGCCTTTTTTGAAGCGGACACCGCTTTAGGGTCATTTGGCCGATCTATCCCGCACGTTCCACGCTTTGCAAACACCCTAAAGCGCAAGTAATTCAGTCATATGACAACAGCTGCGGGCGCAGCTGGCGCAGCGTCCGCATCTTGAAACTCAAATATCGAATGCGTTCAGGCAGACTTGCGGCTGACGGCACGCTTCGGAGCCGGCTTTGCAGCGCCGTTGCTTTTCGTTCCGGGGGGTGCGGTGCGTTTGCCCCTGGTCTTGACTTCCTTGCCGTCCTTCGACGCAGCAGAACTTTCGAGCTTTTCACGCTCTTTCTTTGCCTGCTCCCAATGCATGGAATCTCGTCCGGTAGGATGTCCCTCTTCTTCCCAGAGGGCGTATGCACGTTTTTTAATCCACTCTTCCCGAGTTTCTGTCATCGCTGATCTCCAGTCACATCATCCCGCAGTCAAACGCTAGACTGGCGCGATGGTTCCAGAGGAATCGGGGATATTCAAGAAGAATTTTGACACGATGCAAAAAATTATTTGCGCTGCAGCATAATAAGCCGGTCAACGGACCTGAAATGCTACGGCCTTCGCCAGATCCTGCACGAAATGCTCGCGGTTCGCGCGGGCATCTTCCTCGTCGCGAATGCGCAGAAGGTAAGAAGGATGAATGGTCACCAGAACCGGAGGATGGTTTGCCGGCTGAAGAACATGGCCCCGCTCGGCGGTGACCTTCACTTTAGGGCCGAGCAGCGAATACAGTGCTGTAGCACCCAGCGCAACGACGAGTTTCGGCTGGAGAATATCGAGCTCGCCACCGAGCCACCACGCGCAGCTCTGGATCTCTCCGGCATTTGGCTTGGAATGCATACGGCGCTTGCCGCGCATCTCGAATTTGAAGTGCTTGACGGCATTGGTGACGTAGCAGTGGGAGCGCTCGAGGCCCGCCTCTTTCAGACACTGATCGAGCAGGCGTCCAGCGGGGCCGACAAAGGGCTTGCCCGCCAGATCTTCCCTGTCCCCGGGCTGCTCGCCAACCAGCACGATCTCGGCCGTGGGCGGGCCTTCGCCGAAGACGAGCTGGGTGGCGTTCTTATAAAGGTCACAACGCGTGCAATGTTCGGCCTGCCGTTTTAATTGATCGAGACCTTTGGCCTCTGCATTCTCAAGTGTGAAGGCCGGACCGAATTTGGGCACGATGGTCATGGAAGCTTCCTTCTTTCGTCTTCATCTGCAACCGATCCACGCGGTGTTTGTTCCAGCCTGGGAACAAGTGGCGCCCTTCATGACTTTGAAGAGGAGTTGAAAACACCCAGGTCAGTCAGGGGCGATTTATGCATCAGGCTTCGAAAGCAGGCTCTGCCGCGCAAGGCCAAAAGAGCTGGGGTCCTAGGATCGGGGCGAACTGCGTCGACTTTCGCATCTGGGCGCCGGGGCAAAAGGAAATGACACTCCGTTCTTGCGGCAAAGACAGGCTTATGAACCGGTCCGCCGACGGCTGGTTTGAGCTGACGGTTGCAGAAGCGAAGGTGGGCGACGCATATGCCTTCGTTCTTGGAGATGGCAGTGCCGTGCCCGATCCTGCTTCCCGGGAGCAGGCCGGCGATGTGCACGGTCCGTCGCTGATCGTGGAGCCTTCCTATCAGTGGGTGAATGGCGCCTGGAAGGGAAGGCCCTGGGAAGAGGCGGTGATCAGCGAAATCCATATAGGCGCCTTCACGGGGGAGGGCACCTTCAACGCGGCCGCCGAAAGACTCGGCCGTCTGGCCGAGATGGGCTTTACGGCAATCGAAGTCATGCCCGTCGCGCAATTTTCAGGCACGCGCGGATGGGGCTATGACGGCGTCCTGCACTATGCGCCGCATTCAGCATACGGAACGCCGGACGACTTCAAGGCATTCATCGACGCAGCACATGGCCACGGCCTCATGGTGCTGCTCGATGTTGTCTATAACCATTTCGGCCCGGATGGAAACTACCTGCACGGGTATGCGCCCGAGTTCTTCCGCTTCGATCGCAATACGCCGTGGGGTGCGGCGATCGATTTCGGACAGGAGCCGGTACGCCGCTACTTCATCGAAAATGCGCTCTATTGGATCGGTGAATTCCGGCTCGATGGCCTCCGGCTCGATGCGGTGGAGCAGATTTGCGATACGTCGAAGCAGCACATCCTCGAGCAGCTGTCGGTGGAAGTCGGCAACGCCTTTGCCGATCGCGCGGTGCATCTTGTCGTCGAGGATCAGCGCAATCTCGTGAGCCTGCTCGAGCGGGACGGCGGCGGAAGGGTCAAGACCTTTACAGCGGAATGGAACGATGACTTCCATCACGTCGCTCACATCATCGCGACCGGCGAAACCGACGGCCACTATCGGCCCTTTGCATCCGATCTCTGGGAAAAGACGAAGCTCGCGATGCAGCACGGCTTTGTGTTTCCAGACCGTGGCAATCCGCCTGAAGTGCCGAAGGGTGAGCGGGTTTATCTCCCGCCGCAGGCCTTCATCAACTTTCTCCAGAACCACGACCAAGTTGGCAACCGTGCCTTCGGCGAGCGCTTGGTCAGCCTTGCAGATCCCGACATGGTCGAGATGCTGGCCGCGATCTTGGTTCTCTCGCCGCAGGTGCCGTTCCTCTTCATGGGGGACGAATATGGCGAGACGCAGCCGTTCCACTTCTTCAGCGACTACGCCGGCGAGCTTGGCGAGCTTGTCCGCAAAGGGCGGGCGGCGGAAGCGGAAGGTTTCGGCGGTCTGAAGGAAGGCAAGACGCCGGACGATTTGCCGGATCCGAACGCAGTCTCGACCTTCGCGCATTCAAAGCTTCAATGGCAGCGGTTCGACAGTGACGAAGGCATACGCTGGAAGACCTATGTACGCGAGCTCATCGGCCTGCGGCACAGCTATGTCGTGCCGTTGTTGAAGAAGCCGGAACGCGTCGCAAGCACGGCATTGGAAAGCGTCGATGGCGCGCTGGCAATCGACTGGACCTTCGGTACCAGCACGCTGGAGCTTCGTGCGAACCTGGCCGACACCCCGCTCGCCGTGCCGGCTTTCGACGGTGCGGCAATCTTTAATCGCCTGGGCCGCAACGCTGTTCAGCCGGGTGATGGCAAGCTTGCAGCCCGTTCTTTGGTGTTTGCGATCGATCCTCGGCTGGTAAAATAGCAGCGCGGAAATTTTCGCATTTTGAGGGAACGGTGGCGAATTGAACGCCGCCGTTTTCAAGCTATATCTTCCTCCAATGTTTTATCTCATATCGACCTATTGGCCGCATATCCTTTTCGTCATATCCCTCGGCATGGGGACCGCTGCGGCAATCCATGCGGCCATGACGAAGGAAGAGGTACGCGCCGCAATTGGCTGGGTCGGCGTCATCATCCTGTCTCCGATTATCGGCGCGGTACTTTACGCGATCGCCGGGATCAACCGCATTCGCCGCAAATCCCTGAGCCTGCGCCGCGATGCCTTGCTGCCGCCAGCCGACCTTGATGAGCTTGCAAGTTTCGATGCGGAGCCGGAGACGATCATCAGCAATTACGGGCGGCGCTTTGCAGCTTTGCAGACGCTCGGCGATCGCGTCGCCCGCTATCCGCTGACGACCGGCAATTCGATCGACATGCTGGAAACGGGCGATGATGCCTACGCAGCCATGAAGGCCGCAATCGACGGGGCTGAGCGGAGCGTTCTGCTTGAGACTTATATTTTCGATCGCGACAAGACCGGCCTGCGCATCGCCGATGCGCTGATTGCGGCGACACAACGCGGCGTCGAGGTGCGCGTGCTGATCGATGCCGTCGGTGCTCGATACTCGGTGCCCAGTATCCTTGGATATCTCGCCGACGGCGGGGTGACGGTTTCAGTCTTCAACGGCAATGTCATCATGGGCCTGCGGTTGCCATATGCAAATCTCCGCACGCACCGGAAAATCATCATCATCGACGGGCGTGTGGCACTGACGGGCGGCATGAATATACGCCAGGGCTTCAGCCAGGCAATGACGGGCGATGATTTTGCCCGCGATACCCATTTCTCCGTAACGGGTTCGGTCGTTGCCGATCTCTTTGATGTCGCAGCCGAGGACTGGCGCTTCACGACAGGCGAGGTTCTGAACGCAGAGGCGTGGCGGATCGAAGCGCCTAAACGCCAGCCCGGCGATCCGGTCCTCATGCGCGTCGTCGCCTCCGGACCGGACCGCAGCGTCGAGACCAATCACAAGATGCTGATGGGTGCCTTTTCCGTTGCGCGGCAATCGATCCGCGTCATGTCGCCCTATTTTCTGCCGGATCGCGAGCTGATTAGCGCGTTGACGACAGCCGCACGGCGTGGCGTCGAGGTCGATATCATCGTCCCGGCCGTCAACAACCTTGTCCTCGTCGACCGGGCGATGACGGCACAGTTCGACCAAATCCTCAAGAATTACTGCCGCATCTGGCGTTCGACCGGCAGCTTCAGCCACTCGAAGCTGCTGACGGTCGATGGCGTCTGGACTTATGTCGGTTCGTCCAATCTTGATCCGCGTTCGCTCAGGCTGAATTTCGAGGTGGATCTCGAAGTTCTGAACGAGGGGTTTGCGGCGGAGATCGACGAGCATATCGACGAGATGCTGAAATCTGCAGCGCCGGTGACATTGGAGAGCCTGCGGTCGCGGCCTTTCGCGGTGCGGCTTGTTGAAAAGATCCTGTGGCTGGGTTCGCCTTATCTTTGATTTTCTTGGATAGAAGCATGGCAAGTTTTACTCGTGGGCCTATACTCCGAACCGGAGCCGTTTTCGATCAACGGAGCGCGTGTTGACTTCGATGCATGCCAGGAAAGACAGCCTTCCCGCCAGCATTCTCGCCTCGATCCGCAACCGGAAAAAACGGCTGGAGGCCGTGCTGGCTGCGGCAAAGCCACGGGCCGAAGGCACGCTGATTGCTTCATACAACGTCCATAAATGCGTCGGCGGCGACAGGCGCTGCGATCCCGAGCGGACGAGCCGGGTTATCCACGAAATCGGCGCTGACGTGATCGCCCTGCAGGAGGCCGATACGCGCTTCGGGGAGCGAACCGGGATTCTTGATCTGACGCGCCTGGAGCGCGAGACGGGGCTTGTTCCGGTTCCGGTTTCGGGCATGTCGAAGGCACACGGCTGGCACGGCAATGTCGTGCTCTTCAAGAAAGGGCTGGTGCGCGACGTGCACCAGATTAAATTGCCGGGCCTTGAACCGCGCGGGGCGCTTGTTGCGGAACTCGAACTGGAAAATGGCGGAGAGCTCCGCATCATCGCGGCCCATTTCGGGCTTCTGCGCCACTCGCGGGCGCGCCAGGCGCAGATGCTGGTCGAGCTGATGGCCGATCGAAGCGAAGCGACGACCATTCTGCTTGGCGACCTCAACGAATGGCGGCTCGGCGACCGTTCGTCGCTCAACACGCTTCAATCCGCTTTTGAGGCCCAGCCCCCGGCCGTCGCAAGCTTTCCGGCGCGCCTGCCGATCTTGGCGCTCGATCGCATCATGTCGAACCGCAAGGGTGTGCTGACCAATGTCGAGGCGCATGATACACCGCTTGCCCGCGTCGCCTCCGACCATCTGCCGATCAAGGCGGTTCTCAACCTCAAGCGAGTAGAAGAACTGACGGCGACCGCGTGATTTCAGCATTGGCGTTGTAGTCAAATGGTTGGAGAGCATTTCAATTGGTGCGCGGAAAGGCCGGTGCTCAAATGCTGGGCTTCTGTTTGGTGTTCTACCGGTGGCGCAGCCGCTAGAGGCTTATGTCAGTGGTCTGGAATCAACAGGCTTTGCGATTAGCTCTCTTCGAGAGCCGACTGCGGACCTGACAGAAGGGCGGGGCCACATGAGCCGCTGGAGCAAATTTCCCTTGTTTCTTTGGTTGAAAGCTCGCGCGCTGGCTGCCTAATGCTCGGTTTTCTTAAACGGAGCCGCCTCCGGGTAACGGAGGTGTTACCGGTGCGTCCATGGCCAACAGGCAGACTCTGCCGTAATTTGGGCACCGTGAAGATGCTGCGATGCTCGCTGGAGCCCTTCCGGATCCAGCAAACCGGGAGGCTTGGCCATGGTTACTTTCACGCTCAACGGACAGACGAAGACTTTCGACGGTGATCCGGACATGCCGCTGCTCTGGTTCATCCGCGATTTCGAGAAACTCACCGGAACGAAATACGGCTGCGGCGTGGCGCAATGCGGGGCGTGCACCGTTCACATGGACGGCTTTACGCGCCGTTCCTGCATTACGCCGATCTCGGCTGCCGAGGGCTCGGAAATCTTCACCATCGAAGGCGTGGAGGGCAAGGAGGCCGAGGTCGTAAGGGCGGCCTGGGTTGCCATCGATGTCCCGCAATGCGGATACTGTCAATCCGGCCAGATCATGTCGGCTGTCTCACTTCTGCAGAACATTCCCAAGCCGACCGACGAGGATATCGACGGTGCGATGGCCGGCAATATCTGTCGATGCGCCACCTATCACCGTATCCGTCAGGCAATCCACAATGCCGCCGCAGCGATGGAGGGTTGAGCCATGACTCTCCAGCATATTTCCACGACCCGCCGGGCGTTTCTTGCCGGCAGCGGCCTCGTTATCGGTTTTGCCCTAACGTCGAGAATGCCTGCCCATGCGGCGGTAACGGGCGTTCAGGCCGGCGGCGATGATGGTCTTGCGATGCTCAACACCTTCGTGAAGATCGGCAACGACGATACGGTGACGGTCCTCTCCAAGCATATCGAATTCGGCCAGGGGCCGTTTACCGGCCTTGCGACGTTGGTCGCTGAAGAACTCGATGCTGATTGGGGGCAGATGCGCGCGGTGCATTCACCCGCCGATGACAAGGTATACGCAAATCTTGCTTTCGGAGTGCAGGGTACCGGCGGCTCGTCGTCGATCGCCAATTCCTACGAGCAGTTCCGCAAGGCAGGCGCCACGGCGCGCGCCATGCTGGTTGCGGCGGCGGCGGATGAATGGAAGGTTCCGGCAGGTGAAATCATCGTCCAAAAGGGCCGCATCCGCCATTCGGCCACGGGCAAGGAGAGCGGCTTCGGGGCGTTTGCCTCGAAGGCTGCCGCGATAGCGCCACCGGCGGAGGTGAGCCTCAAGGATCCGGAGAAATTCGTGCTGATCGGCCAGGAACTGCCGAAGCTCGACACTGTTTCCAAGACCAACGGCGTGGCGATCTTTACGCTGGACGTCGTTCCTGACAACCTTCTGGTCGCCGTCGTTGCCCATCCCGACCACTTCGGCGCGACCGTCAAGTCCTTTGACGACAGCCAGGCGCGCAAGGTGACGGGCGTCATCGACGTGAAACAGATGACTCAGGGCGTGGCCGTTTATGCCGAACACACCTATGCAGCCCTCAAAGGGCGCTCGCGGCTGAAGGTCGACTGGGACCTTTCCGACGCCGAGACGCGTTCAAGCGAGGAGCTTGCCGCCGATTACGCCAATACGGCCAAAGAGAATGGCTTGAGCGCCGCCAGCAAGGGCGACGTCGACAGGGCCTTTGCCGGCGAAGGCCTTGAGACGCTGGCGGCGGAGGTCGTCTTCCCGTTCCTTGCCCACGCGCCGATGGAGCCGCTTGACGCGGTGTTCATAAAGGCACCGGACGGCAGCCTCGACGTCTACACCGGGGCGCAATTTCCCGGCATGGACAAGACGGTGGCCGCAAAGGCCGTCGGTCTCGATCCCTCCAAGGTCAGGATCAATACCCAGATCACGGGGGGCAGTTTCGGGCGCCGGGCCCAGTTCGGCTCGCCCTATATGCAGGAGGCGGCCGCCGTCTTTGCGGCAACCGACCAATCTCGTCCAGTCAAGCATATGTGGACGCGCGAGGATGATATCCGCGGCGGTTATTACCGGCCGATGTATCTCCACAGGATGCGCGGTGCGATCGACAAGAACGGCCAGATTGTGGCCTGGGATCAGACGATCGTCGGCCAGTCGATCATGGGCAAGGCCGACCTCGACGAGACGTCCGTCGAGGGTGCGTCCAATCTCCCCTACAACGTCGCAAACCTGCGGGTGATGTCGCATAACGTGAAGCTCGCCGTGCCGCCGCTCTGGTGGCGATCGGTCGGCCATACCCATACAGGCTTTGCGGTTGAGACGTTCCTCGATGAGCTTCTCCAGAAGGTCGGCAAGGATCCGGTCGAAGGACGCCTCGCGCTATTGACGGAAGATCCGCGCTATGCGGGGGTCTTGAGGAGGGCGGCCGAGATCGCCAATTGGGGCGCGAAGCCTGCAGCAGGGCGGCAGCGGGGCGTTGCCGTCGTCAAGAGCTTCGGAACCTATGTGGGCCAGGTCGCCGAGATCTCGGTCGGCAGCGACGGCGCTCCGCGTGTGCACAAGGTCTGGTGTGCGGTCGATTGCGGTGTTGCAATCAATCCCAATGTCGTCAAGGCACAGATGGAGGGCGGCATCGGCTACGGTCTCGGGGCCGTCCTCTTTGACGCTGTGACGCTTGGAAAGGGCGGGGCCATCGTGCAGTCGAACTTCCACGACTATCGCTCGATCAGGATCAACGAGATGCCGGATGTGGAGGTTTCGGTGATCACGTCCGCTGCAGCTCCGACGGGCGTCGGAGAGCCGGGCGTTCCGCCTGTCGGTCCAGCCGTGGCCAATGCCTGGCGGCGCCTGACCGGCAACCCGGTGCGGAGCCTGCCGATCGTCAGTGCTTCGACGAGCTGAGGGAGGTCACGGTGAAAAGCAGATTGGCTCTCGCTTGCATTGCGGGCAGCATTTCGCTCCTGGCCGCCCTGCCGGCATCCTTCATGGCACTCGCGCAAGGGGCCTCGGGCGTGGACAGGACATCCTTGAAGCCTGCTGCCTCCTTCTTATCGATTGCTGATGCGAAGGCGCGATCGGTGGCTTTGTTCGAGGAAGCGGGCAAGGTCATCGAGCATCCACGCTGTCTCAACTGCCACCCGGCGACGGACCGGCCGCTGCAGAGGATGAGCATGCAGCCGCATGAGCCGCCGGTCACGCGCGGCGAGGGTGGTATGGGTGTTCCCGGCATGATGTGCAACACCTGTCACGGCGCCGAAAACGCAACCGTCGTCGGGCAGTCGCCGACGTTGCGGAGCATACCCGGCAATGCGGCCTGGCATCTGGCGCCGATCGAAATGGCCTGGGTCGGAAAATCTCTCGGCGAAATCTGTCAGCAGTTGAAGGACCCGGACCGCAACGGCGGCAAGGACCTGAATGAGATCGCCGAGCACATGGCCCATGACGGCCTCGTCGGATGGGGCTGGAAGCCAGGCGAGGGCCGCGAGCCCGTGCCGGGCACGCAGGCCGAGTTCGGCGAGCTTATCAAGGCCTGGGTGGAAACCGGCGCGGCTTGCCCCGTTGAATAAAGAGGCCGCCGCGCATCAGATCATCGTTTTTCAGCGCGATGTTGCGCTGTTTGCGGCGATTTTGCTCTGGACCATCAACAGCCGGGTTCGTCAGTTCGGCCAGTAAGTGCCGAAGCACCAGACATTGCCTTCCCGATCGCAGCAGATGAATTCCCGGCTGCCGTAGCGGCGATCGGTTGATTCCTCCAGAATCTCGGCGTCGGCTATTTTTGCCCGTGCATAAGCCGCATCGGCTTCATCGAACAGCCAGTGGCCATGCCTCTATCTCGCGAACTGCGGGGCGGCGATCATGTCGGAGGCATGTCAACATGGGCCGCACATTCAACGAACAGACTGGTGCGGTTCCTCGCGGAATGATTGACGCTTCTTTGTGGCACGCGTATCCTTTAGGTCGGCTCTCCATCGGGCACCTTGTGAAAGCCGGCAACCGGACGGCATGCAAAGCATGTCGGTCAAGTTTTGCGCGCGTTCGTGCAGTGAAAGGTGCTCAATTGAACCTCGTCGATCTCGTCCCGACCGATCGCAAAGTGGTCGGGAAGCCATCCGTCACAGAAGTTCATCCGTTGGACATGCGTCTTCCCCAGCAGGAGCCGGGAAATATGACGGCGCTGCAAGCATTTGGCCGGGAGGTGGCATCATGAACATATCGAGGCGCGCGCTTTGCGGAGCAGCCGTTCTGGCTGCGACAAGTCTCCTGAGCTTCCATGCATTGGCCAAACCGTCCGCGCCGAAGATCCGGGTCGGCATCTTGAAGTTCGGGACAGTGAATTGGGAACTCGACACCATCAAGCATCACAAGTTTGACGCGGCCAACGGGATCGACGTGGAGATCGTCTACTTCGCGGGGGAAGACGCCAGCAATGTCGCCATGTTGGCGGGCGATCTCGATATCATCGTTTCCGATTGGCTGTGGGTGTCGCGCCAGCGTTCGCAGGGTGCGGATCTGACGCTCGCACCTTACTCGACCGCGGTTGGCGCCATCATGGTCAAGGAGGATGCGCCCATTCGTGCCATTCCTGATCTTGCCGGAAAGAAAATTGGCGTGACCGGTGGGTCGCTCGACAAGAGCTGGCTCCTGATCCAGGGCCTGGCCCGTCGTGATCACAAGATGGACCTGACCAGAGAAAGCGAGATCGTTTTCGGCGCACCGCCCCTCCTGTCGGAAAAGGCCGTTTCCGGCGAACTCGATGCTGTGCTGAATTTCTGGCATTTCTGTGCCCGGCTGGAGGCAAATGGTTTCCGCCGCCTCGTGGGTGCCGACGATGCCGCCAAGGCGCTCGGGGCATCGGGGCCGGTTTCGGCGCTCGGCTATGTTTTCCATGACAAATGGGCAAACGAAAACCCGGACGTCGCCATGAACTTCCTGCGGGCAAGCGGTGCGGCCAAGAAGCTCCTGGCACAGTCCGATGCAGAATGGCAGCGGCTGGCGCCGATCGTGCGAGCCGAAGGCAGGGAACTCGAGCTGCTTCGCGATCGCTACCGCGAAGGCATTCCGAACAGGCCGCTCGCAGAGGAGGAGAAGGATGCCGCCAAGCTATACGGTATCCTGGCCGAACTGGGTGGGGAGAAGCTTGTCGGTGAGGCGCGCCAGATGGCTCCGGGAACGTTCTGGGCCTTAAAGACATGACAGCAGGACGCGGACGGGAAAAAGCGGCTGTTGAAGGCCGACGAGTGACTGCCATTTCCCGTGGTCTTCTGCCGGCGGCAACGGCTTTCGCATCCCTTCTCGGACTATGCCTGCTCTGGAACCTCGTGGCGGGAATCTGGCCGAGCCGGGGGTTTCCGCCGCCGATCGACGTCTGGCGTGTGCTGGTCAAGGAGGCGGCAAGCGGCGATCTCGCCTATCATCTGGCCGTGACGCTGTCCCGGGTCGCCGCCGCCTATGTTATTGCGATGCTTGTCGGATCGGTCATCGGCGTCTTGCTCGGCGTGCACCGGCGAGCGGATTCTTTCTTCAATCCGTGGCTTGTTCTTTTTCTCAATCTCCCGGCACTGGTCGTCATCGTTCTCGCCTACATCTGGTTCGGCCTGACGGAAGCGGCGGCGATCAGCGCAGTGGCGATCAACAAGATACCCAATGTCGTCGTCACCATGCGCGAGGGCGCGCGGGCGCTCGATCCGCGTTACGCCGAAATGGCAAAAGTCTATCGCCTCAGCCCGCTCGACAGGATCCGCCATATTCTAATGCCGCAGCTGCAGCCTTATTTTGCGGCCGCATCGCGATCCGGTATTGCGCTGATCTGGAAGATCGTGCTCGTTGTCGAGTTGCTAGGCCGTTCAAATGGGGTGGGCTTCCAGATTTATCTTCACTTCCAGATATTCGATGTCGCCGCCATCCTTGCCTATTCGCTGGCTTTCGTTGCCATTATGCTATTGATCGAACTCCTCCTGGTGCAGCCATTTGAACGACATGCAACACGCTGGCGCCGCCGCCCCGCTTAAGGTCGACATTGCCGAGAAGACGTTCCGGTCGGCTGAGGGCGTGACCATCGATGCCCTGCGCGGACTTTCATTCGAGGTGCGGCAGGGGGAATTTGCCTGTTTGTTCGGGCCGTCCGGCTGCGGTAAAACCACGACCTTGCGCATTCTGCTGGGGCTCGATCAGGCGTTTTACGGCAGCTATCAGTTGCCCAAGGGCGGCTCCAATCGCATGGCCGCGGTATTCCAGGAGCCCGTGCTTTTGCCTTGGCGAACCGTCGAGCAGAATGTCCGCCTTGCGCTGTCTCAAGGCACGCGGGACATGGACTTGGACGGGCTGTTCGACATTCTGGGCTTGTCCTCGATGCGGTCGCTCTATCCTTCAGAACTTTCGCTCGGCCTTGCGCGTCGCGCTGCCCTCGCGCGTGCCTTTGCCACAGAACCTGCGATCCTTTTGCTGGACGAGCCTTTCGCCTCGCTCGACGAACGGACGGCTGACAAATTGCGGCGTCTGCTGATGACGGTGTGGTCGGCGAGGCCCACCACTGCCCTGATGGTGACGCATAATCTTCGGGAAGCGCTTCTGTTGGCAGATCGTGTCATCGTGCTGTCACCGCGGCCAGCCCGTGTGCGAGGCATCTTCGATGTCGACATCCCGCGCCAGGCCCGCCACGTCCAGGCGCTGGACGATCTGGTTTCGGATTTCCGGACGAGGTTTCCGGACGCCGGCTGACTCTGCGTCCCCGCCAGTTTAGCTCTCATCCGTCCGGAAACCTCGTCCGGGTGAACCTCGCGGGATACCCCCGGCGTTCAGGCCGGGGAGGAAGGCGAGAGCGGCCCTGGGCCGCTTCCCGCTGGGATTTGACGTATTCGGCGATCACCGAGAGTGGTGCCGACTGCAGTCACGGCGGGGCGGCCCACGCATGCACTGTCTGTACCAGCGGCCAGCTGCAACCACCTGAGCGCGCCTTGGTTCCGTGGTTGCAGACTTTGTCTGCGCATCCTGCGAGAACAGCGCGCGCCCCGCTTGCATGCATAGCCGTGGTTCACGATCGCGAACTGTAGGGCAGGTGGGCAGCAAGCGAAGCTATGATGGCAACTATCAGCCGACGAATTCCGCGGCTCGTAGGACGGTAAATACCGCAACCTTCGCTGAGGTGGATCCGGAAAACTACCGCATCTATTCTTTGCCCTGTACCGAGCAATTTATTTATTATTGCTTACGTGATTTGAAAGGCTTATCGTATTTGCTTGGTTTCCGGCTTCAAGGCTTTGCCGAATGGGAGCGGCAGAGTCCCGTAGGTACGAGGACGGGCAACAATGGTGCCTCCTGCCCACCTGGCGAACCGTGACACGCTGACGGAAGCGAACGTCCCATCATAGACAACAAGTTGAGCGCTTGGGTCGGCCTTGTGGTCTCCCGATGAGCCCCGGGTGAACACCAACATCGGGAGGACTTCAGATGCGCACACTCCGAAAATATGTATTTCTGCCGCCGGCCGCCGCTGGATTTTTAACAGCGGCACGGGCCTCGGCGACGCGCCACGCGGTCGTCCAGCTAAGAAGGCAGACAAGCCTCAAGCGGCGAAAGACCACGAGGCCTCCTGTGTGGGTGGATGACATGCCGCGCGCGGCAGCCAATTCGATGAGGGAATGAGCGTTAGAAAGGGATAAAAGATGAAAACCCGCGCCGCCGTTGCCGTTCAGGCTGGACAACCGCTGGAAGTCATGACCGTGCAGCTGGAAGGCCCGCGGGCCGGCGAGGTTCTGGTCGAGGTCAAGGCGACCGGCATCTGCCACACGGACGATTTCACGCTGTCAGGCGCCGATCCGGAGGGCCTGTTTCCGGCAATCCTCGGCCATGAGGGTGCCGGCATCGTCGTCGATGTCGGCCCGGGCGTCACCTCGGTCAAGAAGGGCGACCACGTCATTCCGCTCTATACGCCGGAATGCCGTCAATGCCCGTCCTGCCTGTCGCGCAAGACCAATCTGTGCACGGCGAT
>NZ_ATTQ01000010.1 GCF_000419765.1 Rhizobium mongolense USDA 1844 | reverse complement strand
CCGTCCTTGGTGATGCGCGGCGCGCCGAAGGACTTGTCGATGATGACGTTGCGACCCTTCGGGCCGAGCGTTACCTTGACTGCGTCAGCGAGGATATCGACGCCGCGCAGCATCTTTTCGCGCGCGGTGCGGCCGAACTTAATTTCTTTAGCTGCCATTTTGAAAACTCCTGAGAAGGGTTGTCAGCGATTTCGGGTAAAAAGCGACCGGCTGGATCAGCCGATGATGCCCATGATGTCGGCTTCCTTCATGATCAGAAGGTCTTCGCCGTTGATCTTGACTTCNGTGCCGGACCACTTGCCGAACAGNACGCGGTCGCCAGCCTTGACGTCGNGAGCGACGACCTTGCCNGACTCGTCACGAGCGCCGGANCCGACGGCGACGATTTCGCCTTCCTGCGGCTTTTCCTTAGCGGTNTCGGGAATGATGATGCCGCCTTTGGTCTTTTCTTCGGATTCAACGCGGCGAACGACGACGCGGTCGTGAAGGGGGCGGAAATTGGTGCTTGCCATTGTCTAATCCCTCGATCAAATGACATTCGCAGGCCGGACGGCCCACATGGATAAGTGTTAGCACTCTCCGTTGAGGAGTGCTAGCGCCGAGCATTTAGGGATGGCTCCAGAAGGAGTCAAGACGACCCATCACGGAATTTTGCGCCGGAATTGTGAAGAGGGCGGGAATTGTGCGAAACATCGCCCGATTCGACGCGCGTCGGTTGTGTGAGCTTCGGAACGCCCGCGCAGGCTGTCAACGGCGTGGCGTTCCTCTCGTTGAAGGTCCGACGGTTTTTGCTGACGATCGCCCGAAAATACCTTGCCATCGCGGCATGCCTTTGCAATGTCACGCCTGACTGAAAGCAAATCGGGAAATCGGATGGCCAAGCGGATTAGAAGTTTTGCGGAGATCACCAGCCAGTATGATGCGGTGTTTTGCGATGTGTGGGGCGTGCTGCACAATGGCGTCGATCCTTTTCCGACGGCCGCTGCCGCTCTGGAAGCCGCGCGCGGCGAGGGTCTTGCCGTCATCCTCATTACCAATTCGCCGCGCATTGCGCCTCAGGTCGTCGCCCAGCTTCGCCAGATCGGCATCCAGGACGGCGCCTATGACCGGATCGTCACCTCTGGCGACGTCACCCGCGGCCTGATCGCCGAAGGCCCGAAGAAGGTGTTCCTGCTCGGCCCGGATCGCGATCTGGCCATCATCGAAGGTCTCGGCGTCGAGCGCGTCGATGCGAAGGAAGCTCAATCCGTGGTCTGCACCGGTTTCTTCGACGACGAGACGGAAAAGCCGGAAGACTACACGGATATGCTCAAGGATTTTCAGGCGCGCAACGTGCCGATGGTCTGCGCCAATCCGGACCTTGTCGTTGAACGTGGTCACCGCATCATCCCCTGCGCCGGCGCCATGGCTGCCTATTACCACCAGTTGGGCGGCGAGATCCGCATCGCCGGAAAGCCGCACGCGCCGATCTACGACGCCGTGCTGGCAACCGCGCACGAACTCCACGGCGACTTCCCAAAAAGCCGCATTCTTGCCATCGGCGACGGCATGCCGACGGATGTGCACGGCGCTCTCGATTACGGCCTCGATCTTCTCTATATCAGCGGCGGTATCCACGCGAAGGAATACACGCTGAACGGCGAGACCGACGAGGCGATCCTGCATGCCTATCTTGAACGCGAGAAGGCCGCGCCCAAGTGGTGGATGCCGCGCCTCGCATAAGAAGAAGCCCGCCGATGACCGTTTTTCACCGCAATGAAACCCGCGAACCCTTGCCTGCCCACCTGAAGGGCGGGGTGATTGCCATCGGCAATTTCGACGGCGTTCATCGCGGCCATCAATCGGTGCTGAACCGCGCGCTGGAAATCTCGAAAGAGCGGGACATCCCGGCGCTGGTGCTGACTTTCGAACCGCATCCCCGCACGGTCTTCAGGCCGGAAACACCGGTCTTCCGCATCACGCCTGCGCCCCTGAAGGCCCGCATCCTGGAAGCGATCGGCTTCAACGCCGTCATCGAATATCCCTTCGACCGCGAATTCTCGCAGCGCTCGCCGGACGACTTCATCCACGGCATCCTGAAGGACTGGCTGGGCGCCTCCGAAGTCGTCACCGGCTTCGACTTCCATTTCGGCAAGAATCGCGAGGGCGGCCCGGCCTTCCTTATGGATGCCGGCCATAAATACGGTTTCGGCGTCACGCTGATCGATGCCTTCCGCGACGAGAATGCCGAGGTCGTCTCATCGAGCCGCATCCGCGAGTTGTTGAAGGAAGGCGATGTCAGCGAGGCCGCCGCGCTGCTCGGCTACCGCTACACCGTCGAGGCTGAGGTGATCGGCGGCGAAAAGCTTGGCCGCGAACTCGGTTTTCCAACCGCAAACATGCAGCTTCCGCCGGAGGCCGAACTTGCAGCCGGCATTTACGCCGTCCGCTTCCGCCTGGACGACGGCAAGCTCTTCGATGCAGTTGCGAGCTACGGCCGCCGCCCGACGGTGGTTGAAAACGGTGCGCCGCTGCTGGAGACCTATCTCTTCGATTTCAGCGGCGACCTCTACGGCCGGACCTGTTCCGTCTCCTTCTTCGGCCACCTGCGGCCCGAACTGAAGTTCGACGGCCTGGAGCCGCTCGTCGAGCAGATCAGGCGTGACGAGCAGGAGGCGAGGGCGCTGCTTGCGGGTGTCCGGCCGCTCGGCGAACTCGACCTGAAGCTTTGTTTCGTCTGATGCCGCGATGCCGGTTGGCGCGGCCTCAAATCCCTCTTCCTTTTCCCGGCAAAAACGCCTATGAACCGGCGCTATGGATAAAGTCCGGCTGTCGAGTGCGATGCGAATTATCGGCCCGGCCTTCCGCGCGCGCTGAGCCGCCGGAAGGTCCGGGTTTTTGGCGCTTGGGTAAACGAGCGCTTCCGTCATCAGACATTTTTGAAGCCGTCGCGCCTTGAAGGCGCCCAGAAACGATTGCTGAAACATGACCGACACAGCCGAAAAGATCGACTACTCGAAGACCCTCTACCTGCCCGAAACCGACTTCCCGATGCGCGCCGGTCTGCCGCAGAAGGAGCCGGAAATCGTTGCACGCTGGCAGCAGATGGGCCTCTACGGGAAGCTGCGCGCATCCGCCGCCGGACGCGAGAAGTTCGTCCTCCACGACGGCCCTCCCTATGCGAACGGCAACATCCATATCGGCCACGCGCTGAACAAGATCCTCAAGGACGTCATCAACCGCTCGTTCCAGATGCGCGGCTTTGACGCCAACTACGTTCCCGGCTGGGACTGCCACGGCCTTCCGATCGAATGGAAGATCGAGGAGAAGTACCGCGAGAAGGGCAAGAACAAGGACGAAGTTCCGATCAACGAATTCCGCAAGGAATGCCGCGACTTCGCCGCCGGCTGGATCAAGGTTCAGTCCGAGGAGTTCAAGCGCCTCGGCATCGAGGGCGACTTCGATAATCCCTATACGACGATGAACTTCCACGCCGAATCGCGCATTGCCGGCGAGCTTTTGAAGATCGCAAGAAGCGGCCAGCTCTACCGAGGCTCCAAGCCGGTCATGTGGTCGGTCGTCGAGCGCACTGCGCTGGCGGAAGCCGAAGTCGAATACGCCGATGTCGAAAGCGACATGATCTGGGTGAAGTTCCCCGTCGCGGAGGGCCCCGCCGCTCTGGCCGGCGCCTTCGTGGTCATCTGGACGACGACCCCCTGGACGATCCCGGGCAACCGCGCGGTCGCGTTCTCGTCGCGCTACCCCTATGGCCTCTACGAAGTTGCGACCGCCGAGAACGACTTCGGCCCGCAGCCGGGCGAGAAGCTGATCTTTGCCAGGCGCTTGGCTGAGGAATCCGCTGCCAAGGCGAAAGTGACCTTCAATTTCGTTCGCGATATTAAAGCGGATGAACTTTCCGCCGTCACCTGCGCGCACCCGCTGCACGGCCTCGGCGGCGGCTATGATTTCCAGGTACCGCTGCTTGATGGCGAGCATGTGACCGATGACGCCGGTACCGGTTTCGTCCATACCGCCCCCAGCCACGGTCGCGAGGACTTCGATGCCTGGATGGACAATATGCGGGAGCTCGAAGCGCGCGGCATCTCGTCCACGATCCCGTTCCCGGTCGACGATGCCGGCTTCTTCACCATCGACGCGCCTGGCTTCGGCCCGGATGCGGAAGGCGGCGCGGCGCGGGTTATCGACGACAGCGGCAAGAAGGGTGATGCCAATGAGCGCGTCATCAAAGCGTTGATCGCCCGTCACGCCCTCTTCGCACGCGGCCGCCTGAAGCACTCTTATCCGCATTCCTGGCGCTCGAAGAAGCCGGTCATCTTCCGCAACACGCCGCAGTGGTTCGTCCATATGGACAAGGAGCTCGGCGACGGAACGACACTGCGCTCCCGTGCGCTGAACGCGATCGATGAGACACGCTTCGTACCGGCTGCCGGCCAGAATCGCCTGCGCGCCATGATCGAACAGCGCCCGGATTGGGTGCTTTCGCGCCAGCGCGCCTGGGGCGTGCCGATCTGCGTCTTCGTCGACGAGCAAGGTCTGATCCTGCAGGACGACGAGGTCAATGCCCGCATCCTCGAAGCCTTCGAAAAGGAAGGCGCCGACGCCTGGTTCGCCGAAGGTGCGCGTGAGCGTTTCCTCGGCAAGAAGGCGAACGAGCCGTGGAAGCAGGTCATGGATATCCTCGACGTCTGGTTCGACTCGGGCTCCACGCACACCTTCACGCTGGAAGACCGCCCGGACCTTAAATGGCCGGCCGATCTCTACCTCGAAGGCTCGGACCAGCATCGCGGCTGGTTTCATTCCTCACTGCTCGAATCGGCCGCTACCCGCGGCCGCGCGCCCTACAACGCCGTCCTCACCCATGGGTTCACCATGGACGAGAAGGGCGAGAAGATGTCGAAGTCCAAGGGCAACGTCACTGCGCCGCAGGAAGTTATGAAGGATGCCGGTGCGGATATCCTCCGCCTCTGGGTCATGACCTCCGACTACGCGGACGACCTTCGCGTCGGCAAGACGATCATCCAGACGAATGTCGATGCCTACCGAAAGCTCCGCAACACGATCCGCTGGATGCTTGGCACCCTCGCCCACGACAAGGGCGAAGTGATCGCACTCGCCGATCTGCCGGAACTGGAGCAGCTGATGCTCCACCGCTTGGCCGAGCTCGACGAACTCGTGCGCGAGAACTACGATGCCTTCGACTTCAAGAAGATCGCGCGCGCGCTCATCGACTTTGCCAATGTCGAGCTCTCGGCCTTCTATTTCGACATCCGCAAGGACACGCTCTACTGCGATGCGCCGTCGAGCCAGCGGCGCCGTGCGGCTCTCCATGTCATCCGCAATATCTTCGATTGCATGGTGACCTGGATGGCGCCGATGCTGCCCTTCACGATGGAAGAGGCGTGGCTGTCGCGCGATCCGTCGGCGGTCTCGGTTCATCTCGAGCAGTTCCCGGTGATCCCGCCTGAATGGAAGAACGAGGCGCTGGCCGGCAAGTGGAAGAAGGTCCGTGCGATCCGTTCGGTCGTCACCGGCGCTCTGGAGATCGAGCGCAAGGACAAGCGGATCGGCTCGTCGCTGGAAGCAGCGCCCGTCGTGCATGTCACGGACAGCGTGCTTCGCGCTGCTCTTGATGGGCTGGATTTCTCGGAAATCTGCATCACCTCGGATATTGCCGTCGACGGCGCCGAGGGGCCGGCCGCAGCCTTCCGGCTGCCGGAAGTTCCGGGCGTCAGCGTCGAGCCAGCACTTGCCGAGGGCACCAAATGCGCCCGCTCCTGGCGTATCACCAAGGATGTCGGCTCCGATCCGCAGTATCCGGATGTATCGGCCCGCGATGCCGCTGCATTGCGCGAACTCGGATTGTAATACTGAAGAAAATTGCCGGATGAATTGCTCTTTTGCAGTTCATCCGGTAAAAGCTGCCTGAAAATGGCCGGATTTTTACGTCAGGGGGACGATCATCCGGTAGGGCGATGATTGCACCGGCATGGCTGGAAGGGTTTTCATGTTAGCGACGCGTTGGTTCCGTGTAGGCGCTTGCCTGGCTGTTGTTGTGGCGGCGGGCTCGATAGCTTCCGGCTGCAGCCCGACCTACGGTACAGGCACGACGGCGATGACGCAGCTTGGCGATGATATCGGCCAGTCCGTGTCTCTGGCTCCCCGCGAGCCGAAGAACAAGGGCGTCAAGTACACGCCGCGCCCGACGCTGATCTTGCCTGCCCAGGCTTCCGGGGAGGCGCTGGTCGAGCCGCAGCAGACGATCGCGAGCAAGGAAAATCCGCAGTGGGTCGAGTCGCCGGAAGAAACCCGCGCACGCCTCGTCAAGGAAGCCGACGATAACGAAGACAAGTACACCTATGTGTCGCCGCTCGCCAAGAACGGCGTCGAAGGCGGTCGCCAGACGACCGAAGCGCAGACCAAGGCCTACCGCGAAGCCCGCGCCCTGCAGAAGGGGGCCTATCTTGATCAGCGCCGCTACATTTCCGATCCGCCGTCGACCTATCGCCAGGTCGACGATCCCGCCAAGCTGGAAGATCTTGGCGAACCCGAGCTCAAGAAGGCAAAGCAGCGCAAGAAGGATGCCGCAGTTGCCGGCACCGGCAAGCAGTGGTGGAACCTCCTTCAGTAAGTCCGGGCCATCTCAGGCTTGCCGCGTCGCAAACCAGCGGCGAACGAGCGCGATGTGCACAATCTGACATCCGAAAAGAAAACAGCCGGAGAAAGCGAGCTCGTTTCCGCCGGCCATGCTTTTTGCGATCAGCAGGATGAAAATGGCGGCGTCAAGTGCCGGCACGAAGCCGAAGGCCATGAGCCGGCGCGCCGACCAATTCACCTTGCCCCGAAAAGACCATTGCATCGGGATTTTCCCTGCACCCGGCGCGACCGCCCTGTAAGGCCAGGCGGCGAGCGCGACGATGGCGGCGAGAGCAAGAATGCTCGGGTCATGGAAGCTCTCTCTTTTCGGCAAAGAACGTCCTGAGAATGCCCGCTGATTCCGTTTCGTTCAAACCGGAATAGACCTCCGGCGCGTGATGGCAGGTCGGCTGGGCGTAGAACCGCACACCATTGTCGACTGCCCCGCCTTTGGGATCTTCGGCGCCGTAATAGAGCCTGCGGATGCGCGCAAACGAGATGGCCGCGGCACACATGGTGCAGGGCTCCAGCGACACGTAGAGGTCGGCGCCAACCAGACGCTCCTGCCCCAGGACGTCGCAAGCCATGCGGATCGCAGCTACTTCGGCATGGGCCGTGACGTCGTTGAGCTCCCGCGTCCGGTTGCCGGCGCGCGCGACGACGGCGCCATCGAGCACCACCACGGCGCCGATCGGCACTTCGCCGCGCTCGCCCGCTGCTCGCGCTTCGTCAAGGGCCATCTCCATAAACCGATTTGTCTTCACGATCCGGCAATTTCCCACTTAACCGCAAGGGCGCGACCTGATAGACAGGCCCCAAAAGGCAGGCAAACAACAAATGACATTCAAAGACAAGCCAAAACGGCCGGGCGGCAAGCCCTCCGCGCACGATGCGCGGCCGAAAACCGAAGGCAAACTGGCAAGAAGCTCGGCGGCCCCCAAGGCTGCAGTCGCCGAGACCGAGGGCGAAGCCAAGGCGGAACGCATCTCCAAGGTCATGGCGCGCGCAGGCGTTGCCTCGCGCCGCGACATCGAGCGCATGATCATGGAAGGCCGCGTCACGCTGAACGGCAAGACGCTCGATACGCCGGTGGTCAACGTGACGCTTACCGATAAGATCGAGGTCGACGGCGTGCCGATCCGCGGCATCGAGCGCACGCGCCTCTGGCTCTACCACAAGCCGGCCGGTCTGGTGACCACCAATTCCGACCCGGAAGGCCGCCCGACGGTTTTCGACAATTTGCCAGAAGAGCTGCCGCGCGTCATGTCGATCGGCCGGCTCGACATCAATACCGAAGGTTTGCTGCTGCTGACCAATGACGGCGGTCTTGCCCGCGCGCTCGAACTGCCGACCACCGGCTGGCTCCGCCGCTACCGCGTGCGCGCCCATGGCGAGATCGATCAGGAAGCGCTCGACAAGCTGAAGGACGGCATTGCCGTCGACGGCGTGCTCTACGGCTCCATCGAAGCGACGCTTGACCGCACCCAGGGTTCCAACGTCTGGATCACCATGGGTCTTCGCGAAGGCAAGAACCGTGAAATCAAGAATGTGCTCGGCGCGCTCGGCCTCGACGTCAACCGTCTCATCCGCGTTTCTTACGGTCCGTTCCAACTCGGCGATCTGCCGGAAGGCCACGTCGTTGAAGTGCGTGGACGCACGCTGCGCGATCAGCTTGGCCCTCGCCTGATCGAGGACGCCAAGGCGAACTTCGATGCCCCGATCTATAACGCGCCTGCCCTTGCTGCCGAGGAAGAGGTGGAAACGAAGCCGGAGAAGCGCGAGCGCTCCTGGAAGCCTGAGGACAAGCGCGAGCGTGCTTTGAGCCGTCTCGACACCAAGCGCGACGATCGCCGTGATGGCAGGCGCGAAGGCGACCGCGATGTTGGCCGCAAGGAAGACGACCGGCCCAAGCGCCCGGCGCTTGGCAGCCGCAGAAACGCCAACGTCTGGATGGCGCCCGGCGCCCGTCCGCTCGGCGAAAAGGCAGCCGCCAAGGTTGCGAAGAATGCCCAGACCGCCCGCAAGCGTGGCGAGAAGCCGGGCAGCAGTAAGCCGCAGCCTTCCAACTACGGCGACGACCGGCCACGCGTGCAGATCAACCGCGCCCGCGACGAGGAAGGCGAGTGGATCCGCTCCAGCGAAGTTTCGCCGAAGTCCAAGGATGGCGGCGAGGGTTTTGGCCGCAAGCGCTCGTTCGGCGATCGTCCTGCGCGCCCGGATCGCGGTTCTGGCGACCGTCAGGCTCGTGGCGACCGCCCGTCCGGCGACCGTCCTCCGCGCGGCGAGCGGCCCTTCGGCGACAAACCCCGTGGCGACCGCAGACCACGTGCTGAGGGTGACGACCGTCCGCGTTCATTCGGTGATCGTCCCGCGCGTGGTGACCGCCCGTCCGGTGACCGTCCCCCGCGTGGGGATCGGCCTTTTCGCGACAAGCCCCGCGACGACCGCAGACCACGCGAAGAAGGTGACGAGCGTCCCCATGCCTTCGGCGATCGTCCGCGCGCTGCCCGTAGCGCTCCCGGCGAGGGCCGCTCCGAACGGCCGCGCGGCGAAAGGCCGTTTGGCGATAAACCTGCAGGCGACAAGCCCCGCGGCAAGAGCTTCGGCAAGCCGGGCGGCGGCTCGAAGAATTTCTCAAGCAAGCCTAAGGGCGATCGGCCGGGCGGTGGTGGCAAGCCTTCGGGCGGCCCGTCGCGCGGTGGACCGAGAGGAAAGGGAATGACGCGCGGTGCGGATCGTCGGCGGTGAGTTTCGCGGACGGCCGCTCGCCGTACCGAAATCGAACGACATCCGGCCGACTGCCGACCGGACGCGTGAGAGCCTGTTCAATATCCTGAGCCACGCCTATTCGGAATGCCTCGATGGCACCCGGATTCTCGATCTTTTTGCCGGCACCGGCGCCGTCGGCCTTGAAGCCATTTCGCGCGGCTGCCGTCATGCGCTCTTTGTCGAAAACAGCGTCGAGGGCAGGGGGCTTCTCTGGGAGAATATCGATGCGCTCGGCCTCCACGGCCGCACCCGCATTCTGCGGCGTGACGCCACGGACCTAGGTTCCGTCGGCAATCTCGAGCCCTTCAGCATGCTTTTCGCCGATCCACCCTATGGCAAGGGTCTGGGTGAAAAGGCGATGGCAGCTGCCGCCAAGGGCGGCTGGCTCGTGCCGGGCGCGGTTGCCGTTCTCGAAGAGCGGTCGGATGTTGCCGTTTCAGTTGATCCTTCCTATCTCTTCCTCGAAGATCGCATCTTTGGCGATACAAGGGTTCATTTCTTCCGCTACCAGCCTGAATAAGGGCGGCGGGTTATCCGGAGTTGAGTTGTGCGGCAGGCGGTTGTTGCGAATAACGAAATGCCTGTTGCGAGCCGCATGCCGACGGTGGCCATCGCCTTCGGCGGCGGCGGTGCCCGTGGGCTCGCCCATATCCACGTGATCGAAGCCCTGGACGAGCTCGGCATCCGGCCCGTTGCGATTTCCGGCGCGTCGATCGGCGCCATCATGGGTGTGGGCATGGCGGCCGGCATGAGTGGCGAGGCGATCCGCGAGCACGCGCTGATGACGGTCGGTAACAAGACGGCTGTCGTCAGCCGCATCTGGGGTCTCCGGCCGCAGACGGTCCGGGACGCCGTCGCAAAGGGCATCCGTATCGGCCAGTTCAATCTCGAGCGTATCCTCAAGGCCTTCCTGCCGGCCGGCCTGCCCGATCGCTTCGAAGATCTGCCAATTCCGATGAACGTCATCACGACCGACTACTACGGTCAGAGCGAAGTCATCATCGGCGAAGGAGCGCTGTTTCCGGCGCTTGCCGCATCGTCTTCCATCCCTGCAGTCTTCATGCCCGTTCGCCTCCACGGCCGGGTGATGATCGATGGCGGCATCAGCAATCCGGTCCCCTACGAGTGCCTGATGGATATTGCCGACATCGTCATCGGTGTCGATGTCGTCGGTGCGCCGGAAGGCGACGGCACACATATTCCGAACCGCATGGAAAGCATTTTCGGTTCCGGCCAGCTGATGATGCAGACGGCAATCACGCTGAAACTCAAGCTCCAGCCGCCGCATATCTTCCTGCGCCCGGCCGTCGGCCGCACTGGCGTGATGGATTTTCTCAAGGCGCGCGAGGTACTGGCGATGTCTGCGGGCGTCAAGGATGAACTGAAGCGCGCACTCGATCAGGAATTCGAAGCCCGCCTTAGAGCCTAGGCATCCGCTGTCACGTCAGCCGTTCCCGCTAGCGGATCTTCGTCGAAATCCATCGTTCGCTTGGGCTTCACCAGCGGTTCTGGCCGGACCGGCTGGGAAAAAAGCATGTCGCGGCCCGCCTGCAGCCCACCGGTCACTTGAAGCGCCAGCCGCTCCTCGTCGCGCTTGCGGATATCCTCGCCGATCTCCAAGGCGTCCGCATCGTCGACCCCGAGCGCCTCAAGCGTGCGGCGGCCAAACAGTAGGCCGGATTCCAACGTTTCGCGCAGTTCGTAGTCGACGTTGCGGTTCCTGAGGGCGATTGAATGGACACGGTCGTAGGAGCGCACGAAGAGTTTCGCGTGCGGATATTCGGCCTGCACCAGGTCCACCACCTTGTCGGTGATTTCCCGCTTCTGCGTGCAGACGACGACGATCTTCGCCTTGTCGATGCCGGCCGAGCGCAGCACGTCCTTGCGCGTTCCGTCGCCGAAATAGATACGAAAGCCGAAGGAGGACGCCTGGCGGATACGGTCCGCGGAGAAATCGATGACCGTCACGTCGCGCCCGCCCGCGAGCAGGATCTGCGCGGCGATCTGGCCGAAACGCGAGAAGCCGACCATCAACACATCGGCCCCCGCACCCTCGAAGTCCTCATCGAGCTCCTCTTGATCCTCCCCTTTCAGCATACGTTTCGAAAGTGCTGCCCCGAGCGGAGTCAGCGCCATCGACAGTGTAACGATGGCGACCAGAAGCGATGCCGTGCTGAAGGGCATCAGTCCCGCCGCACCGGCAGTCGTGAACAGCACGAAGCCGAATTCGCCGCCCTGCGGGAGCAGGAAAGCGATGCGGATGGCGTCGTCGTGCGAAGAACCGCTCACCCGGCAGAGGCCGTAGATGATCACAGCCTTGACGGCCATCACGATCGGCACCGCGACGACGATGAAGAGCGCGTTGTCGATCAGAACGTCCAGTTCCAGCGACAGACCGACCGCCATGAAGAAGATAGCGAGAAGCACGCCGCGGAAAGGTTCGATATCCGCCTCAAGCTCGTGCCGGTAGGAGGATTCGGCGAGCATGACGCCGGACAGGAACGCGCCCATCGCCATGGAAAGTCCGGCAAACTGCATCAGGCTCGCCGATCCCATGACCACGAAAAGCGCCGCGACGATCATCGCCTCGCGTGCTCCGGTCCTTGCAATCACCTGGAAGAGCGGCGTCAGAAGATAGCGCCCCATGACGACCATCGCGCCGACGGCACCGACCGCGATCGCAAAGTCCATAAGCGGCGCGTTGCTGCCGGTTCCACCGTCCAGAATGGTGATCAGCGCCAAGAGCGGCACGATTGCCAGGTCCTGGAAAAGCAGCATCGAAAAGGAGCGCTGCCCATATTTGGTGTTCACCTCGCCAACATTATCGAGGATCTGCATCGCAAAGGCAGTGGAAGAAAGCGCCAGCCCAAAGCCAGCAACGACGCTTCCCCGCCAGTCGAGCACGCCGGAGAAATAGGCAAGCCCCGTCAGCGCCAGTCCCGTCAGCATCACCTGCGCGGTGCCGAGCCCGAAGATGTCGCGTCGCATCTGCCAGAGCCGCGAGGGCTTGAGCTCGAGGCCGATGATGAAGAGCAGGAAGACGACGCCGAGCTCGGCAACGCCCAAAATCTGCTCTCCGTCCGTGATGCCATGAAATATCGGACCGATAACGACGCCCGCGGCAAGATAGCCGAGCACCGTGCCGAGGCCGAGCTTCTTGAAGATCGGGGCGGCAACGACCGCGCCGCCGAGCAGCAGGATCGTTTCGGAAAAGAGGGCATTGGGGGCGGACATGTCGCGGAGTTTCTTTCAATGGCGGGAAGCGCGCAAGCCGCGCGAAAAAGAATCGGCGGCCGCGGCCTTGATGCTTTCGGAAGTGCACAATAAATGGAAGCCCAAGGAAAGGCCAAATCATGTCCTCAGAAATAGATTCCTCGACACTTCTTTCCCGTGCAAGCCAGTTGATCGATCTTGCCAGGACGGCCGGCGCCGATGCCGCCGATGCGGTTGTCGTGCGCTCGCGCTCGCAATCCGTCAGCATCCGCCTCGGCAAGGTCGAAGGCACGGAATCGTCTGAGAGCGACGATTTCTCGCTGCGCGTCTTCGTTGGCCGGAAGGTCGCGAGCGTTTCCGCCAATCCCGGCTTCGACCTGAAGGCGCTCGCTGAACGCGCGGTCGCGATGGCAAAGGTCTCGCCTGAAGATCCCTTCGCCTGCCTTGCCGATGAGCAGAGGCTTGCGAAGTCCTATGGCGATCTTGAGCTTTTCGACCCGACGGACGTTTCCGCCGACATGCTGCGCGAGGCAGCGCTTGCGACTGAAGCCGCGGCACTTGAGATCAAGGGTGTCACCAACTCGTCCGGGGGCGGAGCCTCCGCTGGTTTCGGGGGGCTGGTTCTCGTCACTTCGCACGGCTTCCAAGGCAGCTATATGGGCTCGCGCTTCGGCCGTTCCGTGAGCGTCATTGCCGGCGAAGGCACCGGCATGGAGCGCGATTACGATTACGACAGCCGCCTTTATTACGCCGAACTCGACGATGCCGCCGAAATCGGCCGCCGCGCCGGCGAGCGTGCCGTCAAGCGCCTCAATCCGCGTCAGGTCGATACCGGCAAGGGCATCACCGTCGTCTTCGATCCGCGCATCGCCCGCGGTTTCGTCGGCCACATCGCTGGCGCCATCAATGGCGCGTCCGTGGCGCGCAAATCCAGCTTCCTGCGCGACAAGATGGGCCAGCAGGTGTTGAAACCCGGCCTTTCGATCACCGACGATCCGCTGATCGTCCGCGGCCCGTCCTCGCGTCCTTTCGATGGCGAAGGCATTTCCGGCGAGCGGCTGGTGATGATCGAGGACGGCGTCCTGAAGCATTGGTTCCTCTCGACTGCGACGGCGCGTGAAATCGGCATGGAAACCAATGGCCGCGGCGTGCGCAGCGGCAATTCGGTGACGCCTGCTTCGACGAACCTCGCGCTGGAACCGGGTGATATCTCGCCGGAAGAGTTGATCCGGAGCGTCGGGAACGGCTTCTACGTGACTGAGCTTATCGGCCAGGGTGTCAATATGCTCACAGGCGAATATAGCCGCGGCGCGACCGGCTTCTGGATCGAAAACGGCGAACTGACATTCCCTGTCTCAGAAGTGACGATCGCCTCGAACCTCAAGGAGATGTTCATGCGCGTGACGCCCGCAAACGACATCGATCGCAAGTATGGCGTAGCGGCCCCCACGCTGGCGATCGAGGGAATGACGCTTGCGGGACGCTAGAGCGCCCCGACCTTGTTGGAATTGGATTGATGCAATGTGTGACGTTCGAACGGCCCGCTGGCAACGCGATCTCGAATTGATCGCCGGTGCCGCAAAGCAGGCGGGTGATGTTGCTCTCGGTTTCTTCAATCAGTCGCCGGAGGTCTGGTGGAAGAATGGAGGCCGCTCGCCCGTCAGCGCTGCCGATTTCGCCGCCAACGAAAAGCTGGAATCCATCCTACGCCTCGCCAGGCCGGATTACGGCTGGCTTTCCGAAGAGACCGAGGACAGCGCCGCCCGTCTGTCGGCCGAGACGCTTTTCGTCATCGATCCGATCGACGGCACGCGCGCCTTCCTCGGCGGCTTGGATCTCTGGTGCGTCAGCGTTGCCGTCGTCCATCGCGGCAGGCCGGTTGCCGGAGTGCTCTACGCTCCCGCCCTCGACGAGCTTTTCGAGGCGGTCGAAGGCGGTGCCGCGATGAAGAATGGCGAGCCCATCGCCGTATCGGCCAACGAACCGGGTACCGTCAGTCGTTTTGCGATCGGCGAAGACATCCTGAAGGCATTCCCCGATCCCTTCCGGCTGAAAATCGAAAGGGTGAAGCATGTGCCCTCGCTTGCCTATCGCATCGCGATGGTCGCTGACGGCCGTCTTGAAGGTACCTTCGTCAAGCGCAATTCGCATGACTGGGATCTTGCCGCAGCCGATCTCATCCTCGAACGCGCCGGCGGCCGGCTGACCGATCTCGATGGGCGCTCGGTCCTCTACAACCGTTCTGAGGTTAGTCATGCCGAGCTTTGCGGCGCTGCTGGCCCTCGCGTTGCGGAGTTTCTAGAAGGGCTTGCTGAAATACGAAGCAGTTGACGTTTGCGTCAAAATCCCGCAGATGAAAGCGCGGAGGAGACCAGAAGAGAAGGCGAAGAAAATGACGGAATCTGGCGGCAAAAAGCAGCTCTTGCATCTCGTATTTGGCGGCGAACTGGAAAGCCTGACCGATGTTCAGTTCCGCGATCTGAATGATCTCGATATTGTCGGTATTTTTCCGGACTACGCCTCGGCGCTAGGGGCCTGGAAGGCCAAGGCGCAGTCGACCGTGGACAACGCACATATGCGTTACTTCATCGTCCATATGCATCGCTTGCTCGATCCGCAGGACAAGGCTGGAAATAACTAATTTTTCAGGATTTTACGCGCCGGATGCCGCCCCATTCGGCTGTCTTTGCGCATCGTTAGATACGCGCCACAGGCGATTGACGCATTCTGAACAAATTACTCGGTCATTCCGGCCGCAACAATAATTGGGGAATGGGTTTGATGTCGATCATCGCTGATCGGAGGCATTTTAGATGAGTTCGCCAAGAGCGCGGTTCGCGCTGGGCGTCTATCGGACGGCAGGGGTCATCGCCTCTCCGATCGTCGGCGCCTATCTCGCCTACCGGACTGCGAAGGGCAAGGAAGAGCGTGCGCGCCGCACGGAGCGCTTTGGTTATGCCAGCGCAAACCGGCCGCAGGGTCCGCTTGTCTGGTTCCATGCTGCGAGTGTCGGTGAGACAAACGCCGTCATTCCGCTTATCCGCGAAATCCGCCGCCGCGACATTCATGTGATCCTGACGACGGGCACGATCACCTCGGCAAGGCTCGCCGCCGAGCGCATCGGCAATGAGGCGATCCATCAATATGTACCGCTCGACCTGAAACCCGCCGTCAGCCGCTTCCTCGAGTACTGGCAGCCGGATTGCGCCATCATTGCAGAGTCGGAAATCTGGCCGGCGACCGTCATGGAACTCGGCCGCCGCCGTATTCCGCAAATCCTCGTCAATGCTCGCATGTCGGATCGCTCCTTCGCGCGCTGGCAGCGTCGAACGGCCATTGCCGAGGCGCTGTTCGAAAACCTCGCGCTTGTGATCGCGCAGTCGGATATCGATGCCGAGCGTTTTCGCGATCTCGGGGCAAGGCACGTGACGACCTCCGGCAATCTCAAGGTCGATACGGACGCACCGCCTTACGACGCATCCGTCCTCGCCCGCTATAAGAAGCAGATCGGCGATCGCAAGACATGGGCTGCGATCTCGACTTTCGACGGCGAGGAAAATGCCGCGGCGGTCGTTCATCGGACGCTGAAGGAGCGCAACGCCCAGCTGACGATTATCGTGCCGCGCCATCCCGAGCGCTCCGACGAGATCGAAGAAATGCTCGTCAAGCAGGGCCTCAAGGTTGCCCGCCGCACGCGCGACGACGTACTCTCGCCGGATGTCGATATCTTCCTCGGCGATACGATCGGCGAGATGGGTCTTTACCTGCGGATGACAGAAGTCGCCTTCGTCGGCCGCTCGCTCTTTGCCGAAGGCGGACAAAATCCGCTCGAACCCGCCATGCTGGGCTGCGCTGTGCTTTCCGGCAGCAATGTCCAGAATTTCCGCGAAGCCTATCAGAAGCTTGCCCGGCGCGGCAGCGCCCGCATGGTGCGCGATACCGAGATGCTGGCCAAGGGCGTGCATTATCTGCTCATCAACGGCGAGGCGCGGCGCAGCATGATCGAGGCCGGCGTCACGGCTGTGCAGGAAATGCGCGGCGCGCTGACGGCGACGGTGAAGTCTCTCGAGCCTTACATCAATCCGCTGACGGTGAAGGCAAGACTGCTGCCGAGGTCGGTGGCAGAGGGCTGATGGAAAAGATGATGGCTGCGCAAATCAAGGGCATCCTCTTCGACAAGGACGGCACCCTGCTCGATTATGATGAGAGCTGGCTGCCGGTAAACCGTGAATTGGCGCGCATCGCCTCGCAAGGCGATCCGGCGCTAGCCGACCATCTGTTGCTGGCGACCGGGATGGACCCGGTGACCGGCCATATCGTGCCCGACAGTCTACTGGCTGCCGGCAATACCCGGCAGATCGCCGAGGGGCTGGTCGCGGCGGGTTCCAGGGTCGATGTCATGGAACTGACGATCACGCTCGACTCTCTCTTTTCCCATGCCGCCGACTTTTCCGTACCGGTCACCGATCTTGCCGCCTTCTTCGGTCGCCTGCACCGTCGTGGCTTCAGGCTTGGCATCGCGTCCAGCGACAACGAGCGCTCCATCCGCCAGACGGCGCAGCGCTTCGGTTTCGCTGAGTTCGTGGACTACATCGCCGGTTATGACAGCGGCTTCGGCAGCAAGCCGGACGCTGGAATGGTCCTCGGCTTCTGCAAGGCGACCGGGCTAGAACCGGCACAAGTGGCGGTCGTCGGCGACAACAATCACGACCTGCACATGGGCCACAATGCCGAGGCCGGCCTCAAGATCGCCGTGCTGACGGGCACCGGCTCGCGGGAATCGTTGGCTGCCGCATCCGACTATTGCCTCAACGATATCACCGAACTCGAAGGCCTGTTGCCGAACCTGCAATTGGCATGATTGCCTACTACGCGCGGCCAGTCATTGCTGCCGTGCCGGCACTCCCTTACTCTCGCGGATCTCTGCGCGCGTCCAGCCGCGCCATGTCCATGGCGCGGAAGACTCTTTTCCAACGTAGTTGTTTCATTTACGGCGCAGACGCACCGTGGCTTGATTCCTGTGACAAGCACTGGAATGAGGACGGTCGGGAGCAAAGCTTGCTTTTTCTGCAATTTTGCCCTTTCTTTCCCGCCAGTCGAGGGTAGCCGGTGGCCCGCAAGGCACCGGAGGAGCATGGGGCGGCAGTTATGGTATCCGAAGCGCCGCCGTTTTGGTGGACGAAAGCCGATTGGCGGGCATGGGCGCTGTCGCCCTTTTCCTTCCTGTATGGACGGATCGCCGGCTATCGCATGACGCATGCGCGCCGCGCTTCCGTTCCCGTTCCCGTCATCTGCATCGGCAATTTCACCGTAGGCGGCGCCGGCAAGACGCCGACAGCGCTGACGATCGCTCGTGCCGCCAAGGCCAAGGGGCTGCGGCCCGGCTTCCTGAGCCGCGGCTATGGCGGTTCCCTGGACGTCACTGTGGTTGTCGATCCCGCTCATCATCGCGCCGTTGCCGTTGGCGACGAGCCGTTGCTGCTTGCCCGCGAGGCGATGACCGTCGTTTCCCGCCGCCGCGTCGAAGGCGCCGAGCGGCTTGTCAGGGAAGGGGCCAACCTCATCATCATGGATGATGGTTTCCAGAGCGCGCGGCTGGCGATCGACTATGCGCTGCTCGTCATCGACACGACGCGCGGCCTGGGCAATGGACATACGGTGCCGGGCGGTCCCGTGCGCGCGCCGATCTCCGTGCAGATGCGCTATGCCAGCGCGCTCCTGAAAGTGGGAAAGGGCAATGCCGCCGATGCGATCGTCCGCATGGCTGCCCGCGCCGCCAAACCATATTTCACCGCATCGCTGAAGGTTTGCGGCGAAAACGACCTCGCCGGCCGGAAGGTACTGGCTTTTGCAGGCATAGCCGATCCGGGCAAGTTCTTCCGGACGGTGGAATCACTCGGCGCCGAAATCGCGATCGGCAGATCCTTCGGCGACCACGAACACCTGAGCGACGATGAGATGGCTGACCTGCTGTCGACCGCCGAACGCGACGACCTGCTGATCGTCACGACCTCGAAAGATTTCGTGCGGCTTGCCGGCCACCATGGCAAAGCGGAGGAACTCGCCGCCAAATGCCGGGTCATCGAAGTCGAAATGGCGTTCGAAGACCCACAGGCACCCGGCCTCATCATCGATCGTGCCACAGAGGCCTGCCGGGAGCGGCGGCTGAGAAAAAGCCGGAAATCCGAGTGAGTCTACGGGCGCGACGCGTTGAAATCCGTTAACGATCACCGCGTTCCGCCACACGCCCTCGGAATGCGTCTCGCGGCATGAATGATCGGGCGGCCGAGAGGGCGCTCTTCACGAGCGTTTGCTGGATCAGCGCTTCTGGTTCGGCAGAACGCCGGCGCGCTTGTCGGCTTCGAGCGAAGAAACGACGTCGGCATAGGGTTCCTGGCGCGCAACGCTCCAGTAGCGTAGCTCGTCGAGCGGGATATGCTTGCCGGTCATGGCGCAAATAACATAGGAACCCGGCGACAGGATCTGGAAATCTGCATCGAGATAGCGGATCTTCGCCTCGCGGTTTCCGTTTCCTTCAAACAAGTTCATCCTGCTCCGTTCCCTGTTGCCTTCGACTGCCAATATCGCGGCGAAGGCATTATTGCCAGCGTTTTCAGCTGCGTCCGAACAGGCGCTCGATATCCGACAGCTTCAGTTCGATATAGGTCGGCCGCCCGTGATTGCACTGGCCGGAGCCTGGCGTCACTTCCATCTGCCGAAGCAGCGCATTCATTTCCTCCGGCCGGAGCCTGCGGCCGGAGCGCACCGAGCCGTGGCAGGCCATTGTCGCTGCGACATATTCGAGCTTGGCCGAAAGGCCGGAGGCCGTATCCCATTCGGCAATCTCGTCGGCAAGCTGGCGGATGAGGCCCTGCGCATCGACCTCGCCGAGCATGGCCGGCGTCTCGCGCACGGCAATCGCCCCCGGCCCGAAGCGCTCGATTGCAAGCCCAAGCTCTTTGAGGCCTTCGGCATGCACGATCAGCCGGTCGCAATCCTCTTCCGGCAGGTCGACGATTTCGGGGATCAGCAGCACCTGTGATGGCAGCTTTTTCGATTGCAGCGCCTTTCGCATTGCCTCGAACACCAGCCGCTCATGTGCGGCGTGCTGGTCTACGATGACAAGCCCGTCATCGGTCTGCGCAACGATGTAGTTCTCGTGGATCTGCGCGCGCGCAGCGCCGAGCGGGTAACGCGGCGGCGGTTCTTCGGCTGGTCGGGGCTGCTGCCATGCCTGCGCCTGCGGTTCGGCGCGTGCAGCCGGCATGCTCAGCCCGTCGAAGGACGCCTGCGGCCTTTCGCCAAAACCGCCGGTTGCGGTCTGAAACGGACGCGATGGGGACGTCCCGGCCGACCATGCGGCTTGCGCTGGCCGCTGGTAGCCCGGCTGGAAACCCGACCTGAAGGAGCGCAGCATACCGTCAGCGCCAGTCGTTGCCGCCCGGCTTCCGTCACGCGCCAGCGCCTCGCGCACTGCGCCAACGATCAGCCCTCGCACGAGGCCCGGATCGCGGAAGCGCACGTCCGACTTGGCCGGATGCACGTTGACATCTACCAGCGCCGGATCGAGCGACAGCGACAAGACGGCCACCGGATAGCGTCCGGCCGGGATCGTCTCGGCATAGGCGCCGCGGATCGCCGAAAGGATCAGCTTGTCCTGGACCGGCCGGCCGTTGACGAAGGCATATTGATGGGCGGAGTTGCCGCGGTTGAAGGTCGGTACGCCCGCAAAACCGGTGAGAGCGATGCCTTCGCGCTCGGCGTCGAGTTCGATCGCGTTATCGCGGAATTCCTTGCCGAGCACCTGCGCCATGCGCGCCAAATGATCCTCTCCGGTTGCCGGAAATTCGAGCGTGCTGCGATCGGTGCCGGACAGGACGAAGCGCACGCCGGGAAAGGCGATCGCCATGCGCTTGACGACTTCCGTGATGGCCGCCGCTTCCGCCTTCTCTGTCTTAAGGAACTTTAATCGCGCAGGTGTTGCGAAAAAGAGATCGCGCACTTCGACGATCGTGCCCGGATTGGAGGCCGAGGGCCGCAGATGCAGGACCTTGCCGCCCGCGACGGCAATCTCGGTGCCGCCCGCACTATCCTTGCGGCGGCTGGAAATACTGAGCTTCGCCACGGAACCGATGGAAGGCAGCGCTTCGCCACGAAAGCCGAGCGTGCGGATGTCGTCGAGCGTCGTGGAAATCTTTGAGGTACAATGCCGCTTCACGGCAAGTTCGAGATCGGCTGCATCCATGCCGGCGCCGTTGTCGCTGACCCGCAGTAAGCCTTTGCCGCCGCCGGACGTAGCGATCTCGATACGGGTCGCGCCGGCATCCAGTGCATTTTCGATCAGCTCCTTTGCCGCGCTCGCCGGGCGTTCGATGACTTCGCCCGCGGCGATCTGGTTGATGAGCGTTTCGGAGAGTTGTCTGATGGCCATGCGCCATTTTCGTGGATTCGCGGGTCCGAGGGAAGGGTGAAAACGCTGCGCCCGTGGACCATGTGTTTTCCCCGTGAATTGGGGTGCTTAACGTTAAGCCGCCGTTAGGAGAAAGCTGGCATTTTGATCGCACACAACCAGACAGTGCTATGAAATCGGACAGATGTGGGACGTGAAGGAATGAGTGCCGGCTTCGAAAAGGCGGACGCATCATCCGTGAGCGATGAAATGCCGGCCGAAGTCGACCTGCCGGCTGCGCTCTTCGATGCCTTTTCGGACGGCCTCTCGGCCGCCCTCATCATCTACGACAAGAACGATCAGATGATCTTCGCGAGCCGCCAGGTGCTCGATTTTTTCCCGATTTCGTCGGTGATGCTGAAGCCTGGAACCCGGCTTCGCGATTTTCTCGGCGCCGTCTACGACACTGGCGTGCGTCAGCAATATGCGGCCAGGCAGCAGGGCATACCACTCGGTCGCGAGGATTGGCTGTCCCAGAAGATTGCCTCTCATTGGCGCGAGCGCTTCGAAATCGTCGAGCGCCATGGCAGCGACCGCTGGATCCGTCTGGTCAAGCGTCGTCTGCCGAGCGGCTATTGCGTATCGATCATTTCCAATATTTCCGAGGAGAAGAAGCGTGAGGAGCAGTGGCGCGCCGATCTCGAACGTGTGCAACTGACCGAGGATATACTCGACAATCTGCCGTTCCCGCTCTTCGTCAAGGATCGCAACCTCACCTACGTCGCCGTCAACATCGCCTTCTGCGAGAAATACCAGACGACTGTCGAGGAGGTGCTCGGCCGCAAGAGCGGGGATCTCTTCTCTCCCGAAGTCGCCAAGCGCTTCGAGGAAAGCGACCGACATGTTCTGGAAACCGGCGAGATGTCCGTCGTGCGGCAGCGGCAGGTCGCCCGCGACGGTTCAGAGCGCGACATCGTCAGCCGCAAGCACCGCATCGGCAAGCCGGGACGCTATTTTATCGTATCGACGATGCAGGATCTGCCGCGCGACGGCGCCGATCTCGACGAATTCGACCAGGCAACGTCCGTCACCACCTCCAGCAGTCAATCCTATCGCCGCGCCTATGTGCCGCTGAATGGCGATCACGAGCGCCGGACGCCGGCCGCGATGGAAACGATCGTTCCGGAGAATTTCTCCGGCCGCAAGATCCTGGTCGTCACCGGCGACCTCGCTGCTGAAACCGCTGCCCTCCGAACGCTTGCGAAATACGGCTTCGAGGCCTGCTCCGTTCGCGGCGAGAACGAGGAAGAGCGCTTCCTTGAGATCGCAACCTCGTCCGGCATCGCGCTGGATCTTCTGATCGTCGACAATCAGATGGGCATGCGCTGCCTGGAACTTGCCGGACAATACGGCATCCCGGCGCTGGTCATGGATGGTTTCCAGCTTGCCAACGAGCTCACCTTCCAGATCGCCCGCCACTTCAACCGCAACAATCGCACCGCGCCGGAAGGCGAGGCCGATTGGGAAATCAATACCTCTTCCGAGATGGATTTCCTGGAGGTGCTTGTGGCGGAAGACAATGACATCAACCAGATTGTCTTTTCCCAGATACTGGAAGGACTGGGTTACCGCTACTTGATCGCAGCCAGCGGCGACGAAGCAGTGCGCCTCTGGGCGGAGTACAGGCCGCAAATCGTGCTGATGGACATTTCCCTGCCGGGATTGAACGGTTTCGAGGCGGCGCGCATGATCCGCCAGATGGAAGACAACCATCCGCATAAGACGCCGATCGTCGGCGTGCTGACGCAGGCATTCGAGCGGGATCGCGCCGAATGCGCGAAGGCCGGAATGGATGACGTCATCATGAAGCCGGTCAGTCCGGACATACTGGAAACGCTGTTCCAGAAGCATCTCGCTGCCGAGCCGATGCGGGCGCGCGTCTGAGCGCCGGCAACTCCTCAAATCTGGGGCATCATCTGAGCCGAACGGGGCCGGTTTACTATCTGTTTGTTAAGACTTGCCCGCCATTCTTGCGGGAGGGAGTGACGAAATCTCAGGTTGAATCATGAAGCCGGCGGACATACCCTTCTTGCCTGTGAGCCAGAATGAGCTTCAGGCCATGGCTTACACCGATCCGCTGACCGGGCTCGGCAACCGCCATCGCATGCGCGACAGGGTCGGTCAGATTTCCATGGAACGCGCAAGCGATCCGGCTCCCTTCACCATCGGCATCGCCAACCTCGATTCCTTCAAGCCGATCAACGATCTTTTCGGCTCTGCAGCCGGCGACGAAATTCTCTGCCAGGTCGCGCACCGCCTGAAAGCATGTATACCGGATGGCGCGCTGGTCACCCGCCACGACGGCGACGAATTCGCTTTCGTGCTGCCGCTGATCTTCGAGCGCGCAAGCGCTGAAAAGTTCGGCCAGATGATCCGCGAGGTGCTGTCGGCACCCTATGATCTCGGCGACCGTAACGTGCGGCTTTCCGCCTCCTTCGGCTTTGCCATCTATCCTTTCGCCGGTGCGGTGTTCGATGAGCTTTTGAAAAGCGCTGAAACCGCTCTCTATCGCTCGAAGCGCCGCGGCCGCAGCCAGATCACCGTCTATTCGCGTGAGATTGCGCAGGAGATGAAGCGCGCAACGCAGCTCGAGCAGGCGCTTCGAAATGCCATCATCTCGGACGCCATCGACGTGCATTTCCAGCCGATCGTCTCTCTGTCGAACAATCAGGTGGTCGGCTTCGAGGCCTTGGCGCGCTGGAACGATCCGGACCTCGGCTTTGTTTCGCCGGGCGTCTTCGTGCCGCTCGCCGAAGAGCGCGGGTTCATCGACGCGCTGTCGGAAACCTTGCTTCGAAAGGCTGCCGAAGTGGCGCTCTCCTGGCCGCGCGAACTATTCCTGTCGTTCAACCTGTCCTCCGCCCAGCTCATGGATCCAGGCACAAGCAGCAACGTGCTTTCCATCCTCGGCCGCGTCGGCTTAGACCCGCACCGATTGGAGTTGGAAATCACCGAAACCGCGGTCATGGGTTCCACCGATACCGCCCACCGCATCCTTTCCGATCTGCGGCAGGCAGGCGTGCGCATCTCGCTCGACGATTTCGGCACCGGTCAATCGAGCCTTGGGCGCCTTCGCGACTTCATCTTCGACAAGGTGAAGATCGACCGCGCCTTCGTCTCGCGCATCAATTCAGACCGCGCCTCCGAGCATATCATCAAGGCGATCCTGACGATGTGCGAAGGTCTCGATCTCGAAGTGGTTGCCGAGGGCATCGAAGATTATTCGGAGGCCGTGAAGCTGCGGTCGCTCGGCTGCGGCATGGGGCAGGGCTACCATTTCGGCAAGCCTGCCGATGGCATCGCCACATTGCGCTTCCTCCACGAAAACTATTACGATTCGGCTGCGATCGATCGCGTGTCGGCCTGAGGCCTGCGCAAGCCGCATCAATGGCATTTCACGCCGCCGTCAGGCGTCGCAATCTTCCCGCCCGGCCATGATCCTTTTTGATCAAGCACCTGACACTGACCTGCGTGCGGTAATCTATGCCCTGCGCTTTTGATCTCTCCGTAGAAAACGGCGGCGCCCGATTGGGCACCGCCGCCTACACTATACGCACCGCGCGGGATTATTTATTGGTCGAACCCGTAGCTGTCGGGTCTGACGGCATCGTGCCTGCCGGCGCCGGAGCCTTTTCAGCGGCCAGAGCCTGCAGGGTCTTGAATTCCGGAGCGGCCTTCAGAGATTCTGCCGTTTCCGAGGTCGTCAGCTTGAGGCTGCCGTCCTGCGTGTTCTGGGCAACGGTGATCTTGTCCATCGGAACTGCAACGTTCTTTTCACCGATACCAATGAAGCCGCCAACACCGATCACCGCAGCGACCAACCCGCCATCCTTCTTCATGATCAGGTCGTTGACCTCACCGATGCTTTCGTTTTCACCGGTATAGACAGACTGGCCAATATAGGAATTGGCGCTGATCTGGTCGGCACCCTGTTCCGTCAGGTATCCGCCTGTCTGGGCCATATCAGTCGACGGAGCTGGAGCCGGAGCCTGGGCGTCACCAGCCGGAGCGGTTGCATCAGGCATCTTTGGTGCTGCCGGGTCGGCCGGAGCCGTCTGGGTTGCATCGGGGGTGGCCGGCTGCGGTGCAGTCTGCGAGAACGCCGCCGGCGCGAAAGCCGTGGCAAACAAGGCGCCAGCGGCAACGGTCGTCAGAAGTTTGCGTGTCATTTCGAACCTACCTTTGTGTTCCTCGATTGGTCTTAAGCGCGGCCGCCGGTTTTGTTCTTTGGCGTCTTTTTCCGTGCCGGTTCAAAAGGAAAATGACTGGATAGGCTTTTAGTTCCGGGAACGAACACGGAAAGTTCGACGATTTTCACGGAATTTTATCGAAATGCGTGTGGTTTTGACGGCTACAACAAAGCGCGGCCGCTTTTCGATATTTCAGGAAAGGCTCTCGGTGCGGGCGGCACATCGCAGCCAGCCTCCGCCGGTTCAAGAAGCACCTAAAATCCCACTGGGGGCAGGAGCGGCGCGGCATTCATCGCCTCCTCGGACTTATAACGGGACCTCAGTTTGAAAGGCCCATCGAGCAGGCCTGGTCAATGCGCCTCAATGGCGGATATGCTCAAAGGCACACGATTGCCGCAACCGGCGAGCAATTCGTTGGCGATCTATACGAAACCGTTTGCTCGCAATCGTGTTCCTGCCGGAATGAAGATGGATGACTGAAGGCATTTCGCCCTCAGCTTCCTTGAAACGTCGGCGTTGCGTTTTTCACAGCACGTAGACTGGGTCGAAAACGCCTTTTACCGTCACACCAAGCTCCAGCAACGCACCCGCTTGCGGCTGCGACGAGCGCGCGGTGTCGTCAAGCCCTTCCCAGGCGGTCGTTACCGCCAGCCGGTCCGCATTGACGCCGATAAAGGCTGGGCAGGAGGGTTGTGCTGCAGGAACCTTGTAACGGGCGATGCGCAGGCCGTCCGGGCTGTACCGGTCGACGACGCCTGCACCCCAGCGTGCGTTCCAGATATAGCCATCCGAATCGCAGACGGAACCGTCGATGCCGCCGGGATCATCCATGCTGTCGACCATGACGATCGGCTCGCCCGTCGGAAGCCCGGTCTGCGGATCGACCATGACGCGCATGAGACGGCTGATGCGGGTGTCCGTGTAATAGCCGATCGTGCCGTCGGGCGAAAAGCAGATCGAATTGGGAATGCTGATGCCGCTGAAGATCTTCGTCACCCTGCCACCGGCGACGTGATAGATCGCGCCTGCCTGGGGTTCCGCCCGTTTGCTCATCGTGCTGATCCAGAGTGCGCCGGATGGGTGCGTGCGGCCGTCGTTCGAGCGGTTTTCCGGGTTGTCGTTTTCGAAGGCGGCATAGAAGGTCAGATTGCCGCTGCCAATATCGCGGACGAACAGTCCTTCTTCGGTTGCGAGCAACTGGCGGTTGGCGTCGATGCGTGCAAGCACGCTCGCCATCATCGGAAGCGGATGCACCTTCTTTTCCTCGGTGCTGAGGTTCAGTTCGTGCAGTTCCTTGCCAAGAATATTGAACCACCAGACGGTGTCGGTATCCGGATCGTAGGTCGGGCCTTCGCCAAGTACCGAACTGGTATTGCAAAGCGTCTTGCCCTCGAACTCGTAAATCTCAGTCATATGCCTACGCTCCTACGGCTGCGTCATAGGCGTAAATGGTGGCCTTGGCGCGCTCGGCAACCTCTGCGGCTGTCATTGCGGGCTTGTAAATGCTGGTGCCGAGGCCGAAGGCCAGAATGCCCGCTTTCGTGTATTCCGCGAAATTTCTGTCGGAGACGCCGCCGACCGCCGCGATCACCAGTTCGGGCGGCAGAATGGCGCGGATGGCCGTGATGCCCGAAGGACCGAGCACGCTGGCGGGGAAGAACTTCAGGCCGGTTGCCCCGGCGCGGGCGGCAGCGAGCGCCTCGGTCGGCGTGAAGACGCCTGGCATTGAGACCATACCGTAGCTGCGCGCACGAATGATGACGTCAGGCTCGACATTCGGGGTGACGAGCAGCTTGCCGCCGGCATTGTGAAGGCTGTCGACAGCATCGACCGTCAACACGGTGCCCGCGCCGATCAGGCATTCCGGCGGCGCCATTTTCGCAGCGATCTCGATGGATTTGAAGGGCTCGGGCGAGTTCAGCGGGATTTCGATCGCGGCGAGGCCGTTCTCGATCAGCGCGCCGACGACGCTTTCGGTTTCCTCCGGCTTGATGCCGCGGAGAATGGCGATGAGCGGACGCTTCATGGAGGGGAAGGGGATGCGGTTGATCATGAGAATTTCCTCAATTCGGCCAGATAGCTTCGGCGGCGGCCGAAAGCCCTCGGCGCACGGCCGTGTCGGCATCGATGACGGTGTACTTTAGAGACAGGAACTTGAAGGCCACTTCATAAAGGCCCTGGAGGCGGCCCGACGCGACGAGCGTGACAGGCGTGTCGTTCGGTGCGTCGAAAAGCGCACCGGCGATTTCAAGCCCGATCAGAGTGCCGGAAATCCTTGCCTGCGCACCGGCCGCCGTCAATCCGTGAAGAAGCTGGCCCGAGCGGGCGGTAAAGAGAAGGTTCGACGCCATGGCAGGCTGCCTGAAAGCGGCCGAGACTGCCGCTCTGAAGGCGGGATTGTCTGCTTGAGCCTCCTCGGCGCTCGCAACGGCATGCGACAGGATCGTATGCTTGCTGATCGCGTCGAAGAGTTCACCGGTCATGAAGGTCGAAAACCCGATCACTTCGCCGTCTTGAACATGAACCCATTTCGAGTGCGTGCCTGGCATGCAGACGGCCTGCAATCCCCTGCTGTCGGAGCCAAGTGCGCCAAGCAGCTGCGTTTCCTCTCCGCGCATGACGTCGGGCGATGCCTTGTCGCGCTGGGCAAGGCCGGGGAGGATACGGACATCCCGGCTTTGGCCCGGAACGGAAACCGCGCCGGTGAGGATCGAGGAAATCGACGCGGGAACATCGATATAGCCCGCCTCGACCCAGCCCTGCTTGGCGCCGACCATGCCGCAGGCGATGACTGGCACGTTCTGTGGGACCGAGAGTGCGGCAAGATGCGACGCCAAGACATCGGCAAAGCCGGTCTTGGCCGCCGTCGTCATGCCTTCGCCGCTGCGGCGTTCGCCGAGAATGCTGCCGTCCCGGCCGATCAGCCAGAGCCTGAAACTGCTCGTACCCCAATCCACCGCGACATAAACGGGATTTGTCATCAGAAAATGCCTCCGTCGACAATCAAGGACTGCGCCGTCACCGCGGCCGCGCAGTCGGATGCAAGAAACAGACAAGGACCGACGATCGCGTCGCCGTGCAGGACCTTCTTCAGGCACTGCCGTTTGATGGTCTGCGCAACTCCTTCTTCGGTCAGCCAGAGCTTCATCTGCCGCTCGGTCACGATCATGCCCGGTAAAATGCAGTTGACGCGGATATTGTCGGGGCCAAGCTTGCCCGCAAGGCTCTTGGTGAGACCGATCACGGCGGCCTTGGCCGTGGAATAGGCCGGGAAGTCCGGCATGTTCAGGAGAAAGGCGATCGACGACATGTTTATGATCGCGCCGCCGCCTGCTGCACGCATGGAAGGCGCTACGGCCTGGGCGGCGAAGAAGACATGGCGGAGGTTTGTCGCCTGGTTGTTGTCCCAGTATTCCTCGGTCACCGTATCGAAATCATGCCGGTCGTCCCAGGCAGCATTGTTGACGAGAACGGTGATCGGCCCTGATTGGGCGACCACCGCATCGACCGTCTGCCTGATCGCGCCGATATTGCGAAGATCGGCCTTGAAGAAATGCACTGGATGCTCCGAATCGCGGGAAAGTCGCATGGCAAGTTCGCGGCTTTCCGTTTCGGCTATGTCGATGAAGGAAACCTTCGCGCCCTGCCGGGCGAAGCCCTCGACGATCGCGGCGCCGATGCCGGAGCCACCGCCTGTCACAAGCACGCAACGATCCCTGAATTCCGGAAACTGCGCGACTACGCTCGTCACCGTATCCTCCCGATTTTCCATTATTTGGAACTCAATTTGACTATGTGGAATTATCTGATTACGCTGCCATTCGTGTCAAGGCCGACGGTAGGCGATCAATGGCTCCACGAAAAGATATATCGAGAGAAAGTGAAACGGGGACGTTGGGTAAGTCGATGGCGCTGCTCGAGCTCGTGACGCATGCCGAACGTCCTATGCGCTTTACCGATATCCTCGCGCTCGCCGGCCAGCCGCGCGGCACGCTGCACCGCCAGCTCGGTCATCTCGTCGCGGAAGGGCTTCTGGAATTCGCCGTAGGCGGCCTCTACGCGCCGGGGTTGCGGCTTCTCGATCTTGCGTCGCGAAGCTGGGCGAAGAATGAGTTCCGGCTGATTGCCGAACCGCACCTGAGGCACCTGCAGCAGATGAGCGGTGAGACGGTCCATCTGGGCGTCCTGCGCGAAACCTCGATTATCTACCTCGACAAGATCGAAGGCCAGCAGTCTGTTCGCATGTATTCCCAGATCGGCAATGCCTCGCCCGTCTATTGCACCGGCGTCGGCAAGGTTGCTCTTTCGATTTTGCCGGATGATGCGCTGGAGGCGCTGGTGCGAAGCCTCTCCTTCCACAGCTACACTCCGCAAACCTTGGTGTCGGCCGAGGCATTGCTGACCGAGGTGGCGGCAATCCGCAAAGCCGGCTTCGCCTTCGACCGCGAGGAGCATGAGCCAGGTATCCGCTGCGTCGCGGCGCCAATCCGGATGGAGGATGGAAGCTTCGCGGGCGGCGTTTCGATCACCGGTCCGGCTTACAGGCTGACGCTTGAGCGTCTCGAAGAATGGGCTGCACCCTTAAAGCAGACGGCGGAATGCATCGCGGATGCGATGCGCGTCCGTCTCGGCCCGCGCCGATAGCAGCCTACGTGGCGATGCAATCGGCTGGACGCTCCCGCAGAGCACGCTTATGATGAGTGCGATATTGAGATTTGGCTGCGAATCACGCCAACTGCGGCAGTTTGTTAAAACGTATAGTCTCTTCGGCCATTGTATTTCGGCCAGGTTGTTTTTTATTTCATGCGGGCGCGTGTTGGCTTGCAGGCACACATCGATCTGAAACGGCGCCGCCGCTCTTGAGAAGACGAAAAAGCAGATGACAGCACTGTCACGGGCATCTTTCGATGCAGATGGATACATTCAGGAAATCGCGGGCCTGAAGACCCAATTCGATATCTTCCGCTTCATGAAGCGCCTCACGGAAGCCTGCCGAAGCCGCGCGTTCATGGTCCTAAACCTGCCGCCGGTCACGTCATTCGAACTGCAAAGCGCGACGGTGATCACCAGTTGGCCGGCCGAGCTGCTGGCGCTTTATGATCAGGAAAACCTGCTGGCGAGCAGTCCCGTCATACGCCGCCTGCGCACGTCGTCGGTCCCCTTTTTCGTCGACGTGACCAAGGGCCATAGGCGGGATGACGGCAAGACGGCGATGGCCGTGGCGCTTTTCGAGCGTTTCAAGATGATGCGCTGCGCCTTTTTCCCGACGCACGAGCCATCGGGCATGCGCGGCGCAGTCTCGTTCGCCGGTGATCGTGAGCCCTTCGCGTCGGAAGAGATGCGCGATCTTTCCTATGTCTCGATCCATGTCTTCGACAGGCTTGCCGAAATCCGCAGTCTCGATACGCGCATGACGGATGCGCTGACGGACCGCGAAATCGATTGCTTGAATTGGACGGCGGCGGGAAAGACGAGTGCGGAAATCGCCGATATCCTCAACCTCTCGGAACATACCGTCAACCACTACCTGAACCGCGCAACAAAGAAGCTCGACACGGTCAACCGGACGCAGGCGGTCGCCAAGGCGCTGCGCATCGGCATCATCAAGTAACCCTGCTGAAAATATTGGCAGTTTGGCTCAAAAGATGGGCAGGGCCGCGTCTTGCTACTCTCCGTCGCGTACCGGCCCGTCACCCCAATTCGCCCGTCGCGCCCATTTGAAGGTGGCGCCGTCGCGTTTGGAGAAGGTGCGCTCTCCTGCCGTCCCATCGCTTTGACAGAGCTTCAGCCTGATCACCCCGCCCGAGCCCTGAGGCGGTGCGATGATGCGGGCCTGGGGAGCCTCGCCTGCAAAACGGCTTGCGGCGATGAAAATATATTTCTCGTCCTCCCACGGCACGTCCGCATCCTTGACCAAGCGGTGCATTTTTGAGCGGGCGACCCGGCGCGAAAAATGACACCAATCTGGCCGCGCGAGAGGACAGTCCGATGCATGCGGGCAGGGCGCGATCAGATGCGCCCCTTTTGAAAGCAGTAGGTCACGGGCGGCGAGGATGCGGTCCCAACCGGCCGGCGTTCCGGGTTCGACAATGACGATCGTGTCGAGCGCCAGCGCCCAGAGTTTTTCGATCGACGCGTCGATCTGATGCGGCTCTATCTCATCGAGCACATAGGCGATAGTGACGATATCGGCGGGCGCAATTTTCGGCAACGCCTTGATAAGATTGCCATCCAGCCATTCCGTTTGAAGGTCGAGCCGCTCCGAGAGGCTTCTTCCGACGTTGCGGATCGCATCGCTTGCTTCCACCATCACGGCGCTTTTGATCTCCGGCCAGCAGTCGGTTGCCGCCCAGAGTGCCGAGCCTGGACCAGCCCCGATATCGACGAGATACTCAGGGGCGAAATCGGGCCGGGCTTTTGAAATCATTTCATAGGCGGCGCGGATTGCGGCATATGTGGCGGGGAGCCTGGCGGCGAGATAAGCCTTGGCTGCAAGACTATCGCTGATGTGGAAACTGCCGTCGCGCAGTTCCTGGCGATAGCGGCTGGAAAGGCGTGCCGCGGCGCGCTTCAGCCCACCGAGCGGCTGGCCCTCCAGCATCTCCTCCACCTGTTCCCGCAAGATCCTTGGCAATTCCATCGCTGTCGCCCGATTGATCGATCACGCCATACAGCCGGGCGCGATCCATGCCAAGTGGCATATGAACCGCTTGCCGATCATCATCTGGCACGAGCCTTGCTTCTCGTTCCGCAGAGGTCCAGAGGGGACTTTGGAAGAGCGCCAAAAAAGAACGGCGCCATCGGCAACCCGCCGTCGGCAGCGTAGATGCATGTCTCCCGCATCCGTTGCCGGCGGCGGTTGTTGCCTTTTTGTAACGGCCCTCCCGTGATGTCGCTCCAGCCCCGTGGTTTGGGGTGATTTTTCCTCTGGTCATTTCCGGACATTGTTCTACTTCGACCTGCATTGCGCCGGGTATCGGGCAGACCGTTGCGGCCATCGGGGCGAAAGCCCGGCGGACCAGATGGCCGCAACGGATTTCCATAGAGCGCGATTTCCGTTGCCCTTGATGCCGATTTTGTTTGGCGAAGCCGCAGCCCTCCACTATCTACGTCTCTTCAAAGACGATGCGTGAGGGTGGAATGACGGACGTCACCAAGGAACAAGTTCTCGAAACGCTGAAGACCGTGCGCGGTCCCGATCTCGAACATAATATCGTCGAACTCGGCATGGTTTCCGATGTCTTCATTTCAGACGGCAAGGTCTATTTCTCGATCACCGTTCCGGCCGAGCGCGCCAAGGAGCTTGAGCCGCTGCGTCTCGCGGCCGAACGCGTCATCAAGGAACTGCCCGGCGTCAAGGGTGCGCTCGTGGCGCTGACCGCCGACAAGAAGGCGACCTCTGCCTCCGCACCTGCCGCCCCTCCTGCTGCCCATGCCGGGCACGGCCACGAAGGTCATGCCCACGCGCCACAGCAACAGCCGCCGCGCGCCGGCAAGATCGGCGTTCCCGGCATCAAGTCGATCATCGCGGTCGCCTCCGGCAAGGGTGGCGTCGGCAAGTCGACGACGGCCGTCAATCTCGCGCTCGGCCTGCAGGCGAACGGTCTGCGTGTCGGCATTCTCGACGCCGACATCTACGGTCCTTCCATGCCGCGCCTTTTGAAGATTTCCGGCCGGCCGACGCAGATCGACGGCCGCATCATCAATCCGATGGAGAACTACGGCCTCAAGGTCATGTCGATGGGCTTCCTCGTCGATGAGGAAACTGCGATGATTTGGCGCGGCCCGATGGTGCAATCGGCGCTGCTGCAAATGCTGCGCGAAGTCGCCTGGGGCGAACTGGACGTGCTTGTCGTCGACATGCCGCCCGGTACCGGCGATGCACAGCTGACGATGGCCCAGCAGGTGCCGCTTGCCGGCGCCGTCATCGTCTCCACGCCGCAGGACCTTGCATTGATCGATGCCCGTAAGGGGCTCAATATGTTCCGCAAGGTGGAGGTACCGGTTCTCGGTATCGTCGAGAACATGAGCTATTTCATCGCGCCCGATACCGGCACCCGCTACGACATCTTCGGCCATGGCGGCGCGCGCAGGGAGGCCGAGCGCATTGGCGTGACCTTTCTCGGCGAGGTTCCGCTCACGGTGAGTATTCGTGAAACCTCGGATGCCGGCACGCCGCTTGTCGCATCCGAACCGAACGGCATCGTTGCGGGCATCTATCGCGACATAGCTTCGAAGGTCTGGGAACAACTCGGCGGCCAGCCGCAGCGCCAGGCGCCGGCGATCATTTTCGAATAGCTGTTTCGGCGAGCCGCATACCCCAGATTGTGGGGGAAATGTGGTGATATTGCCCAGTTCACCTAAGATGACTTGATTATTTCACAGCTTTCCGTCATATGGCCCGCCGTCGCCATGATGGCGGTTTCTGCGGATGCTCGATGATGGCCGCCCTTGCTTGAAAAGTTTCGGCCAGCCTGCATGTTCGGAGTTATCTTGTCGATCGAAGGATTGGTGACTGCGATGCGGTTGAGCAGAATGCATGGCCGGGTTCTGACCGGATGCAGCTGGAGTTGTATGAACCTTTTTCCGCATGCGGTAAGATCGAAGACTATTAGCCTGTACGGCGCCGTGACGGCTGCCATTCCAGTGAAAGGCTCTCGATGAAAAGCGCAGGCATTGCAGGACGTGCCGGCGGCTGGAGCAACGCCCGGTGATCACTGCCTATTGTTCAAATTGCAAGTCCGTCGAAATCCGTGACCTATCGCACGCCGCGGAGTTTCCGGACGATGTGGTATGGATCGATATGCTTGAGCCAACCCGTGAGGAGGAACTCTACGTCGAAAAGATCGTCGGCATCGAGGTTCCGACCCGCGACGATTTGAAGGATATCGAGCCGTCCGCACGCCTCTATACCGAAAATAATGCGGTCTACATGACGGCATCGCTGGTCTGGAAAGCTGAGACAGCGGCCCCGACGCTGACGGATGTTGCCTTCATCCTCGTTGGGAACCGGTTGATCACCATCCGCTACGCTCATCCGAAATCCTTTGCCCTGTTCATCGCCGCCCTTCATCGCGTGCCGGAAGAGTGGCGCAGCGGTGCCGCTCTCCTTGCCAAGCTGCTTGAGACGATCGCCGACAGGACTGCGGAAATTCTCGAACTCTCGGTCGCCCGCATCGATATCCTTTCGACGCACGTTTTCGGCGACCGCGCCAGAAAGGTTCGCAAGCCTTCGAACTATCTCGAGGAGAAGCTTCGCGATATCGCCGGCCACCACCGCCTTGTCAGCAAGGTGCGCGATAGCCTCGCCTCGCTCTCACGCCTCATGACCTTCTTCTACACCATCCCTGCAGTTCAGAAGGACCAGGCGACGAAGGAACTGTCGCGCACCGTCTCGCGCGATATCCAGTCGCTGACGGAGCATGCGTCCTATATCGCCGGAAACATCACCTTCCTCCTCGACGCCTCGCTCGGCCTCATCAACATCGAGCAGAACTCGATCATCAAGATCTTCTCGATCGCATCCGTCGTCTTCTTGCCGCCCACCCTTGTCGCATCCATTTATGGCATGAATTTCGAATTCATGCCGGAACTGCACTGGATCGCGGGCTATCCTTCTTCGCTGGGCCTGATGGTGATGTCCGCCATCATTCCGTTCTTCTTTTTCCGATGGAAAGGCTGGCTCTAAGGAGCCTGTTGTCACTTTATGTCCGACGAAAGCCATTCACACGATCGCCACATGACGCCGCGCAAACTCTTCTATCTTACGCTCGGCTCCGTCGGCGTCGTCTATGGAGATATCGGTACCAGCCCACTCTACGCATTTCGCGAAGCGCTGAAGCCGGTCGCGCACGATGGGATCACCCGCTTCGAGATCATCAGCCTTATCTCGCTGATGCTCTGGGCACTGACGATCATCGTCACCCTCAAATATGTCCTGCTGCTGCTGCGCGCCGATAACGAAGGCGAGGGCGGCACACTCTCCCTGCTTGCCCTGTTGATGAAGACGGCGAACGGGCACACCGCATTGCTGCTCACACTCGGCATGGCAGGTGCGGCTCTGTTCCTGGGCGACGCGATGATCACGCCGGCGCTGTCGGTTCTGTCTGCCGTGGAAGGCGTTAAGCTGATGGCGCCGAGCCTGTCGGCCTATATCGTGCCGATTTCGGCGGCTATTCTTGTCATGCTGTTCGTTTTCCAATCGCACGGCACCGGCGTCATGGCCCGTTTTTTCGGACCGATCACCGCGCTCTGGTTCATCGTCATCGCGATTGCCGGCATTTCGCATATCTCCGACGACTACGGGATCTTAGCAGCCTTCAATCCGTATTATGCCGTCAGCTTCCTACTCCACGAGGGATTCTTCGGCGTCGTTGTTCTGGGTGCGGTCTTCCTGACGGTTACCGGCGCCGAAGCGCTTTACGCCGACCTTGGCCATTTTGGCCGCCGCCCGATTCAGTGGGCCTGGTTCGCGCTGGTCTTCCCATCGCTTGCGCTGAACTATCTCGGCCAGGGCGCACTCGTCCTCGGCAATCCGGAGGCGATGTCCGACCCCTTCTATCTCATGTTCCCGAAGTGGGCACTGCCTTTTGCCGTCATACTGGCGACGGCTGCAACGATCATCGCCAGCCAGGCGGTCATCACCGGCGCCTTTTCGCTCGTGCGCCAGGGGATCAACCTCGGCTTCCTGCCGCGCATGGAGATCCTCTTCACATCGGAGACCAATACCGGGCAGATTTTCCTGCCGACCGTCAACACTGTGCTCTTCCTGGGCGTCATGTTCCTGGTGATCACGTTCCAGACGTCGGAAGCTCTTGCAACGGCTTACGGCATCTCGGTCACCGGCGCGATGGTCGTCACCACGATCATGGCCTTCGAATTCGTGCGGACGCGCTGGAACTGGTCGGTTTCGATCGCAACGATCGTTCTGTTGCCGCTGCTTGTGCTGGAATTGATTTTCCTCGGAGCCAACCTGCTCAAAATCCACGACGGCGGCTATATTCCGATCCTCATCGCCACCGCCTTCATTGTTGTCATGTGGACCTGGCGCCGCGGCACGGCGCTCCTCATGGAAAAGACCCGCCACACGGATATTCCGCTGCCTTCCTTTGTCAGTTCCATCGAGCGCAAAAGCGATCACTCGCCTGCCCACGTGCCGGGCACCGCGATTTTCCTCACCAGCGATCCGGAATCGGCGCCTGCAGCCCTGCTTCACAATCTAAAGCACAACCACGTCCTGCATGACCGCAACGTCATTTTGACGATCCGCACGGTCAACAAGCCGCGCGTTGCGAACTCTGAACGCTACAAGGTCGAGCAGGTTTCCGAGCGCTTCTCGCGTGTCGAACTGCTCTTCGGCTTCATGGAAACGCAGAACGTCTCCCAGGCTCTCGCAGCACTCAGGAAGACCGGGCTGAAGTTCGACATCATGACGACCTCCTTCTATCTCGGCCGGCGCAAGCTGGTGCCGGATGCGAAATCCGGAATGCCTTACTGGCAGGACCGGCTCTATATCGCGCTCGCCAACGCGGCAGCGAACCCCTCCGACTACTTCCGCCTTCCGGCGAACCGCGTCGTCGAACTCGGCTCGCACGTCATCATCTGACACGCTTTCCAAACAGTCTTCTCCCCGCGGGGGGAGAAGACGAAAAACCGCTCACGGATGAATTCTGGGACACCGCATTAACCAAGCATCAAGGTTAATGGGTGATTTTCGTCTGACTGTTGAAGCGTCCCGTGTCCGGAGTCTGGCGTTGCGTCGAAATCGCGTTGTCCGCAGCAAGCTGCGGTTTCTCCCTCAGAGCTGGATTTCACCCGCCATCTTCGGCATTTGCGGGTGGCTCGCATTCCCCACCATCACATCGCATGCCGATCTCGCCGCCATGCTCGCCGGGCTTGATCAAAGCCGCGACAACTGGCGCATGGTGATGACAAATTCTCCGGCAGGCTCCATTCATCAGGCCGAACTCGCGTTCGCGGATCCAATCGTGACGGGAACGATCGCGGCCGGCGCGGGCATGGTTCTTCCGGATGGCCGCAAGGTTGCCTTTGTCGCGAAAGCCAAGGGCCACGAGGAAACGCCGGACGAAGAACGCGTCAACCGCGGAACGAAGAAAGGCCGCATCGTCGCCGTCGAGAAGATGCAGCCGCCGAAGGATTTCTCCGCCGGCTCCATTCTGCAGCGCACGCAGCTCCTTTTCCAGCCGAGCTTCGACATCAAGGACAAGTCCGCCTTCGTCAAGCCGAAGATCATGGGCAAGGAAATCGAGATCGCCACCAGTTTCTACAGGAAGCAGCCGGTCATGCCGGAGCCCGGTGTTCCGGCGATGCTTGCAGGCCTCGTCACAAGCAACAAGGCCGACGTGCTGGCGACCGCCTATGCGCCGGCCGCCCCGGACTACGCCCGTCAATCGCCCTTCGACTCGATCCTCGCCGATCAGGCAAATGACGGCCGCTTCGTTCCGCAGATCGGCGCGGGCGATCACGCATGGGCGGCGAGCATCCTGCCTGCCAGCGTGTTTTCGGCACGCGAGCAGCAGTGCCTTGCATCCGGCATCTACTTCGAAGCTCGAGGCGAATCGGTAAAGGGGCAGGCCGCAGTCGCGCAGGTCATCCTCAACCGCGTCAGGAACCCCGCCTATCCGAAAACCATCTGCGGCGTCGTCTACCAGAACGAAGACTGGCGGAACCGCTGCCAGTTTTCCTTTGCCTGCGACAACATCCGCGATCGCGTGAACTCCGAAAATCACTGGCGCGTTGCCCGCGACGTCGCCATGGCGGTCACGGCCGGCAAGATCTGGCTTCCGCAAGTCGGCTCCGCTACGCATTATCATGCTGTCTATGTCCGGCCGAAATGGGCAAGGACCATGGAAAAGGTCGGCCGCATCGGCCTGCACATCTTCTACCGCACCTATGGCGGCGGCTGGAGCTGAGGAAAAGCCGATCCGGCAGCGGATTTCCCCGCCGATCAACGGCTTCGAAAGCGGATTCTTTCGCTCGAATTTTCAAGGCGGTGTGGAACTCGGATCAAATCATTGATTCGGAACGATAATTTTATGGCTGGACATAAGCTTCCTACGCCTTGACTATGGTTTCCCCTAAAACTATGTTGCGCGCGACTTCAGAACGGGCCGAAAGGTTTTTAGACCTTGTGTCCGTTGTCCTGAAAACCGGGGTAGCGGGGATCGCGGACAGCGGAAGACGAGGAGGAAGCCATGGCGGATGACCGCGAGGAAAGTCTTGAAAAGCGCCGTGCGCAGCTGGGAGCGAAGCTCAAAGCCAAGCGCATAGATGCGGGAGAGGACGAGGCGAACGAAGCCCGCGCCGAGGTAAGCCGCAAAGGCTATGCTGAGGCGATGAAGCTTTCGAGCGAGTTCATTTCTGCCATCGTCGTCGGTGCCCTTCTTGGCTATCTTTTGGACCGTTTTGTCGGCACGGCGCCTTGGGGGTTGATTGTTCTTCTGCTTCTCGGATTCTGTGCCGGTGTTTTGAACGTGCTTCGTGCTGCGGGCAAGGTTGCAAAACCTGAGCCTGGAGGGGCCGAAAACGGCAAGAAATAGGGCAGGGTGCCAGGCGCTTTGTCCAGTGTGATGATCCCGCATTCGCGGGCCAAAGAAGAGAGAACAAGCGGTGTCTAACGATCCGACCCATCAGTTCCTGATCCAGAAGATTGTGCCGATCGAAATCGGCGGAATTGATTTCTCGTTTACCAACGCTTCTCTCTTCATGGCGGCATCCGCTGCCGTTGCCGCAGGCTTCCTCTATTTCTCGACGTCAAACCGCGCGATCGTTCCCGGCCGCTCGCAGTCGGTCGCGGAAATGTCTTACGAATTCATCGCCGGAATGCTGAAGGAAGGCGCAGGAACCAAGGGGATGAAGTTCTTCCCGCTGGTCTTTTCGCTCTTCATGTTCGTGCTGACGGCAAACCTGCTTGGCATGTTCCCGTATTTCTTCACGGTGACGAGCCAGATCATCGTCACCTTCGCCTTGGCGCTGCTCGTCATCGGCACGGTTCTCGTCTACGGCTTCTATAAGCACGGCTTCCATTTCCTGAATGTCTTCGTGCCCTCGGGCGTGCCAGGCATTCTTCTGCCGCTGGTGGTGGCGATCGAAATCATCTCCTTCCTGTCCCGCCCCATTTCACTATCTGTTCGTCTTTTCGCCAACATGCTCGCCGGTCACATCACGCTGAAGGTGTTCGCAGGCTTCGTCGCCTCGCTTGGAGCCCTCGGTGCAGTCGGTGTCGGCGGTGCCATTCTTCCCCTCATCATGACGGTCGCCCTGACCGGTCTCGAGTTCCTCGTCGCCTTCCTTCAGGCTTACGTCTTTGCGGTGCTGACTTGCATGTACCTCAACGACGCAGTTCACCCGGGTGGCCACTAAGGATACCGACATTGACGTCAAAGGGCGTCAGTCAATTCGCCGCAACAACCATTTCAAAGGAGTTCAACATGGAAGCGGAAGCAGCAAAGTTCATCGGTGCAGGTCTGGCTTGCTTTGGTATGGCCGGTACGGCTCTCGGCCTCGGCAACATCTTCGGCAACTACCTCGCCGGCGCTCTGCGCAACCCGTCTGCTGCTGACAGCCAGTTCGGCCGTCTGGTTTTCGGCTTCGCCGTTACGGAAGCTCTGGGCATCTTCTCGCTGCTCGTCGCTCTCCTTCTGCTCTTCGCCGTCTAATATCGGTGGATTGAGGGATCACGGCCTGCGAGCAGCAAGCCGTGATCCTTTGTATTTGCAGTACACCTGGAGGTGAGCATGTTTTTTGTGACCCCGGCCTATGCTCAAGAAGCTCCGGCGGGAACGGCAGAACCGGGTGCAGCGCCCGCCACGGACCCGCATGCCGCTCCGGCGCCCGGCGAGGTCCACACCGAGACCGGCGTTCCCGGTGGCGAGCATGGCGGCGGTGTTTTCCCGCCTTTCGATTCGTCGACTTACGCATCCCAGCTTCTGTGGCTGGCGATCACCTTCGCCGTTTTCTTCTTGCTCATGCAAAAGGTCATTACGCCGCGCATCGGAAGTATCCTCGAGCAGCGCCATAAGCGCATCTCGCAGGATCTCGACGAGGCAAGCCGCCTGAAGGCGGAAGCCGATGCGGACGTTGCAGCCTATGAAGCTGAACTCGCTGCGGCCCGCGCCAAGTCGAACTCGATCGGCACTGCCGCGCGCGACACAGCCAAGGCCAAGGCCGAAGAAGATCGCCGCGCCGTCGAAGCCAGCCTCTCCGAGAAGCTGAAAGCTGCCGAGGGCCGCATCGCCGACATCAAGGCGAAGGCATTTGCAGACGTCGGCACGATTGCCGAGGAAACGGCCGCTGCCGTTATCGAACAGCTGATCGGCGGCACAACCGCCAAGACCGACGTTGCCGCTGCTGTCGCAGCCGCTAAGAAGGAGGCTTGATCGATGGAATTTGATGCAACGTTCTTCGCCTTTGTCGGCCTCGTCCTGTTCCTGGCCCTCGTCGTCTATCTGAAGGTTCCGGGCATGATGGCAAAGTCGCTCGACGACCGCGCCGACCAGATCCGCAACGAGCTGGCCGAAGCCAAGCGTCTGCGCGAAGAGGCTCAGCATCTGCTGGCCGAATACCAGCGCAAGCGCAAGGAAGCGGAAGCGGAGGCGGCGCATATCGTCGCCGCTGCCGAGCGCGAAGCCGAGATGCTGACTGCCGAGGCGAAGAAGAAGACGGAAGAGTTCGTCGCCAACCGCACCGCCCTTTCGGAACAGAAGATCAAGCAGGCGGAAGCCGATGCGATGAAGGCCGTCCGTTCGGCTGCCGTCGATCTGGCGATCAGCGCGGCCGAAACGGTTCTCGCAAAGAAGGCCGACGGCAAGGTCCAGGCCGACCTCTTCAAGGGTGCTGTCGGCGAAGTGAAGACGCGCTTGAACTGAGCGTTCTTTCATGTCGATCTGGAAAGGCCCCGGCATCGGGGCTTTTTTTATTGGCGGCCGTGCGGCCGCCAGAGAGTTTGCTGATGCTGAATAGGCAGGTTCCGGACCGATCTTGCGTGACGGGCTTGTATGGCGGGCCACGCGTCAATGGACTGCGAATGTGCAACGGCACATCCCGGTCCGAGACTCTGGGATATCGCCTATGCTGTCTATCGGTCGGCGCCGCTGTCGAGACATATCGCGGTAGAGAGCATTGTCACGATAAAAGAGCAGATCAACCGGGCGCGGGACTTCCCCGACGCTTACGGCTTGCCAGCCGATGAACGCGCTGCTTTGCCCGATCTTGTCATTGAGCGTTTGAAGGGGCTTGTCGCTTTCTTGGAAGCGGAAGTGGCGCGGGGATCGGAAAAATACCGCAAGGATATCGAAGAGGGCCATCATCGGCTTTTTCGCGAAGACATCGCGTTCATCGGGATCAAATCGCGGCCGGACTCATGGCCGGTTGATGAGCCGGCAACACGCCGAAGCGGCGAATCCTGCCACAAAGCCGCCGCTCGATGGTCGACAGATCGCCTTCCTATTGCCGCACCGAAAACGCCTGAGAGTCACATTGTCGCCGGATCGTTCCTCAACCCTAACCGGCGGCCAAGGCAGTATGTCGCCGTCCACGCCACCACAGAGGAATGAATATGATCACTCGTTATACCCCTGTTGCATCGTTGACCGCTGCAGCTCTCAGCTTGATGTTTCTCAGCAACCCCGCGTCCGCACAGCAGGCAGCTCCAGCGCAGCAACCGGTCCAAGCGCAACCAGAAAGCAAAGGCGCGGCCGCAGCCGTCAGCGATCAGAAAATCGAGGCCTTTGCGGTCGCCTATCTCCAGGTTGACCAGGTTAGGCAGGAATACTCGGCCAAGATCGGAGCAACACAGGACACGGCAGCGAAGCAGCAGCTGCAGACTGAAGCCAGTAAGCAAATGGTTCAGGCCGTGGAAGCCTCTCCAGGCATCTCGCTCGATGAATATAACTCAATTCTAACCGCCGCGCAGAACGATCCGGCACTCGTCAAGAGAGTTCAGGAAAAGCTCCAGGATGCTGCGCCCGCGCAGCCGGCGCCCGCGAAGCAGCAGTAAGCTGTGCGCCGGGACTGCACTTCAACTTGGTGCTGTTCTGGTTCCATTGAAGCGGTCTGAATGACCGCTTCAATCATCACGTGCGAACGCAAGATGCTGCTTCTATAAAGCAAGAGTACAGAGTTCGACAGGTCTGCAGCGGCAGCAGTTAGTCCTCCAGCAGTTCGTCCATCGTGGCGCCTTCGGTGCCGTCCTTCCTCAACGGCCGGAAACTCATGCGGTGAAGCGAGCAGGGACCATGCCGCTCGATGCCGGCGCGGTGCTGCGCCGTGCCATAACCCACATGCGCGGCAAAGCCGTAATCGGGGAAGACGGCATCGGCGCGCGCCATCATCCGGTCGCGGGTCACCTTGGCGACAATAGAGGCGGCGGCGATCGAGACCGAGCGCGCATCGCCCTTGACCACCGCTTGACCTGGGCACGCCAGCCCCGGCGGCACGTCGAGGCCATCGGTCAGCACATAGCTTGCAGGGATGGCAAGGCCGCAGATTGCCCGGCGCATGGCGTCAAGGCTCGCCTTGCGGATATCCGTGAGGTCGATGTGTGTGGAACTCGACGATGCGATGGAAACCGTCGCGGTTGCGAGGATTTGGGCGAAAAGTTCTTCGCGCCGTTGCGCCGAGAGCTGCTTGGAATCATTCAGCCCGTCCGGGATACGCCTGGGATCAAGAATGACGGCGGCGGCGACGACAGGCCCGGCCAGAGGACCGCGCCCTGCCTCATCGGCGCCGGCGACCGGCCAGTGACCGGCTTTGCGTGCCTTCAGTTCCAGCTTGAAGTCCGGGACGAGCGGCACCTCTTCGAAAAGCAGAGGAGAATCGGGTGACGTGCGAGGTTTCATGCGGCTGAACCTCGCACGCGAACCCGATTTCCTGCAAGCCCCCGGATCAGGGCGGCGCACCGGGGGCTCAGGCCGCGAAACGGGCAGGGGAGCCGTTCGCGGCGGCAAGAGGCCAGGGCGGCGGCCTCCTGCGGGGTAACTTGTTATGGCATTCGCCGGGCGGCCTCAGGGAGCGCCCGCGTGCGGACAGGTCGGCTAAAGCAGCGAAAGCTGTACGCCGCTGCCATCCGGCGGCACGAAAAGATCGTCGCGAAGCGGCATGCTGCGCCTCGTCATGCCGAGCCGCTTCGTCGCCATCTCGAAGCGGCGGGCGAGCTGCCAGGCATAGGGGCCGGCGCCTTTCATGCGCTTGCCGAATTCGGCGTCGTAATCCTTGCCGCCGCGCATCGAGCGGACCAGCGACATGACGTGCCGGTAGCGATCTGGATAGTTCTGCAGCAGCCAGTCGCGGAAGAGCGGAGCGACTTCCAGCGGCAGGCGAAGGATCACGTAGCCCGCCTCCAGCGCACCGGCAACCTTTGCCGCGTCGAGAATGCGTTCCAGCTCGTGGTCATTCAGCGCGGGGATCATCGGAGCGGCCATCACCGAGGTCGGGATGCCCGCCTCTGTCAGGGCCTGGATCGCCTCCAGCCGGCGCGGCGGCGTTGCGGCGCGCGGTTCCATCGCACGAGCGAGCTTGCGGTCGAGCGTGGTCACCGAAAGCGCGGCACGAACAAGGTTCTTGGCTGCCATCTCCTGCAGGATATCGATATCGCGCAGAATCAACGCCGACTTGGTGACGATCGAGACCGGATGGTTCGCCTTGTTCAGCACTTCGAGGATCTGCCGCATGATGCGCCATTCCTTCTCGATCGGCTGGTAGGGATCGGTATTGGTTCCGATGGCGATGACCCGCGGCTTGTAGCCGGGCTTCGCAAGCTCGCGCTCCAAAAGCTTCGCCGCATCCGGCTTGGCAAACAGCCTGGCTTCGAAATCGAGGCCCGCCGAAAGCCCCATGTAGGCGTGCGTCGGCCGGGCGAAGCAGTAGATGCAGCCATGTTCGCAGCCGCGATAGGGATTGATCGATCGGTCGAACGGAACGTCCGGCGACTCGTTGCGGGTAATCGCCGTGCGCGGCTTTTCGATCTGCACTTCGGTCTTGAAGGGCGGCAGTTCCTCCAGCGTCTGCCAGCCGTCGTCGAAGGCCTCGCGGTGCATCGGCTCGAAGCGCCCGCTGGGGTTCAGTCCGGCCGCGCGGCCGCGACGCCGGTCGATCTCGATGCGAAGGCCGGAAGAGGCGATCATCGCATCGGCAACATCCGCCGTATTGGCAGGTGCAAACGCAGCCTGCCCTGCAAGGGACTGTTCGTTCATCCGATTCTCCCGCGACAAGGCCATTGCCTTCGTCCGTCTTGATGATTAAATTCCTATCGAGAAAAAGAGAACAATGCAAGAACAAAATGAGGAAAGTCACGCTGGTAAATTTTTGTGCGGCGCTTTATAAATAGGCAATGTTGACGGTTGTTCTGGAGTGCCAGGATCAGGAACCTGAGCTGGCGCAGACTTTATCGGTGCTGGTGGCGGGTGCAGTCGAGGGGCTTGTAAGCGACGTGGTCGTGCTCGATCACGGCTCGCGCGACGGTACATCCAGGGTGGCGGACGCGGCTGGGTGCCGGTTCCATTCCCAATGGGATATCAAGGATGTATTGCGCTCGGCCCGCGGCGAGTGGCTACTTTTCGTCGAACCTGGCGCCCGGCCGCAGACTGGTTGGATAGACGAGATCGCCGAATATGTCGCCCTCAACAAAGTTCCGGCGCGTTTCACCGCTTCGCGCGGATACAAGCGCCCGTTTTTCCAGCGGGTAGGCCGGTCGCTGCCGCCGCTGGAACTCGGCCTTCTCCTGCCGAAGAAACACGCGATTGCCGCCGCAAGAAGCGGAATGCGCCTTTCGGAATTTGCCAAGGGGCAGAAGCTGCGCAAGCTTTCCAGCGAACTGATTCCCTCCTGGGTCGCCCGCGCCGCACGATAGCGCGCAGACTTTTCAGCACTCGCGCTAAAGATGGCGCCCGATACGATTTCGCGCTATAATTCAGCCATGGCGCCGCCCGAGCGCCCCGCTTCTTGGCGGCCGACCATGGAATGCCGATGGACGGCAGAACAGGTCACAGCGGAAGTCTCCTCTTCTGCCGGGTTTCCGGCGAAAGGAGGTGCGTCATGAAACGCAATATGATCCGCGGCCTGCTGGCCGCCATATTGACGACATTGGTGATCGCGCATCCGCATTCGGCAGCATCGCAGATGATGCGCAGTTGCGCAGGCCGATCCGAGGTCGTCAAGTTCCTTGACCAGAACTTTGCCGAAAAGCTCACCGCGGTCGGACTGATCAACCAGAACGCCATTCTTGAGGTCTATGCCGCCAAAAGCGGCACCTGGACACTCATCATAACGGATGTTCACGGCGTCAGCTGCTTCCTGCTGTCGGGTGACAGCTGGGAAACGATACCCACTCTGCCGGGCTTGGATACATAGCGAACGCAGGCTGCTGCCATGGCGCGCCGGGCAGCAGCGCGCCTTCTACTTCCCCACGCCGCGCTTCATGTGCTCGTCGAGCCGCGGCATGATCTCCACGAAATTGCAGGGCATGTGGCGGTAGTCAAGCTGCGCCTTCAAGATGCCGTCCCAGGCGTCCTTGCAGGCGCCGGGCGAGCCCGGGAGCACGAAGATGAACGTGGCCTTGGCAACCCCTGCCGTTGCCCGTGATTGGATCGTTGATGTGCCGATCTTGTCGTAGGAGAGGCGGTGGAAGACCACCGAGAAGCCGTCCATGCGCTTCTCGAAAAGCGGCTCAAGCGCCTCGGGCGTGACATCGCGGCCGGTCAAGCCAGTGCCGCCGGTGGTGATCACGACGTCGATGCCGTGGGTCTCCGTCCAGGCGTTGACCTGGGCTGCGATGGCCGCCTTGTCGTCGCGCACGATGGCGCGGTCCATCAGCTTGTGGCCGGCCTCGGCGATCCGCGCCACAAGCGTGTCGCCGGATTTGTCGTTCTTTAGCGTGCGCGTGTCCGAAACCGTCAGCACGGCGATGCCGACGGGAATGAACGGCCGCTGTTCGTCGATACCTGCCATCACCTGTCTCCCGAAAGCGTTTCCGTCGCCTGGAAATACCAGTCCGGCCGTTCTCTGTGAAGCTTTGCCTCGGCCGCTCCGGCTGTTTCAATCGAGCTGAAGATGCCGAAGCAGGTTGCGCCGGAGCCGGACATGCGGACAAGTCTTGCGCCTGCGTCCTTCAATGCGGCCGACACATCTTCGATCTCGGGAACAAGCTTGCGGGCAGGCAGCTCGAGATCGTTCCGGTTGGCCCCGATCGCCGCCAGCCAGTCGCTGCCCCGCAAGGCAAGCGGCGGGTTGTTCTTCGCCATCAGCAGCCGGAATATCTCGGGCGTCGAGACCGCCTTCAGCGGATTGGCCAGCACGATCGCAAAAGAGGGCAAGGCAACGGGCTCGATCTGTTCGCCAATCCCGCGCGCAATCAGCGGCCGGCTCGCAAGGCACATGGGCACGTCGGCGCCAAGTCTGAGAGCGATCGCTGACAGCCTCCCGCCGGGCAGGCGGAGGCTCCAAAGCCGCATGAGGCCGCGAAGGGCGGCCGCCGCATCCGCGGAACCGCCGCCGATACCAGAGGCGATCGGAAGATTCTTTTCGAGATGGATATGGACCGGCGGTGCATGGTCGCCCTGCGCCAGCGCTGCCTGCCGAAGCATGTCACGCGCCTTGAGCACCAGATTGCTGCGGGACTCGATGTCGAGAGCGGGGCCGAACCGTCCGCTGATCGTGAATTCGTCCGATGAAGAAGCGGCAAAGCCCAGCCTGTCACCGTGGCCGGCAAAGGTCACCAGCATGTCCAGCAGATGATAGCCGTCGGCTTTCTGGCCCGTCACGTGAAGGGCAAGATTGATCTTAGCGAGAGCATCTTCGGTAACCGCGAAGCCGCCGCTCATGCCCGCATCAGGCATGGGTCGTCAGGACTTCTTGTCGGCCGGCGGCGGCGTAACAGGCGCCGGATCGGGCTGCTTCTTGTCGGCCGCCTTGGCGTCGTCGTTGTCCGACGTCAGACCGTTCGCGATCTTGTCCTTGATTCTCGGAATCTCGGTCTCTTCCGGCGCCGAACTTAGCGCCCGGTTCCACTGATAAACGGCCTCGAGCTTGCGTCCGACGCGCCAGTAGGCGTCGCCCAGATGGTCGTTGATCGTCGCATCACCGGCTTTGATCTCGGCGGCCTTTTCCAGTTCGGCAACTGCATCGTCGTAACGGTTCAGGCGGTAATAGGCCCAGCCGAGCGAGTCGATGATGTAGCCGTCGTCCGGACGCAGGTCGACGGCCTTCTTGATCATCGCCAGGCCTTCGTCGAGGTTGCGGTTCATGTCGATCCATGAATAGCCGAGATAGTTGAGAACCTGCGGCTGATCCGGATTGAGGTCGAGCGCTTTGCGGAAGTTCGGCTCGGCCTGGTCCCACTTCTTCAGGCGTTCATAGGCGATTCCGCGCTGGAAGAAGACTGTCCAGTCGGCGCGGCGCGGCAGCGGGCCGATCACCTCCACCGCCTTGTCGTAATTCGCCGCCATTTCCGCATAATCCTTGGCGTCGGAAAGCACGCTGCCATAGGCAAGATAGGAGCGGACGTCCTTCGGGTCAGAAACGATCAGCGCCTTGAGGTGTTTGCGTGCCTCGTCGGTCTTGCCGCCCTGTGCCAGGGCAAGGCCGAGCTGAAGCTCGGAGATGCGTCGCATTGGCGAGTTTTCCGGCACGCGCCTGTAGAATTCGATGGCGCGGTCCGTCTGTTCCTGCTTTTCAGCAATGCCGCCGAGAAGGACCAGCGTATCGGCGCTGTTCGGGTCAAGCGTATTGGCCGTCTGCAGATAGAGCGAGACGATGTCTTCGGCGCCGTCGCGGTTCAAAGCGCTGCCGATGGAGAAAAGCACGGCGGCAGCGCCCTGCGCGGCGTTGCGCACCTGCTGTTCCGGCTTTTCGCCCTTCTCGATGCTCTGGCGCAGCGCATTCAGCGGCGCATAGTTCGGCAGCATGTTGTCGCCGACCGAGATCGCGTCGAGCGCCTTCTGCTTATTGCCTTGGGATGCTTCGAGGCGGGCAAGCGCCATGACAGCGCGCATGAAGGTGTCGGGTGCGGTCGCGCCGCCATCCTTGTCAAGCACCGCATCGTTCAGATGTCTGCGCGCGGCCGCCACGTTGCCGGTTACGATCGCAATTGCGCCCGCATGATAGTTCTGGAAGATGCCGAACCATTCCGGGCCCTTCATCTTCTCGACCATCGAAAGAGCTTCCTTGTTGCGACCGGCGCCGGCGCGCGCCCAGGCGAGCAAAAGGTCGTTCATCATGCGGTCGAGGTCGTTCGGGCCGTCATATTTCAGGATCGCTTCGGCGGTCTTGAACTCGCCGCGGCGCATCGCGTCCATGCTGCGCACGACGGTGGTGATGCGCTCGACGGAAGGATCCTTCTTCAGGTCGTTGGCATATTTCACGCCATCTTCGATATTGCCGTTCAAAAGCAGCGAGATCATCAGGCGCTGGCGGATCTCCGGGTTGCCCGGCTCGATCTGGAGGGCCTTCTTGTAGAGCTCGATCGCCGTCTTGTAGTCGTGATCGACATCGGCCGTGCGGGCAGCGAGAAATGCGCCTGCGAAAGTACCGACCGTATCCGGGTCGAAGATCACGTTCCTGCTGGCATCGTCCGTCTTGGCCGCTTCTTCGGCATTCACGCCGCCAAGCGCGCCGAGCGAAATGACCGCTGCAAGCGCTGCGCTCGAAAGAAGACGGATGGCATATCTCTGCCGCATTAGAAAACCTTTCATCAGGGCAGCCGATTCATCCGGCCGGCTGCGAAATCAGTTGAAAAGACTGATTCACAATAGGATGGCTTTTTTGAAGCGGCCCTGCAAGAAAATCAGCCCGCGATCAAGGACCTTTGATCAGTTGACCCGCTCGATGCAGAAATCGATCACTTCCATGAGGGCCGATTTCCAGGCCGTTTCGGGGAGCGGCGCCAGCGCGTCGCGGGCGATCGTGCCGTAATGAACGGCTCGCGAGATCGTGTCGTTCAGCGTGCCGTATTTGGTGATCAGGCCGAGGGCCTTTTCCAGGTTGGCATCGCTGCTGTTGCCGCCTTCGATCGCATCGCGCCAGAAGGCGCGCTCGTCCTGCGTTCCGCGGCGATAGGCGAGGATGACGGGAAGCGTGATCTTGCCTTCGCGGAAGTCGTCGCCGACATTCTTGCCGAGATCCGCAGCCTTGCCGCCGTAATCCAGCGCGTCATCGACAAGCTGGAAGGCGAGGCCGAGATTCATGCCGTAGGATTTCAGCGCATTGCGGCCTGATTTGCCGGCGTCTGCGACGATCGGGCCGACTTCGGCAGCAGCGGCAAAGAGTGCTGCCGTCTTGGCCCGGATAACGGAAAGATAGTCGTCCTCCGTCGTCTCCATGTTCTTGGCGACCGAAAGCTGCAGCACTTCTCCTTCGGCAATGACGCAGGCAGCCGACGAAAGGACATCGAGCGCATCGAGTGAGCCGACATCCACCATCATGCGGAAGGCCTGACCGAGCAGGAAATCGCCAACGAGAACGCTCGCCTGGTTGCCCCAGATCGTGCGCGCTGTTGATTTGCCGCGGCGTAGATCGCTTTCGTCGACGACGTCGTCATGCAGCAGCGTTGCCGTGTGCATGAACTCGACGCTGGTCGCGAGCTTGACATGGTTTTCGCCTCTATAGTCGAAGAGACAGGCCGATGCGAGCGTCAGCATTGGGCGCAGGCGCTTGCCGCCGGAAGAGATCAGGTGATTTGCGACCTCCGGAATCATCTGCACGTCGGAACCGGCCTTCGAAAGGATAAGCTGGTTGACCCGCTCCATGTCCGCCCGTGTCAAATCGACCAGCGGCTTGACGGATGCCAGTTTGTTTTTGCTTTCTTCAAGCGGTATGACCACGCCCAACGACCCGGACTCCTGTTCATTCTGTGGGATTGACAATAGAAAGGGGCGATTGAAGCGGCAAGGGGTGAATTGTCGCGCAACACAGAATTGAAAGGGAATTGACCGCAAATGCATGAACTTATCCGCGCCAATGACCCTGTTCTATTGTCCTATGCGCAGAGTCTTCTGAAGGATGCGGGAATTCACTGCTTTGTCGCGGATCAGGATATGAGCATTCTTGAGGGCTCGCTCGGCATGCTGCCGCGCCGTCTGCTCGTCGAGGAGGAGCGAGCCGATCAGGCTCGCCGCATCCTGACGGATGCCGGTCTCGCCGGCGAATTGCGTATCGCGAAATGATGTGGCCATGAACGGCGCTTCCGACACGATCGATGCCTTCCATCGCGGCGGCTTTTACATCGTCCAGCCGAAGGGCAGGGGGCACCGTTCGGGCATGGATGCCATGCTGCTCGCAGCACTCGTTGCCGATGACCGTGCAATCAAGGTTGCCGATCTTGGCGCCGGCGCCGGTGCTGCCGGACTGGCCGTGGTCTGCCGGCTGCAGAAGGCGCAGGCCGTGCTTTTCGAACGCTCTTCGGAAATGGCCGATTATGCCCGCCGAAGCATGGCCTTGCCGGAAAACGCCCATGTGGCCGGTCGCGTTTCGGTCGTCGAGGCGGATGTGACGCTCACGGCAAAGGCGCGCAACGACGCAGGCCTTGCCGACGAGGTCTTCCATCATGTCATCATGAACCCGCCTTTCAACGACGCGGCTGACCGGCGAACGCCGGATGCACTGAAGGCTGAAGCGCATGCGATGACGGATGGTCTTTTCGAAAGGTGGATTCGTACCGCCGGCGCGATCATGATCCCCGGCGGGCAATTGTCGCTGATTGCGCGGCCGGAATCGATCGCCGACATCATCACCGGCTGCGGCAGGCGCTTCGGCGGCATCGAGATTACCGCCATCCATCCGCGCAAAGGTGAGAATGCCGTCCGCATCCTGGTGACGGCGATCAAGGGGTCGCGGGCGCGGCTTTCATTGCGCGCACCCCTTATCATGCACGAAGAAGGAACGCATAAATTCTCCCCCTTCGTCGACGATCTGAACAATGGCCGCGCGGCCTATGCAAGGCTTAGCCGGTCACGAAGTCGATAAGCAGCTTGATGTTCAATCCGGCGATCACCACTGCGATCACATAGGCAATAGTGCTCAGCCAGCGCGGCGCGACGAGCTCGCCCATCTTCGCCTTGCTGGCGGTGAACATCACCAGCGGGAAGACGGCGAAGGAAAGCTGCAGGCTAAGCACGACCTGCGTCAGGATCAGCAATTGTGCCGTGCCCTGGTTGCCGTACCAGATCGTCACGATCGCTGCCGGCACGATTGCGATGGCGCGGGTGATCAGACGGCGCACCCATGGCTGAAGCTTGATCTTCAGGAAGCCTTCCATGACGATCTGGCCCGCAAGCGTCGCCGTCACGGTCGAATTCAGGCCGCAACAGAGCAGGGCGATGCCGAAAAGCGTGGGTGCGATTGCAAGCCCGAGCAGCGGTGACAGCAGCGAGTGCGCCTCCCCGAGTTCGACGATGTCCGTCCGGCCGTGGGCGTTGAATGCGGCTGCGGCCAGGATCAGGATCGAGGCGTTGATCAGCAGCGCAAAGCAGAGCGCAAAGGTCGAGTCGATCGTCGCATAGGTCAGCGCTTCCCGTTTTTCCGGCACTGTGTGGCCGTAGGCGCGGGTCTGCACGATGCCGGAATGAAGATAGAGATTGTGTGGCATGACGGTCGCGCCGAGAATGCCGAGCGCCAGATAGAGCATTTCCGGGTTGCTGACGATTTCCGTCGTCGGGAAGAAGCCCGTGATGACGGCGCCCCACTGCGGGTCGGCGAGGAAGATCTGTACGCCGAAGCACAGCGCAATGACGCCGAGCAGCGTGATGATGAACGCTTCGATCCAGCGGAAGCCGAGCTTTTGCAGATAGAGGATAAGGAAAACGTCGAGCGCCGTAATCAGCACGCCGAGTTCCAGAGGAACGCCGAAGATCAGGTTGAGGCCGATTGCGGTGCCGATCACCTCGGCAATGTCCGTTGCGATGATTGCGATTTCCGCAAAGGCCCAGAGCGGTACAGAAACGAATTTCGGGAAGGCGTCCCGGCAGGCCTGCGCCAGATCGCGGCCAGAAGCGATGGCAAGCCGGGCGCAAAGCGCTTGCAGCACGATCGCCATGAGGTTCGAAAGCAGTGCCACAGTCAGCAGCGCGTAGCCGAATTTCGAGCCGCCGGCGAGCGAGGTCGCCCAGTTTCCGGGATCCATATAGCCGACCGCGACCATGTAGCCAGGGCCGGCAAAGGCGGCAATCCGCCGGAGTTTCGATCCCGGGCGGCCTGTGCCGATCGTGCGATAAACGTCTGAAAGCGAGGCTTCTTCGCGGTCGTGTCGCCAGCCACCTTTTGGAGTACGATTCAAAACATATGATTACCGCTTGTGGGACCAATGCCGTGCACTATGCCCGATTAGAATGATAATGCAAGTCATTCGCAAAATGGAAAATCGGATGCATGTTGGGAAGGTGGCCCATTGCGTTTGCTGCTCCATTGCATACATGGATTGCGATGCCGAGAGCGAGAAGGATTTGAAATGGCCGGATTTTTGAGAAAACTGGTACCGAAGCGTTTCCGCAAGGAAGGGGTGATCATCCCGGTCGTCAGACTTCAGGGCGCAATCATGAGCGGCGGCGGCCAGTTCCGCCCGATACTCAATCTCGCCAACGTCGCACCGGTGCTGGAAAAGGCCTTCTCTGACAAGGAAGCTCCCGCTGTTGCCATTGCCGTCAATTCGCCGGGTGGTTCGCCAGTTCAGTCGCGGCTCATCTTCACGCGCATCCGGGAGCTTGCCCGTGAGAAGCAGAAGAAAGTGCTGGTCTTCGTCGAGGATGTGGCGGCCTCCGGCGGCTACATGATCGCGCTTGCCGGCGATGAAATCATTGCCGACCCGACCTCTATCGTCGGTTCGATCGGCGTCGTTTCCGGCGGCTTCGGCTTCCCCGAACTCCTCAAGAAGATCGGCGTCGAGCGCCGCGTCTATACGGCCGGCGAAAATAAGGTCATCCTCGATCCCTTCCAGCCTGAAAAGGAGAAGGACATCGAATATCTGAAGACCCTTCAGCTCGAGATTCACGAGGTCTTCATCACCATGGTGCGCGAACGCCGCGCCGGCAGACTGAAGGATGACGAAACCGTCTTTTCCGGCCTATTCTGGAGCGGCACGCGCGGGCTCGAACTCGGCCTCGTCGACAGCCTCGGCGACATGCGCCAGGAACTGAAGAGGCGCTACGGCCCGAAAACCAGACTGCAGCTCGTCACCGCTGCCCGCAGCCTCTTCGGCCGGCGGATACCCGGTGTCTCGCCCGTCTCGATTGATGGCTTGGCATCAGGTCTTGCGACGGGACTTGTCGAAGCGGCGGAAGAAAAGGCATTGTGGAGCCGCTACGGACTGTGAGAGGAGAAGAGAAAGGGAGATGGCGCAGCTTATAACAGTCATAATCCTGGTCGGCGCTGCCTGGTGGCTCTACCGCCGCTTCATCTCCGATGCCAAGCGCCTGCAGGAAAAATCCCGCCGTGCCGAGAAGGAGCGTCAGACCGGCGCCGTCGGCACGCTTGTCAAGGATCCGGTGACCGGCGAATACCGCGTAAAGCGGGAGGATGAATGATGGTGACCGCTGAAGTACGCGTGCAGGCTCTCGAACGAATACGCGCTTTCCGGCTGCAATTGCCGGTCGACTACAAGTTCGATCGCGACGAGGCGGGTTCTCGAATAGTGGCGTGCTTAACCCCGCTCCACAGTGAAGCAAATGACCGCTCTATCTGAAGCCGGAATTGCCCGGAGCCCGGGGTGACGTCGTTTCTTATGGTTCGATATGGGAAAGTCGCTCAACTTCTCTGTTCATCAGACAGGTGACCGTTGTCTTGACCTTCGTGACGGAACGCCTTCCAAAACATGGTCCGATCATACGTTATGTATTGACCCTTGTCCTCTCCCATGGCACCTGTCCGGCAAAATACGCAACCGGTGGCTTGTCTCCATGTCTGCATCGATCCCCGACCATATGAACCCGAAGCGCTCGTTCCAGGCGCTAATCCTGACGCTTCATAACTACTGGGCGGACAAGGGTTGTGCGGTTTTGCAGCCCTATGACATGGAGGTCGGCGCCGGTACGTTCCATCCGGCAACCACGCTGCGCGCGCTCGGCCCGAAGCCGTGGAAGGCTGCCTATGTCCAGCCGTCGCGCCGTCCGTCGGACGGCCGCTACGGTGAAAACCCAAACCGTCTGCAGCATTATTACCAGTACCAGGTCATCTTGAAACCGAACCCGCCGAACCTGCAGGAGCTTTACCTCGGCTCGCTGGCGGCGATCGGCCTCGATCCGCTGCTGCACGACATCCGGTTCGTCGAAGACGACTGGGAAAGCCCGACGCTCGGCGCCTGGGGGCTGGGCTGGGAGTGTTGGTGCGACGGCATGGAAGTCTCGCAGTTCACTTACTTCCAGCAGGTCTGCGGCATCGAATGCGCGCCGGTTGCTGGCGAACTGACCTATGGCCTCGAGCGTCTGGCGATGTATGTGCAGGGCGTCGACAACGTCTACGACCTGAACTTCAACGGTCGCGAAGGCGACGAAAAGATCAGCTACGGCGAAGTCTTCCTGCAGGCCGAACAGGAATACTCACGCCACAACTTCGAATTCGCCAATACCGAGATGCTGCATCGCCATTTCATCGATGCGGAGAAGGAGTGCCAGGCGCTTCTCGCTGCTGGTGCGCCGAGCGACAATGCCAATCAGCTGCTGCACAAGTGCGTTTTTCCAGCCTACGACCAGTGCATCAAGGCAAGCCACGTCTTCAACCTCTTGGATGCACGCGGGGTGATCTCGGTCACCGAGCGTCAGAGCTATATCCTGCGGGTGCGCACGCTCGCCAAGGCTTGCGGTGAAGCCTTCCTGTTGACGGATGCCGGCGGCATGAACATCGCCAGGGCCGCCGCCTGAGAATGCCGCTTAGCGGCGGTGGTTGGACCGTACGACGACGCGCCGGGGTGCCGGCCGTGGGGTCTTTCGGAAGACGACAAGGGATGCGATCGCCGACAGGCTCAATAGGAAGATTGCTGCGCTCATTGTCGATTATTCCTCGTCATGAGTTGCGAGTGCACCGTAAACAAGCCGGCACAATAAGAAAGATACAACCGGCTGTATGTGTGCGGTATCGTGAGATTTCGCTAGTCGCTGATGTAAACCGCAGCCCGGAAATGCAGGATGACAATCCAGCGGAAGCCGCATAGTCTCCGTCCAAACTTTGCGTCGTTGCGGGGGATTCGCGATGTTTATCGTTCTCGGTGTGATCGTTCTGATCGCGCTTTATCTTGTCTTTGTCTATAACGGTCTCGTCCGCGCCCGGCAGATGGCCGAAGAGGCCTGGTCCGGCATCGACGTGCAGCTGAAGCGCCGCGCCGATCTGATCCCAAACCTCATCGAGACCGTCAAGGGTTACGCTACCCACGAAAAGAGCACGCTGGAAGAGGTCGTTGAGCTGCGCAACAAGGCGCAGGCGGTGCCTTCTGGCGATGTAGCGGGCAGGGCGCAGGCGGAAGGCCTTCTCGGCCAGGCGCTCGGCCGTGTGCTGGCGCTAGCGGAAGCCTATCCGGACCTGAAGGCGAACGAGAACTTCTCCGAGCTTCAGGCCTCGCTCGAGACCATGGAAAGCGAAATCCAGATGGCCCGCCGGTATTACAACGGCGCTGCCCGTGATCTCAACGTCAAGGTTGAAAGCTTCCCCTCCAATCTGGTCGCCGGGCAGTTCGGCTTCCAGAAGCGGGAATATTTCGAGATCGCCAACGAGGCCGACCGCGCCGTTCCGGCCGTCAAATTCTGATATGGGCGTTTGCCTTTGCGCAAAAGCTGCTATGAGCAGGGCCGGTCAAGGCCGTAGGGCGGCTAGCGCAATGGACGGACAGACAAGCGTCATGAGCAAGGACAAGAAACTCACCATCATCCCGGCTAAGGCTCCGCTCGTGGGGCGCGCCGTGCCACCGGGCTCGAAGTCGATCACCAACCGAGCACTGCTCCTGGCTGGCCTCGCCAAGGGTACCAGCCGCCTGAGCGGCGCGCTGAAGAGCGACGATACGCGCTACATGGCGGATGCCCTGCGCGCCATGGGCGTCGCCATCGACGAACGCGACGATACGAGCTTCGTCGTCACCGGAAGCGGCAAGCTGCTTCCGCCAAAAGCGCCGCTCTTCCTCGGCAATGCCGGCACTGCAACACGCTTCCTGACGGCCGCTGCCGCACTCGTTGATGGCATCGTCGTCGTCGACGGTGATCAGCACATGCGCAAGCGCCCGATCGGCCCGCTGGTTGATGCGTTGCGGTCACTGGGAATCGATGCGACGGCCGAAACCGGCTGCCCGCCTGTAACCGTGAAGGGCACAGGCTGCTTCGAGGCGAGCCGTATCGGGATCGATGGCGGTCTCTCCAGCCAGTATGTGTCCGCTCTGCTGATGATGGCGGCCGGAGGCGACCGCCCGGTGGATATCGAACTCCTCGGCGAGGACATCGGTGCTCTCGGCTACATCGATCTCACGACCGCCGCGATGCGAGCCTTCGGCGCCAAGGTCGAGAAGACGAGCGCGATCAGCTGGCGCGTTGAGCCGACCGGCTACACGGCGGCCGATTTCGTCATCGAGCCGGATGCGTCGGCGGCAACTTATCTCTGGGCTGCCGAAGTCCTGACCGGCGGCTCCATCGATCTCGGCGTGCCGAACGGCGCCTTCACGCAGCCGGATGCGCGCGCCTATGAGATGATCGCCAAATTCCCGCGCCTGCCGGCTGAAATCGACGGCTCGCAGATGCAGGACGCGGTTCCAACGCTCGCAGTCCTTGCCGCTTTCAACGAAACGCCCGTCCATTTCGTCGGCATTGCCAATCTGCGTGTCAAGGAATGCGATCGCATCCGCGCGCTGTCGACCGGCCTGACGCAGATTCGCCCGGATCTGGCACGCGAGGAAGGAGACGATCTCATCGTCCAGTCTGATCCGTCGCTTGCCGGAAGGCGTCTTCCTGCCGAGATCGACACTTTTGCCGACCACCGCATCGCCATGAGCTTCGCGCTCGCTGGGCTGAAGATAGACGGCATCACGATCCTCGATCCGGACTGCGTCGGCAAGACGTTCCCTGCCTATTGGCGGACGCTGGCAGGACTGGGCGTCAAATATGCGAACGAGGGCTGACATTATCTGAGGCGGCAGCGCGCCGCCGGCGGGGAGAGGTATGATGATCCGGCGGCTTTTCGGCCTTTGCTTCATTCTGTTTCTGGCGTTTGCAGCATATGGGGCAAGTGCCGCGGAGGTCATCAACTCCTTCGCATCGGATATAAAACTCGAAAAGAGCGGCGCCATGACGGTGACGGAGACAATCACCGTCAATGCCGAGGGCAATCGGATCCGGCGCGGCATCTTCCGCGACTTTCCGCTGACTTTCGTCGATGAAGAAGGTCGCCGCCGCAGCGTCGACTTCGACGTTGTATCGGTGAAACGCGACGGCAATGACGAGCCGTGGAAGACCGAATCCATCTCCGGCGGCATCCGCATCTATGCTGGGTCAGAAGACGTCATGCTTCCACCAGGCCGCCATCAATATGCCTTCACCTACACCACCAATCGCCAGATCCGATATTTCGCCGACCACGACGAACTCTATTGGAATGTGACCGGTAACGGCTGGATCTTCCCGATCATGACCGCGACCGCGACCGTGAACCTGCCAGATGGCATCACCGCCACCGATACGAATGTCTTCACCGGTGCGCTTGGCGCCAAGGACAAGAATGCCCGGATTTCAGGCGGCAACGCCCGGCCGGTCTTCTCGACGACCATGCCGCTCGATGCAAACGAAGGTCTGACGATTGCCGTCAAGCTTCCGAAAGGCGCGATCGATCCGCCGAGCCAATCGGACCAGAACATCTGGTGGCTGAAGGACAACCGCGACTATTTCATCGGTTTCGGCGGCCTCCTCCTTGTTTTCCTTTACTACACCCGCTCCTGGATGAAGGTCGGACGCGACCCTTCCCGTGGCGTCCTTGTGCCGCGCTGGGATCCTCCCGAAGGCATCTCGCCGGCGCTCGTCAACTACATCGACAACAAGGGCATTTCAGGCGGGGGTTGGACGGCGCTTTCGGCAACGGCGCTGGACCTGGCGGTTCGCGGCTATGTCATCCTTGAAGACCTCAAGCAATCGATCATCGTACGCCGCACGGAAAAGCCGCTGGGTAAGGTGAAGCTGGAAGCGGGCGAAACCAGCCTCCTGAGCGCCGTCGCCAACAAGGGATCGCTGACGATCGACAAGGCAAACGGCGAACGCGTGAAGTCGGTCGGTCAAAACTTCCGCTCGGCGATCGAGCGGGAACATCGCGGCAAATACTACAATTCCAATACAGGCTATACGACTGGCGGCATCGCGCTCAGCGCTGCCGCACTTATTGCGCTCTTCGTTTTCGGCACGCTGGAACCCGATGCGATCGTCCTTATGATCATCCCGATCGTCGTTTCTGTCTTCGTCGCCATCTTCGTGGCCGGCTTTGCACGGTCGTTCCGTCCTGGCCAGTCCTTGGGCGGCAAGATCGCCGCTGTGATCGCGATCGCGGTCATCGTTTTTGTCGGCTTCAGCATCATTTCATCGCTGGCTCTGGCGCTTTTCTCCACGCTGTTAGAATTCCACGAGACGCCGATGCTCTTTGCCGTCGGCGGCATCGTGCTGCTCAACCTGCTCTATGTCTTCATCATGGGTGCGCCGACGCCGCTCGGCTCGAAGATCATGGATGGCATCGACGGCCTTCGTCAGTATCTGACGCTTGCCGAGAAAGACCGGATGAACATGGCCGGTGCGCCGGAAATGTCGCCCCAACATTTTGAGAGGCTGCTGCCCTATGCCGTTGCGCTAGGTGTCGAGAAGCCCTGGACGCGCACCTTCGAAACCTGGCTCGCGGCGGCCGCTGCCGGTGCGGCTGCTGCCTATGCCCCGTCCTGGTATTCGGGCAACTTCAGCAGCGGAAGCTTCTCCGACCGCATCGGCGGCTTCTCGTCGTCGATGGCGTCCACCATCGCTTCGACTATTCCCTCGCCTCCGCCCTCCAGTTCCTCTTCCGGTTTTTCCGGTGGCGGCGGTTCTTCGGGTGGTGGCGGGGGAGGCGGCGGGGGTGGCGGCTGGTGAGCTTTCCCGCTTGACCTTTGGCGTCCCGCCCCTTAACCGCCAGACAGAAAACGGAAAGGATCAGGCATGAAGGTTCTGTTGATCGGCTCGGGCGGACGCGAGCATGCGCTTGCCTGGAAGCTGGCACAATCGCCACTAATGACGGAATTCTATGCCGCGCCGGGCAACCCGGGCATTGCGGAACATGCGAGGCTCGTTTCCCTGAAGGTCGAAGATCACGAGGCAGTCGCGGCCTTCTGCGCGCAAAAGGCGATCGACTTTGTCGTCGTCGGCCCCGAGGCGCCGCTGGTTGCCGGCCTTGCCGACCGCCTGCGAGCCGATGGGCTGAAGGTTTTCGGTCCTTCCGCTGCAGCAGCCCAGCTCGAAGGTTCCAAGGGTTTTACCAAGGATATCTGCGCCCGCTACAACATCCCGACCGGTGCCTACCAGCGCTTCAACAACGCTCCGAAGGCAAAGGCCTATATCCGCGCACAGGGCGCCCCGATCGTCGTCAAGGCGGATGGTCTTGCCGCCGGCAAGGGTGTGACGGTGGCGATGACCGTCGAGGAGGCGCTTGCCGCAGTTGACGATTGCTTCGAAGGTGCGTTCGGCGCAGCCGGCGCCGAGGTCGTCATCGAGGCCTATCTCGACGGCGAAGAGGCAAGCTTCTTCTGCCTCTGCGACGGCAGGAACGCCCTGCCACTGGCGACCGCACAGGATCACAAGCGTGTGGGCGAGGGTGATACCGGCGTCAACACCGGCGGCATGGGCGCCTATTCGCCGGCTCCGGTGATGACGGCCGAGATGATCGAGCGGACGATGAAGGAAATCATCGAGCCGACGATCTGCGGCATGGCCGAAAGCGGCTATCCCTTCTCCGGTGTTTTCTTCGCCGGGCTGATGATTACGGCCAAGGGCCCGGAACTCATCGAATACAATGTCCGCTTCGGCGATCCTGAGTGCCAGGTACTGATGATGCGCTTGAAGAGCGATCTGCTGCCGCTGCTGCTGGCAGCGGCCGAAGGCACGCTCGACAAGGTCACTGCCGAGTGGAGCGACGATCCGGCGCTGACCGTCGTGATGGCCTCTAAGGGTTATCCGGGCTCCTACGAGAAGAACACGCCGATCCTCTCGCTGCCGGAGGCAGGCGACGGCGCGAAAGTGTTCCATGCCGGCACGTCTTTGAGGGACGGCGAGCTTGTCGCAACCGGCGGCCGTGTGCTGAACGTGACCGCCACCGGCCAAACAGTCGGCGAGGCGCAGAGCCGCGCCTATGCGCTGCTCGACAAGGTGGAATGGGAAAACGGTTTCTGGCGCCGCGATATCGGCTGGCGGGCGATCGAGCGCGAAAGAGCTTAACTTTGGCCCGAAATCGGGTTCAGTTCCCTAAATTTTTACCCTTTCCCCTGACGGGATGGAAATAAAGGCGCGCTATTCTGTTCCCATAGTAAGTCGGAGCAGTTTCCATGCGTCAATTCATTCTCGGTGCGGCAATTCTTCTGGCGGCCGGTTCGGCGATGGCATCCTCGATCGAGGTGATCGGCAAGACACCGCGCACCGGCGGCGAAAGCATCGTGACCGAGAGCTGCACGACCTGCCCGCCGCTGCGATCGACCGAACGCAAGAAGGATTACACGGTGCCGGCGTTGCCGCCCGGGGCCATCCAGGCCAGCGCGCTCCACGATGTGGCCGGAGAGCAGAAGCTCTACCGTACCGAAGGCTGGATGGGCGGCTCGCCCGTCGTTTTCGTGACCAAGGCAACCCCCGAAGTCCTGGCCGCCTTCAAGGTGACGGTCCCCGTCGAAGGCATCGACCCGACGGCAACGACCTCCGTCATCGGCGGCGATGCGAAGCCTGTTGTTGCAGGTATGTCCGCCCCTGCGGAACAAACGGCGCCGCTCGACGTTTCCGACTTTAAGCTAAGGATGTGATTTTTAGTTCCCTGCCCCTGACCCGGCCAAAGTTTTGGTCGTACGGGGTCCGCCGTATGGCGGATTGAATGCGCTCCTGAAGAGAAGCAGGAGCGCATTCTTTATTTCAATTGATTTCAAAGTACTCATGCAACTGGCGTCGCGAGGCTTTCCACCAGCCGGTCGATTTCTCGGTCCGAGAAGACCTGGATTCCCGCGCGCTTCAGCAGCGCAGCTGTAACACCATTGCCGTCCCGCCGCGTTCCGCTGAAAGACCCATCATAAATGACACCGGAACCGCAGGAGGGGCTGCCGTCGATGAGCAGCGCATGGGTGCAGCCTGTCTCCTGAGCCAGCCTGAGCGCATTCTGCGCCGCTTCTCGGAATGCAGCCGTCACATCGCCTCCGGTGATCTCGAACACACGTGCTGCTCCAGACAGCACGTCCTTGCCGCTCGCGCCGCCCTCGATTTCCGCCGGCGGCCGCGGCACCGGCATGCCTGCCGACATCTCCGGACAGATCGTCACCAGCCTGCCCTCCGTCCGCCAGCGCTCGAGCGCCGGATGTGCGAGCGGCTTCGCCCGGCCGTCATAACGGACGGCATGGCCCATGAGACAGGCGCTGACGAGGATTTTGGTGGTCATGATTGTCTGATAGCCCGAGCGCTGGTGAATGACCAGTGGGACGCGCTTCTCATCCACCTCTCGCTGTGCCTGTCACAGGGATCCAGCAGCGCCATGTCCATCGCGCGGGAGACTCGTTCAAAGGGCAACAATGAGGTCCCGAGGTCGCCGCCAGGGCAGGCCCGCGGCTAGTCCGAAACTGTTACCCTGCGATCTTCGAGAAGTCCGCGACCGTCCCCGTCGCCTCGCGGATCAGCCGCAGCAGGGCGAGGCGGTTGGCGCGGATTGCCGCGTCCTCGTCGTTGACGAGCACGTCGTCGAAGAAGCGGTCGACCGGGGCGCGGAGCTTCGAAAGCGCCTCCATGGCCGAGCGGAAGTCTTCGCTGGCGATGGCGGTGGAAGCCTCGGCCGATGCTTTGGCAATGGCGGCGAAGAGTTCCTTTTCGGCATCCAGCCGGAACAGCTTTTCCGAAACGCCGTCGGCGATGACGGTACCCTTCTTCTCCTCGGCGGCCAGAATCTGCGTGGCGCGCTTGGTGCCGACCAGGAGGTTCTTGCCGTCTTCCGAGGTAATGAAAGCCGTCAGCGCCTCGACGCGGCGGGCGATCATGAGAAGGTCGTCAGCCTCGGATGTGACGACGGCATCGATCAGATCGTAGCGGGCACCCTGGTCGCGGAGATAGACCTTGAGGCGGTCGTGGAAGAAGGAAAGGAGGTTGATTGCCAGCTCATGTTCTTCTTCGATTGTCTTTGGATGGCCGTCAGCAAGATAATTCTTGCAATATTTGATAGCTTCGCGCTGTTCTTGCACGAGCCTCTCGTGGTCGAACCTTTCGTTATCCTGTTGGATTTTAAGCTCGAAGAGTCTTATCGAAGCTTCATGGCTAGCGATGGCCACAGCCCATTCGCTACGAAATGCAGAGCGAAACAGGGGGATGAGGGATGCTCTGATTCCCCGTTCCAACAGCAGCCGTATCGATCCTAGCGCTGCTCTTCTTAACGCGAACGGATCCTTCGAACCGGTTGGTTTTTCGTTTATTCGCCAAAACCATACAAGTGTGTCGATCTTGTCAGCAAGGGCTATGGTTATGGCAACACCGTCGGTAGGCACTCGGTCGGTGGGACCCTGAGGCTTATAATGGTCCTCCAGTGCCGCCGCCACTGGTTCATCTTCACCTTGCAGCAGCGCATATTTCTTCCCCATTGCACCCTGCAGTTCAGGGAATTCGCCCACGACCTCAGTTCGCAGGTCCGCCTTTGCCAAGGCTGCTGCTCGGCTAACCTTCAGGGGATCTGCATTGACGATTTTACCGATTTCGCCGGCAAGGGTGCGAATGCGTGTTACCCGCTCGCCCTGCGTTCCAATTTTTGCGTGGAACGTCACATGCAGCGCATCGAGCTTCGCCATCCGCTGATCGAGCGGCTTCCTCAGATCAAGCCCGAATTTCTTCGCCGAAGCCTCCAGCGTTTCGAGGTCCGGCAAGTTCCCCTGGTCGCGCTTCCAGAAATGTAGGGCGTCGGAAAGGCGGGCGCGGACGACTTTGCCATTGCCATGGATGATTTCCTTGCCGCCGTCGGTCGCCTCAACATTGGAGACGAGGATGAACCTGTTCGAAAGCGTCTCTTCGCCCTGTTTACGCGTTACGAAACACTTCTGGTTCGTCTTGATCGTCAGCCGGATGATTTCGGAGGGGATCGAGAGGTAATCCTCCTCGAAGCTGCCCATCAGCACTTGCGGCCATTCGACGAGACCGGAGACTTCCTCCAGCAGACCGTCGTCCTCGACGAGTTCCAGTCCGCCGGCAAAGGCGATGTCGCGGGCATCATGCAGGATGATGTTCTTGCGCCGCTCGGCATCGAGGATGACCTTCGCTTTTTCGAGGCTCGCGGCATAGTCGTCGAAACGCTTGACGGTGATGGCGCCTGGCGCATGGAAGCGGTGGCCGTAGGTCACATTGGAGGCGACGATACCGTCGATCTCGAAGGGGACGACGGAGGTTTCCTCATGCTCGGTGCCGAAAGTGCAGACGATCGATTGCAGCGGGCGCACCCAGCGCAGCGAGCCAGGTTTGGAGGACGCCTTGCCCCAGCGCATGGATTTCGGCCAAGGGAAATCGCGGATGATGCCGGGCATCACGTCGCCGATGATCTCTTCCGTAGCGCGGCCGGGCTTTGAAATCACGGCAATGTAGAAATCGCCCTTTTTCGGGTCGCTACTCACCTGCGCCTCGGAAATCGAAGAAAGGCCGGCGCCGCGCAAAAAGCCTTCGATCGCCTTTTCGTTGGCATCGGTGCGCGGGCCCTTGCGCTCTTCGCGCACATCGGCGGAGCGGGCGGTCAGTCCGCGGATATCAAGCGTCAGGCGGCGCGGCGTCCAGTATTCGCGGGCGCCCTCATAGGAAAGTCCTGCCTCCACCAGCGCATCGGTGACGAGCTTCTTCAGGTCGCCGGCAGCCTTGCGCTGCATGCGGGCCGGAATTTCCTCGGAGCGAAGTTCTAGAAGCAGATCGGGCATGTCACTTTTCCTTGCCTCCTTTAGGGAGGACGGTCCAAAACGGTCGCCTCTGCTACCAAAGAATGCCGCATCTGCACAACCGCAAAAACGGGAAATCCAGGCGCGCGAGCCAGGCGAGGAGGCAATCGCCCTTCTGCGCCGCCCCCGCATCCGCACCCTGCCAGGCACCTTCTGTCTGGGGGCGAAGAGATGAGGCGGCTGCTTTGTCGTCCTTTCTCCCCAGCGGGGAAAAGGTAGGCCCGAAGGGTCGGATGGGTGCGGGCGCAGACCTGTATGAAGGGCGTCAGTCTGCTGTGGAAAGCTCTGCCGGGCATTGCCTTGCCGCTTTTCGCCGCTATGGTCCCGCTACCTTCGTTAATTCAGGGAATCCCATGGCCGCAGACCTCCGCTCACTTGCCGCAGTCATCGCCTCCGAAATCAATGCCCGGCCGGACCAGGCCAAAGCCGCGATCGAGCTGCTCGACGAGGGCGCGACCGTTCCCTTCATCGCGCGCTACCGCAAGGAAGTAACTGGTGGCCTGGATGATACGCAACTGCGCAATCTGGCAGAACGCCTCGTCTATCTGCGCGAACTGGAAGCCCGCCGCGACACGATCGTCGAATCGATCGCCGGCCAGGGCAAGATGACCGACGAACTGATGGGCAAGATCGCTGGTGCCGCCACCAAGGCGGAGCTCGAGGATCTCTACCTGCCCTACAAACCCAAGCGCCGTACCCGTGCCGAAATCGCCCGCGAGCGCGGCCTCGGTCCGCTCGCCGACGCGATCCTCGCCGATCGCTCGAAGGGACCGGCGATGCTGGCGGAGGACTATATCACTGCCGATGTGCCGGATGCGAAGACAGCGCTCGAAGGCGCACGCGATATCGTCGCCGAAGGCATTGCGGAAAATGCCGATTTGCTCGGCAAGCTCCGTGCCCATATGCGCAGCGCCGCGTTTGTGAAGGCCAAGGTCGTGGATGGCAAGCAGACGGCCGGCGAGAAATTCTCGGACTATTTCGACCATTCGGAGCGCTGGGCGACCGCGCCCGGCCATCGCGCACTCGCCATGCTGCGCGGCTGGAACGAGGAAGTGCTGACGCTGACGATCGAGGCCGACGCCGAGACCGCCTCTCCCAACAAACCTGTCGAGCGCATGATCGCTGCTGCCTATGAAATCGGCACGAGCCGCCCCGGCGACCGCTGGCTGATGGATGTCGCAAGCTGGACCTGGCGCGTCAAACTTTCCATGTCGCTGTCTCTCGACCTGATGCGCGAACTGCGCGAACGCGCCGAAGAGGAGGCGATCCACGTCTTTGCGCGAAACTTGAAGGATCTGCTGCTGGCGGCGCCTGCCGGCTCGCGCGCCACGATGGGCCTCGATCCGGGCATCCGCACTGGCGTCAAGGTCGCAGTGGTCGACGGCACCGGCAAGGTCGTTGCGACCTCCACGGTCTATCCCTTCCAGCCCCGCAACGACGTGCGTGGCGCTCAGGCAGAACTCACCGCGCTGATCCTTAGGCACAATGTCGAACTGATCTCCATCGGCAACGGCACTGGAAGCCGCGAAACCGAAAAGCTGGTGGCCGACATGCTGGCCGATCTTGCGGGTGCAAAGCCCACCAAGGTCATCGTTTCGGAAGCCGGCGCGTCGGTCTATTCCGCCTCCGCGACCGCCGCAGCTGAATTTCCGGATCTCGACGTGTCGCTGCGTGGCGCGGTGTCCATCGCCCGCCGCCTGCAGGATCCGCTGGCCGAACTTGTCAAGATCGAGCCGAAATCGATCGGCGTCGGCCAGTATCAGCATGACGTCGACCAACAGAAGCTGTCGCGCTCGCTGGACGCTGTCGTCGAAGACGCGGTGAATGCCGTCGGCGTCGATCTCAACACGGCTTCGGCGCCGCTGCTCTCACGCGTTTCCGGCCTCGGCCCGTCGATTGCCGAAGCCATCGTCGTCCATCGCGACCAGAACGGTCCCTTCGAAAGCCGCCGCGACCTGCTCAAGGTCGCGCGTCTCGGCACCCGCACCTTCGAGCAGGCGGCAGGCTTCCTGCGCATCCCGAATGGCAAGGAGCCCCTCGACGCGTCATCGGTGCACCCGGAAGCCTATGGCGTGGCAAAGAAGATCGTTGCCGCCTGCGGCCGCGACCTGCGGTCGCTGATGGGTGACAGCGCGGCACTGAAATCGATTGATCCACGGCAGTTCATCGACGAGAAGTTCGGCCTGCCGACGGTCAAGGATATCCTCGCCGAACTGGAAAAGCCCGGCCGCGATCCGCGCCCGAGCTTCAAGACGGCAACCTTCGCAGAAGGCGTGAACGAAATCTCCGATCTCAAGCCCGGCATGATGCTGGAAGGCACGGTGACCAACGTTGCGGCTTTTGGCGCCTTCGTCGATATCGGCGTGCATCAGGACGGCCTTGTGCATGTCTCACAGCTTGCCGACCGCTTCGTCAAAGATCCTCACGAAGTTGTGAAGGCCGGCGATGTCGTCAAGGTGCGGGTCGTCGAAGTCGATGCAAAACGCAAGCGCATCGGTCTTTCGATGCGCAAAGACGATGGCTCCTCGGCTTCAGCGCCACGGGGCGAACCCCGTGGAAATCAAGGCGCACGGCCGCAACACGACCGGCGTCCGGCTGTCCCGAAACAGGAAACCCAGGGCGCCTTCGGCGCTGCTCTTGCCGAGGCCATGAAGCGAAAATAATAGCTTAACGGCAGGCATTGCAAAAATGTCACAGTTTGGCAGTCTTGTTGCGGAACTGCCAAATACGGCGCTTGTGTGGCGGAAGAGAGCGACTAAGTTTAACGCACATCATCCTGTCACATATGCGAGGCCTTTCATGGCGTCGGGATTTTTATCAATTGTCCAAAAAATCATCCGCAAGGGTAATCTGAAGCTCACGCTGGCCAATGGCGAGACATATGCAATTGGCGATGGCACCGGGGATCTGGTCGTCGTCCGCGTTGCCGACGAGGAGGCGGAGAAGCTTATCCGCCGCGACCCCACCCTCAAGCTCGGCGAAATGTACATGGACGGCCGGTTCGTACTTGAACAGGGCAACATCTACGACTTCCTTTCGATGGTGAAGCAGAACACCACCAACGAAATCTTCGATATCCCGATGGCCGCACTTCTGGTCGGCCGCATCGCACTGCAGCAGCTGAAGAGCCGGCTGCCGGTCAATCACAACAAGCGCAATGTCGCTCATCACTACGACCTGTCGGAAAAGCTTTTCGAACTTTTCCTTGACGAGGACTGGCAATATTCCTGCGCCTATTTCGATCCGCCGGGCATCAGCCTGGAGGAAGCACAAGTCGCCAAGAAGCGCCATATCGCAGCCAAGCTTCTGCTGGAGCCCAACCAGCGTATTCTGGAAATCGGCTCCGGCTGGGGCGGCATGGGGATGTATCTGGCGGAATCCACGCAGGGCGTTGACGTCACTGGCATCACGCTCAGCGAAGTGCAGCTGAAGATCTCGCGCGAGCGCGCCCAAAAGCGCAGTCTCGCCGATCGCGTCCGCTTCGAGTTGCAGGATTACCGCACGATGACGGGCATGAAGTTCGACCGCATCGTCTCGGTCGGCATGTTCGAGCATGTCGGCATCGGCAATTTCAACAATTACTTTCGCAAGGTGCATGAACTTCTCGCTGACGACGGCGTCATGCTTCTTCATTCCATCGCCCGGCCGAAGCCGAGCTTTGCGACAAATGCTTTCATCGAGAAATACATCTTCCCACAGGGCTACATCCCGTCGATCGGCGAGACGGTGCCTGCAATCGAGAAGGCCGGGTTGCTGATCCGGGACATCGAGGTCCTGCCGCTGCATTATGCCTATACGCTCCGCCATTGGCGCGAGCGCTTCATGGCGCGCAAGGCGGAAGCCGTCGCCCTTTATGACGAGCGCTTCTTCCGGATGTGGGAATTCTATCTCGCCGGCTCCGAAATAGGCTTCCGCTGGGACGAACTCTTCGTCATGCAGATCCAGGTTTCCAAGAACCAGTATTCAACACCGGACAACCGCAATTACATTGCCGCGAACGAGGCGAAGCTGAAGGAATTCGAGGCCACACGGCCCCCCTTGGAAAAGGTTGTCTTCTGATATCGCGGCGCAGCATCGGCCGCGTTTTTTCCACAAGGAAAGGCGTGCAGATGAGCAGTGCATTTCCCGAAATCCATCTTGTCCGCCACGGCGAAACGGAATGGAGCCTCTCCGGAAAACATACCGGCAGGACTGACATCCCGCTGACCCAAAATGGCGAGACGGCCGCCCGCAAACTCGCGGATCGCCTGAAGGGACTGATTGTCTCGGCCGTCTGGTCGAGCCCTTCTCAAAGGGCGACGAACACCTGCGCCCTTGCCGATTTCGGCGCAGATGCCGTGATCAAGCCCGATCTCGCCGAATGGGACTATGGTGCCTATGAGGGTATCACGACGAAGGAAATCCTCGCGGCCCGCCCCGGCTGGCAGCTCTTCCGCGACGGCTGCCCGGACGGAGAAATGGCCGCAGATGTCGGCGCAAGGGCGGACCGTATCGTCCGCGAGCTTCGCCATGCCGGCGCGCCGATCCTGATCTTCTCGAGCTCCCACTTCCTCCGCGTGCTCGCCGCCCGCTGGCTCGGCCTGCCGCCTGAAGACGGCTCGCGCTTCGTCCTCGATACTGCAAGCATCAGTATCTTAGGCTATGAGCACGATCTGACGGAGCCGGTGATCCGGCGCTGGAACCAGCGCTAAGAGGCTGTCGCTTTGGAGCGGCGTGATGAACTATTGAATTTAAAGCCTGTTTCGAGTTCAACCTTCGGAGCTCCCTATGCGAACACGTCTCGACGATTTCATCAGCAGGATTTCCGCACAGAGGGACATTCTCGATCACATCGCGGCAAGGCAGGCAAGCCTGCCCGATGGACCGATACTAGAAATCGGCCTCGGCAATGGCAGGACCTACAGCCATTTGCGGGTGCGCTTCCCGGATCGGCACATCGTTGCATTCGACCGCGAAAACGGTGCGCACGGAAGCTGCCGGCCCGATGACGGCGATGTCGTCATCGGCGATATCAGGGAGACTTGCCTGAGTTATACTGGCACCAGGGCAGCCGTCGTTCATGCCGACATTGGAACCGGCTATCCGGAGCAGGACGCAATCATCCGCGAGTGGTTGCCGTCCCGCGTGGTCGCGGTGCTGACCCTTGACGGATTTGTAGCAAGCGGCCTGGAACTGAAGCATCCCGAACTGGAGGAAATGCCGCTGCCTCCGTCCGTCGAGAAGGGCCGTTATTTTCTCTATCGGCGAAGATGAACGCGCAGGCAGGCCACGCTGCTATTGACCCGCGCCTTCGCCCGTCGCTAGATGGCCGCATGCAACAGATTGGCGGCTTGAACGGGCGCGTTGCCGATGCGCCTTCGGACAATTGGGTTTACCGGATTTTGCCTCCGTGGCTCTGGCCCTATGCGCAGCTGGCGCGCTGGGACAGGCCGATCGGCTGGCAACTCCTGATGTGGCCCTGCTTCTGGTCGGTGGCGCTGGCCGCAAATGTGGCCGCGGGACAAGGCCTGTTTTCCGGCTCGCAGACGCTGTTTCACCTGTTTCTCTACTTCATCGGCGCCGTCGCCATGCGCGGGGCAGGCTGCACCTACAACGATCTGGTCGATCACAGGATCGACATGGAGGTCGCACGCACGCGCTCGCGGCCGCTGCCTTCGGGACGCGTCACGCGCACCCAGGCAAAGATCTTCATGGTGCTTCAGGCGCTTGCCGGTCTGCTGGTGCTTGTGCAGTTCAACTGGTTTGCAGTCATTCTCGGCGTGCTCTCGCTCGCCATCGTTGCGCTCTACCCGTTTGCCAAGCGCTTCACAGACTGGCCGCAATTTTTTCTCGGCCTTGCCTTTTCCTGGGGCGCGCTGATGGGCTGGGCTGGCATATTCGGAGGCCTGTCTTTCGCTGCGATTGCGCTCTACCTTTCTTCCGTCGCCTGGACGATCGGCTACGACACGATTTATGCGCATCAGGACAAGGAAGACGACGAATTGATCGGCGTGCGTTCCACCGCCCGGCTTTTCGGCGATCGGACGCGGCAGTGGCTGATTGGCCTTTATGGCGCAACACTGGTCCTGATGCTGCTCGCCTTTGTTTTTGCCGGCGTCGGTTTTGCGGCATATCTCGGGCTGCTGATTGCCACCGGCATGTTCGCCCGGCAGATCGCCAGGCTCGACATCAACGACGCGACGCAATGCCTGGCGCTTTTCAAATCGAACAACCGTGTCGGGTTGATCATCTTTGCGGGACTGTTCGTCTCGCTGCTCTTCGGGCTTCCCTGATTGAAACGAAAAACCCGGCGCTAGGCCGGGTTTCAGATTGGGTCACTCGCCGAATTCTTAATTGCGGGCGATAATTTCCTTGCCTTCAATCTTCATTGTCACGCCGAGCTTGCCGGTCGTGCGGCGCACGAGGAAGCGCGGACGGCGATTGGCGAAATAGGAATGGCGCCGGCGCGGTTTCATGTGGCTGGTACGCAATTCGCCGAGGTGCTCCTCGAGAGGGCGTGCAACGCCGTCGGCCTCCACCATCAGCATCGGAATGCGGAATGCCTCCGACCAGCCCCGCCAGTCGGCCGCGATATCGGAGAGATCGTGGGCGACAAGCAGCGGAATGCAGAGATCCGGGTCTTCGTGGTGCAATTCCAGCGTTACGGTCACTTCCCCGTTGCCGTGGTCGATCGCCCGGGCTGCAACGCCTTTGAAGGCGCGCTTCGGCAGGGCAACGGAAAGCGGCAGGCCGCTGGAGGGAAGGGTCTTGCGGAGGATGGCGCCGCGTTCATCGATCGTTATGCTGACGTCACTTGTGGAGTCGTGGATGGCGTAGCTGACCTGCTGGGGAAAGCGCGACGGATCGAGACGCAGTGTCGTTCCAGCCCAAGCGGGCTTCATAACGGTGTTGTTCATGTTCATTTCTACCCTTGTCTTACCTGAGAGCCGGTTTCCGGTCTTCTCCTCGGGGCTTTTTCGCCCTCTACGCCTCGACAATAGGCGGGGCCTCTTCCGGACCACTTAAAATTTGCGGTTAAGAAAAGTTTGCCTTCCCCGATGGTTATCAAAAACCAATGTGGCAAGGTTTCCGGACCATGAACGGACCGGCGAGGATGGCTGCGCCAAAGCGGGACAGCGTCAGGTAAGTCTCGGGTAAGCTTTGCATGGCAAAATGCGCGCAGGATCCTGCATTATTTTTTAGGGCGCATTCATGATTTCCGCCTCCGTTGCCTACGCGATCATAAGTCGCGACCCGAAGACGAGTCTTGATCGCATTGCCTCGCAGGCGACGGTCAAAAGGGACGCCGAATACTACGCCGAGAATATCAATAAGGTGAAGGACGTCGACGACTTCCTCGGCAATTACAAGCTCTACAGCTACGCGATGAAGGCCTATGGCCTCGACGACATGACCTATGCCAAGGCCTTCATGAAGAAGGTGCTGGAAAGTGACCTGACCGACCCCGACAGTTTCGCCAACAAGCTTTCGGACCAGCGCTACAAGCAGTTCGCGGCGGCGTTCAATTTTAATGCGCCCAAGCCCGATGCGCAGACGGATGCGCAGGAAGACGACCTGATCGACAGGTACAACGCATCGTTCACCGATCAGGAAAAGCAGGCGATCAAGGACACCGACTATTACAGCGCGGCGATTGCTGACGTGCAAACAGTCGATGATCTCGTCAATGATACGCGGCTGCGCACCTATGTGCTGAAGACGTTCGGCATCGATACGACCTACGCGTCCAAGCAGTTTCTGCGGGATGTGCTGACCAGCGATCTCAACGATCCGAACAGCGTGGTGAACCTTCAGGGCGGTGAGAAGTACCAGGCGCTCGCGGCGCAGTTCAATTTCAATGCAGACGGCACGGTGAATGGCTCGGTCCAGACTGCGACCCAGAAAAACACGGTCATGGAGCAGTACAATCTGAATTCGTCGACCGTCATTGTCGACAACGACGTGTTTCCGGATATCGTCTATACGACGAAGGCCGCCGCCGACTACAACAAGACCTACTACGAATCCAAGATCAAGACGATCACCAACGTTGACAGCCTCATCGCCGATGAGCGCCTGACGGACTACATCAAGGCCGCTTACAGTCTTGGCCCGAGCAGCTTCGGCACGGACTTGAGCGACACGGCCTTGAGGCAAATCCTTATCGATCCGGCCTATGCCAATACGATGGGTGCCACGGCTGTCTATCAGGCCTTCAGCTTTGAGGCCGATGGAAGCGTCCTCGGGCCTGACGGCCCGCAATCGGATTCCCTGATCCAGGCAACTTCCGTTAACTACATGGCCCGTTACGACGACGAGGCGAAAGCGGCCATCGAGGAAATCGTCGCCAACTACAAGACACGCATGTCCGATACCAGGACGCTTGACAATTTCTCCGACGTCGACAGCATCAACGATTTCCTGAAAACCAACAAGACCGGCGATCTAGACAAGACGAACGACGATCTGCCCGACCTCTATCAGGTTGCGCTTCAGGCTTACGGCTTGACGGAAGAGGAACTGTCGAAATCCGCCATGCGCAAGCTGCTCGCAAGCGATCCCTACGACCCAGAGGGCTATGTCGCATCCTTCAAAGACGACCGCATCACCCAATTGGCGAGAGCCTTCAATTTCGATGGCGAAGGCAACGCGTCGATCCAGCTGCAGGCACTGTCGCCCGCCGCGATGGCCAAATATGCGACGAACTATAAGTCGCATGTCACCATGCTGATGAAGGACGGCCCCCTGAAGGACAAGGCATCCAAAGATGCGACCGAGGAAGTCGACTATTTCGCCAAGACCATGGAATCGGTGCAGTCTCTCGACGATTTCCTGGAGGACGACCGGTTGACCGGTCTCATTCTCAAGTCTGTCGGTCTCGATCCGAAGGACTACGACGAAGAAACGCTGCACAAGATTTTCACATCCGATCCCGACGATGCAATCAGTTATCTGAACACCAAGGCGGACTCGAAGTTCAAGAACATCGTCGCCGACTTTAACTTCGACACGGCCGGCAATCTCACGCGCGCCAAGCTGGGCATCGTCCAGGATCAGGGTGCGCTTGATCGCACGCAGGACGCCTATCTGCAGCAGACGCTCGAGACGCAGGAAGGCGAGACGAACGACGGCACGCGCTTGGCGCTTTACTTCGCCCGCAAGGCGCCGGATATCACCTCGCTCTATTCCATCCTAGGCGACAAGGCGCTCTTCCAGGTCATCACCACCGCCTACAACCTGCCGAGCCAGATCTCCAGCATGGATGTCGAGAAGCAGGTTGCGCTTCTCGAAAAGTTTGTGGACCTGAAGGATCTTGCCGACAAGAAGAAGGTCGACAAGTTGGTGAAGCGGTTCACGGCGATGTACGACATTCAGAACGTCACGACCCAATCGCCGGCGCTGCAGATTCTGACCGGTGGCGGTTAAGCCGCCACGTTCTTACTCCACGCTGACCACTTTGCCCGGGTTCATGATGTTCGCCGGATCAAAGGCACGCTTGATGCGGCGCATGAGGTCGATCTCGATGGTGGGGCGGATCGCGGCGAGCTCGTCGCGCTTGAGCTGGCCAATGCCGTGCTCTGCCGAGATCGAGCCGCTGTGTGCCAGAACGATGCCGTGCACAATCTCGTTCATCTCATGCCAGCGGGCGATGAAGGCGTCCTTGTCGGCGCCGAGCGGCTGGGAAATGTTATAGTGGATATTGCCGTCGCCCATATGGCCGAAGGCGCATATGCGAGCGCCGGGCATTGCCGCCATCACGGCGTCGCCGGCCTCGTGCATGAAATGCGGGATCTTCGAGACCGGCACAGAAACATCGTGCTTGATCGAACCGCCTTCGGGCTTTTGGGCCTCGGACATGCTCTCGCGCATATGCCACAGCGCCTTCTGCTGCGCGACAGATGAGGCAATCGCCGCGTCCTCTACCAGGCCCGCCTCAAAACCCTGTTCGAGTAGCGCATTCATCATCCGCTCGGCGGTTTCCGCCGAATCCGAGGTCGAGATGTCGATCAGCACATACCACGGGTAAGCCGCGTCCAGCGGATCGCGCACGCCCTCGATATGTTTGGCGGTGATCTCGACACCGAACCGCGGCATCAGCTCGAAGCCGGTCAGGGAGGTGCCGCAGAGGCTGCCCGCCAGATTGAACAGGGCAAGCGCCTCCTCCACGGAGTTGAGTCCTGCAAAGGCGACCTGATGGCCGAGCGGCTGCGGGTAAAGCTTGAGGACGGCGCCGGTGATGATGCCGAGCGTGCCTTCGGCGCCGATGAAGAGATCGCGAAGGTCGTAGCCCGTATTGTCCTTCTTCAGGCGGCGAAGGCCGTCCCAGATTTCGCCGGTCGGCAGCACCACTTCGAGGCCAAGGCAAAGCTGGCGCATGTTGCCATAGGCCAGCACCGCCGTTCCGCCGGCATTCGTCGAGAGGTTGCCGCCGATCCGGCAGGAGCCTTCGGCGCCGAGCGAGAGTGGGAAAAGTTTGCCATGCGCCTCGGCCGCCTTCTGCACCTCGGCGAGGATTGCGCCGCCGTCGGCAACCAGCACGTTCGCCACCGGATCGACGTCGCGGATCCTGTTCATCCGCTCGAGCGAGACGATGATGTCCGACTTGCCCTCGCGCGGCGTCTGGCCGCCGACGAGGCCGGTATTGCCCGTCTGCGGTACGACCGCGGTGCCGGTTTCCGTCGCAAGCTTGAGGATGGCCGAAACCTCCTCGACATTCGCGGGCTTGAGCAGGAGAGGGGAGGAACCGTGATAGAGGCCTCGGTTCTCAATCAGGTGCGGGGCAAGCTCGGCCTCGCTGCGTAGCGCGTATTTCTCGCCGACGATTGCGGCGAAGCGGTCGAGAAGTTCGGGCAAGACGCTGGCGCTCATCGAGCTCATTCCTTCCTTGTTATTCGCGCGGCGCGGCGGCACGCCGCAAACGGTCGTTGATCGCTTCGCCAAGTCCCTCGTCCGGTATCGGCGAAAAGGCGATCGTCGCTGCGCCGCTGGCATCGGCCTTCTTCATGTAGTCGAAAAGATTGGCAGCCGCCTCCGCCAGATCGCCACAGGGGCTGAGGTTGAGCACGATGGCGGCATCGCTCGCACCCGCGACATCGGCCGCGCCGAAGGCAATCAAGGCCTCGTCGCTTTTAACAGCCCCGGCATCGAGACGGACATTGGCACCGGGCGCATAATGCGAGGCGAGCATGCCGGGAGCCTCGATTGCTGCGGATGCCTTGCCGGCACGCCGCAACCGCTTGCCGGCGATGCGCTCGATCTCGGAAGCCGGAAGCCCACCAGGTCGCAGCAGTTTCAGTTCGCCGTCCTCGACCTTGACGATGGTGGATTCGACGCCGACGGTGCTGGCGCCTGCATCGACGATGAGCCGGATCTTGCCGCCGAGATCGGCGTCGACATGCGCTGCGCTGGTGGCGCTGATCCTGCCCGATGTGTTGGCGCTCGGTGCGGCTAGCGGTTTGCCGAAAGCGCGGATAAGATCGCCCGCAAAGCCTTTCGGCACACGGATACCAACCGTATCCAGGCCGGCAGTTGCCAGCGCATGGATCTGGCTTTTCGCCTTCAAGGACAGGACGAGCGTCAGCGGCCCTGGCCAGAAGGCTTCCGCCAGTGCGCGCGAGACCGGATCGAACTCCGCATACTCTTCCGCCATCGCCAGATCGCTCACATGGCAGATCAGCGGATTGAAGCGGGGGCGGCCCTTGGTCTCGTAGATACGGGTTATCGCCACCGCATTGGTAGCATCGGCAGCAAGGCCGTAGACGGTCTCAGTCGGAATGGCGACGGGAAAACCTTCCGAGAGCACGGCGGTCGCCATTTGCAGCGCTTCATGTCGATGTTCTGCGATGTCGATTATGCGTGCCATGTGCCGCCCGTTGTTCCAGGCAGTCCCATAGGCCTTTGAAAGCTTGCGATCAATATCAGAGCTGGCGGATGATTTCGCGAAGCTGTTCGTTGCGGGCGCCAAGCAGAAGCACATTCCTGATCGCCACCTGCGGATCGTCGGTTCTGAAGAGCACGCCGTTGCCGCGAATGGAGCGGTCGATCGTCATTTTCTCCGGCGTATGCTCGCCGGGCTTGATTGCGACGGCGAAATACATGCGGGAATATTTGATATCGATGTGATGGAAGAAATTGTCGTTGTCGCCGATGTCTGCGTAGAAATTGGCGATATAGAAGGCCCAGCTGACCTCCTCGTAGCGAGCGAATTTCGTCCGGGCTGCCGTGACATGGCAGTAGCCGAGATGCGGGCTGTCGGCGAGCGTCCGGTGGAACACCATCTTGGGGAACTGGATCGTGCGGTGGAAGCCATTGATCTGCTGATGCGCCTTTATGCCTGCCGTCTGCAGTTTTCGGCCGGTTTTCTCGCTTACTTCGCGGTAGCTCAGGTAGCGGCGTTCTTCCGCGAGCCAGTGCGCACGATCGCGGGTGATCTTGCCGGTGCGAAGAAATTCGGAATGCGGCGCTGCAGGCTTCATGTCCTGCGGCCCGGCATCTCCTTTGGCGTCGAAATAGCGAAGTTTCGCCATGGCTCGCATTCCATCTGCTTTGTCTGATAAGGGAAACATAGGAGTTTATGCTTAATGGCCAGTTAAAGCGCACGATGGCGGGAGCGTGTGGCGAAACGGCGTCGCAGATGCGATAATGACGGCGAATGCAGGTGGATTCTGCTGTCAGGTTTGAGTTTGTCGGATGTCGCATTTGAGGCTCTGTGGCGGGGGCCCGAAAATCGTGTTGCCTCGCCACGCTGTCGTCAATTTCGAAGCCGATGTCGCATTACAACCAAGCGGCAGTCATGGCCGGTGTTTAAATGACCCCATGATAGTTCTCCCGCATGGAGAAGAAGCGGGCGCTTCCATCCCGGCTTCGCGGCGGCAGCCTATGGCACGAGGATAAACAGATGGATATTCGCAGCAACGTTTTGCGGCAGCTCAAGAACCGGCGCGCAGGCTTCAGCCTTGAGCAGCCTTTCTATATCGATGAAGATTATTTCAAGCTCGATATGGAGATGATCTATTATCGCGACTGGCTGTTCATGGGCCATGATTGCGAACTGCCGAAGCCTGGCGCCTATTTCACGGTTCAGATCGGCCAGTATCCCGTAGTCATCGTACGCGGCCGCGACAACGTCATCCGTGCCTTCCACAACAGCTGCCGCCACCGCGGCTCGCGTGTCTGCACCAAGGAGCACGGCTCGTCGGTCCGCCTCGTCTGTCCCTATCACCAGTGGGCTTATGACCTCGACGGCAAGCTCGCCTTCGCCCGCCACATGGGCGATGATTTCGACAAGAGCGGCTACAGCCTGAAGCCCGTGCACTGCGAGAGCTTTGCGGGCTACATCTTCATCTGCCTGGCAGAAAGGGCACCGGACTTCCAGCCGATTCGCGACATGGTCAGCCCCTATCTGCTTCCCCACCGTCTGAGCGAAGGCAAGATCGCCTTCCAGAGCACCATTATCGAGAAGGGCAACTGGAAGCTCGTTTGGGAAAACAACCGCGAGTGCTATCACTGCGCTGCCAACCATCCGGAACTCTGCCGCACCTATCCGGAAGCCCCGAGCGTCACTGGCACGGACGGTGGCGCCGACGACCCGGAAATCGCCGGTCACTGGGCACGCTGCGAGGCGGCGGGCCTTCCGAGCAAGTTCCAGATTTCGCCGGATGGCCAGTTCCGCACCGCCCGCATGCCGCTGATCGAGGATGCCGAAAGCTACACCATGTCCGGCAAGAGTGCCGTCAAGCGCCCGCTTTCGGAGGATGTGAAGATCGACCGCATCGGCACCATGCTGCTCTTTCACTATCCGACGACCTGGAACCACCTGCTCGGCGACCACGCGATCTCGTTCCGCGTCCTGCCGCTCAGCGCCAACGAGACAGCCGTCACGACGAAGTGGATCGTGCACAAGGACGCCGTCGAAGGCGTGGACTACAATCTCGAGGAACTCACGCACGTCTGGACGGAAACCAACGATCAGGACCGCCGCATCGTCGAAGAGAACGCCTTCGGCATCCACTCGCCGGCCTATGAGCCCGGTCCCTACTCGATGCTCCATGAAGGCGGCGTCATGCAGTTCCTCGAATGGTATTCGAACTTCATGGTGAACCGCCTCCAGGGCGATCAGGCGAAGCTTTCCGACGTCGCCTGACTTTTCCCGTTCCAATCGCGGAAAATGAACCGGTTAATCCCCGGTTCATTTGCGTTCCGGTAAAACTCGATCCATGCCGAACGGCGCGGGTTGGGAACATTTTCCGCACTCATACGTTACAGGCGAGGCCAGATTTCGCGCTTGGGGATTGGAGAATGCAATGAATGTGCTCAGTAAGAAAATTGCCACCGCCGTCTTTTCCGCCGCTGTTGTCCTGACGAGCTTCGTGCCGTCCCAGGCCGTTCAGATGCCGGCAGCACCGCAGATGGAAAAATCCTCGGACGTGCAGAACGTTCAGTATCGCCGTTACTATCGCCCGGGCTATCGTCCCGGATACTATCCCGGCTACCGTCCCGCATATCGCTCTGGTTACTATGGCGGATATCGCGGGTATCGCTATTCGCGCCCTGGCTATCGTCACTATAACGGCTACTGGTATCCGCTGGCTGCTTTCGGTGCCGGCGCCATAATCGGTGGCGCGATCGCCTCGCAGCCGCGCTACGTTGCCCCGCCGGCCTATAGTGGCGGCGGCGGTCACGTCGCCTGGTGCGCAAACCGCTACCGTTCGTACCGGGCTTACGACAATACGTTCCAGCCCTACAACGGCCCACGTCAGCAATGCTATTCGCCTTACAACTAAGGCCTAGTGCAATTTTTGAACCGATCAGCCCGGCAGCACTGCCGGGCTTTTCGATGTTGAGTATAAATGCCGCCGGCTGACGTCGTGAGGACGGTACAATGGTGGCTGTTTTGCGCCAGAGAACGAACCCCCAGCGCCGCAAAGGCTTCGTCTCGACTCGATGCGGTCATTCGAGGTGTTGCTAGAGCTGATTGCTCACCTCGACGAGGTTGCCGTCCGGATCCTTGAAGTAAACGGACAGGATTTTGCCCATCGCTCCGTCACGCTCGCCCGGCCCCTCGACAATTTCTATGCCTTGGCGCTTGAAGTACAGGATGGCCGAATCCAGCGGAGTATCGGTTAGCAAACAGAAGTTTCCGCTGCCAGGGATAGTTTCGCGGGCTATGTTTGGCGATGCACCGGCGTCCTGAAGGCTGATCTTGTTCGTGCCGAAATGCAATGACCACTTACCGGGTCGCTCTTCCCGTGCCTCCATGCTGAGAACGCGTTCATAGAAACGGCAGGTAACCGCAACGTCATTTACACAGAGTACGATATGGTCGAGTGCACGCACTTTCATGTCGTGATCTTATTCTTCTGCGGGACGAAGTGCGAGCCGGCACGCAACCCATCCATTGCAGTTACTCTGCGTATTTCGATATGCGTCCATGGCAAGCAGTGCTCCGACAGCGAATTTTCTTGTCAAAGAATATTGACCCGCTTGAGCAGCCACCAGGCAAGCAGCACCGAAGCGATAAGGAGCGCCACCGCGTATTCCGTACCGCCAGGTCCTTCGGCGAAGGGTAGATTGGCCGTATTCATGCCGAAGAAGCCGGTCACCAGCGTTGGCGGCAGCAGGAAGGCGGTCATGATCGAAAGGATGTAGAGGTGTCGGTTGGTCTCGGAGGACTGCTTCGAGTCGATTTCCTCGTGCAGCAAGCGGGCGCGCTCCTGCAATGCATAGATATCGTGGTCGACCGATTCCAGCCTGCTCGTTAGCCGGCCGGCGATATCCTCGAAGCCGAAGGGCATCTCGTCCTCGTCGGAGGCCGAGGCACGCCGCATGAGCGTCAACACGTTTCTGAGGTGCCGGTGGAGGCGTACGATCGTGCGGCGTGCCGGCGCCAGCCGCCGCCGCTCATCGCGCGAAACGCTGTCGTAGACGAAGTCTTCGATGAGGTTCAGCTCTTCGGTGAGCTCCATGACAACGGAAATCAGCGTGCGCTGAAACTCGATCACCAGCAGTTCGAAGAGGTCCACCGGCCGGGAGAATTTTGCCGGATTCTTTTCGATCATCGCGCGCGCCCGCTCGACACTGCGCAGCGGCTGCAGACGGGTGGTGATGATGAAGCGATCGGCGATCGCGAAATGCAGCCAGCCGAGATCGTTGGTATCCTGATCGAATTCACGCTGGCAATCGATGAGCGTGCCGTAGAGCATCTGCTCGTCCACGGTAAGCGCAGCATGCGTATCGCGCGTGGTGAGAGCCGCCTTGGCATCTTCGGAAAGGCCGTCCAGCGTTTCGAGCAGGGCAGGGACGCGCGCATCGGCGAGGTTGAGATGCAGCCAGTAAAAGCCGTTGCCGGACACCAGTTCTGCCGGAAACGCGCTGTTGTGCAGGCGCACTGCCTTACCGCTTCTTCCCGGAAAACTGTAGGCCCAGACGAGGCCGGGTATATTGGCGGGCAATGTATCCATCGGTCGCGATCCTTTCGATGCGATCAGTCTGTTTAGAGATTCTCCATGACGTTTGTTTGTGCAAGTGTGAAGACCTGCGAGCGGCAAGATATCGTCAATTCTGAAACGCCGAATTCGAAATTGACGTTTACGTAAAAATCAAATAGCTCTTCCACCGGAGGCTTGGAACCACGGTTCCGATTGAGATGCGAGGAGATGATATGTACAAGGCGCCCGTCGAGGACATCGCGTTCACCCTGAGACACATCGCAGGGCTGAGCGACGCGATCGATAAAGGCCTGCTCGGCGACCTCGGCGAAGATCTCGTCGATGCGATCCTGAACGAAGCCGGTCGTTTCGCGACGGAAGAAGTCGCCCCGCTGGCCGAGATCGGCGACAGGCAGGGTGCTCGTCTGGTTGACGGCGAAGTGAAGACCCCGGATGGCTGGGCGAAACTCTATCAGGATTGGATTGCAGGTGGCTGGAACGGACTGACGGGCCCCGAGGAATATGGCGGCCAGGGCCTGCCTAACATGCTGAACGTAGCCGCTCTTGAAATGTGGAATTCCGGCGCCACGGCCTTCGCGCTCTGCCCGACGCTGACGATGGGTGCGGTCGAGGCGCTGAGTGCCCACGGCAGCCCGGAACTTCAGCAGAAATACCTGGCGAAGCTCATCTCCGGCGAGTGGACTGCCACCATGAACCTCACCGAGCCGCATGCAGGGTCGGACGTCGGCGCGCTGAAGAGCCGGGCCGAGCGGCGCGATGACGGCACCTATCGCCTGTTCGGCCAGAAGATATTCATCACCTGGGGCGAGCACGACGCTACGGACAACATCATCCATCTCGTCCTCGCCCGCCTGCCTGATGCACCGGCCGGCACGCGCGGCATTTCGCTGTTCCTGGTGCCGAAGTTCCTTGTCAACGACGATGGCTCGCTCGGTCGCCGCAACGACGTCTTTTGCCATTCGCTGGAACACAAGATGGGCATCCATGGATCGCCCACCTGCACGATTATTTATGGAGACGGCAGGTTCGGCGGCGAGAAGGGGGCGGTCGGCTGGCTCGTGGGCGAGGAGAACAAGGGCCTCAACTGCATGTTCACGATGATGAACAACGCCCGTCTGACGGTCGGCATGCAGGGTGTCGCGATCGCCGAAGCCGCAACGCAGAAGGCGATCGCCTATGCCATGGAGCGCACGCAGGGCAGGGCGCCCGGCTGGAGCGGCAGCGGCATGAGCCCGATCATCGAACATCCCGACGTTGCCCGCATGCTGCTGACGATGAAGGCGCTGACGCAAGGCTCCCGCGCCATCTCCTATGCTTGCGCCCATGCGATCGACATGTCGCATCGCGCCAGCGGAGACAAGCAGCATTGGCACGAACGCGCTGCGCTTCTGACGCCGATCGCCAAGTCCTTCTCGACCGATGCCGGCGTCGACGTCGCCTCGCTCGGCATTCAGGTCCATGGCGGCATGGGCTTCATCGAGGAAACGGGCGCTGCCCGCTTCCTGCGCGACGCTCGGATCGCGCCGATCTACGAAGGCACCAACGGAATCCAGGCGATCGATCTCGTCACCCGCAAGCTGCCGCTTTCGAACGGCGATCACGTGAAAGGCTTCCTCGCCGAACTTCGCGATATCGCCGATCAGGTGCGCAGTTCCAATCTCGATGGCTTTGGCGAAACGGCAGCACGGCTTGATTCGGCCATCGCCGATCTCGAACAGGCAACCGGCTGGCTTTTGAAGGTGCAGGCAGACGGCAAGGTGGCCGAGGCCCTTTCGGGAGCGACGCCCTATCAGCGCCTCTTCGGGCTCGCCCTGACCGGCTCCTACCTCGCCAAAGGCGGGCTTGCCAGGGTATCTGACGGTGCGCACGAAAGCCGCATTGCGCTTTGCCGCTTTGCCGCCGAAAATCTGTTGTCGGAAACCGCAGCCTTGAAGGATCGCGTCATCAACGGCGCAGATAGTCTCGCGGCAGCCCGCATTGCTCTTGCCTGAGGATCATTCATGTCCGACCACATCATCGTCGAACAATCCGCTACTCATCCCGGCGTACAGATCATTCGCTTCAACCGCCCGGAAAAGAAGAACGCGATCACCCGCCCCATGTATGTGCGGATGACCGAAGCGCTAAAGGCCGCGAATGAGGACATCACCATCCGCGCGACGGTCTTCCTCGGCACAGAAGGCGCTTTTTCCGCAGGTAACGATATTGGCGACTTCCTTGCGGCGGCGATGGGTGGCTCCCTTGGCCGGGAGCTCCTCGATTTCCTCAATGCGCTCGTCAATGCCGAAAAGCCGCTGGTTTCCGGCGTCGATGGGCTGGCGATCGGCATCGGCACGACGATGCACATGCATTGCGATTTGACGGTCGCCTCCGACCGCAGCCAGTTTCGCACACCTTTCGTCGATCTGGCGCTCGTGCCCGAAGCTGCCTCCAGCTTGCTTGCGCCGCGCATCATGGGTCATCAGCGCGCCTTCGCCCTGCTTGCTGCGGGTGAAGCATTCTCCGCGCAGGAGGCAAAGGATGCCGGACTGGTCTGGAAGGTTTGCTCCGCGCCGGACGTTGAATCCCTAACCCTTGCGGCCGCCGCAAAACTCGCCGCCAAGCCGCCGGAAGCCTTGAAGATTGCTCGTCATCTCATCCGCGGCGACCGTGCCGAGATCATTGCGCGCATCGATGACGAGGCCCAGCATTTTGCCGCACAGTTGAAGAGCGCCGAAGCCCGTGCGGCTTTCGAGGCCTTCATGCGCCGCTGATGCCGGACGCAGGATTTCTGCTAAATTTTAAGCCTGTTTTAAGTAACCCCTAATAATCAGGGGGTGACGAGTTGATTCCATTCGGTCGTCCGGGCGCATGAGGCGCTTTGCGCATCCTTGTCTCCATGAGCCCTCTGCCCGTTCAGCGTTCCCGCCGCGTTCCTGCGCGCCGACGGGACGGCAGACGATCCGAAAGGAACGCATCTTGAAAAAGAAGACGAATTTGATGACGCGCATCCTTGTCGCCGCGTCCGCCGTCGTTCTCGCGGCCTTTGTCGCCTTTTCCTCTTATATCAATTCGGTGCAGCGCAGCGTCACGACGGCCGCGATCGAAGCGAATATCCAGTCTTCCGGCGAGCAGGCTGCACGCAGCCTTGCCAACTGGATGAACGGGCGCGTCGCGCTGACCGCGATGGCCGCGAACGCCTCCGCAAAGGCCGGCGATCGGGCCGGCGTTGTCAGCGTGCTGCAGAACGACGTCCTGACGAAGCAGTTCGTCAGTACCTATCTCGGCGACGAACAGGGGGTGTTCACGTCCTGGCCGGACCTGCCGCTTCCGGCAGATTACGATCCGCGCAAGCGCCCGTGGTATCAGGACGCAGCCAAGGCCGATGCGCCCGTACTGACCGAGCCCTACACCGACGCCTCGAGCGGCGATCTCATCATCAGTGCGGCCGTTCCGGTCAAGCGCGACGGCAAGCTCGCCGGCGTAGTCGGCAGCGATTTTTCGCTGGATACGATGGTGAAGATGATCAAGGAGATCGATCTCGGCGGCCAGGGCATGGCTTTCCTGGTCAACAAGAGCGGCCAGATTGTCATCCATCCGGATGCCAAGCTTGTTACCAAAACGCTTGCCGATGCCTTCCCGAACGCGACGCCGTCGATCGGTCCCGGCCTGGTCGAGAGCGAATTCGACGGCAAGCCGGTTCTCGTCAGCTTTCTGCCGGTTGATGGCCTGCCGACGGTCGAGTGGCATCTCGGCTTCGTCGTTGACGGCGACAAGGCCTTCGCGTCCCTGAACGAGTTCCGCATCGCCGCGACCATCGCCACGCTTCTCGCCGTTGGCCTGATGATCGTCGCCATGGCTTGGCTGCTGCACGGTCTCGTCATCCGCCCGGTCACCGCCATGACGGCTGCGATGCAGAACCTGGCAGCCGGCAATCTCTCTGCCGCCATTCCCGGTGAGGAACGCCGCGATCAGATCGGCTCGATGGCCGAAGCGGTCGCCATCTTCAAAAACAACGCAATCGATCGCGAGCGCCTGGAAGGCGAGGCCGAGACCAGCCGCGCACTGACCGAGCGCGAGCGTCAGGACCGCGAAGCGCAAAAAGCGCTGGAGGCGGCAGAAATCCGTACGGCCGTCGACGCGCTGGCGGGTGCGCTCGGAGCGCTTTCGGAGGGTAATCTCGCCCACCGCATCGAAACGCCGTTCGCCGCGCATCTCGACCGCCTCCGCAGCGACTACAACACGGCCGTCGGCAAGCTGCACGCGGCACTCCAGACAGTCGGCCGCAACGCGCATGCGATCGATGCCGGTGCGTCGGAGATCCGCACGGCTGCCGATGGTCTCGCCCGCCGCACGGAGCAGCAGGCAGCGTCAGTCGAAGAGACTGCCGCAGCACTCGAGGAGATCACGACCACCGTCAAGGACACCGCCCGCCGCGCCGAGGAAGCAGGCAATCTCGTCAACCGCACACGCGCCGGCGCCGAAGAATCCGGCGAGATCGTCCGCAAGGCGGTCGATGCGATGAACGGCATCGAGCAGTCGTCCGAGCAGATTTCGAACATCATCAGCGTCATCGACGATATCGCGTTCCAGACCAACCTTCTGGCGCTCAATGCCGGTGTCGAAGCCGCACGTGCCGGCGAGGCAGGCAAGGGCTTTGCCGTCGTCGCGCAGGAAGTTCGCGAACTGGCGCAGCGTTCCGCCAAGGCGGCCAAGGAGATCGAGAGCCTGATCACGGCCTCGAATTTCCAGGTTCGCTCCGGTGTGACGCTGGTCGGCGATACCGGCAAAGCACTGGAGGCGATCGTTCTGCAGGTGCAGGAAATCAGCCGCCATGTCGGCGCGATCGTCACGGCCACCCGTGAGCAATCGACCGGCCTCCACGAGATCAATATGGCCGTCAACACAATGGATCAGGGCACACAGCAGAACGCTGCAATGGTCGAAGAGCAGACAGCGGCAAGCCACGGCCTGGCAACCGAGGCCGCAAAGCTGATGCAGCTTCTGGCGCAGTTCAACCTACAATCCGGGGCGCACGCAATGACGGCTTCGGCTAACCGCCGCGCCGCCTGATCCCTGCCGCTTCAAACCAAAAAAATGCCCGCGTTGTGCGGGCATTTTCGTTCGCGCGCAGGATCGCAATGGCGGCTCAGCGAGAGCCCGGGCCTATTTTTCCAGCGTCGCCACCACCTCGACATGCGAGGTCCAGAGAAACTGGTCAATCGGCGTGACGCCGGTGATCCGGTAACCGCCCTCGATGAGAATGGTGAGGTCGCGCGCCAGTGTCAGTGGATTGCAGCTGACCGCGGCGATCTTCTTCACTGTCGAACGGGCGAGCTCGCGGCACTGGAACTCCGCTCCGGCGCGAGGCGGATCGAAGACCACCGCGTCATAGACTTTCAGTTCGGACGTCATCAGCGGGCGGCGGAAGAGATCGCGCTTCTCGACGCTGACCGGCTTCAGCCCTTGTGCCTTGCGCGCCGCCTGGTCGAGCGCGGCGAGCGCCTTCTCCTCGCCTTCGACGGCATGCACACGTCCGATCCGGGCAAGCCGAAGAGAAAAAGTGCCGGCGCCCGCAAAGAGATCGGCGATGCGCTTTGCCTTGCCGAGATGGGCAAGCACCAGCTCGGCCATCGTCTCTTCGGCTGGCTTCGTCGCCTGCGCGAAGCCGCCAGCCGGCGGCGAGACCTGCACACCGCCGAACTCGACGATCGGCTTGGATGGCTCGACCAGGATTTCGCCATTCAGCGAAACGCGCGCGATGCCGCGAAGGCCAAGCACGGTTTCAATCGCCTTACGCCGCTGCGGGTCCGGCATCTTCTTGATCCCGTCGACGGCGAGATCGAGCCCGGAAAGTGTTTCGAGAACCGAAATGCGAAAGGCCTCGGCGCTGGTCGCAAGCGCTGCGCCAATTGCCTTGATCGCCGGCAGCCGTGCAAGGATCGCCGCCGACGAGATAGGACATTCCTCGATCGCAACGATATGGTGGCTTTCGGCCTGGTTGAAGCCGATCAGCATATCCTTCTCGGTCTTGCGTGCCGCAAAGACGACGCGCCGCCGCTCGCCGGGATGTGCCGGGACGAGTTCGCCGACCTCGGCCGATATGCCCTTCGATTTCAGGGCGTCGATCACCAGCTGCCGCTTGAAGGTCCGGTAGGGCTGATCCGCCATGTGCTGCAGCGTGCAGCCGCCGCAAGTTCCGTTGACGCCATCCGGGCCGAAATGGCGGCAGGGCGGATCCTGCCGGTCGACCGAAGGCTTGGCAATCGACATGATCGTGCCGTGGTTCTTGACACGCGCGATCGCCACGCTTTCGCCGGGCAGTGAGAAGGGCACGTAAATCGGGCCATCCGCGCCGTCGGCAATGCCGTCGCCCTGGCCGCCGAGTTTCTGGATGGTGACTGTTTCGGTGCTCACGGCTTCGTTCCTGCGAGTAGAAATTCCTGATTGCCGTCGCCGCCGGCGATCGGCGAAGCGATGAGCCCAAGGCTCTTCCAGCCCATGTCTTCGGCGAACCAGCGCTCGAGCTCCGCCGCGACCGCAGGCGCGGAGGAGGGGTCCTTCAACAGTCCGCCCTTGCCGATCGCTTCGCGTCCGGCTTCGAATTGCGGCTTTACCAAAAGCGCTGCAATGGCGCCAGGCTCGGCGATCTGCAACGCAGGCGCCAGCGCGAGCTTCAGCGAAATGAACGAAACATCCGACACGACGAAGGTGGTTGGCCGGCCGATATCCTCTGCCGTCAAATTGCGGGCGTTCAGCCCCTCGATATTCGTGACCCGCGGATCGCCTGCGATGCGCGGATGCATCTGCCCGTGACCGACATCGATGGCGGTCACATGTGCCGCGTCGCGCTCCAGCAGCACTTCCGTGAAGCCGCCTGTCGAAGCACCGATGTCGAGACAGTGGTGGCCTGCCGGACAGAGATGGAAATGATCGAGCGCCGCAATGAGCTTGAGCGCGGCACGGGAGACGTAATCCTGTGCCGGATCATCGACCTCGATTACGGCGTCCTCGGCAAAGAGAGCGCCCGGCTTTGTCACGACAGCGCCGCCGACCTTCACTGTGCCACGGCTTACGGCATCGCGTGCCCGCGAGCGGCTGGAAAAAAGGCCGAGGCTCACGAGAAGCTGGTCGAGGCGCTGGGTATTCTGATCGGACATCGGCTGTCCATGACCGGCAAAGCCGCTGCTTGCAAGCCTTTTGTTGCCGTCGCCGCAGATGAGACCAGGGCATTTCGAGGAAATGCGAAGCGCGTGGAAACAATTCCTCCCCAAATTTTGGGCAGTACAGATTAAGCAAATTTAAAGCCGGTGCCCATAGCTTCGCGGTGATTGCAGCGGTCCGCCCGGGCCGTTCCCTGCCATGATGGCATCAAAACCTCACCTGCAGATCATGTTTCAGTTTAATTCGCTCTGCCGCTGCGTCTCGCGCGGCTTGTTTCGCCGTTTTTGTCAGGAGAGTTGACCGGTGTTCGCCAACATGTCCTTGAAGGGAAAGCTTGCCGCAACCTTTGCCGCGCTGATTCTCATCTTCATTTCCGTCTCAGCCTATGTGTACAGCAAGGCAAACGCGTCGGCTGCGGCTGCCGCCGAACAGGAGAAATCGGAGCTCCTCGTCAATCACATCGACGACGCGCTGCAGGCGATGCTGGAGCAGGCCGTCAACCTGCGTGGCTTCATCCTCTTCCGCAGCGACAGCACCTATGGCGATATCTTCGCCAATCGCGAACGCATGCTGAAGGCGATTGCTGCTGCCAAGCAGACAGCTGCAGGCGAGGCGGAACTGATCGGGATGATCGACGGCATGCAAAAGGCGGCCGATCTCTATTTCCACGAACTTGCCGAACCGCAGGCCAGAGCCCGCAAGGAAACCGAGACGCCGATCGCAGACGTCGTCAAGATCGGTGTTAACGCCACGAAGGGACAACTCGACGGCTTCCGTCAGGCCTCCGCCAAGATCAAGGCTGTCGCCCGCGAAAAGTCGGCGGCCTTTGCCGCAACCCAGCTCGACGCCAACAAGGATCTGACCTTCACGCTGATCGTCGGTGGCATCGCTGCATCGCTTGCCGCAGCCGTGCTCGCCTGGCTTCTATCGCGTACCATCGCGCAGCCGATCGTCGGCATGACCGTCGCCATGGGCCGCTTGGCAGCGGGCCACAACGATATCGACGTGCCGGCGCTCGACCGCGGCGACGAGGTCGGCCTGATGGCGAAATCGGTGCTGGTCTTCAAGGAGGCCGCAATCGAAAAGCAGCGCCTTTCCGGCGAGACGGACCGCATGCGCGACGAGGCCGAGCGCCAGCGCCAGCTCTCCGACGAGGAGAAGGCCCGCGAGGCAGCCGAGATCCGCTTTGCGATCGATAGTCTGGCGGGTGGTCTTTCGAACCTCGCCAACGGCGATGTCGCAAGCCGGATCGCAACGCCCTTCTCCGCTCACTTCGACAGCCTGCGAAACGACTTCAACCATGCCGCTGAAAAGCTCCAGTCTGCACTCCAGGCGGTTGGCCGCAATGCCTCGGCGATCAATGCCGGCGCCGGCGAAATCCGCTCCGCCGCCGACGACCTCGCCCGCCGCACCGAACAGCAGGCTGCTGCTGTCGAGGAAACCGCCGCAGCTCTCGAAGAGGTCACGACGACCGTCCGCGACAGCGCCAAGCGCGCCGAAGATGTCGGCCATCTGGTCGAGCGTGCGCGTCTCGGTGCCGAGCGCTCCGGCGATGTTGTCCGCAAGGCCGTCACTGCCATGCAGCAGATCGAGAAGTCCTCGGGCGAGATCAGCAACATCATCGGCGTCATCGACGACATCGCCTTCCAGACGAACCTGCTTGCCTTGAACGCGGGCGTCGAGGCCGCCCGTGCAGGTGATGCGGGCAAGGGCTTTGCCGTCGTTGCCCAGGAGGTGCGTGAACTGGCCCAGCGTTCCGCCAACGCCGCCAAGGAGATCAAGGCGCTGATCACGACCTCCGGCGACCATGTCAACACCGGCGTCTCGCTTGTCGGTGAAACCGGCAAGGCGCTTGCCGAGATCGTAAGCGAGGTCCAGGAGATCAACCGCCATATCGGCGCGATCGTCACCGCCACGCGCGAACAGTCGATCGGCCTGCAGGAGATCAACACCGCCGTCAACAATATGGACCAGGGCACGCAGCAGAATGCTGCCATGGTCGAAGAACAAACGGCGGCAAGCCATGCGCTGGCTCAGGAAGCCAACGCGCTGGACGCCTTGCTGCAACAGTTCAAGCTCGGCCAGGCCGCACCGGCAGCCGCACCCCGTGCGATTGCCGGGCAGTCCGGCGCCCGCCCTGTTGCATCGCCCGCCCGCGCGCTGACCAACAAGCTCGCCAGCGCCTTCGTCGGCAAGGCGGCAACCGCCGCAGCCGTCCAAGACGATTGGACGGAATTCTGAGATCGCTGATCGATCTGGAATATAAGAGGGGGGCGGACGGTTTGGCCGCCCTTCTCGTTTGTTGCGTGCTAAATGCCCTGGATGCCGCGCATTCGCTCGACGTCGCCTTTCGGTGGCAATGGTGGAACCGGACATAGTCGCCGCTGAACTGGGACGGGCTGTCGTAGCAATGGGAAATCCCGCTTCGGCCGCCTTCATGCCTTCGACGACCATGAGGCGCCGCGCCTCCTGCAGCCTGATCTGCGCACGAAATCGATTGGGCGGCCGATCTGGTTCAGCCGGCTTTTACCATTGGCGATCTGCTGCAGCAGACCCGCCTGCGGCCGGCTCGGTATAGGATCTCGCGTTCGAAAAGCGGTGCGAGGACCCCCGCATATTCCGGCGCGTAGGCAGCAATCGGACGCCTGCGTCGATCAGATGCGGCGTCGCCGCAGCTGTCACCTGCGGCTGACCTGCCGCCGCCGGGAAGTGCGGCGGCACACCGGACGGAAAGAAGTAGATTGGTAGCTTTGGGGGAGCCTGCGCGCTGCCCAAGGCCCCAGATGGCGTCAGCCCGCAACCCCCACGGCCGCGCCGGGGCCGAGTGTCCGGAAGACGGTGGAAACAATGCCTGCGCGGTCGAGACCGGCATGAGCGTTCATCACCTCTGGTTTCGCCTGCTCCATCCAGATATCGGGCATGGTGAGCGAGCGGACCTTCAGGCCGCTTTCAAGCAGGCCTTCCATCGCAAGGAAATGCAGCACATGACTGCCAAAGCCGCCGATGGCGCCTTCTTCGACGGTGATCAGCATTTCGTGGTGGCGGGCGAGCTGGCGAATCAGGCCGTGGTCCAGCGGCTTGGCGAAACGCGCATCGGCAACCGTGGTCGAAAGGCCGGCAGCCTCAAGATCTTCGGCCGCAAGCAGGCAGTCCGCGAGCCGCGAGCCGAAGGAAAGCAGCGCAACCTTGGTGCCTTCCTTGACGATGCGGCCCTTGCCGATCTGCAGGATTTCGCCGCGCGCCGGCATTTCGACGCCGACACCTTCGCCGCGCGGATAACGGAATGAAATCGGGCCGGCGTCATAAGCCGCCGCCGTGCGCACCATATGCTTCAGTTCCACCTCGTCGGCCGCAGCCATGACGACGAAGCCGGGAAGCGTCGCAAGGAATGTCGTGTCGAACGAACCCGCATGCGTCGGGCCGTCGGCGCCGACGAAACCAGCGCGGTCGATCGGGAAACGGACCGGCAGGCCCTGGATTGCGACATCGTGGACGACCTGGTCGTAGGCGCGCTGCAGGAAGGTGGAATAGAGCGCCGCAAACGGCTTGTAACCCTCGGTGGCGAGGCCGGCCGCGAAGGTGACGGCATGCTGCTCGGCGATGCCGACATCGAAACAGCGGGCAGGGAAGACTTCGGCAAGCTTGTCCAGGCCAGTGCCATTCGGCATGGCCGCCGTGATGCCGACGATCTTGTCGTCGAGCGTTGCCTCCTGCACCAGCGCCTCGGCGAAGACGCTCGTATAGCTCGGCGCATTCGGCTTCACCTTCGCCTGCGCCCCGGTGATGACATCGAATTTGTTGACGCCGTGGTACTTGTCGGCGGCGGCTTCGGCAGGCGGATAACCCTTGCCCTTCTGCGTCACGACGTGGATCAACACCGGACCTTCGGCGTTGTCGCGCACATTGCGCAGCACCGGGAGCAGATGCTCGAACGAATGTCCATCGATCGGGCCGATATGGTAGAAGCCCATTTCCTCGAACATGGTGCCGCCGGTCACGTAGCCTCGCGCATGCTCGACGGCGCGGGTGAGCGCCCGGTCGACTTTCTTGCCGAGATAAGCCGTCAGCTTCTTGCCGAAATCGCGAAAGCCCATATAGGTCCGTCCGGAGGCGAGGCGGGCGAGATAGGCGCTCATGGCACCCGTCGGCGGGGCAATTGACATATCGTTGTCGTTGAGGATGACGATGAGCCGCGCATCGAGCGCGCCGGCATTGTTCAGCGCCTCGTAAGCCATGCCGGCCGACATCGCGCCGTCGCCGATGACGGCAATCACGCGCCGGTCTGTCTTGCTCAGTTCGGCGGCGACCGCCATGCCGAGACCCGCGGAAATCGAGGTCGATGAGTGCGCCGCCCCGAAGGGATCGTATTCGCTCTCGGCGCGCCGCGTGAACCCGGAAAGGCCGCCTTCCTGACGCAGCGTGCGGATCCGCTCGCGGCGGCCGGTAAGGATCTTGTGCGGGTAACACTGGTGGCCGACGTCGAAGATCAACCGGTCCTCGGGCGTATCGAAGACGCTGTGGATGGCGATCGTCAGTTCGACGACGCCAAGACCCGCGCCCAGATGTCCGCCGGTGCGCGAGACCGCATCGATCATCTCGTCTCGGACTTCGCGCGCAAGCTGCGGCAGGTCACGATCCTCGAGCTTGCGCAGGTCGGCGGGATATTTGACCTGGTCGAGCAGCGGGGTTTTCGGCTGATGTGTCACGGGCGGGAGCTCTTTCTTATGGTTCTTGCTTTGCTTATTCGATTAGATTGCGGCAAAACAAGTGCATTTCAAGAACCGCAACCCCATAATTCTAAGGGAGTTCATCCTTCAGGCAAAGGCACGAATTCCTCTTCGTCCCCCGGAACGATGTCGAAGCGGCCCGTGCGCCATTCCTCCTTCGCCTTCTCGATACGCTCCTTGGAGGAGGAAACGAAGTTCCACCAGATGTACCGCTTCGAATTCAGCGCCGCACCCCCAAAGAGCATCAGATGACAGCCCGCAGGACCTGCCTCAAGCGTGATTGCGTCGCCTGGCCGGAAGACGAGCAGCTGATCCGCGGCAAAGCGGTCGCCGGCGATGATGACTTCGCCTGAAAGCACATAGGCTGCGCGCTCTTCATGGGCCGCGCCGAAGGGGAAGCTGGCGCCTGGTTCAATATCGAGATCGGCATAGAGCGTGTCCGAAAACACCTTGACCGGCGACGTCATGCCTTCGAAGGAGCCGATGACGACGCGCCCTCTCACGCCACGTTCATCGATCAGCGGCATCTCGCTTTTTTCCGTATGGGCAAACGAAGGGTCGATTTCTTCCTTGTCGTCCGGTAGTGCCAGCCAGGTCTGCAGGCCCGACATCAGCAGCGGGTGACCACGCAGATTGTCGGGCGTGCGCTCCGAATGCACGATGCCGCGCCCGGCCGTCATCAGGTTGATATCGCCGGGCCGTATCACCTTCTCGGTACCAAGACTGTCCATATGCCGGATTTCGCCATCGAAAAGATAGGTGACTGTCGACAATCCGATATGCGGATGCGGCTTCACATCCAGCGCTTCGCCAGGCTTCAGAATCGCCGGTCCCATCCGGTCGAAGAAGATGAACGGCCCCACCAGCCGGCGCTGCCGCGTCGGAAGCGCTCGCCGCACCTGAAAACCGCCGATATCGCTGGTGCGCGGAATGATCAGATTCTCGATGGCGTCGCAGGCGAAGGCGTCACCGGGCAGCGGGTCTTTACCGGGGAAGAAGGACATGGCGGTTCTCCGAGCACGAGGGCGCAACCAGCAATAGCGCCTGGCGGGCCGCCGCGAAAGGGTTCATGTTCGTCAGATGGCTGTGAAGCCGTTATCGACGAAGAGATGGGCTCCGTTGACGAAGCTGGATTCGTCGCTCGCCAAATAGAGCGCCGCCCTCGCTACATCTTCCGGCTCGCCGATCCTTCCCTGCTGCGCAGCAATCGCGGCGTCGGAAAGATCGACGCCAAACGCCTGTAAGTCGGCTACCTCACGAAGGCCGTGCGGCGTACGGATGAAGCCGGGGCAGACTGCATTGCAGCGGATGTTGCGGTCGCGGAATTCCACCGCAATCGCTCGCGCGAACATATGCACTGCACCCTTGGTCGTGTCATAGAGCACTTCCATCGGCGTCGCGGCAACGGCGGAGATGGACGAGGTACAGACGATCGATCCGCCGCCTGCCGCGATCATCTTCGGCAACACGGCCTTTGTCATCAGGAACATCGAGCGCACGTTGACGGCATGCAGCCAATCCCATTCCTCAAGCGTCGTTTCCAGGAACGGCTTGATGACGATGGTGCCCGCATGATTGAAGAGCACGGTAACGGCGCCATAGCGCTCCTCGATACCGGCAACGGCGGTGTTCACCGCTTTCTCGTCGGAAACGTCGGCAATCCAGTAATCCGCTTCACCGCCTGCATCCCGGATGGCCGTGGCGGTCTGCGCCGCCGCCTCGCCATTGCGGTCTATGATCGCGACACGAGCGCCTTCGGCGGCAAACAGCTTTGACGCTGCGCCGCCCATGCCGGTCGCACCGCCCGAGATGATGGCAACCTTGCCCTTCAGCCTATCCGTCATTCTGAACTGTTCCCTCTGCTGTTGGTGGAGGATGTTAGACTGACGATTTGCTTCCGGCCAGAAGTCTTGGGAGAATGTTTTACGGGATCACGCCCCGTCCAGCGGCTCCGTGCCCTGCGGTTTGCCGGCGCGGTCGAGCCGGATCTTCTCGATGCGGTTTTCGGCAGCCGAAAGCAGCGTCTCACAATGCTTCTTCAGCGCTTCGCCGCGCTCGTAGATCTCGATGGATTCATCGAGCGCCACGTCGCCGCGCTCCAGGCGGGCCACGATGCTTTCGAGTTCGGCAACCGCCTTTTCGAAGGAAAGACCGGAAACCTCCGGCTTGGCGCTGTCAGTCATACTCAACCCTTCATCAATCGAAGCACATGCAGGCCTGCCGATTCGGCAAGCCCTTCCAGATCATAGCCGCCTTCCAGCAGGCTGACGACCCGGTTGGAGGCGCTTTTGTCGGCTATCTCCAGCAATCTTCCGGTCGCCCAGTCGAAATCCTCGCCGACAAGATTGATCTGCGCCAAGGGATCGCGGTGATGCGCGTCGAATCCGGCAGATATGATGATGAGGTCCGGCCGGAAATCGACAAGCGCCGGCAGCACGCGCGATTTGAATGCCTCGCGGAAATGATCGCTGCCGACATTCGGCGAAAGCGGCGCATTGATGATCGTGCCGTGCTTGCCGCTTTCGTCCTTCGCGCCCGATCCCGGATAGAGCGGCATTTGATGCGTCGAGCAGAAGAGCACGGAGGCGTCGTCCCAGAAGATGTCCTGCGTGCCGTTGCCGTGGTGCACGTCCCAATCGACGATCGCGACACGCTCGGCGCCATGGCGTTTCTGGGCATGGCGGGCGGCGATCGCCGCATTGTTGAAGAAGCAGAAGCCCATTGCCGTCAGCTTCTCCGCGTGATGCCCGGGCGGGCGGGCGGCGACGAAGACATTGTCGGCCTTGCCGGTGAAGACGTCATCCACCGCAGCCATGGCCGCACCGACGCCCGTCAGCGCCGCCTGCAGGCTCTTCGGGCTCGCATAGGTATCGGCCTCGATCTGGTTGATCTCGCCGTCCTCTTCGGGAATCTGGCGCATGACGGCGCGCAGATGTTCCTCGGGATGGGCAAGCAGCACGGCCTCCTCGTTCGCCTGCGGCGCCTCCTTGCGCTCCAGCCGCTCGAAATTCGGATGGCCGAGCGCGACGTTGATTGCCCGCATCCGGTCCGGCCGCTCGGGATGGCCCGCGGGCGTGACATGTTCGAGAAAGATCGGGTGTTCGTAAAGGCGGGTGCTCATGCGGATACTCTTATCGCTTGCCCCAGTCATGATCCACAGCAGATGGCGCAAATGCCGGCAATTTCAACATACGCGCGGTGTCGCGCGCATGTTACCTCCACCGTTTACTTCGGCCTGTGTCGCCATTAGTCTTTCAGCAGGGAAGGAAGGATAGGCAGACAGATGGCAAAATCAGCGCGCTCGAACGTAGCGGAAATACGTGTGCCGTTTCGGGATGTCGACATGCATGGTGAGATGTTCATCTCGTCCTATATTTCCTATGCCGAATCCGTACTTGCAAATTTCTGGCTTACGCGGCCGGAAGTGGAAGGCGAGCCAATTTATACTGCAAGCAAGATTTCCTGCATCCTGCACCGGCCCTTGCACTACGACGAACTGGTGGAGTTCACCACCGCGGTCGACAAGATCGGCGTCCGCTCCGTCGGCTTTCTGATTGCCGTCGAGGCGGAAGGCGAACGCGCCGCCGAGGTCGAGATCATCTGGCAAGCGCGCAATCGCGAAGACCTGTCGCCGGCCGCGCTCCCTGAAGAAACGCGCGACTGGCTTTACACCTTCGTTGATTAGGCTCCGATCCTAAGCACGTGCAGGCAGCAACGGATAGCCAACCATGACGGCGCGGCCGGCGAGCGCTGCTACGAACGCCTTGATGACATCGCCGGGGACGAAGGCCATCGAGCCGACGAACGCCTGTTGCAGGCCGACGCCGGCAGCGACCGCGAGATAGGCGATCCCGAAAGCATAGAGAACGAAGATGCCGCCGATCACGGATGCGAGGAAGAAGCCGACCGTCTGCACGAGGCCGGACTGCTCGGCCTTCACCAGGCGCTCGGCGACATAGCCGGTGACGAAGGCGGCAAAGAGCCAGCCGATGAGGAAGCCGGTCGTCGGTGCGGCAAATGCCGCAAGGCCGCCGCGGCCGCCTGAAAGCACCGGAAGGCCGATCGCAACAAGAACAAGCACGATCAGCACGGCGATCGCGCCGCGGCGCGCGCCGAGCACGACGCCTGCCATCATGACGCCAAGCGACTGCGCGGTGATCGGCACCGGAATGAAGCCGAGCGTGATCGGCGGCAGAATGCCGAGCGCCACGATGATTGCGGCAAAGAGGGCTGAGAGTACGAGGTCGCGGGTGCTCATGATGGGCTCCGTGTTTACAGAATGTTAACTGACATGCCGCCGAACGCCGCGCGCGTCAATCGCTGCGGCAATATTATCCGCATCTCTGAGCGTGAGGATGATCAACGGCGCAAGCACCGTGACGGGCCGCACCTTAATGCCGCGGGCTGTATGCGCCTCCTTGATCGCCTGGTAGCGGCCAAGGATTTCCGGCACGAAACGGACGACGAGACCGACCGCAAGCCCGACATCGTTCGCCGCCACCAGGCCGGCCCGCTCCAATGGGCGGGCAAGCAGCGTGATCTCGTCGATGAACTCGCTGATCGTCGTTGTCGCCGTCACCGCCGCCGCAAAGAGCATCAGCGCCGTCAGCCGCAACAGCGCCACGACCGCGCCATGCCAGGGATTGAAGGCGAGGCTGAAAAGTGCCACGACGAAGATCGTCAGCAGCACGGGCTTCAGTCGTGCAGTCGCCTGCCCGAAAGGCAGGCCGAGGCTGAAATAGACGGCCCCTGTTATCAGCACGCCGAGCGAAAGCAGCGGAATGTTGCGGGTGGTGAAGAGAATGACGCCGAGGATCGCGAGAACAAGCAGCTTCGAGCGCGCCGGAAGCCGGTGCATGATGCTGGTTCCCTCGACATAAAGCGATTGCATCAGGCGATAATCTCCCGGTAGCGCGCAATGGCCTCGGCCGCCGGCGCATCGGCGGCAAGCCTCCCCCCGTGGAAGAGCAGGACGCGGCCGAAATCCGCGACCAGTTCCAGATCATGGCTGATCACGATGGCGTTTTCAGGCAGGTCCTCGATGATCTTCTGCACCAACGCGCGATTCTTGAGATCCAGCTGGTTCGTCGGCTCGTCGAGGATCAGGATATCCGGGCCGGTCACCAGCACCGCGGAGAGGGCAGCGATCTGCAACTCGCCGCCAGAAAGCTCGTGCGCCCGCCGCGCTGCCAGATGGGCGGCACCGAAGCGGCCGAGTGCAGCTTCAACCTTCGCTTCGATCTCGGCCTTCGAGAGGCCGCGGCCCTTCAATCCGAAGGCAATGTCGTCGCGCACGATCGGCAGGATGATCTGGTTCTGCGGCTGCTGGAAGATGAAGCCGACATCCGGAAGGGCCGAATGAAAGTCGGCCGTGTCGCGGCCATTGACGATCACGCGTCCAGCTGTCGGCTTCGTCAGGCCATTGATCAGCCGCGCGAAAGTGGTCTTTCCCGAACCGTTGAGGCCGATTACGCCGATGCGGTTTTCCGTGAGAGTGAGGGTCAGCGGCGAGAGCGCTTCCCGCGCGCCATAAGTGACTGCAGCCCCTTCGAAGCGGATCTCCAAATCATTCCCCTGTCACAATCCGATGCTGCTTCTATAGCCGCAGCGTCAAAAGTGCAAAACCGGGTGGCTAGGAACATTTTCCCGAATATGATGTGCCCATGACGAATCTCTTTTCGAACAGCGATGCCCGCCGCGTCTTCCTCGCCAAACAGGGCCTAAGCTCTCCGCCGAATCGCGCCCTGACCAAGGCCGGGCTGCTGCAGCTGATCCATGACATCGGTTTCGTGCAGGTGGACAGCATCCAGACGGTGGAGCGGGCGCATCACCAGATCCTCTTTTCCCGCAACCAGACATACAGACGCGAACACCTGACCGCGCTCCTGGAGAAGGACGGCGCGCTGTTCGAACATTGGACGCACGACGCCTCCATCCTGCCGAGCGACTTCTTCAAATACTGGAAGCACAAATTCCGCCACCAGGAAGAGGTGCTCGTCGAGCGCTGGCGCAAATGGCGCGGCGAGGGTTTCGAGCATGCCTTCGACGAGACCTACGAGCGCGTGGCGCGCGACGGCGCGATCATGGCGCGCGAGATCAAGGCCGACGGACACACCTCGGGCGGCTGGTGGAACTGGCATCCCAACAAGACCGCGCTCGAATATTTCTGGCACACCGGCAAGTTCGCCATCGCCGGCCGCTCCAATTTCCAGAAGATCTACGATCTGGTCGAGCGTGTCATCCCGGCCGAATTCCGCGATCCGGAAGTAAGCCGGGAGGAGTTTGTCGATTGGGCGTGCCGAAGCGCGTTGAAACGGCTCGGTTTTGCGACACACGGCGAAATCGCCGCCTTTTGGAATCTGCTGTTGCCGGACGAGGCGAAGGCCTGGGTTTCAACCCATCGCGACGAACTGACCGAGATCCTGATCGAGCCGGCGCTCGGCGGCAAGCCGCGCCCCTCCTGGGCCTTCGCGGATTTCCTTTCGACGCTGGATGACTATCTCGAGGCTCCGGCGCGCATTCGCGTCTTGAGCCCCTTCGATCCGACGATCCGCGACCGCAACCGCGCCGAACGCCTGTTCGGCTTCTTCTACCGCATCGAGGTTTTCGTACCTGAGCCGAAGCGCGAATACGGCTATTACGTCTTTCCGCTGCTCGAAGGCGACAAACTCATCGGCCGCATCGACATGAAGGCCGACCGCAAGAAGGGGACGCTGGATGTGAAGCGGCTATGGCTGGAGCCCGGCGTGAAGGCTTCTGCGGGACGGATGGAGAGGCTGCGAGCGGAACTGGAGCGCGTGGCGAAGTTTGCGGGGGTGGAGAAGGTTGTGTTTCTTAAGGGGTGGATGGGTTAGCCGCGTGTCTCTTTTCCCCAGCGGGGAGAAGTGCCGAGCCTCGCTCGGCACGAGATTGTCGGAACGCCCCCCATCCGGCCCCGGCAGGCCACCTGTCTCCGCCGGAGAAGGGAGCCTCTCACCAAATCTCCGTCTTTGAAATCTTGATTCCAAATCCCTCCAGGCCGACATAGTGTCGCTCGCGGCTGGTGAGCAGCCTGATCGAACTGACGCCGAGGTCTTTCAGGATCTGCGCGCCCAAGCCGATTTCCAGCCATTCGCTTTCGCGGCTCTTGGCTTCGGCGTGGGCTTCGCGGCCCTGGCTGCGGGCCTTGCGGCCGTTGTCGTAGTGGCCCACGCCCACGGAGCCTTCACGGAGGTAGACGATGATGCCGCGGCCTTCCTCGGCGATTTTCTGCATGTAGTGGTCGACCGGGCTTTTCTTGCCGAAGAGGTCCTCGGCGACATTTTCCGGGTGCAGGCGCACAGGGATGTCGATGCCGTCGCGTATATCGCCGAAGACGACGGCGAGGTGCTGCATCGGATCCCAGGGAAGCGAATAGGTGTGCGCCTTGGCCTTGCCGAACGGCGTCTCGATATCGAAGCTGGCGCCGAGTTCGATCAGCGTTTCCTTGCGCTGGCGATAGGCGATGAGGTCTGCGACCGAGACGAGCTTCAGGCCATGCTTTTCCGCAAAATCGATGACCTGCGGCCCGCGCGTCACCGTACCGTCGTCATTAACGAGCTCGCTGATGACGCCGATCAGCGGCAGTCCGGCGAGCCTGCAGAGATCGACGGCCGCTTCCGTATGGCCAGAACGCATCAGAACGCCGCCTTCGCGGGCAACGAGTGGAAAGATGTGGCCGGGCCGGACGAAATCGCTCGCACCGACATTCGGATTGGCGAGATTGCGCACCGTCAGCGTGCGGTCGTCGGCGGAAATGCCGGTCGTCGTGCCGTGCTTGAAATCGACGGACACGGTGAAGGCCGTCGTGTGCGCGGAGTCGTTTTCGGCCACCATGGCGTTGAGGTTCAGGCGCTTCGCCTCTTCTTTCGGCATGGGCGTGCAGACGATGCCGGAGGTATGGCGGACGATGAAGGCCATCTTTTCCGGTGTGCAATGGACGGCGGCGACGATCAGGTCGCCTTCATTCTCCCGGTCGTCGTCATCCATGACGACGACGATTTCGCCGGCTTCGAAGGCCCGGATGGCATCGACGACACGCTTCTGGTCATAAGGCATGGGACAGTTCCTATTTCAGCCGGCCGGTCTGGCCGCGGTCGCGGAGGTAGTGATCGGCGATGGCGCAGGCGACCATGGCTTCGCCGATCGGCACGGCCCGGATACCGACGCAGGGGTCGTGCCGACCCTTGGTGCGGATATCGACATTGTTTCCATCGGCATCAATCGAGCGCCGCTCGGTGAGGATGGAGGAAGTCGGCTTGATCGCAAACCGCGCGATCACCGGCTGACCGGTCGATATGCCGCCTAAAATACCGCCGGCGTGGTTGGAAAGAAACAGCGGCTTGCCGTCATTGCCCATGCGCATCTCGTCGGCGTTTTCTTCGCCGGTGATCTCGGCGGCGCCGAACCCATTACCGATCTCGACGCCCTTCACGGCATTGATCGACATCAGCAGCGAGGCGATGTCCTGGTCGAGCTTGGCATAGATGGGCGCACCGAGCCCGGCCGGAACACCTTCAGCCACGACTTCGACGACGGCGCCGATTGAGGAGCCGTTCTTGCGGATGCCGTCAAGATATTCCTCCCATACGGGGACGATCTCGGCATCCGGCGAGAAGAAGGGATTTTGGTTAACCTGATCCCAATCCCAGTTCTGGCGGTTGATCTTGTGCTTGCCGATCTGCACGAGAGCTCCGTGAACTTTCATGTTCGGCACAACGAGACGGGCAATCCCGCCGGCCGCGACACGTGCCGCGGTCTCGCGGGCGGAGGAGCGGCCGCCGCCGCGATAGTCGCGGATGCCGTATTTGACGTCATAAGTATAGTCGGCGTGGCCGGGGCGGTATTGCCGGGCAATCTCGCCGTAATCCTTGGAGCGCTGGTCCGTGTTCTCGATCGTCATCGCGATCGGCGTTCCGGTCGTCGTCATCGTCTCGCCGTCGGCATCCAGCATCACGCCGGACAGCACCTTCACGAGGTCCGCCTCGCGGCGCTGCGTCACGAAACGCGACTGGCCGGGCTTGCGCTTGTCGAGCCAGGCCTGGATGTCTTCCAGCTTGAAGCGCAGGCCGGGAGGGCAGCCGTCGACGACGCAGCCGAGTGCCGGGCCGTGGCTCTCGCCCCAGGTTGTTACACGGAAGAGATGACCGAATGTATTGTGCGACATGTGTTCCGACCACGCGCGGCAACCCGCGCCATTCTCCAAAATGCGCGACACTCATAGGCCAAAAAGAGGTTGGGGCAAAAGCCTTTCTTTGCGCGAAATCCACGCGAGGAAGAAATGATGTTTCCGCAATTTGCGATCGATGCGGGTTTTGGACGTCATCGGCATTGAGAAATGCCGCGGCCCCTTCATCACCTTCCTCAAATCTCGGCGCTGGGCATGTCAAGTTGCCTCGCCCCGTTTACGGGGAGAAGCGTTAGGGCGAGGGGCAAATCATGCGATGGAGAGCGGGGGCAAAAATCGCAAACGGCTATCTAAGCCCCTCAGGAAGCGAGTCGCCAGGCCGCACCATCGGCTGCGGCGGCCGTGAAGTCGTCGAAGGAGAGGGGACGAGAGAAGGCGTAGCCCTGCAGCAGGTCGCAGCCAAGATCGCGCAGCATATCGGCATGCGCGATCGTCTCGATCCCTTCCGCCACCGTTTCGACGCCGAGCGAGCGGGCGATGTCGATGATCGAGCTTACCAGTGCGCGCTCCTGCGGAGAGTTGAGGATCGGCTGCACAAGCTGGCGGTCGATCTTCAGCCGTTTCGGCTTCAGCTTCAGCAGGCTCACGATCGATGTATGGCCGGTGCCGAAATCGTCGATTTCGATGTCGATGCCGAGCGCCTTGATGCGGTCGAGGTTGTGAGCTGCCACATCCTCGCTCTCGTCGAGGAAGATCGATTCCACCAATTCGAATGAAAGCTCGCCCGGGCGTATCTGCAGGTCGCTCAGCGATTCGAAGAGGCTACCGTCATGCAGCCGCCGCGCTGAAACATTGACGGAGACCTGCGGCACTGAAACGCCGAGTGCTGCCCAGCGCATCTTGTCCTTCAGTGCGGTTTCGAGAACGATGCGGTCCAGCGCCTGCACCACGTTGATCTCGTCGGCGATGCGCAGGAACTTGTCCGGCGTCAGCAGGCCGCGGGCCGGGTGGTTCCAGCGCACCAGCGCTTCGACGCCGGCGAGCTGCATCGTCCGCGCGCAAAATTGCGGCTGGTACCAAGCGGTGAATTCGCCATTCTCGATGCCGGCAAGGATCTCGTCGGCGACGCGCTTGCTGTTGATGATGTCGGCCTGGAGGTTCTGGTTGAAGAATTCGTAGCGGTTCCGACCCAGGCTCTTTGCGCGGTAGAGGGCGATATCGGCGTTGATCAGCACCTTGCGCGCGTCGACATGGACGCCGTTCGCAAGCGCGATGCCGATCGAAACGCCGCAGCGGCAGGGGAAGCCCTGGAAATTGACGGGCTGGCGCATTTCTTCGATGATCCCGCCCGCCAGCGCGGCCATATCCTCGTCGCTGACATCGAGTGCGAGGATGACGAACTCGTCGCCGCCGATGCGCGCGACGACATCGCTGCCGCGGACATTCTTCGAAAGAACCTTCGACGCATGCACCAGCATCGCGTCCCCGGCTGCGTGGCCGAGCGTGTCGTTGATCTGCTTGAAGCGGTCGAGGTCGATGTGGAGGATTGCGAATTTCTGCCGCTGCGACCGGCTGCCGGCCGTCAGGTTTTCGAGCGCGATGTCGAGCTTGCGGCGGTTGGCCAGTGCCGTCAGCGGATCATGCAGCGAATTGTGCTCGATACGATTCTTGGCAAGTTCGAGTTCGATATTCTTGGCAACCGCTTCGTCCTTCGCAGCCTGCAGCTCGGCTGTCAGCAGCGCATCTTCCGTGACGTCGAGCGCTACGCCAATGAGCTTCAGCTGACCTGTCGCCGTCTGGTGCACCTTGCCGGTCGAGCGGACGTAGCGAATGCTGCCGTCCTCGGCCGGCACGCGGCAAATGAGCGTGTGCTTGTCGCCGAGCTGCTTGAAATGCCGTGCGCTTTCCAGCGCAAGAGCTCGATCTTCCGGGTGAATGCAGGAAAGCCATACATCCTGGGGCATGAATCCCTGCCGTGGTTCCAGCCCGTAGAGCTCGTGCATGCGTTCGTCCCAGACCGAGCCGGCAGTGTCGAGCGTCGTTTCCCAGATGCCGCACTGATAGGAATCGAGCGCCAGATCGAGGCGGGTTGAAAGTTCGGCAAGCTGCATCTCGCGGCGGGAGAGCTCGTCCAGTGCCAGTTCCAGCTCGGCATTCTTGATATCGCTGTTTTCTTTTGCCTTGCGCAGCATATCGGCTGCCTCCGCGTCTGCAGTCACGTCCGCGACGATGCCGATCGTCCTGCCGGTTCCGCCCGCATCCGTGTAGAAGGAGCCTACCGAGCGCAGATACCGGATGCTGCCGTCCGAAAGCCTGATACGGTACTGCGCCGTGCAGGACGTGCCTGCCAGGCTGCAGTTGAAAAAGTGAGTCTCGGCGATTGGCCGGTCTGCCGCCACGATTGCCTCGAGCCAGCTTTCAAGCGGATGACTGCCCTCGCCGGCAGGCTGGCCGTGAAGGCCCGAGGCGCGCGTGTCCCAGTAAAGGCTGTGGCCGTGATCCTGCAGTTCCCAGATGCCGATATTGGACGAATCCAGCGCCAGGTTCAGCCGTTGCGAAAGTTCGAGCAGCTTCGTTTCGCGTGCCTCGAGTTCGTTGACATTGCGGGTGCGCTCGCCAAGAAGCAGGGTCGCGAGGAAGATCGGCACGATGATGACGCAGCCTGCCGCGATGATGATCAAGCGAAGCTGAAGCTGGTTCGGCGGAGCTTCATTCCATCCGGTCGTCGGCACGGCCGAAAGCTCCCAGCGCCCGCCAGCAAAGGTGATCTTGCGGCGGAACGGCTGCTTGTCGAGGACATCGGCGCTGCCGAAGAAGGGAAGGGCGCGTTGCTCGGCCACAGTCCCCAGGTCGCGCACTGCGATCGAAAGATGGTCGAGATGCGGGTAGCGTTCCTGGTTTTCGCTATTGCGCGCGGGTTTGAGGCCAGTGTTCTCGTAGAACATATCCTGGTCGATCATGACTTCGACCGCACCCCAGATCTTTCGCTGCCCGCTCTCCTTGATGAAGATCGGGAAGAAGATCGCGAAGGCATCCCTTCCGCTGCCGATCTTGACCGGACCGTAGAAACGCGCCTGTTGGTCCCCCGTATTGCGCCCGACGGGCTGGCGCAGCATCAGCATTTCACGCACATCCTTGCCGATGCGGCTCTTGCCGGACTGCGGCGGGAAGACGTTGCCGACGACGAAATCGGGTGCGACGGCGATGCTGACGAAATGGGGATTTTGGATGAGCAGCCAATTGATCTGGCGCTCCATTTCTTCATCGTTGGCTTTCGCGCTCATGGAAATCATGTTGGACAGATCGCGGACGACGGTGACGTCCATATTGATCTGTGCCGCCATGCGGGCGCGAATGAGGTTCGTCTCGTTTTCTGTGCGGATCTGCACCTCTCGCAGATAGGCCGCAGTATTCGCACGGTCGAGCGTGAAGCCGACCGCAACGACCACAAATGCGACGAGGGTCGAAACCAGCAGTGAAACCCAGGTATTCTTGAGTACCCGCCGCAACTGCATATTGGCGCCCAGCCGGAAAAGCAAAAATATGTCCCCCTGTTCGGCGGAACTCTAGGAGGAACCGGTTAATTTACGATTTCCTGATGGTTCATCTTTGCGGCTTGCAATTCAGATCCCTCTCATGGTTAGCGGCTGCTCTTGATTGTTGTTAAAATGCTATTCATCAATGAGGCGCGGAAAGCCATTCTTCCGGGCAATTTTCGCCATATTCAGGAGCTTATGTGTGTTTCACCGGATTATTGCGTCGAGTTTCAAGAGGGTTGCCGCGATGCGTTTTTTTGTTGCCACGCTGCTGGCCACAGCAAGTTTCCTGTCGCCCATCAGCAGCTTTGCCGAAAGCGCCGACGTCGAAGCGACCATCAAGAAAGTCGACATGAGCAGTCTCAGCCTGACACTCGATGACGGCAAGACATATCAGGCGCCCGAGGAGTTCAACTTCGATGGGCTTAAGGCCGGTGTGAAAGTGGTGATCTTCTACACGGAAGTGGACGGCAAGCGGGTGATCAACGACCTCGACATCGTACAGTAAGTAGAGGCTATATCCAGCCGATCAGTCTCTTCGCGGTGTCGATCTTCAGGATTCGGTCCTGCGGAATTTCCCCCTCGGCAGCCTCGTGCTTCGGCAGATCAGCGATCATCTTGAAGAGGCTGCGGATGACGCCGCCATGTGTGACGCAAACGGTCGGGCGCTCGACGGAGTTCAGCCATGAGCGGATGCGCCACGACATGATCTCGTAGCTTTCGGCATAGTCGCCCGGCGGGATGAAATCCCATTTGTTGATATTGCGCTCGATGATGCGATCGCGCTGGGTCGCCTTCAGTTCCCGGATGGTGAAGCCTTCCCAGTCGCCGAAGGAAACTTCGACCAGCCGGTCGTCGCTGCGATAGTCCTTGGGCGGCAGGCCCATTGCCGTGCGCATGATCTCCATCGTCTCGCGCGTGCGCTGGAGCGGGCTTGCGACGAAATCGAAGGAAATGGCTTCGACCCTGAGAATCTCGGCCATGTCGATGCCGTTCAGCCGCGCCTGTTCGCGGCCGATGACATTCAGCGGAATATCCTTCTGGCCTTGCAGACGGCGTTCGGCGTTCCAGTCGGTCTGACCATGTCGGACCACATAGATGAGCAAGGCAGATTCCGCTTGATTGGGACTTCGATCAGTCCTTGATAACTGAAATATCCGGCGCGTCTACCGCCTTCATGCCGATCACATGATAACCGCTGTCGGCGTGGTGCACTTCGCCGGTGACCGAACGCGAGAGGTCAGACAGCATGTAAAGGCCGACATCGCCGACGTCTTCGATGGTGACGGTGCGGCGGAGTGGAGCGTTATACTCGTTCCACTTCAGGATATAGCGGAAATCGCCGATGCCGGACGCTGCCAGCGTCTTGATCGGGCCTGCCGAAATCGCATTGACGCGGATGTTCTTCGGTCCGAGATCGACGGCGAGGTACTTGACGCTCGCTTCGAGCGCAGCCTTCGCAACGCCCATGACATTGTAGTTCGGCATGACCTTCTCGGCGCCGTAATAGGTGAGCGTCAAAAGCGAGCCGCCCTCCGTCATCAGCTTCTCGGCGCGGCGTGCGACGGACGTGAACGAGTAGACGGAAATCTGCATCGTCTTGGAAAAATTGTCCGGCGAAGTATCGACGTAGCGGCCGGTCAACTCGTCCTTGTCCGAGAAGCCGATCGCGTGAACGACGAAATCGATCTTGCCCCACATCCTTTCGATGTTCTCGAAAACCGCATCGATGCTCGCTTCATCACTGACGTCACAGTGGCCGGCGAGTACGCCGCCAAGTTCGGCAGCCAGAGGCTCGACGCGTTTTTTCAGGGCATCGCCCTGATATGTAAAGGCAATTTCGGCGCCCTGTGTATGAATGGCTTTGGCAATGCCCCACGCAATCGAACGATTGTTGGCGACGCCCATGATGACGCCACGCTTGCCTGACATGAGGCCTGTTGCTTGAGCCATATTTTGCCCCCTAATGAACCAATTGGAAATTGCCTATGGCATAGGCCGTTAATCGGTTCAAGATTGCGGGCAATCATCAACTGTAAGGGATCGTAACAAAGGGTGCGCTTGTCACGAAAATTTCATAGAAACAGCCCTTCGCGCATGCTTCTCATAAGATCCGTGACCTTATCATCCGGCTTTTCCCACAACATAATGCGTAGCTCGACGATCAGGTCGCCCTTTCCGCCTGTGTCGTCGGGCAGGCCCTGGCCGGAGATTCGGATCGTCTTGTCGGATCCTGACCAGGCGGGAACGGCGACGTCGACCGGCCCGTTCGGTCCGTCGATGCGCGCTTCGGTTCCAAGGACAGCATTCTCGATCGTCACCGGCAGCACGGTACGCAGGTCGAAGCCATCGACGGTGAAACGCGCATCGGATGCGATGTGGATGCTGACGACCGCGTCGCCTCGCTGCATGTTCGGCAGCTTGTACCCTTGGCCCTTCAGCCGGACCTGATGGCCCTCCCGTGTCCCGGCCGACAATGCGAAGCTTGCCTCGCGGCCCTCGCCGAGCTGCACCGTAGTCCAGCTGCCCTTCAATATATCCTCGATCGTGACCGTTACCTGCGCGAATTGATCCGGGGCCTTTTCCGGTGCGGGGGCGCTGCCGGTAAAGCGGCGCACAAGCGATGTCAGGATGCTCAAGGGCTGAAGAATGCCGCCAGCGGCCGCAACCGTCTCCGTGCCGTCTTCCTCGGGCTTTACAGCTTCCGCTTCGAGTTTGCCTGCCTCCGCCTGCGTCCGCTTGCCGGCATTTGCCTGTGGATGAGCCGTCGCGCCGGCGCTTGCAGCTTTGGCCTGCGCGCCAAAAATGCGCTCGACAATGTCTTCGGCGGATTCCGGGCTGACGTGTTGCTGTCTTGCCGCCTCGGCGGCCGCCTTCGCCGCCTTCTGCGCGTTGGCGCGGGCGAGTTCTTCCATCACCCGTTCGGCATTCGCCTGCGCGGCCTTCGCCCGGACTGCCGCCTCGCGGGCCGCCTGGCGCTGCTGCATGATCGTCTCGCCGTTCATTCGCGCCTCTGCCATCCGTGCGGCCGTATCGAAAAGGCTGCGCTTCTTGGGGTCCTTCAATGTTTCATAGGCACGACCGACCTCGGCGAAACGAGCCGTTGCCTTCGGATCGCCCTGGTTGTGATCCGGATGAACGGCCTTGGCCATGTGGCGCCAGGCCGCCTTGATCTCGTCTGTCCCTGCGTCCTGGGGAACGCCCAAAATCTTGTAAGGATCGCGCATTTGATAACCGCCGGTGTTGCGATGCGGCGTGCCTGTCCTTGCCCAGCACCCCGAAGCCCAATGACAACTCTTCGCGCGCCTTCCGGTCCATTTCAGAGGGAACCGAAACGCGCGTCTATGAGCCGATCGTGCGTCAGAGTTACTAATCAGTCCTTATTTTTTGGGGAGGGGAATGCGGCTTTCGCCGCAAATGGTTAGCTTTCTGCTAAGCATTGCGGCTGCGGTCCGGCTGCGATTAATCATGTCTTGAAGCGGGTCAACCTTCCGGCTGGAAGCTCAGCAGTTGCCAGTTGCCGCCGCCGACGAGGCAGGTCTTGCCGTAGAATTTGGCAATGCCCGCATAGGAGTGCCGCGTCGTGCGGAACTGGCGGCAGACGTGGCCCTGGTCATTGTTTTCGACGATCGTGTCGATGACGCCGGCGCTGCCGGTGGAGGAATTCGCCCAGGGCAGCGGCTGGCCGGCCATCCTCTGGATGTCGGCAGAGGTGACCGCGTTGCGAACCGTCATTTCGTCGGAAAGCGTATCGGTGCTCGGCGGCGTCTGCGGCACGGTTCCGGTGGCAACCGAACGGTCCACCTTCGAATCGCTCAGGAAGTCAAAACCGCCTGTCATGCAGCCGGAAAGCGGCAGCATCGCCGCACCGATGACGAACAACGTGGCACAACGGGACCGCAGGCCCTTTGTATGGCGATTTGACTTTGCTATGACTTCCACCCTGCGTCCTGTCCAGTCGTGAAAAGCTGGGCATTAAACCGATAAACCCGGGGCATTTGAGCTAATATGTCGGCAAATGAGTTAATAAGCGGTGACTTCACCGAGCGCGACGAGCCGTTCAAGCTTTTCGCGGAATGGCTGAAAGATGCCGAGGGTTCCGAGATAAACGATCCGAATGCGGTAGCGCTTGCGACGGTCGATGAAGTTGGCCTTCCCAATGTCCGCATGGTTCTCCTGAAGGGATTCGATAGCGACGGATTCGTCTTCTACACCAATTTCGAGAGTCAGAAAGGCCGCGAAATCTTGGGGCAGAAAAAAGCGGCCATGTGTTTTCACTGGAAAACGCTGCGACGGCAGGTGCGCGTGCGCGGTCCTGTGGAAATCGTGACAGACGAGGAAGCCGACGCTTATTTCCAGACGCGCGCCCGCGGCAGCCGCATCGGCGCCTGGGCATCCAAGCAGTCCCGTCCGCTGGAAAGCCGTTTTGCGCTGGAAAAAGCCGTGGCCGAATATACGGCGCGTTATGCCATCGGCGAAATCCCGCGGCCGCCCTACTGGTCGGGTTTCCGCATCAAGCCGGTTTCGATCGAATTCTGGAAGGACCAAAACTTCCGCCTGCACGACCGCATCGAATTCCGCCGCCAGGCCCCGGAAGGCGATTGGCAAAAGGTCAGGATGTATCCTTGAGCCGTTAACGGCCCATCAGCTTCAGCGGGATGCCGGAGGCGAGTGCCGAGACATAGCGCGGCTTCTGGTAAAAGCCATTGAGAGAGAGCCGCGGCAGATAGGTGGTGCTGCCAGGCAGGTCCGGCCGCAAGACGCCCGGCCGGGTCGTCACCGCGACCTCGAACCTCAGTTCGGCTGCGATTGCCGCCTCGCGACGGGTTGCTGCTTGGGGCGTGCCATATGGGAATGCGAAGGTTTCCGGCCGCTTGCCGGTAATCGCCTCTACATGGTCGGCGGAAAGCGCCATCTCCTCCCGTATTTCGGCTTCCGGAAGCCGCGCGAGCGCGCGGTGGCTGACCGTATGGGCGCCGATGGACGCGAGGGGGCTTGCGTCGAGAAGATTGAGTTCCGCCGCGCCCATCACGAGATCGTCGACGAGTTCGGCCGGATCGATCTCATGGTGACGGGCAAGCGCATCGATCTTCGCAACCGCCGAGGCCTCGTCGGCGCTGTGGACATGGGCCGCGAACCGCGAGAATGCCGCATGCTGATCGGCCAATGTGAAAAGCGTGATGCTCTCTTCGCCTCCACCGAAATCGAAGTGGACCTTTTCGGCCTTCCGCAGGACGGCGGCAAGCGTCTCCCACCAGATCGTGTGCGTGCGCTCCGTCAGGCCCTTTGCCACGAACACGGTAAAGGGTGCCTCGTGCTTCTCGAAGATCGGATAGGCGTGAACGAGGTTGTTGCGGTAGCCGTCGTCCAGGGTAAAGGCTGCAAAGGGATGGTCGCCGGCCGGTTTGGAAAGCAATGCCGGAATCTCGTCCAGCGCGACGAAACGGTACCCGTCATGGGCAAGCTGCGTCAGTGCCGCATCGAGAAATGCGGGCGTGATTTCGAGGTGTGCATTCGGCTCAAAAGCATGCGGCTCGTGCGGCCTGACATGATGCAGGGTAAAGATCGCACCGCGCCCGCGCGCGCTGCGCATGAGCCGGAGAGCAGCGATGAGATGCGCAGCTTCGAGCCCGCCGGCAATGGCGATCCGTTTCGCGCGACTTTTCCACAGCCTGTGCATTCCGCCTCCCTGAAGACGGGCGAGCCTATCAATTATGGTGTTAAGCGTTGTTGAACGTTGCATTTTCGGGTGAAATCTTTACGTTCCGTTCACCAAGAGCAAAGAAAACTCAAAAAATTAGTGTCCGTTGCCTCAAAGTCGCGCCAGATTAGCGGCTTCTGTCGCAGAACGGGACATGTTTTGGCTTCGCCGCAGTCGGCACTTGTATTGAGGGGACTTCATGAAAAGGTTGTTGGCCGCATTTCTAGCTGTGACGCTTGCCGTTTCGGCACCGATCGCGGCCATGGCCGGCAGCGCCTCCCTCATCCTCGATGCCCGGACAGGCAAGGTTCTCGCGTCCGAGAACGGTGATGTGCTGAACCACCCGGCGTCGCTCACCAAGATGATGACGCTCTACCTCACCTTCGAGGCGCTGAACCGCGGCAAGATCACCTGGGACACGCCGATCGTCATGTCGAAATACGCAGCCAGCCGCCCGCCGACAAAGCTCGGCGTGAAGGCGGGCGGAACGATCACCGTGCGCGAAGCCGTCTATGGGATGATCGTTAAATCCGCGAATGATGCCGCGGCCGCGGTGGGCGAAACGCTCGCGGGCTCCGAAAGCAACTTCGCCCGCGTAATGACGCAGAAGGCCCGTCAGCTCGGCATGAACCGTACCGCCTTTTATAATGCTTCCGGCCTGCCGGATGAGCGGCAGGTGACGACAGCCCGCGACATGTCCACCCTCGGCGTCGCGCTGCTCAAGCACTATCCGAGGGAATACCGGCTCTTTTCGATGACCGCGTTCACCTTCCGCGGCAAAACCATCCGCGGCCATAACAACCTGATGGTTCGCTACCAGGGTATGGACGGCATCAAAACGGGTTACACGAACGCCTCCGGTTTCAATCTTGTGAGCGCCGTGCGCGACGGTAACCGCCGCGTCGTCGGCGTCGTTCTCGGCGGCCGCACGGCTCGCAGCCGCGATGCCCAGATGGCCGCACTACTCGACAAGTATCTCGGCCGCGCTTCCAGCGGCGGCAGGCTGCTTGCAAGCGTCGGCGCCAAGCAGCCGGTCGAAGTCGCCTCCGCCGCCGCCGATACGGATGCGCCGCTTGCAGCCGCCGCGCCACGAAGCGAAGGCGAAGCCGGCAACGCTCCTTTCGCGCTCGGTTACTCTGACACGGCAACCGTTCCCTTGGAGCGTCCGGCAGCACTTGAGGAAATGGCCAATGCTGGCAAGCCGCAGCCGTCGATCCGCGGCTGGCAGATCCAGATTTCCGCCGCTCCAAGCGCCGATGCCGCCCGTGCGCTGCTTGCGCAGGCAAAGTCCGAAGGCGGCACGGCGCTGAAATCCGCAACGCCCTATACGGAAGCCTTCGGCACCGGCGCCAACGCCATCTACCGCGCCCGCTTCGTCGGGTTCGACAGTGAGCAGGCCGCCACCGCCGCCTGCGAAGCCCTCAAGAAGCGCTCCTACGACTGCGTGCTGCTCGCCAATCAAGGCTAAGCTCCGAACACCCTTCGCTGGACAATCCGGACGAATCGGCATTCTCCTGTTTTGGATACAAAAGGAGAACGCCGATGCTTGCCGATCTCGCGGAAAAGTTCGAATCCTCTTCCCGCCGTTATGCTGAAGTGAACGGCATCGAAAGAGATCCGGACTGGTATCTCCTGAAGCTGCAGGAAGAAATGGGCGAACTCACGCAGGCCCTGGAACCGCGTGAGCGGCAGAGGCCGCCCGAAAGGCAAGGCGCCGGACGAACTGAAGCAGGATCTCGCCGACGAGACGGCCGACATGCTCGGCCACATCCTGCTTTTCGCCCGCCAAAACGGCATCGACCTCGCACTAGCGATCGAGCGGAAGTGGCTGTTTAGGCCGTGACTAGGTGCGCTTCAGGCAAGTCGCCTTGCCACGCCGCAAGCTCTCGGCGATCCACCACTGGCACTGTTCTTCGGTCAAATAAGGCGCTCCCTCGATCGAATGCGGCCTGGCAAGCATGACCTCTCCGTCCGGTCTCAGCAGGGCCGACGAATGTTGAGGGTAGCGCTGCTAATTCGCTCTCATCGAGATAAATGCGTCGCTAACCGCTCGGTTTCGATTTTCAAAATAGCTGCAATAGCGCCTGGCGAGGCCACGAAGCGCGTTTCATGCGCTGAACATCCAAGGTAAGGTGATATGAATTTCAGCAGGAACGTCGGCGGCCAAACATTACGCCTTCACTGAGACTTTGGTCCGGTGGACGATCGCTAGACCGCTCTCCGGTAGAACTTGTTGTCCACGGCCATCAAGGGGAAGGAGCGGGGAAGGTCGCTGCGCTTGATCTCAGTGAAGCCGTTCTTCTCGTAAAAGCGATGCGCGGCGAGGAATCTGTCGGTCGTGCCGAGGAAGATCTCGTGAATGCCATGTGCTTTGGCATGGGTAAAGAGCGTGTCGAGCAGCTTTGCGGCAACGCCGTGCCGGGGGCCGCGCACGGGCGCGGCGACGAACATCTTGCGCAGCGCTGCCCGGTTGTTGCCGATATCCTTGAGGCCGATCGTGCCGACGATGACGCCGTCAAGCTCCGCGACCCAGAACTGGCCTTTGCCGGACTGGTAGAAATCCGGGATGACCTGCAGATCAGGTTGGTCGTCGGCTGTGATCGCGAAGCCGAATTCGTCGCGCTGGATCGGCAGGATGACCGAAAAGACACCATCGATGTCAGGGGCGGCGAAGGGTCTGATCTCGATCTCGCTCATCACCACCTCCGGATCGTTAGGCTTTCGTGCCGCCGACGGTCACCTGGTCCATGCGCAGATGCGGCTGTCCGACGCCGACCGGAACCCACTGCCCGGCCTTGCCGCAATTGCCGATGCCGGTGTCGAGCTTCATGTCGTTGCCGATCATCGAGACGCGCTTCATCGCATCCGGGCCGTTGCCGATCAACATCGCGCCCTTGATTGGTGCGCCGATCTTGCCGTTCTCGATGAGGTAAGCCTCTGTGCAGCCGAAGACGAACTTGCCGGAGGTGATGTCCACCTGGCCGCCGCCGAAGGAGACGGCATAGATGCCCTTCCTCACGGAAGCGATGATCTCTTCCGGCGTCTTTTCGCCGCCCAACATGTAGGTGTTGGTCATGCGCGGCATCGGCACATGGGCATAGCCCTGGCGGCGGCCGTTGCCGGTCGGCTGCATGCCCATCAGCCGGGCGTTTTGCCGGTCCTGCATGTAGCCGACGAGCTTGCCGTTCTCGATGAGCACGTTGTAGCCGGAGGGCGTGCCCTCGTCGTCGATGGTGATCGAGCCGCGTCGGCTGTCGATCGTGCCGTCATCGACCACGGTGACGCCCGGTGCAGCCACCATCTGGCCAAGCAGGCCGGCGAAGGCCGAGGTCTTTTTGCGATTGAAATCGCCCTCGAGGCCATGGCCGACCGCTTCGTGCAGCATGACGCCCGGCCAGCCGGAGCCGAGAACGACATCCATTGTGCCGGCCGGCGCTTCGATCGCTTCGAGATTGACGAGTGCCTGACGAAGCGCCTCGTCGGCACCGTACTGCCAATTGCCCTCGGCAATAAAATCGCCGAAGCCGATGCGCCCGCCGCTGCCATAGGAGCCGCTTTCCTGCCGATCGCCTTCGCCAACGATGACGGAGACGTTGATGCGCGTCATCGGGCGGATATCGCGAACGCGATGACCATCGGCGCGCAGGATATCGACAACCTGCCAGCTTGCGGCGACCGACGCCGTCACCTGGCGCACCTTGTCGTCCTTGCCGCGCAGGTATGCATCGATATCGGTCAGGACTTTAACCTTCTCTTCGAAGGTCGGCGAGCCGATCGGGTTCTCGTCGCCGTAGAATTTCTTGTTGGTGCGCTGGGGCGCTGCGGCGTAGCTGCCGGAATAGCCCTTCGTGACCGCTCCGACGGCCTCTGCCGCGCGCTTCAGCGCCGCAACCGAGAGATCGCCTGCATGCGCGTAGCCGACCGCTTCGCCGGCGACGGCGCGAAGGCCGAAACCCTGCTCGGTATTGAAGCTTCCGCCCTTGAGGCGGCCATTGTCGAACATCAGCGATTCCGCCTGCGCATGCTCGATGAATAGCTCGCCGTCATCGGAGCCGGAAAGCGCCTCGGCAACGTGTTTGCGCATCGTCGTTTCGTCGGCGTCGAACAGCGTCAGCAGGTCGGTATTCATAGTCGTCTTCTCCGCTTCGAAGCAGAAACGCTTCCAGGCCGATGTAGGTCCGCAGAGCTGTTCGAGCAAGCCCTTATCAGGGCAGGGCGTCGTAGCCTTCTGCAAAGCCCTTGAGGTCGACGGGAATGCCGATGCCTTCTTCGGGCGTCTGGAAGACTATGAAGGTGGCGCTGGTGCCGCTGCGAAATGTCTTGAGCAGCTCGTCCTCGAGCACGACTTCGGCGTAGCAGCCGTCGGCAAAGCAGCGCACGAAATAGGCGCGGCCGATGTCCTTGCCGTCGACATTGAGGCCGAGGCCGTTCGGTAGCAGGACACCGAGCGGCGCCAAAACGCGGAGGATCTTCGACTTGCGGTCGGCGGTCTTCAGCACGACGACCGAGAGGCCGACCTCCGGCCGGTCTTCGGCAATCACGTTCTGCATCAGGGCGCATTGCTCGGCCGAAGCGCCAGCCGGCTTGTCGCAGACGACGGACCAAGCGCCGTGGTTGGACTTCACGGTTCCGGGGGCCTGCGGCTGGCTTTGTCCGGGCGTTGCCTGCTGCGGGCGATCCGGTTGCGCTGGCGCCGGCTGGGCCGGCGCCGGTTGCTGGGCAGGCGGCTTCGGCGCAGGCTGCTGCTGGGCAAATACGGGCGTTGTCGCCGCGGCTGCGATGCTGGTGGTCAGGATAAGCGACCGCGCGAGGGAACGGAAACCCATGGAAACCTCTGGAATTCGAATCAGTGCCGCTATTGTTGAAGGCCGCCACCGGAAATGAAAAGCCCCGACCCGTCAAAACCGGGGGACTACGGCAGAAATAGGACCTTTCGCCGATATTGTCGGAAGGGCAGATTGGTTACAGCCGGTCTTTTTCATATGACCATGAAAACTTCAGCAATGTTTTGCCCTGACTGCGGAATTTGACTTTAGGCAAAAATGCCGCATAGACAATCGCTCTGGCCTGTTGCGGTAGATGCCAAACTGTGGTTTGAAGCGCTGAAGATGGCAAGGATTCTGCGTTCGATTTGTGGCAGATCAAGCGCTCGAGGGAGATACTAAGGTGATTAAGAAGGCTTATGCAGCACTGGCCGCGCTGGTCTGTCTGCTTTTTGCTTCCGGCAGTTTTGCCGATCAGCCCCTGCCGTGGCAGGCAACGCTGCAGCCGGCGGCAACGCCGATCATGCGGGAAATCCGCTGGTTCGAGCAATATACGCTGTGGTTCATCGTTCCGATCACGCTTTTCGTTCTCGTGCTGCTGATCGTCGTCTGTTTCAAGTTCCGCGCCAGCGCCAATCCGGTGCCTTCGAAGACAAGCCACAACACGCTGATCGAAGTCATCTGGACCGTCGGGCCGGTTCTCATTCTTCTCTTCCTTGCCGTTCCGTCGTTCAACCTTTTGACGGCGCAGCTCACCCTGCCGGAAAACCCGGATGTCACGCTGAAAGCGACGGCCACCCAGTGGCAGTGGAATTATGAATACGCAGGCACCGGCGAGACGCCGCTCACCTTCGACTCCTATCTTCTCAAGGATCCGGATCGCGCAGCTGCCGGCAAGTCCGACCTCGCCACCTATCCGCGTCTGCTCGCCGTCGACAACGAAGTGGTTCTGCCGGTCAACAAGACGGTCCGCGTTCTCGTGACTGCCGCTCCGACCGACGTCATTCACGCCTTCGCCATGCCGTCCTTCGGCATCAAGATTGACGCCGTTCCCGGCCGTTTGAACGAAACCTGGTTCAAGACGGAGCGCGAGGGCCTGTTCTATGGCCAGTGTTCCGAGCTCTGCGGCAAGGACCACGCGTTCATGCCGATCGCGATCCGCGTCGTCTCCGAAGACAAGTACAAGCAGTGGCTGACGGCTGCCGCTTCTGATCTTCCCGGAGCCTACAAGGCTCTCATGGCTGCCACCGACGGTCCTGCAAAGACCGTCGACGTCGCCGAAAACGTTCAGTAATAGAAGGGGCTCGGGACAATGGCTGGACCTTCCGCTCACGATCATTCTCATGATCACTCGCATGACGCTCATGCGCATGACGATCATCACGACCACTCGCACAAGCCGAGCTTCGTCAACCGCTGGTTCTTTTCGACGAACCACAAGGACATCGGCACGCTCTACCTGATCTTCGCGATCATTGCCGGCATCGTCGGCGGCGCGCTCTCTGTTGCCATGCGCATGGAGCTTCAGGAGCCGGGCATCCAGATCTTCCACGGCCTGGCCTCGATGGTCTATGGTTACGAAGGCGACGCCGCCATCGACGGCGCCAAGCAGATGTTCAACATGTTCACGACTGCGCACGCGCTGATCATGATCTTCTTCATGGTCATGCCCGCGATGATCGGCGGTTTCGCCAACTGGATGGTGCCGATCATGATCGGTGCGCCGGACATGGCATTCCCGCGTCTGAACAACATTTCCTTCTGGCTGATCGTTCCTGCCTTCCTTTTGCTCGTGCTTTCGATGTTCGTCGAAGGCCCGGCGGGCGCTTACGGTGCCGGCGGCGGCTGGACGCTCTACCCGCCGCTTGCCACCTCCGGTACGCCCGGTCCGGCGGTCGATCTTGCGATCTTTGCGCTGCATGTCGCGGGAGCCTCCTCGATCCTCGGTGCGATCAACTTCATCACCACGATCCTGAACATGCGCGCTCCGGGCATGACGCTGCACAAGATGCCGCTCTTTGCCTGGGCCGTTCTGATCACGGCCTTCCTGCTGCTGCTCTCGCTGCCGGTTCTGGCAGGCGGCATCACCATGCTGCTCACCGATCGCAACTTTGGCACGTCGTTCTTCGCGCCGGAAGGCGGCGGCGATCCGATTCTTTACCAGCACCTGTTCTGGTTCTTCGGTCACCCGGAAGTCTACATCCTGATCCTGCCAGGTTTCGGCATGGTCAGCCACATCATCTCGACCTTCTCGCGCAAGCCGGTCTTCGGTTACCTTGGCATGGCATATGCCATGGTCGCGATCGGTGCCGTCGGCTTCGTCGTCTGGGCCCACCACATGTATACGGTCGGCCTGTCGCTCGATGCGCAGCGCTACTTCGTCTTCGCAACGATGGTCATCGCCGTTCCGACGGGCGTGAAGATCTTTTCGTGGATCGCAACGATGTGGGGCGGCTCGATCACCTTCCGCACGCCTATGATCTGGGCGATCGGCTTCATCTTCCTGTTTACGGTCGGCGGCGTGACGGGTGTTCAACTCGCTAACGCCGGTCTCGACCGCTCGCTGCATGACACCTATTACGTCGTGGCTCATTTCCACTACGTTCTGTCGCTCGGTGCTGTCTTCGCCATCTTCGCAGGCTGGTACTACTGGTTCCCGAAGATGACCGGCTACATGTACAACGAGTTCGTCGGCAAGCTGCACTTCTGGGTCATGTTCATTGGGGTCAACCTGGTGTTCTTCCCGCAGCATTTCCTCGGCCTTGCTGGAATGCCGCGCCGTTACATCGACTATCCGGATGCATTTGCCGGCTGGAACTACGTTTCCTCGATCGGCTCCTACATCTCGGCCTTCGGCGTGCTGATCTTCCTCTTCGGCGTCTTCGAAGCCTTCGCCAGGAAGCGCGTCGCCGGCGACAATCCGTGGGGCGAGGGTGCCACGACGCTCGAATGGCAGCTGCCTTCGCCGCCGCCGTATCACCAATGGGAACAGCTCCCGCGCATCAAGTAAGATGCTGATATTCCGGGCGCCGCATGCAAATGCGGCGTCCGGCCTTGAAGAATGCAGGACGGAAGAATGAGGGTCATAAACAATCACGAGGTACTTGTGAACGACGGCGAACATCTCCTGTCGGAAGCCAGTGCGCGCGATTATTTCGAGCTTCTGAAGCCGCGCGTCATGTCGCTCGTGGTCTTCACGGCTTTTGCCGGCCTCGTGCTGGCACCCGGCCACATCAATCCCGTGCTCGGCCTGATTTCGATCCTGTGCATTGCCATCGGCGCAGGCGCCTCGGGTGCGCTCAACATGTGGTATGATGCCGATATCGACGCCATCATGACCCGCACCGCGCGCCGCCCGATTCCGGCAGGTCGCATCACGCCCAAGGAAGCACTGGCCTTCGGCCTGATCCTCTCCTGTTTTTCGGTCGTCATCCTCGGCCTCGCGGTCAACTGGCTCTCGGCATCGATCCTCGCCTTCACGATTTTCTTCTACGTCGTCATCTACACGATGTGGCTGAAGCGTTCGACGCCGCAGAACATCGTCATCGGCGGTGCCGCCGGCGCCTTTCCGCCGATGATTGGCTGGGCCTGCGTGACGAATTCGGTGACGATCGAAAGCACCGTCCTGTTTCTGATCATCTTCCTCTGGACGCCGGCGCATTTCTGGGCGCTCGCGCTGTTCAAGATGCGCGATTATGAAGCCGTCGGCGTGCCGATGCTGCCGAACGTATCTGGCGAGCGCGCCACCAAACACCAGATCGTCGCCTATGCCGTATTGACGGCCGTGTGCGGCGTAGTTCCGTCCTTCCTCGGCTTTGCGAGCGCCGGATACGGTCTTGTCGCTGCATCGCTCGGCGCGGTCTTCATATACTGTTCCATCGCCGTCTGGCGCATGCCGGATGGCGATCCCAAGATGATCCCGGCGAAGAAGCTTTTTGCTTTCTCGATCTTTTATCTCTTCGCCATCTTTTCTGCCCTGTTGATAGACCGGCTCGCTTCCATGCTGGTCTCCCATGCAGGAGGTTTGCTCTGATGGAAACGGTCAAGCTCACGGAAGCGCAGCGCAAGTCGCGCCGCAACCGGAACATCGCTCTCGGCCTCGCGCTTGCTGGCCTTTGCGTTCTCTTCTACGCCATCACCATCGTGAAGTTCACCGGGCACGGAGGCTGAAGCGATGAGCGATACCGAAAACGCACAGAACAAGCAGGGTCGCAACAATGGCGCCGTCGTCTTCATGTGCCTGAGCTTCGTCATCGGTATGACGGCGATGAGCTATGCCGCGGTTCCGCTCTACCGCATCTTCTGCCAGATGACGGGATACAACGGCACCACCCAACGCGTCGATCAGGCGTCGAGCGTCATCCTCGACCGCAAGATGCGCGTGACCTTCGACGCCAATGTGGCGTCGGGCCTGTACTGGGACTTCAAGCCGGTGCAGCGCGAGGTCAATCCGCGCATCGGCGAGACCATCCAGGTCAATTTCGTGGCGGAGAACAAGTCGAACGAGACGCAGCGCGGCCAGGCAGTCTTCAACGTGACGCCGGGCGAGGCGGGCGTCTACTTTAACAAGATCCAGTGCTTCTGCTTTACCGAAACGGACCTGAAGCCGGGCGAGAAGCTTGAAATGCCCGTGGTGTTCTATATCGACCCGGATATTACCAAGGCCGTCGAGTCGAAAGACATCCACACGATTACGCTGTCATACACGTTCTACCCGAAAGAGGGACCGAAGCCGGTGGCTTCGAACGAGGGTGGAGCGCAGAAGGTTGAAAAGAAACTTTGATTGAGGATCGTTTCCGGCTATGCCGGTGGCGAAGCGAAGGAAGACATCCGGGGATCTGACATGGCCGATGCGCATCAGAAAAATCACGACTACCACATCATCGACCCAAGCCCGTGGCCGATTCTGGCGTCGCTTGGCGCCTTCATCGTAACATTCGGCGGCGTCGGCTACATGCGCTACCTGAACGGTGGTTCGCTGCACCTCTTCGGTGTCGAATGGGCCCAGCCCTGGCTGTTTTACATCGGCCTCGTAGTGATCCTCTATGTCATGTACGGCTGGTGGGCCGATACGGTGAAGGAGGCCCATGAGGGTGCCCATACCCGCGTCGTCTCGCTGCATCTGCGCTATGGCATGATCATGTTCATCGCCTCGGAAGTGATGTTCTTCGTCGCCTGGTTCTGGGCCTATTTCGACGCCAGCCTCTTTGCGAACGAAGCGATCCAGGCGTCGCGCCTTGCCTATACTGGTGGCCAGTGGCCGCCGAAGGGCATTGAGGTTCTCGATCCCTGGCACCTGCCGATCTACAACACCGTCATCCTGCTGCTGTCCGGCACGACGGTCACGTGGGCGCATCACGCGCTGCTTCATAATGATCGCAGAGGTCTCATTCAGGGCCTGACGCTCACCGTCCTGCTCGGCGTTCTGTTCTCCGGCGTCCAGGCTTACGAGTACATGCACGCGCCCTTCGCATTCAAGAACTCGATCTACGGCGCCACCTTCTTCATGGCGACCGGCTTCCACGGTTTCCACGTGCAGATAGGCACGATCTTCCTGCTGGTCTGCCTGCTGCGCGCGTTGCGCGGCGACTTCACGCCGAAGCAGCACTTCGGTTTCGAAGCCGCCGCCTGGTACTGGCATTTCGTCGACGTCGTCTGGCTATTCCTGTTCTTTTGCATCTACGTCTGGGGCGGCTGGGGCGCTCCTGTCGCGGCAGGCTGATGGACCGAAAGAAAATCAGAAAGGCGGGTGCCATCGGCGCCCGCCTTTTTTCATCGCTACCTTGAAGCAGCGATCCGCTCGAAGGCCGATGGCTCCGCAATTCCGAGATCGAGTTGGTGCCGGATCGCCTCGGCGCATTCATATGGCGTCAGCACCGAGGTATCGAGCTCGAGATCGTAGATGCCCGGCCTGTGCACCTCCTCCTGCCAGCGCCGCACGGCGTCCGGAACAGGGACCTCGCCATTGCCTCTTTCATAAAGATGCTCGCGCCCGGGCTCGTCGATGTTGCGACGCTGCATGATGACGTCGAGCGGGCAGAGCACACCGACGAACAGCACCGGGAAGCCTTCCAGCCGCCGGGCGCAATCGGTGAGAATCCCGAGCGGCTGCGAATAGGCGTCGTGATGACCGAGGTCGGCGACGACATTCAGCCCGAGCCCGGCATGGATGGCGATGGACTCGTAGAGTGCTGCGTAGAAGAACGGCACCAGCTCCTCAAGATCGGGGCGCTCGCCGCCGGGGCGAAGGCCGATGCCCGGCAGGTAGCGCGCCGGCGTCGCGGCATTGTAGATGTCGACGCCGAGGTTCATCCACGGTCCTTCGAACTGCTGTTGAATGGCTCTCGCGATCGTCGTCTTGCCGCTTCGCGGCGCCCCGTTCAGGATCACGATCTGGCCTGCAGGGTTCTCGTTGGTCATCAGCGTCTTCTTCTGTTTGGCGCGAATCGCTGAGGCGAAATCGCGCAGCTATTTCCTTTCGTCCTGCAGATACTTTATGGGAGAGTTAAGGCGCGGCTGAAAATGATCTCCGGCCGAAAGGAAGGCGATGAGCGAAGACAGTGCACATTTTCCCCCTGTGGATCCCGCAAGGACCGGGATGCGGGGCTGCTGCCCGCGCTGCGGACAGGGAAAATTGTTCGATGGCGTGCTCGGGGTGAAGCCGCGCTGTGCCGCCTGCGACCTCGACTATTCCTTTGCCGATTCGGGCGATGGCCCCGCCGTCTTCGTCATTCTCATCGTCGGCTTCATCATCATCGGCTCCGTGCTCTGGCTGGAGGTGAACTATTCGCCGCCAATCTGGCTGCACATTCTGCTGTTCGGTCCGTTGACGATCGCTCTTTCGCTGGTGGCGCTACGCTGGTGCAAGGGCATCCTGATTGCCATGCAATACCGCCACAATGCCCGTGAAGGACGCATTTCCAGTGACTGATATCCATGCCGTGGCTGCGCGCCGCAGGCTGCCGGTCTTCGCCGGCATTGCCGTGCTGATTGCTCTCGCCGTACTCGTTTCGCTCGGCACCTGGCAGGTGGAGCGCCTGCATTGGAAAGAAGGGCTGATCGCCGATATTGCCCAGCGCCGCGCCTCGGCGCCGGTGCCGCTCGCCGATATCGAGCGGATGCTCGCCTCGGGCGACGACATCGAATACCGGCCCGTCACAACAACCGGCCGCTATGTGAACAACAAGGAGCGGCACTTCTTCGCCACCTGGCGCGGCCAGACGGGCTATTACATCTACACCCCGCTTGAGCTTGCCGGCGGACGCTACCTCTTCGTCAATCGCGGCTTCGTTCCTTTTGAGAACAAGGAGCCGGAAATGCGCGTGCAGGGCCAACTGACCGGCGAGCAGACGGTCACCGGCCTGGCGCGCAACAAGCTGCGTGGAAAGCCTTCCTGGCTCGTACCGGACAACGATGTCGCTCAGAACATCTTTTACTGGAAAGACCTCGACGTGATGGCCGCAAGCACCGGTCTCGACACGGCGAGCGTCTTGCCCTTCTTCGTCGATGCCGATTCGACGCCCAACCCGAAAGGCCTGCCGATCGGCGGCGTCACCGACGTCGACCTGCCGAACAACCACCTGCAATATGCCTTTACTTGGTATGGCCTGGCGGCGGTGCTGGTCGTGATCGTTGCGATCTCGTGGTTCGGCGGGCGCGGCAAGCCGGCCTCGCAATAGTATCGCTTCAATTCCTTCTTATATTGGGCTAGACAGCCCCTATCCCAGATTACCGGACGTGACATGAACATAGCGGCGAAACCTCCATTGACGATCAGGCTTTGCGGACCGCGCGGCTTCTGCGCCGGCGTCGACCGCGCCATCCAGATCGTCGTGCTGGCGCTGAAATCCTATGGTGCCCCCGTCTATGTCCGCCACGAGATCGTCCATAACCGCTACGTCGTCGAGGGACTGGAGGCCAAGGGCGCGGTCTTCGTTGAAGAACTCGATGAAATTCCGGCAGAGCACCGCGCCCAGCCCGTCGTTTTTTCCGCGCACGGCGTCCCGAAGTCCGTTCCGGAAGATGCGAACGCCCGCAATCTTTTCTATCTCGATGCCACCTGTCCGCTGGTTTCCAAGGTTCACAAGCAGGCGATGCGGCATAATCGCCTCGGCCGCCATGTCGTGCTGATCGGTCATGCCGGTCATCCGGAAGTCATCGGCACGATGGGTCAGCTTCCCGAGGGCTCCGTCTCGCTGATCGAGACGGTCGAAGACGCCGATGCCTATCAGCCTGCCGATCCCGACAATCTGGGCTACGTGACCCAGACGACGCTCTCGGTCGACGACACGGCCGGCGTGATTGCGCGTCTCGAGCAACGTTTCCCGAAGCTGACGGCACCCGCCGCCGATTCGATCTGCTATGCCACGACCAACCGCCAGGAAGTGGTCAAGCAGGCCGCACCCGGCTGCGACCTCTTCATCATCGTCGGTGCGCCGAATTCCTCTAACTCCAAGCGCCTTGTCGAAGTCGCGCTGAGGGCAGGGGCAAAGAAGTCGATCCTGGTGCAGCGCGCCGCCGAATTGGACTGGAACGACATCGGTCCGATTTCGACGCTTGGCCTTTCCGCCGGTGCCTCCGCGCCGGAAGTGATCGTCAACGAGATCATCGAGGCCTTCCGGGCGCGTTTCGACGCCAGGGTGGAGCTTGCGGAGACCGTGCAGGAAAACGAGCATTTCCTAGTCAACCGGGAACTGCGCAACATCGAGCTGACGACGGCCGACATGGCTTTTGTGAACGGGGATTAGGGGCTTGGAGCGTGCCGCTTACCCTCCTTTGCCGTGCCGGGCATCACCCCCACAAGGGCGGAGATGTGCTGTAACACCGTCTTCGGTAATCGCGACGAAGACGATAGGTCGCAAGGCAAGACGCATGCTTCCAATCTCCTCCCTTGTGGGGGTGATGTCACGAAGTGACAGAGGGGGGTATCCCCATGCGCTTCACCACTCCCCCTTAGCGTACTTAATGTGAGAGCCCTCCTTGGCAGTCTATACCGATATTTCAGAAGACGATTTAAAGTGGTTTTTGACGGAGTATGACGCCGGCACCCTGCTTTCCTACAAGGGAATTGCGGAAGGTGTGGAAAATTCCAACTTCCTCCTGCACACCACCAAAAAGCCGCTGATCCTGACGCTCTACGAAAAGCGCGTCGAAAAGGCCGACCTGCCGTTCTTCCTCGGCCTGATGCAGCATCTTGCCGCCCGCGGCGTGTCCTGCCCGCTGCCGATGCCGCGCAAGGACGGTGCGCTGCTCGGTACGCTTTCGGATCGTCCGGCGGCGCTCATATCCTTCCTCGAAGGCATGTGGCTGAGGAAGCCCGAAGCCAAACATTGCCGCGAAGTTGGCAAGGCCCTGGCGCAGATGCATATCGCCGGCGAAGGTTTCGAACTGAAGCGGCCCAACGCGCTGTCGCTGGACGGCTGGAAGTTGCTTTGGGATAAGTCCGAGGCGCGCGCCGACGAAGTCGAGAAGGGCTTGTCTGCCGAAATCAGGGGCGAGATCGATTTCCTTTCCGCCCACTGGCCGAAGGACCTTCCGGCCGGCGTCATTCATGCCGATCTCTTCCCCGACAACGTCTTCTTCCTCGGCGATGAGCTGTCCGGCCTGATCGATTTCTATTTCGCCTGCAACGATCTGCTTGCCTACGACGTCTCGATCATTCTCAACGCGTGGTGCTTTGAAAAGGACGGCGCCTACAACATCACCAAGGGCACTGCCATGTTGGAAGGCTACCAGAGTGTTCGGCCGCTCAACAGTGGCGAACTCGCAGCGCTTCCTGTGCTTGCGCGTGGTTCTGCGCTCCGTTTCTTCCTGACCCGCCTCTATGACTGGCTGACGACGCCGGAAGGCGCGATGGTCACCAAGAAGGACCCGCTCGAATACCTGCGCAAGCTGCGCTTCCACCGGCAGGTCGCATCGGCTGCCGAATACGGGCTTTCGGCATGAAGCACGTCGAGATTTTCACCGACGGCGCGTGCTCGGGCAATCCCGGTCCTGGCGGTTGGGGCGCGATCCTTCGTTATGGCGACATTGAAAAGGAAATCTCGGGCGGCGAGGCGGAGACAACCAATAACCGCATGGAGTTGATGGCGGCGATTTCGGCGCTCTCAGCGCTGAAGACACCCTGCGAGGTCGACCTCTATACCGACAGCGCCTACGTCAAGGACGGGATTTCCAAGTGGATTTTCGGCTGGAAGAAAAACGGCTGGAAGACCGCGGACAAGAAACCGGTGAAGAATGCCGAGCTCTGGCAGGCGCTGGAGGAAGCCCGCAACAAACATAAAGTGACGCTCCACTGGATCAAGGGCCATGCCGGCCATCCGGAAAACGAGCGTGCCGACGAACTGGCGCGCATGGGCATGGCGCCCTTCAAGAAGCGGTAGGGCGGCAAATCCGGGGAGGCGGTATTGCGCATCATTTCGCTGAATGCCTGGGGCGGCAAGCTGCATCGGCCGCTGATGGACTATTTCCGGGCTGCTGAGGCGGACGTGCTCTGCCTCCAGGAGGTCACCCGTTCCGTCACCGTCAAGAGCGACTGGCTGGAATATCGCGATGGCAGCCACATCCTGCCGCAGCGCGCCAACCTCTTCGAGGAGATCAAGACAGTTCTTCCGGAGCATGACGCCTTCTTCGCCCCGACGGCGAGAGGCGAGCTTTATGATGACGAAAACAGGGTGCCTTCGGAGTTCGGTATTGCGACGTTCGTGCGTCGGTCGGTTGCGGTCATCGGCCACGCGGTGGATTTCGTGCATGGCGATTTCTCAGCAGATAGCTACGGAGAGCATCCGCGCGCCCGCAACGCCCATGCCATTCGCCTTTTCGACTACGGGGCCGGCCAAGCAATCACGATCGCCCACCTGCATGGCCTGCGTGAGATGGCCGGCAAGGGCGATACGCCCGCACGCCGGGGCCAAGCCGATGCGCTGGTCAGCCTGATCGGGCAGATCTGGCGCAAGGGCGAGCGTCTCGTCGTCTGCGGCGACTTCAACGTGCTGCCCGGAAGTGTCATGTTCGATGTGCTCGGTGGACTCGGCCTCACTGATCTCGTCACTTCCCGCGGCTTCACGGATACGAGAACATCGCACTATGCCAAAGACGGGCGCTTTGCGGACTATATGCTGGTGACGCCTGAAGTCGGCGTCGTGAGCTTCGACGTCGTCGGGGAACCGGAAGTGTCCGACCATCGGCCGCTCTTGCTGGACATTGTGTAGCCGTCGGCTCGGTTGCCTCCGATATCGACGCCTCGTCATCATTCAGCATGTGAAACCGCTTAAATTGTGGGCATTGCAACGGACTGGTTCGCGGTCCAGGGTGGGAAAGCCGTTGTAAATGAAGTATTTGCGAAAATTGGCATATGGCTTGCTTACCCGTCTTGTATGCAAGATAGCCATACATCGGAAAGCACACAGAGCAACATCGAAGAGGCCATCGTTTCGGGCATTCTTTCCGCCCGGATCCGGCCCGGCACGCGGCTGAGCGAAAACCAGCTTGCGTCAGTCTTCGGCGTTTCGCGCACCCGCGTGCGCGAGGCGATGATGAGGCTCGAAACGCGCGGCATCGTCACCGTGAGCCCCCGGCGAGGCTGGTTTGTGGTCGAGCCGTCCGCCGAAGAGGCGATGACCGTCTATGAGGCAAGGCGCGCTATCGAATCCGGCCTGTTGCGTGGCATGCGCGCGCTGACGGACGAGGGTCGCACGGTTCTCGTCTCCCACCTCGAGGAGGAAAAGGCTGCGATGGCTGCAGGCGACCGCCAGCGCCTCACCTGCCTCATGGGTGATTTCCATATCCGTATCGCCGAACTCGGCGGCAACCCGATCCTTGTCGACATCCTGCGCGATCTCACTGCCAGGACAATCCTGATTTCGATGCTCTATCAGTCGGAATTTCACGCAGTGCAATCTCATGAGGGGCACTGCCGCATCTTCGAGGCCATGGCAGCAGGCGATTTCGTCAAGGCCGCCGAGCTCTCCGTCGAACATCTGGACGAGGTGGAAACGGGCCTGGACCTCACGACCCGCCCGGACCCACTCTCGGAATTGCGCAGCTCCCTGTCGCTCCCTCCCAGGACCGTGTCTTCCCAACCGTCAGGCACACGAAAAACCGCAACTTCAAAGGAGAAATGAACACATGCTGACAAGAAGAACATTCTTTGCAATCGCAACGCTCGCAGCCGCTGTCGGCTTCGGTTCCGCTTCCCATGCCGATGCGCTTGCCGACATCACCGCGCGCGGCACGCTGCGCGTCGCCGTCCCGCAGGATTTTCCGCCCTTCGGCAGCGTCGGCACCGATATGGCGCCGATGGGCTATGACATCGACATGGCCAATCTGATTGCCGAAAAAATCGGCGTCAAAACCGAGCTCGTGCCGGTCACCAGCGCCAACCGCATTCCCTATCTGCAGACGAACAAGGTCGATCTGGTTATTTCCAGCCTCGGCAAGAATCCGGACCGCGAAAAGGTCATCGATTTCTCCGCGGCCTATGCGCCCTTCTATAACGGCGTGTTCGCGCCAGGCGATCTTTCCGTCGCCAAGGTGGAAGATCTTGCCGGCAAGACGGTCGGCGTCACCCGCGGCGCCGTCGAAGACCTCGAACTGACGAAGATCGCGTCTGCCGATGTCACGATTAAACGCTACGAGGATAACAACGGCACGATTTCCGCCTTCCTCTCCGGTCAGGTAGAGGCCGTTGCAACCGGCAACGTCGTTGCCGCCGCCATCCTTGCCAAGAACCCCCCGAAGCGGCCCGAACTGAAGTTCCTGATCAAGAACTCGCCCTGCTACATCGGCCTCAGCAAGGAGCAGCCTGCGCTTCTCGAAAAGGTGAACGGCATCATCGCCGCCGCCAAGGCCGAAGGTTCGCTGAACGCCATTGCTCAGAAGTGGCTCGGCGCCGACCTCCCGAAAGACCTCTAAAAACCGGTCCAGCATGGTCATCCCGCGCCGCAGGGTGACCACTCGCCGTCGGTATTCAAAGAGGGGACAGTGTCTTGAGCTACCATTTCGAATTCGGTTGGCTGCTTCAATATTACCCGCAGATCGTCAAGGGCATCGTGATCACCATCGAGCTGATCTCGATCGGCGGCGTGCTCGGCATTTTGCTCGGCACCTTCTGTGCCTGGGTGCGCGCGCTCGGCCCGGCTTGGCTGAAGCCCGTCGTTGCGGCCTATGTCGAGCTGATCCGCAATACGCCGTTCCTGATCCAGCTCTTCTTCATCTTCTTCGGCCTGCCGTCGCTCGGTCTGCAGCTTTCCGAGCTGACGGCCGCCAATCTTGCTATGATCGTCAATCTCGGGGCCTATAGCTGCGAGATCATCCGCGCCGGCATCCAGGCGACGCCGAAGGGGCAGTTCGAGGCGGGCGCAAGCCTCGCCATGACGCCTTTCGAAACCTTCCGACATGTCGTTCTCGTGCCGTCGCTCCAGCGCATCTGGCCGGCACTTTCCTCGCAGGTGGTGATCGTCATGCTCGGCTCCTCCGTCGTGTCGCAGATCGCCGCCGAGGACCTGACCTTTGCCGCCAACTTCATCCAGTCGCGAACCTTCCGCGCCTTCGAAGCCTACATCGTGTCGACGGCCATCTATCTGGCGCTGGCGATCCTGCTCCGGCAGCTGCTGGTGGTGGCCGGCGGTTTCATCTTCCCGAGGAGGCTTGTCCGATGATCGAGTTCACACTCTGGGATATCCTGCGTAACCTGCTGCTCGCCACGCGCTGGACAGTTCTGCTTTCGCTCGTTTCCTTCATCGGGGGCGGCGCGGTCGGGCTCGGCCTGCTCTTCCTGCGCATCAGCAAGCGGAAGTCGCTGCGGGCGCTTGCAAAATACTACATCGAGCTTTTTCAAGGCACGCCGCTCCTGATGCAACTCTTCATCGCATTCTTCGGTCTCGGACTTTTCGGCATCGACGTGCCGGCCTGGCTTGCCGCCGGCCTGACATTGATCCTCTGGACCGCTGCCTTCCTCGCCGAAATCTGGCGCGGCTGCGTCGAAGCGGTTGCAAAAGGCCAATGGGAAGCCTCCGCCAGCCTCGGCATGGGAAGGCTGCAGCAGATGCGCTACGTCATCCTACCGCAGGCGCTGAGGGTCGCCGTGCCGCCGACTGTCGGCTTCTCCGTCCAGGTCGTCAAGGGAACGGCGCTCACCTCGATCATAGGCTTCGTCGAACTATCGAAGGCAGGCACCGTCGTCACCAACGCAACCTTCCAGCCCTTCACAGTCTACGGGCTCGTCGCTCTTATTTATTTTGCGCTTTGCTGGCCTCTGTCGAAGAGCAGCCAGATCCTCGAAAGGAAGCTCAATGTCGCTCATCGAAATCACTGAAATCCGCAAGAGCTACGGCACGAACGAGGTGCTGAAGGGCATCAACCTGGATGTGGAGCCGGGCGAGGTCATTGCCATCATCGGCAAGAGCGGCTCGGGAAAATCAACGCTGCTGCGCTGCATCAACGGCCTCGAGACCATCACCCAAGGTTCGATCTCGGTAGCCGGCGCCCAGCTTCTGGACGACGAATTGCATCTGAAGGCGCTCAGGCTGAAGGTCGGCATGATCTTCCAGCAGTTCAATCTCTTCCCGCACCTGACGGCCGGCGGCAATGTCATGCTGTCGCAGTCGGTGGTCAAGAAGACGCCGAAGGCAGAGGCTGAAGAGGTCGCCCGCAAGATGCTCGACCGCGTCGGCCTTGGCCACAAGTTCGATGCCTATCCCGACGAGCTTTCCGGCGGCCAGCAGCAGCGTGTCGCGATTGCCCGGGCGCTTGCCATGCAGCCGATCGCGCTGCTGTGCGACGAGATCACCTCCGCGCTCGACCCGGAACTCGTCGCCGAGGTTCTCGCCGTCGTGCGCGAGCTTGCCTCCGAGGGCATGACATTGCTGATGGTGACGCACGAGATGAAATTCGCCCGCGACGTCTGCAGCCGCGTCGTCTTCATGCACCAGGGCCGCGTCCACGAAATCGGCCCGCCGGAAGAAGTCTTCGCCAATCCGAAGACCGCCGAACTCAAGCAGTTCCTCGGAGTGCATTAGGGGGCGGCCCGATCGCGTGTGCTATCCCGCCGCCTCGATGATCAGTTGGGTGATCTCATCCGGATGGGAGATTAGCGAGAGGTGGCTGGCCTTCACCTCTATGGTCTTGGCTCCCATGCGCTTGGCCATGAAGCGTTCGAGGTCTGGATTGATCGTGCGATCTTCCGTCGAAACGGCATACCAGCTTGGCTTCGAACGCCAAGCCGCCTGCGAGGTCTTGCCCGTAAGGAGAGCCTTGTTGAATGGCTCCTGGACAGCATAAAGCACCTTCGCCCTTGCTTCCGGTAGGTCGCCCGCGAAATCATGCAGGAATGCCGCCTCGCTAAGGCGCCCTTCGTCACCATCGAAAACGATACCTGCGGAGGCCGGTGGCGTGGGAAATGTCTTGGCCAGTGCGGCATAATCCTCGCCCGCATCCGGCGCCCGCGCTGCGATATAAACGAGTGCCGACACGTTCGGATGCATACCGGCTTCAGTTACGATCATCCCCGCGAAGGAATGCCCGACCAGAACCGTCGGGCCATCCTGCCGTGCTAGCACCCGCTCAACGGAGGATACCGCTTCAGGCAGCGTCGTTAGCGGATTTTGCACGGCCGTGGCATTAAACCCCGCTGCCTGCAGTCGGGCAATCACCTCGGACCAGCACGATCCATCAGCGAACAGCCCATGCGCCAGGACGACGTTGCGCGCCTTCACCGCACCAGAGGGTGCCGCCATGATGCGGGTTGAGACAAGAGAGGTGGCCGCGCCGGCAACAATGGCGGCTGAGAAAATGCGTCTTGTCATCATCATGAGTTGGCTTCCTTCTGCGTCGAACAGTTTGAAGGCTTGCGTACAACGTGTCTCAAGCGTGGCTGCGAGAGCTTTTCCAGTCGTCCAGCTTCGCATTTTTATAAAAGTCCATGCGTATGCACGATGGATGATGTGCTGGTAATGTGTATTCTTCAAACGGTAATATTTCAATAATTGAATGCGTAACAGTCCCGTGATGACTATTTTGCATGCGTCACTTTTCCGGTTGTGCATATTCGCGTACAAAGGAGCCCGACGGTCAGGGAGATTATGCATGGTCAAGGGATCAGACGCTCGAGATGATGTCGATGACCGGGAACTCTTGTCTGACCGCATTCGCAACGCACTGACGGATGAGATCGCTACGGGCACGCTGGTAGCGGGTGCTTCGCTGGACGAACAGCAGCTTGCCGACCGTTTCGGCGCCTCGCGCACTCCGGTTCGAGAAGCGCTGCGTCAATTGGCGGTCAGCGGGCTCGTCGAGGTTCGCGCACGGCGAGGCGTCGTCGTGGCTCGCTTGACCCCCGAACGCATCATGGACATGTTTGAGACGTCGGCCGAGATCGAGGCCATGTGCGTGCGGCTTGCGACATACCGTATGACCCCGCTCGAGCGAAGTCACCTGATCGGACTGCACGACATGTCTGACGAGATTGTCGAGAAGGGTGATTTTGACGCGTATGATGCTTTCAACCGTGAATTCCATGAGACGATCTATCGCGCTACCCACAACGGCTTTCTTGCCGAACAAGCGATAGCGGTGCGCACGAGGCTGAACGCCTTTCGGCGCACGCAACTACGGCAAGGCGATCGGATGCGTAAATCCCGGGATGAGCACGATGCCATCATGCAGGCGATCGCGGAGGGTGACGGCGAAATGGCATCTCGGCGCATGCGAGCACATATGCTGAACGCTGCCACAGCGCTGCGTCGTTTCATTGAAGCGAACAAGTCGGCATAACATTACTGACGATGACGCATGCCTGCAACGCTTCGGCTCTCGGCAGGCAACGAGAGCTGGTCGACCTTCCGAGCTACCGGGCGCCTTCAGCTTTTGAATCGCGCCGCCTCTTCAGACCCGCGCGTCGCGTCTCCGGCGCTGTAGGAGTGAGCACCGGCGCCGGCGAGTTTGCCGCCGTCGACGATCAGATATTCCTCGCGGATCGGCTTGCCTTCGAACCAGCATTCGAGAATTTCCCGCGTGCCAGCGGCGTAGCGCGCCTGGGCAGAGAGCGACGAGCCTGAAATATGCGGCGTCATGCCATGATGCGGCATCGACCGCCAAGGATGGTCCTTCGGTGCGGGCTGCGGGAACCACACGTCGCCGGCATAACCGGCAAGCTGGCCGCTCTCGAGCGCCCGCGCGACGGCATCGCGATTGCAGATCTTGCCGCGCGCCGTGTTCACCAGGTAGGCGCCGCGTTTCATCTTGGCGATCATCGCTTCGTCGAAGAGGTTTTCCGTCTCCGGATGCAGCGGCGCGTTGATCGTGACGACATCGCAGACGGGCACCATCTCAGTTGGCGTCTTGTGGAAGGTAACGCCGAGCTCCTTCTCGACTGCATCGGGAAGCCGGTGGCGGTCGGTATAGTGCAGCTTGACGTCGAACGGCTTCAGCCGGCGAAGCACCGCGCTGCCGATCCGCCCGGCACCCACCGTGCCGATCTCCATGCCCTCGATATCGTAAGAGCGCGCGACGCAGTCGGCGATGTTCCAGCCGCCTTTCACGACCCACTGGTAGGAGGGGATATAGTTTCGCGCGAGGCTGAGGATCATCATGACCACATGTTCGGATACGCTGATTGAGTTGCAGTAGGTCACCTCGGCGACGGTGATGCCGCGGTCCATCGCGGCCTGGAGATCGACATGGTCGGAGCCGATGCCGGCGGTGATCGCCAGCTTCAGCTTGGCCGCCTTGGCGATCCGCTCGGCGGTCAGGTAAGCCGGCCAAAAAGGCTGCGAGATCACGATCTCGGCGTCGGCAAGCTCGCGTTCGAAGACGCTGCCGGGACCGTCCTTGTCCGAGGTCACGACCAGATTGTGCCCCTGGCTTTCGAGAAACTTCCTCAAGCCCAGTTCGCCGGAGACGCTGCCCAACAGGGCGCCCGGCTGAAAATCGATGGCTTTCGGGGTGGGAAGCGTCTGGCCGCCGGGGTAGTGTTCGAGTTTCGGCAGGCCATCCCGCGCATAGGCGCTCGGATATCCATCGACCGGATCGTCATAGAGGACGCAAACGACCTTTGCCATTTCCATCTCCCTTCATTTGAAAACGAAAAGGGAGTGCCTCGAATTCTTCGAGGCTGCCGGTCAATGCGGACGAACAGCAGGGCAATGTGCTCTGTTGAATGATCTGTGGCCAGCAGGCTCGCTCGCAGCGCTCCCGCGTTCGTGATTGGCACCACTTAGGAAAGGTGGAGGAGCCGGACACGGTTTCAAGTAGAGCCGTCGCGAAGTCATCGCAATCCCCTTGCCCTCTTCCTCGTTCCCTCTATTCTGCCGGCAACGCCATAGGAGACCACCATATGATCCTGCATTGCGTATTGCTGCGGCTGAAGGCTGCCATGACGGGCGAGGAGAAGCAGGCGTTGCTCGAATCGGTCGTGGCGCTGAAGCAGGTGATCCCGGGCATCCTCGATGTCAGATATGGCCCAAACGTCTCGCCGGAAGGGCTGCATGGCGGCTTCGTCGACGGCTTCGTGGTGACCTTCGAAAATGCCGAGGCGCGGGATGCCTATCTCGTGCATCCCGAGCATGTGGCCGTCGGCGAGCGCATCGTCTCCTCGACGGATGGAGGCCTTGCCGGCCTCCTGGTCTTTGATTTCAATCTCTGAGGGAAGCCGCGGCGCCAATCAGCTCGATTTTGCCATCGCGGCGGCGATCTGGTCGACATTGTAGCGGAACATCTTCTCGTAGGTCGGCGCCGGTCCCTTCGCATCCGAAAGCGATTCGACATAGAGCTCGCCGCCGGGTTCCGCACCTGTTGCCTTGGCGACCTGCCTGACGAGTCGGGGATCGTTCGAGTTTTCGAAGAAATAGGTCTTCACGTGTTCGGCCTTGATCTGCTCGATCAGCTTGGTGATGTCTGCGGCAGACGCCTCCGTTTCGGTCGACATGCCCAGCGGCGCTAGGAAGCTGACGTTGTACTCGCGGCCGAAATAGCCGAAGGCGTCGTGGCTCGTCAGCACTTTGCGCCGGACGTCCGGAACCGTGTCGAATTTGGAATGGGCATAGGCGTCAAGCGCGTCGAGCGTCTTCGTGTAGCGCTCGGCATTGGCCTTGAAGATGCTGGCATCCGCCGGATCGGCGGCCGATAGCGCCTTCTCGATATTGGCGACCCAGACCTTCACGTTGACCGGACTGTTCCAGATGTGGGGATCGGTCACGGTCTCGCCGTCCTCTTCCATCGTGCGGGTCTTGATGCCGTCGGAGACGGTGACCGGCGTCCCCTTGTAGCCGGAAGCGGTAATCAGCCGGTCCATCCAGCCCTCCAGGCCTTCGCCGCTGACGAAGGTCACCTGCGCGGCCTTCAGATGCTTGGCGTCGGCAGGCGACGGCTCGAACTCATGGGGGTCGCCATTCGGGCCGACGAGGCTCGTGACGTTCACGTGGTCGCCGCCGACCTGGCTGACGACATCGGCAAGCACGGTGAAGGAGGCAACTACCTTCAGGGTTTCGGCGGAGGCTGGTACGGACGAAAAGGCGATCAGCGCGGGAAGGGCCGCGGAAAGAAGCAGTTTGCGGGAAATCATCGAAGTCTCCTTGAGTTCAGCCTGCAAGACGCGGGCGGGGAAAGAGGCGCCGGGCAAGGCCCGACGGCGCGAAGAGGATGGAAAGCCCGTAGATTGCCGCCGCCGTCATGATGATGGTCGGGCCGGAGGCGAGCTCGAGATGGTAGGAAGCGATAAGCCCGAGATAGCCGGAGAAGGTGGCGCTGATCACTGCGATCGCCATCATCGACGGCAGGCTGCGCGACCAGAGCTGCGCGATTACCGCCGGCAGCATCATCAATCCGACGGCCATCAGCGTGCCGAGCGCCTGGAAGCTAGCGACGAGGTTGAGGACGACCAGCAGCAGGAAAAGCACATGATAGACCGGTCCCCGCCCGCCGACGGCTTTGAGGAACCCCGGGTCGAAGCATTCGGCTACCAGCGGCCGGTAGATCGCGGCGAGAACGACGAGCGTGGTCGAGGTGATCGCGCCGATCTGGACGAGGGAAGGAGCGTCGATCGCCAGAATGGTGCCGAAGAGCACATGCAGCAGGTCGATATTCGATCCGCGCAGCGAAACGATCAGCACGCCGAGCGCCAGCGACGCGAGGTAGAAACTTGCGAAGCTGGCATCCTCCTGCAGTACCGTCGTCCGGCTGACGATGCCGGAAAGCAGCGCGACGGAGAGCCCGGCGATAAGGCCGCCGATGCCCATGGCGGTCAGCGACAGCGATCCCGCAACGAGGTAGCCGATCGCCGCACCCGGCAGCACGGCATGGCTCATCGCATCGCCCATCAGGCTCATGCGCCGCAGCATCAGGAAGACGCCGATCGGGCCGGCGCCGAGACCGAGGCAGAGGCAGGCGACGAGCGCGCGGCGCATGAAACCGTAATCCGCAAACGGCGCGAGGAAGATGTCGTAGGCCGTCATGCCGCCGGCTCGCCGGCTCTCGCATCCTCGTCCCAGCGCTCGGCCATGGCGCGCGCCTTGAGAAGATTGGCGGGCGACAGGACGTCGCCGGTCGGCCCCCAGCCGATCAGCGTCCGCGCGATCAGCAGCGTCTCGGGGAAATGCGCCCGCACCTGGTCGAAGTCGTGAAGCACCGCAATGACGGTCCGCCCGTCGCCGTGCCAGCGCGCGACGATATCGAGCAGGTCCTTTGTCGTGCGGGCATCGATGGCTGTGAACGGCTCGTCGAGCAGGATGAGCTTGGCATCCTGCAGCAACAGCCGGGCAAAAAGCACGCGCTGGAACTGCCCGGCCGACAGCGAACCGATATGGCGTTTCCCGAAACCTTCGAGCCCGACTGCGGAAAGCGCTTCGCGAGCCTTGCCGGTCTCATGCGCCAAGACGCGCCCGAAGGCACCGCTGCTACGCCAAGCACCAAGCAGCACGGCGTCGAAGACCGAGATCGGAAAGCGTCGGTTGATTTCGGCCGCCTGCGGCAGGTAGCCGAAATCCGTGCGTTGCAGCCTATGGGAAATCCGCCCCTCGGCGGGCCGCAGCTCGCCCATAATTGCTTTCAGAAGCGTCGATTTACCTGCACCGTTCGGCCCCGCGATCGCCGTCAGGCTGCCTGGGAGAATAGAGCCGGAAACATGATGCACCGCTGGGTGACGATCATAGGCGACGGACAGGTTGTCGAGGGTGATCAGCGCGCCGCTCATGGCAGGACGATTGCCCAATGGATCGCCGTCCAGAGTGCCCCGACGAGAACGAGCACGCAGGCGACGCGGGAGACAGCAGAGGGCAGGAGCAGACCGGAGGCGAAAGGCAATCTCTTCATAGGGGATGCGCTTCTTAAATGTAATAACATTACAGGTTATGTTATAACAAATATGGCAAATTGAGGGCGTTGGCGAGCCGACCGAAAAACAAAAGGGCAGATACCATACGGACCGAAGTCAAAAGGCTCGCCTGTCATGTTGCAAAAGTCAGACCGAGCCAGTGTCGCTTTTTAGCCGGGAATTCCGCGGAAGGAGAGCTTCTGGATGAGGGCGCTTTGATCGGTCAGATTACGACACGTGCTCTTTCTCGGAGGAAGATATGGTCGAGGGACCACTGACGCATTTTAGCGATGCTGGTCTGATAGCCCTTGTCGGTTCCTCATGCTGATGGGGCGCCGGTTGCTTGCAGTCCTGAAAACTCTGCGGTCTGTTAAACGGCACGGGCGTTAGGCCGACTTCTCCTGTCCTTCCCGGTCAGACCTGCCGCAATGGTCTTTCCAAGCTCTGAACGGCCACCCGCCAGTGGTTTGGGTACCGGGCTTTATGGGGGCCACGTTTAGCAAAAGGCGCATGCAATCACGAAGGGGTCATAAGCTGCCTATGCGTATCTGGTGGCAGGGAGGATCTTCCTGCGAGCATTCCTCAATCATTCGGGTTTAACAACGCGTATCGCCCGAGTTCCGATCCTTGCGCTGGTAACGCCATCCACGGCGACGGGCTCAATCTCGATTCCAGTTTCAGCGTCCAGGAACCGTGTCAGCTTACCACCGCCACGGTGCTTGCGCCCCCATGCGCCGATCATGAAGAGCACCGGTAGAAAGTCGCGACCGGCAGCCGTCAGCACGTATTCTTCCCGTGGGGGTCGCTCCAAGTAGCGCCGCTTTTCCAGCAAACCTTCCTCCGTCAGCATGGCGAGACGACGTGTCAGGATCGTGGGTGCAATGCCGAGACTTTTGCGGAACTCGTCAAAACGAGTAAGGCCTGCATTCGCGTCCCTGAGGATCAAGATGCTCCACGCGTCGCCGACCAATGCCAGGCTGCGCGCGATGGGGCACGGTTCATTTAAAAGATTCTGATCGTTCATATCATTTTGATAGTGACTTACTCTCAAAATGATACTAACGTTATAGTGACAGACAGTCCACAGGAGAATTGAAGTTACATGAGCAATACGGAACGTGGCGTAGCCCTAGTCACAGGCGCATCATCAGGCATTGGGTTGGCAACGGCCAAAGCCCTGAAGCGCGCTGGCTATCGCGTGTTCGGAACCAGCCGGAAAGCGGTAGCCGAAACGGTAGACGGTGTTACGATGTTGATCTGCGATGTGACCGATGACGCTTCTGTACAGAAGATCGTGGATGAGATTCTAAGCAGAGCTGGACGCATCGATTTGCTTGTCAACAATGCCGGCATTGGCTTGCTCGGCGGCGCCGAGGAATCCTCACCTGCGCAGGCTCAAGCCTTGTTCAATGTGAATGTCTTCGGCGTTCTCCGCGTGACAAATGCGGTGTTGCCGGTCATGAGACGCCAACGCATGGGCAGAATCATCAATATGAGTTCCATTCTGGGGCTAATTCCGTCTCCCTATAATGCTCTTTACGCTTCGACCAAGCATGCGATCGAAGGATACTCGGAATCGCTCGATCATGAACTGCGCACGTTCGGCATTCGGGTTGTGCTTGTCGAGCCTGGCTTCACCCGCACGTCGTTTGAAGAAAACCTCACTAGGCCTGATCGGTTGCTGCCCATTTACGACACGGTTCGCGCTCAGATGGAGGGACAAATGCGGAGCGGCGTCGAAACCGGCGACGCCCCCGAAGTTGTGGCAGAAGCCGTCGTGAAAGCCGCCGCGGATCCCGCGCCGAAAAGGCGCTACACCGCGGGAAAACTGGCGGGCCAAGTCAGCCTCATGCGTCGTTTCCTGCCGGAATTCCTGGTCGACAAGAATCTACGAAAATACAATAATTTACCGGTCTGAGGCGGCTGGGTTCGGCCGCCTCTCCACGCCTTCTCTGTGGCCCTCTCAGAGCTGCTCTATCATCGTGGCCGCACCTGAGATCGTGGCTTGGCCGGGGCTCTCCTCGACGTTCAGCGATTTCACGACGCCGTCTTCGATGAGCATCGAATAGCGCTTGGAGCGCACCCCAAGGCCGCCGGCGGAAAGGTCAGTGTCCAGGCCGAGCGCCTTGGTGAAGCCGGCGTCCCAGTCGGCGAGGAAGTGGATCTTGCCCATGCCACCGGACTGTTCGGCCCAGGCGCCCATGACGTGCCAGTCGTTGACGGAGAGAACGGCGATATCGTCGACGCCCTTGGCGAGGATGGAATCGCGGTTTTCGAGATAGCCCGGCAGATGGTTTAGCGAGCAGGTCGGCGTGAAGGCCCCGGGTACGGCGAAAAGCACGACGCGCTTGCCTTTGAAGAGCTGATCCGTCGAAACCTCGACCGGTCCGTCGGCCGTCCTTTCCTTGAATGTGGCTGCAGGAAGCTTATCGCCGATTGCGATGGTCATAGGATTCTCCTTGGTGTTTATAATCGCGGTGGGGGCAGCTGCGGGGTTGCCGCCGACTATAAAAGCCGGTCAGTCAAAGGCAAGCGGCGTCTCCATGGCGCGGCCGCCGTCGATGATCAGAACGCTCCAGCTTTTGCGGGCGATTTCATAGTTCTTCGGCAGCTTGTCGACGGCAATCGACGTTGAAAAATTCTTTCCGTCGCGCTTGCTCATCAGCTTCCTAGTGAAGACATATCCGTTTGGCCCCGTGAGGATCACCTCCGGTGCGGTGTCGCCCCCGTTGGGCAAGGCAACTTGCAGCCAGAGCTCTTTCATGTCCTCAGAGAATGTGTGGGACATCACCGTGAACTGCGACGTCGGCTTTTCCGGCAGGGAGGCCTCGGCATTCCTGAGGATCGCTTCCTCTTCCGGCCGGGACTGATTGGCGGCAGCGATTGGAAGCGAGAATTCGGCCTGGAACGGAATGCAGATATCCTTGCAGATGCCGATGAACGCGCTCGCTTTCAGTTCGAGCGACCGGGAGGCGTCTTTGGCCGAGAAGGTCAGCGGCAGCGAAACGGGCGCGTCATAGGCGATGTCGTCTATCTTACCGTCGACGAGATGTTTTGGCACGGGATAGCGGATTGCCGTCAGCGTGATGCCGCTTTCGGGCGCGACCGTGATCTGGGGCGGTATTCCGCTGTTGCCGGGCTCGCGCCAATAGGTGATCCAGCCGGGCTTCGGCTCGATCTGCAGCGCACCGCGCATCGTGCCGTCCCGGCCGGGCGGCAGCGCGATCAGCCGCATCCGGCCGCCCTCATTGTCGATCCAGCCGCTCATCTCGGCGCGCGCCGGCCCAAGCGAACCGGCCAGCGCGGCGGCGCAGATGGTTACGTTCAGAAACTGGCGAAACCCGAGAAAAATAATCGTCATGGAACAACGGTTTATCGAAAATCGCCTTTCGCTGCCAGAAGTTCGGCCATCTAATTCTTCATTTTCAGTTGATTGATCTGCGGCATTGCCCCATGTTTCTTTTATAGGGCTGTTGGTAACGGTCTGGCAGCAGGAGGAAGTATGTCCTTATCCACGCTGAAAAACAGACGGGAACGCGGCTTTTTCGACGGGCAGTTCCTGATTGCCATGCCGGGCATGGAAGATAGCAACTTCTTCCGCACGGTCATCTATATCTGCGCCCATTCCGATGCCGGTGCCATGGGCTTCATCATCAACCGCGCCCAAAGCCTTACCTTCACGGACGTGCTGCTGCATCTCGAAATGGTCAACGACCAGGAGCCGATAGTCCTGCCGGACCATGCCCGGGACTTCCCGATCCAAACAGGCGGTCCCGTGGAAAGCGGCCGCGGGTTCGTGCTGCATTCCGATGACTATATAAGCGACTCCAGCATCCCGATCAGCGACGATATCTGCCTGACGGCGACGCTCGACATCGTCCGCGCGATTTCCAAGGGCGGCGGGCCGAAGAGGGCCACGATGATGCTCGGTTATTCCTCCTGGGGTGCCGGCCAGCTCGAAATGGAAGTTGCGAGCAACGGCTGGTTGACCTGCGCCGCCAATGAGGCGCTGATCTTCGACCGCAATCTGGACGACAAATACGAGCGCGCTCTCGCGGGCATGGGCATCACGGCCGCCATGCTTTCCGCCGAAGCCGGACATGCGTGATATCTAATCCAGGAACGATTTCGTTATCGTGACGTTTTCTTCCGGCAAGCGTGCCAGATGGCGCGCCGCCGAAATGCCTGTTGCGCACCGCGCAGCAGGCATTTTGGTTCGTCACCATTCGTCGAGGTAATCATGAGACTCTTCGCCTGCGATAATTGCGACCAGGTCGTCCACTTCGACAACCGCCATTGCGTCCGCTGCAATCATCGCCTGGGCTTCTTGCCGGATGATCTCTCCGTGCACGCGCTCGAGCCGCGCGATGAAATGCAGTGGCAGCTCGTCGCACGCCCGGAGCGCAGGATCCGCTTCTGCGCCAATGCCGGTCTCGATATCTGCAACTGGCTGCTTGCGGATGAGGACGCCCATGATTTTTGCATCGCCTGCCGCCACAACAGGCTGGTGCCGAACACCGCAACCCAGGACGGCATCGCCCGCTGGCGCCGTATCAGCCAGGCGCAGCGCCATCTGTTCTATTCGCTGCTGCGCTGGAACCTGCCGCATCCGGATCGCGAGGAAGATCCCGTCGGCGGCCTCGTTTTCGATTTCCTCGAAGATACGGTTCAGAACGACGGCAATATCCTCCCCGCGATGACCGGACACGAGGAAGGCCTGATCGCCATCCGTGCGGCGGAAGCCGATGACGCCACCCGCGAACAAGCGCGCACCATGATGAACGAGCCTTACCGCACGCTGCTCGGCCACTTCCGCCATGAGGCCGGCCACTTCGTCTGGAACAAGCTCGTGCGGGACAGGAACGGCTTAGATGCCTTCCGCGCCGCCTTCGGGGACGAACGACAGGATTATGGCGCAGCCCTTCAGAACCATTATGCCAGCGGTCCTCCCTTCGGCTGGCGGGAGAGCTTCATCAGCGCCTATGCATCCTCACATCCGTGGGAAGATTTTGCCGAGTGCTTTGCGCACTACCTCCATATCGTTGATACGCTGGAAACGGCCCGCGCCTTTGGCATCGCCATCGATCCCCGCGGCCATGAGGAAATGGCCTCGGAAGTGGATTTCAATCCATACAGGGCGGAAAGCGCTGAACAGCTCGTCAGCGCCTGGGTTCCGCTCAGCGTCGCGATCAACGCCATTCAGCGCAGCATGGGCCAGCCGGATTCCTATCCCTTCGTGCTATCGCGGGCTGTCGTCGCGAAGCTGGAATATCTGCACAAGATCATTCAGGTCGCGTCTGCGATGTCGCGGAAGGCTGCGGCGTAGCCCCTCATCCGCTTGCGGCCCCTTCTCCCCCACGGGAAGAAGGGGCATGCGGTTGAGGCTCGCAAAGCTCTCGGTTGTATCGACGAGGTAACGGGTATCTCGGCTTCCTCTCCCTTCGGGGGAGGACAGGGTGAGGGGTAGGCGCCAGCATTGATTTGAAAGACCTAAGCCCGCTTCGTCAGTGGAAAGCGTTCCTTCAGCAGGCGCAGCACGGAATCGGAGCCCATCGGCGGGCCGAAGAGGTAGCTTTGCCCGTAGCTGCAGCCCATCTTGGCAAGCTCGATGGCATCCTCGTTGGATTCGATGCCTTCGGCGACCACCTGCATCTCCAACTCGCGCGCCATGGAGATGACCGACCTGAGGATGGTTGCCTTCTTGTCGCTGTCATCGCGAACGAGCGCTTTGTCGAGCTTGATCGTGTCGAAGGGGAAGCGGGTAAGATAGGCAAGCGACGAGTAGCCCGTGCCGAAGTCGTCGAGCGCCAGCCCGAGGCCAGCTTCCTTGAGCTTCTGCAGCACAAGCCGTGCCTGTTCCGGATTTTCCATGACCATGGATTCCGTCAGCTCCAGCTTCAGGCGCGACGGGTCACAATGGGTCTTCGAAAGAACTGAGCGCACGTCGTCATAGAGCTCGTTGTTGAGGAGCTGCACGCTCGACAGGTTGATCGAGACGAAGATCGGCAGCTCGCCGGTCTGGTTCTGCCAGGCCATCAGGTCACTGGTCGCCTGTTCGAGCGCGAACATGCCGAGCGGACCGATGATGTCCGACGCCTCGGCGATCGGGATGAATTCGGACGGCGGGATGTTGCCGCGCTTCGGATGCTCCCAGCGCATCAGCGCCTCGAATCCGGCAATCTCGACATCCTCCAGCCGCGCGATCGGCTGGTAGACCATCGAGAGCTCCTTGCGCTCGATGGCGCGGCGGAGATCGGATTCGAGCTGCAGGCGGTCGGCGCCGAAATCGCGGAAGGCGGGGCGGAAGGGCTCGACGCGGTTGCCGCCGGCGCGCTTAGCGCGATACATGGCAAGCTCGGCATCGCTCAGCATTCCGGCCGCGTTTTCCTGCTGGTCTACCCAGGAGGCGAGACCGATCGAGGCCGTCAGAATAATTTCGCGATTGCCGAAGTTGATCGGCACCATGATCGCCTTGCTGACGGCATCAGCAAAATCGGCGACCTTCGCTGGATCGCGCTCGGAAACGAGAATGAGACCGAACTGGTCGCCCGCAATGCGCGCCAGCGTATCCTGCGGCTTCAGAAGACGACGCAGGCGGCGGGTCAGCGCGATCAGAATGTTATCGCCGGCTGCGACGCCAAGCGAATCGTTCACCAGCTTGTAGCGGTCGATATCTATCACCATCACCGTCGGCCTGAGCGTTTCGCCGCCGGGCGCAAGCGCCAGCACCGATTGCAGGCGGTCGATGAAGAGCTGGCGGTTCGGCAGGCCAGTGAGATTGTCGTGCAGCGCATCATGCAGCAGCCGCTCGACGGAATTCTTCTGCTCGGTGACGTCTACGATCGTGCCGACGCAGCGGATGATCTCGCCGTTCGAGCCGAGCACCGGCCGCGCGCGGATCAGCAGCCAGTGGAAATGCCCGTCCTCGGCGCGGATGCGGAACTCGTGGTTCAGCCGTCCGCGACGATGTTCGAGCAGCACGTCCAGCGTCGCGCGGAATCGGTCGCGATCGTCCGGGTGAAGCCGCGGCAGCCAGTTGCGAGCTGCGCCATGCATGGTCCCCGGCGACAAGCCCAGCTTGATGGAAACATCCGGAATGGTGACGACGCGGTCGCGCGCCACATCCCAGTCCCACACCATGTCGCCGGAGCCGGTCAGCGCCAGAGACTGGCGTTCGAGATCGGAAAACAGACCCTGCTGAAAGGCGCCGCCCGCAAAGGCGTGCTGCATCACCGTAAATCCGATCAGCAGAACGATGAGGACGAGGCCGCCGCCCAGCGCCGGCTGGATGATGTCGTTGTCGAGCCGGCCGGTAACTGTCAGCCAAGCCCCGAATATCCACACCAGGATCAGCGCCCAAGCAGGCACCAGCAGGATGGCGCGGTCGTAGCGGTTGAAGCCGAGATAGATGATGAGTACGATGCCCATCGTCGCCGTCAGCGCGAAGGAGAGCCGCGCAATACCGGAGGCGATCGACGGATCATAGATCGCGACACCGAAGAGCAGAGCGAGGCCGAGCACCCAGGCAAGCGTCGCATAGCCGAGATGTGTGTGCCAGCGGTTGAGGTTCAGATAGGTGAACAGGAAGATCACGAAACTCGACGCCAGCGCCACTTCCGCGCAGGCGCGCCATATTCGTTGGTCCGCCGAGGCGACGCTGACGAGTTTGCCGAGGAAACCGAAGTCGACGCAGATGTAGCCGAGCACCGCCCAGGCAAGTGCCGCCGTTGCCGGCAGCATAGAGGTGCCCTTGACCACGAAGAGGATCGTCAGGAACACGGCCAGAAGGCCGGCAATCCCGAGCACGATGCCGCGGTAGAGCGTGAAGGCGTTGATCGTGTCCTTGTAGGCGTCCGGCTCCCACAGGTAGATCTGCGGCAGCTCGGGCGTCGCAAGCTCGGCGACGAAGGTGATGACAGCGCCGGGGTTCAGAGTGATGCGGAAGACGTCGGCCTCGTCGCTCGGCTGGCGGTCGAGCGCAAAGCCCTCGCTCGGCGTGATCGCCATGATGCGCTGCGAGCCGAGGTCCGGCCAGAAAAGCTTGGAATTCACGAGGCGGAAATGCGGAGCGACGATGACGCGCTCGAGCTGTTCTTCCGAGACATTGGCGAGCGCAAAGACGGCCCAGTCGCCCTGGTGGTTTTCAGAGCTGGCACGCACCTCGATGCGCCGGCGGATGCCGTCTGCGCCTGCGGCCGTCGAGACCTGGAAGGCCTCGCCCTGATTGGCATATATTTCCGTCGTCGCCGTCAAGTCGAGCGCGGTGTCGTCGCGGGAAATCTTCACGGGTTCCGCCGCCTGCGCAACGCCTGCAGCCAATGCAAGCATCGACAGGAAAAGCGCTGCGATCACCGCGATCAATCGGCCGGACGGTGATTTGGGCAGCATGCGGTTCGTGGTCATCGGCTGTCGGTTTTCCTGCCTGTATCCGTATCGGTGGCAAGCAGTGAATACATCACGTGATCATGCCACTGACCGTTTATTTTCAAGTATCCGCGCAGATAGCCTTCCCGCTGAAACCCGGCTTTCTCAAGCAGGCGAATGCTTCGTGCGTTCTCCGGAATACAGGCTGCCTCGATACGGTGCAACTCAAGCCCTGCGAAGATATAGGGTATAACCAACTGAAGTGCGGCGAACATATGGCCTTGGCCGGCATGCTTCTCGCCCATCCAGTAGCCGATCATGCAGCTCTGCGCCGCGCCGCGGCGGATATAGCCAATCGTGATCCCGCCGAGCAGTTCCATGTCTGGTTTCAGAAACAGGAACAGCGGGATCGCCTGGCCGGACGCGTATTCCTGCTTGCCGCGGATGACGCGGGCACGATACGCGCCCTCTGTCAGCTCGTCGCGACGCCATGTCGGTTCCCAGGGCTCAAGGAACTTGCGGCTGGCGGAGCGCAGCTTGTGCCACTGGTTGAAATCCTGATAGCGTGGAAGCCGCAGCGCATAGCGGTCGTTCTCGAGCTCCACCGCCTCCGGCTGCCGCGACAGGAATCGAAAAACCGATTTTGGCATCGATCACTCCCGGCAGATGGAACGCGGCTCAGCGGCTTGCAGTTTTCGACTGCGGCAGGGGAGCGGACAGCGAGGCGACGATATCTTCCGTCGGTGCCAGTTGCTCCAGCGGGCCGATTGCCGAAAGCGTCGGCACAGTGTCGAAGAACAGCCGGCCGGCGAGATCGGTGAGACGCTCGATGGTGATGCCCTCGAGCCGTTCCATCATTTCCTGATTGGAGATCGGGCCGCCGTAGAGCATCATCTGGCGGGCGATCTGGCCGGCGCGGGCAGCAGGGCTTTCCTGCCCCATCAGAAGCTGGGCGCGAATCTGCGCACGGGCACGCTCGATCTCCTTCTGCTCGATGAAGCCGGCCGACTTATGCAACTCGTCGATGATCACCGGTACGAGTTCGGGAAGGTTCTCGCCGCCTGTTGCGGCATGGATGCCGAAGATGCCGGTGTCGGAAAAGCCCCAGTGGAAGGCATAGATCGAATAGCAAAGGCCGCGGATCTCGCGCACTTCCTGGAAGAGGCGGGAGGACATGCCGCCGCCGAGGATGTTGGCAAGGATCTGCGAACAGTAGAAGTCGCGGGCATGATAGGCTTTGCCCTCGAAGCCGAGCAGGATCTGCGCGTCCATCAGGTCGCGCGTCTCGCGCACGCTGCCGCCGATATAGCGGGCGGTCTCGATGACCGGCGGCGCGCTCGGCGCGGTCGGCAGGCTCGCGAAGCGCTGTTCCACCATGCGCACGAATTCGTCGTGATCGACTGCGCCGGCGGCAACGACGAACATGCGATCGGTCGTATAGTTGCGGCCGAGATAGTTGCGGATCTGTTGCGGCGAGAAGGAGACGACGGTCTCCGGCGTGCCGAGGATGGCGCGTCCGAGCGTCTGGTTGCGATAGGCGGTCTCGGAAAACTTGTCGAAGACCACGTCGTCCGGCGTGTCGTTCGCCGCATTGATCTCCTGCAGGATCACCTGCTTCTCGCGCTCGAGCTCGTCTTCCTCGAAGGCCGATTCGGTCAGGATGTCGGCGAGAATATCGACGGCGAGCGGCACGTAATCCTTCAGCACGCGGGCGTAGTAGGACGTCGTTTCGGTCGAGGTGGCCGCGTTCACTTCGCCGCCCACATCCTCGATTTCCTCGGCGATGTCGCGAGCCGAGCGGCGTGCGGTACCCTTGAAAGCCATGTGTTCGAGCAGGTGGGCTATGCCATGCTCGTCTTCCGTTTCGTTGCGCGAACCCGATTTGATCCAGACGCCCAGAGCGACGCTTTCAAGATGCGGCATGGTCTGGGTTACTACTGTCAGCCCGGATTTGAGCCGGGTGCACTCAACTGTCATTGGCTATCTTTCTGCGCCTGCCGCATTACGTCCGGGCGTGCTTGCCGATAAAACCTTCAAGGGCCTTAAGTTCCGGATCGACGACTTGGAAGCGCTCCTCCTTAAGCATCAGACCAGCAAGCCACGTCGGAAGCGCCGGGTCAATACCGGAGGCGGATTTTACCGCGGCGGAGAATTTTGCCGGGTGCGCCGTCGCAAGCGTCACCATCGGCGTGTTCGGCTTGTCGTGCTTGGCGGCAACGAAGACGCCGATTGCCGAATGCGGGTCGAGAAGATAGCCGGTTTCGGCGTAGGTATTCTTGATCGTCTGCGCCACCTGCTTCTCGCTGGCGCGGCCGGCGCGGAAGTCCTTCTTGATGGCGGCAAGCGCCTTCGGCGCGATCTCGAAGCCATTCGACTGCTTCAGGCTGTCCATCGCATGGCGCACCTTGGAAGCGTCCCGATCATAGGCTTCGAAAAGCAGGCGCTCGAAATTCGACGAAATCTGAATGTCCATCGACGGCGAGGTCGTCGCCTTGACCTTCTGCATGTCGTAGCGGCCGGCCTTCATCGTGCGGGCGAGGATGTCGTTCTCGTTGGTCGCGATCACCAGCTTGCCGATCGGCAGGCCCATGCGTTTGGCCGCGTAGCCCGCGAAAATGTCACCGAAATTGCCGGTCGGTACCGTAAACGAAATCTTACGATCCGGCCCGCCGAGTGAGATCGCCGTCGTGAAGTAATAGACGATCTGAGCCATGATGCGCGCCCAGTTGATCGAGTTGACACCGGAAAGGCGAACCTTGTCGCGGAAGGCGGTGTCGTTGAACATCGCTTTGACGAGGTTTTGGCAGTCGTCGAAATTGCCCTTGACCGCCAGCGCGTGGACATTGGGAGCCGTCGAGGTCGTCATTTGCCGCTGCTGCACCGGCGAGATCTTGCCGTGCGGGAAGAGGATGAAAATATCGGTGCGCTCGCGACCGGCGAAGGCGTCGATGGCCGCACCGCCCGTATCGCCCGATGTTGCGCCGATGATCGTCGCGCGCTCGCCGCGCTTTTCCAGCGCATAGTCCATCAGGCGTGCCAGAAGCTGCATCGCCACGTCCTTGAAGGCGAGCGTGGTGCCGTGGAAAAGCTCCATGACGAAGCTGTTCGGTCCCGTCTGGACGAGCGGGGCGATCGCCGGATGGCGGAAGGTGCCATAAGCTTCGTCGATCATCGCCCGGAATGTGGCGGCGGGAATTTCGTCGTTCGTAAAGGGCGATAGGATCGCAAACGCGATCTCCTGGTAGCTCTTGCCGCGCAGCGCCCGGATTTCCTTCTTGGAGAAATGCGGCCATTGCCGCGGGACATAGAGGCCGCCGTCGCGCGCAAGACCCGTCAGCAACGCATCGCAAAAGCCGAGAGATGGGGCCTCGCCGCGGGTCGAGATATAGTCCACGTTCTTCATCCTTGACGTTATGGCCGGAGGAAATCCGGATAGAGGATCCAGGCGCCGAAGTTGCAGCAGATCGAAATGTGCGTCAAAACGGTGCTTACCCAATCGATTTTTCTTTGCGCCGCTGATATAGACCATCGCAAACTGTCACGAAAGGCCCTGCAAGCAAGACTTCGGGCCTGCCAGAAACTTTGTAAGAGGGTGGAATAATCGTGTTCGGCAAAGTCTCGCGTCTCCTTGTTTCCGTATCAGTCGCCGCTCTCCTTGCAAGCTGCAATTCCCTGGGCGTCGGCGGCGAAAGCAAGTCCGCCGAAGCGCCGGCGCAGCCAAACGGCAATGCCCAGATCATGCCGCTTGCGCCCGCCAATCCGTCTTCCAGCGACAAGCCGATCGGCACCGCGACCAACGTCCAAGGTACAGCGCAGCCGGTCGTCCAGGGCTCCTGCCCGCAGATTTTCATGAAGGATCAGGACGCGATCTTCCGCACCTATGCCAAGGGCAAGAAAGGTGACAACAGCCAGATCGTCCATCAGGCGGCCATCGGGGACTACACGCGTCAGTGCACGCTGAACGAACAGAACCTGACGATGACTGTCGTGGCGCAGATCCGCCTGATCGCCGGCCCGGCCGGCGGCCCCGGCCGCGTCACGCTGCCGGTCCGGATCACCGCCTTCGACGGCCAGGATGTGGTCACCTCGGAAGTGGTCCCGTTTACTGCCGAAATTCCGGCAGGGCAGACGGCCGCTCAGGTCCTCTTCCGCAAGGACGGCTTCAAGCTGCCCGTCGGCTCCGGCGCGCTGGTTCGCGTCAATATCGGTTTCGATCAGGGCCCGGCTGCGAAGACCAAGAAGAGCAGCTAAGAGCCGGCCCGTCCCACTTTTAGAGGACGCCAGCCCATTCCGAAAGAGCAGCAACGACGCCCGGCAGATCCTTCATCCGCGAGATGACCGTCTCCGCACCGGCATCCGTCAGGCGGTCGGCATGCGAGGAATAGGTATGCGATGCGCCGGTGAAGCCGATGACGCGCATGCCGGCATCACGTGCCGCATGGATCCCATGGACAGAATCTTCGACGACGACCGTCTTCGACGGCGAGACTCCCATCATCTCGGCGCCATGCAGGAAGATGTCCGGCTTCGGCTTGACGCGATCCGGCCCGAGATCTTTTGCGGAAAAGACGTTTGGAGCAAACAGCTTCTTCAGTCCCACCTTGCCGAGCATCATGTCGAGCCGGTGCGTGCTGGAATTCGAGCAGACGCAACGCTTCAGATCAAGGCGCGAGATGGCGAACTCGACGCCGGGAATGGCCTGCACGTCCCGTTCGAGGCGCAGGTCGAGCAGCTTTTCGGATTTGTCGAGCAGCGAGGCGGAAAGCGGAATGCTCGCTTCGCGCTCCACCTGCAGAAGAATGTTCTTCCAGGTCATGCCTGCGAAGCGCTCCGCCATCTCTTCGCCGCTGATCGGATAGCCTGCGTCGGTCAGAAGCTTGGACTCCACATCCGCCGCGATGATTTCGGAATCGACCAGAACGCCGTCGCAGTCGAAGATAATGAGGTCGAAGCCGTCCATGTACTCTCAAGCCTTGTTGGGGGATGATGCGATTTACACGATGGCCGTCGAAAGCTCAACCGGCACGCCGGCATGGCTGGAATGCGCCGCGCGGGCGGCTCGCGGCTGACGTTTGGCGGCTCAGGCTTCCAGCGGAAAGAGCGACAGGAACTTCTGCTCGCCTTCGGGCGAAAAGATCACCGAGCGGCTTCCCGCCGTCCGTCGCGCCCAGCCCCTGTCGAAGAAAGTCGAAAGCAGCGCCTTGCCGAGACTGCCGGCCAGATGCGCGCGGCGCTCGCTCCAGTCGAGGCAAGAGCGGCAGAGCGGGCGACGGGACGATTTGAGGCCGGAGACATCTATTCCGATGCATTGCAGCCGGCTCTCGCCTTTCGGGGTGACCGACAATCCCTCGCCGATTGCGTCGATCGCACCCGAAGCCACGAGACTGTCGAGCATGCGCACGCCGTAATCGCCGGCCAGATGGTCGTAGCAGATGCGCGCCTTGCGCAGCGCCGGTTCCTTCGGACCCGGCCGGTGGCGCAGATGTCCGCGGCTGGCAGCGAAACCCATCATGCTCTCGATCAGCAGGGCAGTTGCCTCGTCTGCGAGTGTGAAATAGCGGTGGCGGCCCTGCTTTCGCTGGGTAAGCAGGCCGCCGGTTTCTAGCTTGGCGAGATGCGTGCTCGCCGTCTGCAGGGTGATGCCACCCACTGCCGCAAGCTCGGTCGCCGTTAAGGCCCTGCCGCCCGACAGCGCAGCCAGCATGTTGGCGCGGGCAGGATCACCGATCAGCGCTCCGATCTGGGCAATATCCGGTCCTTCTTTCATACTTCGATCGTAACCGAAGCATCGTCGTCGCACAATGTGCGAAAACGCCTTTCACAAGCAAAGGAGAAACGTGATGCTGACCTGCTTCATCCGCTACGAGATCGACCCCTTCAAGAAGGATGCCTTTACCGAGTATGCCCGTGCCTGGGGGCAGGCGATTCCGCGCAACGGTGCCGATCTCATCGGCTATTTCGGCCCCCACGAGGGGTCCGCGACGACAGCCTACGGCGTCTACAACATCGAAACCCTCGCCGCCTATGAAGCCTATCGCGCCCGCCTCGCAGCCGATCCGCTCGGCAAGGAGAACTATGAATTCGCCAAACGCGAGCGCTTCATCCTGAAGGAAGACCGCATCTTCCTGAAGAACGTGTCCGTCCCTCATTCTCCGCCGGTGCTGCCATGATCGCCGTCATCTTCGAAGTCGTGCCCTATATGGGCGAACGCCACAAATACCTCGACCTTGCTGGCGACCTGCGCGCCGAACTGGAAACGATTGACGGCTTCATCTCCATCGAACGCTTCGAGAGCCTGACGATGCGCGGCAAGCTGCTGTCGCTGTCCTTCTGGCGTGACGAGGAGGCGGTCACAGAGTGGCGCAATCTCGAAGCCCACCGCGCCGCGCAGAAGGCCGGCCGCAACGGCATCTTCGCCGACTACCGCCTGCGCATCGGCCATGTGGTTCGAGACTACGGCATGTTCGAGCGGGCGGAAACGCCGGTCGATAGCCGGCAGGTGCATGATGCGGCTTAGTCAGGCTTCATCCACCTGCTTTGAATGGCCGCGACAGCGATCCGGACTTTCGGGACGTTCATCCACGATGGCGCCCCGGATAATCCTGTCGGAAAACGCCATGATATTCGTGCCGCAGCACGGCTTCGACCGCCTTGACGCGGCCCGGGCAATTTCCGGCCGCGCGTTCTTGAAATTGTCCGAATGCCGCGGCTGGCTTTCGAGATGACCCGCTCCAGAGCGAGAGGCAGGATTGTCGTTCCGGTAGTCGGCGAACGGCTTGCCGGCAATTACTGTCTTGATGATGGCAATTGCCTGAAGGATATTCGCTAGAATGTGCCGGACCTCGCGGGGGATCAAACGACCTGCAAGGCGGAATTTTCGACCTGTCCTTCGACAGGGGATGGAGGGTTGTCCGGTATCGCGAACATCGATGAGCAGTTGCTCTCGTCTTCTAGGAAGAGTTTGATGCCGATGAGACCGAAGGCGCTGACGCGGCTTGCCGGATGGAGTCGATGAAGTCGAGGTCACTCGCCGGGCCTGTCTCCTCACGCGCGACCGAACCGAAAAGGTAGAGCGAAGTTGCACCGAGCGCCCGGATGGCGTCGGCCCGTCGCTTCAGTCTCTCAATGGCTTCGTTTCTTTTCGCGAAGGAAGTTTGGCGCGGCGGCGACTTTATTTCCGCGTCCTGCATTTATTTCCCGAAATCATCCACCGGTTCAGGCTTTGGTAACCAACTTGAGTAACCATAACGGCGAGTAAAAGCGTAATGTGTATAAGCGAGTATCCATATGGCGTCAGTTTTTCCGCTTGCCGATCTCAAGACCTCCGCAACACCGGGTTCTTGGATCGACACGATCATCAAGGGTGATTGTGTTGCAGCCCTCGAAGCTTTGCCGACCAATTCTGTCGATGTCATATTCGCTGACCCGCCGTACAATCTCCAGCTCGGCGGCACGCTCCATCGTCCGGACCAGTCGCTTGTCGATGCCGTCGATGACGCGTGGGATCAGTTCGCATCCTTCGAAGCCTACGACGCCTTTACCCGCGCTTGGCTGCTTGCCTGCCGCCGCGTGCTGAAGCCTACCGGCACGATCTGGGTCATCGGCTCCTATCACAACATTTTCCGGGTCGGCGCGACCCTGCAGGACCTGAACTTCTGGATTCTCAACGACATCATCTGGCGCAAGACCAACCCGATGCCGAACTTCAAGGGCCGCCGCTTCCAGAATGCCCATGAGACGATGATCTGGGCGAGCCCCGACGCGAAGGCCAAGAGCTATACCTTCAACTACGATGCGATGAAGGCTGCCAACGACGACGTGCAGATGCGTTCCGACTGGTTGTTCCCGATCTGCAGCGGTGGCGAACGGCTGAAGGGCGACGATGGCAAGAAAGTTCATCCGACGCAGAAGCCGGAGGCGCTGCTCGCCCGTGTCATCATGGCGTCGTCGAAACCCGGCGACATCATACTCGACCCGTTCTTCGGCTCCGGCACCACCGGCGCTGTCGCCAAGCGCCTCGGCCGCCACTTCGTCGGCATCGAGCGCGAACAGGACTATATCGATGCGGCGTCTGCCCGCATTGCCGCCGTCGAGCCGCTCGGCAAGGCAGAGCTGACCGTCATGACCGGCAAGAAGCAGGAGGTTCGCGTCGCCTTCAATGCCCTGTTGGAAAGCGGCCTCATCAAACCCGGCCAGGTGCTGACTGATGCCCGCCGCCGCTACAGCGCGATTGTCCGCGCCGACGGCACGGTTGCCTCCGGCGGCGAGGCCGGTTCGATTCATCGTCTCGGCGCGAAAGTGCAGGGGCTTGATGCATGCAACGGATGGACATTCTGGCACTTCGACGACGGGCAATCCCTGCGCCCCATCGACGATTTGAGATCTGTGATCCGCAGTGATCTGGCGAAGGCGGAATGAGCAGCGGCCTGACCTGATCGAGACTACCTTCTTCCGGTTTTTGTACCTCCAGTTGCGGAAGAGGGCCTACGGCGCCCGGGATCAACACCCCGGGCGCCTTTTCTTTTCAACGCCAATCCGTCACCTTGCCCTTACGCCATAGTCGGCAAGATCGCTGCGCAACTTGTCGGCACCGGTGAAAAGCACGGCGTTCCATCCTGCCGCCCTTGCGCCTTCGACATTCGCAGGCGCGTCATCGATGAAGATCGTCGCCGCCGGCTCGAGGCTGAAGCTCCTCGTATGCGTTTCATAGATCGCGATATCCGGCTTGATTAGCCCGACATCGCCGGAAACGGTGACGCCGCGCGGTTTCGTCAGGAAGGCAAAGCGCTTCTGCGCCTCGCGGAACGTATCGGATGCGAAGTTCGTCAGCATTGTGACATCGCGGCCTTCCGCAATCAGCGCTTCCATGATCGCGACGCTGTCCTCGTAGGCATGTGGCACCATTTCGTGCCAGTACTTGCGGAAGGCGCGGATATGCTCTTCACGCGTCGGATGGGTTTCAATCAGGAGAGCTTCGGCATCCGCCCAGGTGCGTCCGCGGTCCTGTTCGACGTTCCAATCATGCGTGCAGACATTGTCGAAAAACCACTTGCGTTCGGCGGCGTCGGGAATGAGGCGGCTGTAGGGAATATTCGGATCGTAGTGGATAAGAACTTTGCCAATATCAAAAACGATATGATTTATTGATGCTGTCATGTGTCATCCCTTGGGCATTGCAAACGCAAGAGGAATAGCGGTGGCGATCGCTTTTTTCATGATGGTCGGCAGTGCCTGCGCTTCAAGATTTGTAACCGGCTCCCACCATTTGTCATCAGTCTGAATTCGCGATGGGATCGCAGTGCGGTAGATCGAAAGCCGCAGTTCGAAATGCGTGAAGACATGGATGACGCTGCCGCATGGTTCCCATTGTGCCGGGAAGGGCGCTGCATCCGCGGACGTTTCCCCATCCGCCCGCGATGTCCAAGCGGTCGTCGGCACCTCCGTCATGCCGCCGAGCAGCCCGCTTGCAATCCGCCGCTGCAGGAGGATTTCGCCGTCAGCGGTCACGGCGACGAAAGCTGCACCGCGCCGGACCGGCCTTTCCTTCTTTGCCGCCTTCACCGGAAACTGCTCGGGATCATGCAGGCGAAGCGCCTCGCACGATCCCCTGAACGGACAGAGCGAACAGGCCGGCCGTTTCGGCGTACAGATCGTCGCGCCGAGATCCATCATCGCCTGCGCGAAATCGCCGGGTCTGTCGGCTGGCGTCAACAGCGCCACCTTCTGCTTCATCAGCAGCTTGCCGGCTGGAAGCGGTGTCGCGATCGCGTAGAGCCTGGAGATCACACGCTCGACATTGCCGTCCATGACGGCAGCCTGCCTGTTGAAGGCGATCGCCGCGACCGCCGCTGCCGTATAGTCGCCGATGCCCGGCAGCGATTTCAGGCTGTCCTCCGTGTCCGGAAAGACGCCGTCATGTTGCGTGGCGACCGCTTCTGCGCATTTCTTGAGATTGCGGGCGCGGGCGTAGTAGCCGAGCCCCGCCCAAGCTGCCATGACATCGTCGTTCGGCGCCTCGGCGAGGTCGCGAACCGTTGGCCAGCGCGCCAGGAAATTGGCAAAATAGGGCTTCACGGCCTGCACGGTCGTCTGCTGCAGCATGACTTCCGAAAGCCAGACGCGATAGGGATCGGCCCTCACGCCACGCGCCGCCATCGGCGGGGAGACGCGCCAGGGTAGGTCGCGGTGATGCCGGTCGTACCAGTCGAGAAGAGGCGTTGCGGAAGGGGCGTCGGGGGTCGTTGATGTCATCATTTGCCGCGGGACGGGGAAGTGCCCTATACTTGGCGGAGCAATGCTGCGCGATCAAGGTGGTAGCGTCGATTGGCGGCGGCATCCGAAGGTTTCCATGAGTTATCCACGTAAAGCTGAAAAGCAAATATCCGAACTGGCGAACGGCCTGATCGACCCGGTGCTTGCAAAACGGGCCGGCATCAACACCGCGCTGCTCGGTTCCTGGGATGAAATTGCCGGCGAGGATTTCGCCGACTGCACACGTCCGGAAAAGATCGCCTGGGCGCGCGGCAATGAAGTCGGCACCTATAAACCCGGCGTCCTGACGATTGCGTGCGAAGGCGCGCGTGCTCTGTTTTTGACGCACGCGCAGGGCGAACTCATCCAGCGCATCAACAGCTTCTTCGGCTTTGCTGCCGTCCACCAGATCCGCATCGTCCAGAAGCCCGTTTCGCAAGCGGTCAAGCGCTCTCGCTCTCCGCCGCCCCTGAAGGGCGAGGCTGCCCGAAAGCTTGAAGACATGATGGAAGGCATCGAGGGCGACAAGCTGCGCGAGGCGGTGAAGCGGCTGGGCACGGCGGTGCTGGGGAAGCGGAGCAGATAACGGACTTTGAAAAACCGTCTTCGTTCGCATTCTTGTATTCGAGAAACGGGTCCCCATTGCTTATAGAATTGAGAAAAGCAGCGTTCAAATACGGAGGCTGTTCCAGACTGGCAGAAATACGCCTGCCGCCTTTTGGCAAAACTGAAATTGCAGATGCGGCGCGCAACGTCAGCTTTCGTCCCACCAAGGTCACAATTCTTTGAAGAAAGTTGCCGAAGCGTGCCTTGTTCGCGGCCGCGTGCCGTTATATCGCACATTCAGCCGCCACTCTCGATTAGGGGAACCCATGCTGATCTCTGAAATACAACTGACGAAACGCCAGCTTCTGAGCGGCATGGCCGCCGCGACCGCGACACTTGTGGTTACCGGCACGGCAAACGCAGCAGCCGAACTTCCGCAGCCGGCTGGCGATGTCGACATGGTGGAAGTGCTGAAGCCGGGCCCGCTGCCAGAAATGGCGCTCGGCAAGGAAGATGCGCCGGTGACCATCGTCGAATATATGTCGATGACCTGCCCGCATTGCGCCCACTTCCACAACACGACTTTCGACGTGATCAAGAAGAAGTACGTGGACACCGGCAAGGCGCGTTTCATCATCCGCGAATTCCCGTTCGATCCGGCAGCTGCTGCAGCCTTCATGCTCGCTCGCTGCAACGCTTCCAAGCCGGAAGAATTGAGCACGCCGGAACAGTATTTTCCGATGGTTTCCATGCTTTTCAAGCAGCAGGAAACCTGGGCCGCCGCTGAAGATCGCCGTGCTGCACTTCTCCAGATGGCCAAACTCGCTGGATTTAGTGAGGATAGTTTTACGAAGTGCTTGACGAACCAGAAGCTTCTGGATGAAGTGAACGCCACGCGGGAAAGGGGCTCCAAGGAGTTCGGCATCGATGCCACGCCGACTTTCCTCATCAACGGGAAGCGTTATTCTGGAGACATGCCGGTTGACACCATGTCGGCCCTCATCGACAGCCTGCTTTGATCCGTACCGTTTCAAGATGACGGGCGGCGGCCAAAGCCATGCGCCCGTTTTTTGTTCTGCGCGCCGTGAGGGCGCCGCATGAAGTTCAACAAGCTCCGCGTCATCGGATTCAAATCCTTCGTCGAGCCGACGGAATTCATTATCGAGCGGGGCCTGACCGGCGTTGTCGGGCCGAACGGCTGCGGCAAGTCCAATCTTGTCGAGGCGCTGCGCTGGGTGATGGGCGAGAACTCGTACAAGAACATGCGCGCCTCCGGCATGGACGATGTGATCTTCTCCGGTTCGGGAAACCGGCCGGCGCGCAACACGGCCGAAGTCGCACTCTATCTCGACAACAGCGAGCGTACGGCGCCTGCCGCGTTCAACGACAGCGACGAAATTCAGGTGACCCGCCGCATCGAGCGCGAACAGGGTTCGATCTATCGAATCAATGGCAAGGAAAGCCGTGCCAAGGACGTGCAGCTTCTCTTCGCCGATGCCTCGACCGGCGCGCGCTCGCCATCGATGGTCGGGCAGGGGCGTATCGGCGAGCTGATTTCGGCAAAGCCCCAGGCCCGCCGCCAGTTGCTGGAAGAGGCCGCCGGCATTTCCGGCCTGCATTCCCGCCGTCATGAGGCCGAACTGCGACTGCGTGCCGCCGAAGGCAACCTCGAACGCCTTGATGACGTGACCTCGCAGCTTGAAGGCCAGATCGAGAGCCTGAAGCGCCAGGCGCGTCAGGCGAACCGCTTCAAGACGCTGTCTGCTGAAATCCGCGCGCGCGAAGCCACACTCCTGCATATCCGCTGGGTGCAGGCGAAGGAGGCGGAAGCCGAGGCCGACAGCGCCCTTAACCAGGCGACCGTCGTCGTTGCGGAAAAGGCCCAGATCCAGATGGAGGCCGCAAAGGCTCAAGGGGTGGCCAGCCTGAAGCTTCCGGAGCTTCGCGAGAGCGAGGCGCGTGCCGCCGCTGCCCTCCAGCGGCTGCAGATCGCCAAGTCGCAGCTCGAGGACGACGCAAACCGCATCCTGCGCCGCCGCGACGAACTCACTCGCCGCCTGGCGCAACTCGCCGAGGATATTCGGCGCGAGGAGCGGCTGGTGTCGGACAATGCTGCGATCCTTTCGCGGCTCGATGCCGAGGAGGCGGATATTGCGGAGATATTGGCCGATTCTGGCCGCCATGCCGACGAGTTGCGCGAGGCTTTCGAAGGTGCTGCGGCAAAGCTTGCCGACAGCGAGCGCGTTTTCGCAGCGCTGACCGCCGAGCGTGCCGAAGCTGCCGCTGGACGCCATCAGCTGGAACGGGCGATCCGCGATCTCGCAGACCGCAAGATGCGCCTCGAACGGCAGATGAACGAAGCAAACCGCGAGTTCTCCAGTGTGGCTGAAAAGATCACTGCGCTGCCCGATCCCGATGAAAGGCGGGCAGTGGTCGAAGCTGCGGAGATGGCTGTCGCCGAGGCCGAAACGGTGATCCAGGCGATCGAACAAGCGCTCTCCGCAGCGCGAGAGACCGAAGCGCTTTCACGCGTGCCGGTCGATCAGGCGCGCTCGAAGCTGAACGCGCTGGAAACCGAAGGCCGCACGATCTCGCGCATGCTGGCTGCGGGTGCGGCGGCAGGGCAATTTCCACCGGTTGCCGATGAGCTCCGCGTCGATCGCGGCTTCGAAACGGCCTTGGGCGCTGCACTCGGCGACGATCTGGAATCGCCCCTTGATCCGAAGGCGCCCGCCCACTGGTCGGGAAATGGTGATGGCACTTCCGATCCCGCACTGCCGGCGGGTGCCGTGCCCTTGCTGAACCATGTCGGCGCGCCGGCTGCACTGACGCGCCGCTTGAAGCAGATTGGCCTCGTCGCAGATGGCGACGCGATGCGGTTGATGAACTACTTGAAGCCCGGCCAGCGCCTGGTGACGAAAGATGGCGCCGTCTACCGCTGGGATGGCCATGTGACCGGCGCCGATGCCCCGAGTGCCGCCGCTTTGCGCCTCGCCCAGAAGAACCGCCTCGGCGAGCTGGAAAGCGAAGTTTCGCTCGCTCGCGATGTTCTTTCTGAAGCGGAGGAGCGGCTTGCCATGGCGGGCGAGGCCATTCGCGGCGAGGAACGCAAGCTCAACGAAGCGCGTGACATGAGCCGCCTTTCGGCCCGTCATCTCGTCGAGGCGCGCGACGCGCTGGCTGCCGCCGAACGCGCCTCCGGCGATCTCATCCGCCGTCGCGACGTGGTTGCGGAAGCCGTCAACCAGCTCCAGTCGCAGCAGGAAGACCTCGCCGTTCAGGAAGAGACCGCGCGCATCGAGCTCGAGGATGCTCCGGATCTCACCGCACTCGACGACCGGCTGCGCATCCAGCAGGCGGAGGTCGCGACCGATCGCGGTCGTGCGGCCGAAGCGCGCGCCCGCCACGAAAGCCTGAACCGCGAGAACGAGGCTCGCCAGCGCCGCATCATTGCGATCGGCCAGGAGCGCGAGACCTGGCGCCAGCGCGCCGCAAGCGCCGAGGATCACATCGCGACCTTGCGCGATCGCGAGGAGGAGGCCCGCGAGGAAGCGGCCGAACTCGAAATGGCGCCGGATGAATTCGAGGACAAGCGCCAGGCGCTGCTGAACGAACTGCAGAAAGCAGAAGCCGCCCGCCGTGGGGCCGCAGATCTTCTCGCTGCCGCCGAACTCGTGCAGCGCGAAGCCGATCATAAGGCCGCCATCGCGCTTTCCGAGCTTGCCGAAAGCCGCGAGCGCCGCGCCCGCGCCGAAGAGCGCCTCGTCTCTGCGCGCGAGAAGCGGCAGGAGAGCGAAAGCCGAATCCGGGAAGTGCTCAATGTTCCGCCGCATGAGGCGTACCGTCTGACAGGCCTGCAGGCTATGCAGTCCGTCCCAGACTTGCGCGAGGTCGAGCGTGAGCTGGAGCGGCTGAAGATGGAGCGCGAGCGACTCGGAGCCGTGAACCTCCGCGCCGAGGAAGAGCAGAAGGAACTCACCGAAAAGCTCGAGGCGCTGATCAGGGAGCGTGACGACGTCATCGACGCCATCCGCAAGCTCCGCGGCGCGATCCAGAGCCTCAACCGCGAGGGCCGCGAACGCCTGATCGCCGCCTTCGACGTCGTCAACGGCCAGTTCCAGCGCCTCTTCACCCATCTTTTCGGTGGCGGCACGGCGGAGCTTCAGCTGATCGAATCCGATGATCCTCTGGAGGCGGGCCTCGAAATCCTCGCCCGCCCGCCCGGCAAAAAGCCACAGACGATGACACTGCTTTCGGGCGGCGAACAGGCGCTCACGGCCATGGCCCTGATCTTCGCGGTCTTCCTCACCAATCCGGCACCAATCTGCGTGCTGGACGAGGTGGATGCGCCGCTGGATGATCACAATGTTGAGCGCTATTGCAATCTGATGGACGAAATGGCGGCATCGACCGAGACCCGATTCGTGATCATTACTCACAATCCGATCACCATGGCGCGCATGAATCGACTTTTTGGTGTAACGATGGCCGAGCAAGGTGTATCGCAGCTTGTTTCCGTCGACTTGCAAACCGCCGAACGCCTTCGCGAAACGGCCTGAAAAATAAGCGCTTTCATAAATACCCAAAAAAGGTCACGTCCCAAAGGACATGTTAACCCAATTGGGTGATGCTCTTTTTCCAGAATTGAATTAGAAGTTGTTTCTAGATGGCGGACCTGAGATGCGGGCTTATGCGCATGTTGGATCGACCGGGTGGCATACCGAATAAGGGCAGTCGGATTTACCCGGTTTAACGTACCCCCCGTCCAGTTTCCTGGCTGGACGGAAACAAGGCTTTGCGGGACGGTTGTTGCAGTCCCGCAAAGCTTTTTTTCTTCCCTGTTCCAATCAATCGGTTCGAAACGGCGTGCATCCATTGTGCGGTGCAATATTTCGCCGTATTTGTCGATTTTCATTTCAGGACCAAGGGAATAAGCTGGTCCTGATTTTAATCGGGGGGAAGATGACCAAACTGGTCTATACGTTCGGCAACGGGCAGGCGGAAGGTCGCGCACGGGACCATGACGTTTTGGGCGGTAAGGGCGCCAATCTGGCCGAGATGTGCAGCCTGGGCCTGCCGGTGCCGCCCGGCTTTACCATCGTCGCCGATGCCTGCAGCGCTTATTACACGCTCGGCAGACGGATCGATGCTGGCCTGAAAGATGAAATCCGCCGCGGATTGGAGACGATCGAGAAGGCGACCGGCCGGCAGTTCGGCGCAAAGGACCGGCCGCTGCTCTTGTCGGTCCGCTCGGGCGCCCGCATTTCCATGCCGGGCATGATGGATACGGTTCTCAATCTCGGCCTCAACGACGAAACCGTGCAGGCGCTGGGACATGATGCGGGCGACGCCCGGTTTGCCTGGGATAGCTACCGCCGCTTCATCCAGATGTATGCGGATGTCGTCATGGGCCTTGATCACGAAATTTTCGAGGAGATCCTGGAAGACCAGAAGGCGCGTCTCGGCCATGAGCTCGAGACCGAGCTGACGGCCAGCGACTGGCAGCATGTCGTTTCGCTGTATAAGGAGCTGATCGAGGAGGAACTCGGCGAGGAATTCCCGCAGGATCCCGAAGAGCAGCTCTGGGGTGCCATCGGTGCCGTCTTCGCAAGCTGGATGAGCGCGCGCGCCGTCACCTATCGCCAGCTCCACAACATTCCGGGAGGCTGGGGCACGGCCGTCAACGTCCAGGCCATGGTCTTCGGCAATCTCGGCAATGCGTCGGCAACCGGGGTCGCCTTTACGCGCAACCCCTCGACCGGCGAAAGGTCGCTCTACGGCGAATTCCTTGTCAATGCGCAAGGCGAAGACGTGGTCGCCGGCATCCGCACCCCCCAAAGCATTACGGAGGAGGGACGCATCAACTCCGGTTCCGACCGTCCGTCGCTGGAAAAGCTGATGCCAGAGGCTTTCGAGGAACTCACCCGTATCTGCACGGAGCTCGAAGCGCACTACCGCGACATGCAGGACATCGAATTCACCATCGAGCGCGGCAAGCTCTGGATGCTGCAGACGCGCTCCGGCAAGCGCTCGACAAAGGCGGCCATGAAGATCGCCGTCGATATGGTGGATGAAAAGCTGATCACCGAAGAGCAGGCGGTGCTGCGCATCGAGCCGTCAACGCTCGACCAGCTTCTGCACCCGACGATCGATCCGCGTGTAGACCGCCAGGTGATCGGCACCGGATTGCCGGCTTCGCCGGGGGCTGCGACCGGCGCGATCGTCTTCACAGCGGAAGAGGCGGTCGAGGCGGATGAGGAGGGCCGCAAGGTCATTCTGCTCCGCGTCGAAACGAGCCCGGAGGATATCCACGGCATGCATGCCGCAGAAGGTATCCTCACCACGCGCGGCGGTATGACCAGCCACGCGGCGGTGGTCGCCCGCGGCATGGGCGTCCCTTGCGTGGTCGGGGCCGGGACCATGCGCATCGATCTCCGCAACGAGCGCCTTATTGGTGTTGGCGTGACGCTGAAAAAGGGCGACATCATCACCATCGATGGCTCGGCCGGGCAGGTGCTGAAGGGCGAGGTTCCGATGATCCAGCCGGAGCTTTCCGGCGATTTCGGCCGCATCATGGGCTGGGCCGACAGGCTCCGCCGCATGACGGTGCGCACCAATGCCGATACCCCCGCCGACGCGCGCGCTGCGCGTGCCTTCGGCGCGGAAGGTATCGGCCTCTGCCGCACCGAACACATGTTCTTCGAAGGCGAGCGCATCCATGTCATGCGTGAAATGATCCTTGCCGAAGACGAAAAGGGCAGGCGCGCCGCACTCGACAAGCTGCTGCCAATGCAGCGGTTGGATTTCACCGGCCTCTTCAGCGTCATGCACGGCCTGCCGGTGACGATCCGCTTGCTCGATCCGCCGCTCCACGAATTCCTGCCGAAGACCGAGGAAGAGGTCGTGGATGTCGCCGCTGCCATGGGCATGGAGGCGGCCGCACTCCGACAGCGTGTCGATGCGCTGCACGAGTTCAACCCGATGCTCGGCCACCGCGGCTGCCGGCTAGCCATTTCCCATCCCGAAATCGTCGAAATGCAGGCGCGCGCCATTTTCGAGGCGGCTATTGCCGCCGCGCAGGAAACGGGGGCGGCCGTCGTGCCGGAAATCATGGTGCCACTCGTCGGCCTGCGTTCGGAATTGGATTATGTCAAGGAACGGATCGACGCGGTTGCCGGGGAGGTGATGACCGAGGCTGGCATGAAGATCGATTATCTCGTCGGCACGATGATCGAGTTGCCGCGGGCAGCCCTGCGCGCGCACAAGATCGCCGAGGCCGCCGAGTTCTTCTCCTTCGGCACCAACGACCTGACGCAGACGACCTTCGGCATGTCGCGCGACGATGCCTCCGCCTTCATCCCGACTTACCAGCGAAAGGGGATTATCGAGCACGATCCTTTCATCTCACTGGATTTCGACGGCGTCGGCGAGTTGATCAGCATCGCTGCAGAACGCGGCAGGCGCACACGCAACGACATGAAGCTCGGCATCTGCGGCGAGCATGGCGGCGATCCCGCCTCGATCCATTTCTGTGAGACGATCGGCCTCGATTATGTCTCCTGTTCGCCGTTCCGCGTGCCGATTGCCCGGCTCGCGGCAGCTCAGGCGGTCATCAGCAACGGTCAGCGGCGGTAATAGCGCGGATAGTAGATCGGCCGGGTGAAGTCGTCGAAGTTTTCATCTGCCTGCGCGCGAAATGCCCGCGCGTCGGCGCGCCTGTCGAGATCAATGCGCTGCAAGCAGGTGGCAAACGCGTCGGTGCCGCGCCTGAAGCCGTAGCTGAGGCATCGCCGCTCGTCGGCAGCCCGCCGTTCTTCCGGCGTGAGGGTCTGGCAGGCCGAAAGGCTGATCGCGATGGCGGCGAGGGACAGGGAAAGAGCGGAAAGACGCATAGCACATTCTCCGATGCATGAACCTGTCGCCAGACAAGAGGCGATTTGCCGGCTCACGTCAACAAACATCGGAAAACGCGGCTGAGATCAGATTCGTTCCAGCACCTCGATGAAGGCATCGGCGAACTGCACGAGATGTGCGGTCTCCTGATCCGACGCCTGCACGCGGATTTCCGAGCCATTGGTATCGAGAACGGCAAGCACGACACGCATTTTGGTGCTCGCCGACGGGATGCGCAAAACGGCGATACGCCGGCAATCCTCGATCAGCCCGGCTGCCGGAAGATCGAACAGGAATTCGCCGTTTGCATTGGCGGCAGCCGCGCGCACGGCCTCACAGAAGCCCTCTTCACCGCCGTCGTAGCCTTCGAGCGAAAGCTCGAGCTCGAGAAGCTCCATCGGCAGGAAGGACTCGGATGGATCGCTTGCGCCAAGCGATGATGCCTGTGGTCTTTCGGTTGTTTCCGATGAAAGCATCACTCTTCTCCTGATCCTTCCCGTTATCGGCAAATCCGCCGGAGCCGTCTTTTTAGTGACATATCAGATGTTACTTATTAAAGCCACCGCCGCCTTTTGGTGGATTGCGGCCCTTGCGCGGAGACAACAGTTTCAATTTAGGCGAATCTTGCCATAAACAAGTGTGGGTGCTTCTTGCGCCCTCGCAGGCGGTTTGCGCCCGCGAATAACCGGTAAGTTTGATGGCCATCCGCTTTGACCGCCCCGTTTCCAGTTCGGCCCGCTTTGCGCGGCGCTTCGGAGCGTTTGCATTGGTCCTCTGGGTCGCGGTGCTGGTCGCGCACCGGTTCGGCGGGCTTGCCACGCCCTATCTCGTGCTCCTGCTGCTTGTCTCCATCGGCTTTGCGCTGCTTGCCGCCATGCTTGCGGCCGTCGGCCTCAGAAGCCTCTGGGCGACCGGAGCCGAAGGCGGTCTCGATGCGTTGAAAGCGCTGATCTTTGCGATCCTTCCCTTGGGTTTCGGCGGTTTTATCGCGGAGCGCTATTTCACGCTGCCGGCCATCTATGACGTGTCGACGGATGTCGTTTCAGCGCCAGACTGGCTTTCGTCGCCACATGCCGATCAGATCTGGATGAAACGCAATCCCGACGTGTCGCCCCAGGAGCGCGAACAGCAGCTCCTTGCTTATCCGGAACTGACTGGCCGGCGTTATGAAGGCGCGATCGACCGCGTGCTCGAAGCGGTCAGGAAAGTGGCGAAGCTGGATGGCATCACGATCACCGGAAGTGCCGGCGAAGGCGAACCGGTCCGCGATCTCGAGGATGTGCCGGCAAGGCCCCAGCCCGATGGCGATGCCGTCGCCGAAGCGCCCGATCAGGTTCCCGTTCCCACGCCGAGGCCCTATGAGGACGATGTCGCAAAGCTTATTCGCGACGCAAACGGCGTGACGCTTCAGGGCGAAACCCGCACGCTCATCACCGGCCTGCACTTCGACGTCGTCATCCGGCTGCGCGAAGAAGCCGAAACCACTTTCGTCGACATCCGCGTCGCCTCCCGCTACGGCCAGCACGACCTCGGCCTCAGCGCCGAAATCGCCGACCATTATCTCGAAGCCCTCGATATGGAATTGCTGGGCATTGCGGGGTAAGACGAAGGCTCAACCGCCTTCTTCTTCCAGCCATCCGGCATATCTCACGATCAGCCCGGTCAGCGGCCCGCCGACCTCCACATGAAAATGGAACCGGCTTTCGCGCTCCTCCTCGTAGATATCGCCGCCGGGCGCCAGTACCAAAGGCAGTGGAATGCCGAAAAATCGCCAGCCGCGAATGACGAAACGCAGCTTGGCGCCATCCGGCACCACAGCCATGGCGAAAGCGCTCGTCGTCGCAAAGAAGCTGCGCCAGCCTGGCGCCGAACGTGCCATAGCCGCCGATGATGAGAATGCGAAGGTCTGCACCGCTCATGCCAGGAAGCGGCTCCGTTCCTCGGGCGTGGGCACATAGCATGTTGTCCGGCGCCCGGCGATCTTCAGGCGGTTCCTGGCGACGAACTCATAGAGCCGGTCGGCAAACGGGCGCGGCAGGATGTAAAGGATAATGACGAGCGACCAGGGAAAGCCGAGCCGGGCAATCATGCGGATCGAACCCTCGGATTTGAAATGCGCGCGGCCGTCTTCGATCAGGATATTCGTCTCGTAGTCCCGCTCATCCAGGCCGTAGTGCCGGTAAAGTGCCGTGCCGAGCGGCGATTGCGCGGAAAGGAAGCGGTAACGCCCGGCCTTGTCGTGCTTCAGCGCAAATTTCACCCAGCCGGAGCAGAAGACGCATTCGCCGTCGAAGATGATGAGCGGCTTGTCGTCCGGAAAGGTTGGAACAGCGGCATCGCTCCGATAGCTATAGTCATTCCGTCTCATCGTCCCGCTCCAGCAGACAGTTGATACGCCCCGAAGAGCGAAGGCGGTCCGTCCGCCTGCACGATGCCGCGTTCCACCAAATCCTCGATATGCGCGAGGACGGAGAGTGCCGCGGCGCCGTGCAGCCTGGGGTCTGTGTCGCGGTAGATCACCTTCACCATGTCGGGGATCAGCCGGTCGCCCGCCTTAATCCGCTCCACGACGGCGCGCTCGCGCATGCGTCGGTGGGTCTTCAGCGCCCGCATGAAGGATACGGGACGTTTCACCGGCCCGCCATGGCCGGGGAAAAGCAGGTGGTCGCGGCGTGCGATAAGCTTGTCGAGCGAGGCCATGTAATCGGCCATCGAGCCATCCGGCGGCGCAACGATGGAGGTCGCCCAGGCCATGACATGGTCGCCGGAAAAGAGGATGCCGGTGCCTTCGAGCGCGAAAGCCGCGTGGTTTGCGGCGTGTCCCGGTGTCAGCACCGCCGTCAGCGCCCAGCCGTCACCTTTGATGGTCTCGCCGTCGCCAACTGCGATATCCGGTACGAAACGCGTATCGGAGCTTTCGGCAAAGGGATTGACCTCGCCGTCATAGAGCGGCCTTGCTGCCCGGTGCATACCTTCGCCGACGGTGATGGCGCCCGTCTCTTTCTGCAACTTCGCGGCAAGCGGCGAGTGGTCGCGATGCGTATGGGTGATGACTATATGTGTGACCGTCCGGCCCTTGAGCGCCTTGATCAGGGCCTCAAAATGCGCCTCGTTCTCAGGCCCCGGATCGATGACGGCGACGGATGAGGTGCCGACGATGTAGCTGTTGGTGCCGTGGAAGGTGAAAGGGCTCGGATTGTTGGCGGTGATGCGCTGGACCCCCAGCGCAACGTCCACCGCGCGGCCATAGCGAGGCTCGAAGGCAAGATCGAATGTCGGGCTGGGCATGGTTTACTTGTATTCTATCTCGATAAAGGACATCGGCTCGCTTCCGGCATTGACGACATTGTGCTCCGCGCCCGCCTCGCGCCGGTAGGCAGCACCCTTGGCCACATCGACGCGCCGGCTGCCATCCCGATCCTCGAGCAGGAATTTGCAATCAGTCATCGGCACGACGACATAGCCGAACCCGTGGGTATGCACGCCGGTATCCGCACCCGGCTCGAAATCCCAGCGCGTGATGCGCACCACGGCATCGTCGAGAAGAAGCGTCGCAAGGGCAGGCGGGCGGGCACGGTACTGGCTCATCATCTCTCCTGAGACTTGATCGGGCGAACCAAGACGTAGCATGGCGCAGGAAGAAGCGCACAGAAATATGCCGGAAGCGCAAGTTAGTGATTGTGAGGCAGCCGGACCTTTGCTAATCAGGCCTCGCTTCCGGCAAAGCGGGTTTCCGCTCTCAAGCTCTGGTGGGGCGTCGCCAAGCGGTAAGGCACCGGTTTTTGGTACCGGCATTCCCAGGTTCGAATCCTGGCGCCCCAGCCACGCTGTTCGTGTCCATGCCGGCCACGTAGGTTACGGTTTATTCCGAAGACAACGGGTATCACGTTCGGTCTTCAAGAGTTGGGAAGTGGTTCCACTCTCCATGTCTCGTCGGCGAAATAGCCAATAAAAGAAAAGGCAGCCCTGCAGGCTGCCTTCCCGGACTGATACTGGCCGCGAAACTCAGCTACTGAGCCGTTTCCGGTGCCAGAAACTCCGCACAATAGGACTTGCTGTTTTCGCCCGGGATGTCGCCGACGGTGCGGATGGAGCGGATGGTGTAGCTGGAATCGGCGGTGACTTCGACCTGGCAGCGGAGATAGAGCGTGCGGGCGGCAGCGATCTGCTTGCCGCGCTTGCCGTTCTCGCCTTCGGCATATTTCGCCGGGACACGGATCCTCTTGTAGCCGCCCTTCCACGTGTAGAGGGTGGCAGAGCCGTTTTCGGTATCGGCGATCGGCGGGCCGTAGGCGGCGAAGAACTTGCCGGCCGACTGGCCGGTCCAGCGTGCGGAAATCGGATCGCCTGCAGAAGGAATGGTCGTGCAGCCGGCAAGCGCAATGGCAAGCCCGACCGCGGCAGTGGTGCGGAGTTTCATCTAATCGTCCCTGAATTTGTCGCGCATTCGACGGCGGGAATCGCTGTCTGCCAACGGCTTCCGCTTGTCCCGTGGAGCGCTTTAGCGCGGAACCCGGCAAAAGGAAATTGCCCTGTCTTCGCGATTGCGAAATTTGCCGCGAGTGTGGCTTTTTGTTGCAGTTTTAGGCTGCGCCGGGTCCGGTCAGCCCTCTGTCAAAAATGCGCCGGGTTTTGAAATTTGGTGCTTGCGCAATAAGATGGGCCGGTCTATAGAGGCGCCGCTGGTCACGGAGTGTAGCGCAGTCTGGTAGCGCACCACGTTCGGGACGTGGGGGTCGAGTGTTCGAATCACTCCACTCCGACCAGCCTGTAATGCTTTGTCCCGAAAAGCTTTTTAGGTTTATCTAATTATTATTTGTCGGCATCATGGATGGGTCCTCTGACAGAAACACTGACAGAAACTCGGTTTCTGTCGTTTCCGGCCTGATCGGAATGCATGCGTCGCCAGCCTCCGGATCGCTCGATCTCATAGACGTCCGCGACATCAGCTAACATGCCTCAGCTTGCCGTCGTGCGCGCACGTTCTGTGTTCCACTTCGGCGAATAGGCGAGGGCGTACCCAATCGGCGTTCTTTCGACGACCGCTCCGCTGCCGGCTTCTTCGCCAGGAGCTTGTCGAACTCCTTTCGAAGCTTCCATGTCGCGGCCTCTTTGAAACCGGTGCCGATCGACCTTCGGGCGGATTGCAAGTTTGTCGCCCTTGATGCAAATCTACGTTGTGTCTCGGGGATACACATGGCGAACATCGGAAAAGTTCAGAAGGCATCAGCGGCGGTCGCGTTGACGATCATTGCCGCATTGGTGGTGCTGATCGCGTCGTCAGCGTGAGGGCCTTCCTCGACAAGCGCGCTCGGAGCGGAGAGACAGCGCAGCGTCTTACGGAGATCGACCAGATAGAGGCGTCCAACGACGCTCCCGGCCTCAAGAGCCGTAAGATCATCGAGATCGCATATTCAGACTGGGACGTCGCCGAGGCGGCCGATGCCAAGTATCCGGGCCACCTGACGCTCGATCGCGTCGGTGAACACGTACAGTCGGGCTACCAAGCCTCCGATCCGCTCTCTCCCGGTGTTTTCGATAAGGCCGCTGAAGCGACGTGCATCATTCGGGTGAAGCAAGTCTCCGAGGGCAGCCCATCGTTTGTTGACGAAAATCTGACCGCCTACCACAATGCGCGCAACGATCTGGAAGCGTGGCGGCCCTACCTCGCCGACTATGACCGCGCCTGGCGGTCCTGCGCCTACCGTTTTCAGTTCATGCAAGCCCGTTATGAGAAGAAGCTCGAAAAAGGCAAGACGGTAACGATGCGCGACGTCGGCGAGAAGGTGGGCAAGGCTTCGTCCGAAATCGGCAAGTGGTGGTCGGAGTTGACGAAGCCCGTGACCGATGCTGTCGACGAGTTCAAGGCTGGCTACCAGTCTGGGCAGAACTAATCTTCGTCATCCACCCGTCGTAGCGCTTCACCCAGAAAACGCGCGCGCTCTACATGGGCTCCATTAACGTGTCGATCGTTATATTTCGTGGCAGGGCTTGCCGGAGTGAATCGAGCCCGGCATCTATGCTCTCCGAAGAGAAACGGAGGCGTGACATGGCAAACTTTGGTGCTCCGGCTCATACCGCAGCTATGGGCAACGCGGCCGGTATGATGGTCCTTGCCGCAGCAGGCGTCGGATTTGCCAACGCCATCGGCGACGCTATCGGTGCCGCCGCTCGCGCGCGTTATGAGCGTCGCTATGACGACGCCCTGACGTCTGCGACAGCTCATGCCGACAGCATGGAAGAGCTGGCGCGCCTGGCTATGACTATGCTCGCCGAGCTTGAGGGTGAAAACAGTCGCCTGCGTGCAGCATGCAGCCAGCGGCAGCAGGTCATCGACACTCTGAAGGGACGCCGCTTATGAACAGAACAGAGATTACGGACGCTCAGTGGCAGCGCCTCGTCGAACAGTTCGGCCCTGAGCTCCTCCACGAACACGAAGAACTTATCCCGGTGTTGCTGCGGTATATCGAGGCCGACAGATGACGAAAGCCCGCCAAACGGCGGGCTTTCTGTTAGGCAATACGGAATTCTTTCGAATGATCGGGCTTGCCGAGGCGAGATTGGATTCTCCAGATCATCCGCGCTTGCGGTGTCATGCCGACGACCGGCTGTACCGGAGCGGAAACCGGCTTGTTCGACAGTGTGGTCACAACTGGGACACCGAAGATACCGTGCTCCTTTCCTTCGAGCCATTTTCGAACCTTACTAGGACTGGCAGCGGCGAGAGCTTTCAGCTCAACGTCGTCCATCGTCAGAAGCGTCAGTCGCGCGTCCGATCGGACGGGTGATAGGTCAATCGTGGCGCGAGCCGCTGCGCTGCTGGCAGCGTTCTTCATTACGGTCTCGGTGCCATCGCGGTCAGTTCGCTGGAGCCACGCCTGAGCTTGGCGGTTAGCCTCGTACTCTTCAAGAAGATCAGTGCTGGTCATTGTCGGACTGAACTCAGGGTTCGGCAACGCCCCACCGCCTCCAAAAATCGCGCGGAACGGCGAGAGTACGAAATTTTCAGTCCACCTAAGCGCACCTGCGCCGGCCTTAAACATTCTCGCTATGACGTTTGCAATTGCCCTCAACATGAATCGTCCTCCGTGTCCGTTGACGACGCAGTGTCTGACAGCCGGCCGCAACCGACAAAATCGTCGATGCGACGGCCAGTAGTCATGGCGGTTGTGCAGACAGTCTATGGAGCGATCTCGTCCTCAGCTGTCTTCAGGTCTTCCACTGCGTCATCAAGCAACTGGTGAACTAGAGCGTAGACGTCGCCGAACTACGCCTGGAGACGGTCCGACACCGTCTCCAGGACGTCGGGGTTGACGTTAAGATGGCAGTCCTTACGTACTAGGCCATGGTCCTCGTCGAGCCACTCCAAAGAACTGCCGATGGTTTCTCCGTCAACAGCGACGTCGAAGGCGACATGCGACGGCAAATCGATCTCAGCATTGATCCTTGCGTTGACGATGCTGATGCGGTCCCTCAGTTCAGACATTTGAGATACTGGTCGATCCATTTTCTTTCTTTCATTCGGATATTAGTGGGGTTTAGCGACGGTCTTTCGGTCCCCCGCTGATTTCTTGCGGGGGACTAAGTAGTCGCTTGCGATTTCTGCTATCGGCCGTTTGGTCCTCGACGGACCCGGCGCGCTAGACTGGGCCGAGGCGGCCGTCTTTTAGTTTACGCCTGCGTACCCGAGTGATGAGCCTGCCGACGGAAGAGTTCCGTGAGCGCGTCAGTATCCTGCGCGAGCTTTACCATGGCCAAAAGGCGCTCATGTCCTTTCGTCATCTCGTCCGCATCACAAATATACTTGTGCACGGATGCGAACAGGTGGATGCCAAGGACGTCGTCATAGATGACCGCAAGCACCTCTGCAGCGGACAATGGTGTGGGCAAGACGACGCGGGTCCGCGGTCCCTTCATCTTTCGAAATGGCATCTTCAGCGTCATTTCCCAAGTGGTCAACGGACGCAGGTAGCGCGGCATGACCTCGATCGCTCCGACTTTAGCGCCGACTTCCTCGGCAATCATTTTGCGAAGACCGTCGAAGATAGCTCGAAATGTCTCGTTTGCAGCGAGGATGTGAGCCTTGGCCTGCTGCCGGTTTCGTGGACACCGAGTTAAGGTGTTTCCAATGAAACTGGAGCGCATGAATGCAACGAAGGAAGTTCAGCCGCGAGTACAAGCTTGAGGCGGTGAAGTTGGTGCGAGAGCGCGGGGTCAGTGTTGCGCAGGCAGCCCGCGACCTGGATGTTCATGAGAATGTCCTGCGCAAGTGGGTCAGGGAACACGGTTCGGACCCGGCGCAGGCGTTTCCTGGTCACGGGCAGATGAAGCCCGAGCAGCTTGAGATCGAGAGGCTTCGGAAAGAGGTCGCCAAGCTGAAGGCGGAGCGCGACATCTTAAAAAAGGCCGCCGCCTACTTTGCGAAGGACGTGATATGAAGTTCGCGTTCGTTGCAAAGCACCGTTCGATCTGGCCGGTGGCATGGCTCTGCGAAGCGCTGGGTGTATCGCGTTCCGGCTTTCATGCCTGGTTACATCGGTCTCCGAGCCAGCATGCCCGGTATGACGAGGCTCTGCTAGACAAAATCAAGATCAGCTTTAAGGACAGCGACCGCACCTACGGCGCGCGGCGTGTCTGGCATGATCTTCTCGCGGAGGGCTTTTCCTGTGGTCTGCATCGCGTCGAGCGTCTCATGCGCGACAATGCATTGAGAGCAAGACCGAGAAGGCGGGGCTTGCCGAAAGACAACGGTGAGCGCCCGGTCATCATGCCGAGTGTGCTGGACCGGCAGTTCGGGGCAGCAAGACCGAACCAGAAGTGGGTGGCCGATTTTACCTATCTATGGACGGCTGAGGGCTGGCTCTATGTGGCTGCCGTCATCGACCTGTTCTCGCGCCGTGTCGTTGGCTGGTCGATGAATGCCAACATGACGGCCCAGCTCGTCACAGATGCGCTGATCATGGCCATCTGGCGCAGAGGCAAGCCGGATGCGCTTCTCCACCATTCGGACCAGGGTAGCCAACACACGAGCGAGCAGTTCCAGCGTCTCATGGCTGATCACGGCATCACCTGTTCTATGAGCAGGTCCGGCAATGTCTGGGACAATGCCGCGATGGAAAGCTTCTTCTCGTCACTCAAAACCGAAAGGACAGCTCGCAAGGTCTACAGAACCAGAAACGATGCAAAGGCGGACGTGTTCGATTACATCGAGCGCTTCTACAATCCGAAGCGTCGGCATTCGACACTGGGCTATCTCAGCCCGATGGAATTTGAAAACAAGGTCGGATTAGCCTAACTCGGTGTCCGAAAAACCGGCAGCAGGCCACGTATCACGATCCTCGCACGAGACGAGACCTATAAAGCCATCGCGGCGATCCGCGATATTAATCGCGGGAAGGATATGATCCTGAACACAATCTACCTTCCCGCAGTCATTGAGGTTATCTCGCGTCTTCAAGCGGGCGGGATAAATGTAGAGGGCCGTAAATGGTATCGTGTCTTCAAAGCCAGGTGCGTTGACTTGGGCAAGGACCCTTCCGACCCCAGCATCTCACCACTCGAGCTGGCACAGCAACTGCTGCGCGGCCCCTTGAGAAAAACGATCTCGCTCATGGAAAGCGTTCAATAATGGCCCCGCTCAGGTATCTCTCAGATAAAGTATTGGGAAGTCTTCGAGGCGAGATCGAGCGGAACGTGGAACGCTATCGCCATACAGGTTTTTCAGAGGTCGCCGGAGACCCCGGCTGGGACATTCCACTCGGAATAGAGTTCGACGCCGACAAGCTTGCAACACTCGACCTGTCGACTCCAACGAATATCGTAAGTGTTGATATGCCAAACTCTTTGGTAGTCGGCGAGGCTATCGCAGGATTAAGTCCAGCGATGGCGAACGAGGAGCGTGTGTGGGCGCGCCTTTCGCACATCGAAGCTATCGACTACTGCCGAGCGCGCTGGCTCACAGGGCAAGACGACAACAAGCTAGTATCGAGCATTCGCGACCACTTCTTCGCTCCTACGCAGACAGGCATCCGCGACGATCACGCTCTCTCACGACTTTGGTGGAACTATCAAATTTCCAGGATATGCATGCCTGATGACATTCCCGGGGCGCTGGCGCTGATCCTGAAATCGGCCGATATTCGTAGCAATTTCGTTGAGCGCATCTGGATGACGAGTCGTCAGAACATCGCGAGCGCCGTTCTTCGCGCCATGAAATCTGACCCGTGGGTCGCTGGAGCCGAAAGCAACTTCAGGCACTTCATGAAAGCAGTCAATCGTCTGGGTGGCGGGATTGTGTTCGAAGTCCTAACTCCCCCCGAAACCGACGCCTTCGTAGCGGAATGTGTTTCGTTTGCGCGTCGAACCCAAGCCGCATAACTCTAACTTTACATCTGAATAGGGGCTACCCCACATGCTGCTTGGTACGCGACGAAACGATGTTTCGAGTGGAATAACGGAGAAGGCAGCCGCTTGACGATTTCGAGCAGCCGTTTTGCGGATGCGGCATCCAACGGCTTGACTTGTAGGGCAGGTTCGGAGGCGACAATCTCAGATTGCGGCTTTGAGCGTTTCGGACCGAGTCCGGTGGTCTGGGTTGGCGGGCAAAGCAGCCGAGCTACGATCTCGGGTACCTTCCGTTCAGTGCCTCAGGTGGAGCGCTGCTCTTCCATCTGTTGAGCAAGCTTTATAAGCGCACCAGCGTCGTCATCACCACCAATGTCAGCTTCAGCGAATAGGCCACCGTCTTCGGTGACGCCAAGATGACGACAGCGCTCCTCGACCGTCTCACCCACCGTTGCCACATCCTGGAAACCGGTAACGACAGCTTCCGCTTCAAGGCCAGCTCGGCCGCAGCAGCACAGAAGAGAGGAGAAAAAGCCAATCCATTGACCAAAGCCTGATCAGAAAACGATACTTAAAGGTGGCTCACTTCTCGGTGGAAAAACCGGCTCAGTTCCGCGTGGAAACCAACAGCTCAGGCGTTCGCCGAGTTTCTTTCCACGTCCGCCCGGCCTGCCACCGCATGCTGCCGATTGCGATATCGTGACGCGCTTTCAAAGAAGGCGGCGAACTCACCAAAACTAATCCGGGGCGCGCGCTACATGAGCCGGATCAGCGGGTCGTGGCCTGCCAGTACAGCTGGCGGCCGTCAATCGTCGAAAGCTTGGCGGTTGGCCAGAAGCGAAAGATTCTCCCGAACGATCGACACCGCGCCCTCAATGGAATCATACTGCGCGGCTTTGAAAACGTTAGGAAGACCTAGAGCCATCAGAGTGATGAAGCCGTCGCCGACCTGCAGCTCATGATGCCCTTCGTCATTGGGGTTTACATAAGACTTTCTAGGAGCCCAGTTATGGCCAAAGTCGCGATAGAGAAGAACGACAGGGGTGCCACTCGTTTCCGCTATCTGGAGCTCGATACCGAGCCCTGTGGATGGAAAACTGGCTTCGGCTATCACCACATCAGCCTCTTCGACCATTCGACGGTCCCAGATGTAACAAAGTCTCGCTTTCTCCTCTGCGGCGCGTTCGGCCAACTGGGGATCGCTGTTCACCAAGGCGTACTTCACATCTGCGCCGGGAATTGAGTTTGAGGCGCTTGCTGCGATCTCGTGGATTGTTTTGACGTACTCGTCGAAGTCTTGGGTCGGAACATGAGTAAGGCCGCAAGCTACGTAGATTCTGGTCATACTGGTGCCCTGACGTTCGGAATTTGGAACTGGAAGCCGGTTATTTCGGATGCAATTTCGTCGATGAACTGCGATGGCGACATCCGCAGAAACTCGTCAATTAGCCAATTCTTTTTACTGGAAAGATGCTTGTTAAGTTCAAGCGGCTTGTATCGGGCCAGTTCGCTCAACCGATGCATCGCCATCAATGTCAAAGTCGGAACCCTTCTTTTTATTAATGTGGCTCCACTTGGTTGCGTCCGCATGTACCAGAGTGTTTGCGAACCATTGATGTACTCGATGTCGCCTCGCAGCAGTCGGTTGAGACCCTTGATGTTCGATATGTCTCGGAGCGTAGGCCTGCCCGCATGGTCGCAAGCCGCCGACGCAGACGAACGGATGCCCCCGCCGGCGTAATCCGGGTCCGCAATGAGGGAAGAAGGCGCGCGCTTGAAAATAATGCCAGCCTTGAAGTCTTTGGACAGATTCGCAGCAAAATATGCTCGGCGCGTCACCGAGTCATGGATGAACCTGCAATCGACCAAAGGAATGTAAACTTCTGTCTCAGCCGGAAACGAAAGAATGTAGGTTCGATGGATGAAGGGCAAATTGAGGAAGATATCCTTCAGGTAGTGCTCGTTGTTCGGTTCCGTCTCTCCAAAATAGACGCTCAACGCCGGTGCGACGCCACGATTCAGGAGCTTGACGCCCTCATTTGAAAGATCGATCCGTGCATTCGCTGTGCGCTTCTTTTCCCTGACCCCATGGTGAGGATCATATTGCACACCCTTGGCGGTCAGAAGGCATTTCGCTGCGTTAAGATAGCAATAGTAAAGTGGCAGTGGAGAGGCTTGGGAGGAAAGGCCTTTTGCGGCCGCATGGAATTCGCGCGCTTGACGCCAGTACAACAGAGCGTCTGCCTGTTTCTCCCGCGTGAGCCATAGCTCGACAAACTGCCAGTGACTATCAGTCAGCACTGTGCGGGAATCCAGAATTGGGGCAATTGCTGCCTTATGTGGACGGCAGACCTTCCCCTTCAATCGAACTTCTTGTTTAGCCATTGATGCGCCCTTGACCAATGAATGCCGTGCTAGCACTACCTTTAATCGTCTTGCAGTTCCCTGGTCGACGAGCGACCGGGCCACTGTTGTCATTGAGTTCTGAGATCAGTGCAGCCACTGGAATGGGAGTGCACTTCTTTGTGGAGGCCGGAGCGCGAGGCAAGTGGACATTGAAGCCTTCCGCCCGCGACCGACACTAGCATTTGTTTTTTGAGAGTGGGTTTCGAATACCCGTAGATAATATCGATAAAACAATCTCAGCCAAACCGCTTTCCGACCATCTGCAGCCCCGTCAACCCAGCCCTTGGACATGGTCCTCATCCGGCCACGCTGCTCCAGCGCGACGAGGTGACCACCAATTGTCAAAACCACAAACTGAATAGAACACGACCGGTTTCATTTGCCAATTTTTCCAGCTTTGCCGCTAGACCTAGCTCGAAATAGGAGTGAATTAATGAAAAAAGTGACGTTGGTTATCTCGGTTCTTTTCGGTTCTTTCACGAGCGCTTTCGCGCTGCAGCTAGCCCCGCTAGCTGCGTTGCTGGGTCCCGCGATCATTGAGGCAAAAGTTCGTACTGAAGGCCATCAGTATCACGGTGTTGACGTTGCTATGAGCGAGTATTTGGCCGCCGACCCCTCTCTGAAGGGCTACAACCCACGAGTGGAACGCGTGGAAGATGAGGAGATGGTTGGTTTCAAGATAGTTCTTTCCAACGTCCCCGAGATCGAATGTAACTCGTTCTTCGAGTTTCCAGAGACGTACCGGCGAGTTGTTGTGAACGGCCGCGACGCCGCGACATCTGAAAGTGCCTGTGTTGGCCTCAATGAAGTCGAGGCATATCCGTCTCCCTGAACATCTGCTCGGAAGCGCGGAAAACGCCGGTTCAAAGTCCAACCTTAGAGTGGCAACGTGCCTAACTGAGCACGTTGCCACCATCGACATTAAATGTCTGGCCGACCACATACTCTGCACGTTCCGAAGCCAGGAAAACCGCCACCTGTGCGACTTCCTCCGGGTGAGCAAAACGCCCGTAGGGGATGGCCGCAGCCACCTCAGCCATCTTTTGACCGATCTCTAGGCCTTCTTGTTCGGCAAAGACTTTGTCGATGTGTTTCCACATTGGGGTGTCGATGTTGCCGGGAGCCACCGCATTCACTCGAATGCCCTTGGAAATCAGGGCAAGGGCGGCTGACTGCGTGATGCTTATGACGCAGGCTTTCGTCGCGGCATAAATCGCGGAGTCAGCCTCGCCACGGCGGCCGGCCTGGGACGCGATGTTCACGATCGCCCCACGCTTGCCGGCGGCCACCATGCTTTTGGCTACCGCCTGCTGGAGGAAAAAGAGGCCTGTGACGTTCACCGAAAATAGATTGGAAAAGGACGCGCGGGTGGTCTCGAGAATGTCGGCCATTTCCCAAATGGCCGCCGAGTTGAACAACACGTCCGGTGGTCCGTAGGTGCTCTCCACGTAGGAGACCAGAGCGTCTATCGACAATTCATCGACCACATCCAGTGCCCAAGCGGCCGCTCGTGGCAGAGACGCAGCGACTTTTCTCGCTGCGTCCTCGTTTCTGTCTGCCACGATTACCGTAGCGCCTTCCTTCGCAGCCAGTTCAGCAATAGCCGTGCCGATACCGCTTGCTCCGCCCGCTACGATGACAACCTTATTCTCGAGTTCCATGGCCGATTACCAGACGGTGTAACCGCCATCCGCGAGCACGATCGAGCCGGTCATCAGGCTCGAGGCACTGGAGGCGAGAAACAGGACGATGGATGCGATTTCGTGCGTCTGCCCGACGCGTCCCATTGGGATATTGCCGAGCCAGATATTTGTCGTCTCCACGTCGTTCTTGAGCGCGAACGCGTTCATGGGCGTTTCAATGAAGCCGGGAGCAACGGCGTTGACCCGCACTCCACGGGGAGCCCACTCGGCGGCGAGGGACTTCGTGATGTGGTGGACGCCGGCCTTGGACGCATTGTAGTGGACGTTTTTCTGCGGGCGGACGACAATTTCGCCGGCCATCGATCCCACGTTGACGATCGATCCGCGGCCGCGCTCGATCATTCCTCGTCCAAATGCCTGTGCACACCAGAAAACGGCATTGAGGTTGACATCCATCACCTCGTTCCATTCCGCCTGGGTGATGTCCTCGCCAGCGGTCTGACGGCCGATGCCGGCGTTGTTTACGAGAATATCGATAGGCTGCAGCTTCTCGGCCAAGGCCTTTACTGCCGCCGGGTCAGTCACGTCGAGTTTCTCGAACGAGACCTTGGCTCCCTGAAGGCGTTCCTTCGCCGCGTCGAGGTTCGCCTGGCTGAAATCGACGATGACGACTTCAGCGCCCGCGCCGAGGAGGGCGTCCACGCAGGAAGCACCGATGCCGCCCGCGCCACCGGTGACGACTGCGCGCTGACCGTCGAGTTTGAACTTGTTCAGATAATCCACTGTGTTTCCTCCATTATGCAGGTGAATTTGCAACGCTCAGCGCGAGAGACGCCGCGCCGACGAGACCGCAGTTGTCTCCGAGTTCGGCCGGCACGACTTCCACGCTTTTGAACGGTGCCATAGCGTCTCGCTTGATCCGCCGATGAATGCCGTCAGTGAGAAGATCGAATGCTTGTGACACTCCGCCACCCATGATGATCCGCTCGGGGCTGAAGAGATGTGCGAGACCGGTGAAGCCGACCCCGAGGAGATCAGCCTCTTCCTCTACCAAGGCTATGCACTCTGCATCTCCTGCACGTGCCCCTTCGACGGCATGGCGCGTCTCTACCTTTCCACCGGCCGCCACGCGACCGAGGTATCCCGATGGATTGTCGGACGCCAACTTCTTGGCGCGCTTCCCTAAGGCGGTGCCTGCCGCAAAAGCCTCGAAGCAACCGATCGCTCCACATGAGCAGACAGGGCCTTCGGGAGCTATTCGGAAGTGACCGACATGCGCGCCCATTCCGCGGCGGCCGTGCATAAGCCGGCCGTCGACGACGACGCCTCCGCCGATACCAGTGCTCACAGTGACATAGACGAGATGGTTCAGGCCCTTCCCAGCACCGTGCTTCCACTCGCCGAAGGCAGCCGCAATGCCGTCATTCTCCACAACCGCCGGCCGCTCGAATATCTCGGCCAGCCGGCTGCGCAGCGGGAACTCTTCCCAGCCGGGCAAAGTTGGAATGTGGTCGACGATCCCGGTCTCGGTGTCCAGGGGACCAGGCGCTGAGACCCCGACCGCTTTTACGTCTTCGAACTGGTTCTGTGCGCAAACCTCGGACGCAAGTGCACGGAACTGGCGCATCACGCCCTCCGCGCCGCCGGCAACATCCGTGCGTGCTGCGGCCCGCTTGACGACGTGGCCGGCATCGACGAGGGCGGCGCGCACCTGCGTACCGCCAAGATCAAAGCCGATAGAGAGGTCGCGGCCGGTCATCGGATTATTCAGTCGGTTGAGCATGCACCCAATCCATCCGCTTGCCGAAGTCCTCGGCATTGAAAGCAAGCGAGCCCATGACGATCGTCTCTGCGCCGGCGCGTCGAAGACCCGGAACGGTGTGTTCGCGGATTCCCCCGTCGGCGGCGAGGACGACTCTGTTCGAGGACTTCTTGTTTGCGATTAGGTCAGCAGCCTGACGAAGGCGGGGCTCTGCTTGTTCATCAAGTCCCTGACCCTTCACGCCGATGCGCGTACCGAGCAGAGTGAGCATTCCGATACGATCGAGGTAGCGCTCAACGTCGGCAACGCCCGTTTGCAGTTGCAGGACAATGCCCGACACCAGTCCCAGGTCTTCGATCAGCTTGAGCCCGCCAGCGATATCGGCGTTCTCCGCGTGGATGCTGATGAGGTCGGCACCGGCGTCGGCGAACTGGCGGATTTGGTCCGTCAGGATGTCGTCGGTCGCCATCAGGTGGACATGCAATGGCTTGGCAGTGTGCTTTCGGCATAGAGCGACGAGGTCCGGGAAGAACAGGAGGGCAGGGGAGAAATGCCCATCCGCCACATCGATGTGGTAAATGTCGGTCAGGGCATCCACACGCTTGATCTCGTCTTCCAGTCGCCCAAGGTCGGCCGACCACAGAGACATCTCGGCCATCAGTCGATCAGTAGGAAGGGTTTCGATCCAGTTGGCGGCAGGTCTCATTTCAAAGCTCCTTGAGGAATGTGGCGAGGGCTTCCTGGAAATCCGTGCGATAGGCTTCCGGGCTCTCGGCTTTTGGTGTGATTTCGACGAAACGGGCACCTGGAATCCAGCTGGCGAGGCTCCGCGCATAGTCGATGGGGTGGACGAAGTCCTGCTCATGGCCGATGACCAAGGTCGGCACAGTGATCCTGCGTATCTGATCCTCGTCGACGCCGGGTCCATCGGCAGAAATCCGGCGTAGGAGCGCTGCCGTTACGTCAATTGGCTCGCGGCCAAAAAAGCCCCGAATGGACGCAAGATTGTCTGGTCCGAGCCGTTCCAATTTCTCGACTGTTTCGGACACTTCGAAACGTTCCCGCGCGACCGAAGGATCGAGCGACTGCAGCAGTTCGCCGGCGAACGCGTTCGGATGCATGTTCGCAGGATTGTATTGATCAAGCCACGCGGGGCGAGCGAGAACGAGCGCGCCGACAAGTTCCGGATGTTTAACGGCGACGCGCAATGCAATTGCCGCCCCCATCGAAATCCCACCGATTACGGGTTTGTGGAGACTTGATGACTGGATGAGGTCAACCAGATCATCGGCGAAGGTCTCGATCGAGAACCTGTCAGTCGGCCCGGCCTCGGATTGTCCGTGGCCGCGGCATTCCATTGTGATGCAGCGGTAGGCCGTTCCCTCAGGGAAGACCTGTGCCGGTTGGCCAGCATCTCCACACAGACCATGCTGGAAGACGAACGCCTCTCCATCGCCAGTTTCGGCAACGGACAAAGTGACGTCTGCCCTGGCAAAGGACGTGCGGTTCATGGTCGGTCCAATACTGAATTGAGGAAGGTAGACACCCCGGCTGCTTCGTTTGCCGCGAGACCGTGGGTGATGATGTCCCCCCTGAACCCGGCACCACGAAGGGCCGCAACGTAATGGGGATAGTCGATCACGCCTTTCCCAGCGGTGGCAAAAGTACCATCCGCGTTTCGATCCTTGGCATGGGCGATTTCGATGCGATGCTCGAGAAGATGAACTGCCGTCTCGATAATCGATCTACGGGCGTCCGGCTCCTCCTGCTCGAACAGGTTGGCAGGGTCGAATACGATCACGATACGATCGCTTGCCATCGTGTCGAGAAGAGTTCTGGCCTTGTGAGCGGAGTTGATGACGTTCGCCAGTTCCGGTTCGACGCCAATGCGGATATCGTAGCGGTCAGCGATCTGAACGAGGAGACGAAACTCTTTGATCATTTCAGACCAGGCAGCGCCGGTCTCGTTGTCGGGGTGATGCCGCCATTGGTCTTCAGCGTCACAGCTGCCGGTGCACACGGTCAGCAGCTGGGAACCAATCCGCTTCGCCTGTGCTGCGATCGCCTCGAAGCTACGGCGGCCTGCCTCTCGAACGGAAAGGTCAGGATGGATCATGTTGTAGGTGGCGGAGATCGCCGAAATCGTGACGCCGGTTTGCCGTGACGCTTCCGCGACAGCACCGGCAACGTCATCGCTGACTTCCGTCGGCAACGAGCTGAGACCGGAGCAGGCCATGTTGTACTGCACCGACCTATATCCTGCATCGCGCGCAGCCTGGAGGACATCAAGCGGGTTGGAGCCCGGGAATGTCTTGGCGAAGATTCCGATCTGCATCAGACCGCTCCCGACACGTCTGCAAGCTTCACGGGCAGGCCCGACTTCGAGGACTGAGCGATGGCGACCATTCCGCGGACGGACGCCAGACCGTCGTCGATGTTTGCGCCAGTCATCGGGCTGCCGTTGAGGAGGGTGTCCGCGAACGCTTCCAGCTGGCGACGGTAGAAGTGGCCATCGGCACCGAGTATGCGGCTCGTCGCGCCTGTCTTCTCGCTGAAGATGTCGACGTCGCTGGTCTTGAAAAGCCACGGGTTATAGGTCTTGCCGAGGATGCTTCCGTTCTCGCCGTAAATCTGGAAGCCTTCGTGCCAATCCATGCGGACGGAGATTGTCAGGTCGAGATGACCGATGACGCCATTGGCGAAGGCAACGTCCACGAACCAGCAGTACGCGCCAAAACGCTCGCGCAGACGTGCATCGACCTCTACGATCTCCCCGGCGAAGTAGCGGGCGGTGTCGAGAAGGTGGCTACCGTGTGCCAGCATGTAGTAGCGCTGGAGGTCTGCCTTGGGGTTGCCGGAAGGCTTCTTCGCGTTTGCGCTCTTGACCATCAATGGCTGGACGGCGTCCGTTACCGCGTAACGGTGCGTGGAGTCGCAGTACCATGCCTTCAACGCAAGCATCTCGCCCATATCGCCGTCGATGAATTCCTTTGCGCTTTGCAGCCCGGCGTCGAACCGCTTCATGTGGCCGACCTGGAGGACCTTTCCGCTCTTCTCTACGGCTTTCTTCAGGTCTTCGACTTCCTCGACGGAGATGCCGATAGGCTTTTCGCTGAGTACGTGCTTACCGGCTTCGAGGGCCTGAATGGCAGCTGGAACATGAAATGCATCCGATGTCGCGATGACCACGGCGTCGAGCTCAGGGTCCGCCAACATCTCGGCGTAGTCCCGGAAAGCCTTCTTGGGGGCATGCGTCGCGGCCATTCGTTCACGGAGGTCGTCGGCCACGTCACAGATGGCATAAAGGTCGGCGTTTTTGGCTTTCGTGGCACTTTCGAAATGTGCCGCCTGGGAGATCGGTCCGCATCCGAGAATACCAACGTTGAGGACGCGCTTTTGGTCTTCCATTTCAATGCCTTTCCTGTCGAAGCCGAACCGGGATGTTCCCGTTCGACCTAAAATCCCGCAGCTCGGAGCTGGGTGGTTGATTTGTGTGGTGGCGCAAGCTCGAAAGAGTTATGCGGCCTCAGCTGCCTGTTTCAGCGAGGAGACCGCTCCCTCGTTCTTGAGCCGGGCTGCGGTTCGGTCGAACACAGCTACGAACGTGTCGTTTTCCCAGAGACGCAAGCTTTCGAAAGGGGAAAGCTTCAGTACGGCGTGGGGATCATTTGAGCCGATCAGCGTTCGGTCGCCTTCCGTGAGGTACGGCTCGTCTACAGAGAGCGGAGCGCCATTGAGGTCGGCTCCTCGAAGGTAATGGTTGAAGCTCGCCAGGCAAAGCGCGACGCGTTCGAACGATCCGCCCCTGTTCAAAAGCTCGCCAAGTGTTTTCGAAAGGAAGATCGGGAGCTTTGCAGCTCCGTTGTTTGCAATACGCAGCAGTTGGTCGCCGATAGCCGGGTTCTCGAAACGAGCGATGATGTTCTTCTTGTATTCGTCAAGCGAGACGCCGACGGGTCCTTCGACAATCGGAATCGCGTCTTTCTCGAGGAAAGCGAGCAGGTAGTCCACGATGGCTCGCTCGCGGAGAGCTTCGTCGACGATCCTGAACCCGCACATAAGGGCAGGGTAGGAGAGCATCATATGCGATGCATTGAGCAACCGCCCCTTCATTGCCTCGAAGCTTTCTACGTCGTCTCGAAGTTCGACGCCGACCTTCTCGAAAGCGGGACGTCCAGCGACAAAGTCGTCTTCGACAACCCACTGGCTGAATTCCTCGCCAATGACTGGGGTGCGGTCATCGATACCGCTAAGCGCGTTGACCTTGGCCACCTCCGCCGAACCCACTGACGGGGCGATGCGATCGACCATGCTGTTGGGGAAGGATACGTTTGCTTCGATCCACTGTGCGAGTTCCGGATCACGAGCACGAGCGAACGAAACGACCGCCGTTCGCGCCACCTTGCCGTTGCTCCTGAGGTTGTCGCAGGAGAGAACCGTAAAGCCGCCCATACCGGACCCGCGACGCATTGCGAGTGACTCGACAATGTAGCCGAACGCAGTCTTGGGGTTCTTGGGATTGGCGAGATCATGCTGGACGCCCGGCTCGGAAAGCACGAACTCCTTGGTGGCCTCGTCGAGATTGTATCCGCCTTCGGTGATGGTCAGAGATACGATCTTCGTCGTGGCATTGGCCAGCTGGGCCAGGACAAGCTCAGGAGACGCCGGCGCATGGAGAAACTCAAGCAATGCGCCGATAACGCGGATTGAGGTGGACCCGTCCGGCGAAAACTCCGTCAGTGTGTAAAGCCCGTTCTGGCTGTTGACTGCATCGGCCTTGGCGCGCTTGTCCGGGCCGTCGCCCAGTCCCACGCCGACGATGCCCCAGGCTTCCTGCCCCTCCATCTCGAGGCACTTCTCGACATACAGTGCTTCGTGCGCCCGGAAGAAATTGCCCACGCCGATGTGAACGATGCCCGGCTGTACCTTCGCACGGTCGTACTGAGGGGTCTTCACGCGGCCGCTGATGCTAGAAAGCGTGCCTTCGGAAAGCGTGACGGAGGCCGCGTTCGCGGACGCTGGATTGGCTGACATTGCATATCCTCCCGAGATATCAATCTAGGTTTTCTGATTAATTCTTTTACAAAAGAAACAAATTATCTTCAAGCTGTTTTTCGGTCTTTCGAGCGCTCTGGCCCACCTCTGAGGGAGGCGGGCCAGACGACGTATTTGGATCAGAACTTGAATTCAGCCAGATTGGCTGGCGTTACGATCTTTGCCGGTCCGAGGATGATCTCGCCCTTGTCACCGACTTTGTATTCACCAAGGCGACCCGCCGTGAGCGACTCGCCGGATTTTCCGGTCAGCCTGCACTGCGCTGCTGCCTGCGCCGCATAGTATGTCAGGTAGCCGAGATCGGTGACATTCCACCAGATCACCTGAGCAGAGCCGTTCGTCACATATTTTTTCATGAGTGACGCTGGGGCCAGACCGGTCAGCTTGACCTTGCCGGTGAGGCCGGCTTCATCCAACGCTCGGGCAGCGGCAGGCAGGCCGATACCGGCCGGGACGATGATGCCCTTGAGGTTCGGATAGGCTTGGACCAGTGCGAGAGCTTGCTGCTGGTTGATCTGCTCGCTTTCCTCGCCGTAGGCGACCTGGACGAGCTTCATTTTGGAGAAGTTCGCATCACTGGCGAGCTTCTGCTTCATGAAATCGATCCAGGCATTCTGGTTGGCCGCCGTCGCCGTCGACGAGAGAATCGCGAATTCGCCTTCGCCGCCGATCAGATCATGCATGCTCTGGAGCATCATTTCCGCCAGGCTGTCACCTTTCGCCTGATTGACGAATACGGTGCGCGCGTCTGCTGCTGCGTCGGAGTCGAACGTGAACGTTCGTACCCCCTGCTTCGCCGCACGCTTGAGTGCAGGGGCGATCGCGTTGGCATCGTTCGACGACAACGCGATCACCTTCACGCCTTGGGAGACGAGGTTGTTGACAATTTCGACCTGCGCTTCGGCAGTCGCCTGCGAAGGGGCGAGCTTGATGATCTCGCCGCCGATTTCCTTTGCTGCATCCTGTGCGCCAGCCCCGGCCACCTGGAAATATGGGTCAGTATCGAGCTTGGGGAGCCAGCCGATCTTCACGGCTTCGGTGGCGCATTCCTGGGCGTATGATGCCGAAGCAAGCAGGGCGACGGTGGTTGCCGCCAGCGCGATTGTCTTAAAGCATTTCATGGTTTTCTCCTCCAGAAGTAACGGGGCGTGGATGGGGCCGCCCCAGCCCCTGCCTTGCCGGGCCCCAGCGTGCGCTGCAGGATGCCGGCGAAGGAACCTGTGAGATTGTTGATAAGCAGCGAGCCAACCAGCAGCAGCCCAATGACGGTTCCCTGCGCGTCTCCGCTGATCTGATTGAGGCCGAGCAGGTTTCTCACCGTCGCAATGAGGACGAGCGCCCAGAGCACGGCGGTCAGCTTTCCCTTGCCGCCGAAGACGCTTACCCCGCCAAGTAGCGCGATGGTGATGACGTCGAGTTCCATGCCGACCGCGTTGTTGGCGCGGGCGTTGGCAAGCCGGGCGGTGTAGACGATGCCAGCCAAGGCGCAAATCGCGCCCGTGGTCACGAACAACCAAAACCGGATGCGGTTGACGGAGATGCCGGAGTACAGCGCCGCATCTGGGCTCGCTCCCAGCGCGTAAATACGTCTGCCGACCGGCGTGTACTGCAGGGCCACGGCGAACACCGGCGCAAGGAGCAGGAAAGGTACGAACGTCTGCGGGATAGCCGTGGTGCCGACGTTGTCCACGCCGAAGTCCAGGAAGCTATCGGGGAAGATGTTGATCGAACCGCTGCCGAGCACAACGTAGGCTGCGCCGCGAAAGAGAGCCATGGTGCCAAGCGTGACGACGAGCGACGGCAGCGCCAGGCGGACGATGAAGAAGCCGTTGAAGGCCCCCAAAAACGCGCCGAGGAGGATCGTTACGACGACGCTTGCCCAGAGCGGGCACCCTGCTGCGAGTAGCGTGCCAAAGATGACGCTGGCCAGAGCGAGGATAGAGGCGACTGACAGGTCGATCTCGCGGGCGATGATCAGAAGAACCATCGGCAGCACGATGAGTGCCTTCTCCGATACCCCTGCCGCCAGCTGCGACAGATTAAATACGGTGAGGAAGCCCGGCGTCGTCAGCGCTCCGAAAAGCACCAAGGCGACCGTCGTCACAGCGAGGAAGAATTCCCAAGTGAGATTGAAACGCATGGTCGTCGATCCTCAGTGGTTGGCTGCCGCACCGCGGCGGTTGACCGCGGCGTCGACACCGATTGCAGCGATGATCACCAGCCCGTAGATGCCTTGGAGCCAGAGTGGGTCGACACGGACAAGCGTCAGGCCGTTGCGAATGATTAAGAGCGTGATGCTTCCGAGGACGATGCCCTTGATCGTGCCGGCTCCGCCTCGGATCGCGACACCGCCGACGACGACCGCGGCAATGACCGTCAGCTCGAAGCCCGAGGCCACGCGTGCATCAACCGTGGCGTAGCGGGAAGCCCACAAGGCACCGCAGAGTCCGGTCAGAATGCCGGCGATGGTGAAGGCGCTCACAACGCGCCGATCGACAGCGATACCGATTAGTCTGGCCCCATCCGGGTTCGATCCACTCGCAAAAAGCTCTCTGCCAAACGACGTCCTGTTCAGGACGAAAGCACCGATCGCCAGCACGACTGCTGCGATGACCACAATCAGGGGAACCCCGACGATGCGCGTCGTCGTCATCCTGAGCCATCCTTCTGGAACGACGTCGGCGCTGATCTGGTGGCCACCGGCCGAGATCGCATTCATGCCGCGATAGATGAACAGCGTACCGAGGGTCGCGACGATGGCGGGGAGCCGTCCGTAGGCGACAAGCAGACCGTTCACTAGGCCGGCCGCAGCCCCCACGAGGCAGGCGACGGCGACGCCACCGAGAATTCCGACGTCCGGATAGAGTTCAAGCGTCCTTGCCGCGGCGTACGCACTAAGGCCAATGATCGAGGCTACCGAAAGGTCGATGTTACGGGTGACGAGGACGAACATCTGGGCGAGGGCGACAATGGCGAGAAGCGCAACATCCATCGCGACTGCTGTGATGTTGTCTACGCCGAAGACCCTCGGATTGATAATCGAAACCGGCAGCAGGATAGCGGCGATTGCGATGACCAGTCCGAACTCTCTCTGTGCCGTCATCCGCCGGAGCCAGCCGGACGTAGGTGCCGCGAGGGCGTCCTCGGTCGTGAGGGCAGACGCGACCGGCGACGGGCCTTGGGTCGCCGCGTGCAAGACCTTCTCCTGGGTCGCTTCCTTCGCGGGGAACTCCCCGGTCTTCTGACCTTCGCGCAGTACGACGATCCGGTCGGACACTCCCAGCAGTTCAGGCAATTCCGAGGAGATGACGATAATGGCAAGTCCGTTGCGCGCAAGTTCGGCGATCATCGCATGGACTTCGGCCTTCGCCTGCACGTCGATGCCCTGCGTTGGTTCGTCGAGGATAAGCAGATCGGGTTTGGTCGCTAGCCACTTCGCGAGGACTACCTTCTGCTGATTTCCCCCGGAGAGCTCCTTGACCGGCTGATCGACGTCTCTGTGTTTGAGACGCATGCGCTGCAGTTCGCCATGGGTTAGCTCCATGGCCTTCGAGCGACTGTTCAGACCGGACCTGGTTGTTTTGTCGAGAATAGAAAGGGATGCGTTCTCCAGGATCGAGAAATCCATGACGAGGCTCTGCCCCAGTCGATCTTCGGAAACGTAAGCCACGCCCGCGCGGACAGCATCCGCGGGGGATTTGAAGGCGACTTTGGCCCCTTTGAGCTCGATGGTCCCTCTGGTCGGCTGCGTTACCCCGAACAGGACACGTGCGAGTTCAGTGCGGCCGCTTCCGACCAATCCACCGATACCGACGACCTCGCCAGCTCTGACCTCGAGGTCGATGCCCTCGAATTCACCTGGCCTGGTAAGCCCTTTGGTGGTGAGTACGACTTCACCAACTGCTGCGCCGTGTTCGGGATAGAGGGTGCTAAGCTCTCGGCCGACCATCATGCTGATCGCGCGATCGCGTCCAAGGGAGGCCGCGCTCTCTACCGCGATCAATTGGCCGTCCCGCAGGACCGCGATACGATCGGCAATCCTGAAGATTTCGTCCATCCGATGGCCGACGAACATCATGGCGACGCCACGCCGCCGAAGTGTTTCGACGACCTTGAAGAGCGTTTCCACTTCCCGCTGGGAGAGGGCGGCCGTCGGCTCGTCCATGATGAGGACGCGGGCATCTTGCGACAACGCCTTCGCGACCTCGACGAGCTGCTGTTCGGAGATTCGGAGGTTTCTGACTTTCTCCGAAGGCGAGTGGCGGAGGCCGACAGCTTCTATCCATTCGACGGCGTCGCGCTCCATCTTCTCAGGCGCGATCGAGCCGAGAGGTCCCGTTGCCATGTGGCCGAGGAAGATGTTCTCGGCGATGGAAAGGTCCGGGAAGAGGCCAGGATGCTGATGCATGACAGCGATGCCCGCATCGCGAGCCTCTGATGGGCTTCGCAGGGAAACAGGCTTTCCATTGAGGACCACTGTTCCCGTCGTCGGTTCATATACGCCGGCGAGCATCTTCACGCAGGTGCTTTTACCAGCTCCATTTTCCCCCAGCAGGGCGAGAACCTCGCCGCCGCGCAGGGAGAAGGTTGCGCTCTTGAGCGCCGTCACCACGCCGAACGACTTCGATGCGTTCAAAAGACCGATGACGCCTTCCGTGGACGCCGCCAATTCGCGCTCTGCAATCATCGGCGGCCTCCATTGAGGCATGCGTCAGCGTTCGGATTGCACGTGCAATCCGTCCAAATATTCGTGGTCATCGTATGCTCCTCCAGCCGTCCTCGGCGGCATTTGAGAGGAACCTAACGGACGGTTTTCAGTCTGTCCATAATTAATATCGTTTGTAAAAAAAATATTGACTCGGCCTGTGATGAAGCGCAGGTTTGCGCCGTCCAGTCTGAGCCGGGAGGTCAGCCAGGCAGGCGCTCTGAGCCGGACACATTTTCCAAATGGGAGGAATTCATGAATTTTACCAAGCTGTTATGCGGTGCCGCACTGCTCTCCGTTTCCGTCGCGATGTCGGCGCATGCGGCAGATAAGGTCATCGCAGGGATGGTCTTCCAGCAGGACCAGTTCTTCCGCACGATTCAGATTGGCATGGAAGCGGCTGCGAAAAAGGAGGGAGTCGAACTCCTCCAGTCGAACAGCGACAACAAGCCGGAAAAAGAGCAAAGCCTCGTCAACACCTATGTGTCACGCAAGGTGAACGCGATCGTCATCTCGCCGCTCAGCAAGACGGCTTCGGCATCGGCTCTGAACCGCGCGAATGACGCCGGTATCAAGGTCGTAACCTATAATTCCACGATCGAAGGCAATACGCCGGCAGCATTTATCAACTCCAGCCAGGAGGACCTGGGTGCCTCGACCGGCAAGGCCGCCGCGGCGTTCATCAAGGAAAAGTTGGGTGGCAAGGCTAACGTTGCGATCTTGCAGTTCAAGTCGCAGGTCCCTGAGCAGAGCGCTGCCCGCGTCGGTGGCTTCACGAAGGCCGTGGCCGAGGGCGGTGACGTCAAGGTCGTCGCCGACCAGGACGCATGGCTCGCCGAGAAGGCGGTATCGGTTACCAACGACATCCTCACGGCGCACCCGGAAGTGAATGTCATCTACGCTGCCAATGAAGGCGGAACGGTCGGCGCAGTTCAGGCTGTTCGAAATTCCGGCAAGCAGGGTAAGGTGTTTGTGTTCGGCATCGACGGCTCGCAGCAGCTCGTCAACTTCCTCCAGTCCGATGACGATATCCTGCAGGCTATCACCGCCCAGCAGCCGTACGAGATCGGCTTCTCGGCCGTCGAAGCCGCCGTCGCGGCGATCGACGGGAAACAGGACGAAAAGGAAGTGATCGTTCCCGGAAAGGCTCTCAACCGCAACGATCCGGCGAGCGTTAAGGCGTTCGGCGACGAACTCAAAAAGTATAAGTGACCGGCGCGATGACCGCAGGTTCCAATTTGAAGACTCAAGCCGGCGCGTCAGCGCCGGCCATCGAGTTCGTCGAAGTCAGCAAGGTTTACGATGGAAAGATCGCCGTTGCGCGCATAGATCACGCGTTCGACCGTGGCCGCGTCCACGCCCTTATGGGGAAGAATGGCTCAGGCAAGTCTACCCTCGTCAAAATTCTGTCCGGAGCGGTAGAGCCCACCCTCGGCTATGTGAAGATCAACGGCGAGAGAAGGCAACTTGCCACCCCGCGTGATGCCTTCGCGGCCGGCATCATTACCGTCCATCAAGAGCTCTCGCTTGTACCGTCGCTCTCTGTTGCGGAGAACATCTACCTCGGCAGAATGCCGAAAAAATCGGTTTTCGGTGCCTCTGTCGTCGACTGGGCTGCAGTCAACGCCCTCGCAGCGGCGCTGCTGCGCGAGATGGGCCTGGACATCGATCCCCGGAAGCTTGTTTCGGAGTTGAGCGTCGGTCAGCAACAGATCATTGAGATCGCCAAGGCGATGTCCTTCGAGCCGAGGATTCTGTTGCTCGACGAACCGACCTCTGCGCTTGCGAGCCGTGAAGTGGAGCAGCTGTTCAATCTGATCCGCCGGTTGCGCGACCGTGGGGTCACCATGGTCTACATCACCCACCGCATGAATGAGCTGTTCGAGATAGCCGATACGTGCACAGTAATCCGGGATGGACACTATATCGGCGGCGTCGAGATGGCCGAGACAACGCCGGCCCAGATCATCGAAATGATGTTCGGCGACATCGCGAAGGCCAAACGTCCGACTCGAAAGTCCATCACTCGACACAAATCCATCCTTTCAGTTCGAAACCTGAGCCGCGAAGGCGCGTTCGAAGACATCAGCTTTGACCTCTACCCCGGGGAAATTCTTGGTTTCGCAGGGCTGCTCGGTTCAGGTCGCACTGAAATCCTCAAGTCCATCTTCGGCGCTGACCCTTACGACCGTGGCACTATCGAGTTCGATGGCCGCGCGATTTCCGCGCCGAAACCCCGAACCATGAAGAAGCTTGGTCTCGGATACACGCCAGAGAATCGTAAGGAAGCCGGGCTCGTCCAGATGCTTTCGAGCCATGACAACCTCTGCCTGGCCAGTCTCTCCCGCATATCATCAGGCGGAGTGATAACACGGTCGGTCGAGGAGCCTTTCGTCCGCCAGCAGATTAGCGACCTAGCGATCAAGGTCCCAGACGCGATGCTGCCGGTATCGTCCCTCTCGGGTGGAAACCAGCAGAAGATCGTGATCGGCAATTGGCTGAACACGTCGCCGAAGGTGATATTCTTCGACGAGCCAAGTCGCGGCGTCGACGTCCAGGCGCGGCAGCAAATCTTCGAGATCATTTGGCGGCAGGCTGCCCAGGGGCTCGCCTGCGTGTTCGTCTCCAGCGAGCTCGAGGAACTGCTCGAGGTCGCCGATCGCATTATTGTCCTCAAAGGCGGACGCCAGGTCGCTACAGCCGATCCGGTCGCCACCGACCTCACTGAACTCTACCGCATGTGCATGGAAGGAGCTGACCAATGAGCAGCAATCCAAACGTTGGTGCAGCCGCCGCTCCTATCGAGCAGGCCACGTCGAAACGACGGAGCACTACAGCCCTTAAAATCTATGCGATGGAAGCAATTCTCCTGTTGCTTGTCATCGTGTTGATCGCCGTCGCCCCGGGTTTTGCCACCCTCGGTAACGCGTTGAACGTCTTGCGGACGGGCGCGATGCTGGGGATCATTGCCTTTGGGATGACGGCGGTCATCGTATCCGGGGAGATCGATCTTTCGGTCGGGGCCGGCGTCGCCCTGGCCGGCTGCATCGTCGCCTACTGCTCGGAGCAGCTCGCTCCGTCCCTCGACTATCCTCTGGCGATTGTCATCGGTGTTGTCGCCGCGGTCGGAGTCGGCGTGGCCTGTGGCACGTTCACGGGTACAATCCGCCGTCTGTTTAATGTGCCAACGTTTATCACGACCCTGGCGCTCTTTACGGCTCTCCGCGGGGCCGCCAACCTAATCAGTGGCGGCTTTCCGCTGACGGACCTGCCTGGATGGTTCTCTTTCCTTGGCGCGGGCGATCTCTATGGCATTCCATTCCCCGTCTATGTCTTGCTGGTCGTCTTCGTCGGAATGCAGTTCCTGATGAAGTACACGAGCTACGGACGCTCCGTTTACGCCGTTGGCGGCAATGCCGAGGCCGCGCGCCTGTCCGGCATCAACGTATACGGCGTGAAGACCATCGCGCTTGCGATCACTGGTGGCCTTACGGCGGTAAGCGGGGTGCTGATCGCTTCGCAGATCGGGTCGGGTACCGGGACGACCGCGACAGGGATGGAGCTGGATGTCATTGCAGCTGTGATAATCGGGGGGACGAGCCTGTTTGGCGGCAAGGGCCGTGTATGGGGAACTTTGCTTGGCGTCCTCTTCCTCGGCTGCGTGACGAACGGCATGACGCTCCTGAATGTCAACGAGTACTGGCAGTATGTCGTGCGAGGCGCGATCATCCTTGGCGCTGTGCTGCTGAACCAAATCCTCGAACGAGTTAAATGACTATCAACCCCGCGAGACCCGTTTCGCGGGGTTCTGCATTAATTGGGAGGAAATAATGCGCATTCATCTTCAGAGAGCTCAGTTTCAAGACACCGAGACTATACTAGCGACGTCAGATGGCTTCACGGTCAGTGCCTTCCGTTACCACACCGGGGTAGAAGCGCTTCGTGTGAAGACATCCCGTATCGATGCCGTCATCCTCCCTTACGTCGGCCAGCAAATCTGGTCCGCGACGATAGACGGCCATGAGATCGGGATGAAAAGTATGGTGCGGCTCCCCAAAAGGGGTGTTCCGCTGCTGGAAAATCTGGGCGGCCTCTTCTTCCATTGCGGGTTGACCGCGATCGCAGCGCCGGGTGAAGGCGATGATCACCCGTTGCATGGCGAGTTGCCGAGTGCAGAGTTTGATGAGGCGTGGATCGATGTCGATCAGGATGCCGGTGGCCTTTCTGTCGGCGGTTCGTTCGAATATGCCAAGGCATTCACGGCCCACTATGCTTTTCGACCTTCGGTTCATTTCGCGGCGGCGGAGCCATGGTTTGACATCCGCGTTGAGGTGCAGAACTTGAAGCGGACATCAATGGACGTTTGCTACCTCGGTCACATCAATTTCCGCCCAGTAGATGGTTCGCGGCTCGAATACTCTGCGCCTTACACCAACGAGGCAGTGGTGGTCAGGAGCTCCGTTCCCGCCCACCTGAAACCGTCGGCTCGATACCTGGAACTTCTGTCCGATCTGGCCAGGCATCCCGAGGCGCACCACACGATAGCGGATACCCAAGAGTATGATCCGGAGATGGTGTTCAAGGTCGGCTACCTCCACGATGAAGACGGTTGGGCACATGGCCTTCAAGTGCATGGGGATGGCAGTTCGGACTGGGTCGCACATCGACCCGCGGAGTTTCCGCATGCCTTCCGCTGGATTTCGAGGACGGGTGACCAAGACGCGTTGGCGATCACCGAGCCAGCTACCTGTGGCTTGTCGGGATATAAGAATGAGAAGGCGATCGGCTCGGTGCCAAGCCTCGATGGCCAGTCGAGTTGGCGTGCATCGATGCGGGTGGGACGTCTTCCACCCGAGCGCTCCCACGCGCTGCTTACGAAAATTGCGCATATTGCAGATCGGTAGCGTGGACGCCCAAAATCTCGATGGTTGCCCCATGCAACTGATGCGTTTACCGGGGCAAAACCCGCCTGGAGCGCATTTACGTGCGGCAAGACACAAATGCCGCATGACTTCTTGTTTTGCTGGTGTCCTACTATCGGGAGAATCATTGGACACTCCGAGAAACCATGACGACTGCGCTTACATCTCCCATCTTTAGCGATGCCGTAATTGTCGGAGACGATGCTTTCCTCACAGCAATGCTTTGCTCCAGACTGGCGAAGCGAGGTGCCTATCTCACGGTCATAGAGGCCCCGCGGATGTCTCGCCCCGACGCAGCTGCGGAGGTTGTCACATGCAACAACACCATCGCCCGGGTCGCAGCGGACCGGTATTTTTTCTCCGGCATAGGAGCTGATGCCAAAAGAGCATTGCTGCCATACTTCAACGGCGCTGAGGTGACTGAGGTTTCAAGCGAACATGTGATAAACAAAATCCACCTCCCGTTGAACAATGGCGACCTCGTCTGGGGCAGACAAAATATCGGCGTTGGTCTGCTAAAGGCGATGCGGGAAAAGAAGCACCTTGTATTCTCAGACTCCGGTCAGACCCAAAAATACGAGCGAGGTCTCAACTCGCATCTGGTCGTAATCGAAGATGGGGATCAATTGGCTCAGGTCGTTGCGGCGAACTACGCTTGGTCCCTCGGCGCAGGTCTCTGCGTGATTCCAGAGGTCGATAAGCACGAGGCAGACGACATTCTTTCACGTTTCTATTCGTCGTCTGATGCCTCGCAAACAGTCGCGCAACAACAGATTTTGCATGATCTAGCAAACACCATACGTCTCTTGGTCGGGGATGCGCAAATCCCCAAAGCTGGGTCGGGCGCGTCCGTAACCTTTATCACTTCCAAGTTCCATTTGGATTTGCATTTCCCGAAATACCGTCCACGCACCTATTCATTTATCCCCGATTAGGCGTTCAGGTGGTCAATGGCTTCGCGCGCCAGTTTGACAGTTCGGTAGGCACGGTTGTCGCCGCTTTGGTGGACCCCGCCCAAACCGATGCTCCTGAAATAGCGAAAGTGCGCCAGGCCCTGTTCAATCGAGGCAGCTTTGTGCGGACGTACGAAGGCGGTGGTGCGTCTGTGCGTGCAATCAGCACGATGGTTGACTGGTACCCCTACGATTTTCTCTTGATTGCAACCCACTGTGGGGACGTTAGCGGTGTCCGGGAAACCTACAGATTCACCGACAGTTCTGGCAAGGAAAGGGAACTCGTCGCCGATAGCGCGCCGGGAATTGCCACAACCGACGACCCCGAAATGCTCAAAGTCACAGTGATGAGCGTATTCCACAGCATCGACGGAGTGTCGTGGACTGATCCAGAAAAGGACGCCAAGGTCGAAGTGGGTACCGCGATCAAGGATTGGGTCACCTTAACCAGCGAGAAGAAAGAGCTGAAGCCGGTCAAGAGCGAGCAGATTGACCGTGTATATGGTTCGGCAGCACTTGCGATGTCCGATTTCAATTACATAGCGATGGTGCAGACGATCGCTGGGTACGGCAATCCCGTCATCGTGAACAATGCCTGTGTGTCGTGGCACGAGCTTGCCGGCCGTTTCATGTACGCTGGGGCCTCGACGTACATCGGGACTCTCGTTGAAGTTCTGCCTTGGGAGGCGGAAGAGGTGATTGTTCGTGCGATTACAAAGCACTACGACAAGAACCTTGCGCATGCGCTTTGGTCAGCACAGCGGGAGACATACCAATCCTCTATTCGAAAGCCCTACATCGTAACTGGGGTGTACACCTCTCAGCTAAGGCCCACGACAGTTGACGCACCGGAATACATAGCGCGGCGCATACTTGGAATGATGCAGGTTCTCAGCAGACGGCGGCATGGCCCGGCGAGCGATTACGCGCGCAAGGAGCTCGCGGATACGTTGAAATATTATCAACGCGAGTTTGAACATCTGGTCAGAGCCTATCCCAAGTTTAAGCCCATGTTTGACCGACTGCTGAAATCATTTCTCACTAATCGGAGGAGCGCATAGTCGCCCCTCCGGTCGGGGCGGCGCTTGACCAGTCGGCGAGTTGTCTTACGTCGATTGTTGTCATTCCAGCCCGGGTTGCTGCTTCGACACCCTCATCAGTATCGTCGAAGGCGAGGCACTCTCTTGGCGGCACGCCTAGCAATTCGGCAGCCTTGAGAAAGACTGCCGGGTCAGGCTTTCCAACGCCGACGTCTTCCAACGTGACGATGGCATCGAAGAGGCCAATCAGGCCTGTTGCCGTGAGGGAGCCCTCGACGTGAACCCTTTGACCGCCCGAAGCGACAGCGATCGGAACTTTCCCCGCATATTTGCGCGCGAGCCCGGCTATTTCTGCGACCTCGGTCATTCGATGGACGTTTTCGGCAAACCAATCTTCGCTCCTCGCCACGACAGCGGGAACATCGATTTGACTTCCAAACTCTTCGGCATGGGCGGCTATCAGCGCATGACGCGATAACCCCGTTCTCTCCATGTACCAAGTCCGGTTCATGTCGAGACCCTGATCCAGCAATCCACTTCGGAAAGCCTCATAGTGAAGCGCGGCGGAATCGACGAGCGTTCCATCGCAGTCGAACACGATAGCGGAAAACTGGTACTGGGACAGATCGGGTAGCGTGGTCACGGTAAGGCTCTTATTCCGTCAGCCTACTAAAGCTGAAGCTCGTGTTCATGCATTTCGACGCGCGAAATGTCGAAAGCATGGTGGTGCGCGATGGTCGCTGCGCCGATCGCGCATTCGAACTTTCCAAGTTCCGAAAGGCGAACGTCGGGGACCGGAATACCTGAAATGATGCCAGCCTCAACAGCGCTTCGTATTTGATCGATCGTGTGTTCCAGGACGGGGCGCATGACACCGCCGAGGATGACCGTGGAGGGATTGAACATGTTGATGAGGGATACGATTCCCAACCCCATCCAATGGCTGAAACTCTCCAGCGCGACGATCGCCTTGGCGTTTCCGGCGTCCGCTTCGTGGACGACTTCGGCGGGGAGGGCGGCAAACTGGCTTTCGGTCAGCTTGTCGGTGTCCATGTAGTTTCGTGCAAGCGCCCCGAGATTGACCCAGCTTTCCAGGCAGCCCCGCTGGCCACAACTGCAAAGCGCGCCCTGATCCGACAGCCGGATGTGTCCGAATTCACCGGCGGTTCCGTTGGCTCCCCGAAGAGGTCGGCCGTTCACCACTGCAGCCCCGCCGCAGCCAGTGCCAAGCTTGAGGAAAATGGTGCAGATGCTGGGCAGGGAGGGCTGGGTGTAGACGGCACCGAATGCCGCAGCATTGGCGTTGTTCTCGACGAAGCAAGGCAGTGTGATTGCGCTCGACAGTTCGGCGCGCAGGTCCACGGACTTCCATCCAAGGATCGGAAGATTGATCACGAAGCCATCGGAGGTCACGATACCTGGAACGGTTACTCCGACACTCATGATTTTCGACTTGAACAGCTTCTGTTTTTTTAGGGCGTTCAGGTGATCGGCGATAGCAGCGACCGCCTCGGAGGGTGATAGGGTCCGGCTGACAGTGATTTCCGTCGAGTCCACGACGTTCGCCATCAGATCGATTACCGCGAAACGAATGATGCCTACGCCAATCTCGACGCCGAGGAAGAAAGCTCCGCTTGGGTTAAGCGAAACACGCCCGCCCGGCCTGCCGGGTTCTCTTTGACCGTCTGGGGTTTTGCCAGCCGTCTTCGATTCTTCCGCGAGATCGCGGTCAATCAGACTGTTGATCAGGCGCGTGATAGTGGCCGGCGTGACACCAAGCCATCTGGCGATGTCGGCGCGGCTCGCGGGCCCTTGTGTTCGCAGCATCGTGAGGATGCGTAGCTCGTTCAGGTATTTGGCAACTGTCTGGTCGACCATTCTGCATAACGTCCGAAAATTCACGGGTCTTAGCGGATGTCTATCGCATTATTTTTCTTTTGAAACAAACCCATTGGCCCAAAATACCTCGGGAATACGAGGGCGTACAATAGTCTAAGTTAATTTTTATACAAAAAAAACTATTGACTCTTCCGGCGTCAGCATGGAATTTTTGCCGATCGCTCAAGGAGGAGCGATCTCAACGGGAGGCAATCATGAAAGTTCGTATGGCTGCGTTGGTCGCGGCGTCTATGCTGTTTGGCGGTCACGCAATGGCGGCCGAGATCGTCGGAATTATCACGAAGACGAATACCAACCCCGGCTTCGTCAAGATGCGGGAAGGGGCCGAGGAGAAGGCCAAGGAGCTTGGTCTCGAGCTTCGGTCGTTCGCCGGCAAGTTCGATGGCGACAATGACGGTCAGGTGGAGGCGATTGAAAATCTCGTCTCTTCTGGAGCGAAGGGCATCCTGATCACACCGAGTGACACGAAGGCTATCGTGCCTGCCGTAAAGGCCGCGCGTGATGCAGGGGTTTTGGTGATCGCGCTCGACACACCGCTCGAGCCCATTGACGCGGCAGATGCGACGTTCGGAACGGATAACTTCAAGGCCGGTCAATTGATCGGCGAGTGGGCGTCCAAGACGCTCGGCGACAAGTCAGCAAACGCGAAGATCGCCTTCCTCGATCTCGCCGTCAGTCAGCCATCTGTCGACTTCCTTCGCGACCAAGGATTCATGAAGGGCTTCGGGATCGATATCAAGGACCCCAATCGCTACGGCGACGAGACCGACAATCGCATCTGCGGCCACGAGATGACCGGCGGAGCTGAAGACGGTGGACGCACCGCCATGGAGAAACTTCTGCAGAAGTGCAGCGACATCAACGTCGTCTACACCATCAATGAACCGTCCGCGGCTGGTGCTTGGGAGGCGCTCAAGGCTGTCGGCAAGGACGACGGCTCCGTGCTCGTCGTATCGATCGATGGCGGTTGCCCGGGTGTCAAGAACGTCGAGGCGGGTGTCATCGGCGCGACTTCGATGCAGTTCCTCAAGAACATGGGCTCGATCGGCGTCGAGGCGCTCGACAAGTACATCAAGACTGGTGAAAAGCCCCAGCCCACTCCGGGGCTGAAGTTCTTCGACACGGGCGTCAAGCTGATCACCGACAAGCCCGTCAACGGTGTTGAGTCCATCGACACCAAGAAAGGCCTCCAGTTGTGCTGGGGCTAACCTCTCGAAGAGTTGCGCGGGCTGCCTCTGGCGGCCCGCTGTTTAATCGGAGCCATCGCCATGACTGACAACATTTCCACCAACGCGGAAGACGGTTTGAAGGGCGCATCTACCGATGTCGCAAGCTTCGCCGCATCGAGCGGAATGGTGAAGAAGGTCCAGGGTTTCCTTCACAAGCATCCGACCTCGGTTCCGCTCATCGTCCTCCTGCTCGGCATCACGGTGTTCGCTTTCGGCGTGGGAGGCAAGTTCTTCGCGCCATTCAATCTTTCCCTCATTCTCCAACAAGTCACCATCATCGGCGTTCTCGCCATTGCACAAACGCTCATCATCCTGACTGCGGGCATCGATCTGTCTGTCGGAGCTATGATGGTATTGTCGGCAGTGGTAATGGGGCGTCTTTCCGTTGTTCTGGGGCTCCCGCCCGAGCTTAGTTTCCTGGCGGGCCTTCTCTGCGGCACGCTCTGTGGCTTCATCAACGGCATGTTCGTTGCGATGCTACGCCTCCCGCCCTTCATCGTCACGTTGGGTACCTGGTCGATGTTCGGTGCGATGGTCTTGTACGTATCGCGCTCGGAAACGATCCGATCACAGGACGTCGCCGCAGCCGCACCGATGTTGCAATGGCTAGGGACGCGATTTCCGATTGGTGGTGGCGCTGTCCTGACAGCAGGCTCGGTACTGATGATCGCGATCGCCGCTTTCGTTTGGTTCGTCCTCACGCAAACAGCCTTCGGCCGCCATATCTACGCTACCGGTGACGATCCCGAAGCCGTTCGCCTCGCGGGCATCAATTCCAAGAAGACCTTGATCGCGGTCTATTCCATCGCCGGCTTCATCTGTGCGATCGCAGGATGGGTCGTAATAGGCCGTATCGGCGCTGTATCTCCATTGGCGGGTGCGAATGCCAATCTCGATGCGATAACCGCTGTGGTTATCGGTGGAACCTCGCTCTTTGGTGGCCGAGGTTCGATCGTCGGCTCGCTGATTGGTGCCCTCATCGTCGGCACGTTCCGCAATGGATTGGCTCTGTGGGGCGTCGAGGTCCTTTGGCAGGAGTTCGCTGTGGGCGGACTCATCATCCTTGCTGTGACAATCGATCAGTGGATTCGGAGGATTTCGGCATGACAACCAACGTCAAGGACAGCATCCCTTCGGCGACTGTCCCCGCTTTGACCGCGCGGGGGCTAGCCAAGAGATACGGCCATGTCGTGGCCATCGATGGCAGTGATTTCGATCTCATGCCTGGCGAAATCCTCGCTGTGATCGGCGACAACGGCGCAGGCAAGAGCACCCTGATCAAGGCCCTTTGTGGCGCGGTAACGCCGGACGAGGGGGAGATCAAGCTTGGAGGATCGCCAGTTGCGTTCCGTTCACCCGAGGATGCCCGAAACGCCGGCATCGAGACCGTGTACCAGAACCTCGCGCTGTCTCCGGCGCTGTCGATCGCCGATAACATGTTCCTTGGGCGGGAGGTGCGCCGCTCCGGTCTATCGGGCAGGCTACTGCGACGACTGGATCAGCCGGCAATGCGCACTATAGCGAGAACCAAATTGTCGGAACTCGGTCTCCTGACGATTCAAAATATAGACCAGCCAGTGGAAACGCTGTCGGGCGGACAACGCCAGGGCGTCGCGATCGCGCGCGCGGCCGCGTTCGGCAGCCGGGTCATTTTCATGGACGAACCGACGGCGGCGCTGGGCGTCAAAGAGAGCCGTCGTGTACTCGACCTTATTCTGGACGTCAAAAGCAAGGGCATCCCGATTGTCCTGATCAGTCACAATATGCCGCATGTGTTCGAGATTGCCGATCGTATTCACGTCCATCGGCTTGGAAAACGGGTGGCTGTCCTAAATCCCAAGGAATGCACGATGTCGGACGCGGTCGCGGTGATGACCGGGGCAATGTCGCCGGCGCAATTGAAAGGATCGAGCCATGTTGTTGCCTGAAGGTGTGCTCATCAACGGCCTGACCGGAGAGGTCTCGCCAGACACCGGGAAGTACACGAAACGTCTCAGCGAGCTTCGGGAGGTCTTTCAAGACCGAGCCGAACTCGACAGGATGGTGGCCACGGAGGGTGACCCGGTGGTGTATGAGGTCATCGAATACAAGAAAGAGGGCAGCGACCTCTTCTTCGGGACCACCACAATGGAGGCAGGCAATGTCGGCGGCGAGTACTTCATGACTCGCGGCCATTTCCACCAGCGGCGAGACATGGGTGAGGTTTATTACACGCAGAGCGGCCACGGTGTGTTGCTGCTCGAGTCCCGCGACGGCGAAACGAGAGTGGTGAGGATGGAGCCTGGTGTTTGCGCCTTCATCCCTCCCGATTGGGCTCACCGATCCATCAATGTCGGCACCGAAAAGCTGGTTTTCGTTTGGGTGTGCAATGTCGAGGCCGGCCACGACTACGGCGACATTCTCAAGCGCGGAATGCGAAAGGTTGTCGTCGACCGGGACGGCGCGGACGTGATCGTGGACAATCCACGCTATGCGGCGTGATCCATTTTGATTTCTGATACCAGTGGTGCGAAATGTCTGAGATTATGAAGTACGCGGTCACCAAGCCGGTGAAGAGCCATGCCCTGATCGACAAGGCCAAGTACGAGCAATGGTACGATGAAAGCGTCGAGAACCCGGACAAATTCTGGGGCAAGCATGGCAAGCGGATCGATTGGTTCAAGCCGTACACCAAGGTCAAGAACACTTCCTTCACCGGCAAGGTCTCGATCAAGTGGTTCGAAGACGGCCAAACCAACGTCTCCTATAACTGCATCGACAGGCATCTGAAGACGCACGGTAACCAGACGGCCATCATCTTCGAAGGCGACAACCCCTATGTCGACAAGAAGGTCACATATAACGAGCTTTACGATCAGGTCTGTCGGTTGGCGAATGTGCTGAAGAGACACGGCGTCAAGAAAGGTGACCGCGTCACCATCTATATGCCGATGATCCCTGAGGCCGCCTATACGATGCTCGCCTGTTCCCGCATCGGCGCGGTGCATTCGGTGGTCTTCGGAGGCTTCTCGCCGGAAGCGCTGGCCGGCCGTATCGTAGACTGTGAATCGACCTTCGTCATAACTTGCGACGAAGGTGTGCGCGGCGGCAAGCCGGTTCCTCTCAAAGCCAACACAGATACAGCGATTCATATTGCCGCCAAGCAGCACGTCATCGTCGACAAAGTGCTGGTCGTGCGCCGCACGGGCGGCAAGATCGGCTGGGCACCAGGCCGTGACCTCTGGTACCATCAGGAAGTCGCGACCGTGAAGGACGAATGCCCGCCGGTCAAAATGAAGGCGGAAGACCCGCTTTTCATTCTCTATACGTCTGGCTCGACCGGAAAGCCAAAGGGCGTCGTTCATACGACTGGTGGTTATTTGGTCTATGCGTCGATGACGCATGAATATGTCTTCGACTATCATCCCGGCGATATCTACTGGTGTACCGCCGATGTCGGCTGGGTCACCGGTCACTCCTACATCGTCTACGGTCCGCTGGCGAACTGTGCGACGACGCTGATGTTCGAGGGAGTGCCGAACTTCCCGGATCAGGGCCGTTTCTGGGAGATCATCGACAAGCACAAGGTCAACATCTTTTATACCGCTCCGACAGCGATCCGTTCGTTGATGGGCGCCGGCGACCATTTTGTCACCCGCTCGTCCCGCTCGTCCTTGCGCCTGCTCGGGACGGTCGGCGAGCCGATCAATCCGGAAGCCTGGGAGTGGTACTATAATGTCGTCGGCGACAAGCGCTGCCCGGTGATAGATACCTGGTGGCAGACGGAAACCGGCGGCCACATGATCACACCGCTGCCGGGCGCGACCGATCTGAAGCCGGGCTCGGCAACGGTGCCGTTCTTCGGGGTCACGCCGCAGCTTGTTGACAACGAGGGCAAGGTGCTCGAGGGCGCTGCCGACGGTAATCTCTGCATCACCGACAGCTGGCCGGGCCAGATGCGTACCGTCTATGGGGACCACGAGCGCTTCATCCAGACATACTTCTCCACCTACAAGGGCAAGTATTTCACCGGTGACGGCTGCCGCCGCGACGAGGACGGATATTACTGGATCACCGGCCGCGTCGACGACGTGCTGAACGTCTCAGGCCATCGTCTCGGTACGGCGGAAGTTGAATCGGCACTGGTTTCACACAATCTCGTGTCGGAAGCGGCGGTCGTCGGCTATCCGCATGCAATCAAGGGACAGGGCATCTATTGCTATGTCACGTTGATGGCGGGCCATGAGGGCTCGGACGAACTCCGCCGGGAATTGGTCAAGCATGTGCGCACCGAGATCGGTCCGATCGCTTCTCCGGATAAGGTGCAGTTTGCTCCCGGCCTGCCGAAGACCCGCTCCGGCAAGATCATGCGCCGTATCCTGCGCAAGATTGCCGAGGATGACTTCGGCTCCCTCGGCGATACCTCGACCTTGGCCGATCCCGCGGTGGTCGACGACCTGATCGCCAATCGTCAGAATATCGCCGCACGTGCCTAATCGACCTTGCTGCGGCGGTCTTCAGTCGGGCCGCCGCCGCAATCGGTTCTTCCCCAGCGACGCGATCATGAAAGTTAGAATTCCGAGAACAGCCTTCCGCGACATGCCGGCCTATCGTTCAGTCCCGCTCGGCGTAGACAATCCCAAGCGAGGCCTGGTTGCTTGTCACAACTTGCAAAAACGGCGTCAGTTGGCTGGCAGTTCAAATCTGACGAGGCCGGGCGACTTGGACAAATACTGATCCAACGGCCCTGGCGACGGGACGTTGTCTGTCATTTAACCCACTGGATATCACCGCGAATTTCGATAGTCTTTCGCAATTGGAGCCTGTGATTCACAGCGCTGCGCGCTCCGATTACATTCAGGTTGGGAGGATTTGGTGTCGGATCAGGACACGGCAAAGCCGCGGCAATTTCATTTCGTTCGTCATGGAGATCAATCAAATACGGCTTTGGATTGGGAAACTGGACCGAGCGTCGTTCGGAAGTCTTTGACTGAAGCTCTAAATGCGCGCAACGTCGCTTTCTTACTCGGCGCGGGCTGCTCCTCGCTGGAAATCAACGATAGACAGCGGGGCATCCCAACGATGGCCCCTTTGGCTTCCGAGTTCTGCAAGCATCCTTTGCCGCCGGAACTCGACGACGATTTCAACTTTATCGAGCCTCGCGATTGGGCGCTCACCTCCGAAGACGTGCAGTTCCTAAAAGCGAGAGGCGCGTCCCTCGTCGAAACCGAGTATACGTGGAATCTTGAACGGCTTATGGAACTTCTGTTTAGCCTGGAGTTCATCTACAGGCGAAGCGATAATCCTAAGCATGCCAGCTCCCTTGTGACCGTTGAAAGCATCATCAAAAAGGTGAAGAGTTTTCTCTGGGAGAGATGCACAAACGGAGAGTTCGCCGCTGGAGACAGCTCCGTCCTTGATGTGTACGAGAGCTTCTATCGCCGCCTCGTCTTGCGGGACAGGTCGTTGCCACGGCCGTGGATTTTCACGACGAATTACGACCTCTTCAACGAGCGCGCCATGGACCGCCTCGGGTTGCCATACGCCAACGGCTTTTCGGGAGTTGTAGAGCGTCGATTCAACCCTGCCACCTTCCGTTACGCCCTTGCCGAACAGCTCGACGTCACGAGCCGAAAGTGGTCCGCCGTCGATGGCTTTGTATATCTCTGCAAGCTGCATGGGTCGTTGAGCTGGACAGAAGATGACCACGGTCTGTTTCCGATCCGCGAGCTCTGGCCGCAGAACGCCGACTCGAAGGTCATGATTTACCCGACGCCAGCGAAGCAGAATTCAAGTCTCGGCTCGCCGTATTCTGACCTTTTCCGTGAGTTCCAAAGCCGGGTCGTAAGGGAGCAGAGTGTACTGATCACTGCCGGGTTCGCGTTTGGAGACGAGCATCTCAACAACATTATCTATCAGGCACTGACGATCCCGACTTTCAGGCTGATCGTGTTCGCAAACCCCGATTCCAAGGGAGAGATCGCAAAACTGCGAGCATTGCGTGACGAACGCATCTGGATCATTGGTGGCGACGGCCCCGACGAGAAAAATCCTGCCCACTACTTCAACATGATCGTCGAGCACTTCATGCCGCAGCGCCAGAGCGACAGGATAGATGACGCGGTTCGCCTAGTGATGGAGACCTTTGGAAAGAAAAAGGACGCTGCAGATGGGCAATGACGACCGCCGGCGCGCCATCGGGAAGGTGATATCTGTATCCGGAGATCGTTTTGTGGTCGAGCTTCATGCTGGAACTGACAATTTCACTGTCGTCGGCTTCGATGGGGTTCACTACGTCGCGCGCCTCGGGTCGTTCCTGATGATTCCTACACCTCCCGAGTATGTGGTGGCTGAGGTGGTGGGCCTGCGGGAAAGAGATGGCCAGTCTCGTGACGGTGGAGAAATGGAAAAGGCAGGCGCGGCCAAGTTCCTCGATCTTGTTCCCGTCGGAATGCTTCCCATGGCCAGTGACGGAAAATTCAGGTTCGGCGTCTCGGTTTTTCCATCGCTTTTCGCTGACGCCTTGTATTCCCTGGATGATGAACTGGACCGCATATTCGACACTGAAAAAGACACACAGCCTTCAACGAATAGGGATGGTGGGCCGCCAACGCCGTCCGATGCGACCCGATTCTGCAATCTGGCCATCGGCAAGTCTGTGATATTCGAAGATTACCAAGTGAAAGTCAGGATTGACGACTTTTTCGGCGGCCACGTCGCAGTTCTTGGGAACACCGGAAGCGGCAAGTCGTGCACTGTCGCTTCGGTCCTGCAGTCGCTATTTGAAAAGGCGAATGAGCATCGCGCACGAGGTGCGACATTTGTCGTGCTCGATGTGAACGGCGAGTACCATGAAGCCTTTAGGGAGTTGGGGGCCCGGGCCCAAATCGGGGTCAAGCGCCTTATCATTGACGGCACCGCTGCGGCTGGGTCTTTCCGGCTCCCTCATTGGTTCCTCGACCTTTCCGAATGGGAGCTCCTGCTGCAGGCCAGCGAACGAACGCAGCTTCCGATCCTACGGATGGCCTTAGGCTTGGTTTCACTCTTCGGCCAAGCCTCGGGTGCTCAACTTGCGAAGATCAGAAACCACATCCTGGCGACCTGCATCACTCAGATTTTAGGGGACGAAACGCCGCCTGGCGCGAAGGAAACGCGAATTCGCGGCATTCTGCAGCGGTTTCGCACATCCGAGATAAACGCGAGCGTCCTCAACCAAAACATCAAGGTCAACTTCGGCAATATGCCGGGCTTGCAGGACGCGTACACATATCTCGCAGGTTCAAACGGTTCTGGCGGTTTCATCGATCCAGGGATCAAATTTCCTGACTACGAAAACATACCTTTTGATTTCGTCGAGCTCGGAGACGCAATTGATCTGGCTCTGCTTTACGAGGAAGCGCACGGAAATCGCCAAATCCGAGATTACTGCTCGCAGATGGTTACTCGCTTCAAGGCGTTAGAGAAACGGGCCGACTACGAGTTCCTCAGGCACACATCCACCGACCAACTGTCGCAGTCCGACTTCCTTGCCGGATTGCTTGGACTGATGGCCGCTCAAGACGGCGGACATATTAAATCCTCGCAGATCGTGATCCTCGACATGAACGCTGTTGAGGACGAGGTGGTCGAGCTCGTAAGCGCCGTGCTGGCGCGGATGGTGTTCAGGCTCCTTCGGCATGCTGAACCACGTAATCGCTTTCCCGTGCATCTTTTGCTCGAGGAGGCTCATCGCTACGTGGCTTCGACACCATCGCGATACGCCATGGATGCGGGGCGTATTTTCGAGCGCATTGCGAAGGAAGGTCGGAAATATGGTCTATTTCTTCTTGTCGCGTCACAGCGACCGAACGAGTTGTCCAAGACAGTGCTTTCCCAATGCTCCAATTTTGTCGTTCACCGGATTCAAAACCCCGACGACCTATCCCAGATTCGACAGATGACGCCTTTCATATCTGATAGCGTTCTGAAACGGTTGCCATCGCTTCCAAAGCAGCACGCGCTAGTCTTCGGGAATTCGGTCAATCTTCCCACCACCTTCAAGGTGCGCCGCGCTGACCCTCTGCCTGCAAGCACTGACGCTCAAATCGTTGATCTATGGTTCCAAGAATATGGACGGAAAGTGCTGTTGGCGCTCGGGTCAAGGACTGACGTAGAGGACTAATGGAACAGCCACCGTCCGAGGTTCGGACGGTGGCTGATGGGGCTAGCCGCTGCTACATCAAAACGAAGTGCAGAGTAAGGTCGATCGATTTCTAGTAGGCGGTCTCGAGGATTTCCATGTATTCCTCGGCGGTCGCAGTCCTGGGGTCGGTCATGTGGCAGTGATCAAGAAGGGCGGGCAGTGAGGTCCGCAACGGCGTTAGCCACGGCCTCGGATGTGTGCTCGCTACCGATCATTTCAGCCAAGCGGTCGATTTTCTTCTCGTCCACGACACTTGGTGCGGCCTGATTGAACCCAATGATGTGCGGCAAGAGGGCGGCGTTCAACTCCCCGTGGTGCAGGTCTGGTCTCAAGCCGCCAATCGCATGGCTCAAGCTATGGACGGCACCTAGACCCTTTTGGAATGCCAGCGCTCCTTGCATGGATGCACACATCATGTCGCGTCTTGCATTTGCGTCGGTTGGCACTGGAGGGAAGCGATGCAGGTTTGAGGGACAAGGCAGCCTACAGCAACAAGTCGCTCGTACACGAAGTCAGGTCTGGCGAGATGCTAGCCTATTTGGGGATCAGTAACCCAGCGCGGCTGCGCGAAAGCCTCGATCGCATCGGCGAGACGCTTGTGCGCTACGACATACGTTACCGTCGTACTCGGCTGACACGGCCCGTGCGAGACCTCGCCATACATCCATTGCCGAAGAAGCTGCGAAGCCGCGACGTGATAAAATTCGAGATCGATCCAGAGGTCAGAATTTCGATGCTGATGTCCCGTCGCTACGTGACAGTTGACCTCAACGCGCTGACGAAGTTCCGGAGCCGTTACAGCGCGAGGCTTTACACCATTCTATCGATCATGGCATCCCGGCATGCCGCTCTGTTACTGGCGAAGCGGAACAAGGCAGGTGAGATAGGGTCGAACAGGCGTCACTGGATCGTTTCGCCCGTCGACCTCGCAAAGGCAGTCGGCTATCCGATTCCCAGCTTCAGAGAGAAAACATTCCTAGCGGTCATGACGAAGGTGATCGCGGAGATGGAGGCGCTCCCGAAGATTAATCAGCGCTTCGAGTTCGTATGCGCCATGCCCACATTGAAAATTCCGAGTTTCGTATTCGCGACGACCGAGTCTATCAAGAGCGTGTTTGACGTCCACCGCGCCTGGCTGGGACGCGCGGCATTCTTCCATGCATCGGCTCACACGCGTGTGTTCAAACGTTCCCAGATTCCAATGAAGGACAATCAGTTCGTTGATCTCGTTCGGATTGCCCAAGCGCAGGCTTATACGGGTATCGATGGGCTCAAGATATCGATGGAGTGGCGCGCGGACGTTGTGGCCGCCAATCGCGGTTTCGGTGACGAAGTGGCGGGTTGGCCGAAAGAGCAGCCCACGAGCCGAGCCGTGTTGGCACCGCAGCGAGACGACGCATCATGTGGTCGTCCGACCCTGACGAAAGAGGGAGTACGATCTCGCTCTCGTCGCCGAGGCGCAACGATTTGCGTGCGCGCATGTTAAGCAGCACTTTTGCCTCGGCCGTCAGCATCTCATCCGCCACACGAAGCTGCACGACGAAGACGTCATGGAGCTCGAACTCACGGGCGATCACGCCGTTGTGCCACTCCGACTTACCCCACACCTCGTATGCACGGACCACCGGGTTCTGCTCGCGACGGCCCTCAGACTGAAGTTCGAAGCGATAGGCGCGGCGTACCGACCACGTTGCGCGTGGCTCTGTTACAGCCTTGACCTGGATGTGAGGTTCGACCTCTGCCGGGTTGAGGTAGTCCTGGGTTTTGATCGAATGCGTTACGGGCATTCTTGCCTCCTTTAGGCATCTGGCCACGGTCTTTCAGCCCCGCGGCCAGGAGAATCGTATGCTGAAAGTGATTGGTGTTGGTTGGAGGCCCCGTCTGACGACGGGGCCGAGGAGGGAAGTGGGTTATGCCGCCTGGTCGAACTCGGCGACGAAATCTTGGATGAGGCCCTTCGCCTTGGCACGAGCCAATCCGAAATCCTCTTTTGCCCGTGCAACAAGCAGTACCGCCTCTTCGAGGCGAGGATCGCCGAACGGGGAGCCCAGCAGATCGAAGACAGCGCTGATTTCAACCCCATCGGGAAACTCGACCGACACGGCAAATGGACCGGGCTCGCGGACAGGGTGGGGCATGAGAAGGTAGCCGTCATCATCGAGCACGAGGGTACGTCCGTCGAGAATGTTGGTCGTGACGCGCTGAAGAGGACCTTGAAAAGGTCGCTGACTCATTCCTGGACGCAGGCCAGACGACGGCGAGAGGCGCGCAAAACATCGGACAGAAACTGACAGAAACTGACAGAAACGGAATTGCTTGGTTTGATCTGGAATTGCCTGAGAATCAAAAAAACTCAATTAGATCAATGGCGAGGGCCGGATATGCGAGGCTTTGATGTTCTCGGCTGTCACGTTCGGGACGTGGGGGTCGAGTGTTCGAATCACTCCACTCCGACCAGCCGATTTCCCCGAATTTCCCTGGTCCCCGGCGAGTATTTGCGCCGCACACTGCGTGCAGCGATCCATTTGCGCCAGGATGCGTAACGCACGCCTCGAACAGCAAGAAAAAGGGGCCGTCCGGCCCCATCTTCAGTCTCAGATATCGCTTGCGGCGTTTTTCCAGAGTTCCGCCGCTTCCGCCGCGGTCATCCGGTGCACATGCGCCTCGTCGCGGCGGGTTGCGAAGATCTCGCTCGCCATAATCTGCTCGGCGAGGTCGGCTGGAAGCGAGAGGATGACGCGCGCGTCACCGGCGTGAAGTCCGCCGAGCTCCGAGCGCTTGCCGGTCACCATGCCGCCGGCGACCGTATTGTTGGTGTCCGGGTCGATGAGGATGAAGGAGCCGGAGGAGCGGTTCTGCTCATAAGGATCGAAGATCGCCGCTTCATCGAAGGCGAGGCGCACTTTGCCGATGGCATTCATGTAAAGCCGCTCGGCCACGTTCCAGGCGCCGGTCTTCAGCTCCAACTGGCTGATGGGCTGCACCTGGACGCGCTGGCGGCGGCTGCCGCTCTTCAGCCAGTAGCGCTTGCCGGCCTCGATGCCTTCCGGCTGTAGCGCCACGATCTGCGCGTCGAAGGCAAGGCCGACCTGCGGCTGGCTGTCGATCGAGACGATCATGTCGCCGCGCGCGACGTCCACCTGTCGGTCGAGCACGAGCGTGATCGCATCGCCCGCGACGGCCGCGTTGCGCACGAGGTCGAAGGTGACGATCTTGGAAACATTGGCGACCATGCCCGATGGCAGGATCATGACGCTGTCGCCCGGCTTCACCGAGCCGCCGGCAACGGTGCCTTGATAGCCACGAAAGCTTTCGCCGGGACGCGACACGCGCTGCACCGAGAGACGGAAGCCGACGGTCTGCGAAGAGCGCACCGTGGCAAGCTCCAGCGTCTCGACCAGCGTCGGACCTGTGTACCAGGGCATGGCGGCCTGGCCGGAATAGACGACGTTTTCACCCTTCAGCGCCGACATCGGGATCGCGGTGATCTGCTTGACGCCGAGCGATAGGGCAAATTCCTTGAACTCGTGCGTAATCTTCTCGAATCCGGCGCGGTCGTAGCCGGTCAGGTCGATCTTGTTGACGGCGAGCACGAACTGCTTGATGCCGAGCAGCGAGGCGATTGTCGCGTGGCGGCGCGTCTGCTCGAGGATGCCGGCGCGGGCATCGACCAGCAGCACGGCAAGATCGGCGGTCGAAGCGCCGGTTGCCATGTTGCGCGTGTACTGTTCGTGGCCGGGCGTGTCGGCGACGATGAAGGCGCGCCTGTCGGTCTGGAAATAGCGATAGGCGACGTCGATGGTGATGCCCTGTTCGCGCTCCGCCTGCAGGCCGTCCAGAAGCAGTGCGAAGTCGGGCAGGCCGAGATCATTTTGCTTGCCGGTGGAATCGCGCTGGAGCGTCGCCGCCTGGTCTTCCTTGACGGCCTTGGTGTCCCAGAGCAACCGGCCGATCAGCGTGGATTTGCCGTCGTCGACGCTGCCACAGGTGATGAGGCGCAACGGCCGCGTGTCGCGCGTGGCCTTCAGCGGCTCGGCGGCAGGCAGGGCGATGGCGGTTGCAGGTGCTGCTGCAGTCATCTCAGAAATATCCTTCACGCTTCTTCTTTTCCATGGAGCCGGACTGATCGCGGTCGATGGCGCGGCCCTGGCGCTCGGAAACGGTTGCGATTTCCAGCTCCGCTATGACGTCTTCAAGGGTGGTGGCGGTGGAGCGGATGGCACCCGTCAGCGGGAAATCGCCGAGGGTGCGGAAACGGATCATGCCTTCTTGGCGGACTTCGCCGGGAAGGAGTTCCAGCCGCGGGTCTTCCGCAAGGATCATCATGCCGTCGCGCTCAACATAGGGGCGCTTCTTCGCATAGTAGAGCGGCACCAGCGGAATGTCTTCGGCCTGGATGTAGCGCCAGATATCGACTTCGGTCCAGTTCGACAGCGGGAAGGCGCGCACGCTCTCGCCCTTGCGGATCTGGCCGTTGTAGATGTTCCAGAGCTCGGGCCGCTGGTTGCGCGGATCCCAGCGGTGGTCCGGCGTGCGGAAGGAATAGATGCGTTCCTTGGCGCGGCTTGCCTCCTCGTCGCGGCGCGCGCCGCCAAAGGCTGCGTCGAACTGTCCTGCGTCGAGCGCCTGGCGCAGCCCCTCGGTCTTCATGATGTCGGTGAAGGTCGCGGAGCCGTGGCTGAAGGGTGTGATTCCTTCGGCGGCGCCGCGCGGATTGATGTGCTCGACCAGGTCCAGGTCGTACTTCTTCGCGGTCTCGTCGCGAAAGGCGATCATCTCCTGGAATTTCCAGCCGGTGTTCACATGCAGCAGCGGGAAGGGCACGCGGCCCGGATAAAAAGCCTTGCGTGCCAGATGCAGCAGCACCGACGAGTCCTTTCCGATCGAATAGAGCATCACCGGACGCTCGAATTCGGCTGCAACCTCGCGGAAGATATGGATGGACTCGTTTTCCAGAGCCTTCAGGTGCGGATCGAGCGGCGGCTTGGCGCTCTGTGGATTGTTGAGTTCCGTATCCGGACGGCTATCGGGCATTTCCTACTCCAGACTTTCGATCCTTGGCAAGGAGGCATTCGCCCCTCACCTCAACCCTCTCAGGGAGAGGGGGTTAAATGCCGCGCTCGGCGGCTCGTTTTCCGTCCCAGGGGTGAGGGGCCATGCAGTCGGCCGTCAAACTCACCCTTCCTGACTATCGTGCGGCAACCGCTGTCGCCTCTTCGCCGACATGCAGGCCGCATTCGCGCTTTTCATCCTGTTCCCACCACCAGCGGCCGGCGCGCTCCGGCTCGCCGGGCTTGATGGCGCGCGTGCACGGCTCGCAGCCGATAGAAGGGTAGCCGCGGGCATGCAGCGGATTAACCGGCACGCTATTGTCGGCGACGTAGGACTTGATTGTCTCGATATCCCAGTCGGCAAGTGGATTGATCTTCAGGAGGTGCCGTTCGGCGTCATATTCCGCAAAAGGCGTTTCCGCGCGGTTGGCGGACTGACCGCGCCGCAGCCCGGTGATCCAGATCGTTGCACCTGCCAGCGCCCGCGCAAGCGGCTTCAGCTTGCGCACGCCACAACAGGCATGCCTGGCTTCGACGCTCTCGTAAAAGCCGTTCATGCCGTATTTCGCCGCATAGGCGGCGATATCGGCCTGCTCTGGCTCGTAGCGGGTGATGTGGATGTCGTACTGGCTTTCGGTTTCGTCGATCAGCGCCAGCGTCTCGGGGAAGAGGCGGCCGGTCTGCAGTGTTACGACGTCGATCGGCAGGCGATGATTGCCGATTTCGGCGGTGATCACCTGGTCTTCGATACCAAGCGATGTCGTGAAGACGACTCTTACGTCTAGGCCGGCGACAAACGACAGACGTTCGGCCAGGCTCAAGGGCGCAAGTTTCGCATTCAGCGTTTCCGCTTCTTCGATGATATTGACAACAGTCATGGGAAACCCTGTCCTCGATGTTGGCCGGAGTATCGCAGCTTGAGGGCAGATCGCACAGAAAAACGGATTTCGAAAGCGGCGCATACGGGAGCAAATATCTCTCCGAAGCCGCTGCAATGCAGAAAAGCAGCCGCGTCAGGCTGCAATCCGTCGAGGACGGTTTAATCTCTATAAATTTAGTAGAGTTACACGCTGCCTGTCAATTCGAAATCTGAAGTGATGTCGAAAAAGATGCAGGAAGCGCAATTCCAGCGTAGAATTCTGTCCGTTGGCCGAGCAAGAAAAACAAGGCCAAAATGCTTATCTTCCAAGGCTTTCGCAGGCGCGTTCAAATTCCGTTCATGCTGGCTGTGCAATAGGAGATAGGTAAGCTTCTGAGGTGGTGCGGCAAGTCGCATCGCTCGTGTGTGTGACGGTCCAAAATGATTACGCAGAAAGCAAAATACGCGCTCCGGGCGCTGACGGTACTGGCGGAAGCCGATGCCGGCGAGCCCGTCATGATTTCGGACATCGCAGCGCAGCAGAAAATTCCGAAGAAATTCCTCGAGCAGATCCTGCTCGATCTTAAGCATCAGGGCATCGTCGCGAGCCGACGCGGCAAGGCGGGCGGCTATCTGCTGTTGAAGCCCGCCGACATGATCACCTTCGGCGAAATTTTGCGCATCGTCGACGGCCCGATCGCGCCGCTTCCATGCCTTTCGATCACCGCTTATCGCAAGTGCGACGATTGCGACGGCGAGCAGACCTGCAAAATCCGCAGCGTCTTCGCCAAAGTAGCGGATGCAACGCGCAAGGTGCTGTTCTCGACGACGATCGCCGACGCGGTCGCGCCGGCAAAAGGCGCAGAGGTCACCCGCCTTCTCGCCTGACGGCGGCTTCATGCCTTTCCATGGGCTGTCGTAGTTCGCGAAATCATCTCCCTGCTTCAAGATTTGGTGAAAAGCCTTTCAAAGCCGCCGGCATGCGCCAATTCGGACCTGTTCGGAAAAGGGCAGGGAGAACTGAAATGCGTGTCTTATCCACAAAGCAGATCGTCTTGAGCGCGGCCCTCGCAGCAGCTTTCGCGACCGGCGCTGCGGCGCATCACGGCTGGTCATGGGCTGAGGCCGAGCAGATGGAGTTGAGGGGGACGATCCAGAAGATTTCCATGGGCGGCCCGCATCCCGCGCTTGACGTTGCGACCGCCGATGACGGCGTGTGGCGCGTCGAACTCGGCAATCCGCGCCAGACGGAGCGCTCCGGCTTCGTCGAGGGCTCGGCGAAGAACGGCGATCCGATCGTTGCGATCGGAAACCGTTCGCTGGATCGGAATGAAAAGCGCATGAAGGCCGTGCGAATTACGGTCGGCGAGAAGCGCTACGATATCTATCCCGATCGAATCCAGACGAATTGACCGCATGGCGATCGAACTTCTGGAATGGCTTGCCGCAACGCCGCTCGCCGCCGGGTTGCGGCGTTCAGCGCTGCTTTACATGTTCGTTAACGCTTCGCATATCCTGTCCATCGGTTTGCTGCTCGGTGCCATCCTGCCGCTCGATCTCAGGTTGATGGGCTTCTTTCCGTTGGTCCCGCTTTCGGTGGTCGGACCATTCCTGTCGCGCGCAGCGGCAATCGGTTTGACGGCGGCGATCGTCACAGGCTTCTGCCTCTTCAGCGTCCGGCCGATGGAATATGCCGGAAACCCAGCATTTTTGGCAAAGATCGGATTGCTGGCCGTGGGCGTTGCCAATGCCGCCATCGTGCATGCCAGGGACAGCTGGCGAAAGGCGATTGCCGGAGTGGTCGTTACAGCGAGCTTGCGCATTGCAGCCATGGTTTCGGCGGCGGTATGGATTACTGCTCTCATCGCCGGGCGGTGGATCGGTTTCATACAGTCTTGATTGCGTGCATAAGGTGATATATATGTATATATATCATATATAAAGGAGCGTTATGCGTATCCTGGTCGATATCGTCGAATCCGAATTGAAGGCGCTGGATAAGATTGCGAAGAGCGAGAAGGTTTCCCGCGCCTCGCTCATCCGCAAAGCAGTCAACGATTTTCTGGACCGTCATGATCGGACAAAAGAGGCAGAAGCTTTCGGGCTCTGGGGTAATAGAAAGATCGATGGGCTCGAATACCAGGATAAAGTTCGAAGCGAATGGTAACAGCACTCTTCGATACGAACATCCTTATCGACTATCTCAACGCCATACCGGAAGCCCGCGACGAGCTTGACCGCTATGGACGCCGTGCCATCAGCATCATCACTTGGATGGAGGTGTTGATTGGCGCTAATCCCGACGTCGAAGCAGCGACGCGAAGCTTCTTGAATAACTTCCGGATCATCGCGGTTGATAATGCGATAGCGGAAGGCGCTGTTCGCTTAAGACAGCGCCACCGGATCAAATTGCCGGACGCGATAATCTGGTCGACCGCCGATACGCATGCGTTGCTCCTGGTGACGCGCAACACCAAGGACTTTCCGGGGGATAATCCTGGAATCCGCGTCCCATATCTGCGTTGATTTGAGAACGTCAAAAAAGACGGACAAATTGCATCGCAATTGCAACGCATGCCGTCCCATGAAAACCGCGTCCCTTCCGTCGCTTCGCTTCGATCCCGAGCTGCGCGCTGCCGCCGAAAGCGTGCTGGAGGTAGAGGAAACGCTTTCCGCCTTCCTCGAAAGAGCCGTGCGGCGCCAGATCGACCTTCGCAAGACGAAGATGGAAGTTATCGCTCGCGGTCTCGCTTCACGAGACGAAGCTGGATGGACCGCACCCGATCATTCTTCCGAGGAGGTGCTCGGAATGATTAGAGCGAAACTCGATGCAGCCAAAGCTGCAAGAGAAAGATGAATACGAGGTCCGTTATACGGACGACGCTTTGGAAGGTATCGACCAGCACTACGACTATCTCGTTGCTCGGGATATCGATGCTGCAGAGATCCTTTTTGGCTATCCAACGGCCAATAAAACTGCTCGAGGAATTTCCCTTCTGCTGCCGCAAAGCGGTCGGTGGTAATTCATTTCTGAGGGAACTGGTCGTTCCATCCGCTCTGCCGCTACTACCTCGTCCTGTTCGAGATAGAGGGCGATCAAGTCGTGACGGTGCTCGCCGTGCGCCACCAACGCAAGGAAGACGATCACTGAACTTGTGCGAAGGCCGAGGTTGCGGATACCCAAGCTGTTTCTGCTTTTGAAGTTATTGCGTTCGATCATGAAAATAGCCGAGCGCGGTGCATCTGGCAGCTCCATCACATGAACCTGCCAGGTGCACCATCGGGCAACTGCGGATATCCAGTCGCTTGATATCGGCAATAGGCGCGAACAACCCCCCAGGACACTGCTGGGCATTCGTCTGCCCTACCAGCTCTGATTACCGGTCGCTCAGTGCCCAGCGCGGATTGACCCAGGGCTCCTGGTTCGAGCGCGGCAGCGGCTGCTTGCCGAGGATATGGTCCGCCGCCTTCTCGCCGGTCATGATCGAGGGGCCGTTGAGGTTGCCGTAGGTGATGTGTGGGAAGATCGACGAGTCGGCAACGCGCAGGCCGTCGACCCCGATGACGCGCGTCTCCGGGTCGATCACCGCCATCGGGTCGTTCTTAGCGCCCAGCTTACAGGTGCCGCAGGGGTGGTAGGCGCTTTCCAGATGCTCGCGCAAGAAGCCGTCGATCTCGTCGTCCGTCTGCACCTTCTCGCCCGGCTGGATTTCCGGCCCGCGATAGGGGTCGAAAGCCTGCTGGCCGAAGATCTCGCGGGTGAGGCGCACACAGTGGCGGAATTTCTCCCAGTCATCCGGATGACTCATATAGTTGAAGCGGATGACGGGGTCGGCCTTCGGATCGGGCGAGCGCAGGGTGACGGACCCGCGCGACTTCGAGAGATTGTAGCCGACGTGCACCTGAAAGCCGTGGCTCTTCGCCGCTGCCTTGCCGTCATAGCTGATCGCTACCGGCAGGAAGTGATACTGGATGTCCGGCTGCTTGATGCCGGCTGCCGAGCGCAGGAAGGCGCAGGCTTCGAACTGGTTGGAGGTGCCGAGGCCGGATCTCGTGAACATCCATTGCGCGCCCGCCACGCCCTGCCAGAACCATGGCAGCCAGGAATAGAGCGAAACCGGCTTGGTGCTGACCTGCTGGAAATAGAATTCCATATGGTCCTGCAGGTTGGCGCCGACGCCTGGCCGGTCGGCCTTCACCTCGATGCCGTGCTCCTGCAAATGAGCGCCAGGGCCGATACCGGAAAGCATCAAGAGCTTCGGCGAGTTGAAGGATGAGGCGGAAACGATCACCTCGCGGTTCGCCTTGATGATTTCGACCTTGCCGCGGCGCTCGATCTCGACGCCGGTCGCGCGGCCGTTCTCGATAACGATCCTGCGCGCCAGGCCGTAGGCGATGTCGACATTCGGCCGCCTCAGCGCCGGCTTCAGATAGGCGCTCGCCGCAGACCAGCGACGGCCGCGGAAGATGGTCTGCTCCATCAGCCCGAATCCTTCCTGCTTCGAGCCGTTGTAGTCGTCCGTCGCCTCGAAACCCGCCTGCTTGCCGGCTTCGATGAATGCATGGAACAGCGGGTTGCGAAAGTCGCCGCGTTGCACATGCAGCGGGCCGTCGGTGCCGCGCCAGCCTTCCTCGCCGCCGTGCGAATGCTCCATGCGCTTGAAGTAGGGCAGCACGTCCGCATAGGACCAGCCGCTGGCGCCGAGCTCTTCCCAACGGTTGTAGTCCTCGGCATGGCCGCGCACATAGACCATGCCGTTGATCGAGGAGGATCCGCCGATCACCTTGCCGCGCGGCGCGGTGATGCGCCGGCCGTTGAGGTTCGGTTCGGGTTCGGAGAGGTAGCCCCAGTTGTAGCGCCTCATGCTCATCGGCCACGCAAGGGCTGCCGGCATCTGGATGAACGGCCCGAAGTCGCTGCCGCCCGCCTCGATGACGATCACACTGTTTCTGCCGTCTTCCGAGAGACGATAGGCGAGGGCCGACCCTGCCGAGCCGGAGCCTATGATGACGAAGTCTGCTTGCATGATGTACACTCAGTATGTGTTGGCCTTCCCCTCCCCACAAGCGGGAGGGCTTGGCCTTTTCTCAATAAGGCGCCGCCACCGGCCCCATGCCCACGTAAACCGTTTTCAACTCCGAATAATGCTCCAGCGCCGCAAGCGAGTTCTCGCGCCCGAAACCGGATTGCTTCGAGCCGCCGAAGGGAATTTCGACCGGGCAGAGATTGTAGGTGTTGATCCAGAGCGTGCCCGCCTCGAGCTGGTCGGCGACGCGGTGGGCGCGCGTCAGATCGGTGGTGAAGACGCCACCCGAAAGGCCGAATTCGGTGGCGTTCGCACGTTCGATGACCTCGGCTTCGTCGTCGAAATCAAGCACGCACATCACCGGCCCGAAGATCTCCTCGCGGGCAATGGTCATGCCGTCGGTCACGTCGGCAAACACGGTCGGCTGGACGTAATAGCCTTCGCCGGAAACATTGTTCGGAATGCCGCCGCCGGTGACGAGTGTCGCACCCTCGGCCTTGCCCTTGTCGATGTAGCTCAAGACCTTCTGTCGCTGGTCGAAGGAAACCATCGGGCCGAGCTGCGTCGCCTCGTCCATCGGGTCGCCGATCAGGATCGCCTCGGTGCGGGCCTTCAGCCGCTTCAGGAACTCGCCCTTGATCTTCCGATGCACAAAGACGCGGGTGCCGTTCGAGCAGACCTGGCCCGTCGAATAGAAGTTGCCGAGCATGGCGCCGCCGATTGCGCTGTCGACATCGGCATCGTCGAAAACGATCAGCGGCGACTTGCCGCCGAGCTCCATCGTCACATGTTTGAGCTGGCCTGCCGCGGAGGCGGCGACCTTGCGGCCGGTCGGCACCGAGCCGGTGAGCGACACCTTTGCCACGTCCTTATGGTTGACGAGCAGCGGGCCGGTGTCGCGGTCTCCCTGGATCACATTGTAAAGGCCCTTCGGCAGGCCTGCTTCGTGCAGGATTTCGGCAATCTTCAGCGCGCCGAGCGGCGTGTTTTCCGAAGGCTTGAAAACCATCGCATTGCCGGCGATCAGCGCCGGCGCCCCTTTCCAGCAGGCGATCTGCTGCGGATAGTTCCAGGCGCCGATGCCGACGCAGACGCCGAGCGGCACGCGCTTCGTATAAGCGAAATCGCCGCCGAGCGGGATATAGGAGCCGTTGAGGCCGGCTGCCGCGACGCCGCCGAAGAACTCGAAGCTGTCGGCGCCGGACGTCGGATCGGCGACGATCGTTTCCTGGATCGGCTTGCCCGTATCGAGCGTTTCGAGCTCTGAAAGCTCGCGATTGCGCTCGCGCATGATCTCGGCGGCGCGCTTCAGGATGCGGCCGCGGGCCGTCGGGCTCATCGCCGCCCATTCCGGCTGCGCGCGCTTGGCAGCCGCGATCGCTTTCTCGACGATGGCAGGCGTTGCCGCATGCAGCCGCGCGATCACTTCGCCGGTTGCGGGATAGACGCTTTCGATGACGCTGCCCGCTTCGTCCTCGACATATTCGCCGTCGATGAAGTGCGACGCTTTCGGCTGGGCTTTCATAATTCAATCCTTTGCTTTGTCCGACAGGGCAAAAATAAAGCTCCTCATTCCTGTGCGGTTAGCCTCATTCGATCCCCCTTAATTGCATCGTCACATAATCCTCCGTCAGCCCGATCGAAGCCTCGATGTTGATCGGCGCCGATTTCAGACTTTGGCGGATATAGAGCCCGTCGATCATCGCAGCAGCGCCTTCGGCGATGCGTCCTGCGGCATCCGGCGGGCAAAGTCTCTTGAGGTTGGCCAGCAGGTTCGAACGCAGCCGGCGGGCATAGATGACGAGGAAACGGCGCGTCTCTTCCGAGCGCTGCGCCTCGGCATAGAAGGCGAGCCATGCGGCGATCGTTTCCGGCGCGAACTGATCGGCCTGGAAGCTGACGCGGATGACGACAGAGAGCTTTTCGCGCGGTGTCCTGGCGGCCTTCAGCGCTGTCACGGTGTCGTCACGCAACTGCCTAAGCAGCGAACGGACCGTCTCGACCAGCAGTTGCTCCTTGCTGCCGAAATAGTGGTGGGCAAGGGCAGGAGAGACGCCGGCCTGGCGGGCGATATCGGACATGGTCACGCTCAGCGAGCCGTGATCCGCGATTGCGCGCAGCGCAGCGTCGACGAGCGCCTTTCGGCGTAGAGGTTCCATTCCGATTTTCGGCATGAGGGTCAGCTCCGGCAATTCAGCGCATATTAATTTTGATTGACTGATCAATCAACAAAAATCTTTTGGCGGAGTTTGAGAAGCCTTAACCCTTTCCGACACGCGATTCTGCAGCATATCAACAGCTATCAGGAGGTGTGTCATGGCTAACGTCTTCGATGGGGCGCCGTCCTCGGCCCTACAGTCGAAATGGATATGGTTCGTGGGTCTCGGCATGCTGCTGTTGATCTGCGGCCTGATCGCGGTCGGAAATCTGCTTCTCGCCACCGTGGTGTCGGTCTATTCCGTGGGAATGCTGATGGTCTTCGGCGGGATCGTCTATCTCATCCACGCCTTTCAGGTGCGCGGCTGGGAGCACATTCTCTTCTGGGCGCTGAGCGGTGTACTTTACGTGCTCGCAGGCATATTCGCCTTCATCAATCCGATCCTTACCTCCGCTGCTCTGACGCTCTTTCTCGCTGTCGCTCTGCTTGTCGCCGGCGTCTTCCGCGTCTTTATCGGCCGCCGCATGAAGCCGCTCAAGGGCTGGGGCTGGATTGTCGCAAGCGGCGTGGTTACCGCGCTCGCAGGCTTTATCATCGCGCTCGGCTGGCCGGTGAACAGTCTCTGGGTCCTCGGTCTTTTCCTCGCGGTCGATCTCATTTTGCAGGGATGGACGATGATTGCGTTCGGCATCGGCCTTCGAAGCGTGCAATGAGGCTGTCCACAGGCTGTGCTCACGGAATGTTTCTTTTTTTGACAAGCATGTGAGGCGAGACTAAAATTCAAAGGATACCAAGGCGCCGGCAGACGACATTGCCGGAACAGATGTCATGAGTGGTCATGCATCCCGCGTAGGGCAGGTTCTGCCCCATAGAAAAACGAAGGGAGGAAGTTTATGCCGATGGTTACAGTTTCCATATCACCGGTCCAGGCAGCAGGCATTCGCGATGCCGTCGATCATGGCGGCTATGCATCGAGCAGCGAGGTTGTCCGTGAGGCGCTGCGCCTCTGGGATGCCGCCCGCAAGCTCGCAGAATATCGCAATGACGTTCTAAATGACGAAGACCGCGCGAGTGGAGGCCGCTGCGTTGCAGACATGTTTGCCGATCACGAAGCGGAGCGCCGCCGATCCGCCTGATAAGTCGGACCTAAGCCCTTGATCGGAATGCTGAAACATTCCGGTTCGCAACTTTCACAAAAGTTTCACGTTGGCGAAAGGGTTCGTTGATGCTTTTTCACCATCTTCGCTGCGAAAAAGAAGGCTTCACAGTGGAGAATTTGGCATGTCTTTGGCTGCCGCCGTCGAACCGGGCGTATTGCGCCGTTATGCCAGCGATCAGATCGTGACGCTTGCAAAACTCGTCATCGAAAATGCTTTCCAGCCGATTGTCGAAGCGGGGACGGGCACGGTCTTCGGCTACGAGTCCCTGATGCGCGGGCAGGAACGCATCGGCTTCGATTGCCCTGTTGAAATCCTCGATGAGGCGGATCGCGCCGGCCAGCTGCTGCAGCTGGAGCAGATGGTCGCCAGCCGCGCGCTTGCCAAGTTCGCCACGCTCGGGAATTATTCGACCTCGACGCTTTTCCTCAATCTCGACGTCCGGCTGATCCCGCACGGCGACCGCCTGATTGAAACCCTCCTCCAGCACCTGAAGGCCGCCAACATCCCGCCGTCCTCGGTCTGCTTCGAATTCTCCGAGCGTTTCGACAACACCAGCGTGCCGGAATTCGAGGCGCTGGTATCCAAGCTCCGCAAGACCGGCTTCAAGCTGGCAATCGACGACTTCGGCGTCGGTCACGGTGAAATGAAGCTCCTTTGCGACTATGCCGTCGATTACCTCAAGATCGACCGTCACTTCGTCGCCGACATCGACCGCAAGCCGCGCAAGCGCCACCTGTTGAAGAATATCGTCAACATCGCCCATGTGCTCGGCACCCGGGTGATCGCCGAAGGCATCGAAACCGAAGCGGAATTCCTGGCTTGCCGCGAATATGGCGTCGATCTCGTCCAAGGCTGGTTCATTGCCCGGCCGACGCCGCATACGTCCGAGCTCGTGTCCTCGTTTCCGCATCTGCAGGATCTCGGCAAGAGCAAGCACAACACGCAATCCCTCGATGAAATCCTTATCCGCAAACAGATTGAAGTGCTCCCGACGGTCTATGAGAACGACAGCATCGACACGGTCTTCGAGCTCTTTCGCCGCAATCCGCGCCAGGCCTTCTTCCCGGTGTTGAATGCCAATGGCGAGCCGCGCGGCATCATCCATGAGCACCATCTCAAGGAATATATCTACCAGCCCTTCGGCCGCGATCTCCTGAAGAACAAGGTCTATGGCCGTACGATTTCGCACTTCGTCGAAATGGCACCGATCGTCGGTCTCGATTCCGATGCCGAGCGGTTGATGACGATCTTCGCCAATATGGAAGGCAGCAACTGCCTGATCCTCACGGACAACATGCGCTATGCCGGCGTCGTCTCCGCTGCCTCACTCATCAAGGTCATCAACGAAAAGCAGTTGAAGACCGCGCAGGACCAGAACCCGCTGACCGGCCTGCCGGGCAACCGCGCCATCCGCGATTTCATGCGCCAGGCCGGTCGCGACGGCGACGAGGTACGGCATTTCTGCTATTGCGACTTCGACAACTTCAAGCCTTTCAACGATGCTTATGGTTTTCATCTCGGCGACCACGCGATTTCGCTCTTCGCCGCGCTGATGCGCCGTTACTTCTTCGCCGAGCGTCATTTCCTCGGCCATGTCGGGGGCGACGACTTCTTCATCGGCGTCATCGGATGGACGAAGGAGGAACTGACCGAGATTCTTGACCGGCTCATCAGCGATTTCCACGAAGACGTCCGCGATCTCTATTCCGACGAGGACCGCGCTGCCGGGCGCATTCGCGGTCATGACCGTGCCGGTGCGGAAGCGCTCTTCCCGCTGATGCGCTGCTCGATCGGTGTCCTTGAACTGCCGGAAGGCTTGGTGATCGACGACATCAATCGTGTCAGCGCCGAAATCGCGCACATCAAGGCCGAAGCGAAGGAAAGCGCAGACGGGTTGATCTTCCATCCGCTGGGCGAGGCGAATTGACGCCTTTGCCACTTCTCTTCTTCCCAAGCACCGGGCGCTGAATTATCTCCTGGGCTTTCGGAAAGAGGAGGCCGTCATGCCCTTGCCAGCGAACATGCGTTTCGTCGACCTGCCGTGCTTCGGCGCGCCGGAAGTCATGAGAATTGCGATCGGACCTGTTCCGGTGCCCGGCGAGGGGCAGATCCTCGTTCGCATGCAGGCGATCGGCATCAACCGTCCGGATGTGGCGCAGCGCCAGGGAACATACCCGCCGCCGAAGGATGCGAGCCCCATTCTCGGGCTCGAGCTTTCTGGCGACGTGGCCGCGATCGGTCCGGGCGTTGCCGGATTCTCAGTTGGCGACAAGGTCTGCGGCCTTGCCAATGGCGGTGCCTATGCCGAATATTGCTTGCTGCCCGTTGGCCAGGTTTTGCCGTTTCCGAGGGGCTACGATGCGGTGAGAGCCGCAGCCCTGCCGGAGACCTTCTTCACGGTCTGGGCGAACCTCTTCCAGATGGCCGGCTTGACGGAGGGTGAAAGCGTTCTCATCCACGGCGGCTCCAGCGGCATCGGCACCACGGCGATCCAGCTCGCCCGCGCCTTCGGCGCCGAGGTCTATGCGACCGCAGGCTCGGCGGAGAAATGCGAGGCCTGCGAAAGGCTCGGCGCGAAGCGGGCGATCAACTACAAGAGTGAGGATTTCGCCGAAGTCATCAAGGCCGAGACCGATGGCCATGGCGTCGATGTCGTACTTGACATGATCGGCGCTGCCTATTTCGAAAGGAATATCGCATCGCTCGCCAGGGACGGCTGCCTGTCGATCATCGCCTTGCTGGGCGGCGCGGTCGCTGAAAAGGTCAACCTCGCGCCGATCATGGCCAAGCGCCTCACCGTCACCGGCTCGACGATGCGCCCGCGCACTGCAGAAGAAAAGCGCGCCATCCGCGACGACCTTCTCTCCCAGGTCTGGCCGCTCCTCGAAGCCGGCAAGGCCGCCCCCGTCATCCACAGAACCTTTGCCTTCGAGGATGTCGTCGAAGCGCACAGGCTGATGGAAACGAGCAGCCATATCGGCAAGATCACGCTGACCGTTTGAGGTCAGCTTCGGACCAGCATCGGTGCACAAGGTAAAACTGATCCTGGCCGTATGTGAGTCTCCGGGGTCGCTGAACTGTCGTCTGAAGCGAAACCCGGCCCGAACTGCGCATCTTGATGTGGCGTTGATTGCGCGTCGTACGGTCCTCACGAGGAATGCAATGGCTCTATTCCACTCTTGCCCCGTCTGCCGCAGCAGGATTCCGCATTTCGTGCCGCTTCCGCGGTATTATATCGACAAGGCGACCGAACATGGCTTTCCTTATCGGGTCGATGAATTCGAAACGATCAATCATGAGGCCTATAGCTGCCCCAACTGTCACTCGAGCGACCGCGACAGGCTCTATGCCCTGTTCCTGACGCCTGTGTTTCAGCGCCTCAACCAGGCGCAGCCGTTCCGGTTTCTGGATATCGCCCCAGGCCGCTCTTTGAGCTTCTGGCTGAAAAGCCACCCGCACATCTTCTATCGCAGCTGCGACATGTATATGCCGGAGGCGGACGACAAGGCAGACATTCACAATCTGCCTTATGCGGACGAGACTTTCGATTTTGTTCTGTGCTCGCACGTGCTCGAACACGTCGACGATCCGGTGCGCGCCACCTCAGAAATACGGCGTGTTCTCAAGCAGAACAGCATTGCCATCCTGATGGCGCCGATCTGCCTGTCGATCCAGGACAACTATGAAAATCCCGAAGTGACGACGCCCGAAGGGCGCTGGCAGCATTTCGGCCAGGATGACCATGTGCGCATCTTCTCGAAGCCGGGATTCGTCGATGTGATCCGGCGGTCAGGCCTTGCGGTGCAGGAGGTTCCGGTCAGCGAGTTCCTGACGCCCGAAGTCTGCGACACCTACGGCATCGGCCTCCGCTCCGTTCTTTATCTCGGCGTGAAGCAGCAGGCTGTCCAGCAAGAGCCGGAGCGCAGCGTCGCCTGAGATTGGCAAGCTCTCAGTCATCGAAGAGGCGCCCCGAGGCTCCTCTTTTCAATTTCGGCTTTCTCTCAGCGTCAGTGCCGCCGCGATCGTGACGATGCCGGGGAGTGCCATGGCGGCGTAGAGCCAGTGGGCCGCCGAGATGCTGCCGGCAATGCCGCCCGGTGTGAGGAGCCCTGTGCTGTTGGCAATGACGCCCGCGACCGCCGCGCCGAAAGCGCCGCCGAGCGACTGCACGGTCGAGATCGCTGCCGATGCCTTGTCCTGCTCGGCACTGCTGACAAGGCGCAGCACCTTTGTCACCAGATGCGCCCATCCGAGGCCGACGCCGAAACCCATCATCAGCATTGCGACAGCCGCCGGTCCGAGAATTGCAAGGTTCGCCATTTGGTTGTCCCGGGCGAGAAAGATCGCCAGGAAAACGGTTGCCAGCGCTTCGATGATACAGCCGGCGACGATCGCGTTGCTCGCACGCCTGCCGGTCAGAGAGCCGCTGAAGAAGGCGGCGATCGTCCATCCGAGCGCGACAAGGGCAGTCAGATAGCCGGAAATCAGCGGCGTCACGCCATGCAGGGTCTGCAGGAAATAGGGAATATAGATGTCGCTGACGAGGATGAACAGCAGCACGAACATGATGAGGTAGACGCGCGCAACCGGCTTTGCGAGCATGACTGCGCCGGTCGGCAGAAGCCGGTTGTTGCCTCGACGTTCCGTCACCAGCATCAGTGAGATCGCGATGACGGAAACGGCAATCAGCGCAGCCTTCGTGACCATATGCTCGACGGTGCCCGCGATGCTGACGAACAGCACGGCGACAAGCAGCAGGCAGATCTGCCAGACCGGCGTCTTGCCGTGCGCGCGGTCGTCCGTCGCTTTCGGTAGCAGCCATGGCGCAAGAACGGCCATCAGCAGACCGAGCGGCACGATGATGATGAAGGCGTATCGCCACGCACTCCCTTGCGAAAACAGGCCGCCTGCACTCGGCCCGAGCAGGGTCGCAACACCCCAGATCGCGGCATAGAGCGTGGAGGCTTTTGGCCAGAGCGGCTCCGGATAGGCGAAGCGGACGAAAGCATAGGCAAGCGCTGCAAGGATGCCGGCGCCGAAACCCTGAACGGCGCGTCCGGCGAGCACCACTTCCATGACAGGGGCGACGGCGCAGATGAGGCTGCCTGTTGCGAAAATCAGGGCGCCGCAGACATAGGCGCCGCGCAAGCCTATACCGCGCGGCCGCATGGCGACGAAGATCGAGCCGAGCACGGCGGCGGCAACGAAGAGCGTCGTCACCCAGGCAAGTAGCGGTAAGCCGCCAATATCGCGGACGATCGAGGGGGCGACTGTGGCGGTGATATAGCTCTCGATTGCATAGAGCGTCACGCCGCCGCCGAGCATCAGCGTGGCGGGCAGCAAGGCCGGCGTGAAAAGCTGGAAGACGGATGACTGCGGCGCAGCGGCCTGATCGATACTGGTCATGATAATTACCTTGATGTTTTCCCTAGCGATCATTATTTCCAAGTTATAATTTGGAAAATTGCATGCCTGCCTCGTTAAAGCAAGCAACGACTTGGAAAAATAAATGCGTCAATCGCCTGCCAACCGCATTCTGCTTCTGCTAAAGACCGAAGGGCCGCAACGCGCAGCGTCGATCGGCGATGTGCTGGGCGTCACTTCTGAAGCGGCGCGCCAGCAGCTGACGAAGCTTGCCGAGGACGGTCTTGTCGAGCCGCTTGCCGAGCCGGGTTCGGGCAGGGGACGACCAGGCCAGCTCTGGCATCTGACCCCCGCCGGCAACCAGACCTTTCCAGACGGCCACGCGGAATTGACTGCGACCCTTCTGGGCACCATGGTCAAGACGCTCGGCAGGGATGCGCTGGATACCGTCATCTCGGCACGCGAGGCAGAAACCGTGAAGCGCTACCGCGAGGAGGTCTCGGCTTCCGATCTCGCTCTGCGCGTCCGCCAGCTGACAGCGATCCGGACGCGCGAAGGTTACATGGCCGATAGCTGGATGGAAGAGGACGGCTCGTTTATGCTTGTCGAAAACCACTGCCCCATCTGTGCGGCGGCCCGGGCCTGTGCCGGCTTCTGCCGTTCCGAGCTCGAGACCTTCCGCAATGTGCTCGGCGCCAATGTCGAGCGGTCCGAGCACATTCTCCTCGGCGCCCGCCGCTGCGCCTACCGGATCAGCCCGCTTTAGGCTTCGCGACGAAACGGGAATGCAATTGCGCCGCAGCGCGGCCGAAAGGCGTTGATTTATCGGCGCAACGCGCTATGGCTTTGCTCTCCCCAAAAACCGATCCGGATTCCTGCCCATGTCCAATCCCGTCACTGTCGAAGTCACTCGCGGCTCGCTCGTCGAAAGCTGCCATCGCGGCACGGTCGTTGCCGTAGACGGCGATGGCAAGGTCGTCTTCGGGCTTGGCGATATCGATGCCGGCGTTTTCCCGCGGTCCTCCTGCAAGGCTATGCAGGCGCTGCCGCTGGTCGAAAGTGGTGCAGCCGATGCCTATGGCTTCGGCAACAAGGAACTGGCGCTTGCCTGTTCTTCACATAACGGCGAGGACGAGCATGTGGCACTTGCCGCCTCCATGCTGGCGCGCGCTGGAGGGAGCGTCGAAACGCTGGAATGCGGTGCCCACTGGTCATCAGACCGCAAGACCCTGATCCACCAGGCGCGCACGATCACAGCGCCGACTTCGCTGCACAACAATTGTTCCGGCAAGCATGCAGGCTTCGTCTGCGCCTGCTGCCATCGGGATATCGATCCGAAGGGCTATGCCGGCTACGACCACCCGCTGCAGCAAGAGATTCGCACTACGATGGAGAGCCTCAGCGGCGCCGTGCTCGGCCGCGACAATTGCGGCACCGATGGCTGCTCGATCCCGACCTATGCCGTGCCGCTCCGCGGCCTCGCACATGGCTTTGCCAAGATGGCGACCGGCATCGGCCTTGAACCGCTGCGCGCCAAGGCCTCGCGCCGCCTATTCGACGCCTGCATGGCGGAGCCTTTCTATGTCGCGGGTACGGGCCGCGCCTGCACGGAGCTGATGCAGATCGCGCCGGGCAGGATTTTTGCCAAGACCGGCGCCGAAGGCGTCTTCTGCGCCGCAATTCCCGAAGAAGGGATCTCGATCGCCGTGAAGTGCGAGGACGGGACGACCCGCGCCGCCGAGGCCATGGTGGCGGCAACGCTCGCCCGGTTCTTCGAAAGGGGCAGCGAGGTTCACGCGAAGCTGATTTCGATGGGCGTCAAGCCGATGCACAATTGGAACGGCATCCATGTCGGCGACATTCGCGTCACGGCTGCGCTCCTTGCATAGGCCGTGCCGTTACGGCACAGGCTGTTTCAGATAATCAGCAGTTCCTAATATGCATTAAACCAAATCCTGCGACAGGAGATGCGCGGCGGCGCAATTGTCCTACTATGGTGCGGCGTTCAACCCGTGCGACGAGGGCAGGATATGTTTGCAGGCCGCTATCTCTGGTGGATGCTGATCGCCGTCGCGATCTTCCTGTTCTTTTCCATGTGTTTCGATTACGTGACCTGGGCGATCGTCGCCATGTCCGGCTGCGCCGAGATCGCCGGTTCCTGCGGGCCGATCGTGCTTGCCATGTCCGGCGCGATGAAGCCTTCGGGTATTGGGCTTGCGGGGGCAATCATGGTGATCTGCACATTCGCCCGTTTGCGCTACCTGTCGGTCAACTGGCTCTGGGCGCCTGTCGCGCTTGTCTGGTTTTCGGCGTCGGCGGACTTCCCGGGGATTCTCGCGGGCGGCTGGACGGGCCAGTTGCGGCCGGAAATGGTCGTCGAAAGCCTGCCGGTGGCCTTCCTCTTCGTCACGGTGTTCTGCGGTTATCTCTTCATCGCCTTTGAAGAGGGGAGGATGGTTCCCTTTGGCCAACGGGCCTGGCTGCGGGCCATCATCTGGATTGCCGCGGGCTACGGCGTGCTTGCGGCAATCGCCGAAACGCCAGGCTTCGGCGCCCTCCCGGCGCGCATGCTCGGCATGCCGTGGATTGCCGCAACGATCGCGGCATTCCAGCTGCGTTTGGCGGCAATCTTCGATCTCGGAACCGGCAGCATAACGGCCTATGCTATGCTGGGGGTCTTCGTGGCGGCTCTCTCCGCAAGCCTATTGCCGCAGGACATCGCCCGGCTCGCCGCGCCCTTCATGCTTCGAGGATCGCGGCATTGAGCGCCCGGTAGGGCGCAAGCCGCTCTTCCGGCACTCCCGCCGATACGATCAGTCCCGCAACATCGGCAATGCCAAGGACACGGCAGGGCGAAACGAGATCGAATTTCTCCTCGGTCAGCAGGACATATGTTTCGGCCGCGCAACGGGCGATATGGCGCTTGATCGCCGCCTCCTCGAAATCGCCCGTCGAGAGCCCGTGCACGGGATGGGCGGCGGTAACGCCGAGGAAGAAGATATCGGGTCTAAGCTGCGAGATTGCCGCCATGGCCGCAGCGCCGGTTGCCACCATCGAGTGCTTGTAGAGCCGCCCGCCTGTGAGAATGATGTCGGCAGTGGGGTGATGCTCCAGTTCCGCCGCGATCGTCGGGCTATGCGTTGCGACGGTAAAGCCGATGTCGCGTGGCAGACACCGGGCGATCTCCGCCGTCGTCGTCCCACCGTCGAGAAAGATCATCTGCCCCGGTTTCACCATTTGCACCGCCCTGGCGCCGAGCCGCTGCTTGGCATCGGACGAAACGCTCCGCCGCGCCGATAAATTTGGCAGGTCGGGGGCAATCGGCATGGCGCCGCCATGCACCCGTTTCAAGAGCCCTTCCGCCGCCATCTCCCGCAGGTCGCGCCGGATCGTGTCTTCCGACAGCGCTAGATCTTCGGCGACGCGTTTGGCGATGACCTGGCCGTCACGGCGCAGGATGTCGAGGATCAGGGATTTGCGTTGTGTTGTCAGCATTGCTCTGCACGAAAATCAACAAATTATCACGATAATGCCTGAAACGACTCGACATGCAAGCAATTCCCGCATTATCGTGAAACCCCGTGCATGAGGCCGGGAGTGATGGAGTTTGACGATGTTGATCCTGATTGCAGGGCCATACAGGTCCGGAACCGGCGATGATCCGGGAAAAATGGCGGCCAACCTGAAGCGGCTGGAGGAACCGGCTTATGCGCTCTTCAAGGCGGGCCATGTGCCGATGATCGGCGAATGGGTGGCCTTGCCGGTCTGGAATGCAGCCGGCGGCAAGTCGATCGGCGATGATCTCTACGAGGAAATCTTCCACCCTGTCGCCCACCGGCTTTTGGAGCTTTGCGAAGGCGTGCTGCGGCTGCCGGGGGACTCCAAGGGTGCCGACAACGACGTCCGCATCGCGCGCGAGCGCGGCATTCCGGTCTGGTACACGCTGGAAGCTGTGCCGGGCTGCGCGAGAGCCGCGTGAACGCGCCGGGGCCGGCAACGGCCCCGATTTCCGCCATGGGCAGGGCGTGACAGCTGCGCTATATAAACCTCCCAAAGGAGAGTCTCGACCATGCTGACATTTTATTTCGCGCCAAGCACCTGTGCGCTGGCAAGTCTCATTGCGCTGGAGGAATCCGGCCTTGCCTATGAAGCAAGGATGATCAGCTTCAAGGACAATGAGCAGCGCTCGCCGGAATATCTGAAGATCAACCCGAAGGGCCGCGTCCCCGCGCTCGTCACGGATCGCGGCATTGTCACCGAAACGCCGGCGATCCTCGCCTATATCGCGCAGACCGCCCCGGCTGCCAGGCTCGCGCCGCTCGACGACCCCTTCGAGTTCGCCCGCCTGCAAGCCTTTAACAGCTACCTCTGCTCGACCGTGCATGTAAACCATGCACACAAGCGCCGCGGTTCCCGCTGGGCCGACGATCCCGCCGCGCACGAAGCCATGCAGGCCAAGGTGCCTCAGACCATGACGGAAAGCTTCGAACTCATCGAGGAGACGATGCTCGCCGGCCCCTGGGTCATGGGCGAGCAGTATTCCGTCGCCGATCCATACCTCTTCACGATGACCGGCTGGCTGCGCGGCGACGGCGTCGACCCGATGCGCTTCGCCAAGGCGACCGCCCACTACGCCCGCATGATGGATCGCCCCGCGGTGCAGCGGGCGCTGACGATTGAAAAGGGGTGAGGGCGCCCCTTACTCCCTCCTCATCATGTCGGTCGGCGAGGGGAGATGGGGGTGGTTCATGCGGGCAGCCCTCGATTGTACTGGCGTTCGCCCCCGCTGCCTCATCAAGTCAGTCGAGGAGAAGGCGCCACCCTCGTGCGTCTATTAAGCGGCCGCGTCTCATAGGGCGTTGGCTTCGGCGCCGGATAGTTTAAAGGCAGATCGGCCATTTGTCGCGGCGACATGGCGGCGATGTCCGGATGCGACAGCGGATCGTCGGCCTCAGGAGACTTCGCGTCGTATGTCTTACTCAAGAAAAACTTCAGCAATGACATGGCCATGCCTCCCTTTCTCTGGTTCGGAAATGCAAGTGCGCGGCGAGAATCCCTCGCCGTTGCAGGTGCTCCGCTTCAATATCGGAGCCACGAGGAACCTTTTCGAGATTATCAGCGACGCGCTATAGAAAATATATATGCGGAATCTCAACTCGGTGCATTTGAACGGGCTACGCGCGCTGGAGGCCGTTGGGCGTCTCGGGTCGCTGCAGCTTGCCGCGGAGGAACTCGGGGTCTCGATCGGTGCCGTCAGCCAGCAGGTCATCAAGACCGAAGCGCAGCTCGATCAGCTGATTTTCGAGCGCACGTCGAAGGGCATGGTGGTGACGCAAGCGGGCGCGCCGGTGCTTGCCGCTCTGACGGAGGGCTTCAACCGTATGTCGCAGGCCGTCTCGATCGCGCAGCGCCGGGACGACGCGACGCTGACGATCTCCGTGGCACCCGTCTTTGCCGCCCGCTGGTTGGTGTGGCGGCTCGATCGATTCGCCGCGCGTTTTCCGGATATCAAGCTGCGCATCGATGCGACGACATGCCTCGTCAATCTGTCGACATCCGACGTCGATATTGGCATCCGCGTCGGTGCTGGGCAGTGGCCGGGCGTGAAGGCCGAACTGCTTGTGGAGCAGGAAGTATTCCCGGTCTGCGCACCGCAAATGGCGCGCGATCTGAAGGAACCCGCGGATATCCGGAAGCTGCCGGCCGTCATCGATGGCCGCGCCATGTTCGGCTGGGAGGTCTGGATGAAGGAGGCGGGCCTCTCAGGTTCGGCGCCGGCGACGCGCCACGTCTTCAACGACGCATCGCTCTGTCTCGATGCGGCCATCGCCGGGCAGGGCGTCATGCTCGCCTGGCAGACGCTGGCAGACTATTCGCTGCAGGCCGGCCAGCTCGCCGTCCCCTTCGGCATCCGCGCGAAAACCGGTTTCGGCCATTATTTCGTGACAGCCGAAGGCGCGCGCGAGCCGAAGAAGGTGCGGGACTTCAAGGCCTGGATCCGCGAGGAGATGGCCGGAACGGTGAAGCTCTTTTCTTGAGGGTGTGACTGACAGCGGGCGGCGCTTCGCTGGCATTGGCTTTGCATGGCTCGTGTGGCAAAGCTGTTCGCTAGAACCGCATTCGCAAAGGACGATCCTTCACAGTGCCCATCGGCGTCGCACACGCAGAACTGATCGCGGTCCTCGCCGCCGTAACCGACGAAGACCCGCGCGTCATGACGGTCAGGACTGGCGAGGCGCTGCCTTCCGGATCCTTCGAGATGGGGCACCGCACGCTTCAGAGCGGGCTGCGGGAGTGGATTCAGGAACAGACGGCGCATCCGGTTGGCTATCTTGAACAGCTTTATACCTTCGCCGACCGCGACCGGCAGAACGAGATCCTCGGCGGACGGACGATCTCGATCAGCTATCTGGGGCTGGTGCGGGAGCACCCGGCGCCGGGTTGGCATAGCTGGTACGAATATTTTCCGTGGGAGGATCACCGCAAAGGCAAGCCGCCGGTCTTTGACGCGCTTGTCGACCGGCTGCGGCGCTGGGAAACGACGGATGCCGCTCGCCAGCAGAACCGCAAGCGCCGGATCGCCTTTACCTTCGGCCTGGATGGCGCCGCATGGAACGAAGATCTCGCCCTGCAACGCTACGAACTGCTGTATGAGGCAGGTCTGGTGGCGGAGGCGGGCGCAACCGTGGCGGAGAATCCGGGCCGCCGGATGTTTGCCGATCACCGGCGGATTCTCGCGACCGGAATAGCCAGGCTTCGGGCGAAGATCAAGTATCGCCCGGTCGTCTTCGAGCTCATGCCGGAGAGCTTCACGCTCCTGCAGCTTCAGCGCAGCGTCGAAGCGCTGGCGGGACTTACGCTTCATAAGCCGAATTTCCGCCGGCTGATCGATCAGCAGCAACTGGTCGAGGAAACCGGCGAGATGGCTAGCGAAACCGGCGGCCGCCCGGCGAAGCTCTTTCGCTACCGGCATGCCGTTCTCGAAGAACGCGCGCTTTCCGGTTCGAAACTCCCGCTCTCCCGCGCTTGACATAAACTCAAACTGAGAATAATTAGTTCCTCCCGTAAATACTCGTTTCGAGTATAAAGGAGCTCGCCGTGAATTCTCCCGTGTCCGCGTCCTCTCTCTATGACCGTGTCAGCCGCGTCATCCCCAAGGCGGAATGGCTGACCTTCCAAGACGATGTCGAAGCGATCCTCGATCTGAAGCGCCGCCGCAACGCCGTCATCCTCGCCCACAACTACCAGACGCCGGAGATCTTCCACGGCGTTGCCGATATCGTCGGCGACAGCCTGGCGCTGGCGCGCAAGGCTATTGAGGTGGATGCCGAGGTTATCGTGCTTGCCGGCGTTCACTTCATGGCCGAGACCGCGAAGCTGCTTAATCCCGGAAAGACGGTGCTCATTCCCGATATGGGCGCCGGTTGTTCGCTGGCCGATTCGATCACGCCAAAGGATGTCGCGCTGCTGCGCCAGGCCTATCCCGGCGTGCCGGTGATCACCTATGTCAATACCTCGGCGGCGGTGAAAGCCGCCTCGGATATCTGCTGCACCTCGGGCAATGCGAAACAGGTGGTCGAATCGCTTGGTGTGCCGCGCGTGCTGATGATCCCGGATGAATATCTGGCCCGCAACGTCGCAAAGGAAACCGATGTTGAGATTATCGCCTGGCATGGCCACTGTGAGGTGCATGAGCTCTTCAACGCGGATGATGTCCGCCAGCTTCGGGAAAATTATCCGGGCGTCACCGTGCTTGCCCATCCCGAATGTCCGCCGGAAGTCGTCGCCGAGGCGGATTTCGCCGGCTCCACCGCCATCATGTCCGATTATGTCGGGAAGACGCGACCGGCGCGCGTCGTGCTGCTCACCGAGTGCTCGATGAGCGACAACGTCGCAGTGCACCATCCGGACGTCGAATTCATCCGGCCCTGCAATCTCTGCCCGCACATGAAGCGGATCACGCTTTCGAACATCCGCACGGCGCTTCAGGAAAATCGCCACGAAGTCACCGTCGAGCCCGCCATTGCGGTGGCCGCGCGGCGTGCCGTGGAAAGGATGCTGGCGATATGACCGAAATCCTCACCCATCTTGCCGGCCGCCCGGTCATCGTCGGCAGCGGCATTGCCGGGCTGATGGCGGCGCTCACGCTGGCACCGCAGCCGGTCGTCCTGATCACGCAAGCCGCCTTGGGCGCCGGGACCTCGAGCGCCTGGGCCCAGGGAGGCATCGCAGCAAGCATCGGCGCGGATGACAGCGCGGAAATGCACCTTGCCGATACGCTTGCTGCCGGTGACGGCCTGTGTGATCGTGAGATCGCCGCCAGTATCGTAAGCGAAGCGCCAGCGATGATCGCGGCGCTTGAGAAATTAGGCGTCCGCTTTGATAGGAATGCCGAAGGTCGGCTTGCGCTCGGGCTGGAGGCCGCTCATTCCTGCCCGCGCATTGTACATGCCGAAGGCGACGGCTCCGGTGCCGCCATCATTCGCGCGCTGGTACGAGCCGTCTCGGCCACGCCGTCGATCACCGTGCTTGCTAATTTCGAAGTCCGGCGTCTGGCGCTCGCAGACGGTGCGATCGGCGGCGTCCTTTGCGCGTCCGGCGGAAAGGCTTTCATCGTGCCGACGCCAAATGTCCTCTTGGCAACCGGCGGCCTCGGCGGCCTCTATGAGGCGACGACCAATCCGGTCATCAATTTCGGCCAGGGCATCGTCCTCGCTGCAAGGGCAGGCGCCGAGCTTGCGGATATGGAATTCGTGCAATTCCATCCGACCGCACTCCGTTCGAAGCGCCGGCCGCTGGCGCTCGTCAGCGAAGCGGTGCGCGGCGAAGGCGCTATGCTGGTCAACGAGCGCGGCGAGCGCTTCATGGCGGATCAGCCTGCTCAGGAACTTGCACCGCGTGACGTGGTGGCGCGCGCGATCAGCGCCGAGATCGCCCGCGGCGGAAAGGTCTATCTCGATGCGCGCAAGGCACTCGGCGCTCGCTTTTCAAGCCGCTTTCCGGGGATCGATGCTCTCTGCCGCGAAGCCGGGGTCGATCCGGCGCGGCAGCTGATCCCGGTTGCACCGGCCGTGCATTACCACATGGGCGGTGTCGCCACGGACAAGAACGGCCGCAGTTCCGTTCCCGGCCTCTGGGTCGCCGGCGAAGCGGCATCGACTGGCCTGCACGGCGCCAACCGCCTTGCCAGCAATTCGCTGCTCGAAGCCGCGGTCATGGGCATGCGCTCGGCCCGGGATATCGCCGGCACGCCCCTATCCGTGCGGCCAACAGCGATCGAACCGCTGCCGCCGCAACCCGACGCATCGCCGATCCGGCAGATTGTCTCCGCGCATCTCGGCGTGCTGCGGAACGGTAGTACGATCCATGGCGCGATCGGCGCGCTCCTGCCCTTCGTCGAGAAGGAGGGGCCAGCAACGGATCCCGCCACCGTCGCGCTGCTGATTGCCGCCTTTGCGGCGCTGCGGACGGAGTCGCGCGGCGCCCATGCCCGAACCGATTTTCCGCTCAAGCACGTGCAGGCCGAGCGCCAAAAGATGAATTTTCCTCAGGCTTTGAACTTTGCGCGGGCCGTTTCATCCGACCCCCTTGCCAGGAGTGCTTGACATGACGCTTGTTGCCCTGCCGCGGCTGCTAATCGAGCCACCCGTCCGCAATGCGCTGTTGGAAGATCTCGGCCTTGCTGGCGATATCACCTCGGCTGCCGTCATTCCGCAGGATCACCGCTCCACGGTCATCATAGTGGCCCGCCAGCCGGGGGTGATCGCTGGGCTCGACGCCGCCGCGCTGGCGTTTGAGCTTGTCGATCCCGCAATCATTATGACCCCTCATGTCGAGGACGGGGCGGCGGTGAAACCCGGGGACGTCATTGCCACGATCGAAGGTCGCTCGCGCGCCATTTTGACCGGAGAGCGGACGGCGCTGAATTTTCTCGGCCATCTTTCGGGCATCGCCACGGTGACGGCCGGGATCGTGGCCGCGATCGGCGGTACGAATGCCTCGGTCGCCTGCACCCGCAAGACGACGCCGGGACTGCGCGCGCTGGAGAAATATGCAGTGCGCGCCGGTGGCGGCGTCAACCATCGCTTTGCGCTTTCCGATGCCGTGCTGATCAAGGACAATCATGTCGCCATTGCCGGCGGCGTCGCCGAGGCCATTTGCCGGGCCAAGGCCGGTGCCGGCCATATGGTGAAGATCGAAGTCGAGGTCGATACGCTCGATCAGTTGCGCGAAGCGATGGAGACCGGCGTGGATGCCGTCCTGCTCGACAATATGACCCCTGACCAGCTTCGCCGGGCGGTCGAAATCGTCGCTGGCCGTGCGATCACCGAAGCTTCCGGGCGGGTGACGCCGGAGACTGCAGGTGCGATTGCCGCGTCCGGCGTCGATCTGATCTCGGTCGGCTGGCTGACGCACAGCGCGCCGACGCTGGACATCGGGCTCGATTGGAAATCCAACCAATCGGAATAGGGTGATCGTACTGGCTTTGGTTCAGACAGGCTCTTTCGAGCGTACCGCCTGCATGGCGAGATAGGCCGGGCGGGACTGGCAGCGCTTTAGCCAGGCGTTAACCTTCGGATGAGCGTCGAACAGCGCCTGTTCCGTTTGGCCATAGCGCAGCACTTCCGCAACGTTGAGATCGGCAACGGTGAAGCGGTCTCCGACGATCCATTCCTTGTTGGTGAGGTGCTTTTCCAGCACGGCGAGCGGGCGCTTCATGGAGCGGCAGGCGACGTCGATCGTGGCCTTTCCGGCCTCGGTGTTTTCGTGCTCGTTGTCATAGGTCACGACGATCCTTACCGTATGCGGCTCGAGTTCCGCCAGCGCCCAGATGGTCCACATCGTCAGCAAACCGTCCTCTTCGACGGTATTGCCGGAAATCGGACCGCCGTGCTTGCGCACAAGATAGAGATTGATCGCCAGCGACTCGTGCATCACCAGCTCGCCGTCCTTGATCGAGGGGATCCGCGCCATCGGATTGATGGCGATGAATTCGGGCGAGAGCGTATTGATCGGTGCGTCCGGCGCCAGCGGATTGGCAAGCCGCTTCGCCTGGATCACCGGAACGGAGGTGAAGGCGATCCCGAGTTCCTCAGCCGTCCAGTAGACGCGCGCGGCGCGCGAACGGTAAACGCCGTAGATTGTCAGCATGCTTTGTCCCCCTTTGTCGTTGCGCGCAAATTAGAGCGCGGCCGGGCGAAGCGAAAGCGGCTGGTCCTGATGGATCAATGAAAGCTTTTGATGCGTCTTAGCTGGTGCGGTTCCGCTCGATGATGAGATGCGGGTATCGCTCGCTCCCCGCTTGCGTGAGATCCCCGGAGACCTTTTTTTCCCATTCGAAGCCTAAGACTGCGCCCTCGATCATTTCCTGGAAGACGTTGTCGGTGATCACCGCCGTGCCCGAACCCTGCGCCACCGAGACCGCACAGCCGACAGGCGCCTTGCGTACGACATTTCCGGTGACAACGAGATTGCGCAGATACGGCCCCCAGCCGAGCTGCATCGCCCAGAGCGGCGCGTCTTCGATGACATTGCCCGAGATGGTCGTGTCGGCTTCCGCGGCAATTCCGATGCCGAAGCCGACCTCGGATTTGTAGGGGCCGTCGCGCCTCAGGTTCCGCACGATGTTGCCGATGATGGTGGCTAACCTTCCGCCTTCGTTGAAATTGGCGATCGAGATGCCGTTCGCAGCACCATCGACGAGGTTGCCGGATAAGACCGCGCCTTGAAAATCGAATTCGGCATAGATCGCCGTCTCGCCGGAGCGCAGGCATTGATTGCCGGTGATTTGCACGTTGTCGCCGGAATTGGCCCGCACGGCGGTAAAGGCGCAATCGGCAATCTGGTTATTTGCCACCATCACGCCGCCTGCGCGGAAGACATTGATGCCGTTGCCGTTCTGCCCCGTGCCGCCGTCATCCGCCCTGATGCGCCTAACGCGGTTGCCGGTAACGACGGTGCCATCCTCGCCCTTTTCAAAGCGGTGCACGAGAATGCCGCCATTGCCGCAATCGGCAACCGTGTTTCCAGTGATCGCAAGCCCGGTGGAATCGACTGCGAAGATACCCGCCTGCGCCGCCCCCGAAATGCGGCTGCGTTCGATCCGGCCGCCGCAGCGCTCCAGGCGCAGGCCATGCTTGCCGGCCTCGCGGATTTCGCAGTTGTCGATCTGCACGTCGTCAATGCCGGTCAACTGCACGAGGCCGCTATTGTCCTGGCCGCTCATCCCGCCGCTACCCTCGATGACGATGCCGGAAAGCTCGATCCGCCGGGCGCCTTGCGCCGAATTGACACTGCCTTGATGTAGAATCCGCGACGCACCCGGAACGCCCATAATGCGGGCATTGTCCGGTAGCACGAGGTTCGAAGCTTCATAGGTCCCGGCCGAAAGATAAAGCGGCGTGTCGGTGCGTGCCGCCTTGTCAATCAGAGCCTGCAGCCCGCTCTTTGCCGCCCCGGATGCATCCAGCGCCCCGCGCAGTGCGGGCCGTTTTGACGTAGCGAAGGCGCGACCGGCCATCGGCAGGACCAAAGCCGCACCGACATAGACGAGCATATCGCGCCGCAGATACATTAAGGACCCTTTCTCCGTCCGACATCATTCGTGCCAAACGAATATCTGTTGTGACACAGAATCCTTGCCGCGAAGTATCTTAGGGAGCCTAATTTTCCCTGAGCTTGCCGGTCGCCTCGATGTCGTTCGTCCAGATGCCACGGGAATAATCGGCAGGCAGCTTTGCCAGCAGTTCGGGCGTATCAATCCCCGTCGAAAAATCGCCGCCGCGATAGGGGCCGAGCGCAAAGACCACGCTGTTTCCAGCCTCCATGCGATTGAGGAAACGGTCCGGCCAGCCCCAGAGCCACGGAGCGATATTGACCGGCACCAGCATCATCGTGTTCTTGCAGGCTTGCGGCAGGATGCCCGTCCAGCCGTAGCCGATATAGGCGAGCAGGCAGGCTTTGAGGCTCGCGCGCGATGCCGTCTTGATGTCCGGCGCCAGGCGGCGGATGGTTTGGATGGGCTCGTCGCCGCCATAGACCATGATCAGTTCCCGGTGCTCGCCAGGCAGGGCGTTGAGGACGGCAGCCAGTTTCTCGCCTTCCAACGGATCCCGGCTTTTGACATTGATCAGCAGCCGTCTGTCCGGAAACGTCTGAAGCACCTCGGCAAGCGTCGGCATCTGGCCGATGCCGGCACCCCGGAAAGGAAAGGTCTTCCCGCCGTCGGCCGTATAGCCATAGCCGATATCGAGCGCCTTCATCTCCACCATCGAGTGCTCGCGGGTGACGCCGTGCCCGTTCGTGCGGCAGTCGAGCATCCAGTCGTGGAAGATCGCGAACTCCCCATCCGTCGTCGGATGGACATCGACCTCGACGATATCCGCACCCAAATCGAAGCCCGCGCGCATCGAGAGGATGGTATTTTCCAGATAGTCGTGCTTCGGCGGAAGCATGCGCGCCGCCGTGCAGGTGTCGTTCGTCAAATCCCGCTCGTCGAAACGCTGCGCGATCCCGCGATGTGCCAACAGCACTGGCTTGCCTTCCCGGTGCGATGCCAAAAGATTGGTATTGTTCAGATAAACGGCTGCGGCGAAGACGGCGATTGCCGCTATGCTATAACGCAATTTCTTTCTCAAAACGGTCCCTCCCAACGAATGTGGCGAATCGCTAAGGCGAGATTTGGGTCGATCTGCGGCAGCCGGCGGCAGGCCGACGGATTTGCAGGAAGCTACTGGCTCTCCGCCCATTTCCCGCTATCTTCCCGTTGATGATGCGACCCGATGCTCTTCTTTTTCCCGCTCCCGAAGGGCTTTATTGCCCGCAGGGCGGATTCTATGTCGATCCGGTGCGGCCGGTGGAGCACGCGCTCGTTACTCATGGCCATTCCGACCATGCCCGCCCGGGCCACCGGCATGTTCTCGCGACGCGCCAGACGCTCGACATCATGCGCCTGCGCTGCGGCGACGGGTTCTCTGGCAGCGAGCAGGCCGTCGGCTTCGGCGAAGAGCTGGATTTGAACGGCGTCAAGGTAAGCTTCCATCCGGCAGGCCATGTCCTCGGCTCTGCTCAGATCGCGATTGAAAAGAACGGCACCCGCATCGTCGTTTCCGGCGATTACAAGCGCCGTCCGGACCCGACCTGTGCCGCCTATGTGCCGGTGCCCTGCGATGTCTTCATCACCGAAGCGACCTTCGGGCTGCCGGTGTTCCATCATCCCGATCCGATGGGGGAGATCGGCAAGGTGCTTGCTTCGCTCCGGCAGTTTCCGGAGCGCACGCATCTGATCGGTGCCTATGCGCTCGGCAAGGCCCAGCGCGTCATCCGTCTACTGCGCGATGCCGGTTACGGCGAGCCGATCTATATCCACGGCGCCATGGAACGGCTCTGCGAGTATTATGCCGGGCAGGGCATCGACCTCGGCGACCTGCGGCCGGCCACCGTTGAAAGCCGCGACAAATCCGCCTTCAAGGGCGCCGTCGTCGTCGGTCCGTCGTCGGCCTTCGCCGATCGCTGGGCGCGCCGCTTCAACGAACCGCTCCCCGCCTTCGCCTCCGGCTGGATGATGGTGCGCCAGCGCGCCAAGCAGCAGGGCGTCGAGCTGCCGCTCGTCATTTCCGACCATTGCGACTGGCCGGAACTCACCGAGACGATCACCGAACTCAGCCCTGCCGAAGTCTGGGTCACCCATGGCCGCGAGGAAGCGCTAGTCCGCTGGTGCGAACTGCATGACATCAAGGCGAGGCCGCTGCATCTGGTGGGTTATGAGGACGAGGGGGATTGAGGACGATGTGCGGGACTATTCGCAACGACCCCTCCCCAACCCTTGCTCACAAGGGGCAGGGGGTACGATGCGGCTCCCTTTCGCCCCAATACAGCGTCGCTTCCTGCTGCATCGTTGCGAATGGAACGCGGTGGGCGCGGCGTCTAAGCCCCTCCTGCTTGTTGGCAGGGGTTGGGGAGGGCTCTCCAGAAGAAATGGCTTCTCGACCGGCTGGAGCGGCCCCATGAAACCCTTTGCCGATCTGCTCGACCGTCTCGTCCTGACGCCCAGCCGCAACGGCAAGCTGAAGCTCCTGACCGACTATTTCCGCGACACACCCGACCCGGACCGCGGCTATGGCCTTGCGGCGATCGCCGGCACGCTCGAAGTGCGCAACGTCAAGCCTGCCATGCTCCGCGATCTGACGCTTGAGCGGATGGACGAGGTGCTGTTTCGCTACTCCTACGACTATGTCGGCGACCTCGCCGAAACGATCTCGCTCGTCTGGGACAACGAAAAGGACATCGAGCGCTCCGCCTTTGTCCAGCCGCGCCTCGGCGAGGTCATCAGCCGTATGAATTCGCTCGGCCGCACCGAAGTTCGCGGTTTCGTGCGCGATACGCTGGACCGGCTGGATGCGTCTGGCCGCTTCGCCTTCATCAAGCTTTCCACCGGCGCCATGCGCATCGGCGTCTCGGCGCGGCTTGCCAAGCAGGCGCTGGCCGATCTCGGCGGTAAGGACGTGATCGAGATCGAGACGCTGTGGCACGGTCTGGAGCCGCCCTATGAATCGCTCTTCGAATGGCTGGAGGGCAGGGGCGGCAAGCCAGTGCTCGCGACGCCCGCGATCTTCCATTCCGTCATGCTCGCCCATCCGGTGGAGGACAATGATCTCACCAGCCTCGACCCGGCGGATTATGCGGCGGAATGGAAATGGGACGGCATCCGGGTCCAACTTTCCCGCTCCGGCGAAACGCGCAAGATCTATTCGCGCTCCGGCGACGACATCTCCAATGCCTTTCCGGATATTTTAGGGTCCATCAGCTTCAACGGCGTGCTCGACGGCGAACTGCTCGTTGGCGGAACCGCACGCTCGAACAGCCCGACGAGAACCTTTTCCGACCTTCAGCAGCGCTTGAACCGCAAGACGGTGACGGCGAAGATGCTCGATGAATACCCGGCCTTCATCCGTGCCTACGACCTACTGTTCGACGGCGAAGAGGATGTGCGCGGCAATAGCTTCATCGACCGCCGCGACCGGCTCTCGGAGATTATCGAGCAGGCGCCGCACGATCGGTTCGACCTCTCGCCGCTCGTCGCCTTTTCGACATGGGAGGAATTGGACGACTTGCGGACTTCGCCTCCCGACCCGGTGATCGAGGGCGTGATGATCAAACGCCGGGACAGCATCTATCAGGCGGGCCGCATGAAGGGCCCGTGGTTCAAGTGGAAGCGCAATCCTTACAACGTCGACGCCGTCTTGATGTATGCCCAGCGTGGCCATGGCAAGCGCTCGAGTTATTATTCCGATTTCACCTTCGGTGTCTGGGCCGAGACGCCGGACGGCGAACAGCTGGTGCCTGTCGGCAAGGCCTATTTCGGCTTCACCGATCAGGAATTGGAGCTGCTCGATAAATTCGTCCGCAACAACACCATCGAACGTTTCGGTCCGGTTCGTGCCATCCGCGCAGATCGCGAGTTCGGCTTCGTCGTCGAGGTCGCCTTCGAAGGCATCAACCGCTCGACGCGGCACAAGTCCGGTGTGGCGATGCGCTTTCCGCGCATCTCCCGGCTACGGCCGGACAAGCCTTCCTATGAGGCAGACCGCCTCGAAACGCTGGTCGCGATGATCGACCAAAGCCGTGGAATAGGCCCGCCTGCGCGACAATGACGCAGGGCCGGATTTCAACCCAATGTGTATTGGCCGAAATGCCGTTCTGGTGCAGATATTTGAGTGCCCGGGGGCTATCGGGTGCTGTGTCATGTCCTTTGACGACGATCGAAATGCTTTTCTCCGCCAACGCCGCGCTGTGCTCGCCGGTATCGCGGGTGCCCTCATGCTTCCCCGCGCTGCCTCCGCCTTCAATGTTCCGGATCAGCCGCGCCTGATCACCCACGACTATGCCAAGGTCCGCCGCCGCTTCCGCACGAAGCTGCTGCAGAAGGGTCCTGCGCCAGACAGATACGAGGCATTGGCCGCGCCGCCGGATGGCGAGCAGATATTCTACCGCTCGGGCGCCGGCGGCGAGCTCGAACTGGCGGCCTGGGTCAGCAAATACAAGCGCGGGCACCACGCAAAGCCCGGCGTGCTTTTCCTTCACGGCGGCAATGCCATGGGTGCTGGCCAGTGGCAGCTCCTGAAACCCTATGCCGAGGCGGGTTTCGTGGTGCTGATGCCGTCTGTGCGCGGAGAAAATGGCCAGATGGGCAATTTTTCCGGTTTCTACGACGAGGTGGACGACGTTCTTGCCGCCGCCGACCGGCTGGCGCATCTGCCGGGTGTCGACCCGAACCGGCTGTTTGTCGCGGGCCACAGCATCGGCGGCACGCTGACCATGCTTGCCGCCATGAGCACGCACCGTTTCCGCGCCGCCGCCCCGATTTCCGGCAATCCGGACGCCTTCCGCTTCTTCAATCGCTACCCGCAGGACATCCGCTTCGACGACGGCAACAAGCATGAATTCGAGGTCCGATCGGCGCTCTGCTACGCGCAAAGCTTCAAGTGCCCCGTCCACGTCGTTCACGGCACGGAAGAGGATCAATTCAACGACCGTGCGGGCCTGCTCGCTGCCCGCGCCCGTGCGGCCGGTATCCGCATCGAAACCGATAGGGTGGCCGGCAACCACACCTCCGCGCTGCCAGCCGAGATCGAGCAAAGCATCCGTTTTTTCCGTGGGGTGGCCGCTTGAACGCGTCTTCAATTTTCGCCGCGAGGGTCTATATTGGACGCATGATGGCGCAAATCGCAGACGAGATCATTCCGAACGACTTCCCGGAGCTGAAATCGCTCCTGATGGATCGCGATCCTCTATGCGCCATTTCCGCAAAGGAAGCCTTCGCCCTTTATGAGCGCAACTGGCGCTTTGTCGATGTTCGCAAGCTCACCGAACATGAAGCGCAGCTTGTGCGCGAACTGGCGACCGTTTACGGCCACGGCGTTGTGCTGGTGTGATGTCCAGTCTCGTGAAGCCGGCAAGTCTTCCGGTGCTGACGCCAGCTTCACGCCAGCCGCAAATGCCATCCTCCCGCCAGATATCGCTCCGCTGACAATGGATAAAGGGTGGGTTTATGGATTTTTCGCGCCGGGTGTTTCCCTTTGCCGGCCTTGCCGTGGCGGTCCTTGGCCTCAGCGGCTGCAACGTCCTTATTCCGGATACGGGCGCGACCGATCCGGCCCGCTTCGTGCAGGAGACTTCGCCGGTCTTCTATGAGCCGCCGGGCGTTGATCCGCGCAAGGTAAGGGCGATCCCCGATCCGCCGGTGCCGCAGGTGCGCGATCTCTACTCGACGCAATTCAACCAGACCTACGGCCTGCCGGTCACCAATCCGGTGAACACCGCCTTGTACGGCGAGCTTCGCGATGGCGACTTCCTTTTGCCGGCCATTCCGGTCAGCCGCGTCAGCCCCGAGTATCTCCGTCAGCAAGTCGACTACCCGACGCAGGAAAAGCCGGGCACTGTCATCGTCGATACGCGCGCCCGCCATCTCTATCTCGTCGAGCCGAACGGTAAGGCGATCCGCTACGGCGTCGGCATCGGCCGCGAAGGCTTCGCCTGGTCGGGCCGCGGCGTCATCCAGTGGAAGCAGAAATGGCCGCGCTGGACGCCGCCTGCCGAAATGGTCTCGCGCCAGCCGGCTATCCGCCCCTTCTCGGCCGAAAACGGCGGCATGAATCCTGGCCTCGGAAATCCGCTCGGCGCCCGCGCCATGTACATCTTCAACGATGGACGTGATACACTCTATCGCGTGCACGGCACACCGGATTGGCAATCGATCGGCAAGGCGACCTCGTCGGGCTGCGTGCGCATGCTCAACCAGGACGTCGTCGACCTTTACGACCGCGTTCCGGCCAAGGCCGAGATCGTTGTGATGTAGCGGCGCAACAGGGCGGGCGATATCGTCCGCCCGCACGGGGACACGACTTCGTGAGGGTATGGTTTATTTGGCGGCGGCAGATAGATTTCCGAGTCGTCACCGGCGTTGAATGAACAAACCGGGGTGCGTGCCGCATGCCGGCTCTCCCCCGCGACAGAAGGAAATCCGTCCCGCGCATGAGTCTCGAAAAATCTCTCTCCCGCCGCAACTTTCTCTCCTTTTCGGCTTTGACGGCGGCCTCCGCGCTCGCCGGCTGCGCTTCCACTTCGGCACCGAGCGTCCAGCCCGTCGGTTTCCGTTTCCCACGCCCTTTCGAGACGACGCCCGCTCCCACGGATGCCGAGCTTGACGTGATATACGGTCCCATCGAGGACGGCGGCTTTTTGATCCCCGCCGTCCCCTATCAGCAGATCGATCCGCGCTACTATCGCCAGCAGGTCATCGACCCGACAGGCGAGCGTCCAGGCACGATCGTCGTCGATACCCCGTCGCGCTTTCTTTATCTCGTCCAGTCGGGCGGGACAGCAATGCGCTACGGCGTCGGCATCGGACGCGAAGGCTTTGCCTGGTCCGGCAACGGCGTCATCCAATGGAAGCAGAAGTGGCCGCGTTGGAAGCCGCCGAATGAGATGGTTGCCCGCCAGCCGGAACTCGCAAAATATTCGATCGAACGCGGCGGCATGGAGCCTGGCCTCCTGAACCCGCTCGGCGCCCGCGCGCTCTATATCTTCTCGAATGGCGAGGATACGCTCTACCGCCTGCACGGCAATCCGGAATGGCGGTCGATCGGCAAGGCCGTTTCGTCCGGCTGCGTCCGCCTGCTGAACCAGGATATCATCGATCTCTACGACCGCGTGCCGAACAAGACACCGATCGTCGTCTGGCAGTGATGAATGAGCTCGACTTCCTTCCGCTTCGGAAGGAAGTCTTTATGACCGGCCTCAGCCGCCCGCCGGCAGATGGCCGGCGGCCAGTCCTGCGCTGTTGTAGGCGGGGCGGGGCGTCGGCAGTGCGATTGGCGATCCTTCCGGCGGCATGACCGTGCCTGGAGTCGTCGATGCCGGCGGAGCGGCCGGAATGGCGGAGGTCGTGGTGGCATCCGGTATCGATGCCACATCGGGCATGGCCCTCGGGATTGGTCCCTTCTCCGGGAGCAACACGTCGATTTGTGTGGAAGTCGCGAACGGCTGCACGCCTGCGAACTGAACCGGGCCCGACAGGCGCGGGTCGGAAACGTAGTTCATCGCGACTTCATAGGCCGGCAGAGGTGCCGGCGTTTGCAATGCTCCATCCCTGCCGCGCTTTTCATAAAAGACGTTGCCGCCGGCTTCGACGACATAATGCATGTTGCGATAGGGGAATTTCAGGCCGTCGGTGTGGAAGAACATGGCGTTCTGCACGCCGGGATGCCGTTCCCCGCGCAAGATTCCGTCCACGGCGGAATCAAGTTCCGGTCCGGCCTTCGGGTCGACGACCCTGGTCATGACGCCGGGGGCGAACTGCTTTTCCTGCGCTACGACCTCGCAAATCGTGTCGGGATAGGCGGGCGATGTCAGCCGGTTCATTACGACGGTTCCGACCGCCATATAGCCATCGCGATCCGAGTGTTCGGATTCGAAATACATGGCGCGCTTCAGACAATCGCGGTCCCGTGCCGTATAATTATAAGTCACTTTGGCTGATGCTGGTTTCGCGGTGGAAGAAGGACGTGCAGTCGGCGGTGGCGCCTTGGCGGCCGTCGTGCACCCTGTTGCAGCCAGTCCGGCGAAGAGAATCCCGGAGATGGTTTTGCCCAATGCGTATCGCGCCCTCAACGGCCGGTGCCTCCTATTGTTATAGTGCAGCCCAAATCACGTCGCGAAAACGTTTTACCTCACGTTCGTAAATATTCCAAACACATTTCGTGATTTACAGGAAAAGCCTTATATTTCAAGGGAAGAGGAGGCCTCTAGCGGCTAATTCGCTAGGCGGCCGCCCTGGAAATGCCCATCCGGCAGCCGGATGCTTCGAGTGCGGCGCTGGCAACGTCGATGAAGAGCCGGCGGAACCAGACGGAGCGTCCGTCCGCCCGGTCGATGCGGCGGTAAAGCATCGTGACCGGTTCGGCAGGCAGCGGGATTGGCGGCACTGAAACCGTTAGTCCATGCAATTGTGCCATGCAGCGGGCGATCGATTCCGGGATCGTCGCGATCGCCGGCATGGCCCGCAGCGCCGTCGGTAGGGCGGAAAAGCGGGGCACGGTGGCCACTACCTGCCTGCTGTGCCCCAAGCGGGCAAGCGCGATATCGACATTGGTCGAGCCGTTGCTGCCTTCGAACGAGACGCCGACATGGTCTGCCCTGGTGAAGTCCTCAAGGGTCAGCGGCGTCTTCAGCCTGAGCTGTTTCGGATCGTAAATCGAGATCGAACACTGGTCGAAGAGCGGATCGCGGATATGCCAGGAGGCGGGCTCGTCGTGGATCGAGACGCTGAAATCATAGGCGCCCTCGTCGAGCAGGCGTGCGGCGTCGCGTTTGTGGAAAGCCACACCGACCAGCCGGGCGCCCGGCGCCAGTTCCCGCAGGCGCGCTGCGAGCGGGCCGAAGAAGGCTGATTCGAGATTGTCGCACAGGCCGATGCGGAATTCGCCCTTCCAGCTGGCTGGGTCAAAGGCGGCGGGCGGGCGGATGGCCCGCTCGATGCCGGAAAGCGCATCCTCGATTGCCGGCGCGATGGCGAGCGCGCGCGGCGTCGGCTGCAGGCCGCGTCCGACACGAACGAACAATTCGTCGTCGAGTGCTTCGCGCAGCCGCCGCAGTGCCGCCGAAAGTCCCGGCTGACCAAGCAGCAGCCGCTCGGCCGCGCGGCTGACATTGCGTTCTTGCATCAGCACCGAAAAGGCAAGCAGGAGGTTCAGGTCGATTTTCCGAAGGGTCGCGTCATTCATCATTATCAGTAATACCTGGCATGGTTACTATCAATTTGCAATAGGTTTCGGAGATGATCATTTTCTCGTTCCTCTGCCGCTTCCTCCCAACCCGCGCGGCAGCAAAAGGAACGATCTCGATGACTCTCACACAATCTCGAAGTGGGGCGGGGCTGGCATTGCTGTTGCTCTGCGCCGCCAATTTCCTTGACGCCATGGACGTTTCGACCATCGGCGTCGCGCTTCCCGCCATTCAGGCCGAACTCGGCATGCAGGCAACTTCGCTGCAATGGGCCGTCAGCGCCTATGTTCTCGGCTACGGCGGCTTCCTGCTGCTCGGCGGCCGCGTTGCCGATGTTTTCGGCCACCGCCGCGTCTTTCTCTGGTCGCTTGCCGTCTTCGCAGCTGCGAGCATCGCGGGCGGCTTTGTCGACAGCGGGCCGACGCTGATTGCCGCCCGTCTGATCAAGGGCATCGCCGCGGCCTTCACTGCACCGGCCGCTTTGGCGCTTCTGCTTTCCGTCTTCGGGGAGGGCAGCGCCCGCGCCAAGGCGCTCGGGGTCTTTTCCTCCACCGGCGCCGCAGGCTTCGTGCTTGGCATGGTGCTTGGCGGAGCGGCCACCATTTTCAGCTGGCGGGCGACGCTCGTCATGGGCGCTCCGGTGGCGATCCTCACGCTGGCGATCGCGCCATTCGTCCTGCCCGCAGACGAGCGCCGGGGAGCCGACCGTCCGCGCTTCGACTGGGCAGGCGCCTTGACGATCACCCCCGGCCTGCTGCTCTTCGTCTTCGGCATCACCAACGCCGCAGCCGAGGGCTGGAGCGCATTTCCCACCTGGGGTGCACTGACTGCGGCGGCCGTTCTGATCCTGCTCTTCCTTGCGGTTGAGGCCCGGCATGCCGATCCGATGGTGCCGCTTGCAATGTTCCGCCGAGCAAAACTCAGCCATGCCAATGCCGTCGCCGCCCTTTTTCAGGGCGTCTATGTCGGCTTCCAGTTCATCGCGACGCTCTACTATCAGAACGAGCTCGGCTGGTCGGCCTTCAGCACCGGCTTCTGCTTCGCTTTGGGCGGCGTCTTCGTCATGTTCCTGGCGCCACGCTTTGCCGCGATCGCGCAGAACCGCGGCACCACGGGCCTCATGGCGCTCGGCGTGGCGCTGCAGGCAGCGAGCTACATCTTCTGGGTCGCGGCTGTCGGCGACATCAATCCGATCCTGCTCGTCGTCGTGTCGCAGGTCCCGCTCGGCCTCGGTTACGCGCTGACCTATCCCTCCGTTCAGGTCGCGGCACTCGCTGATGTCGAGGAAGACAAATCGGGCCTGGCCTCCGGCATGCTCTTTGCCGCCTTCCAGATCGGCGGCGGCATCGTGCTCGCAGCCGCCTCCGCGGTCTTCGGCGCGGCGCCGTCCTTCGGCTGGGATCCTTATGTGGCAGGCGTCGCCTTCACGGCGCTGCTTGCGGTCGCAGTCGTGCTTCTCGCCGCCCTCGGTCCGAGGACGTCGCCGTTGCGCGCCGCAGCCTATCAGGCCGCCGAGTAAATCTTTGAACGCCCGCGCATAAAGGCGCGGGCGATTTCTCACACGGCTGCATTCAGGTTCCCGCGCAGCTTCTGTAAAGATCCGCGGATTTCCGCCATTTCCTCGAGCGTGCAGCCGGCCGCCTGGCCGATGGCCGTCATGATCGTTGCCGCCTCGCTCTTCATCGACCGGCCCTTCGGCGTCAGTGAAACGATCACCTGCCGCTCGTCGCGTGCGTCCCGGGTCCGCTTGATCAGCCCGGTCTGCTCCAGCCGCTTGAGCAGCGGCGAGAGCGTGCCCGAATCGAGGTCGAGCTGCTCGCCGATCGTCTTTACCGGAAGTTCGGCTTTTTCCCAGAGCACGAGCATCACCAGATACTGCGGATAAGTGAGGCCGACCTTGTCGAGGATCGGCTTATAGGCGCGCGTGAAGGCATGCGCCGTCGCGTAGACCGCGAAACAGAGCTGTTTCTCCAGCCGCCTCTCCTCTTGCGGGATTTCCATCGTCTTTGCCATCTGCGCTTTCATGATCCTGTTCCTTTGAGGTGCAATTCTCCTCTTTTCAGATTCCGAATGCAATTTGCGAAATTCACTTGCGTACAATTTAATTGTGCAATATACGAAGTTCAGCCCCAACGCAAAGGAGACTGACATGCCTATCCTCTATACGACCCAAGCTTCCGCCACCGGTGGCCGCGCAGGCCGCGCCGTTTCTGAAAACGGCGTTCTCGACGTGACGTTGACTGTTCCGAAGGAGCTCGGCGGCGATGGCGCCACCGGCACCAATCCCGAACAGCTCTTCGCGGCCGGCTATTCCGCGTGCTTCCTCGGTGCCCTGAAATTTGTCGCGGGCCAGCAGAAGGTCAAGATTCCGGAAGACACCACGGTTTCCGCCAAGGTCGGCATCGGCCCGCGCGAAGACGGCACGGGCTTCGGGATCGACGTGGCGCTCACCGTCAACATCCCTGGCCTGGATAGGACCGAGGCTGAAAAGCTCGCCGCCGCCGCCCACATCGTCTGCCCTTACAGCCACGCCATGCGTACCTCGACCGAAGTTCCGGTCACGGTGGCTTGAGGCGGAATCACCTTCTCCCCGCGGGGAGAAGGTGGCCCGAAGGGCCGGATGAGGGGGCGGCGCGGCAAATGTCGTCTTCGCTTTTCGCTCAGACGCTCGCTCATTGCGTCGCTCACCCTCATCGCGATCCTTTATGAATTCGTCCGCGATCTGCATCACGGCAAGAATATCGCGCTACTGACCGCGAACCGGCCGAGCGCCAGACATGGCGCATTCGCCTGTCGCCGGCAGGCGTTCAGGCGAATGCGAATTTCCGAAGATGCGGATCGGCTTTGCCAGGAGCGATTTCGGCAACGATGCGCGCATCGCCCGATGATCAGGCGAGCGCCTGCAGCTCGCTTCGCAGCCGCTCGCCGCTGCCGCCAGGCAGCGTCTCTTCCAGCGTTGTATGCGTCCTTTCCCAGATCGGCAGCGCTGCGGCGAGCACCGCCTTGCCCTCCGGCGTCAGGCTGAGCAGCCGCCCCCGCTTGTCTTTCGGGTTTTGCGTTACATTTACCCAGCCACGGCGTTGCAGCGGTTTCAGCGCCGCCGTCAGCGTTGTCTGGTCCATGGCGAGAAGATTGGCCACAGGCCCCATCGGCGGCGGCTCCGGCCGGTTGAGGGACATCATCAACGAGAACTGCCCGTTGGTGAGCCCGACCGGACGAAGCGCATCGTCGAAAAGCCGTGCGAGTGCTCGCGCGGCGCGCTGAACATGCAGGCACAGGCAGGTGTCCCGTACCAGCAGTGTCGTCGAAAAGGGAATTTCTATCGAGTTTGACATGCCCTATTTCTATTGATATCAATGTATTTAGTCAAGCGAATGAGAACGAATGCCGGTCTTGCCGGCGGCGCCGGAGGAGGGCGCTCGCGATGCAGAATCAAGTCGTTTCCCGTGAACAATGGCTCGAGGCCCGCCGTGCGCTGCTTCTGAAGGAGAAGGAAGCAACGCATCTCAGAGATAGGGTCAATGCCGAGCGCCTGGCCATGCCCTGGGTCAAGGTCGACAACGACTATGTCTTCGACACGCCGCAGGGAAAGAAGGGCCTATCCGATCTCTTCGACGGCCGCAGCCAGCTGATGATCTACCATTTCATGCTCGGTCCGGATTGGGAGGCCGGTTGCCCAGGCTGCTCGTTCCTTTCCGATCACGTGGACGGCGCGCTGCCGCATCTCAACCATCACGACGTCACCTGGGTCGCGGTTTCGCGCGCGCCGCTCGCCAAGATCGAGGCCTACAAGAAGCGCATGGGCTGGAAATTCCCCTGGGTTTCGTCCTTCGGCAGCGATTTCAATTTCGACTACCACGTTTCCTTCAGCCCGGAAGATCTCGCCAAGGATAAGGTCTTCTACAATTTCACCGCGATCGAACCCGCCGAGGCCCATGACGAACTGCCGGGGCTGAGTTCCTTCTACAAGAACGAGCGGGGTGAAATCTTCCACACCTACTCTAGCTATGCCCGTGGGCCGGAGGAACTGATCGGCACGCTGATGATCCTCGACCGCGCGCCGAAGGGCCGCAACGAGGAAGGCACGATGGATTTCGTCAAGCGCCACGACGAATACGAGGGCGCTCGAAAGACGCAATCCCGTCACTGAAATCTGCGAACATCACCCAAGGGAGAAGGATGATGGAAACTGCAAAAGCGTTGGAGGAGCACCGCTTCCTCGAGAGGCTGGTGGGCGTATGGGATGTCACGGCCGAAATGACCGCTGACCAGCAATGGACGGAGATCGTGCGCTCGCTGCACGGCATCTGGTTCGTTGCCGAAGGCAATGGCGAAATGCCGGGCGGCGGGGCTGCCACCACCATGCTCACCCTCGGCTACAATGCGGCCAAGGGCAAATATGTCGGCAGCTGGATCGGCTCGATGATGGACCACATGTGGGTCTACGAGGGTGATGTATCGCCGGACGGCAAGGTGCTCAGCCTCTATACCCGTGGCCCCGATTTCCAGAGCCAAGGCGCCGAGCAGGACTACCGCGAGCAGATGATCTTCGTCGATGACGATCACCGCACCTTCAACTCGGCGGCCAAGCAGCCGGACGGCAGCTGGAAGCAGTTTATGGAGGCGCATTACACGCGCAAGCCGTGATCCCGAACCAAACCCGATCCCATACCCACGAAAAGGAAAAAGATCATGGCTTCCGACACGCATGGAAAATTCATCTGGTGCGAACTGATGACGACGGATACCAAGGCTGCCGCCCGCTTCTACAGCTCTGTCGTCGGCTGGACGACGAAAGAGATGCCGATGGAGGACCTTCCTTCCCCCTATACCATCTTCGAGGCGGATGGCCGCGGCGTGGCCGGCATGATGACCTTTCCGGCCGAGCTCGAAGGGCAGGGCATTCCGCCGAACTGGACAGGCTATGTCTGTGTCGACGATGTCGACCAATCCGCGAAGGATTTTGAGGCGAACGGCGGCCAGATCCGCCGTCCCCCCGAAGACATCCCGACGATCGGCCGCTTTGCCGTCGTCGCCGACCCGCACGGGGCCGTCCTCTGCATCATGACGCCGCTGCCGATGGAGGGCGATAGCGGCTGGGAGCCGGAAATGGGTACGCCCGGCCATATCGGCTGGCACGAACTGATGGCCGGCAACATGGAGGAAGCCTTCGCCTTCTACTCGAAGGTCTTCGGCTGGACCAAGGACCACGATTTCGACATGGACGAGATGGGTGCTTATCGCATCTTCGCTGAACATGGAAAACAGATCGGCGGCATGATGACCAAACCCGCCAATGTGGCGATGTGCTATTGGGGCTATTACTTCAATGTGCCGGCGATCGACAGCGCCATCGAACGCGTCAATGCGGGCGGCGGCAAGGTAATCGTCGGTCCGATGGAAGTGCCCGGCGGCAGCTGGATCATCAATGCGACGGACCCGCAGGGCGCTTTCTTCTGCCTCGTCGCGCCGGGCCGCTGACCTCGCAGCCACGTCCCGGAAACGGCGAATCGGGATACGGAATTGATCGGCGGCGGCCCTTGGAGGCGGGCCGCCCCTTCCATTTGAGCGGCAAAATCCGTCCCGCTAATCTCTTAATTTTATTCAAATTTTATCCTTCCGGCCCGAAAAGCATTCCGCAAGGTTAACCCTTCCTGAACATTTTTGGGTGGATGCATAATCGGCTATATCTGCGTGGTTACCCACATCCCACAGAACGTTGCAGCAACCGCTCTTCGGCTCCGGCGATCAGCCCCTTGGTCGATCATCCCCACCAGCTGCCGACGCAAAGAACCCCTCGGGGCTCTCCACTTCCATCAGGCGCCGCTTCTCGATCAGCCAGAAGCGGTTGCCGACGGCGCGCACGAAGCTGCGGTCGTGGGAAACGAGCAGGCAGCTTGCCTGGTGCGCCATCAGCTCGCCTTCCAGCGCTTCCTGCCCGTCGATGTCGAGATGGTTGGTGGGTTCATCGAGCAGGTAGAAGTTCGGGTTGGAGAGCCGGAGCACCAGCATGCCGAGCCTTGCTTTCTGCCCGCCGGAAAGCTGGCCGATAGGGCGGCCCTGCATCTCGATCGACATGCCGGCGCCGGCCAGCAGTGCGCGCGCCCGCTGGTCACCGACGTCGAAGCGGCGGATGATCGTGTCCATCGGCGTGTCGGCATCGCGCAGATCGGCAAGCGTCTGGTCGCCGTAGCCGAGCACCAGCGAAGGCGTGGCCCTGATGCCGCTCTCGGCCGTCTCCGGGTTCGCGATCGCCTTGCGCAGCATGGCGATCAGCCGCGTCTTGCCGGCGCCGTTTTCGCCGAACAGCACGATCCGGTCTCCCTGGCAAATGAATTGCCTGCCGGTCTTGAAGAGCAGCGTGCCGTCCGGCGTCTCAACCGCCGCATCGTCCAGCGTCACCAGCACCTTGGCATGCGTGCCGCGATTGGCAAGCCGGATCGCACCCGCCGAACGCTCCAGATGCGCGGGTTTTGCCGCATCCTCGAGTTTCTCGGCGCGCTGCTCCAGCTGCTTGGTCTTGACGACCAGCAGGTCGCTGCCGGAATTGATGCCGATATTGTTGAGCTTCGCCGCGTGCTTGCGCAGTTGCTCCGCCGTCTTCATGTCGCGCTCGTAGCGGCGCGCATCTGCCGTATCGAGCTCGTCGATTGAAGTCCGCGCCCGGGAATAGGGCAGGGCGAAGATGTGGGATTGCTTCGGCCGCAGGAAGAGCGTGCGGTTGGTCACGGCGTCGAGGAAAGCGCGGTCATGGCTGGCCAGGATCACGGGCACGTCGCGGGGGAGCGCATTCAGCCATTCCTCCAGCCGCGCGATCTTGCCGAGATCAAGATGATTGGTCGGCTCGTCGAGCATTAAGAGGTCGGGTTCGGTCACCCAGATGCGGGCAAGCATCGCCAGCCGCTGCCATCCGCCGCTGAGCGCCGAGAGCGAACGCCGGCGCAACTCCTCCGGCACCTCCAGAGATCCCAGCACGACATCGACGCGCCAGCTCTCGGTTTCCGCCTGCTCCGGAGCGAGCGCATCGAGAACGGCGTCGTAGAATGTCCTGGCGAACAGGGCATGCGGCACATTCTGCTCGACATAGCCGACTGTCAGCCCGCGCGCCCGGGTGATGTCGCCTTCGGTCGGCTCCAGCGTACCGGCGATGCAGCGGAAAAGCGTCGATTTCCCGCGGCCGTTGGCGGCCACGATGCCGATGCGGTCGCCGGCATTGACCACGAGATTGAGCTTGGAAAACAGAGGGCTCGACAAGGTGATGCCGAGGTTGCGGATATTGAGGAGGGTCATGATCGTTCTCTGGTCTTGACCGCGCGATCATCCATCGTGGGCTCCTGGGCCATCATCGATGCGATGCGTCAGCGGCTTATCGGAATTCGCAGACGCTCAAGCGATAAAGCTCGGCGCCGCGGGCCACAAAGGGCAGACCAAAAGAGAGGTTTTGCGAGAAACGGCCTCTGGTCAGCCCTGCAAACGCGTTTGCAGGGCGTTGACGGGGCCGCGCTGCCGGTTGAACCGGAAATAGTAATAATGCACGCGACCCTCCTTTCTCTTTAGAGTGCACGCATGAAATATCATCACCTATGCAGGAATGCAACCATGGCGGTCGCATCAGGCCCTTCTTAAAAACCCTCTACGCAGCACGAGGCCCTTTGATCTTCGCGACCGAACTTGCGCAGGATGGGCTGGATATAAGAGACGACCATGGCGGGCAATGACGACGAATACGTCTATGACGAAGTCACGGGCGAATGGCGTCCGGCTTCGGAATTGGCTGCCGCCGCGCAGGCGGCCGTCGAGGTCCACGACGCTGCCGGAAATGCCCTCACGGACGGCGATTCCGTTACGCTCATCAAGGATCTGAAGGTCAAGGGTGCCAATCAGACCTGAAGCAGGGCACGGTCATAAAATCGATCCGGCTGACGGACAATCCGGAAGAGATCGACTGCCGCCACGACACCATCAAGGGCCTTGTCCTGCGCACGGAATTCGTCCGCAAGCGTTGAGGATCTCGGCGAGCCAGGCATGATATACCCAATGGCATCCCATCTGCCCGGCAGGGCAGAGGGAGGTAAGCTGCAGAACGGCCTCGCCCTTCAGGCTTCTGCCTCCGCGACCTACCGCTTCAAACTCCCCAGAATGCCGCGCACCAGCGCCCGGCCGACCTGCGTCGCAACCGTCCGCGCCACGCTTTTCATCGCCGCCTCGACGACCGTCTCTCGCTGATAGCCGGACGAACGCCCGCGCGATTGGCCGCGGTTCGGCTGCTCACCGTCGCTGCCGCCAAAGCCGGGCAGCGTCCAGCCAGAGGTCCTGCCGGCACCCGTCTGCTGCGCTTCGGCCTCTTCCTGCGCCCGCTTGGCGGCTTCTGCTTCGGCAGCCTTTTTCGCGCGCGCTGCGAGCATTTCGAAGGCGGAGTCGCGGTCGACGTCCTCGTCATAGATTCCAAGTACCGGGCTCCGGTCCATGACCTGACGGCGTTCCGCTTCCGTTACCGGGCCGACGCGGCCGGATGGCGGGCGGATCAGCGTGCGCTCGACGATCGATGGTGCGCCCTTGGTCTCCAGCGTCGAAACCAGCGCCTCGCCGGTGCCGAGATTGGTGATCACGGTGGCGCAATCGAAGGCCGGGTTGGGGCGGAAGGTATCGGCGGCTGTCCTGACCGCCTTCTGCTCGCGTGGCGAATAGGCGCGAAGCGCATGCTGCACGCGGTTGCCGAGCTGGGCGAGGACCGTTTCCGGCACGTCGAGCGGGTTTTGCGTGACGAAATAGACGCCGACGCCCTTAGAGCGGATCAGGCGCACGACCTGCTCGACGCGTTCGGTCAAGACACGCGGCGCGTCGTTGAAGAGCAGATGCGCCTCGTCGAAAAAGAAGACGAGCTTCGGCTTGTCCGGATCGCCGACTTCCGGCAACTCTTCGAAAAGCTCGGAAAGCAGCCAGAGCAGGAAGGTGGCGTAAAGCCTGGGGTTCATCATCAGCTTGTCGGCGGCAAGCACCGAAATCTGGCCATAGCCGTTATTGCTGGTGCGCATGATATCGGTGATCTTCAGCGCCGGTTCACCGAAGAAATGCTCGGCCCCCTGCTGTTCGAGAACGAGCAGCGCACGCTGGATCGAGCCGATGGACGCCTTGGAGATCAGGCCGAACTGACTGGAAAGCTCGCTCGCATTCTCGCCCATGTAGTTCAGCAGCGAGGAGAAATCCTTGAGGTCGAGCAGCGGCAGGCCCGCCTGGTCGGCGATCTTGAAGGCGATATTGATGACGCCCTCCTGTGGCTCGGAGGCATCCATGAGGCGGGCCAGAAGCAGCGGCCCCATTTCGGCGATCGTGGTGCGGACCCGGTGGCCCTGCTCGCCGAAGAGGTCCCAGAAGATCACCGGGAACTGGTCGAATTCGTAATCGGCAAAGCCGATCTGCTCGGCCCGCTTGGTGAGGAAATCCTTCGCTTCGCCCTTGGCGGCAATGCCGGAAAGGTCGCCCTTGATGTCGGCGGCAAAGACCGGGACGCCAGCCTTGGAAAAGCCTTCTGCCAGCACCTGCAGCGTGACGGTCTTGCCGGTGCCGGTCGCGCCCGTCACCAGGCCGTGGCGGTTGCCGAATTTCAGGTCGAGATATTCCGGCTTGTTGATGCTGTCGTCCGGATTGCGGCTGGCGCCGATGAAAATCTTGCCTTCCTCGAGCATGAAGCAGTTCTCCCTTCGGCCGATGCCGCCGCTTGCGTTTGAAATGCGGAGATCGCAATAAGCCGCATTCATTTTACTATCGTCCACCTGTTATAAGCAGGGACCGGGATGCCGACAACTGTTTGCATTGAAAGCAAATCCGGGGAAAATGCCGGCTCTCGGCGGCGCGGCTTGAGTTGCGGACGAAACTCGAATAACGTTGACGTCAACGTCAAATAACAGGAGGCTGACGATGAATGAAGTTGTGACCCAGATTGCCGATCGCGTGGGCATTGCGCCCGATCTGGCGGAGAAGGCGCTGGGCATGATGCTCGGCTTCCTGCAGCGTGAAGGGGATGATGCAGCAGTCGCCAAGATGATAGAAGCCATCCCCGGCGGCGCGGATCTCGTCGCCCAGTATAACGGCGAAGGTGCCGGTGGCGGCGGTCTGCTCGGCGGTTTGATGGGCGCGCTCGGCGGCGGCGGAATCATGGGCCTCGGCCAGCAGCTCATGAGCCAGGGCCTCGGCATGGGCGAAATCACCTCGCTCGCCAAGGAAACCATCGCCATTGCCAAGCAACATGCCGGCGAAGACGTCGTCGACGAGGTCGTCGCCTCGGTCCCGGGCTTGAGCCAGTTCGTTTGATCCGGCCTTCATGCCGAAACGGAAGGAGCCCCGCTTCCAGTTGACGCGGGGTTTTTATTTGTGCTTCGCATGCACGTCCAGAGGATGCCATTGCCGCCCGTCGCGTCCGATGAGGCCGTCGGCGCAGGCAGGCCCCATGCTACCGGGGGCGTAGGCTTCCGGCTCGCCGTCCTTCGCCCATAGGTCGAGGAAAGGCTGCACCGCCGCCCAGCCGGCTTCAATGCCGTCGGCCCGCTGGAACAGCGTCTGGTCGCCGATCAGGAGATCGTAGATGAGGGATTCGTAGCCGGTCATCTTAGCGATGTCGAACTGGTCGGCATATCGGAAGTCGAGCGAAACCGGCACGGTATCGACCGAAAGCCCTGGCGATTTGATGGATATCTCCAGGCTCATGCCTTCGTCCGGCTGCACTTGTATGACCAGCCTGTTCGGCGGCAGCCGGCGCGTGACGCCGGTCTCGCGGAACTGCGCGAACGGCACGGGCTGGAATTCGACGACGATTTCCGTGTCGCGCGCCGTCATCGCCTTGCCGGTCCGCAGATAGAAGGGCACGCCCGCCCAGCGCCAAGTATCGGCATAAAGCTTCAGCGCCACGAAGGTCTCGGTCCTGCTGTCGGGCGCCACTTGCGGCGTCTGGTGATAGGCAGGGATTTCCGCCCCGTTCAGCGTCCCGTCGGAATAGACGCCGCGAACGCCGTGTGTTGCCGCCTCCTCGGGCGTAAAGACGCGCAGCGCCTTCAGCACCTTGCTCTTCTCGTTGCGGATCGCTTCGGCGTCGAAGCTGTTCGGCGGCTCCATGGCGATCATGGCGAGCAGCTGGAACAGATGGTTCGGCACCATGTCACGAAGCGCGCCCGTCGCGTCGTAGAAGGCGCCGCGGCTGCCGACATCGACGGTTTCGGCGGCGGTGATCTGCACATGGTCGATATAGCGGCTGTTCCACAGCGATTCGATCATCGTGTTCGCAAAGCGCGCCGTCAGCAGGTTCTGAACGGTCTCCTTGCCGAGGAAATGGTCGAGCCGGTAGATCTGGCTTTCGTCGACCTTGCTCAGGATCTGCGCGTTCAGCGCACGGGCCGAAGCGAGGTCCGTTCCAAAGGGCTTTTCGATGGCGATGCGACGGAAGCCGTTTTCGCTCTCGGCGGCAAGTCCGTGGGCCGCGAGTTTCTCCACGATACCGCCGAAGAAGCGGGGCGGCACGGCGAGATAGAAGGCCGCATTGCCGCCCGGCGCCGAAGTGAGGCGTTTGGCGATCTCCAGATAGATATCGTCGCCGGTGAAATCGCCGGAAATATAGCTGATCCGCTGCCGCAACCTCGCCCAGGCCGGATCCTTGACGAGCGGTTCGCCGTCGCCGAGGCCGGCCAGGAAATCGTCTAGCCGTTTGAGCAGCATCTCGTCGCCGCCGGGCTCGATGCCGATGCCGAGAATGTCAAGATCGTCGCCGACCATGGCGCCGCGGGTGAGATTGATGATCGCCGGAACGAGAAGCCGCCGGGTAAGGTCGCCGGTCGCCCCGAAGATGACCAGAGTGGTGGGCGGCGTTGGCTTGGCGTCTGACATAGGGATCGCTCTCCGTGATTGTCAGCGCCGGAATATAAGGCCGCCGGGCGCTACCGCAAGCGTGGCCTGTTGTCACCACGTCTGCTTCTCCTCTGCTCACCAAGTCATTTGAGCGGCAACACTCCAAGCGCTTGATCTCAGGCAAGGCAGCGCAAACAAGAGGTTGCCCTCGGTGCTGTCACTTAATCCTTCCCTCATGCCTGCGCCTGTCACAGGAATCGAGCGCGCTCAAGTCTTTGGACGCAGGAGACTCCCTTCAAGGCAAATGAGTCCTTCACGGCGCGGACGCGCCGTGGCTGGATCTCTGTGACAAGCACAGAGATGAGCGAGAATGTGGTTGCTGCCTTGTCAAAGCATCGCCAGGGCACAGCGTGGCGACTGCGCGGGCACTCCATGAAACGTGTCGCGCTTAACCCTTCACCGCCACCATGAAAATCCGCGGGAAGCGGAGCAGCACCCGCCCGTCCGCCATCTTCGGATAGGCCTTTTCGACACGCGCAAGATAATCCGCAAGAAACGCCTCGCGATGCTCATCGCCGGCAGCCCTAAGGTAGGGCATCAGGCCCGTTGCCTTCACCCATTCGACGATGGCCGCGGCATCCGCCATCGGGTGGTTGTAGATCGTGTGCCAGATATCCAGGCGCGCGGATTTGCCGATCAGGCCGCTGTAATAGGCCGACGGCGGGGAAAGCGGATTGCGGCGCACGCTCTTCTTTTCGAAGGCTGTCTTCCATTGTCCGGCATGGGCGCTTTCCTCCATCAGCAGATGCGTCGGCTCGCCGAGATTGTCGGGCATCTGCACGGCGAGCACGCCGCCCCTGGTAAGCCCGTCCATCAGCCGGTCGAAGATGTCGAGGTGATTGGGCAGCCACTGGAATACGGCATTGGCGAAGAGCAGGTCGGCAGGCTCATCCGGCTGCCAGGTGGCAAGGTCAGCCTCGGTGAAGGTGGTGCCTGGAAGCCGCTTTCGCGCCGCCTCCAGCATGTTGAGGTCGCTGTCGAGGCCGGACACGCCCTCCTTGCCGTAGCGGTCGATGATGAGTTCGGTCGAATTTCCCGGCCCGCAACCGAGATCGATCGCCTTGCTGACCCTATCCAGCGGCACCTGCGCCAGGAGATCGCGCGCCGGGCGCGTCCGCTCATCCTCGAACTTCACATACTGGCTGGCAGACCAGGCCATAGGCACCTCCTGTTTTCCCGTGTTGCGATACGGCGACGATTCAAAGCGCGTCATGCTAGCAGCAATCCTCGGCCGCTTGTATGCGGCGTGTTGCAGCTGTCTTCGATTGCCTGCACGAGTGGGTTGCATTATTGATGTCGTTTCTGAGCTTGGGGAATTCATGAGAGCCGGTTTCGTCTTTGCCGCAGTCTTCCTATCGGTCGCCGCAATGTCCGCAAGGGCCGAGACGCCGGCCGCTCCGCCGATTTTCCTTGTGGAAGACATGGGCAATGCGCGCGACCAGTATGTATCCAGCCATCTGGAGCCCTTTGCCGTCTACAGCGGTGCCGACCGTGCCCTCGATGAAGACGATATCGCCAGGTTCCGGCAGGTCGATGCCGCACGCCAAAGGGCCGTCGCCGCCATGCCGTTCTTCACCGGCGATCTCGATGCCGACGGGCGCATGACGCTCGACGAGTACAAGCTCGCCAACCTTTATGAAAGCCGCGACGAGGCGGAACTCGGCATGAAAGCGCGCTTTGCGAATTTCGATCGCAACGGCGACGGTATCGTGACGCTCGACGAAGCGCTGAAATCACCGCCGCTGCCTCGCATGCCGCTCGCTTACGGACTGAGCGATACGGAGCGCGTCGCCGCCCTGCTGGCACTCGACCCCAACAAGGACGGCAAACTGACGGAGGATGAGTTCAAGGCGCTCCTCCTCTCCGCCTTCTCCTTCTACGACAAGAACGGCGACGGCGCGCTTTCGAAAGCCGAAAAGGCGGAGCGCGCCGCAACCGTCAGGCAATTTCGCGAAGAGCAGGAGAAGCGGGAGAAGCCGTAGAGGGAGACGGCTTCTTGCGGCCCGTCAGGCCGTCGCGGCCTGTTTGACAATCGCCGCTATATCCGGGACGACCGTCGCGAAACGGTCGGCGATCTCCGCCAGCGCCGTACGGTGTACGATCTCGGCCGGGATCATGCCGCCGAGCGGATCCGGCAGATCGCGGCTCATGGCGGCGGATGCGATGACGGTCGCCTTGATGCCGAGATCGAGTGCCGCACGCGCCGTGGCGCTGACGCACATATGCGTCATGAAGCCAACGAGGATCACATCGGAGCGCCCTGTCTGCTCGGCAATTGATGCCAGAGCTGCGGCAAGCGTGGTTCCGGCAAAAGCATTGGGAAGCGTCTTCGGGATGACGGCTTCACCGTCAGCCGGCGTCAACGCGGAAATGATCTTCGCGCCATGCGAGCCGATCGCGAAGAGGCCGCTGCCGGGCGGCGCGTGGTGAACGATATGAATAACCGGAATGCCATCGCGCCGGGCCGCATCGAGCAACTTGCGAATTTCGCCCACGGGTGCCGCGATGCCATGAAGCGGCAGTGCGCCGTCCACATATTCATTCTGGGCGTCGATGACGACAACGACCGACTTCGACCAGTCGGCGGTTTTCGGCATGACGCCCGCATGTTGCAGAAGGGTGAGGGGAACCATTGGCATATCTCCTTGGATGGATCGATGCCAAGGACGCTAACCGCTTTCGTACTGAGCGAATATTCGCTATCTAGTCACAATGACTGAGCAAAAGCGCACAGATATCGATTGGGAGGACCTGCGTTTTTTCGCGGCACTGGCAAGGCACGGCAGCCTTTCGGCGACGGCGCGTGCGCTGAAGGTCAACCATGCGACCGTCGCCCGCCGCGTTGGCGCGCTGGAAAGTGCTCTCGGCTTCGCGCTCTTCGAGCGGCGCGCCGACGGCTACCAGCTCAGCCGCCACGGAACCGCGATCCTGTCCGAGGCGGGTGCCATGGAGAGTGCCGCTGCGGCGATCCGCGACCGGTTGGCTTCTTCGAAGGGCCCGAGCGGTCGCGTGCGGCTGACGACGACCCGTTCGATCGCCGATCTCGTCATCGCGCCGCGGCTCGGCGGCGTCCTGCGCGGGCTTGGGAACGTCGAGCTCGAAATCGTCACCGATATCCGCGTGCAGAGCCTTGCCCAGCGCGAGGCCGATATCGCCCTTCGACTGGGGCACCCGAAGGACAGTGATCTCACCGGAAAACGCGTGGCGACGATTGGATACGCTTTCTATGCATCGAAAGCGGCCGCCGAGACTGTTGCGAAAAGCGGGCCAGCCCGCCTCATCGGATTTGACCTGGATAGTGACGGCGTGGCCGAAGCGCGCTGGCTGGAAACGAAATTCGGCCCGGATGCCTTCGTCTTCCGCTCGAGCAGCAATGTCGTGCAGGCAAATGCCGCAGCCGCCGGGGTCGGCATCGCCATGCTTCCGCGCTTCGTGGCGAAACAGAATCCAGCTCTGGTCGAGATCGATTGCGGCGAGGCAATGCCCGATCGCGAACTCTGGATGCTTGCCCCGGCCAATCTGGTCGATATCCCGCGCGTCCGCGCGGTATGGGATGGCTTGGCTGAGATATTCGCTGTGTCGAAGGACAGGCTCTGAGCCGATCTTATTGCGCATGGCATCGACGATATCGCTGGCGGACGCCTCGAACTCTCCAGGCCCACGGTTGGTCATCCACCAGATCTTTCTATCAGAAGGAAACGTGACTGCTGACAAGCCGACCATTCCGAAGATCATGGATCACAGGGCGGGAGGATCGGTGACAGGCGGTTCACGTGTGGGATCGAGCAGCAAAGGATTGGCGGGACAGATCGAGCCGCATATGTAGGCCGGAATGCCCGCGATCAGGCTCGACATCGGCCGATGGACGTGGCCGCTGCAGATGGCGATGGGGCGCCTTATGCCGCTCGATAGCAAGTCGCTCAAGGCATCTGCACCCCTGCACATGACATCATCCAAAGGCGAATTCCGGTGAGGAAAACATGGTGATGCGTGAAGAGCAAGGGTATGCGCGACGGACCGCTCGCCAGCGTCTGCCGCAACCACGCAAGATGGTCTGTGACGTCACCATGGGCATGTCCGTCGACGCATGTGTCGAGGCCGACGATCAAAGCGTCTCCACGGGGTTCGGCAAAATGCATTTTCTCGTCATCGCCCCAATGGCTGGCCTCGGGGATGGCCTCGCGCATGATGGTGCGGTCGTCCACGTTGCCGGGGAGGATCAAGGTGCGGCACGCGAGGCTTTGCAATGCGGCAATGATCTGCCGGTAGCCCTCCCGCCAGCCGCCGTTGACAAGATCCCCGGACACCACGACGATAGCCGGCTGCATCGTGGCGAGCCAGGAAATTGCCCTCATAAGCCGGACAAGGCCGTCATTGCCGGGGCTGGCGTGGATATCGCTTATCTGGGCGATGAGCATGGCACCGACTCATTCAAAACCGCGTAATCACGCTGATCCCGGTTCCTTCCGCCCTGTCCATCGCCATTAGCGCCGGCACAGCCTCTTCCAGGCTGATTGTCCGGCCGATCAGTTTCTGCGGCGCGATCTTGCCGGCGGCGAGCATGGAGAGCATTGCGTCGTAGCGCCAGGCCTGCATGCCGTGGCTGCCGTAGATTTCCAGCTCATGGCCGATCACCTGCGCCATCGGGACTTGCGGCGTGGCATGTTCGCCGAGCATCAGGCCGATCTGCACATGGCGGCCGCGGCGGCGCAAGTTCTTGATCGAGTTGAAGCAGGTCACGGGATGGCCGAGCGCGTCGATCGAGACATGCGCGCCGCCCTTGGTGATCTCGCGCACGGCTTCCGCGACATCGGCAACCGCCGCCGCATTAATCGTCGCCACCGCCCCGCATTCGCGCGCAAAGGCAAGCTTCTCCTCCGAAATGTCGATCGCGATCGGATTGGCGCCGAGCGCGCTGGCGATCATGATCGCCGAGAGGCCGACGCCGCCTGCGCCATGGATGGCGATCCACTCGCCGGGGCCGGTGCGTGCCTGGTCGGCAACGGCGCGGAAGGAGGTGGCGAAGCGGCAGCCGAGGCTCGCCGCCGTCGCATCGTCGACGCTGTCGGGCAGATGCACGAGATTGGTGTCGGCATAGTCGATCGCGACATATTCGGCGAACGAGCCCCAATGCGTGAAGCCGGGCTGGAACTGGTTCGGGCAGACCTGCTGATTGCCGGAGTGGCATTCGCTGCAATGGCCGCAGCCGGAAACGAACGGCACGGTCACCCGGTCGCCCGCCTTGAAGCGCACCACGCCCTTGCCTCTGGCGACGATCTTGCCTGCAAGCTCGTGTCCCGGCACATGCGGCAGGTGGATATCCGGATCATGCCCCATCCAACCGTGCCAGTCGCTGCGGCAAAGGCCGGTCGCGCCGATGGCGATGACGACGCCGTCCTCGGTCGGCGTCGGGTCGGGCACCGTGCGGATGTCTGGGGTCTGCTCGAAGGCTTCGTAATACATGGCTTTCATCGGACGGCCTCCAGCTCTTTTGTTTGAGATTCCGCCGCCATGATGCCACGCGGGAGCCGGTCGTTCCAACACTCCGTTCGATCATTTTCGCTGATGGACCCATCGCTTTCATGCGGGCGAACGCGCATGATTGTTGCGGTGGTGTGGGCGGTTGTGGCATTTTTCTTGCGTCCCTCTTGAGCGGCCGAATTTTCCGCTTGACCCTGCCTGCATGGAAGGATTTTGCTTCTTGGGCTTTGGAAGGAGAAGATCATGCCCGTCGATACATCGCCTCGCACAACCACCTGGACCCATGTCGAGGGCGAGTGGCTTCCCGGCAACCCGCCGCTGATCGGCCCGACCTCGCATGCCATGTGGCTCGCGTCCATGGTCTTCGACGGTGCCCGCTGGTTTGATGGCATCGCGCCGGACCTCGACCTGCACTGCCAGCGTGTCAACCGCTCGGCCGTCAATATGGGGCTGAAGCCCATCAAGACGGCCGAGGAGATCGAGTCGCTCGCCTGGGAAGGCATCAAGAAGTTCGACGGCAAGACGCCGATCTATATCAAGCCGATGTATTGGGGCGAGCACGGTTCGCCGGGCAGCGTCGTCTCCGTCGATGCGGAATCGACCCGCTTTGCGCTCTGCCTTTTCGAGGCGCCGATGGGCGGCCATAGCGGTTCGTCGCTGACCGTTTCGCCCTTCCGCCGCCCGTCGCCGGAAACGGCGACGACGGATGCCAAGGCGGGCGGGCTCTACCCGAACAGCGGCCGCGCTATCGCCGAGGCGCGAAACCGCGGCTTCGACAATGCCCTGATGCGCGACCTGAACGGCAACGTCGCCGAAACAGCATCCTCCAACATCTTCATGGTGAAGGACGGCGTCGTCTTCACGCCGGTTGCCAACCGCACTTTCCTCGCCGGCATCACGCGCGCCCGCGTCATGGGGTTGCTGGGCCAGGCAGGGTTCGACGTGCGCGAGGTGACGCTCTCGGTCGAAGACTTCATGAATGCCGATGAGATATTCACCAGCGGCAACTATTCCAAGATCGTCGGCGTCAACCGCCTCGACGGCCGCGATTTCGAAGACGGCCCGGTCACTCGCAAGGCGCTCGATCTCTACATGGATTGGGCCAACGGGCGCAGCCATAGCCACAGCGGCGAGTAGCGATCCGCGCGCAGGGGAGTGCGAGCCGGTTGCAGCCTCACGAAAAAGGTACGCGCGGATCCTGCACCAAGTAGAACTCGGTAACCGGCGTGACGTCGGTGATAAAAAAGCCAAACGCCGGTCGGTCGAGGGGATCAACGTGGCCGCTGGCGAAACGTAGCCGGTCGAATTTCTCGAAGTGGTTCTCGAAACGGGCAAACCGGTTGGACGAAATGAGGTCCGGATTGGGGTTGGTCTGATCAAATGACAGACCGTCATAAAAGTCGCTCGGTTTGCCGAGAATCTCTTGAAGTTCGAACTCGAACTCGATCCAGGCCAATCCGCTCTTGTTCACAGTGACAACGCGCAGGTGGAAGGCGCCCTCGGGAAACCCGTGATTTTGAATTGGCTTTGCGGCCCTAATCACCAGAGTGACGGGGCTGGCCGAGTTAAGTTCCTCGCTGATTTCGATCGGATCGGCTTTCGTACCTGAGCCTGTAACTGACAGGATGCGGAAGCCGCCAAGCTCATCGGAGAAGGAATAATCCCCAGCATACCAACGTCCGTCGTCAGCCGGTCCGGCACTGATGAGTGACAGTGTCAGCAACGCAGCCAGGATTCGCAAGCGACGCGTCATCGTGAGTTCCTCTGGGAGCGCAGTCTATCCGTGCAGCGACCAGGTGACCGAAGTACCGGCGAGAGTTTTCCTCAGATGCTCGTTCGCCTCCACGCCCGCAGCATCCGCCGCATATTCCGGTTTCAGCCGGTCGAGGAAATACATCGTCATCTTACCCTTGTTTTTCACGTCAAGGGCACCTCGCGGGGTGCAGTCGAAATATGATCTTACGTGTTGGTAGGTGCTTTCGGAGATGTTCACCTGGTCTGCTTCGTCCGTGCTCTCCATGCGAGCCGCGATATTCACTGCGTCGCCCCAAACGTCGTAGGTGAACTTCTTCCGGCCAACGACGCCGGACATCACACTGCCGGTATGCAGGCCGACGCGGAGGTGCCAGGGCCGCTGCCCGATCGCGGCCCAGCGCTGGTTCGACGCCACGACAAAGCGTCGAATCTCGAGAGCGGCAAGGCAGCTGCGGATCGCATGGTCCTTGCGGCCCTGCATCAGACCGCCGGCGCACATGTAGGAGTCACCGATGGTCTTGAGCTTCTCCAGCCCATGTCGCGCGACGATGTTATCGAACTCGGAGAAGTACATGTCGAGGTCATCGACCAACTCCCGAGGGGAGAGTTCAACGGCTGATTTGGTAAAGTCGACGAAGTCCGTGAAGAGGATCGTCGTGGAAGGGTGGTGGCGGGGCTCGACCGAGCCCTTCTCTGCCAATTCCGCGGCTACCTTGAGTGGGAGGATGTTGAGGAGCAGGCTGTCCGCGCGCTGCTTCTCAGCGGCCAGTTCCTGCTGCGAGCGCAGCACCTCGGCCATCCTCAGGCGCAGTTCGAGCTGGGCGATGGTCTGGCGCGCGAGGCGACGGATGCCTTCGGCAGCCTCGAAGGCGAGCTCGCGCGGGGCGAGGTCCAAGATGCAGAGCGTGCCCAGCGCATGGCCGCCTGAATCGATCAGCGGCATGCCTGCATAAAAGCGGAAGAAGGGTTCAGTCGCGATGAACGGCAGTGCCTTGAAGCGATCGTCGGCGTGGGTGTCGGGAACAACCAGCATGTCGCTACGGCAGAGCGCATGGGCGCAGCAGACGCCGCTGCGGGGCACTTCTTCGATGCCAGGAGGAACGCCGTGACGGGATTTGAGCCATATCTTGGTGTCGCCGACGATGTTGACCATCGCGATCGGGGCACTGGCAATCAGGGCGGCGAGATCGGTGAGATCGTCGAATCCGGCTTCCGGATCGGTGCCGTAAACATCATAAGCCCGTACCGCGGCCAAGCGTTCAGCCTCGTTGTCAGGTAGAGGGAAGTCCATGCCGGCGCCCTCCGTTGTGCGAAGCCAAAATGGCCCGCCCGTTCAGATCGGGCGGTTGCGGCTCCGCTTTTGTCGATCATCGGTCCGGTGTTGTTCTCGGGCCTTGCGTGGACAAGCAGCTCACGCCGCCCGTCCGACACCTACTGCCACCCAAAAACTTACTCTCGCTACCTCACTTAATCAATGACGCCGACCGCTATCCAAGAGAAGCTGCTTGCCTTCGATCGCGATCAAGTTAGGTCGGGCGCAACCCTGCGCGTCTCGCCGCTTCCTGCAAGCGCGGCGAGCTCGAGACCCACATTCGTTCCAAGTGTCCGCTTCGCGCGTAGGCGGACAGTGCGCCAGCGCCACCGATGGGCCGAGTCCGGCCGCCAGACTGCCTTTCGCCTTCTCCGACCGTCATTTCAGGAACATTAGCCCACTGTCCTCGTTTGGCGTCTATCACCCCAAAATGAGGGACGTAATCATGTCCGACAACCCGTTCGACACCAGCCGCGGCAATGGCGGCGAGACGCATCAGCATATTCCGGAAAAAGGCCCGCACGAGGGCCTCGACCATCTGACCACCAATCAGGGCATCCGCATTTCCGACAATCAGAACAGCCTGCGCTCGGGTGCACGCGGCCCGACGCTTCTCGAGGATTTCGTGCTGCGCGAGAAGATCTTTCATTTCGATCACGAGCGCATTCCGGAGCGGATCGTGCACGCCCGTGGTTCGGCCGCGCACGGCTACTTCGAATTGGCGGAAAGCCTTTCCGGCATCACCAAGGCCGATCTCTTCCAGCGCAAGGGCGAGAAGACGCCGGTCTTTGTGCGCTTCTCGACGGTCGCCGGCGGCGCCGGTTCGGTCGACACCCCGCGCGACGTGCGCGGCTTTGCGGTCAAGTTCTATACGAAGGAAGGCAATTGGGATCTGGTTGGCAACAACATCCCGGTCTTCTTCATTCAGGATGCCATAAAGTTTCCCGATCTCGTCCATGCGGTGAAGATGGAGGCTGACCGCGCCTATCCGCAGGCCGCCAGCGCCCATGACACTTTTTGGGACTGGGCGTCCCTGATGCCCGAAAGCACTCACATGCTGATGTGGGCGATGTCCGACCGCGCCATCCCGCGCTCTTTCCGGATGATGCAGGGCTTCGGCGTGCACACGTTCCGCTTCGTGAACGCTGAGGGCAAATCGACCTTCGTGAAGTTTCACTGGAAGCCTAAGCTCGGCCTCCAATCGACCGTCTGGGACGAGGCGCTGAAGCTGCAGGCGGCCGACAACGATTTCCATCGCCGTGATCTTCACGAAGCGATCGAAGCCGGAAACTTCCCGGAATGGGAACTCGGACTGCAGCTTTTCGACGAGAACTTTGCCAGCAAGCAGCCTTACGACGTGCTCGATGCCACCAAAATCATTCCGGAAGAAGTGCTGCCGCTGAAAATCGTCGGCCGCCTGGTGCTGGACCGCAACCCGGACAATTTCTTTGCCGAAACCGAGCAGGTCGCCTACTGCCCCGCCAATATCGTGCCCGGCATCGATTTCACCAATGACCCGCTACTGCAGGGACGCCTCTTCAGCTATCTCGATACGCAGAAATCGCGCCTCGGCACCGCTAACTTCCACCAGCTGCCGATCAACGCGCCGAAATGCCCGGTCATGAACTTCCAGCGTGACGGCCAGATGCAGATGAACGTGCCGACGGGTCGAGCCAATTACGAGCCGAACAGCCTTGGCGCGCATGGTGAGGGAGGCGGGCCGCGCGAATGTCCCGTCACCGGCTTCCCGACATTCAGCGCCGCGTCCGGAAAAGAGGAGCAGGGCGACAAGCTGCGCATCCGCGCCGAGCTCTTTGCCGACCACTACAGCCAGGCGCGGCTGTTCTGGAAGTCGCAGACGCATTCGGAACAGGCCCATATCGCCTCTTCCTTCGTCTTCGAGCTTTCCAAGGTCGGTCTGAAGCAGGTGCCACCACGCATGGTCGGCAACCTGCTGAACGTCGATCCGGAGCTTGCCAAACGTGTCGCCGAGGGCCTCGGTATCGATCTGCCGCAGAAGAACCCGGCCGCCCGCGAGCCGATCGACATGGCCCCGTCGCCGGCGCTTTCGATCCAGAAAAACATGAAGCAGACGATCGAGGGCCGCAAGATCGGCATCCTGATCGCCGATGGCAGCGACGCTCACGCCCTGCAATCCCTGGTGAACTCGATCGAGGACGCGAATGCCACGGCTTTCGTCGTTGCCCCGAAGGTCGGGAAGGCGAGGCTGTCGGACGGCAGCACGATCAAGGCCGATGGCCAGCTCGCCGGTTCCCCGTCGCAGATATTCGATGCGGTCGCGGTTCTTCTGTCGGGGGAGGGCACCGGGATACTGCTGAAGGAAGGTGCCGCCGTGCAATGGGTGATGAATGCCTTCGTGCATCTGAAGGCGATCGGCCACACGCCGGAAGCCTTGCCCCTGCTTCAAAGGGCCGGCGTCGAACCCGACGAAGGCGTCGTCGCGTTGGACGGCGCTTTCTTCGAGGCCGCCGCCAAGCGCTACTGGTACCGCGAGCCGAATGTGCGCATGCTGGCATAGATGTGTCGCGCCGCGGAGCGCTTTCTGCCGTGGGCAAGTCACGGAATGTCACGTCAAATCACCTTCTCCCCGGGGAGAAGGTGCCTAAAGGGCGGATGAGCGGCGGCTCCTCGAGCCTTACAGTAGGCGACGCACAAGCAGCCAATAGAGCTAGCTCGTTTCCTCCCTCGGCCGCACCATCCACGCATAGGCAGCACCCGCCAACAGCAGCACGCAGGTGCCGAGAAAGACCGCCCGCATGCCGATATGTCCGCCCACGAAGCCACCGAGCACCGGGCCTGCGACCTGGCCGACATATTGCGTCGAGATGGAGTAGCCGAGTATGCTGCCTGCTGCACTGTCCGGCACGCTGTGGCGGATGACGGCGGTGATGCAGGGCAACAGCCCGCCGAGCGCAATTCCCATCAGGAAGCGCAGCGCAATCAGCTGCCACGAATTGGTGACGAAGGCCTGCGGGATCAGGAGCAGCGCCGCAACAGCAAGCGCACCCGCAATCACCGGCCAATGCCCGATCCTATCGGCGAGCTTGCCGAGGCGCGACGCCGAAAGGATGCTGCCGAGTGCTGTTGCCGACATGACGATGCCGGCGGTCATTGTTACGCGTCCCTGGTCTTCGACCAGTTGCGCCACGTAGACGGTTATGATCGGTTCGATCGACATGTTGGCGAGCATCAGAAGCAGGCCGGTCGCCAGCATCGCGACCACCGGGCGCTTGTCCGGTATCGCGCGCCAGCCTCCGCTTGCCTTCGCCGCTTGTCTGCGGGCAGGGGACTTCTCCTCCTTGATCAGGAAGGTGGTCGCCAGAAAGGCGAGGAAGATGACGCCGCCCGCTGCCAGGAACGTGCCGCGGATGCCGATGATGGGCGGCAGCGCTCCGCCGATCAGCGGTCCGACGAGATTGCCCCCCATGATGCCCGACGACAGTACGCCGAGTGCCCAGGCCGAGCGGTCCTTCGGCGTCTGCGTCGCGACCAGCACCATGGAGCCCGAGGCATAGCCGCCTGCAAGTCCGACGAAGAGCCGGAGCGCCACCAGCTGCCAGACGTTCTCCGCCATGCCCATCAGCGAGATTGCGATCGTCATGCCGAGGCTGGCGCGCACCAGCATCAGCTTTCGCCCGTAGATATCGCCGAGCCGGCCCCAGAGCGGCGCGACGAGCGCGGCGGCAAAGAAGGTCGCGCCATAGGCGATGCCCGACCACTGCACGATCGCGGCATGCTCGCTGATGCCGAGTTCCGCGACATAGAGCGGCAGGAAGGGAAGCAGCAGCGTCATTGCCACGATGGTGGTGAAGGAGCCGGTCAGCGAAATCGCGAGGTTTCGTTTCCAGTAGGCTGACCCGGCCGCCGCATCTGCCGCGTCCATCTGCGTCTCTGTCATGTCGGGATCTCTATGGGTACCGGTTTGGAGGAAGCGGAAACCTACGCCCCGCCGGCTCCGGTGCCAAGGACGGATCGGGCTTCAACCGTCCGGCAATTTGCATTCCGCCCCGTTTCTTGTTATAAACTGATTGCAGTTTGCAATCGGACTTCAAAAGGAGGTGGTATGAAAGAGTGCGCGCCCGCTGAGAGAACGGATCACTGAGATGCAGGTGATGATCGAGGGACAGTCACACTTCCAGCCTTTCGGCTTATCCTATTGGGGTTTCGAAGATCTCAATAAGGGAGTTGGAAGCATGACTGCCTCTTATGAATACCATATCGGCGTCGACTACCACAAATCCTACAGCCACCTGGTGGTGCAGGACAGCAGCGGCAAGACGCTACGATCCGGCCGGGTGAAGAACGACCGCCAGTCTCTGGGTGGGTTTCTGGAACGCTACCGGGAGAATTCGCATGCGGTTGTCGAGGCGACCCGCAACTGGATGGTGATCTACGATTGGCTCGACGACATTTGTGATGATGTCGTTCTCGCCCATCCCTGGAAGGTCAAGGCNATTGCCGACGCCAAGATCAAGACCGACAAGATCGATGCGACGGTGCTGGCGCATCTGCTCAGAGCCGACCTGGTGCCGGAGGCCTGGGCGCCTGGAGAGCGAGCCCGCGAGCTGCGCGTCGCCCTGCGTGAGCGGATGTTTTACGTGCGGCT
>NZ_ATTQ01000009.1 GCF_000419765.1 Rhizobium mongolense USDA 1844 | reverse complement strand
ATCGCGATCCTCACCGGCGGCACGGTGATCTCCGAAGACCTCGGCATCAAGCTCGAGTCCGTCACCCTCGACATGCTCGGCCGTGCGAAGAAAATCGTTGTCGAGAAGGAAAACACCACGATCATCGACGGCGCCGGCGCCAAGTCCGACATCCAAGGCCGCGTTGTCCAGATCAAGGCGCAGATCGAAGAAACCACCTCCGACTACGATCGCGAGAAGCTGCAGGAACGTCTTGCCAAGCTCGCCGGCGGTGTTGCCGTCATCCGCGTCGGCGGCTCGACGGAAGTCGAAGTGAAGGAAAAGAAAGACCGCGTCGACGATGCACTACATGCGACCCGTGCGGCAGTCGAGGAAGGCATCCTGCCAGGCGGCGGTGTGGCGCTGCTGCGCGCCGTCAAGGCGCTCGACAACCTCACCACGGCCAATTCTGACCAGCGCGTCGGCGTCGAGATCGTCCGGCGCGCAATCGAATCTCCGGTGCGCCAGATTGCCGAGAATGCCGGGGCGGAAGGTTCGATCGTCGTCGGCAAGCTGCGCGAAAAAGCCGAATTCTCCTACGGCTGGAATGCTCAGACCAATGAATATGGCGATCTCTATCAGATGGGCGTGATCGACCCGGCCAAGGTCGTGCGCACAGCGCTTCAAGATGCTGCCTCCGTCGCCGGCCTGCTGGTGACGACGGAAGCGATGGTGGCGGAAAAGCCCAAAAAGGAAACCGCCGCCCCTGCCATGCCCCCCGGAGCCGGCATGGACTTCTAGGTTGACTTACGGCCCGCCTGGCGACGGGCGGGCCGTACCGAATGGAGGTCAAGATGGTTCAGACGATCATCAACAGATCGGACGTGCCGCTCGATGCCCGTGACCTTGAGATGTGCCAATGCGTATTCGACGAGATTCGATCGGAAGCCAAAGTAGCCAAGGATTCCGAAGAAGCGGAGCGGATTGCTGCCATAACGATCGAACTCTATCGCCAGGGCGTGCGCAGCCCAGACCATCTGAAGGTCATGGTAGAGGCGGCTCGCGGTCTTATCGCACCGCGCGAAAAGTAGAATGAATGGACGGCCAGACTGGCCCTGCCTGTTCGAAATCCGCAAGCGGGCAGGCAGTGAGATGGGAAGAAAAAGTTCAATAGCAGGAGCAGACGGTCTGCCGGCGACGCGCTGATTGACATCCTTTGCGGCCCTGTAGGTCCGCCGCTTGCCGATGATCTGAATTTTTCGCGCCTTTTTTGAGGAGGTTCCATGAATCTGTGCTAAGTCGCGGCAAAGAACGCCACCATAGGACTTATCGAACCCATGATTGAACTTACGCCATCGCAGGTCGCAGCACTGAAACTCGCAAGAGACGGCGATCTTTATCCTCAGCCGATGAAGAAGTGGACGCACCAAAACGCCACGGTGACGTACGCGAAAACCGACCGTTGGAAAGAACGTCCGCAGAAAGTGAAATCCGTAACCAGCAAGGCACTGGACGAATTGAAAGCGTCTGGTTTTCTGGAACGGCGCCATCTCGATCATGATGCTTCAAAGGACGTCTACGGGATTACGATGGCTGGCAAGATGTGGCTGCTAAAGAATAAGTAGGTTACCCAGATCCTCATCTGACTTTTGATCCGGACCAGTCTACCGTTCGGCACAATCGCCTAAAGATCGTTTCCTAGAAAGTTGAGAAAACGTTTTCGCAGTTGACATTCTTGTTGCGAAAAGGTTTTCTCACATGGTCACGGGTGAAAGAATGAGACTGTACCATACTGGACGAAAGCAGACCCGCATCACGATCCACGATCTAGCCGCTGCGGCCGGGGTCAGCATCTCGACGGCCTCGAAGGCGCTGAACGATACGGGCCGCATGGGCGAGGAAACACGCGAGCGGGTCAAGCGCATCGCGCGGGAAATTGGCTTCAGGCCGAACGCGCTGGCGCGTGGCCTTTTGAGCAAACGCAGCTTCACTATCGGGCTTTTGACAAACGATACCTATGGCCGCTTCACCCTTCCGGTGATGGCAGGCATTTCGGAAGCGCTTGTCGATCACGGAGTTTCGGTTTTCCTGTGTGCGATCGAGGACGATCCGGCTCTTGGGCAGATTCATGTCGATGCGATGCTGGACAAGCAGGTCGATGGCATCATCGCATCGGGAAAACGGGTCGATCGGCAGCTTCCGGTCGATTTGTCAAGCCTTCCGGTACCCGTGGTCTATGCCTTTACCGAAGGCATGCCGGGCAGCGTAAGCTTCCGCTCGGATGACGCACAGGGCGCAAGGCTCGCCGTGGAATTGCTGATCGGGCTCGGGCGTTTCCGCATCGCCCATATTACTGGTCCTGAAAGCTTCTTTTCGGTGCGCGAACGCGCTTTTGCCTATCGCGAACTGGCAGGTGACGGTGAACCGGTCCTTTACGGTGTGTGGGCAGAGGCCTGGGGTCACGAAGCGGTCGACCAGATATGGAGCCGCGCCGGAGAAAAACCCGATGGCATCTTCTGCGGCAACGATCAGATTGCCCGCGGCGTCGTCGACGCGCTGCGCGAACGGGGCGTCAAAGTACCGGAGGACGTTTCTGTGGTCGGCTTTGACAATTGGGAGATCGTCGCCGCACAGACGCGGCCGCCGCTGACGACGATCGACATGGAATTAAAGGAGCTCGGGCGTCAGGCAGGGTTGACCGTGCTTGCCCTCGCCGAAGGCCGGCCCGTCGCGCCCGGCGTGCGGAAATTGCCGTGCCGTTTGATCGTGCGGCAGTCATGCGGGAGTGATGCCCGCGAAGAATGAGAAGCGGCGCGAGGAGACGCGCCATATTGGGAGGAATGTCATGATCAAGCGCCTAATAGCAGCGACCAGCATCGCTACCCTATGCCTGGTATCGGGAGTATCGGCCGCCGAAAAAGTTGAAATGTGGGTCCGCTCGGGGATCGGCGACGCCTTCAAGAAGGTCGTTGAAGCCTATAACGCCAACCACGAAAACCAGGTCGTCGCAACCGAGGTGCCATTTTCCGAACTGGTGCAGAAATATGCGACCGCGATTGCCGGCGGACAAGCCCCCGACGCCCTTTCGATGGATCTTATCTATAACCCCGCCTTTGCTGCGGCGGGCCAGTTGGAGGACCTGACGGACTGGGCAAAGTCTCTACCCTATTTCAATTCGCTGTCGCCGTCACACGTTCGCCTCGGAACCTATCAGGACCGCATTTACGGCCTGCCGCTCTCCGTCGAGACATCGGTCTTCGCCTGGAATAAGGATCTCTACAAGAAGGCCGGTCTCGACCCGGAAAAGGCACCGGCAACGTGGGACGAGATTACCGCCAACGCGGAAAAGATCCGCGCGCTAGGCGAGGACACCTACGGCTTTTATTTCTCCGGCGGCGGCTGCGGTGGCTGCATGATATTCACCTTCACGCCGCTCGTGTGGGGTGCCGGCGCAGATATCCTGTCGGCCGACAGCAAGACAGCAACGCTCGATACCCCGCAAATGCGCAAGGCCGTCGATATCTATCGCAACATGGTCAAGAAGGACCTCGTGCCGGCGGGAGCTGCAAGCGACAACGGCGCGAACTTCCTCACCTTCACCAATGGCAAAATCGGTCAGCAGAGCCTCGGCGCCTTTGCCATCGGCACGCTGGTGACCGAACATCCCGACATCAACTTCGGGGTAACGCTCATTCCCGGCGTCGACGGAAAGCCGTCCTCCTTCGCCGGTGGCGATAATTTTGTCATCACCAAGGGCACGAAGAAGATCGACGCCGTGAAGGAATTCCTCGAATACGTCTACTCAGTGGATGGCCAGAAGGTCATGGCGAAATACGGCAGCCTGCCAACGCGCGGCGATATCGCCGAGAAGGTACTGGAAGGGCTCGATCCGCGCATGCAGGTCGGCCTCAAGGCCATTGGCGTTGCCAAGACACCCTATACGCTGCAGTTCAACGATCTGATCAACAGCGCCAACGGCCCGTGGGCCAGCTTCACCAATGCCGCGATCTTCGGCGACGATGTCGACGGCGCCTTTTCAAGCGCCCAGTCGGAAATGCAATCGATCATAGACAGCGGCCAATAATCCTCTCCCGGCCGCGGGCCGGGAGGCGGTGGCAGCTTCCCGGCCAACCTCAACGACAGATGCGGAGCGTTCTCGATGACAGGTTCAGGCTTACCGCGCCAATCTTCCGCGCGCAGGCGTCGGAGATCGCAATGGCGCGGCCTTGCCTATATCGCACCGGCCATGGCGCTCGTTATCGTCTTCTTCATCATGCCGGTGCTTTTCACCGGATGGATGAGCCTTCACAGCTGGCCGCTGATGGGCGCTTCGCGCTGGATCGGATTCAACAACTATTTTCGCATGTATAACGACAGCCGCTTCATAACAGCGCTGAATTTTACGGCCTATTATACCGTGATCGTCACGATCGCGATCTTTTCGGTCGCCTTTCCACTCGCGATCTTCGTCGAAAAAGAGCGGCAGTTTGTCAGCGCCTACCGCACGATCATCTTCCTGCCTGTGGTCGTCGGCCTTGCGACGGCCTCGCTGCTTTGGGTTTGGCTCGCCAACGTCGACAGCGGTTTCATCGGTCCCGCCTTGAAAAGCCTCGGCCTCGTGGCAAAGAGCCCCAACCTGCTAGCGACGTTCGACACGGCGTTTCTGACGATTGTCGTGATGGTGGTCTGGAAGATTGCAGGCTTCACCATGATTATCCTCTTGACCGGACTTCAGGCTATTCCCGCCGAACTCACCGAGGCGGCCCGCATCGATGGCGCCGGGCGTTGGCAACGCTTCGTGCACCTGACACTGCCGCTGATGCGCAAGACGATCGCACTGGCGCTGATCGTCTCCGTCACCGGGTCGATCCTCGCCTTTGACCAGTTCTACATCATGACGGCCGGCGGACCGCAGAACAAGATGATCTCGGTCGTCTACTACATCTTCAATCAGTCCTTCGTGTCCTTCAATCTCGGCTATGGCGCAGCGCTCTCGATCGTGCTTCTCGCGATCCTGGTGGCCATCAGCATCGTGCAGCTCTGGCTGCTCCGTGTCGGAGAGGATCACCCATGATTTCGGCGAAGGAACAACGTGCACGCAGGCGCTTGCGCTCGAAGTCGGCCTATCACCTGACCGGGGTCGCCATCGCGGTCTTCTTTCTGGCGCCTTTCGCCGTCACGCTGCTTGCCTCGTTCCGACACGGAACCGAAGCGAGCCTGCCGCCCTTGCCACCATGGCCGACCGCGGGGATGAGTTTCGATTCCTACAGATTGCTGGATACCTTCGGCGCCGGCATCTGGCGTCATATGATCAATTCGCTGCTCGTTTCCCTTGCGACCGTAGTGCTCACGGTTGCAGTCAGCCTGCTTGCGGGTTACGGATTTTCGCGCTACCGCTTTCCTCTGAAGAACGTGCTCTTCGTGTTGATCATCACGACACTGATGATCCCGTTCCAGTCGATCCTGACGCCGCTTTTCATCATCCTTGCAAAGCTCGGACTCAACAATTCGCTGCTCGGGCTGACGCTCGTCTATGTGACGCTTCAACTACCCTTTTCCGTCTTTATGATGCGAAATGCTTTCGACGCCGTGCCGAAGGAAATCGAGGAGGCTGCGCGCATCGACGGCGCCCGTGATTTAAAACTCCTCGCGCGCGTGCTGTTGCCCCTCGTCCTGCCGGGTGTCGCAACCGTCGCGATCTTTGCGTTCCTGAATGCCTGGAATGAGTTCCTGGCAGCACTTGTGCTGCTCTCCAGCAACGAGAAATACACCCTGCCGGTCCTCATGACGGCGGTGCGCGCCGGCCGCCTTGGCGCCATCAACTGGGGTGCTGTGCAGGCCGGCGTCGTCGTCATGACGATCCCCTGCCTCATCGTCTTTCTGCTTTTGCAACGCTACTACTTGCGCGGGTTGATGGCCGGCGCGGTAAAATGAACCCAGCTACAACGGATGAAGCCATGAACAAGCCAAAACGAGACCGCCAGTTCCGCCCCCTGCCCGTTCCAAGCGTCGACCTTTACGGGGTCTTCGGGGACCGTCAGGATGCCATCTGCGAGTCGACGGCCGAGACACTTCTCGACCGCTGCGTGGAGGCGGGGATGCTGCGCGCGATCGATACCAGCCAGCCGAGCCAAGGTGTCGTCATTCCAATTCAGCCCTGGGGCGGTACGACGCAGATGTTCTGGGACAGCGACCTTGGAAAGTCGATCGAGACGGTTGCCTATTCGCTCTACCGGCGCCCCAATCCTCAACTTGAGGCGCGCGTCGACGAAATCATCGACATGTACGAGAAGCTGCAGGACGGGGACGGCTACCTGAATGCCTGGTTCCAACGTGTTCAGCCCGGTCGCCGCTGGACCAATCTGCGCGATCACCACGAGCTTTATTGCGCCGGACATCTGATCGAGGGCGCCGTTGCCTATTATCAGGCGACGGGCAAACGAAGGCTGCTCGACATCATGTGCCGGTATGCCGATTATATGATCAAGGTCTTCGGCCATGGCGAGGGCCAGATACCGGGCTATTGCGGCCATGAGGAGATCGAGCTCGCGCTCGTGAAACTCGCGCGGGTGACCGGCGAGAAGAAGTATCTGGATCTCGCCAAGTATTTCATAGACGAGCGTGGCACAGAGCCGCATTTCTTCACCGAAGAGGCGATCCGCGATGGGCGCGATCCGGCAAATTTCATCCAGAAGACTTATGAATACAATCAGGCGCATCAACCAGTGCGCGCGCAAAAGAAGGTGGTCGGCCATGCGGTGCGTGCGATGTATCTTTATTCCGGCATGGCCGATATCGCGACGGAATATAACGACGACACGCTGACTGCAGCGCTCGAAACACTCTGGGAAGACCTGACTACCAAGCAGATGTATATTACAGGCGGCATCGGCCCGGCCGCGGCAAATGAGGGCTTCACCGACTACTACGACCTGCCGAACGAAAGCGCCTATGCGGAAACCTGCGCTTCGGTCGGCCTGGTCTTCTGGGCAAGCCGCATGCTCGGCCGCGGCCCGAACCGCCGCTATGCCGACATCATGGAACAGGCGCTTTACAATGGCGCAATGGCCGGTATTTCGCTCGACGGCCGCACGTTCTTCTATGAAAACCCACTTGAAAGTGCCGGCAAGCACCATCGCTGGATCTGGCATCATTGCCCGTGCTGCCCGCCGAATATTGCCCGCCTGCTTTCCTCCATCGGGTCGTATATGTATGCCGTTGCCGACGACGAGATCGCCGTACATCTCTACGGAGAAAGCAAGGCGCATTTTGAAATCGGCGGCTCCAAGATCACGCTCGCGCAGGAGACGCGCTATCCTTGGGATGGCGCCATATGTTTCGACATTGTAACGGAAAAGTCGGCGCGTTTCGCAATGTCGCTTCGTATCCCCGAATGGGCAAATGGCGTCGCGATCAAGGTGAATGGTGAGGCGCTTGATCTTTCATCCGTGATGCTCGACGGCTATGCCCGCATCGAGCGGGAATGGAAAAACGGCGATCACGTCGATCTCGACATTCCTCTTGCGGCGCGCTCGCTCTTTGCCAATCCGCTCGTGCGCCAGGATGCTGGCCGCACCGCTTTGATGCGCGGACCTCTGGTCTACTGCGTCGAGGCAACCGACAACGGCTCCGGCTTGAGTGGAATCCGGCTCAATGGCGACGTTTCGAAAGCGACAACTTCCGAAGTCGCCGAGCTTCGTGGTGCCGTTGCTCTGGATTTGCCCGCAAGGCGCGATGAGGCCGATTGGGGCAGCGCCCTTTACAGGGCGTCGCCGCCGCATGCACGCGAAACGACTGCGCGCTTCGTGCCCTATCCATTCTGGGACAATCGAGCGCCAGGTGAGATGCTTGTCTGGGTAAGAGCAGGTGAAGAACGCGGTGAGTAAACTGGCTGACACTGGTGTCGTGCTGGCGGGCGTCCGCAAGAGTTTCGCCAGCCTCGACGTGATTCATGGCGTCGACCTTGAAATTGCCGAAGGCTCCTTCGTTGTCTTCGTGGGACCCTCCGGCTGCGGAAAGTCGACGCTGCTTCGCATGATTGCCGGATTGGAAGAGGTCACCGACGGCGAGATCGAGATCAAGGGACGCAACGTCACCGATCTCGATCCTTCCGAGCGCGGCATTGCCATGGTGTTTCAGTCCTATGCGCTTTACCCACACATGAGCGTGCGCGAAAACCTCGCCTTCGGACTGAAGATGGCGAAAACGGCGGCAGCAGAGATCGAAGCACGTGTGAAGGCCACGTCCGCGATCTTGAAGATCGAGCACCTGCTCGACCGCAGGCCTGGACAACTCTCCGGCGGTCAGCGCCAGCGCGTAGCGATCGGCCGGGCAATCGTGCGCAAGCCGGACGTGTTTTTGTTCGACGAGCCGCTATCCAATCTCGATGCCGAATTGCGGGTCTCGATGCGCATCGAGATTGCTCGGCTGCATCGCGAACTCGGCAACACGATGATCTATGTCACGCATGACCAAACCGAGGCGATGACGCTTGCCGACAAGATCGTCGTTCTGCGCGATGGGCGTATCGAACAAGCCGGGACGCCGCGTGAAGTCTATGAGAACCCGGCCAATATCTTCGTAGCGGGCTTCATCGGCTCACCGCGGATGAATTTGCTGCAAGCGACATGGTCGGGCGACGGCACAATCAGCATCGCCGGGACCGTCATTCCGGCGCCGATTGCACCTGGCAAGCTTTCAGCCGGCGACAGGCTCACATTCGGCGTTCGCCCGGAGCACTTCATTGTCGCTGAAGCTGCGGCGCAGACGCTTAGAGCGCGCGTTGATTTTTTTGAGTACCTGGGCGGAACCCAGTACCTCTACTGCCAGCTCGATGATGGCCAGACCGTTACCGCTGAACACAGGTCTTCGCTCACAATCGAGGCCGGCTGCACCGTCCATCTTGCAAGCGAGATCACCAAGCGCCGCTTCTTCGATGCAGATGGGACGCGGCTGGCGGATTAAAATCTTTTCTCGATCGAGATGAAACCCGGCCCCGTGTGCATTCGCTCGATCTCGGAGTAAAATTGCCATGGGCAAGATGGATCCGCCGCACTCCTTCATGCATCGGGGCTGGTACGCCGCGATGTCGATGAAGTCGCCGAAAGCGGCGATGTCGCGGGCGGCTACGGCACCCTCAACCCAAAGGCTCACCATCCAGGGGTGGCGGGCGGCCATTCTTCAAAAGTGGATTCTCGATCAGTGACACACGATCGGCAATCTTCGTGCCCGATATCGTTCCAACACCATCAGGCTTCAGCCGCTGGTGTCGGCTCGCCAAGCGAGAGCATCAGTCGGTTGGCCCAGTTGAAGAAAGCGGCACCATGGATGGCGTCGGCAATTTCCAGATCGTTCAGACCTTCGGACCGCAGCCGGGCAATCTCTTCTTCATTGAAGGCGGATGGGGTCGCCGTCAAAGCGACCGAAGCATCGACGATTGCATTCCATCTGCGGCTGCCGAGGTCGGCATCTGTTCCTTCGTCGAGCAGGCGCTGAACATCGCTGGTGCGCTTGGAATAATGAGAGGCAAAACGGGAATGGACTGAGGCGCAGAAAATGCAGCCGTTCACCCGCGACGCGGCCGTCGCAGACAGCTCCCTATCGGCGCGTGGCAGACCGGCCGTCGTATTGTAGAAGATGTCCTTGTCGGTCTTCGTGCGAGCCTCCAGAATCTCTGGATCGCGTACAAGCAGCATGAAGTAGGCCGACTTGGCGCGCGATGGATCAACGAGCCCGGCCCAATGCCGGTCTGTCAGTTCTTCTTCTACGAGCGGCGCCAGCCAGGGTGTCCAGCCAATCTCGGCCTGTGTGAAAACGCTCGGGCGGTACTCGAGCTCAGGATGGATTGCAATCTCGCTCATGTAATCGTCTCCCTATTCGGCTGCTGCCGAAGCAAGTGTTCCCTCGCCCGCCTTGGATAGCGCCGCAAGCCCCGTGATCACGCGGATCTGGAATGCAACGAAGGAAACGATCTGCGAAAGCGTCACGATCGCCGTCGTGCTCCAACCGGCATCCAGCAATTTTTGCAAGGCAGCCGGAGAAGCCTCTCGCGGCCGGAAGACCAGCAGATGGCTGTGTTCAAGCGCCGCCGAAAGCTTAACTCCGAGAGCGACGCGTCCAAAATCGGATACCTCAAAGACCAGGCCCGACGTGTCTCCAACCGATAGGGGTCCCGCCGGATACTTGCCGTAGGGGCCCTGCGTGCGCCCCTTCTGGACCTCTGCTCTGACGGCTGCGGCAAGAGAAGCGCCGCCCGTCGTCTCGATGATGCCGGCCGTGTAGAATTCTGCTACCGCACTTGCATCGTGCAATCCCGCAGCGAAGGCCGCAACGGCAAGCCTCTCCACTCGCAAGATGCCTCCTTCCTGTACTGGCTCGAAAAGTGCCAGATAGCTCTTTTGCGCATTTGCGCGTGTTTCAGGCCGTTCCGCACGAATGCGATCGACGAAGGACCCGGCGCGGATGCCGGCTAAAAGATCGATAACGTCAGGTGTCGAAGAGGTCATGGTCGTTAACCTTTCTTGGATAGCCGAAATTGTCAGGCGTTGGCTGCAAGCAGCCGCTCCTGATGAAGCGGAGCCTGGCCCGTCCAGCCAAGCGCAGGCGCCACGATGGTTGCCGTCAATTCCAACGAGCGCAGAATATGCTCTTGCGGCGGATCAACCGAATGCACCTGGAAGGCGAGATCGGTCACTCGCGACAGCGCAGTATCGGCGTTCAGCGACGCAATCACGTCGTCCGGCGTTCCGACATGCACATCGAATGCCTTGATGAGGTCTTCTGTTGTCGTGCCGGTAATCTTATGACCGCTTGCGACAAAGCGCTCGACGCTGCGCTTAAGCCCGAGTTCGGCAAAATGCAGCGCCTCCTTCCGGTCATCGGCGACAAAGAGGCTGCGGGAACCGAGAATGCGCGGCGCGCGGCGGTCGGGCAGCGCTCCGAGATAGGTATCGATGATCGGATTTTGCAATTCCCAAAGCTCCGCAGATGGGGCTTCAAGCGGACGCGGCTGCGTCCGCGAAAGCATCAGACCATCACCATCACGACCAGCACGCTCGCCGCCGTCGACGGAAAACGTCGCCTGCCAGACATGATCAAGCAAGTGCGGCGCATCTGGATAGAGGCGGTTGCCGCCTTCCAGCTCGCGTCCGGCCCAGGCGCCGCGCACCGTCGCAAGGCTCTTGGCATAGACCTGGCCGCGATCGGCACTTTGCAGGCCGAACGGAAGGAAGGCTGCAGGCGTGCCGCCCGTGCCGAAACCGATTTCAAGGCGGCCATTCGAAAGGAGATCGAGAACCGCCGTGTCCTCCGCAACACGAACCGCATTCTCCATCGGAAGCGTGATCACGCCTGTTCCGAGCCGGATGCGCGATGTTCGCGCCGCAAGTTCGGCAAGAAGGATAAGGGGTGAAGGAAGTCCCCCTTCTTCGCCATTGAAGTGATGTTGGGCAATCCAGGCACTATCAAACCCGAACTTTTCCGCATGGATGATCTGGTCGGCAACCAGCCGGTAGCGGGTTGCCGGATCGGCCTGGTCGAGTACGCGGCTGAAAAAGCCGAGACGCTTCGGCTGGACTGGATATCTCATGGATTCGTTCCTGCACCGGTCAATGACGACCGCCTCGGGATCGGCGGATATTTCTTGCCGGGAATGGCAGCGATCAACTCACGCGTGTAGGGATGCTGCGGATCTCCGAACACAGCCTCCACCGGCCCGCTGTCGACGACCTTGCCTTCTTTCAGCACCGAGACTGTGTCGGCGATCTGGCGGACCACGGCGAGATCATGGGAGACGAAAAGATAGGTGAGCCCAAGCTCGCGCTGCAGTTTGTCGAGCAATGCCAGGATCTGCGCCTGCACGGTAACGTCGAGCGCTGAGACCGCCTCGTCGAGAACGAGGATCTGCGGACCAAGGACCAGCGCACGGGCAATCGCAACGCGCTGGCGCTGTCCGCCGGAAAGCGCATGCGGCCTGCGCTGCAGCATATCGAGCGTCAGCCCCACCCTTTCGAGCGTGCTTGCGACCCTTTCAACCCGTTCGGCGCGTGAGATCGGATCGAAGTTCAAAAGTGGCTCCTCGACGACTCGTGCGATGGTCTGGCGCGGATCGAGTGAGCCAAAGGGATTCTGATAGACGAGCTGGATCTTCTTGCGAAAGAGCCTCAGCGTTTCACCGCCCAGACAAGCCAGATCGAGACCATCGACGAACACGTTCCCCGCCGTCGGCTTCTGGAAGGCCGCCACAGTACGGATTGTCGTTGTCTTGCCCGATCCCGATTCACCGACAAGCGCATGAGTCGTGCCGCGCCGGACGCGAAACGAGATGTCGTCGACGGCGCGAAAGTGGCCTCCGCCGAGGCCGAAATCCTGGATTAGATTTTCGACAACGATGATATCGTCCGGCTCTGTGGCCGGCGCTCGTGCAGCAGCCGGCACGCGCCGTCGACCGGCATTGAGAGACGGCGCGTTGGCAAGAAGCTGTCGCGTATATGCACTTTGCGGCGCCCTCAGGATCTCGCCGGTACGGCCTTGTTCCTGAATGCGGCCATGTTGCAGCACGACCAGCTTGTCGGCCCGGTCAGCGGCAACTCCAAGATCGTGCGTCACCAAGAGAAGCGCTGTCCCATATTCGCGGCGCAGCGCGTCGATGAGGTCGAGAATGTGCTTCTGGACCGTCACATCGAGCGCGCTCGTCGGCTCGTCGGCAATAATCAGCGAGGGTCGCAGTGCAATTGCAATCGCAATCAGCACGCGCTGCTTCATGCCGCCGGACAGCTCGTGCGGATACTGCTGGGCACGCACCGTCGGCTGATAGAGGCCGACGCGCCCAAGCAGTTCGATTGCCTGAGCATAGGCAACCGGTCCGGAGGACTGGTCGTGGATTGCGAAGATCTCCGCCACCTGTTTGCCGATCGTCTTGACCGGATTGAGCGCGTTGCCCGGATCCTGCGGTATCAAGCTCACGATTGAACCGCGAATGCCATCGAGCCGCTTCTGAGGCCAGCCGGCAATCTCTTGCCGGTTCAGCCGGATACTGCCTTTCTCTAGGCGTCCGTTTTCCGGCAGAAGGCCGATGATTGCCTGCGCAGTCGAGCTCTTGCCCGAGCCTGACTCGCCGACAAGCGCCACGACCTCGCCCGGATCAACGCGAAAATCGATCCCGCGCACCGCAGTACGCGTTCCGTTCCGATCGCGGTAGGAGACCGTCAGCCCCGACACTTCGAGGACTGCGGCGGGCTGGGTCTCGCCGTTCGGCCGATTGACAGGTTGGATCGTCATCTCTGCACCTTTCCGATTGCCTGGCTGATCCGGTTAACCGAGAGAACGACGAGCACCACGGCGATGCCGGGTGCAGCCGTTAGCCACCATGCGGTTGCGATATAGTTGCGGCCTTCGGCAATCAGCAGGCCCCATTCCGGCGTCGGTGGTGGCGCGCCGTAGCCCAGGAAACCGAGGGTCGAAAGTTGCAGGATGGCCGAGCCGACCTGCAGCGCTGCAAATGCAATGACAGAAGTCAGCGAATTCGGCAGAACGTGGCGCCACAGCACTTTTAGGAACGTGGCGCCGCTGCCGAAGGCCGCCTCGACATATTCGCTGCGGCGCACCGTCACGACCTCCGAGCGCACGATACGGGCAAAGCTTGCAATCGACGTCACGCCGACGGCGATGGCAGCGTTTGTCGTGCCGAAGCCGAGAAGAATGATGATGCTGAGCGACAGCAATAGCGCCGGGATCGAAAGCAGCACGTCCATGAGACGCATGATGACCCCGTCAACAAAACCGCCTAAGGAACCCGCAAGAAGGCCGAGCGCCGTGCCAATGGCAATGCCCATGGCGACAGCCGCAAGCGCGCCGGAAAGTGTATGCACCGAACCGTGAACGAGCCGCGCGTATAGATCGCGGCCGAGCGAATCCGTACCGAGCAGATGCGCTGACCCAGGCGGTTTCAATTGCTGACCCGCCTGCCCCTGGATCGGGTCATACGCGGTAAAAAGCCCTGGAATGGCAGCCCATAAAAGGACAAGGGTTAGGATCACAACAGCGAGCACAAAGTCGGGCTGGACGCGGATGCGGTGCCTCTTCCCTTCGGCGGTCGGCAGCGCCTCATCGGCGACCGGTGCGTCCGCGATCCAGGCGACCGGATCCGGACTTTCGATATTGAGGTGCCGTTCTGCACTGTCGAACTGGGTCATCGAGCAGTCCCCAATTTGGTTTTCAGTCGCGGATCGAGCACGGGATAGAGCAGATCGATCGCAAGATTTATGGCGACGAAGGTGGCTGCAGATATGACGACGATCGCCTGCAAAACCGCGACATCCTGGAAGGTCACTGCCTGTTCGGCGAGGCCGCCGATTCCGTTGAGACCAAAGACAGCTTCGGTCACGACGGCACCGGCCAGCAGTTCGCCGAAGAGCACACCAGCCACCGTCAGTACTGGCAGCAGTGCGTTCCTTGCGACATGGCGCCACAACACCCAGGAATGCGATGCACCCTTGGCGCGCGCAACAGCCACGAAGGGACGCGTAAGGACCTCATCGATGTTCCGAAGCAGGATTTGCGCCATCGGTGCGGAAATCGGTACGGCAACGGTCAGGACGGGAAGGATCAGTCCCTCCCATGGCCCGGGATTGATCACCGGCACGAGTTTCAACCGGAACGAGAATATCTGGATCAGCATGATGCCGAGCCAGAAGGTGGGCACGGAGACGAACAGCGAAGGGATGGAATGAATTATCGAACGAAGCCGGCCGAGGCCCGGAATGTTGCAAAAGATCGCAAGAATGACGGCGAGGATTAAAGCGGTGGCAAAGCCAAGCCCTGCAAGCCGGATGGTCGAGGGCAGATTGGCAGCAAGCTGCGCGCTGACGGCGACACCGCGCTGCAGCGAATAGCCGAAATTGCCCGTCAGGAAGTTGCCGATTGTTTGGAGATATTGCGACGCAAGAGACCCGTCTGCTGCATAGGCTGCACGAATATCGGCCAGCTGTTCCGGGCTGAGGCCGTATTCCGGGTTCTGGAATTTGATCAGCACTGCGTCGCCGGGCATCGCCTGCAGTAGCACGAAGGAAATCGTGAAGGCGGCCCACAGCACCAGAAGCGCCTGTCCTATGCGTGAAAGAACATATCTTGCCATGGCAAACTCCGTCTCGGCGAACCAGCCCGGCTCTTGCCAGGCTTTCGGCCGGTTAGTGTTCAGCAAGCCAGATGCTGTAGAAGTTCGGGCGGCCGACCGCCTCGAAGGCTACCCCCTGCACATAAGGAGCGCCGGCAAAGGCCTGCGGCTCTTCAAAGATCGGGATGGCATAGGCCTGATCGATCACGTAGTTCTGAACCTCGCCGGCAATCGTCAGGCGCTTGGCGCGATCTGGTTCTGACGAAAGCTGCTCAAGCAGGCCGTTCAGCCTGCCGTCCGCAAAGGACTTCACCTTGTCGCTCAATCCGCCCTTCTGGCGAAGCACGTCGCGGTTTTTCGGATAGTACTGGCTCTTGATGACGTCGGGATCGGCGCGGCCGACCATCGCCGGCGAAACGGGCGTCTTTTCCGGATCGAGATCATCGACCGTCTTGCTGCCGGCATCGCCTGCAAGAACATTGAGCGTCACGCCGAGCTTCGCCCATTGCTGCGCGACAAGCTGTAGCGTTGCCTTGTTCTGGGGCTGCGGAAGCGATTCATAGGCTGTCAAGATCAGTTGCTGGCCGTCTTTCGCACGCACGCCATTGGCACCGGCCTTCCAGCCGGCGTCGTCGAGCAGCTTTGCGGCTTCGGCAGGGTCGTAGGCAAGCTTCGAGGACAGATCGACATAGCCCTGCGCCGTCGAAGCGATGATCGATTTTGCCTGCGGATAGTTGGCGGAAAAGAGCGTCGAGACGATCTCCTGCGTATTCGTGCCGTGCAGCAGCGCCCGTCGGACGCGCAGATCGGCAACGAGCGGGTTGTCTGGTCGGAACACGACGCTGTTGTTCACGCCCCGCGTGGGCGGCGCATAGATCTTATAACCCTGGCTTTCGACCTGCTCTTCGTCATAGGCCTGGACCTGGCGGATGAAATCCGCCTGGCCGGAGAGCAGCGCGCCGATGCGCACGCTGTCTTCTCCGGTGATGACATATCTGATGCCGTCGAGGTAGGCGCGGCCCTGATGTTTAAACTTTGCAGGGCCCCAGTTGTAGTCTTGGCGCGCCTTCAGCGAGAGTTCCTTGCCGAGCGTTTCGCTTTCGACGACAAAGGGGCCCGAGCCAATGATCTTGGTTGCATCCCCGAGCTGTTCGAACGGAAAAGCCAGCGTCGTCAGCGAAACAAGGCCGGAGCCGATAACCGAGGTTCCCTGCAGGAATCCCGGCGATGGCCTTTTGAAGTAGAATTTTACGGTGAGCGGGTCGATAACTTCGGAATGGTCGTAATTGTTGATGACTTCCGAAACCGGCTGCTTCAACGCTTTGTTGCCCAGACCGAAGGTATCGTAGTTTTTCGCAACCGCATTCGCATCGAGCGGCGTCCCATCCGAGAATGTCACGCCTTCGCGCAACTTGAAGGTATATTCCGTCGCATTTTCGTTGACCGTCCAGGATTCCGCGATCCAGGGCTCGATCTCGAGCGTCTTCGGATTCTGATAGGTCAATTTGTCAGTAATCTGATTGAGCACGCCGCCATTCGGATAGAAACCGCCGGCCGGAGGATAAAGATTGGTGTGCGCCTGCTGCTCGAGATAGATCAGCGTGCCGCCCGTCACCGGCTTGGCCGCATCTTCCGCAATGCCCACGGAAGCAGAAACCGTAAACGACAATGCCCCAATCAATGCGGCTGCGCCCAAATTTGTGAAGCTCATGTCTATTTCCCTCGGATGGAACATGGCCGAAGGATATGGTTTTCATGTTTTATTCCATAGAATTGATGTTCTATTTTACGCCCGCAAGGTGAAATGAAGAACTCGCGCGGGGATAAAACCGGCAATATCCAGCGTGGAGGGGCAAATGCGCCCGCCGAAAAGTCGAAACGCGTCTGAGGTGTCGACCGTGTTACGTTCAGGTTTCAGGCGATAGAACAGAAAAGTGGATGGATTGCGCAGATTCCTCTGCTCTCGGCGACCGTCAAAAAGCCCGACCACATCGAATTCACGTCCCATTGACCTTTTCTTCCTAGCATTGACCCGATCCCGCCATGTTGAAGACAGACCATGCATCGAGCTTGGGATGGCGTTTGACATCCTGCGCGGACGGGAGCGACCCAGCGAGGCGCAGTATGACCGCGCCAAGCTCCTTTTACATGTCCAAACCATCCTTGCGTTCCTATTCGGCGGGACCTGGGCGTCCTCGTCTATCGCTCCGCCGGCGGCTTGTTGCTGATCGCCACTGCCGCGCTATTGCTGGCGATTGCCATGGCGGGCATTTTCCGGGTGCGGCAGCAGCGGGCACAGGCCCCGTGACTTACGTGGCTGGTGCATCAGAGGCGCTGCAGGCAGAATGAAAAATGCGCATCCGGATCCAGCGTCAGGTATTCGAAGCGCCATCCGTATTCCGCGCAGAACTTGTTGACGGCTTCCACGACGCCATAGACGATCGGCTTTACGGTGTTGCCGGTACAAAAATCGTGGCCGGCAATTCGCCCGCCGCGATTGACCTTGCTATTTGACAGGACCAACTCCTTCCAGGTGAGTTCGAAGGAATGATCCGTGTCGATATAAACCCAGTCGAAAAAACCATCGTCAAACGTGCTGAGAGCTTCAAGCGACGTGCCCTGCCGGATCACCACCATTCCCCCTTTTATCTCGCTGGCAAATTTCTCGCTCACCGTCGTCATGCCGGCCGAGTAACGATCCATCCCCCACGGATCGATCAGGAAGAGTTTTTCGGGGCGATTCCGCTTGAGGATTTCAGACGTGAACTCTCCTTCAGCGACGCCAATCTCGGCTGCAACCGCATGATTGGGCAGACGATAGAGGAGTTCATTGCGATCAGGCAGCAGTTTGGCGCCTTCGGTATGGACAAAATCAAGCCTTGTTCGAGGTGTGCTGCTCCTCAGACGCAGCCGCTCTTCGCGCGTTTTCACTCTGTGCTCCAGTGCGGAATGATTTGTTAGTCGCGACACAACACCAGAAAGTGCCGCGACGCAGCCCATCTCTATACGCAAGTCCGGCGTCACGAAAGCTTGGGAGACAAGGGGACCTGCCCTTGGCGGTTCACAATAATCTGAGCGTGCTCGTAATGCACATGGGCTGATGATTGCCGGTTCGAAAAATTTGGAGAAAAAACCCGGCAATGGTCTTGCAGTTCTGCGCCGATATCGATAGAGAGCCTTCACGCTGGATGCTGCGGCATCGAGGGGCGATTAGCTCAGTTGGTAGAGCGCCTCGTTTACACCGAGGATGTCGGGAGTTCGAGTCTCTCATCGCCCACCATTCCATTTTTTCCTATTTGATTATTCATCACCTTTTCCCTCGTTTGTCTCACTAACATTTTTGGGCGGCAAAAGTGAGACATTTTGCTCGCTCGAGGACTGCTCTCGGCGGTCAAAGGCATTCGCCGTCGTCCGCCGCTTGTTCGCTTTCTCGACGTAGATTTGCGCTGTCTTTAGATTGGTCCAACCGAAGATCGCCATCAGCTCGGAAGCCGTTGCGCCACTCTCTGCCAGAGCAACAGCTGCCGCCTTCCGAAGACCGTGCGACGAGCAGTGCGGCAAGCCCGCATCGTTGCACCATTCGCGCATTTTGTTGCCGAGGCCCTCTGTGACGAACGGTTTTCCAAATGAAGTGATCAGATAGGCATCGCGGCCAATCTCGGTCGCCGCGGGTGCTGTCACGTTGTTTGAAAAAGGTCAGCATTGAGCAGCGGGACCTAATTTAGGCCCGCATTCCGGTTACGGCTTTCCATTCCGCCTGTGGCGGAAAACGATGGTGCTTATAATTCACGGTCGGCAAGCTCATCCTGCCCGACCTAACAGCCAACAGTTAAATCGAAATCAACGTGACAGCACCGTCAGGACTCCTACGACTTGCGGGTCCGCCTGGGCCAAGTTCGGTCGCCTACTGCCTGATCTCAGGATTTGCTGGCATTTTCGGCAGCGCTCCGACACCTGGTTCCGACCTATTCGTTCCCGAATTGACGACGCCCAGCTTCTCAAGCGCCGTTCAATGAGGCTATCGCGACCACAAGACCGCTGAAGTATAGGCATGAAAACGAGTTTTTAATTTTAGGTGCATTTGATATACTTGTAAAATCATGGATGTAATATGAGGCGTATTATGCATCTCGGCCTAAGATGCGCTGTCCTTCTGGCAATGGCCGCCTTGTGCGTTCCTGTAGCCTATGGTGTTTCGAACGAGGCCGACGTGGCAACAGGAGAGCGGCTCGCCGCCTTGGTACGTGCCAGTCGCAGCGTCATCTCAAGCCATCAGGGTTTGATCAACGATGAATCGATCGGAGACAAAAATCTGACTGGCGCACGCGTGGTCGAAGAGTCGCTAGCCCTCTATAGCAAGAACAACGAACACTTGTTGCCGGACGAGAGGTTTACGCCGGCGGAGAAACAACTGTTCGATGCTCAAATTGCAGCGATACGGGAAATTGTCGACGAAAACCAGGTAGTCATTAATGCCAAGGGCGTGGGCTTTAAAGGATTTATCCCCGCCACTTTCGCCCGCCTCGTCAACGAACGTCTGGAGAAAAAAGTCGGCGAAAGGGCAAAGATAAAGGTCACGGCCCCAGAAGACCTCGTGCGCAATAGAAAGGCGCTTCCCGACGATTGGGAGCGGGACGTCATCGAGAGCAAATTCCAGTCCGCGGATTGGCCGAAGGGCAAGCCCTTTGTCGAGGAGAGCGAAATGGATGGCCGTCAGGCATTTCGTATGCTCATTCCCGAATATTATTCCCCATCCTGCCTGACATGCCATGGCCAGCCCAAGGGCGAGATCGATGTCTCCGGCTATCCGAAAGAGGGCGCCGCCGAGGGCGATTTGGGGGGTGCGATCAGCATCATGCTCTTCCGATGAGCGCGATGAATCTCATTCGCATTAGGTTCAACCGTCTGATGGATCGGAAAATTTCGATCCGCCTCGTTTGTCTCTCCGCTGGCTTGCTCGGTGCCCTGTTGTTGAGCGTTGCTTTCATGGCACACGATCTTCTTGAGAACCAGCGGCGCGTGGAGGAAGCGAATGCGCGCTTTCACATGTTCGATGCGGCCGTACGGGCGCACCGGCATTTTGGCGAGATGCGCTATTGGCTCACGGACTTGTCGGTCAGCCTGCTGACACTGTCAGAGCGGCGAGCCGAAGCAGCACGTGACGCGCTGGAGGAGAATCTGGCCCACATCAGGGCTTTTGCGCCGGATGCCGCCGGCACCATCGATCAGGGTTCGAAGGCCTATTACGCAAAGGCGATGGAGGCCGTCGACGCCTATACGCAGGGCAATCGGGTCATCGGAAACACGCAGTTGGCCGCCGCCAGGAAATTCAGCGATGAGATCGACACCGTGCTGAAGGGGCTCGAAGAACGCCTTGAGACCGAGGCGGATGGGGCACGTGATGCGGCCGCCGCGGCAGCGAGGAATACCTACACTCGAGCTTTGATTGCGGTTGCACTGATAACGATAGCGGGCGCAATTATGACCTGGCTGGTGCTTCGGTCGATACTGGTTCCCCTCGCCCGCGTCGACAAAGCGATGGTCCAGCTGACGGAGGGGCAGGAGGATGTGGAACTGCCACCGGAGGGAAACGACGAGTTCGGGAGGCTTTCAACGACGCTGCGGCTGCTGCGCGAAAGCCAGGCCCAGCGCCGTATCCTCGAAGCGGCCGCTGTGCGGCAGCGAAATACCGTCATGACGGCAATTGAGACCATCCCCGATGGTTTCGCGTTCTTCGATGCGCAGGATAGGCTGGTCCTGGTCAACCAACGTTATCTCGAGATATTCCCGGATATTGCGGAGCTCATGACGCCCGGAAGGCCCTTCGAGGATATTGCGCGCGCGCAGGCGAAGCGCGCCACGGCCGAGATCGGCGCCGCCGGCTTGGAGACCTGGGTGCAAGAGGCGATCCGGCGCCACCGGGACCCGCAAGGTATGATCGAGCGGCAATTCGACAATGGAACATGGCTTCGCATCGCCAAGCGCAAAACTCCCGAAGGAGGCACGATTGCCGTTTACACCGATATCACCGACTTGAAACAGCGCCAGGTAGAGTTGGAAGAGGCCAGGCAAGGCGCAGAGGTCGCAAGCGAAGAAAAGAGTCGCTTCCTCGCCTCCATGAGCCATGAGCTGCGTACGCCCTTGAATGCCATCATTGGCTATAGCGAGATGCTCATTGAAGATGCAAATGACCTGGCGCAGCCGGGCCTTGTTGCCGACCTTGAAAAAATCATGGCGTCCGGGCGCCATCTGCTGGCCCTGATCAACGATGTTCTCGATCTCTCGAAAATCGAGGCGGGGAAGATGGAGCTTTATGTCGAACGTTTCAGTCTGATGCAGCTCATCAGCGATGTGGAAAGCACCGTTGCGCCGCTGGTCGCAAAAAAAGGCAATCGGCTGACGCTCAAGGTTTCGATTGAGCCGGACGAGGTCGAGACAGATAAGACCAAGCTCCGGCAGAACCTGTTCAACCTGTTATCAAATGCTGCCAAGTTCACCGACCACGGCGAGATCCTGCTAACCGTGAAGCGCAAGTCCGATCGGCATGGTGACTGGCTGGAGTTTAGTGTCAGCGACGACGGGATCGGCATGACAGAGCGGCAGCAGGCAAAGCTCTTCCAGGCGTTCGTGCAGGTCGATTCCTCGACCACGCGAAACTACGGCGGAACCGGTCTCGGCCTGGCGATTACCCAGCATTTTGTCCGGATGATGGGTGGAACCATAGAGGTAGAGAGCGAACTCGGAAAAGGGTCGACCTTTCGCTTCAAGATACCGGCTATCTGCAGGGCGCGGGAGATCGAGGAGATCCCGCCGCAAAATGAGGCGCAGGAGGAGGTGCAAACCCACGGAACGGTTCTCGTCATCGACGACGAAGCCAAGGCGCGCAAGTTTGTCTCAGACGCCATCCGCGGCGCAGGATTTAAGGTGGTGGAGGCCAGGGGCGGTGAGGAGGGCATGGCAAGAGTGCGGAAATTACGCCCGGATGCCGTCATCCTGGACGTGATCATGCCCGGACAGGATGGTTGGTCGGTGCTGCGCGAAATCAAATCGGATGCAGCGCTTCGCCACATACCGGTCATCCTCGCGACCGTTGTGGGGGATCGCGAGATGGGCCTGGCATTCGGTGCCACCGACCACCTGATCAAGCCGATCGATCCGCGACAACTCGTCGATACATTGAATGCTGTCGCAGGCGATAGGCGGCATGACGTGCTTGTGGTCGACGACGACCCGGCGACGCGTGAGCTCTTTCGCAGGGTCCTCCTTCGCGAAGGCTGGCGCGTTCGCGAGGCTGCCGATGGACGGGGCGGGCTGGAGCAACTCGACGCCGGGCGCCCGTCAATCATGGTGCTCGATCTAATGATGCCGAATATGGACGGCTTCGGGCTGCTGAGTGCCATTCAGGAAAGACAGGACCTTTCTGATCTCCCGATCGTTGTCGTCACATCGAAGGATCTAACCCGCGATGAGCTGGATTGGCTTGGCGTGCGGGCGAAGGAGGTTATTCGAAAGGGAGCTGAAGGCCGCGCCGAACTGATAGCGGCTTTGAAGCGGCACGTGCCACTGAGCGAGGATGCCTGAGGAGCGCGAACAGTATGGTCAAGATTCTCCTCGTAGAAGACAATGAGATGAACCGCGACATGCTTTCCCGCCGGCTGGAACGTCGGGGATACGAAGTGATCGTCGCGACCGACGGTCTTGCTGGCGTGGAGGCGGCCGTGGACGCGCAGCCCGATCTGGTCCTGATGGACATGAGCCTGCCGGTCATCGATGGCTGGGAAGCGACAAGGCGCATCAAGGAAAATCCCGCCACCGCCGATATCCCCGTGATCGCCCTTACCGCACATGCCATGGTCGGTGACCGTCAAAAAGCGATGGATGTCGGTTGCGACGACTATGACACCAAACCCATCGAATTCCCGGGACTGCTCGAAAAGATCTCCCGTTTGACCGGAGGGTGATGGCCGTGGTCCAGTCTGCAGACATCGGTCATCGGGTACAGATTGCCAGAATCGCGCAAAAAATCGCCGATCCGGCGCAGGCGATCCTCGGCTATCAGGAATTGATCATCGAAGAAGTGCGCCGGCAGGGACCGAGCGAGGCGTTGCCTGATCTGGAGAAGGTGCTCCGTGCCGCCCGGGAACTGAATGCATTGATTGAGGGGCTCCTGGGCACCCAGCCTTCCGAGACCGGAAGCATCTCGCTGTTGCGGCATGATCTCAGAACGCCGATGAATGCGATTCTCGGCTACTCTGAAATGGTCATGGAGGACTTCGATGGTTCCTTGTCAGAACGACTCGTCGCGGACATATCAAGGATCATTGACGAAAGCCGCCGTCTACTGGCGCAGCTCGATAAAGCGCCAGAGACTTCCTCTTTCTATTCGGATGAAAAGACATCAGACGAGGCCGATGCGACGCTCGCGGCGGATTTCGTACGAACCATGGCAGCCCGGTCGTCAGCATCGCCCGAGAAGGTTGGCCGCATCCTGGTCGTCGACGATACGATGTCAAGCCGTGATCTCCTAGCCAGGCGCCTTGGACGCGACGGACATGCAGTTGTCGTCGCAGGTTCGGGCGCGGAGGCACTGCGGATTCTGGAAACGCAGAAATTCGATCTTGCTTTGGCCGACATTCTGATGCCGGACATGAACGGCATCGAACTTCTCGGCCATCTTAAATCGAACAGGCGCTGGCGCGAGATTCCTGTGGTCATGATTTCGGGCCTCAAAGATTACGATGCGGTCGTCCGCTGCATCGAGGCTGGAGCTGAAGACTATCTTCCAAAGCCGATCGATCCAGTCCTCTTGCGCGCGCGGATTAAGGCGTGCCTTGAACGCAGCCGCTGGCGCGAGCGTGAGAGGCGCTATCTCTCCGAGATCGAGTTCGAGAAGGAGCGGGCCAATGCGCTGCTTCATGCCATTCTTCCGGGGCAGGTCGTCAAGCGGCTTGCTGAAGGCGAGGAGGTGATCGCCGACCGCGTTGAGATGGCGACCATCCTTTTCGCTGATATCGTCAATTTTACGGAGTTTGCCGCACGAACCCCGGCAACTGTTTTGGTGCGCAGGCTCGGGGCGCTGTTCTCGCGCTTCGATGAACTCGCCGACGAGTATGGCATGGAGAAGATCAAAACCATTGGCGATGCCTATATGGCGGCAGCCGGGTTGCCGGACCCTCGCCCGGACCATGCGCAGGCAGCGGTTGCCTTTGCCAGGGCGTTGCTGGTCGAAATGGCTAGGGCCACCGGTCCGGAGCCTCCGCTCAGCCTGCGAATTGGCATAAACAGCGGGCCGGTAATTGCAGGTCTGATCGGCCGAAAACGGTTCGTCTACGATGTATGGGGCCATACGGTAAACCTTGCCAGCCGCATGGAATCCTACGGTATCCCCGGACGAATTCAGATATCGCAAAGCACGTTCGAGGCGCTCGGATCGAGCTGCATGGATGTCCATCAAGAAGTTATGGAGATTCGAGGCATAGGAAAATACATCACCTACTTAATTTGATGAGCCCACACATGGGGATCGACCATATCGCGCGGGCGCACCTGCCGACTTGCGAAATTGGTTCGAAGCCGAACCGTGGCGAACCGGCAGTGAACTTCTGTCACGACTGCAGGCCGAGTATCCCGGCGATTACCCCGACAAATTGCTTCGAACGCTCCAGCGCCGGCTGAAGCTCTGGCGCAGCGAACAGGCGGACGCGTTGCTGTTTGGCACCTTGAATAAGGAGCCGCCGACCAGCAGATTGCAAGGCCACACTGAGGCGCCGTGCCGCATGCGAAGGAGGCCAGGCGCTGCGAAACCCCTGCCATCTCCGCGCCCGACCTCCTTCGCCCCACCCCGGGAGCAAAATGGATGAGGCAACGTTCGAACCTCGGGGAGCACGGTTACGTGCGGCAATACGGTTGCCAGCGACAATCAAGATGATACGCTCCCCGACAACCGCGACACCAGAGTCTCATCCAGATTGTCGCGCTGATCTCGTCCAGATTGCCGCTTACGATGACCTTCGACTTCACGTCGCCACTGCAGATGGCAATAAATCCCATTCGCAAGTTCCCGCGCCATCAAACGCGGGGAGTGTGTCGTCTCACTATCTCACGTTGCAGAAACAGGACACTTCGACTATGAGACTGCACGCCTATTGCAATCATCTAGGTGCCCAGGGTGCGCTTTCTGCGTCTGTATTTAAAAGGATTTCTAGCCGCCTCTTCTCTTGCGAGGGCTACTAACTCGAAAATTTGCGTCCTGCTTAAGTGCGGATATGCTGTTTTAACTTGCCTTACCAGATCCTTAAACTCTCGCTCTGACATTCTTGCGGTGGGATCAAGCAGCTTGTCTTTGAGGTAGTTCGAAACTGGTTTGCAATAGACGAGGCCGGCTACGGTGCCACCAACCCCAAGGACTACTACGCCTAGGGGGTGCATAGTTTTGCGACCAACGTCCAGTCCGATACCGGCTGCGGTACCGACGCAAAGCGCGTAAGCCGCAGTCTTCCTGAAGTCTTCAGGTAGGAAATCGAGATCATCAAGCGACATTCATCCTTGCTCCCCTGAAACGGAGGAGGAAAGAGTAGGCCATGTTCGCTGTGCAGGATCCACTCGTCAATTAGAGCTAATACCTCACCGCCCCATCATAATTTGGTGGGATGTCAGAGCGTGAACGGACAGGCTAAGCCGCGCATCAGTGAGCGTACCGACACCGGGTTGGCAGCTCCTGCGAAGGACATCTGAAGATAGGCGCGCGCGCCCTTGGCTCGGACATCGATCAGGAACCGCCGGCCGGCCTCGCGGGGCCGCAGGCGCGACCCATCCAGAAACCGCAACAGGCCCCATGGACCGCGTGCGCTCTTCTTCTCGACCGCAGGACCTGTATCGAACGATATCTCAAAGCCTTGCGCGGGCGAGGCTCCTGGCCAGTTCAAGGTGACCGACTCGCCGGAAGTGATGACCGGGGCATGAGCGCCGCCGATCGAGACGGTCGCGGCTCCTCGTTGGGCAAGAGCCTCCAGCACAATCGGGACGTCGGGCGATGCTCCTTTTTGAAAAAGGGCTTCGCCAACGGCAACCGCCCTTTGGAGAAAGGCCGCGCTTTCGGGTGAATAGCCCGAAAGCCGCGCTTCCGGCTTCCAGCGCCACGGTGTCGTCGACGTGTCCATCAAGTGTGCCAGTTGCGCCCGGAAATACCTTTCTATGGTGCCGTTCGGCGCGAAGATCCGCGCGACTTCGGCCATGTCCGCATCAGGCCCATCAAAGAATGGATAATGGCCACTTACGGCGGCCTGGCAGGCGGCCGCAACCTGAGAGCCCCAAGGTGATTGTGATGACTGTGCAGACTGCGGTGCCGAGGTTGCCTGCTTTGGGACATGATCCGCAGCAACCTCCGGCACCTTTGGGGTAGCCGTCTGAGAGATCACGTCCTCGACGATCTGCACGACCAGCAGCGGGGCTTGCTGCAAGGCAACGATCGAATTGGCGCGCTCCTGTGCGTCCATGAGGGATTTTTTGCCGATCTCCGCATCCGCATCGAGCACGGAGAGAGCCACGTTCAGCGAGACAAAGAGCTGCGAGATTTCCGACATCCGGCCCTGCTCCACGAACTGGATAGCCGGACCCAATGCCGTTGCGACCCGAAGCTGGTTGGCGTGGCTTCGGCTTCGGTCGTTCCCGCCGGACTGACGCCATGCCTCGCGGATAAGCGCCGAGAGCGGCGAGTTGCGTGCGCTCAGCCCACCGCTGATCACGACAGAAGTGGGTTGGTCTGTGAACGGCCTCACGCGAAGCTCACCCAGATAGTGCGTCCACACCTCAAGCGTACGCTTTTGAAGGAGATCCATCACCGCTTCCGTGGTCGTCGTGCCGCCCGAGGGGAGCAGCGTTGCGGCTTCGGACGTTGCCCGGCGGATCGCATCGGCGGCGCCCGACCTCGCATAGTTCCATCCAGCCTCCGTATAGAGACCCGGGACTCCGCGCTCGATCGGCAGGCCTGACCGGTGGATCAAGATCGTGTCGAGACCGGGGGCCGCCTGACTGAGAGACCAGGGAGGAACAGCTGCCGTCTTTTCGGCACGTGCCAGTTCGAGCAAGGCCCGCTCACTGGCCAAGCCTTCAGCAGCGAATTGCCGCGCCTGGGCGATCGTTTCGGGATCCGGAGATGGAAGCCCCGGCTGCGGCTTGGGCATGGCAGCAACATGCTCGGCCAGCAAAGCTAGTTCGGGGAAGCTCTCGGCGCGATCGGCGACCCAGCCCCCCAGAAACCTGGGCTGCCAGTCCGATGTCCCTTTCAGTGTCGACAACGCGCGGAGGGAATCGTAGAGCGCATTGGCTTCCCCTTCCGTGGCAAGCGCAACAGCCAGTGCCTCGGCGAGCGGCTCGGCAACCAAGCCTTCGACCGCCTCGCCATAGCGACGGCGCGCTGCTGCAGCGGGATCGACCATCTCGATATGGTGAATGAGGCCAAGCGGTGAGCGGGCGGCATCCTGCTCAACGAGCCGGACAGCCGCCACGAAGGCATCGAGCTGAGCCGCCCGCGCGGCCGGCGTGGCGGCCTTGCCAGCTTCCACAACGCTCCGGACGTCGGGCAATTGTGCCAGCAGCCGCTCGCGAAACTGCCATTCGGCCCACCCGGCCCAGGCCACCAGCACCGCGAAGAACAGAGCCACCGGAAGCAAGACAAGGCCGCGATCTGCTCGCGTTCTGTGCTGCTCCTCCTTCGACTGTGCAGCTTGAACGGCTTCACTGCAGTGCCCGAGAAAGCGCGCCAGATCACGCCGCGCGAGCCCCCCTTTCGCCGCCTGGGCCGCCCTTTCGGCGAGACCATCGGCGCCAATCATGTGGCTGATCGGAAGAGCGGCCGCGAGCGCACGCTCCCATCGTTTGATTGGCAGCGCCGGATTGCTGCGCACACGGACATCGAGCAACACCACGAGCGCGTCGCGCGCATCGAGAATCCAGTCCGGCGGAACGTTCCTGCGGCGTCCTTCTTTCTCGAACTCGGCCACGAGCATGCGAGCGGTCGCGGCCAACTCCTGCGGATCAGGCCGCTTCTCGCTTTCGGCCCGCTTCGCGAGGCCAAGCAGAGGCTCGGCCAATGCTGGAAGCACGTCCGCTCCCGCTCCATCCCGACCCGGAGTTTGGACATAGTCTCTCACAGTTTGCCCTCCGCGGCCCATTTACGAAGCAGCGCCTCACCCACTTCAAAATGCATGGAATCTTCACGGGTATAGCCAGCACCCCAATACCAGCCGGCATCGTTGAAGAACTCTGCGAGCACGACAAGTCCGAACTGCGTGCTGCTATCTCCCATCCTGTCGAGGTTCTTCTTGAGTGTCAGATCGACGGCCGCGCCCCAGGCATGCGACGACACAGACCTGTTCGAGCCTCGCACATAACGCGCGCACAGCGCACCAGCAGTACCGATCGCGGCATAGATATCCGGCTCCTCCTTTCGGAGGCGCTCCATGATATGCCCCAGCGAATCGAGGGCGGGCTTGATCATCGTCAGGCGGAAATGCCCTATTTCTCGGGTTACTAGGTTTCTCAGCAATTTCGGGTTGTTGACCGGCTGGCAGCTTGTGGAATAGGCAGTTCGCGGCTCGCCAAGGATTTGGCGGAGCACTGCCGGGGTCGGGCGTATGATGCCCTCGTTGAAGCGCTTCTTCGCCAGCTGCATGGGTTCCGTCATATTCTCGGTCTCCTCGGGCGGCGCCATACCGCCGAACTGGTCGATCGAAAATGACTGCTGGCTCAGAGGTTCCCCGGGCGACGGGGTGACGTCGGTGCTTGGCGGGACGGGCTCGGGGCGCGCCTCCGCTAGTTCTTTCACTTTTCCCTCTAGTTCCGTCACCTTTCTTTTGACCGAGTTCAGTTCAGCTCGCAGCGACTGGATCTCTCTGTCCTGCTGAGCGAGCTGTTGAGTTAACCGATCGATCCTTCCTGCATTCGGATCACGGTCCGTGTCCCGAAGCAGGTCGCCAACAAACGCGAAAACGGCCGCCGCAAGAATGACGCTCATTCCAATGACGACAGCCGCAATCGGATTTAGTGGCCTCAAGGCGCTGCATCTCCGTCAATCCGAACTACTACCACAGAGACATTGTCTGGAGCGCCCTGATCGAGAGCGGCCGCTACCAGTCGCCGGCAGGCGGCGTCTGGGCTCGGCGCGCTCAAGTGAGTGATGATCTCGGGCTCGGCAAGACAATCGGTCAATCCGTCGGAGCAAAGAAGCAGAAAATCGCCCGGCTCCAGCGCGACCTCGACGGAATCCACGTCCAGACGGTCGGCGGCGCCGATTGCCCGAGTAACAACGTGGGATTGCGGGTGCTGCCGGACAGCGGCGGGGCTAAGGTGCCCGTCATCGAGAAGTTCCTGCACCACCGAATGGTCGCGCGTGAGTTGCAGCAACTCACCTCCTCGCAAACGATAGGCCCGGCTATCTCCCACCCAAGCGATTGTCGTCGCTCCGCCGTCGATGAGTGCCGCGACCACTGTAGCGCCCATCTGTGCCACATTGGCCGAAGCCGCCCAACGACGGACGGCGGAATTGGCTGACTGCAGCGCAGCAACGAGGTGAGCGCCGGAAACGGGAGTGTGCGGGATCAGGGCGAGCTGTTCGATGACCAGGTCAGCTGCGACGTCGCCGTGGCCGTAGCCGCCCATCCCGTCAGCTACTGCCCAAAGGACACCCGAGGGATCGGTGAGAATCGCGTCTTCGTTGTTTGTTCGCACATGCCCGGTATGACTTAGTCCCGCTCCTTGCGGCCTGCCCGGCCGGTTAGGCACGCGCGTCGAAGCATTGTCCCGAGAATCCGGGGTCATGATCGGATGAACCCCACTAAATCGATCCGTCGCGAGAGCGGCTAGCGGATCGGTTGCAGCCAAAGTCATCCTATAGTAATTTCATAGGAGGCGAAACCTTTTTGCCAAAGGAGCCTAAGATGAAGCGCCTGCTGACCACCAAGCTGACGGTGTTTCTCGCTCTATTCTTCGTAACCCAAACTGATTTGGGTGCGCAGGAACTGAACGATTCGGCGCTTAAAGAGCGCTTTCAACGACAGATCGAGTTGTTCAAGGCGGCACGGCTCGGAGCCACGCGTGGCCTGGTTCTGACCAACTCCAATTCCACGCCCAAAGCCGCGGCCATACCGGTGACAATTGCCACGCCCGAAACCGGCGCAGCCAAAACCGCTCCGGCTCCCCCTGCCCCTGCAGCCATTGCGTCCCAAGGAACCCAAGCTGCTCCAGCTGTCCCCGATGTAGGACAGCCATCAACCCCGCAACCGACGGCGACATCACCGGCGACTGCCGTATCCGCAGCGGTAACAAGCGATCCGCAGACATACTGGAAGCTGCCGCCCGACGACCAGATCAACGTCCGCGTAAATTTCGACTTCGATTCAGCGGCCATAGCTCCGACGCAAAAGGCGATGCTGCAGAAGCTTTGCGGAGTAATAAAGGATATGGACATCAAACTCGTCCGTATCATCGGTCACACGGATGCTGTTGGAGGCGCAAGCTACAATCAGCACCTGTCAGTACTGCGCGCGAAGGAGGTAACCCGCTTCTTCACGGATGATTGCAACATCGCTCGGGAACGGCTCGAAGCAGTTGGCGCAGGCGAGCAGTTTCTTCTCAACCAGGAGAATCCGAAGGCTGACGAGAACAGGCGCGTAGAATTCCAGGCTGTGAGCTAAAGGCGGCCGCAGCTGCTAGCCGGCGGGAGCACGTTTCTTATTCAAACGCGTAGGTGAAACCTTCTGCAGATGCTCCGACCGTGGCCTTGGTGAGACGTTTGCCTTCGAGCGCCCAGTTCAGAACGCCTTGGCTCAGCGTCGGCAGAAGCGTGTTTGTCAGGATCGCGTCGATCATGCGCCCCCCCGATTCAACCTCGGTGCACCGAGCCTTGATCAATTCCAGAACCCCGTTCCCGATGACCAGTTCGGCGTCATGGCTGGCGCGCAGTCGGCGCGCGATCTTGGCGAAATGATGTTCTGTGATCGCATCGATCATTGAATCCGAGAGCGGGTAATAGGGCACGACAATCACCCGTCCGAGGAACGCTGGCGGAAACACCTTCAGCAGTGGCGGCCGCAGTGCGCTTTCGAGTTCCTCAAGCGGCGGCCGCGTCCTGCCGCCGTCTGTTCGCTTCATGATGACGTCCGAACCGACATTCGACGTCAGCAGGATAAGGGTGTTCCTGAAGTCGATCCGTCGGCCCTCGCTGTCGTCCATCATTCCCTTGTCGAAAACCTGGAAGAAGATCTCGTGGACATCCGGGTGCGCCTTCTCGACTTCATCGAGCAAGATGACGGAATAGGGTCGCCGCCGCACGGCTTCGGTCAGTACCCCTCCCTTGCCGTAGCCGACATAGCCGGGAGGGGCACCCTTGAGGGTGGAGACTGTGTGTGCCTCCTGAAATTCCGACATGTTGATGGAGATCAGATTCTGTTCACCTCCATAGAGCGCTTCGGCGAGCGCCAGCGCCGTTTCTGTCTTGCCGACGCCTGAAGGGCCGCACAGCAGGAAAACGCCCACAGGCTTTTCAGGTGAGCCAAGTCCCGCACGGCTGGTTTGCACGCGCCGCGCGATTGAATCCATTGCAAATTCCTGGCCGACGACGCGCTCTCCCAGAACCTCGGCGAGCTGTAGCGCTTTTTCAGTCTGGCTGGTCAGCATCCGGCCGACGGGAATACCCGTCCAGTCCTGCACGACGGAGGCCACAGCGTTCCTGTCGACGGAAAGCAGGATGAGCGGGGTCTCGCCCTGAACGCCTGCAAGTTCCGCCATTAGCACCTTGAGCCGTGCAAGATCGGCGCCCTGGTTCGGGAGTACTCTATCGCCGCTCTCCTGCTCGGGGAGATCCACGTCAGCGGCCACCGGCAATTCCGGGTCCGCCTCTCCCTCGGCCAGCACCGCATCAAGCTTAACTCCCTTTCCCCGTAGCCTCGCCCGTAGATCGAGGATTTCGGAGACCATTGACTGTTCTTTTTCCCAGCGAGCCTTTGCGGCAAGCAACGCGGATTCCGTCTCGGCGAGCGAGGCTTCGACCTTCGACTGGCGCTCTGCGACCTCGATGCCGATTGCTGCTTCGCGCCCGATAATGCCCTGCTCGACCTCGAGAGACTGCTTGCGCCGCAGAAGATCTTCGACCTCAGCCGGTGTCGCGTGCTGCGATACCGCCACGCGCGCGCAGGCCGTATCGAGTAGGCTGATTGCCTTGTCCGGCAGTTGGCGCGCGGGGATATAGCGATGTGAAAGGCTGACGGCTGTTTCGATGGCTTCGTCTAGAATCTGCACCTGATGGTGCTTCTCCAGCACGCCTGCCACACCACGCAACATCAAGATGGCGGCTTCTTCATCAGGCTCTTCAACCTTGACCACCTGGAAGCGGCGGGTCAAAGCCGGGTCTTTCTCGATATGCTGCTTGTATTCTGCCCATGTCGTTGCAGCGATCGTGCGAAGCTCGCCACGCGCCAATGCCGGTTTAAGAAGATTTGCCGCGTCTCCCGTTCCCGCTGCCCCGCCCGCCCCGATCAGTGTATGAGCTTCATCGATGAAGAGGATGATCGGAGTTTCCGATGCCTGGACTTCCTCGATGACTGTCTTCAGCCGCTTCTCGAACTCACCCTTGACGCTCGCCCCCGCCTGCATCAAACCGATGTCCAGCAGGTGTAGCGCCACACCCTTCAGCGGCGGCGGCACATCTCCTTCTGCAAGGCGGAGCGCAAAACCCTCGACCACCGCCGTCTTGCCCACTCCGGCTTCGCCGGTCAGGATCGGGTTATTCTGGCGCCGGCGCATGAGGATATCGACGATCTGCCGGATCTCGGGATCCCGGCCCAGGACCGGGTCAATTTTGCCGTCGCGTGCGCGCCGGGTGAGGTCGGTGGCGTATTTCGCCAATGCGGAGTCACCGCCCGCCGGGCGTTTTTTCCGCGACGGTTCTGGAGCTTCGGCCTTGCCGGCATTTTCAAGTGATCCGGCCAGCACGTCGTCCAGCCGGGGGAAAAGGGAATCCGCCTCGATCCGATCGAATTCGGCGCTGATCTTCAACAGAAGCCCGTCAAGTACCGCTACCTTTCTGCAGGCCAGCAGAACATGCACTCCGCGAACCTCGTCAGATCCGAACTGCAGGCTTGCCAGGCTCCAGGCCTCCTGGATGGCATGAAAGATGTGATCGGAAAACTCCTCGATGGAGGTAGCGCCATAGGGAAGCTTGTCTGTCGCCCTCGCCATATCGGCAGCAAGCCGGCCGAGATCCACGCCAGCATCGTTGAAGATAAGCTGAAAATCTGCGCGGTCGACCAGGGCCAGCTGTTCGATCCAGTGAACGAGTTCGACATAGGGATTGCCGCGAAGCTTGGCCGCGTCCGCCGCCGCCTTGAAAGCGCGCAAGCAAACGGGATTGAGTTTGCCGACCAGTTCCTTGCGCTTGAAGCTCTGCTGCATGTCGGTCGGCTCCTATCATGTGATCTTGAATAGGGCGTCGCTGGTCTTCGATCGCTAGTCACAGCGTGCCACATTAGAGTATTCTTGACAAATATTCGACCCGCGTGTTCTTGATGAATATTATGTCGCGTGGTTCCCACTGGGTGCGCTGGGAGGCTCCAGATGATTGATCCTCTGCCTGGCGACATCTTCCGCAAAGGACAGGTGCTCAACAACACCTACGAGATCGAGGGTGTCCTCGGCCGCGGTGGAACAGGTGAAGTCTATCGAGCGAGCAACCGGATCACCGGCCGCGTGGTGGCGATTAAGGCGCTGAAGCGGGAGCTCTCGGCAAATGCCGGCTATCTGGAGCTTATGAAGCGAGAGGAGGAGATGCGCAGCATCTCCCACCACGCGGTCGTGCGCTACACCGACTGCAGCCAGACCGGCGACGGCCACGTCTATCTGGTGATGGACTACGTTGCCGGCACGCCGCTCAGTGAGTGGCTCGAGCAGGGCGGGGCTACCCCGCGGGATCTGCTAGTGGTGGCACACAGAGTGGCCGAAGGTCTTGTCGCAACGCACGAGCGCAAGATCGTCCACCGCGACCTTTCTCCCGACAACATCATACTTCGCGACGGCAGGCCGGAGGAAGCCGTCATTATCGATTTTGGTATCGCCAAGGACAGCAACACAGGGGCGCGCACAATCGTCGGTAACGAGTTTGCGGGCAAGTACGAATATGCCGCGCCGGAGCAGATGCATGGGCAAGCGGAGCCGCGCTCCGACCTTTATGCCTTGGGCGCATCGCTGCTCGCAACCTTTCGGGGAAGGGTTCCAGACGTCGGAAGGAGTCCGGGCGAGGTCGTCCGTCATAAGGAGCGCCGGCTTGACACCTCGGGCGTTCCAGAACCGCTCAAGACGCTGATCGACGACCTCACTCAGCCTGACCCGGCCCACCGGCCACCGAGTGCCGCCGCGGTCGTCAATGAAATCGGAAGGTTGCTGCAACCTGGTCACGCCAAAGCACGGCCGGGCGGGCGCAACACGAGGCCCATGTTGCGGCCATGGCTTCTAGTTCTGCCTCTCGCGGCGCTGGCCGTTATCGGCGGACTTTGGTTTCTCGGGGTTTTTGAGAGCTTGTCTCCGACTGCCCTGCCGATCGCGACGCCCTACAAACTCACTGCCGGGGTGGACGCGCAAGGGCGGCCCACGCTTGCCGGTTTCGCTCCCGACCCCGACCAGCATCAGGCAATCCTGGCGAACTTCACCCGAACGGTCGGGCTTCCTCCACCGAATGACGCCCTCACACTCGCCCAGGGCGCTCCATCCGAACGGTGGGCGCAGGACGTCGATGTCTTTTTTTCGGCCGCCGTTCCGCTCGACGAGTGGAAGCTTGAAATAGCTGATCGAACGGTCCGCCTCACGGGCCTCGCCCCCGATAAAGCGGGACGCGAAGCTGCGGTCACACGATTCAATGCGGCAGCAAAAGCGGCCGGCTACCGGCCTGTCGCCCGTATTGCGGCCGGTCCGCGAGATCTGTCGCCGGACCAACTGAAACCCCTTATCGTGCCGCTGGAGACCTGCGGTCCACTCCGCGTTCAACAACCGGAGGGAGGTACCTTTCCCCTCGGATCGACGATCTCCGTCAAAGGAGACGTCGCTTCAAGCGGCGACCTCGAAGCCCTCCAGCAGGCACTCGCACCCCATGTCGGAGATCGCGAGCTGCGCTTCGATGCCACGGTACTCAGCGCCCAGCTGTGCGTTGTTCAAGAGCTGCTGCCGGATACGCCGCAAGGTCAGATGACGATCGTTCTTGGCTATGGCGACAGGCCCGAGCCGAACATGTCGGGCATCTATTCGGTTGGCGACAATCCCGTGATCGACGTGCTCGCGCCGGCCTCGCTCGACAAGGGGTACTTGTGGGTCGCCATCGCCGACGTCACCGGCAATCTCTTCAATGTTCTTCCGAACATCAAAAGACCCGATCATGCACTCGCCGAAATCGGGACCGTGACAGATGGCATGCGCACCATTCGGGTGGCCTATCCAACGGCAGAGGGTGCCGCCGACCCCGCAAAGCTCACCTTCGCCGTCGACAACACCTTCGGCAGAACTCTGATAATTGCTATGCAGACCGACCAGCCGCTTTTCCCGCAGCTTCGGCCAACAACCGAGTCCACCAAGTCCTTTGCCGAGGATTTGCGTGCAGTGGTAGCGGCCGGTCATGTCTCGATCCTGTCGATGACGACCCGGTTAATCGACACGCGCAAATAATTGCAAGTCGAAGAAATCTGCCATTAGTCTAGAACAAGAAGTTGTGGTAAAAGCAAAAGTAGGGGAATACTAGTCGGTTAACGGGGGGATCTGTTGTTCAACTCGGCTCTCTGGTTAAGTCCACTGAACGGCGACAACCCGTCGGGCGAAAGCTTGCGGAACGATGGGCGATTCCACGAGTTGGAACGCCTTGTGCAACCGCAGATCGAGATCAGTCGCGACGAACGCAACAACCCAGTCTCACGGACCGAGGTCCCTGTCGATTGGTCGATCGTCCTTCGAAAATCAGAAGAGTTGCGCCCGCACGGCCGGGATCTGAGGCTCCTCGTGATCGTGACGCGCGCCCTTGCAAATGAACAGGGTCTTGCTGGCCTCGCGGAAGGCTTGAACCTAATCACCGGAACCTTCGACATGCATTGGGAAACGATGCATCCGGAACTTCGTGAGGGCTTGCCTCCACGGGATGCCGCCCTGCGCCGAACGAATGCTCTTCTCCAACTCCAAAACGAGAAGGATGGGCTGCTCGGCGATCTTCGGAAGATGACTTTCTTTGCGCCACGGAGCGTCGGCCCTGTCACAGGGCGCGATCTCGAGCGCGGTGCTCTCGACACCCGAACCGTTCTCAACGAGGCTGCCCCCGGACTGAGCGACGCTGAGAAGGCGTCGCTCGTAAGCGAGCATGATCAGTTACTAAATCGCGTGAGGATCGGCTGCGCGGCGTTTGCCGAACAAGCCGGGGACGAGGCGGCCGCGCTTATCGTCAGCGCAAACGCTGCCGCCACAGCGATGGAAGCCCTCGAGACTTCGCTCAATCGGCGAATCGGCGGGGATCTGCGCGTGACCTTGCCGGATCTGAGTCGCTTCCTGCAGCGAGTGATCTCGACGCTTGAGCGTGCGAAGCCCAACCCCAGGCAGGAAACTGCAAACGAGGAAACGCTCGATCGTGAGACCGCGCCTGCAAAAACGATCTCTGACGCAGCTCCGGCTTACATCGGAGCACCGGCAGTCTTTCCATCGCGGCTCACCTCACGCGAGGAGGTCACAAAGTGCATCGACCTCATCATTGCCTTCTACGACCGCACCGAACCGTCGAGTCCTATTCCCCATCTGGCGCACAGGATCAAACGTATGGTGCCGATGGATTTTCTGGAACTCATGGAGGACCTGGCGCCCTCCGGTTTGAAGGAATTCCGGCTTCTGGCCGGTGTGCCGGAGAGAAAAAAACCTGTCCCTGGGACGAAAGGTGATCACCAATGAGCGAAACTAAGGCCAAGGTAATTGAACGAAACCGGGCGCCTCGCGTCCAGATCGCTTACGAAGTCGAAACTTACGGCAGCCCGACCACCATCGAATTGCCGTTCGTCATGGGCGTGATGGCTGATCTCGCCGGCGCCTCCCAGACGCCGGAGGCCCGCAAGTCCGTCCGGGACCGCTCCTTTGTCGAAACCGACGCAAACAGGTTCGGTCGTTTCATGGAAGCACTCAGCCCGCGCGTCAAAGCTCGTGTGAAAAACACCCTTCCCCAGCCTGCCGGCGAAGAGCGCGACGAAGAGCTTGCGCTAGACCTGACCTTTACGAGCATGGCCGATTTCGCGCCGGATCGTATTGCCGAACAAGTTCCGCAGCTTGCAGAACTCTTGAGAATGCGCGGCCAACTTGAGGAATTGCTCGGTTTCATGGATGGCCGCATCGACGCCGAAAAACGCATCGCGCAACTTTTGAACAACGAGCCCCTGTTGGGAAAGATCGCCGATCAGGCGCTCGAAGATAGCAGCAAGTCGGAGGTCTGAGCCATGGCCGAACAGGAAAGAACCGCTGCGGTTGGTGTCACGGAAGCCAAAGAAGTCGACCTTCAGGAATTCAGCGAACTTCTGGAAAAGGACTTCAAGGTCAAAAAAGATGACAGCGACAAGCTTCAAACCTTGGTCAGAAATCTGGCGCTTGCTGCGCGCGGCCGTACAGAATCGACCGTCATCTCTTCCAACGCGGTCAAATCGATCAAGTCCTTGATTGCCGGCATCGACAAGCTGCTGACCGAGCAGACCAACGAAATTCTCCATACGCCTGAAGTGCTTCAGATGGAGGGGACATGGCGCGGACTGTGGTACCTCGTGAATAATACCGAGACGGATCAAAAGTTGAAGATCCGCGTCATGAACATTTCGAAGGAGGAGTTGGCTGATACCCTTGAGGATTACGAGGGTCAGATGTGGGACCAAAGCCCCATATTCAAGAAAGTCTACACCGACGAATACTCGATGCTCGGCGGTAACCCCTTTGGCTGCCTGATCGGCGCCTATGAATTCTCAAATCACCCGAAGGATGCCGGTCTCCTCCGCAACATGTCCGGCATCTGCGCCTCGGCGCACACCCCCTTCATCGCAGCCGCCGCCCCCCGTCTGTTCCGCATGGAAAGCTGGCAGGAACTGCCGAACCCGCAAGACCTGCAACAGATCGTGTCGTCGCCGGCCTATGCCTCATGGCAGTCACTGCGCGAGAGCGAGGACGCCCGTTACATAGGGTTGACAATGCCACGGGTGCTGGCGAGGCTGCCTTATGGCGCAGAAACCGTTCCTGTGAAGGGCTTCGCGTTCGAGGAAGAGGTCCAGGGCGACCATCACCGATATGTCTGGATGAACGCGGCCTTCCCAATGGGGGTCAACATCAACCGCAGCCACAAGCTGTTCGGCTGGGGCACGCAAATCCGTGGGGTCGAGAACGGCGGGGCAGTGATCAATCTCCCGGTCCATAACTTCCCGACCGACGACGGGACGGTGGCGATGAAATGCCCGACCGAGGTCGCCATTGACGATCGGCGCGAGGCCGAGCTCGCCAAGCTCGGGCTGATGCCCATCCTCCATCGCAAGAACACTGATATTGCTGCCTTCATCGGCGCCCATTCGTTGCAAGACGACGAGGCGCGAGCCGGCCGCCTGGTCGACCCGGATGCTCAGGCCAACGAGAGACTGAGTGCAAATCTGCCCTACCTTTTCCCGGTTTCCCGTTTCGCCCATTACCTGAAGGCGATCGCTCGGGATAAGATCGGCTCATTCAAGGAACGTGCCGACATGCAGATTTGGCTGACGGAGTGGATCAACCGCTACGTTCTCGCCAACCCTGCCTTTGCCGACGAAAAAGCCCGCGCAAAACGTCCCCTTGCAGCCGCCGAGGTCCAGGTTGACAGCGTGGAGGGTCGCCCCGGCTGGTACAATGCTCGATTTTATCTGCGGCCCCACTACCAGCTGGAAGGCATCAATGCTTCGCTCCGGCTCGTTTCGGAGCTGCCGTCTATGAAGTCCTGAACAACATTTAGCCGATGGGAGGTTATTCATGAAGATCGACGGTTTTCTCAAGGTACCTGACATCACTGGGCCCAGCGTTCGCGACGGCCACGAAGACGAAATCGAGGTGCACGGAGTGGAGTTTGAAATGCAGGCTCCTTTCGATCCGAATTCGCTATCGCGGAGAGGCCGCGTCAGCTTGGGCATGCTCAATTTCATCAAGCACTACGACAAGGCCTCGCCCTATCTGAAGAAGGCTCTGTTCGACAACAAGCTTCTGGACGAGGTCAAGTTTTCAGCGCGCAGAACGATAGAAGGCGAAACGAGCGACTACCTGGTCATCACGTTGAAGGAAGCTTCGGTGACCAACTACACCATGAGGCCGAGTGAGGAAGAGCCAGATGTGATCGAAGAGCGCGTCGGCTTCGCTTACAAGAACATCACTTTCAATTACGACGACAAGGACGAGGTCGAGATGGATGTCTATGTCGGCAAGTGACAGCTGGCAAAAAGGGTTTGGAAGGAAGGCGAGACCCGGGGGGCACCTGCGGGCGACTCGCGAAGCGATCCAGCCGTCCTTGTGGGATCGCCTGGTGAACGACCTGCCGGGGCTCAACTCGGAAATCAACCAACTTCGGCAGGCGATCCAGAAAGAGATAGACCTCGAACGTCTGAACGGGCTGGTTGCCGCAGGGGTTCACCAAATGGAGGCCGCTGCGGATATCAGCGCCGAGCAGAAGAAGAACATACACCGCCTGTTCTCTCTTGAGCGACGCCAGGCAGAACTGGAAAGTCGCGGCGTCGTCGTCTCGACCGATGTGCTGCGCGAGGCAGTGCGGCGCGACATCGAGGCGCTTTTTAATGCACAACGCTTCGAATCTACGCCACTCTTGACGGATTTAGAGTCAGATCAGGCTGGGGACAACCCTCCGTCGCTTGAGGATTTCCCGGAAGTTCGCCGCAGCGTGATCAATTATGGGGTCCCCCCCTTCTCCGGCCGTTCCTCCCGTGACTTCGACCGCGATGAACTGTCGAAGGAAATCCGAAGCGTGCTCGCCGCGTTTGAACCTCGGCTGAAGGAAAGCGCGACGAAAGTTACCGTCAGCCTCGGCGACAGGGCGACCGGCCTCAGGATCGACATCGACGCACTGCTGCTTACCTCGCCGGCGCCGGAACGGCTGCTCCTGCGCACGATACTCAACCTCGACGACGGTTCGGCGCGGACTGAACTTAAGGACACCTGACCATGGACCGGGTCTTCCTGGAGTATTACGAGGAAGAACTCACCCACATCCGCGCGCTCGCCGCCGAATTTGCAGATATGCATCCCTCGATCGCACGCAACCTTTCCCTTGATACGGTCCCGTGTCCCGACCCCTTCGTCGAACGCCTGCTGGACGGCGTGGCTTATCTCGCCGCGCGCACCCGACAGAAGGTGGATGCAGAAAGCTCCCGTTTCGCACGAAGCGTGCTCGAAAATTTCTATCCGGATCTCGTTTCGCCGACACCCGCAACCGCCATGGCTTTGCTGAAGCCGGGCCAGCAGGTTCAAACGATGCTCGCAGGACACCTTGTGAAGCGCGGGACCCGGCTGGTTTCGAGCGTCCGCCCAGGCATTTCCACCCGGTGCATCTATACCACGGCGCAGGATGTGATGCTCTGGCCGCTCGCGATCACCTCGGCCACCTACATACAGGATCGCAGCGCACTCGCGGCAGCGGGGATTGCTCCGATTGACGGGGTAACCGGTTCGGCGGCATTGAGCATCACCTTCAATCGAACTGGCAAAGGCAAGCTCAGCGACTTGTCGCTCGACCGCCTGGATCTGTATTTTGGTGACAAGAGCAAGGCGTCGCTGCTCTTCGATACGCTCTTTGGCGCTTGCGCCGCGACCGGCGCCCGCCCGGAAGGACGCGATAACGCCCTGAGCGCACTTCCGGAGCCGGAGATGATCGGGATCTCCGACGAGGAAGCGCTTATGCCGCGCACACGCGAAACATTCGAAGGCTACAGGCTTTTGCGGGAATACTTCATCGCGCCGGAAAGATTTCACTATGTGCGCGTCAGAGGGCTGCAGCCGGTCGTTCGGCGCTGCGGGGCTGGGCTGGAACTGCTCTTTCTGTTGCGGCGTCCCATCCCCGAGCTTGCGAATATCGCAGCGAAGGATTTCGAACTCTTCGCAACGCCAATCATCAATCTGTTCGAGCGCGGCTGCAACGTCATCGAACTCGATGCACGGCGGACCCGGCAAGTGCTTCACGCCGATCGCACCCGTGCACGGGATTTCGAGATCTATCGCGCAATCCGCGTCGACGATGCCGATGCTGAAGGCCCCGACGCCGAGATGCCGGCTCTCTTCAGCCTGGGCCAGAACCGTGGAAACGGCTGGGTCTATTTTACCGAACGCCGCCCGCGGCGCCCGAGTGAAGACGAGCTTCGCCAGGGGCAAACGCGGACCTCCTATACAGGTGACGATGTCTTCATCACGCTTTCGCGCCCGGCTCAGTCGAAAGCCGCCCGGTCGCCGAAGCGGATCGAGGTGACGGCGCTGTGCACCAATCGCGATCTACCGATATTGGACGATACGCCGTCCCTCACGCTCGAGAGCGGCGATCCCGTCGAGACCATCCAGCTCCTTGGCGCGCTGCGGCCGCCGTGGCCCTCGATTCCAGCGACGCTCCCGGCTGGAGCAGTGGAAGGCTCCAGAGCCGATGAACTCGCCTGGCGGCTCATTGCGCAACTCTCGCTGAATTTCCTCAGCCTGGCCGAGGAGGGCCGCGGGGTTGATCCGCTTCACGCTCTACTTGAGCTTTACGCGAATCGCGGGGATCCAAGCCTAAGCCGGCATGTGCGCGCCGTCGCCCGCGTCGAGGCTCGACCCTTGATCGAGCGCTTGGCAATTGCCGGGCCAATGTGTTTCGCGCGCGGCACCGAGGTTACGCTTCATATCGACCAATCCGTGCTTGCCGGGCACAGCACGGTGTTGCTCTCGGCGCTGCTGGCCAGGCTTTTTGCTCGCTATGCGGCAATCAACGCATTCGTGCGAACCCGCGCGCGGATCATACAAAAGCAGGAGGATGTGCTATGGCCCATAGCGCCGGGCAATCGCTTCCTGATCTGAAGGACGCGGCTCCATCCCTTGAGGCGTTCGACTTTTTCGAGCTCCTGCGGCGCCTCGAAGACGACGGACGACTTTTTGGGCAGGCCGGCCGCCCGGACCGGGAGCCGGCGCGACTCGGACAGCATGTGCGGCTTGGTTTTGCCGTGCAGGATGTCGCCAAGGTCGAACCGGCCACCGAAACCACGCCGGCTCGCGTCACGGTCTCGAACCTCGGATTGCTCGGGCCAGAGGGTCCAATGCCCCTCTACCTAACGCGTTGGGTGCTGGATCGGCTGTCGCAGCGCTGGTTTGCCAGGGCGGACATGCGGGAGGTCAGCGATACGACCTTCGTCGATTTCGTGAATATTCTTCAGCATCGCATGATCGCGCTCTTTTACCGGGCGTGGGCCGACGCTCATCCGGCTGTGCAGGTCAGGCGCCACGACGGCGGCCGTATTCGCGCAATGTCGGCAGCCCTGGCGGGCCTTGGCTTGTGTGGTAGGGGGCATGATGAGTGCGCAGCTATCGATGCCACGAAGCTCTCTCATGCTCCGGCGCTTGCCCATCAGGTAGACGGACCGGAGAGGCTCACCCTGTTTCTTGCCGACCTCTTGAAGGTGCCGGTTCGGCTTCGCGAATTTGTCGGCACCTGGATGCCTATACCGAACGGGCTCCAGTCCCGGCTTGGCGGCGCGCATGTGCAACTCGGACGAAGCGCCACGATCGGACCGAGGACGTTCCAGCGACAGCAAAGGATAGAGCTCTCCATCGGCCCGTTGACGCTTGCCGACTACGTAGCTTTCCTGCCCGGCTGCGAACGGCGCGAAACCCTGCAGACCGCGATCCGCGATCTCGTGGGATACGGGCTCGATGTCGACGTAAGGCTCGTGCTCAGGCGGGACGAAGTTCCCGCGGCCAAAATGGGAGCAGCGCGGATCGGACAAATTGCTTGGCTCGCTCGACCGAAAGATCGCAGTGACGCGGATGATTTGTGCATACGCACCATCATTGGCTGGCGGCCGGAAATGCCGGAGGCTGCGGCATGAGCCTCATCCTTACTCTCGAGCACGCGCCCCGACCCCAAGCCGTTCGCCAGATGCGGCTCGTCGAGGGAGAGCTCGTCATCGGTCGCAGCGCAGACGCAGACTGGCGGATCGACGATCCCGACATGTATATCTCACGCGCTCATTGCACGATCGGCTGCGTTCGCGGCCAGTATGTGGTGACGGACACCTCCAGCGGCGGGCTTTTCATCGATGGGTCGCGCACGCCGCTTGGGCTTGGGAACTCCGCGCCGCTGCATGACGGAGCGCGGCTGCAGCTCGGCAATTATGTCGTCCGCGTCGATTTCCAGGCGACGCCGACGGAGCGGGTGTCTGAACAGCCGGCTTCCCCACCGCCGGTCGGCTTCGAGCGGGACGACTTCTTCTCCGAGCGCAGGGAGCCGGCAGCGCCCACCCCGCGGCCGGCGGGATTGCCCGACCCATTCGAACAACCAGCCGCAGGGGCATTCGCCGCGGCAAGCAGGGGCGAGACAGCAAAACGGACGCCCATGTTCGACGATCCCTTCAGCCTTGATCCGTTGCCAGCATCGGGTCAGGACAGGGGGGCTTGGGATTTATCTTTACCCAGTACAACGCCGCCCGAGCCGTCTGTCACAGAGCCCCCAGCCGAACCGCGTCCTGCCCCGAAACCACAAGCAAGACCGATGCAGGAAAGGACGGCAGAGACCGAAACCGCCTTGCGCGACGCCTTCCTGCGGGGACTGGGGCTCGGCGCCGATGAGTTCATGACATCCGATCCGGTCGCCCAGATGGAGAATTTCGGCCGGGAATACCGGATGATGCTGGAAGGGCTGATGCATCTCCTGCGCAAGCGCACCGAAGAAAAAGGCGAAGCGAGGATCGCCCAGACTGTGGTTGGAGCATCCGAGGTCAACCCTCTTAAATTCCTTCCCACGGTGGACGATGTGATCGCGACCTTCCTGGCGCAGCGCCAGGCCGGCTTTCTTCCTCCTGAGGCCGCCATCGGCAGTTCCATCCGCGATCTCGCACACCACCACGTGAGAACGTGGCGCGGCGTCCAGGCGGCGCTCGCCAGGATGATTGACCGCTTCGACCCGGCGACCCTGGAAAGCGAACTGAAATCGCACTCGGTGTTGGATGCCCTGCTTGCGGGTGGCCGGCGGGCAAAGCTCTGGGAGCTTTATGAGAAACGCTATCGCGAGATCGCCAAGAGTGCGTCGACGCGCTTCCTGGGCGAGATCGGCAGTGACTTTCGGGACGGCTATGAAGAGGGGGAGAATGACTGATGCTTAACCGACGCGACTTTCTCATGGTGATCGGCGCGACAGGCGCGCTTTCCGCATGCATGGGCGGCCCGCCAAAATCGTCGACCGTAACAGTCACGGCGACGGGACAAGCGGGGATGAATGCTGCCGCTGGTGGTGGGGAACGTCCGGTGACCCTCCTTATTCTTCGGCTGAAGGATGTCGGAAAATTCAACTCTGCCGATATTTTCGCCCTTCAATCCGATCCGGCCGGCGCGCTCGGAGCAGACCTCGTCGGGTCCGAGCAAATGACGGTCGCCCCGGGTGCAAGCGCCTCAAAGACGGTCGCGTTCCCGCCAGAAGCCACTTTCCTCGGTCTTGTCGCGCTGTTCCGGGAACCGGGCGGTCGCACCTGGCGCAGGAGCGTGCCGATCAGGCCGGAATCGACGGTGACGGCGAATGTCGTACTCAGCCGCGGCGGTATGGCGCTCGCGCTCGCCTGAATGGAGGGCGTTCAGCATGACGGATATCAACAAGGTGCTTTGGTCCGAGGGGCTCTTCCTCCGGACGCAGCATTTCCAGCAGCAGGACCGTTATACAGAAGCCTTGGTGCGGGGCGCGCTGCAGGCCGGACGGCTGCAGACCTTCGGTTTCAGGTCCCTCACGCTCGATGCCGCACAGCTGGAAGCCGGGCGGGTGGCCGTAACGTCGGCGCGCGGCATTTTTCCGGACGGCACCCCGTTTGCCATACCCGAAACGATGGACGCCCCCACACCTTTGACAATCACGGGTGACATGGGCGCGGGAGCGGTGCAGCTCGCCCTGCCCTTGGAGCCACCCGGCGGCGCCAGCTTCGACCCGGCTCACCGCGAACCAACCGGAGCACGGTTTAGAGGACGGATAGAGTGGATACGCGATGCCGTCCACGGGGGCGCTGATCCGGAAGAGATCGAGATCGCCCGGCCGCAAGCCCTGCTGCTCTCGCCGGCGCAGGCGACCGGTGGCTACACGGCAATGCCGGTGACGAACGTTACCGGGCTGCTCTCCGACGGCAGTGTGGCGATCTCCGAAAATTTCCTGCCGCCGGCACTCGCAACCGGTGCGGTGCCCTTCTACGGCCAGCTCCTGCAGGAAGTAATCACGGGGCTCGACCGCATAGCCGAAGCGCATGGCAAGATGGTGCTTGGCGGCCCCGGCCGCAGCGTGGAAAATCTCCTGGTGCTCGATCTCGCCAACAGTGCGCGCCCGCGACTGGCCCACATGCTCCCTCAGGAGGTTTTTCATCCGGCCGAGCTCTTTCTGGAGCTCAGTGGACTGGCTGGCCGAATGGCAACCTACGGATCGGGCTCCCGGCGGCTGAGCGAGCTTCCCACCTATGAGCATATGGCGCCGGGGCCGGCCTTTGCCGCACTCGCCGACACATTGCGCTCGCTGATCTTGAGCCTGCGCTATGTCGAACCGAAGTCGCGGGCGCTGCCGGTTCTGAAGCACGCGACCAACGTCTGGAAGGTCCGCGTCGACAATCCCGAACTGCTAACGGCCAGCCGCATCGTTGTGCGCGTCGGATGCGACATGTCCGACGAGGCATTGCGCAAGATCTTCGTCAATCAGGTGACCGTCGGTGCTGCGGACGAATTCGAGGCGCTGTGGAAGTCTCGACTGCCCGGCATCCGCCTCAAGCCTCTTCACTCGCAGCCCCGCGAGATCCCCTACGACGGAGACCGTCTCTGCCTTGAGCTCGATCAACGCAGCGAGCATTGGGAATCGCTTCTGCGCTCGCCCGGCTTCGTGATCGGAGTTTCCGGCGTTTTGCCCAGCGAACCACAGGTCGACTGCTATTCGGTAAACAGGTAGCACCATGGCAAGTGAGGATCCATTCGGCCTTTCGGAAGATCAGGGCCGCACACGCATCCGCCCGCCGGCGGGGGCAATGCCTGTCATTCCCACCGGCGCATTGGCGACACGCGCGCGATCCCACCCCAACACGCTGATCAACGCTTTCGCCACCTTGCTTGAATTTGCGCCGGAACTCGAGAATGCATTGCCACCTGGCAATCCGGAAGCGCTGCGGACCAGACTTATGGAGGAGCTGGTTTCGGCGCGCGATGCGGCCGTGGCCTCCGGCGCAAGCCTGGCACGGGCAGACGCGGCCGCCTGGGCTGTCGCCTCGCTGCTTGACGATCTGGCGCTCAATACGCCTTGGGGCGGCTCCAGCGCCTGGCCGCGCCAGCCGCTGGTCGTCATGCTCCGCGGCGATGTGGATGCCGGAGCGCAGTTCTTCGCCAGGCTGGAGGAGCTGGAGCGCTATCCCGGCCGCGATCGTGAACTGCTGGAGCTGCAATACTTCTGTCTGGCGCTTGGTTTCCGCGGCAAATATCGGGTGCCAGGGCGTGCGGGCGATCGCTCCATCAGCGCCGTTCGCGCTGCAGCCGCTCGTTTCCTGCGGGACGCCGATGCCGAAGGCGCGCCGCTCTCGCCCAGGTGGGAGGGTGTCGCGGCAGCGGACGAGCCTTCCCGCTTTGCCGTTCCAATCTGGGTGCTCGCAGTCGTGGCTGTGGCGCTCGCGACGGCGATTTACGTGCTTCTGTCAATGCGGCTAGGCGCCAAGGCGGAAGAACTTGCTACGCTCGTTCGGGCAATACCGCCGCCGGAGCGTGCCGAGATTTATCGGCCGGAAAAGCGCGCACCGGCACCGGATGCGCCGCGGGTCGAACCTGTCGTCCTTGAGCTGCTGCCGGAATTCCGTGCCGCCGCACCTCCTGCGCTTCTGCCGGCCTTGAAGGGCAATGAAAACGCCTCTCGGGTCACACTCCTGCTTCAGTCGAGCACTCCGGAGCTTTTCCAGTCTGCCCGGCCCGAATTGACGAAAAGCTTCGAGCCACTCGTCGCCTCCGTCGCAGCTGTTATCAAGGAGAATGCCGAACTGATCAGAAGTGTCACGATTATCGGACATACCGACAATGTTCCGCTCCAGGCCACCAATCCGCTATCCAACAACCAGCGCCTCTCCGAGGCGCGCGCCGCAACGATTGCCGCTTTACTGCGTGCAAGCGGCTTGCCGCCTGAGCGCTTGAAATCGGAAGGACGTGCGGCAACGCAGCCCCTTGCCAGAAATGACACTCGCGAAGGCCGGGCTGCCAACCGCCGCATCGAGCTCCTGATCGAGAAGGGGCTCTGAGATGGCGATCTTCCGTTTCCTCTGGGCGATCCTAACCTCGCGCTGGCTCTGGACCTTCATCGGGCTCGTGTTGCTGTCCCTGATCGTCTGGATCTTCGGCCCAATCGTCAGTGTCGGTGAGAGCGCGCCGTTAGCGTCCGAGACGGTGCGATTGGTCATCATTGGCCTTCTCTTCGTGCTGTTTCTCATCTGGTGGATCGCGGCACACCGCCGGGCAGTCCGCGCCAATCGTCTTTTCGTTTCCGAAATCGCCCCGCCGCCGGAAGCGCCCCCTAGCCCGGCTGAGGAAGGCGTCGCCTCCGTGGGCGCAAAGTTCCGGGAAGTGATGGCGGAGCTGAAACGCCACAAAATCGGCGGCCGAAAGTTTCTCCGCGAGATGCCTTGGTACGTGATCATCGGCCCGCCTGCGACCGGCAAGACAACGGCACTGCGGCAATCTGGACTGAGCTTCCCCATCGACCTCTCCGACGATTTGCATGGGGTGGGCGGGACGCGCAACTGCGACTGGTTCTTTTCCGAAGAGGCGGTGCTGATCGACACTGCGGGCCGCTACGTTCAACAGGAAAGCCAACCCGACGTCGACGCAGCGGAATGGTTGGGCTTCCTCGATCTCCTGAAAAAGCACCGGGGCCGCCGGGCCTTGAACGGCGTCATCGTGGCACTCGCCATCGACACGCTTTTGGAAGGCGACGCGACCATTCGAGCGCATGGCCGTCAGATCCGCAAACGGCTGACCGAACTTCAGGAACGGCTCGAGATCCGCCTGCCCGTCTACCTGATGCTGACCAAGGCCGATCTCATAAAGGGGTTCGAGACTTTCTTCGGAGGGCTCTCGACGGCCGATCGCGAACAGGTTTGGGGAGCAACCTTCCCGCCCGGCGCGAGCATCGACGGCAGCGAAGTCACGCGGGAACTCGCAGCATTGGCCGGCGTGCTCGAACGACGCCTCGTTCCGCGTCTTGAAGGTGAAGAAAACCTTACCGCCCGCGCAGAGATCTTCCGCTTCCCGGCACAGGTTGAAAGCCTTTCCGAGCCTATTCGCGTGCTGGTCGAAACCGTTTTCGGTGAAAGCCGCTATGCCGAAAGCGCCTGGTTGCGCGGTATCTATCTAACCTCCGCCACTCAGGAAGGCACGGCAATCGACCGGCTGACGGCGGCCCTCGCTTCCTCTTTCGGCCTCCCGGCACAGCTCGCCGCGCCGATGCCGCGGGTCGAGAAGCGCAGCTTCTTCCTGAAGGACCTGCTCACGAAAGTGATCTTCAAGGAGGCGGGCCTCGGCACATTCGATCCTGCCGCGGAGGAACGGCGTATCTGGATATGGCGCGGCGCTGCAGTGGCCGCCGCGGCATTGGTTGTCGTGGCCGGTCTGGCCTTTACGGTTTCCTATCGGAAAAACACCGCGGCTCTTTCGGCGCAGGCCGAACAGCTTGAAGCCTTGCAGCTTCCGCTCACTCCGGTTGCTGCGCGTCAAGCGCCGCTGGAACCGCTCGATCTGGATGTGGCGCTCGAGGCCGCAACCGAAGTATCGAATGCCCGTACCGAGCCGCCAGGTGGCATAGCCGCCTTGATCGGGCCTTCCGCGGCAACCGAGATCAGACAGGCGCAGGCCGACGCCTATCACCGCTCGCTGCGCAACATATTGGAACCGCGCATGGTCGCGCTGCTCGAGGCGACGATGTGGCGTCAGATCCGCGACCCGGAATTCCTTCTCGGCGCCTTGAAGACGTATCGCATGATGACCGGATTGTCGCCGATGGACCCCGAATTCGCCAAGCAATGGTGGACGGAGCGGCTGCCTGAATTCGCGCCCGTGCCGCCCTTCCGGACCGAGATGGCCGCCGACCATCAACTCGCTGCAATCGACAACATGGCAGCGGATCAAGCGCTTATCCAGCCCGATGAGGCGCTGGTGGGCGAAGCATTGCGGAGCATCTGCTCAATTCCGCTTCCGGTGCGTGCCTATAATGCACTGCTCTCAGATCCGGAGGTCAGAGCGCTTAAGGATTGGATCCCGGCGGACCACGTCGGCCCAAACGGCCTTAAGGTTCTCGCTCGACGCTCGGACAAGACCCTTAGAGTGGGCATCAGCGGCGCCTTCACCTATGACGGCTTTCACAACGTGGTTCTTGCGCGGCTGGAGGACGTGGCCACGCAGGCTGCACTCGATCGCTCCGTCTTCGCCGGAGGCTGCTCGGAAAGTGCCACCCCGTCGGTCGCCGCGCTTTCCCAGGACATCCTCAAGCTTTACTACGACAATTACATCGCGAAGTGGGACAGCTTCCTGCGCGACGTAAGGCTCGCGCCGCTGGTAGACCTGCAGACGGCGAGCGAAAATCTCAAGGATCTCTCCAGCGCAGACTCTTCGATGAAGCGGCTGCTGAACGCAATCGTCCAGGAGACGGAACTTACCCGTTCCGAAGATGACGCTGGGGGCAAAGTCCCTCCGGCGGCAACTTCCAAGCTTTTGTCCAAGCTCGGCAAGATCGGCAAGCTTGCCAAGAAGGGCGCGAAGCTGATGCCCGCCCCCGGCTCCAAGGCTGAAGTGGACCTTTCGGGCATGCTGGTTGCCGAGCATTTCAAACCCATCAAGGCCGCGATCGCCGAGGTCGACGGCCAACCTCCGGCACTCAATGACGCCGTCGCGGCGCTCACTGCGCTCTCGAACATGCTGCAGACCGTATCGGCAAGTCCCGATGCCCAGGATGCAATAAAGCGGCAAGGCGGCTTGGCGGAACTCACAGGGGCGGTGGCAAAACAGGCCATAACCCTCCCCGACCCGCTAGACGACTGGCTGGCCGGCATCGCCGGCGACACGAGCGGCCTTACAACGGAAGCGGTCACCTCTGAACTTAACGCCATCTGGCGCGCCGATGTGTTGCCTTTCTGTCAGGCCGCGCTGGCGAACCGCTACCCGTTCATTCCTGACAGCGCAATCGATGTCAACGTAGTCGACTTTGCGCGGGTCTTTGGTCCGGGCGGGCTGATTGACAGCTTCATCAACAATCAGCTGATCAACTACGTCGACATGACGCGTCACCCTTGGAAATGGCGCGCGGACATCCGGCTCGATTCGTCAGCTTTAGCTGCCTTGGAACAGGCCCGGCTGATCCGCAACAGCCTCTTTCCAGGTGGTGCCGGACCGATCTTGACCTTTACGCTCGAGCCCAAGGACCTTTCGCCGACGGTCGGCCGCGTGACGCTGAACGTCGACGGCCAGAGCCTCACCTATTTCAACAACCCAACTCGCCCGCAGCCGATGACTTGGCCGGGCAAGGACGGAACGGGCGTAATTACTCTTGCCTTCCAGCCGATCGACGGTTCGCCGGAAGTGATGGTCAGCGAAACCGGGAGCTGGGCTTTCCTGCGGATGCTGCGTGCCGGCCGGTTGAGCGGGACCGAGCTTCCGGAACTTTACAAGCTGCGGCTTGCCGCCCAGGGCCACTACGCCGATTTCGAGCTTCGGGCAGCAAGCGTGGCCAATCCCTACGACCTGAAAATGTTTGCGAGGTTTTCGTGCCCGACGCAGCTGTGATCCTGCCAGGCTTCTTCGGAAAACTGCCCGCGATGGGGGATTTCGTCACGCGCGGTCTGACGGCATCCTTCGTTGGCCCATGGGACCGCTGGATCACCCGGCATCTGGTTCACCGGTTTTCGGAAGGTTCGGTGTCGGCTCATCTAGCGTTGCGATTTATCCTCGGGCCGGAAGCCTTCGGACCCATGACCGGCGTGGTGATGGCAAGCGCCGACCGCGCGGGTCGGCGGTTTCCGTTGACCATCGCGGCTGCGCCGCCGATCGCCTCCACTGACATCGCCACCCTCGCCGCAGACTGGCTCGATGCGCTGGAAGCTGCGGGAAAGTCTGCGAGCGACGGCGAGATGGACGGTGACGGACTGGCTGCCCGCCTTGCGTCCCTGCCCTATCCCGCGATCACGGCGTCCGGCGACCCGGTCCGGCGCATGGCATTGTGGACGGGCCAGTGCAAGAAAATCGAGGTTGATCCCGGCGCACCTGAATCAGCGCTCCGCCACCTCTTCCCCGAAGGTTTGGAGGCTGGCTGATGCAGATCTGGAACCAAACCGGCTTTCCGACCGAATTCACGATGGGCATGGACAAAGAGGGCCGCGAGTACATCGTCGTCGTTGTTAAGGGAACCTTCGACTTTCCGGAAACGCCGGGCGGCCCTGTGCGAAAATCATCCGTACAGGTGCCGCTGGTGATGGCAGACACGCATACGGGTGAACCGGGTTTTTCGGCCACCCTCTGGGAATCGGACTTTGCATTCCGTAAGCCGCGCTGCGACGTCATCGCCAACGGCTGTGCCTATGCTCCTGGCGGCCGTCCGGCCGACCGTGTCAGCGTCGGAATCAAGGTGGGCAACTGGTCGAAGATCTTCGACGTGGTCGGGCATCGCGAATGGCGCGCCCGCGGACCGATCTTCATCGCCACTGCCCCGCAACCCTTCCTGCGTCAGCCCTTCTCCTACGACACGGCGTGGGGAGGCACCGACCGCCTCGACCCGGACGACAGGCTTCCCGCGAGCTACCCGCTCAACCCGCTCGGCATCGGCTGGGCGCGCACGCGCAACCAGCACCTGATCCCCGGCTTGCGGCTTGCCAATACCCAGGCCATAGGCGAGGAAATCCGCTCGCCTTTCGGCGACTACCGGCCGATGAGTTTCGGGCCGATGGGGCGCGGCTGGCCCGGCCGGATCGAATATGGCGGCACCTATGACGACAACTGGACGAAAAACATCTTCCCGTTCCTGCCGCCGGATTTCGACGAACGCTATTTTCAGATGGCGCCGCCTGACCAGCAGATAGACCCGCCGAGGGGCAACGAAGAGGTGATGCTCGTGAATTTGACGCCGGCCGGGCGCGAGAGCTTCCGGCTGCCGGCCACCAGCCTGCCGATAACGTTATTCAAGGGTAGTGAGAGGGCCTTCGAGAGTGCGATACCGCCCGACACCGTTTTGTTTGATCCGGAGAACCGGCGCTTTTCACTGGTCTGGCGCGTGTCGCAGCGCATCCACCGGACGATCCTCGACTTCAGCGAATGCTGGGTCGGCCCGCCGACCGAATCCATGCAGAGGGCTCGCGCGACGGGCCGCGCCTTTGTGCGCGCAAACGGCGCACTTTTGCCGGAAGACGAGGAAGAAGAGGCATGAACACGCCAATCGACATCGTCTCGATCGGCATGGTGACGGCCGTCGGTCTCGATGCGCCCTCTACATGCGCGGCAATGCGCGCCAAGCTCGACGGCTTCCAGGAAACGCGCTTCGTCGGATCGGGCGGAGAGTGGATCATCGGCGCGCCGGTGCCGCTGCCGCGCAACTGGATCGGCGAGAAGCGGCTGGCGCATCTGGCCGCGGGCGCGATATGCGAGGCGTTCGAGGCGGTTCCCGATGCGCGCGGCCAGGCGGCGCTGATCCTGTGCCTCGCAGAGCACGACCGTCCGGGGCGGCCCGTCCACGACGATGCCGACCTGCTCCGGCGCATCGCCGAGATCGTCGCGGTTGAGCCGCACGCCCGCTCGCGCATCGTCGCGTACGGACGACCCTCCGGACACGTAGCGCTCGACCAGGCACGCAGGCTGATTGCATCCGGCGAAGCCCCCTATGTGATGATCGCTGGGGTCGACACCTACCTGACGTCCCCGGCTGTCGGCCACTATGTTTCCCAGAAGAGGATCCTGACCCCCGACAATCCCAACGGCTTCATTCCCGGCGAGGCTGCGGCGGCGGTGCTCTGCGCGCAAACGGGCAATAGCAGCCTGCGGCTCTACGGGCTGGGTCTGACGCGGGAGCGAGCTTCAATCTACAATGCGGAAGACCTTCCGTTGCGCGGCGATGGCATGACGAATGCCTATAGCCTCGCGCTGGGCGAAGCCGGCATCGAGATGAACCGGCTCGGCTACCGCATCTCCGACCTCATCGGGGAACAATACTGGTTCAAGCAAACGGCTCTCGCCAGCCTGCGTCTGTTGCGTGGGCGGCATGAGTTCCAAGACCTCTGGTCACCGGCGGAGTCGCTCGGCAACATCGGCGCTGCGTCTGTTCCGATGATGGTCGGCATGGCGTGGACCGCCGCCCGCAAGGGTTATGCGGCCGGCACTCCAGTGCTGATAGAGGCGGCGAATGACGCAGGTGCCTGCGGTGCCGCGCTTCTCGGCGACAGGATGACGCAATGACCGTCTACGCCAACGGGCTCGAGATCGCCTGCAAGGCACAGTCCAACAAGGTCATAGCGGCCTTTCCTGATGTGTGTTTCACGCCGCCCGAGAATCCGGCAACGCCGCCCGGCGTGCCCGTTCCCTATCCTTCGTTCGGCTTCGACTCCGACACTGACAACGGCACCGGCACCGTCAAGATCGGTGGCCAAACGATCACACAGAAGAACAAGTCCTACTACACGAGGACGAGTGGAACCGAGGCGGGCTGTGCTGCCAAGAAAGGAATTATCACCTCGGCCAACACCGGAAAGGAATATGCGCGGGCCTGGTCCGGCAATGTAAAGGCGGACGGAGAACCGGTGAGCCGGTTCTCCGACCTCTCAACCAACAATCATTCTTCGCCAGGTTCGAACACGGGACCATATCCAAAGATCGGGAAGATGGTTCTGACGCCCGACAACTGCGTCAAGTTGCTCCAGAAGTTCGGCCTCAGCACCACCCCCCACGACAAGAATGACTGCCCAAAAGATACAATGGAGTCAGAGCACTTCATGGAAAACCAGTTCATGCAGAAAGAATCGATGCGTGGCGGTGTCGCCGGCACGGTGGCGCGGTTCAAGAATTATGACGAAGGGTCGGCGCCATGCATCTGCATGGTTGCTCGCAAGCGGAAGAAAGGCGTAGACAAGGCGAACTGGCCGAAGGTCGGAACCCCTCATCACGGCAAGACGGCTCAGGTTCGCAACTTCCTCGCCAGTCGCAAAACGGTCCCGACCATAGATGAGGCGCTGAAGGAATGCTGCAAAGCAGTCGTCGACAATCACGGACCGACCAAGGGACTCAGTTCAGGCACCAAAGCGCAGAAGGAGAAGGCGGAGCAGATCATGAAATGCCTGGAGCTCATATTTATCCGGCATCTGACTGCCAAGATTAACGAAACCCGTCGTAGCGACAATAAGATAACGCAGGCCGAAGTACGCGCATTGAAAATCCGCTGAGCAAATGACTTTTGAGGAGGTGGCATGAAAGAGGCCGCGCCTACTGAGAGAACGGATGCACGGATCGAATGAGATGGATATGATGGAGGGACAGTCACGCTTCGCCGCCTTACCTTATTGGGGTTCTGCAGATCTCAATAACGGAGTTGGAGGCATGACCGCCTCTTATGATTACCATATCGGCGCCGACTACTCCAAATCCTATAGCTGCTTGGTGGTCCAGGACAGCAGCGGCAAGACGCTGAGATCCGGCCGGATCAAGAACGACCGGCAGTCGCTGGGTGGGTTCCTCGAACGCTATCGGGAGAATTCGCATGCGGTTGTCGAGGCCACCCGCAACTGGATGGTGATCTACGACCGGCTCGACGACATTTGTGATGATGTCGTTCCCGCCCATCCGTTGAAGGTCAAGGCGATCGCTGACGCCAAGATCAAGACCGACAAGATCGACGCCACCGTGCTGGCGCATCTGCTCCGGGCCGACCTGGTGCCGGAAGCGCGGGCTCCTGGCGAACGAGCAAGAGAACTGCGCATCGCTCTTCGCGAGCGGATGTTTTATGTGCGGCTGCGAACGACGACCAAGAACCGCATCGTGACGGTCTTCAATCGCTATCCGGAGCAGACGGCGCAATTGAAGAAACTCGGCGATCTGTTCGGCAAGGCCGGCCGTGTTCAGCTGGCTCAGATGAACGTACCGGAGATCGACCGTATCCAGATCGACCGAGGCCTTGCCTTCATCGGCGACATCGATGTGCGGATCAAGCAGTCGGAGACAACGATCCGGACGATGACCAAGGCCAATGCCGGTCAAAACACAACCGAACCCAAGGAAAAGCCGCCAAATGGAGCCGTTTTTACCCCCTGAGTTCTTTCATTGGAGGCTACCATGACGAGAAGCACGAATAGTTTGGTTGTCGCACCTGATGACGCGCACGTGGAAGCGATCCAGGCTTGGCAAGGCGAAGACGGGAAGTGCCGTGTCCTCTACCATTTCAGCGACCAGGACATGACGATAAACGAGGCAGCTATATACGAAATTGACTCCGAGCGTTTGCCGAGTTTCGAGTTACTGCATGCCTTCAATGAATTCCCGCTATCGTTGTATGTCGCCTCTCCGCAGGACTATTTTGTTCTGGACGCAGCCGGTGCCGTCCATGAATGCCACAACTCCGCTTGGACAAGTAACAAGTTTGCAGACAGCATGATGCTTCGCGTCTGGGGGCTGGGACGCCGGAATGTCTTTTTGTTCGGCACGGAAGGAAATGCCTACAGATATGACGGCGCACGCTGGACACACTTCGACATGCCGACGGAGCAGCGGCTGAACGATATGCATGGCCTTTCGGCCGACCGCATCTATGCGGTGGGAGACCTCGGAGCCATGGCGAGATTCGACGGCTCACGCTGGCACACCGTCGACGCCGGCGTTGAGAACGAATTGCGCGCGGTATCGGTCGGTTCGGACGGAGCGATCTATGTCGGCGGAGCCGAAGGGACCTGCTTTCGCCTTCAGGACGAGGAGCGTTACGACTTCGACGTCCCGGACAGCATGTTTCAGACGATCTGCGAGTTTCAGGGGAAACGTTACTGGGGCGATGACGAGACCGGCGTTTTCAAACAGGAGAGGACGCGGCTCAGATTGTCCAAAGACCTAGATTTTGCCTACTACATGACTGCCAGCCGGAAAAAAATGGCGGTAACAAGCGGTCCGCAAGTCGCCTTCTTTGACGGCAAGGCGTGGACGGCTGTAGAACTGCGCCACAGCTCCGACGGCTGGGGGTTCGTGACCGTCGAAATCTGACGCGTTGCGACCTGCGCAAGTTATGAAGCCTCTCGGGAACTCGTCATTTGCGTCAGGACGGCCCGGACCTTCGCGAGGTCGAGATCGACGACTCGCGGCGGCGCCTTCACCGACAGCATCCTCACCACGAACAACTCCCCCGCCTCCGGAAACTCAGCGTACCGCTCCTTCGCGATCTCCAGCCCGGCCTCTCCCGCCACTCGGAGCCCGTCGAGATGCGCCTCGAGCCGCTCGACCAAGCGCGCAAGCCGCTCCTCATCCATGTCGGGGTTCTCGTCCGGATGGAGCAAGTGGTAGTCGTAGACCGTCCACAGGAAAGCGGCCTGCTCGGCGTGCTGGCGGACGATTTCGCGAAGAACAGGCACAGTGGGCATCAGTTGAGGTTCACCGATCCGCCACGAATGCGGTTTGCGGCGCTGGCGTGGCTTGTCACATAGGTGCCGCGGATGGTGATGTGGCCGTCCTTTTCCATGATGATTGTCGCCTTGCCGCAACGAAGCTCGATGCGCTCCTCTCCAGTGATCCGCACGCGCTCTCCATCACGAATGACATTTGGCGTCGACGACTTGCGCGCCGGCTCCACAATTCGGCCGACGATCAGCGGTCGCGTCGCGTCTCCACCCTCGAAGAGCAGCGCGACCTCGGCACCGATCATTGCTGATGTGAGGTCGGCTAAGCTTCGTGCGGGCAATGCAGTATCACGGGGGTTGCCGGGAAAGACCACCAGTGGCGCACCTGCGTCGAAACCCAGCAACACGCCGATCACCACTCCTTCGATACGTTCCCGGGTGTCGAACATCTGAAAACCCCTCAATTATGACTGATCTTGCTGCCCTTCCAAACGACCTCACCGGACGCCTTGCCGTTGAACTTGCCCGTGGCGTTCACCGAAATATCCTTGCCTTCGATCGAGATCGTACCGTCCTTCTTCATTGTAATGGCCGCCGAGCCGCACTTGATGACGATCGAGTCGCCGGCTTCGATCAGCAGATCCTCTCCAATCTTGATCACCCCGTCCTCACCCACCTCGACCGCGCTGCCCTTGGCGACCTTCACCACCCGGGCCCCTCCGATCTCGGTTGCATCGTCCTCGCCGATCTTCGCGCTGCGCCCCTTGCCGATTTCGCTCGTCTGTCCGCCGCCGATCTCGACCCTTTGATTAGTGCCGATCTCCCAGCTGTCGGATGTACCGATGTCATGGCTCTGGCTGATACCGACGCTGACCGATCGCGACGCGCCGATGGTGTTCAACTGTGCCGCCCCGACTGTTCGGGCTTCAGCGGCCCCGACCGTATCGATCCGGCCCGCACCCACGGTGATCGTCTGGACGATGCCAACTGTCTGGGTGTGGTTGGAGCCGATCGTCTCGGTGGAATTCGCGCCGATGCCGATCGTCTCGTCAGCCCCGACGGTGAGGGAGCGGTTGATACCCACCGTCTCGGTGTCGTTGGAGCCGATATTGACGGTGCGGTCGACGCCAACTTTGGTCGTCTTGTTGTTGCCGACGTCCTCGTCGAGGTTCACCCCGACAGAGTGCTTGGCATTGTTGTCGATGCGGTCCGCTTGGTCGTGCTGGACCAGCTTGCTGCGGTCGTTCTTGATCAGCAGGTTGTGGTCCTTCTGCGCCTGGAAATAGACCTCTTCCGATCCCGCCTTGTCCTCGAAACGCAGTTCGTTCCAACCTCCGCCGCCGGGCGAGGAATTCGTCTTCAACCCGGACTGGGTGGCATTTCCCGGCAGTTCATAGGGAGGCATCTCCTTGCCGTTATAGACCCTGCCGGTGATAATCGGTCGGTCGGGATCTCCCTCGAGGAAATCGACGATCACCTCCTGGCCGATGCGGGGAATCTGGATGAAGCCCCAGCCCCCACCGGCCCAGGTTTGCGAGACCCGCACGAAGCAGGAACTGTTCTGGTCCTTCTTGCCGAGGCGGTCCCAGTGAAACTGCACCTTCACCCGTGCATATTTGTCCGTGAAGATTTCCTCGCCCGAAGGGCCCACCACCGTCGCGGTTTGCGGACCTCGCATGATCGGCCGGCGCGTGGTGCGCGGCGGCCGGTAAGTAACGGAAGTCGGCGCGACCTGGAGCGTCGCGCGAAAGCTTTCTTCCCCCGCATAAACGGCGGGGCGGTAGCCTGGGTCGAACAGGCGGTAGTCGGCGCGCAGGACGACATACTCCGTGTTCTGATCCTTGCGCGGGAAATTTTCCAGTTTGAAGTTGCAGCCCGAAGCGAGCCCCCGCACGGTGCCGGCGGCGGCGATGCGCTGATGCGCTGCCTGAATTTCCTCGCGCCGCACCACGGCGACGGTGTCACCGCGTCCCACTGTTAGATGGGCGCCGGGATGGCGATAATGCTCGCCCTGCGATTCCGCGTGAGCAAACGGCTGCGCCGACTGCGCCATCAGGTCGGCGCCGGGCTTGGTGAAATCGTAATCCGTGTGGGCATAGGTTCCCGGGTGGACAGAACTGGTCGCCACCCACTCCGTGATATATTCCTGGTCTCGGCGCAGTGGTTCTCCTTCGGCACGGAACATGACCGTCGCATAACCCGGCGCAGGCTTCAGCTTGTTCATAGCATCGGCAAGAATGAGGGTGTGTTCTCCCTCGCCATACTCGAAGAAATACATGATGCCTTCGTGCTCGAGCAGCCGCTGCACGAAGTCCAGGTCGGTTTCGTCATACTGCACGCAGTATTCCCGTGCCTCGTAGGAACCCTGCAGCCGCTTCTCGAACTTGGCGGGCTTATATTTCGAAAATATCTGCTCGACGATTTCCACCACACTCATGTTCTGGAAGATGCGACAGTCGGTGGTGTTACCCAGCAGCCAAAGCCAAGGCCGCAGCTCCGCCTCGTAATAGGCAAACCCTTCTTCGATGCGGGTCAGGCGAAAGTCTGAAACGAGCCCGCTGAACCAGCGCTTCGGGTCTCCGGCCTCCCCCTCAACCGAAATTGGCTTTCCGAGAAGCCTCAGGGCGTCGACGTTCGCGTCGGGGCTGATGAAACCGACGGTGAAGGCAAAACACCTGCTGATCTCGTCATGGCCGACAAGGTGCGTGAAGGTCAGCGTCGCTGGTCCAAGCGGCGTCTGGACGGTTGTGTTGCGTTGCTCGTCCATGCGGAGAGTGCCCCTGTCTCGTGACGCCGGCAGTCCTGGATCATGAACTTACCATAAAGACCCGCCACCTCGAAAGACGCATGGCTATTGCACCGGGTCTATCCTCTGCGGGCAAATGATCCGGCCTCAGAAATGCGTCAGCCTGGACACGCAAAGCCATTTTGGGAACGACTCTCCCCGGCTGCGATCCTTTTCCCCCATGCGAAGTTGCAAAAATTGCATTACTATGGAGGCATTATTCTTGCCGCTCATCAGGACAACGAAGTCAACAACCTGGGCTTACCTGCCATGACGCAAAGAAGTTCCTACTTTCGGCCGAAATGGATATTCTTGCTTCCGCTGTTGGCGCTGTTCTTAACGGCATTCTCGCAGATGGCCTATGCGGAGCGGAAAGCCGCCATCGTGGTGGGGAACGGCGAATACGAATTTGCGCCTCTCGCTAACCCGAAAAACGATTCCAAGCTGATTGCCGCGACACTCACGGAGCTTGGTTTCGATGTCCTGCTTTTCTACGACGTCAAGAAAGCCGCCGCTGGCGACCTCGAAAATGCGATCCGCACCCATCTCCTCGGCGCTGATCTGGCTATCCTCTACTACGCGGGACACGCGCTGCAGTACGAAGGGCGAAGCCTGCTGCTACCCGTTGATGTACGAACCGGATCGGCTAAGGAAGTCATCGATGACGCCATGGTTCTCAATGACCTCATTGACATCGTCAAGGACGACCCGGTCGGCGTCAAGCTGATCATTTTGGACGCCTGCCGCAATAACCCCCTCACCTCGGAAAAGGGACTGCGACAGGGCTTGGCAAATATCGAGGCCGGCGCAGGTCAGGTTCTCATCGCCTTCGCCACAGGCGCCGGCGAAGTAGCTTATGACGGCACCGGAGTGAACAGCCCTTATTCTTTGGCGCTGGCCAATGCGCTTCAGCAGCCGGGCCTCGACATCTACGACACGTTCCGAACAGTGCGCGGAGACGTGCGCCTTGCCACCAACGGATCGCAGATACCGTGGATCACAGGCTCGATCGAAACCAAATTCGTCCTAAAGCCGGGCGGCGCCGAGAAACCAGCACCCGAGGTCCTGGGGGGCGCTGGCGAGCTGACTATTGACCAGGTCCTCTGGTATTTCATTCAAGACAGCGCTGATCCAACGGATTTCGAACGTTTCGCCAAAGTGTTTCCGAAGAGCCAACTTGCGGCCGAAGCGCTCAAACGCAGCAGTCTCCAGGTTGCAGAGTTGCAGAAGCGCGGGCTGTTTGTCAGCGGTGCACTTGCCGCCACCCCGATTTCCACCGAGCCGCCGTCCGATGAGGCTACTGCAGCCGCTGGAGCGGAGTTTATTTTTCAGCAGGCCGGCGAGCGCGCCGTCAGCGAGACTTTTCGTATCTGGCCACGCGAAATGCCCGACACACAAAGCGGCATGAAGACGCTCGTTACGGATTGCGACCTATATGCAGCCGATCCCAACGATCCTCAACGCGTGGTACCCGGTGTTACGAACGGGCTGGTGAATGTCCGCGACGGGCTGCGCTCTTGCGGCTATGCGCTCGCTGCAGACCCCAGCAACCCACGCCTGCAGTTTCAGTTAGCCCGCGTCCTCGAAATAGCGAAACGCTATGACTGGGCGGAGCATTTCTACGAACTTGCCAGCCAGCAGCAATACAGCGCCGCATTCGTCAATCTCGGTTACATGGCCCGGGCCGGTATCGGCCGCGAGGTCGATTACAAGCGTGCCCTGGACTTCTACATGAAGGCGGCACCGCTCGGAAATCTCAGAGCAAGGACGAATGTGGGAACGGCTTACATCCGCGGTCAAGGCGTGCCTCAAAATACCGAAGAGGGGATTTTGTGGTACAGACTTGCAGCATCAAGCGGCTGGTCGAATGCGATCACGGCGCTCGGCGACAGCTTCCGTCGCGGTACCGGCGTGAAGAAAGATGATGTGGAGGCGACGAGGCTCTATGCCGCGGCGGCTGATGCAGGTCAGATCGACGCCATGACCAATCTCGGCCGTGCCTATGTCAGCGGCTTGGGTGTCAAGAAAGATGTCAAGCGGGGCTATGATCTGATGATCCGCGCGACGGAAATGGGTAACCAATATGCGCCCTTCTACGCAGCACGCCTTCTCGTGAAGGGCGAAGGCAACGTTCCTCGCGATGCCAATCGCGCACTTGCCCTGCTGGAACTGTCAGCACGCCGAGGCTTCGAGGACGCCTATCTGGAACTCGCCAAGGGTTACGAGGAGGGCAGTTTTAGCCGTGGAAAGCCGGATTTGCAAAAGGCATATTTCAACGCAACGCTCGCCACTCGTTTCAAGGTCGAAGAGGCAGAACGCACCAAGTCTTCGGTGGGTGAAAAACTGAACGCTGCCACGCGAAAGGAAATCGAGGGAGAAGTCGAGCTTTTTGTTCAGCAGAATGGACTTTGAGGAACACAGGAATGGCTTTGCGCTGGATCATAGACAAAGTTGGCTGGTTTTTGCCGTTCGGCAGGCGCAGGAGAAATGCCCGGATCGTCGATCCGGCCGATGAAGAGGACAGCCTTCTTTATGTCCTGCAAGATCCGAAGGAGGAAGCCAGGCCTAGGAGCCTTGTTTCTGTCCTCGGCATGATGCCCGCCAATCTCCCCGAGATTCTTGATACGGCCGTGGAGGCTTGCAGGGCAAATGGTGAATTTCCTGTTGTTGTTCTGTCAGAACTCCGTCCCGATCTGATCGCTGCAAGTTCCGCCCCTTTGGAATTTCTCCCTACCCGGAGCTACCTGCCTTCGCTCTCCCCTGAAATCTATGGAAGATACGCTCGCCGGCGCTGGTCATTGATCCTCGCGAAATGGGACATCTCCAGCGAAATCACACTTTCATCGACCATCGACGAGTTTCTTGCCGACCAGCTGAGCGCCGATGCGTCCATTCGTTCACCTGCGAGCAATCGAGGCATGCAGCGGGCGGTCAGCGCGGATACTGAAGATAAGCTGCTCGATCGCATTCGCGGCCATGGCGGCGCCATTGACGTAACTCACGCGAGCTAATCGCCGGCGAACCTCGGTGCGGAAGGCCTCAGATAGCGCCAGATCGAGGGTTGTCTCCACACGATCGAACTCCGAGTACCGCAGGCAGAGACCCAAGCCTGCTGTTTGGGCATAAACAGCGCGAAGATGCTGGTCATCCATTTCCGGCGCTTCATTGGGCACGAAGATCGAAGGGATTCCTCCCAAGATGCTTTCATGGAAGCTGTTATACCCGGCAGTGGTGACAAGAAGATCGATCGCGCTGACATATTCAGCCAAGGGGTAAACGCTTGTGCGCAAAACGCCCGGCCATTCCTGCTTGGAAGGTTTCGCGAGCGGATTGAGAATCTGAACCGTTTGTATATTCCGCCTCACCAGGCTGGCGAAAATTAGGCCGGGCAAATCCTCAAAGTCAAAGTTGCGTTGCGAGCCTAGTTGTACCGCGACAGTAAAGCGGCCCGGGTCGACGCCTAGCTTGCTGGCAGCTTCGCTCCTGGGCAGTCCCGTCCCTGGATCCAACAGAAGCAGAGGGGGGACGGCGACAGTCCCCAGCATATCGCGTGTCGGACCATGGTCTTCGTCATGAGCAAACTCGCCCGGCTCGATCACCATGTCGAAGATATCCTGGGAACGTGGGTCAAAGTCGTGGTCAAGGCGCCACAAGGCACGCCGGATCCAAAACCAGGCCAGATCGCGACGGTTTTCGGCAACGGCAATCAATCCTGGAAACGGTCTGTTCCCATCGAACACCACCGCCGAAACATCAAACGCCTCCACGGCCGTCAACAGCTCTTGCGCATATGCCCTATTCCAACTGTCGTCCGTCACGCCGATCGCCAAGCCGGAAGGAGTATAGTCAACAGCGTGACCTCGCGCATAAGCCAATGCGGATCCGGACGATCGGGTAAAGAAAATAGGATCGGTGTCATCGGGAAGACGCTCTGCGATAGCCATCAGACGGGTGATATGTCCGAGCCCGATACCGTTTGTCGCGACGAATAGTATCCGCCGCTTTTTGCCCATACGCCGTGGCAATGATCCGGGCGCTTTGTCTTCGGCGGTTTTGCCAGCTAGATGCCACTTGCCCGCGGTTCTGCTGCATTTCAGGGCGGAGGGCCTGGACAGTTCAAGATCATCACATAGGCGTGCCATGCGGTGCGGGTATTGATCGATCGCAAACTTTCTCCGGACAAGCTCTCGCGCGGCATTTGATTGTTGGAGATAGGTCGAAGGTGAAGCGACAAATCGCTCGATGACGTTCCGCGTTTCGGCAACGTTGCAATAGACGGCGCCATCTTCGAAGAGGCCTTCAAATGAAGGATCGAGCACCGTCACCAAACCGCTCGCCATTGCTTCCGCGATACATACGCCGAAGGCTTCCACCCACTGCGGGCTGTGAAAATAAACATAAAAATCAAGGCGCCTGAGAAAGTCCGATACGCTGTTTTGCGCGAATGGACTGATCTGCCAGTTCGAGCCTATCCAGGGTTGGATTGACGTCGGGGCACCGCCCAACACCTTGATGGCGAAATTGGGTGTGTCGGGATAGGCCGCCCGTAGCTCATCTGCGGAACTGGGCCATTTCGCCGGGTCCGCTCTCGTGTGGCGCCCCAAATTGACAGTAGCTGTTGGAGCTGTTCGCTGGGGAGATGCCCATTCAGCAAGGTCAATCATGTTCCACAAATCGTGCCGGAGCAGCGCCGGACTTTCGGTTCCGATACTGTCGAACTGGGATCGAACCTTCGGCCCAACAGGAGCAAACATGACCGGAACACCAAAGAGCCGATCCAACACGCGTTCCACGACCGCCAGATCGTATTGCCGAACGCGATTGGCATCGAACAGAGGATGATGAACCACACACACGACGCGGCGAGGCTGCAAACGCACCGGCGAACTCGGCATTCGCTCGAACACTGCAGGATGGTGAGCCAGAAGAATGTCGCAGGTCGCCTCTTCGGATCCTGTGAGCCAAACAGTATTCGATTGCTTGATAACTGAGGCTATACGACTGTCGAAGACGCCGAGCTCACGCGTGCGCTGCCCCAAAAAAGGCAGCAGGCCACAGCTCACCCCCCACTGTTTCGCCGCCTTCAGCTCGGCTCTCAGTGCGCTCGACGTACCGCCGTGAAATCGCGGGTCAGCAGCATGAACAACGTCAAAATGCACGGCTAACCCCACGATTGTATCCGCTCAGCTTCGCGGCCCGCCACCTCTCCCTCAATGAGATCAAAGAGTGTCCCCAAGTTCGAGATGCGGCGGCACATTGCTCCTCGAAAGCCGCAGTCTATGAAGCAGGGCAGACAGCGCTAGTAGACTCGCCGTCCCCGAAAATCTCGCCGAGGTTGGGTCGCCAATTTCCGTACTGTAACAGGCTGCTTTTGAACCGTCGTCTTCATCCTCTCGACGGCCAACGTCCCGTAGCAGCTGCGAGGATATTCAGCGAGGAAAGCCTGGTAGGATTGACGTGTATTCAGCCTTTGTGCCCGGCGCCAAGCGGCAGATTCAGCTGCGCTCGGTCGCGTACTTTGACAGTTGCTGGGATTGGGTGGCGCCAATGTTAGGTACGGCCAGGACGGCACACATCCCGTCAGAAAGACCGAGAAAAGGACGGCAACACGTTTCAGCATTCGAGAACGCTCCAATCCAGGGCAAGGCTAAAAACCCACAAGAAAGAGTAGAATAACTATCTCCAAATAACAAGCTCCGCAGAGGGCCTGAAACAGCGATCCGCTGCGACCGGTGGTTAGGTAAATTTGAACAGCCGTAAGACGCTGCAGCTCTTTCGTTCAGTATTTCCACTCGTGGCCGAGAGCGTCAGTTTTAAATACGACATCTATGCGCGATGCCGTAAATCTGCAGTCTTAGATTGATTCTTCGTCTGCTCGGCATACCACCACCGTTCATCATCCGGAATGCCGACATCGACTTCCCCAAGCCGCGCGCATTTAAGCGTCCTCATCGAAGGGTCCGCTCTCGACCCGCGCTCGCGAATGTACGAGCGGACGATCTTGTGCTGGATGTCACTCAACGTCAGCATGCTCATCAACCCGCACGCGCGATTCCTCCGCCCCACGCGGCCGGCCGGCAGCCCCGCAGATCTCATAGACCGAACTTGCGTAATCATTCTTCGACGCGGTCAGAAATGCTCCGGATACACTGCCAGCCTAGCGACCACCAACGACCTCTTCTGACACTTCGCCTATGAAGAAATCGATCTCGCCATCCCTTTTCTCTCGAAACATCAAAAGCTCGCCTCTCAAATCCGCCTTGCTTCGTCGGCTGTCAGCGCGTGCTCTCGCGTGCCAGACACGATGATCTCAAGAACCTCATGCTCGTCTGTGTTCTTGATGTAGCGGTCGCCCACATACTCGCCGCGCTTCAGCACCATGACGCGGTCGCCCACGGCGAAAATGTCGACGAGGCGATGCGAGATGATGATCTGTGCAACCCCCTGCTTCTTTAGCTCCAGCATGGTTTCGAGCAGGCGCTCGGTCGCCATCACGGAAAGGTTGGCTGTCGGCTCGTCGAGGACCACGACGCGCGGGTCAAAGGAAATCGCGCGTGCGATCGCCACCGATTGCTGGCGGCCGCCCGACAGGCTTTCGACCTTCTGATAGACGGAGTTCACGTCGACCTTGAGCCGTTTCAGCACTTTGTCAGCTTCCGCATACATCTTGCGGCGATTGACGAAAGGACCTTTGAGCGGCCAGCGGCCAAGGAAGATGTTCTGACCGACATCCATGTTGCCGCACAGCGCGAAGTCCTGGTAGATCATCTCGATGCCGACATCCCGGCTTTCGTGCGGGCTCTTGAAATGCACCGGTTGTCCGGCAACAAGGATCTCACCGGCATCGCGCTGATAGGCACCGGTCAGGATCTTCATGAGCGTCGACTTGCCAGCCGAGTTATCGCCGACCAGGCCGAGTATCTCGCCGGGATAAAGCACGAGATCCACCTTGCGGAGGGCCTGCACCGCACCGAAGGCCTTTTCGATACTCCGCATTTCCACGATCGGCTCGGATTGTGTTACGTCAACCATGAGCGATTTCCTTACCCCTGCGCACTCTTGCAAGACGGGCTAGCAGGTGTCCGAAAATATTGGCTTGGCGCACCCATATATCGATCAGTACCGCGACGATGAGGATGAGGCCGATGAAGACGTTGATCCAGTGCTGCGGCATAGTGAATCCCTGGACGTTGAGCTGCATGAGAGCCCGCACGAGCGTAATCACCGCCGCGCCCGCGAGTGCACCGATCATCGTGCCGTAGCCACCGAAGATCGAACCGCCGCCTATGATGACGGAGGCGATGGCGTCAAGCTCGCGGAACTGACCGGCAACCGGATTGAAGCTCCGAAAATAGGCAACGTTGATGATCCCGGCCATGGCTGCACACAGTGCCGCCAGCATGAGTGCGATGAAGCGCACCCGGTTGGTATCGATGCCGGCATAGGCAGCAGCGCGGATGTTGCCGCCGGTGGCACAGACTTTCATCCCGAACGGCGTATAGGCGAGCACGGCGCCGGCCATCAGGGCGACGAAAAACATCCAGATCGTCTGAACGCTGACGACCTCCGCCACGGTACGCATAATTCCGGACGGCAGCGAAAGACCGAAATAGAGAAAAACGTCATTCATCTTCCGACCGAGGAGGTTATAGCCCTCCGGCCAGCCGGTCAGTTGCTTGCCAGCGACGAACCAGGCGGCGAGGCCTCGCGCGATATAGAACATGCCGAGCGTGGCGATGAAGGCCGGAAGCTTGAACCCGACCGTCACGACGGCGTTGACGAGCCCGGCAGTCATCCCCGCGAGCAGGCCCATGGTTACCGCTGTCAGCGGGTCGGCGCCTAGCACCTTCAGGAAATAGGCCGCAGTGCTGCCGGCCAGCGCGAGCACCGCTCCGACGGAGAGGTCGATGTCGCCAGCGGCGATAACGTAGGTGAGCCCGACCGCAATCAGCGCCAGTTCCGTATAGTTAAGCAGGATGGCGAAGGTGTTGGACAGATGCCACCAATAGTCAGGTCTTAGCGCCAGACCTGTCAGCCACAGCACGACGGTCAAAATGATGGCGAGCGCGTCACGGCGGGCAAGGAACTTGCCGAGGCCGCTGGCCGACAGCGCCATATCAGTCGCCATCGCTCCTTTGGTCTGGACGCCTTCGAGCGCCACGCCGCCCATCTCGTAGGCTGGAGGGGGCGGCCGGCCGCGGAGCCACGCCCAGAACCGGGCCGCAAACTGGCGACGAATGAGGTGGGGCTCGATGAGGACAGCGATAACCAGAAGCAAGCCAAGGAAAACCAGCACTGCGCCCGCGGGCAAAGTGAACTTGGCATTGACCGCGATATTCTCGCCGTCGATGACGATGACGCGCGTGATCGGCCAACCTTCGCGCAGCACCTTGTCGATCAGGACGACGACCGCGGCGCCGAAGCACGAGCCGATCACACGGCCGCGGCCACCAAGGATCGATGCACCCCCGATGACGACGGACGCGATGACGGTGAGTTCCCAGCTAACACCATAAAGAGGGGTGACACCCTTGTCCTGCGCGGCCGACAGCAGAGCTGCGAGCGTGGCGCAAAGCGATGAGATCAGGTAGGCGCGGATGCGCACCCATCGGGTGGGGATTCCGGCATAGACGGCTGCCTGCTCATTGCCTCCGGTGGCCAAGGTTTCGTACCCCCAGCGGGTCTTGGCAAGCACATGGGCACCGACAACTGCCACGACGAGGAAGATTGCGATCTGGTTATTGAAACCGAGGGCGTTCGTCTCGCCAAGCTGGAAAAAGAATGGAGCCGCCCTCGCCTTTTCCGAGTAGTAGATCGCCTGGCCGTGCGTCAGCGCGAGCACAAAACCGCGGCCGATGAAAAGCATCGTCAGCGTCGCGATGAATGCCGGCACTTTCAGGGCGGTCACCAGGACGCCGTTGATTAAGCCAATCGCCGCGCCCAAAAGCAAACAGAGGCCGACCGAAGTAGCAATGTCGAAGTCCAGAAAACTCGGCGAAAAAAGCCGAGCGAAAGCCACGGCGACGAGACCGTAGGTGGAACCGACTGAAAGATCGAGATCGCGGTTGGCAATGACAAACGTCATTCCAACCGCGATGATCCCCACACGCGACGTGTCACGGAGTAGCGCGTGCAGTGCCTCCGCTGACCCGAAGAACGCCGGGTTGACGAGGGCTCCGGCGAGATAGAGCAGCGCGAGAAAGGCCACGAGACCGCCCTCCCAGCCGCCGAAGAGCTGAGGCGGCGCACGGCCGAGCGAAGTCGTCGTGGTAGGCGCCATGGGTTTCTCCGGTCGATCCTGCATCGGACGGTAGGAGGCATGTGCGCCGCCTCCTTCATTTGTTCAGAAGTTTCAAGCGCCATCAGTTCTCGAAACGCTTCCCGACGTTTGCCACGGTCTCCTTAGTCACGAGCTGGGCGCGCGTATCGAGATTGGCGGCCGAGACGCCGCGATCGATCTGCAGATAAAGCTGCATAACCGGCCAGAAGCCCTGCAGGAAAGGCTGCTGTCCGAGCGAACCGGTCAGGTTCCCAGCGGCGATGCCTTCCTGCTGGGCCGGGCCGAGATCGAAGCCAAAGGCGCAGATCTTGCCGGTCATTCCGGCCTGTGCGACCGCTTTGACGAGCGGGGGCGTGAAGACGTTGTTGGCGGTGAAGACGCCGACCACATCACCGCGCGATTCAAAGAGCGTAACAAGCCCATTGACCGGGTCGTTCGGGTTCGTGTCGATCCCGACATTCTCCGGGCCGGCGTCAACCTTGAAGGCGTCGAGCTTGCCGGCATCCTTCAGCGTCTTGACGATTGCATTGAAGGCGGAAGTCACGCGGTTGTTCACCTCGATGTTGCCCATGGCTGTCGAAGACGGCAGCACGATCGAGCCGCTGGTCTTGCCGCTGTCGAGCACGCATTTGGCGAGCGCCTCGCCGCCGATTGCCGCAGCCGATGCATCCTGGCCGGTGTGACTTATGGTGCTGCGGTTCAGGATGGTCTCGTCGAACGAGTTGGTTGTCGCGACCGGGATGCCCTTGGCCTCGGCGGCCTTGACGATGTCGTTGTAGGCGCCGACCTGCGGCGTCGTCATGATAATCCCGTCGATCGTCGGGTCCTGAACAATCTGGTTCAGGATTTCGATTTCGCGGGCAGGGTCATCTACCGGCGATTCCGAACCCAGCAACAGGATCTTGGCGCCGATCATGTTACCGGCAACCGTCGCGCCGACATAGACCGGGTCGAAGAATCCATTGCCAGCCGTGTGTGTTACAATTGCGAATGTGAGATGGCCGTCTGCCGAATGGAAATCCTTCGTGCCGGCAGCCTCCTTTGCGGCTTCATCGAAATTGTAGCCGCCAACCGCTTTCTCGACGCTACCCGATTGCGCGAAGGCATACGAGACGCCAAGCGATACCATCGCGGCCGATACCGCGAGCAAAATAATTCGCCTCATGATTGGTCCTCCCTTACCAGGATCGGAAGCCCATTCGAGCGCACTTATTGAGTTGTTCGAATGCTCCCCTCCCAATATTTTGTAATATTCTAATATGCGACGCAAATCCCGCGGAAGTAAATGGCGAACTCACCGCATTCGGCGAATTTATTCAATTTCGAAGCGAGTCCGATTGCCGGATTTTAGAGAACCGGTATGATCGGGCCGGTTGCGAACAATGCCGAGGCTCGCGGCATCTTAAGCAGCGTCGTCAGGGGTCTCCGGCTCAATCGAGCAGGTTCGGCGATTGGAAGAGGCACCCCATGGTAGCCCTAATTTGCCATCAGTATGCTGACAAAGGCTGGACGACCCCTTATGAATTGCGCATGCACAACGGCTTTCTGATAAACGGCCCCGACGACGCCGCGTTTACGGTCCTGCTTGCTCATGGCGCCGGCGGGGCCATGGATTCGCCGTCGATGACGGCTGCGGCCGAAGCTCTGGCCGCCATCGGCTTTCGCGTCGCCAGGTTCGAATTTGCCTATATGGCGGCAAGGCGAACCTCCGAGGGCCGCAAGCCGCCGCCGCGCGCCGACAAGCTCATTGCCGAATATGGTGCCGCAATCGAGCGGCTCGGCGTGCGCAGTCCTTTGATCATCGGCGGAAAATCGATGGGCGGCCGCGTTGCCAGCATGATCGCCGATGATCTTTTCGCCAAAGGCAAGATCGCAGGCCTCATCTGCCTCGGTTATCCGTTCCACCCGCCTGGCAAGCCCGAAGAGCTCCGCACAAAGCATCTCGAAACGCTAACGACGCCGGCGCTGATTGTCCAGGGAACGCGAGACGTGTTCGGCACGCGGCAGGAGGTCAAAAGCTACAAGATGTCCAACAAAATTGAACTCGTTTGGCTTGAAGACGGCGACCATGATCTGACGCCGAGAAAGAAGATATCGGGCTTCTCACTGGCAGATCATCTGGCAAGCATGGCAGAGGCCGTCAAAACCTGGGCATCTTCGCTGGCACCATAGCCCCGATGTGCTTGAGCGCGGCAACTCACCGTCGCGGGCGTCAGGCGGTATACGCATAGCGAATTCCCTATACGGAAGCCGCAGCAAAGTGGACATTGAATTGTCGACCATGGGCATAGCGCATTGATGTCGAGCATTCGGCCGGGCAGGTTTTGGAGGCGAATGCGGCGGTCATGACGGCCGCCAGCTTGAGCATCGGCCGCCCATCGACCACCCCTATCTCGATGGGCGGTCCCCGCAGAACATCCGGTCAGATTTGTTCGATGCCCCGTAAAGTGACCTGAGCTGTCGTCCGCCCTAGCCTCTTGTAAACCGGCGCGTCTCCGTCGGCATTTCGCCGAACGTTTCCCGGTAAAGGATGGAGAAGCGCCCCACATGCGTAAATCCCCATTGCCGAGCGATATCGGAGATGGAGACCCCATCCTGACGGCCGAGAAGGAGGTCTTTTCGGGCACCCTCCAAACGAAGTTGGCGGAGATAGTTCAAGGGTGTCGTATTCTTGAACTGCTTGAATGCCGCCTGAAGGGCACGGGCACTGACTCCCGCATCGCGCGCGATCTCATCGACGCTGACCGCAGTTGCAATGTTAGCCATCATATAGTCGATCGCGCGCTTCATCTGTCGCGGCATTGCAGGCGAGACGGGGCGTTCCAGCAAAGCCGAATAGCGATGCGGCACGTTTTCGAGGAGCGCGACCATGATCGTGCGGAAGAAGAACTCCGTGGAACGTGCCGAGATGGTGCCCGCCGGTTCGCTGATCAGACTATCCCAGAGCAACTGGGCCATCGCGGCGAGTTTCGCACCCGCACCCGAACGTGCATCGTACTCGGCAAAGAGTTCGATATCGTGAATGACCGGCGAACCGAGAAGTTCGCTCAGTTGGCGGGTAACGGACTGGCGACTGAAAGCTATACCGATATGACTGCGTTCGCTATGCAGCCGCAGTAGATTGGCCTTTGACAGGTCGGCGGCCAGAAGCGTGCCAGGCGCGGACGTCAACTGATGCCCGCCTCCGCCCATTTCCATCGCACCCGTTATCGGCACATAAAGCGCGTAGGCGTCCAGCGGCTCCGAGAAATTGACCTCCATGCCGGATTGGCAAAGCCCCGACCAGATGTCGAATTCTCCAACGGAGAAATGGGTGTCTTCGACCGATATCGTACTCCTTCGGTCGATCGGGCTAACCCGAACCGGCTTCAACGTATTGGCATAATGCTCGCGCAATTCGTCAACATCGGCGTCGAAGATGCAAAAACGGGAAGCGTGCAGGTTGCCCGTCATGGCCTAAACTGCTCCGGAACAACGCAAGCCGTCACGCCGCTGTATAAGATGAGGCGACGCTTTGATTGAGGCAGCTGGACGGCCGCGCCGTGCAGAGATTCACGAAGAATGCGCCACTCTCCCCGGTTGACAAGTCCTCCTCCGACCTGTGCGGCTTCGCATGCATTAGTATTACTTTATGCACACATTAGTGTCTTCGTAAATGTCTGACGAGATCAACTCATATCCAGAGAACGAATAGAATATCCGCTGCGCGCGTGGGATTGTCGTTTGAGCAGGCCTTGAAGGATGGGCCGAAAGCGTGAGACCCATTTCGCAAAGATGATTTGAACTTGAAAAGGCCCGCAAAAGCGCGGGCCTTGAATGCATCTCAGGCACGTGGCGAGGGATTGTCAAAATTCTTCCCAATCCGCCGACACCGCAGTCGCTGCCTGGGTCTTTCCACCGGTGAACGCGGATGAGATTTTACGGATCATGGCTGCAGGCGCAGAGGGTCTTGGCAGGGACGCGGGACCCGCTTGACGGACGGCCACCGACTTTGCACCGTCGAAACGGAACTTTGCCAGCTGCGCTGAAAGCGCTGCTGCTTCAGCTGCCAGTTTTTGTCCGGCGGCCGACGTCTCCTCGACCATGGCGGCGTTCTGCTGCGTCGATTGATCCATCGCATTGACCGCATTGTTGATTTCCCGCAGAGCCGTCGACTGCTCGTTTGCCGATTCAACAATCGAATCGACATGACGGTTGATCTCCTGCACTTCCAGGACGATTTCCGTCAGAGCCTTGCCTGTTTCGTCAACCAGCGCCACACCGGAGCGCACCTGTTCGGCGGATGTGTGGATCAATTGCTTGATCTCCTTGGCGGCCCTGGCGGAGCGCTGCGCCAATTCCCGCACTTCCTGTGCCACCACGGCAAAACCCTTGCCTGCCTCGCCCGCACGGGCCGCTTCAACGCCCGCATTGAGCGCCAAGAGATTCGTCTGGAAGGCGATTTCGTCGATGACACTGATGATGTTGTTGATTTCGCTGGACGAACTTTCGATTTGTCCCATCGCAAGGACGGCGCGCTTGACGACGTCGCCCGACCGTTCGGCATTCTGCCGGGTTTTGGCAACAACCGTGCGCGCTTCTTCAGCGCGTGCGGTCGAGCCATTAACGGTTGCTGTAATCTCGTCGAGCGCGGCTGCGGTTTCTTCGAGGGAGGCAGCCTGCTGCTCCGTGCGTCGAGCAAGGTCGTTGGAGGCCGTGCTGATTTCGGCTGCACCAGCGTCGATCGAGAACGCGTTGCCGCCGATTGCCTTCAAGGACGACTGCAGCTTGTCGGCGGAATTGTTGAAGTTTATGCGCAGCGTGTCGAGCGCCGGACCGAATGGCCGCACGAGGCGGAAGGCGAGATCGCCGTCGGCCATTGCCTCAAGTGCCTGACCCAATTGCGCAACGGCATCGTTGGTTTCGGTTGCGGCAGCCTCACGCTCCTTGGCGGCGCCTTCGAGCTGCTCGCGTTCTGCAGCGGCGCGTCTCGCGTCGTTTTCGGCCCGGTGCGTAGCCTGTGCACTGAGCGCGTCGCGCACGGCGCCGACGGCGCGCGCAAGATCACCGATCTCGTCGCGGCGTACATCGAGCGTGGAATCGGCTGCGAGCCCTTCTCCGCCGGCCATGTGCTGCAGTGCCGACTGCAACTTTGCGATCGGTCTCGTAATCGAGCGGCTTGCGAAAAAGGCGGCGATGATCGCCAATAAGATGGCGCCGGCCAGTGAGCCGAACGCCAAAGTCTGGAAACCGCTGGCGGACTGACGAACGTCGCCGCCGACCTTCTGGTTCAGGGTCTCCTGGTAATCGATGAATTTGTTAATGGCGCCGAGCCAGGCGACGAACAGCGGACGGGCCTGTTCAAGCAGGATTTTCTTTGCCTGCGCTCCATCGCCCTTTGCCTGCAGATCGATGATCTGGGCAACGAGCGGATTGGTTTTCGATTGGATGTCGGCAATATCAGCAAGGATTGTCCTTTCCTCGGCCGAGGCGCCCGCCGGCGAAGACACCATCTCCGCCATTTTTTTCTCGTTGACGGCATAGGCCTCGGCCAGTTTCGCGATCAGTTCCACCGCTGCCTGCCGGTCTGCAGCTGCTTCGACCAGGGCAACATCCCGGATTGCAATAGCCCGGTCGTGCACGCTGCCGCGGTAGTTGATGGCAAAGCGCTGCTTGACGCTGTTGACGTCGTTGATCTGGCTCAGATCGCGATTGATCGCGTTGACCTCGGTCACCGAATACTGGGTCAGCGCCAGCATCAGGAGAAGGAGGAAACCGAAGCCAATCCCCAAGCGTGTTCCAATTCGAAAGCGGGTCATTTTCCTCATCAGTATTTCCAGTCTGAATGTGGCCAGGCGCCTGGCATTTGATATATAAGTAAAATTCACTACAAATCTTAAATAACATTGAAGTATCCAAAAAACGAAATTCTATCCTTCAAACGACCGGACATAATACAGTCTACGGCAATAAGGTCGTCACAAAATACAACGGTAAGTTATACATTCGCAGCTAAAAGCTCACGCCGCGCCCCGGAGCTCCATCGGAGCTTTCGATAGTGCCATCGTTTTTCTCCGTTTTCTGTGTCTGGTCTTCTTTGCCAATTTCTCGGCTGCGGCAATCACCTGCAGGAGAATGGAAGACATGGCTATATTTTCGAATTCAAGGATCCTCGTTGTCGGGGGCGGTTCCGGAATGGGCCTGGCGCTGACGAGACGCTCTCTCGCCGCCGGTGCGGAAGTCGTCATTGCCGGGCGGAACGCAGAAAAACTGAAACGCGTCAGCGAGGAACTACACAACCCCGCGGCACTCCACACGGCCGCAATCGATATAACACAGGAGGATCAGGTCGCCGGCCTGCTTGGAAAGATCGGTCGGCTCGATCACATCGTCAGCACAGCCGCCGATATCGAAGGCGCTTATGAGCTTTTGCCATCGCTTGACCTCAAGACAGCGCAACGGGTCGTGGAAAGCAAGATTTACGGACCGTTGCTCTTGGCAAAATATGGCGCACCTTTGCTCCCGGCCGGCGGCTCCATTACCTTTACATCGGGTATCGCAGCCTACAGGCCATCGGCACGCGGGGCGGTTGTGGCCGCCGTCAATGCCGCGTTGGAGGGACTGGTGCGCGCCCTTGCGATCGAGTTGGCACCGATCCGTGTCAACGCCGTCTCGCCCGGCTGGGTCGACACCCCCATTTGGACCTTTGTGGCCGGCGACAAGAAGGACGACACGCTGGGCGCAATGGCAGATAGGCTGCCGGTCGGACGCGTGGGACGTGCGGACGATATCGCCGACGCCATCAGCTTCCTGATAGGCAATACCTTCACGACGGGAACGGTCTTGCACGTCGAGGGTGGGCATCGGCTGATCTAGCTGGCCCGAAGGCATCGCTTGCCGCCGCCAGCAGCAACTTCAGGGCTGGCGGTTGCACGCGCCTGCGCCGCCAGATCATTACAAGCAAAGCCGCCTGCGTGGCGTTTGGCCAAGACATCTCGCTGATTTCGCCGCGATCAAGGGCCTCGACGACCGCAAAACGCGGAACCAGACCTAAGCCTGCACCTTCGGCCACGAGCCGCCCAATTGTGCCAATGCTGTCAACTTCGGCGGCAAGCCTCGGTGCGGCAATGCCTGCTTCAGCAAACGCCTTGTCGAACAGATGCCGGTAGACGCAGCCGACCTCGGTCACCACGAAGCGCGCCGAAGCAATCGCGCTCAAATCGAGTTTCGTTGATGCGAGTCCCCGTCCAGGAGGCGCAATCAGAACCAATGGCTCCGCGGCAATCGTGCGCTTGGCGAAACGTTCGCCGACCCCCTGCTGATCGAAGCAGAAGGCGACTTCGATCTCGTTTGCTTCGAGCTTTTGCAGTAGGCCGCCGCTGCCGGCAACCTTCAACTTGAGATCGATGCCGGGATGATGGCTCTGAAAAGCGGACAACCATTTTGGAAGCTTGACGGAAGCAATCGTCTCCAGTGCACCAATCGTGACCGACCCGGCATTTTGCGCTGTGATTGCTGCCACGGCTGCGCGGGCCTCGTCTGCCAAGTTCAGTATGGCTTCGGCATGGGACCTCAACACCTCGCCTGCTTGCGTCAGCTCCAGACCTGATCTCGCTCGGATAAAGAGAGCCGTGCCAAGTTCGATTTCCAGGGCTTGGATCTGATCACTGATGCTCGATTGTGCGAGGTGAATTTCTGCCGCTGTCCGCGTGAAACTTCGGTGCCGGACAACCGCAAGGAATGTCTTGAGTAACCTAGGATGCATCGAGAAGGGCCAAAGCGCACAAAGTCAGCGCGATAGAATAGCGAGATGAGCGCCGACGCTGTCATGTCGCGTGCATGCCGTCAATGGATTGCAGAACGATTGCAGTGAGGCAGCGCCGAGATCCCATCAAGCCTTAGCGAGGTTTGCACGCACTGATCGCGTAGCGATGCTGAAGGCCTCTGGAAAGCGCCTTGAAATAGTTCCAGTGGTGGGCCTGCGCTTTGTGCACCTCCCGCAGGTTTTCATCGATCTGGACGTGTTCGAAACCGGCATTCTTCAGAAGTGCGGCGATCTTGTCCGCCCGCGCTCCCTTTGAGAAATAGACCCGCGACAGGATACTGCTATGGATCTCTGCCATGCCGGGCGCATGCCCCGGATCCGCTTTCAAAAGTCCGCCACCTTCGAGCAATTTCATCACACGTTTCACCAGCCGCTCGGCAAAATTGGCACTGACGAAATCGCCATCGACGATCAGCAGCGTTCCGCCAGGCTTCAACACACGCATCCATTCCGCAAAGGCTTTTTCGGGATCAACCAGCGTCCACACCAGATGGCGGGTCACGATGACGTCGTAGGTGTCATCCAACTCCGTGGTGTTTTCGACATCAGCCATGCGGAAACTGATCATGCGGCCACGGCTCTTTGCTTTGGCACGGGCTCGTTCCAGCATCGGCTCGGCCCAGTCGAGGCCGGTCACCTCGAAACCGAGATCGTCCATGAGATGGGAAATGACCCCCGTGCCGCTCGCCAGGTCGAGCGCACGCCTGCCCTCACCCGCCCCAAGATGCTTTACGATCAACCGATGCCAGGCGTGTCGCTCCGTCTCGGTGAAAATCTCATGGCCTGGCGACTGGTCGAAGGACTCGGCCCTGGCCGACCAATAGGCCTTGATCTCGTCACGAAGCCCGTAATTCTCGCCGCCCGCCACTTGCCCGTCCATTACCGTCATGCCAGCCAGTCCCAGTTTGAAATTGTTCTAATAGATATAACTTGACGATTACAATCATAAAATAATAGACGGCATTTCAGTTTTCCACGGAGTGAATTTTACGGAGTGAATTTTAATGCGCATTAGAGGCAAAGCGGCCGTTCTTGCAATGGGCCTTGTCGTCACCGCCGTCTGGCCGGCCCTTGCCGACAAGATCACCGTGAAGGATGTGACCGGGCGCGAGGTCGAGGTGAACGCCCCGGTCAAGCATATGATCCTCGGCGAGGGCCGACAGATCTATTTTCTGGCGGCACTGGATAAGGAAGCCCCCTTCGAGCACGTCGTCGGGTGGCGCGACGACCTGCCGAAGGCAGACCCTGAATCCTACGACGCCTACCTTGCGAAGTATCCCGAGATTGCCAAGCTGCCGACCTTTGGTGGCATGAAGGACGGCACCTTCGATATCGAACAGGCCGTCGCGCTGAAGCCCGACGTGATCTTGATGAACATCGACGCGAAAACCGCCACCGAAGAAGCCGGATACATCGAAAAGCTTGGTAAAGTCGGCATTCCGCTCGTCTATGTCGACTTTCGCGAAAAGCCGATGGAGAACACCGAGCCCAGCATGCGCATCATGGGCAAGCTGATGGCCAAGGAAGCACTCGCGGAAGACTTCATCAAATTCCGCGCCGACAGCATCAAGCGCGTGACCGACGTGCTTCAAAGGGCCAACCCACCGAAGCCTGTCGTCTTCGTTGAGCGCGCCGGAGGCTATTCCGAGGATTGCTGCATGTCCTTCGGCAACGAAAATTTCGGCAAGATGGTCGAAATTGCCGGCGGTACCAACATGGCCAAGGACATCATCCCCGGCACGTTCGGAACGGTCAATCCCGAGCAGATCATCGCTTCCAATCCGGACCAGATCATCGTCACCGGCGGCAACTGGGACAAATATGTGCCCGGCGGCGCCTGGGTTGGCGTCGGCTATGGCGCAGATCTGAAGGAAGCCCATCGCAAACTCGAAGCCCTGACCAAGCGTCCGGCCTTTACTGGCGTCAAGGCGGTGGCCGATCATAATGTTCATGCCATCTGGCACCAGTTCTATAATAACCCCTACCAGTTCGTCGCCATCCAGGAGATCGCGAAGTGGCTCCATCCGGAACTGTTTGCCGATCTCGATCCTGAGGCGACCTTCAAGGAATTGCATGCCCGCTTCCTGCCGCTCGACTACAAGCCGGGATATTTCGTTTCCCTGAAGGACGAATGAGCATGACCAGGCCGACGGCGCAGAAGCGAACCGTCGGCCCGACCATTTCTGTCACCGGCGCGCGAATTGGGCGTCGATAAGGAGCCTCACATGCGGTTTTCTGCCATTCGACAAATCGCCGCCATTCTGATTGGCCTGGTTGCAGCACCCGCGACGGCAGCCGAGATCACCGATGTTGCGGGCCGCACGCTCAAGATCGACCTGCCGGCACAACGCGTCATCGTTGGCGAGGCACGGCAGATCCACGTCATCGCCGCCCTTGAGGGTGACAAGACTTTCGATCAGATTGTTGGTTGGCGCGATGATCTGATCAAGAAGGATCCGGACAGTTACACAGCCTATGTCGAGGCATTTCCGCAGATTGCCGACCTGCCACGTTTCGGTTACCTGCCCCAAGGTGAGTTCAGCCTCGAAGCGGCAATTGCGCTCTCGCCCGATGTCATCACCCTTAATCTGGAAGCGCAAAAGTCCGCCACGGATAGCGGCTTTGAGGAAAAGGCGGCCGCCGCCGGCATAAAGATCGTCTATCTCGATTTTCGCCTCGATCCGGTTCGCAACACCGAGGCGTCGATCGAACTGCTCGGTCGCCTTTTCGGCGCCGAAGACCGAGCCAAGGAATTTATTGCCTATCGGCGCGCGCAAATCGCCCGCGTGACCGACAGGCTCGCAAAGATCAAGGACCTGAAACGCCCGAACGTCTTTGTCGAGCGGGCGCCCGGTATTTCGGGGGAAAACAACTGCTGCCGCACCTTCGGACCGGTCAATTTCGGCGCCATGGTGGAAGACGCCGGTGGCCATAATATCGCATCGGATGTCATTGCCACGACCTTCGGCGATCTCAACCCCGAACAGCTTGTCGTGTCCGATCCCGAACATGTGATTGTCACCGGCTCGAACTGGGCAGCCGAATCCGACATCAACCAGTTCGTGCCGGTGGGCCGCGGTGCGGATATGTCGCTTGCCCGCGAAAGGCTCGCAAACCTGATGACACGCACACCCTTTCCGGCGCTAAAGGCTGTTAGGAGTGGACGAGTTCACGCCGTGTGGCATCAGTTTTATGGTGCGCCATACGAATTCTATCCGATCCAGCAATTTGCCAAATGGCTTCACCCCGAGCTGTTTGCTGATCTCGATCCCGATCAAACATTCAAGGAATTCCATGAGAGTTTTCTTCCCGTGACCTTCAAGCCTGGCTATTTCGTATCGCTGGAACGGGGATCAAACTGATGGCTGAGGCAACCCAGACACTCGTTGCGCCGGCGGGACGCGTGCGATATCGCGCTCTGGCAACGCGCAGGATCCTGATCCTTACCGGGTTGGTTGGCGCGCTGTGCCTCAGTGTCGCGGCCGACATGGCGCTTGGCCCGGCGCGCTACAGCCTGACGGAGGTTATCTCGGCGATCTTCGGCCCCGGTGAAGTTGCAAACCAGCTGAAGGTCGTTATCTGGGATATCCGCATGCCGATCGCGCTGATGGCGATCACAGTCGGCGCATCGCTTTCGGTCGCCGGTGCCCAGATGCAGACGATCCTCTCCAATCCATTGGCGAGCCCTTTTACGCTTGGCATTTCGGCGGCCGCCAGCTTCGGCGCAGCACTCGCACTCGTTGGCGGCGTTGCCCTGTTTCCCGGCGCCATCGAATACGTGGTGCCGCTGAACGCCTTTATCATGGCGATGGTCGCGGCGCTCTTCATCCACTTCGCCTCCACGATGCGCGGTGTCAGCGTCGAAACCATCGTGCTGCTCGGCATTGCCCTGGTCTTCACGTTCAACGCAGCCCTCTCCCTCCTCGAATATCTGGCTTCCGAACAGGCGCTCGCAGCGGTTGTCTTTTGGACCATGGGCAGCCTGACGAAGGCCACCTGGGCCAAGGTCTATTTCACCGGGGCGGTGCTTCTCGTCACCGTGCCGCTGTTCATGAAGGATGCCTGGGCGCTGACTGCTCTTCGCCTCGGTGACGACAAGGCTGTCAGCATGGGTGTCAATGTTCGCCGCCTGCGGCTGCAGACGATGATGATCGTGAGCCTGCTTGCAGCAATCCCCGTCTCCTTCGTCGGCACCATCGGCTTCGTCGGGCTTGTCGGACCCCATATTGCCCGCATGCTGGTCGGCGAGGACCAGCGCTTCTTCCTGCCTGGAGCCGTCATCTGCGGCGCGCTTCTGTTGTCGACGACATCGGTCGTCAGCAAGGTGCTCATTCCTGGCGCCATCCTTCCGATCGGCGTGATCACCGCGCTCGTCGGCGTTCCCTTCTTCTTCGTTCTCATATTCAGCAACCGGAGGCGCGCATGGTAGCTCTTGCGCTTCAGGACGTTGGAGCCGCTTACGGCCGCAGGACGGTGCTTTCCTGTGTCAGCACGGACATGCTCCAGAGCGGCAGTGTAACGGCGGTGATCGGCCCCAACGCGGCAGGCAAGTCGACATTGTTCAAACGCATCGCCTCATTGATCTCCGGGCCGGGGCTCGTTGAACTTTCCGGCACGGAGCGCGGCCCGAGAACGATCTGCTACATGCCGCAGGATACCGGCGCCAACGCCGTCCTCACGGTCTACGAATCGATCCTGCTGTCTGCCAAACAGGGCAGCGGCTGGCGCGTTCACGACGATGAGCTCGCCGAAATCGACGCCATTTTGAAGGCACTGCGGATTGAGGATCTCGCATTTCGAGAGCTCGGGGAGCTGTCCGGCGGGCAGAGGCAGCTGGTATCGCTGGCACAGGCGCTGGTGCGCCGACCCGAGGTCCTCCTCATGGACGAGCCGACTTCGGCGCTCGATCTGCATCGCCAGGTGGATGTCCTTACCTTCATTTCCGACTTGGCAGTGCGCAAGGGCATGATCGTTCTGGTCGCGCTCCACGATCTCAACCACGCTCTTCGCTACTGTCAGAATACGATCGTCATTGCCGACGGTTCCATGGCAATCAGTGGCGATACATCGGCCGTCATCACCCCCGAAATGCTCCGCGACATCTATAAAGTCGCAGCCCGCATCGAGACCTGCTCGCAGGGACGCGCCCTGGTCATCGTCGATAACGCCATATAAGCGGCGAAGCTGCACAGGTGCAGCATTCAGAGGGGAAAGGAGAGTGCCGGGGTCTCATGGCCGCCCCGGCCGATACGTCGGCTGAATAAAGAGCAGTTGGGAACGTCAATTCCCACTCTTTCCTTTGTCCGGCCATCCGTTAGTTAAACACCTGTTGTCCAAAGGCTTTCATCGACAGGAGTGAGGATAAATGGGTGCGTCAGTGATAATCGGAATTTTGATCACATTTCTCGTAATCATTCTCGTCTTATACCTGGTTCAGCGGCTGCCGATCGATGCCCGCATGCGCCAGATCGTGCAGATTATCGTGATAATCATCGGCATTGTTTCGCTCCTGAAGTATCTGGCCGTTTGGTAAGATCAGGCGGACTTCGACTGGCCAACAAAAGCCGTCGACCCTTTGCGGCGAAGACAATACCCGCTGCTCTAGAGCAACGGGCACTCTTGATCCGGTCGACGCCGGCTTATCGTCCGTTGGTATTCCTGCGAACCTTATCGCTTTTCGCCTTCACTGATGACGTCTTAGCGTCATAGGCCTGTCCGAAATTGGTACCGCCCAGATGCCCGCCGGCGCTGGTGTTGGCGACCTGGCGCTTGGCCCGCTGAAGAAGGTGATCTGCATTGGTTTTCTTCATCTCGTAGCTCCAAAATTGAAAATCAAAAAGGCCGGGCAAACCCGACCTCAATTCGTCGTGACGGACCAGTGCCGGTACATCCCTGGTCAATGGCCGATCTGGTCGTATGGTTTACGCAGCGAGAAGATTCTCGGCGGCATTCTTTCCGCTTTTATTGTCGCGCACGATGTCAAAGGTCACCTTCTGGCCTTCCCTTAAATCAGACATGCCTGAGCGCTCTACTGCAGAGATGTGAACGAAAACGTCCGTTGATCCATCGCTTGGCTGAATGAAGCCGAAGCCTTTGGCCGAATTGAAAAATTTAACAGTTCCACTGTTCATGACGATTTCCTTTCAATCGCACAGGATTAGTCGCTCGGCTGCAATGCCGACGACGGATGATCGATTTTGAGAGGAAAGACCGCCTTGAGCGCGAAAGGGCGCCAAAACAAAGCTTAACAGGCAAGCTCGATGACCCGCTTTTAGGCGACAACTGTGTTTAGATAAAGGCTGGAGCGCACTACCTGGGCTGGCATGCGCGCCTAACATGAAAGAGGTCCGCCGCTTGCCAAGCAACGGACCTAATTTCGTGTTCTAAGAGGGAATGCGGTCGCTACGCATTACCTTCGCGACACCGCCAGAATGCGCGTCGACCATTAAGAAACCATAACAATGCCGTCGGCTTTGCGCCGACGGCGTCCAATTATGCACTGATTGCAAGGTTCGGCGGTGATGCTTTGGAACGTGTGGCGACCGTGCCTGCCAATGCGGTCATGCCAGCCTCCAGGCAGGCTGCGATAAATGCTTCGCGGGCCACCTCTGCGGGGACGACTCGGCTCAGTGCTCCCCGGCACTGGTTGACGGCTCGATGGTAGCGCTCACCTCGCCGCTCGGGCCACTGGTTCTCGAGAAATTCAATCGTCTCAAAGGCTGAGGTAAATGTCCGCTCAAGTCCGCACTCCAAGCGGACCGTTACCGGAACCCGCCAAGGCACCTCACTGACAAGCATGGTGTTTTTCTCCTCTCTAGAAGCCGCTATTCCACCCAAGAAAATATTGGTTTTGATAGGTTTTCGTTCAAGAGGTAATGGCCTAAACCAATCGGATGAGGTCCTGCAGCGATCGTGATCAGGACGCATTCATTTTGAGAATACCGGGCCGGCACTTCTGATATGGGCGCAGGTCGTGACAGTGCCGATCTGAGGCAAACTCAGACCGTCGCTTCTTACTGCCGGCACGCCGACGGCGGCGGCGAGTACAACGTGCGCCGCTTCTCTGTCCGGCAGGATGGGCTTGGAAGGCTGATTCGGGCCCTAGGTGCAGACGACGTCCGTCTCCCGATCTTCATAACGAGCTCGTACACTCTCAATCGCGCCGGCGACGACGGCGACAGGTGAGTACACCCTTCGTCGCCAGGACTAGGTGCTTCTTCTACCAATGAGACCACGGGAAGAAGCGTTTTTGGATTGTTGATGTCGAGGGCCAGGATCTCATCTTATTGATCAAAATCGTTCAATGTGATAATTAATATCCTCATGATCAGGGCGGCTAGCGGCTCAAATCGCCATGCGTGAAATCCATCACATCACCGGCAAACAGCTGGCAGCAGCGCGCGTGTTGGCGGGTCTTGGTCAAAACGAACTTGCCAAGGACGCCAATGTTTCTGCTCCCACCTTACGCCGGATGGAAGCAAGCGAGGGACAGGTCAAGGGTTTGGCTAACAACGTCGTCGCCGTCGTTCGTGCCCTCGAAGCGGCCGGCATTGCCTTCCTCGACGGCGACTATTCAGGCTCCGGCGGCCCAGGCGTTCGCCTTCTAGCACCTGCGCGCGGATCGATCGACGTCGATGAGAAACAGGTGATTCAGTACCGCGAAGTTTTCGAAAATGATGCACCACCTGGCGCAGGCGGCTGATATGGAAGAGCATTTCGGAAATCGCCGCGACGAGCCGCTTACGTCTGAAGATCTGAACGTCTGCAATAACGTCCTTGACGATCTATGTGCTCAGATGGATATCACCGACAATGGAACGGTCACACATCTGGCGTCGATCATCATAGAATTATATCGCCAAGGCGTGCACGAACCGGAGCAATTGAAGCTCTTGGCGGGCGCGACGCGTGATGACCCGGACCCGTGACGGTCGGCGTGGGTCATCGGTGGTCAGCAGCAGCCGCTCGGTTACTTGACGCCCACAGATCGCCAATGGCGATGTCTTTCGAGGGCGTCAAAAGAGAAAGCGGCAATCTCCAACGCGGTGCCACCATCGAGTGCAAGGTCAGACAGAATCTCACCGACGACGCTCGTGAATTTGAAACCATGCCCGGAACACGGCGATGCAACGACAATGTTTGGCTGTCCGGGCAAAAGGTCGAAGAGGAAGTCCTCGCTCGGCAACATCGTATAGCGGCAGGAGGCCGCGCGAACACGAAGCCCGGCAGCCGCAGGCAGACGTCTGGACGCAAAGCCGTCGAGCAGTGCGGTATCCTGGTCGTTGATCGGCGGATTGGGTTCGTTGGGGTCGATCGGCTCGCGAAAATGCGCGTGGCGGCCAAGCTTGATGCCATCGGTGCCGATCGCGGGGAAGCCAAAATAAGAACCTTCCGCACCTTCATCGCGAAGGAAACATGGCATGCGCTGCGGCTCTGCTACAAAGCCGTCCTTCGGCTGATACCACGCCACGACCTGACGGATCGGGGTCGCGTGTGATTTCAGGTGCGGAACGAGTTCCGCAATCCAGGATCCCGTCGCGATGACGACCTTCTTGGCGTGGTAGCGGCCACTCGCTGAAGAGATAGTGACACCGCCGTCACCCGGATCGAGCGCCATAACCTTCTCGCCAAAATGGAGCATCGCTCCGCTTTCGGCCGCAAGTTTGATGTAGCCCATGACGGCAGCTTCCGGGCGCAGATATCCGCCTTGCGGGTCGAGGATCGCAACCTCACCGTCATCGAGCTGAAAAGCAGGAAAGCGGCGCGCCATTTCGGCCGCATCAAGCTCTTCATGGGCAAGACCGTGTAGCCTGCACGAAGTGCGCGTGCCGCTGACGATCTTGCTGTCCGGCGGACCGATCTGCAACACGCCGGTGATGGTCAGGATATCGGCCCTTAGACTGGTTTCGAGCGCACGCCAATTGCGATAGGCACGTTGAAGAAGCGGCACATAGGACGGGTCCTCGAAATAGCCGAGCCGAATCAGCCGGCTGTCGCCATGCGACGAGCTCATCGCATGCGCGGGAAAATAAGCGTCGATACCAATCGCTTTGACGCCGCGGGCGGCGAGAAATGCAAGTGCTGCGCTTCCCATGGCCCCAAGGCCAATCACAGCGACGTCGAATCGAGCGATCATGGCAACCCTTTCAAATATCCGCCGGCGGCGAGCGATCCCGAAGCAAAGTGCGCAACGTCTCCATGTCCCCAGCAAGCGGGCGGTCATCGGCATAGTGCAGCACATGCGCACGCACGATAAGTTGGATTTCTTCCGTTCCTCTGGCCCTCGGCGCCGTCGCCTCGAGAAAATCATGGGCCTGGGCTGCAGCCATCAATTCGATCGCCAGGATGTATTCAGCATTATCGATGACGGAAAGCAGCTTGTTTGCCGCAGCTGTTGGATGCGCGAGAAAATCCTCCTGCAGCCCCGACGTCAAGCCGCCATCCATCGAGGCGGGAGCAGCAAGACGGCGGTTCTCATTACTGAGCGCCGCAGCCGTATACTGGGCGATCATGAAGCCGGAATTGCTGCCGGCATCACTGGCAAGGAAAGGCGGAAGACCGCTTACCAGCGGATTGACAAGCCGATCAATTCGCCGCTCGCTCATTGCGCCGATTTGAGCGATTGCGATTGCAAGGCTGTCGGCCGCCTGCGCGAGTGCCGGAGCAACGGCATGCGCTTCGGACGAGACGATCGGATTGTCCGGCGTGCCCAAGATCGCCGGGTTGTCAGTGACGGACGCGAGCTCCCGGTCGACAGTCTCGGCCGACTGCTCGAACACATCGCGCGCGCCGCCATGCGCATGCGGTATCGCACGCAAGCTGAGCGCATCCTGCGTCCGTCTTGCGAGGGCGGCCGCAACAAGCCCGCTGCCCGAAAGCCGATTGCGGATGGACGCACCGACCGTCGCGATACCCCTCGAAGGGCGAAGCGCAAGCACCGCTTCGTCAAACGCTGCCAGCTGGCAGCCGGCAGCTTCCAGGGTAAGAGCGGCGATTGCATCGGCCCAATCGAGCAGGCGGGCGGCACGTGCGAGAGCGATGCTCGAAAGACCGGTTGCGCAAGCCGTGCCATTGACAAGGCTCAACCCTTCTTTGGCCTTGAGGACGAGTGGCGCAAGCCCGATCGCCGTCAAGGCGTCGCGCCCGTGCATCGGACGACCGGCAACGCGCGCAGATCCCTCCCCAATCAAGACGAGCGCACTGTGGGCATTGTGGGTGAGATAGCCGGCTGAGCCTTTCGATGGCACATCGGGAATGCAATCCCTCTCGAGAAAGGCAGCCAGGTTGCTGACGATTTCCGGCCGCACGCCTGAATGGCCGTGGGCAAAATTGGCGATCTGCGCGGCAATAATCGCCCGCACCTCGCGCGGTGCCAAGAGCGGACCGACGCCGCATGCGTGACTGAGGACGATATTGCGCGAAAGTCGTCTTTGCGATCTACGATCAACGACCGTATCCGACAGGGCGCCGACGCCGGTATTTATACCGTAGGCTCGCACCCCGCTTTCGACAATGCGCCCGACGATACGGGCGGCGTGGGCGATACGTTCCTCTGCAGCCGGCGACAGTGCAAGTGCTTCGCCTTCGCCGACCTGAGCGATGTCGCGCCAGCCAAGCCTGTCCCCGATGGTGACGGTCATTGTCCGCTTCCGAAATGGCCGATGAACTGGCGGAAGGCTGGCGATGCGCCGCCGCCGAACATTTCGTCCGGCGCGCCACTGCTTTCCACAAGACCTTCGCGCATGAAGATGACGCGATTAGAAACGTTGCGGGCAAAGCTCATTTCATGGGTAACGACGAGCATGGTCATGCCCTCTTCGGCGAGCGCACGCATGACGCGGAGTACCTCACCGACGAGTTCTGGATCAAGTGCAGAGGTCGGCTCGTCGAAGAGCATCACCTTTGGCTTCATCGCAAGCGCGCGCGCGATCGCGGCGCGCTGTTGCTGGCCGCCGGAAAGATGCGCCGGATAGGCATGACGCTTGTCGGCGATGCCGACTTTTTCGAGGAGCGCTTCGGCTTCGGAAATGCATTCTGCACGCGGCCGTTTGAGGACATGCACGGGGCCTTCGATCACATTCTGCAGGATGGTCATATGTGACCACAGGTTGAATTGCTGAAAAACCATGCCGAGTTCGGAGCGGATATGATCGACCTGCTTCTGGCTCGCAGGCCTGCTTCTTCCGTTCCTGTGCACCATCTGAATCTCTTCGCCATCGACCCAGATCTCGCCACTCGTCGCCGTCTCGAGAAGGTTGATGCAACGCAGGAACGTCGATTTGCCGGAGCCCGAGGCGCCGAGCAGCGAAATCACATCGCCATCCTGTGCGTCGAGGGAAATTCCGCGCAACACCTCGTGAGTGCCGAAGCTCTTGCGGATGTTGCGGACCGAAAGTCGGGTTAGACCGGGCATGTAGGCTCCAATCGGGTTCAGTCTGATCCTACGCCTTCAGCGCCGCCGGAACGGCGCGGCGATGTCGGGAGAGCGAGTATTCAAGCAGGGCCATGCCCTGAAGGATGATGAAGTTCAAAACAAGATAGATGAGGGCAGCACAGAGGAAGACCTCCATCGTGCGATAGGTCTGCGAGATCAGACGCTGGGCGACACCTGTGACCTCCCATACTGTGACGAGGCTTGCGAGAGCCGTCGACTTCATCATCAGGACGATCTCGGTCGAATAAGCAGGCAGGGCGTGCCGGAAAGCGATGGGCGCCAGGATGCGGCGCACAAGCAGCAAGCCCGACATGCCGATCGATCGGGCGGCCTCGATCTCCCTTGGAGAGATTGCACGAATGCCGCCGCGAAAGATTTCAGCCGTGTAGCCGGCGGTGCAGAGCGCCAGCGACAGGACGGCACAGACGAAAGGCTCGCGCAGGAACGGCCAGAGGAAGGAATAGCGGATGAAACCGAATTGCCCGAGGCCGTAAAAGACGAGAAACATCTGGATCAGAAGCGGTGAACCGCGGAAGATAAAGACGTAACCCTTGGCAATCGCCGAAAGCACCGGATTGCCGCCAACGCGCATCCAGACGATCAAGAGCGCCAGAAGGAGGCCGAAGAAGATCGACGCGGAAAAGAGCGCCAGCGTCATCGGCACGGCCTTCAAAAGCGTTATCATGGTCTGCGACAGAAAGGTGAGATCCATGGTCGTTCCTCAGGCCTGGCCCATCGCAGCTGCCGGCATGCTCCGGTTTGTCCGCCGCTCGGCACCGTTGAAGACCCGATCGGAAAGGCTCGTCAGGATTAGATAGAGCGCGCCACCGACGATGAAGAAGAGGAAATACTGCCGGGTAGAGCCGGCCGCGACCTGACTGGTCCGCATCAATTCGGCAAGACCCGTCACCGAAACCAGCGCCGAGTCCTTGAGGCTCAATTGCCAAACATTGCCGAGACCGGGAATGGCAAAACGCAGGACCTGTGGCATGATAATGCGGCGGAATCGCAAGCCACGGTGCATGCCGATTGCGGATGCCGCCTCAAGTTCACCCTTGGAAATCGCAAGGTAGGCGCCACGGAAGACCTCCGCCTGATATGCGCCTGAAATGATACCGACCGCCAGTGCACCGGCCGCAAAGGAAGGCAGTCCGAGAAAACCCTCATAGCCCATGGCCGTGCCGATCGCCGTCATCGCGGATGATCCGCCGAAATAGATCAGATAGATGATCAGCAGTTCGGGAACGCCGCGAAAAACGGTGGTGTAGAGACTGCCGATGGCAGAGAGCAGCCAATTGCCCGATAGCTTGGCGCCGGCGACGATCGTTCCGAGCAGCGCGCCGATTGCGAGCGCCGTCGCCGTCACGGCGAGCGTCGTCGCCGCACCGAGCAGCAGCAGTGCCCCCCAACCTGTCGGGCCGAAGCCAATCAGTTCCAGTATCGCCATATCCGTTCCCCGCGCTGCCCTTGAAGGGCTGTCAGAATAACATGCGGTCCCCGTCAAGAAAGCGGGGACCGGAAATCTCGACCGGACCGGGGCTTACTGTTGCGGGCTGACGTCGACCTTGAACCACTTCATCGAGAGGTTTTTGACAGTGCCATCGGCAAGGGCCGACTTGATGGCCTCGTTGAACTTGTCGCGCAGATCCGTATCTGCCTTGCGCAGCCCAAGACCTTCGCCCTCGCCCCAGATGGAGCCGGCGATCTCGGGACCGGTAAAGGCAAGCGCACCGTTTGCGGCTTGGAACGCGTTGTTGAAATAGACCGCATCGTCGAAGCCGAGATCGATACGGCCGCTCTGCAAGTCAAGGTCGCGGTCTGCACCGGTCTTGTATTCGCGAATATCGGCGATGCTACCGAAATTGTCGTAGACGAATTTCGCGTAGACAGTCGCCGCCTGAATGCCGATCGTCTTGTCCTTGAAGGCTTCCTTGAGGCCTTCGATTTCCTTCACCCCGGTCTGGCCGGGGGTCATCTTGATGGTGGAGCCTGTGCCTGCGGCGTTGGCAAGCGGACTATCCTTGGCTGTCGCAAAGGCGGCGGGGGTCGCGGCATAGGGAACCGTAAAGTCGATGATCTTCTTGCGTTCCTCGGTGATCGACAAGGCGTCCATGATGACGTCGAACTTGCCGGCGTTGAGCGCTGGAATCATACCGTCCCAGTCGGAGGCGACGAGCTTGCACTCGATCTTGGCACGTTCGCAAAGAACCTTGGCGAGTTCGGGTTCGAAACCGCCAAGCGAGCCGTCGGCATTCGTCAGGTTCCACGGAGCGTAGGCGCCTTCGAGCGTTATCGTCGCAGTCTTCCAGTCCTTGGCGGCGAGCGGGGCGGCGAAGGCTGCGAGCGTAAACCCAGTGGAAAGAAATAGCGTCTTGAATCTCATATCATCAATCTCCTCTGAAGTTGTCATTGACCTTATGGCTGCATGAAACCGGTCTGCGCCGGCTTGCCTGTCGTCATCGATTTTACTCGAACGTTCGATCAGGAGGTTGTATATGGTACCATATGAGAGAATTCATGATATGCAAGAGAAAAGTCTGTTTGTCGGGCAGATTCCATCGATGCAAAAGGAATGGGCAATGAAGGGTCCGGGCGAGATGAAGCGCGAGTTTTCGGGAAATGACACCGCGCCGCTATATGCCGGCGTCAAACAGATGATCCTCGATCGCATTCACAGCGGCGAATGGCCGCCGAAGCATCGCGTGCCTTCCGAGAACGAACTCGTCGTCGAGCTCGGCGTCAGCAAGATGACCGCCAATCGAGCGTTGCGCGAGCTTGCCAGCGAGGGTGAGCTGGTGCGCATCCAGGGTGTCGGTTCGTTTGTTGCGGAGCGCAAAGGCTATTCTGCGCTTTTTGAAGTGCGTAATATTGCTGAAGAGATTGCCGAGCGCGGAAACGCGCATGAGGCGGAGGTCATTGTTCTTGCGAGAGAAACCGCCTCCCCGGAAGTGGCTGATGCGCTGGAGCTCGAAATCGGTGGCCCCGTCTTCCACTCACTTATCGTTCACAGTGAAAACGGCGTTCCGGTGCAAATCGAAGACCGCTTCGTCAACCCGTCGGCAGCGCCGAGTTACCTGGAGCAAGACTTCTCTTCGTTGACGCCGAATGCCTATCTCACAGCCGCAGCGCCATTGAGTGGATCCGAGCACGTCGTCGAGGCGGCAATGCCGAGAAGCTGGGAATGCAAGCTCTTGATGATCTTGAAAACGGAACCCTGTCTTGCAATCCGGCGACGGACCTGGTCGGGCAAGAAGGTTGTCTCGACTGCCAGACTTGTCTATCCGGGGCATCGCTATCGGCTGGAGGCGCGCAGCGGTAGGATGTTCGACGAATAAAATCTGAGTTCCATATGGAAGCTAACGGTGACAACTCCGAGCTGAAGGGTTCAGAGCGTCTCCGCCTTGAGGCCATCAGCCATCAGTGCCTTGTCATGCCTTCACGTGTCAGCCTGAGATGGTGTCCTGCGAAGGCATAGGTCACGCCGGGTGATATCGTCGAATTTGCTGATGGGCGGGAGCGGTGTCGAAAACCGCAAAAAGGAGCCACACGCATGAAAACGGCAATGATCAAGATCGGCGTAGCCGCCTTGCTTTGCGCCAGCGCGGCCTTCGGTGCGTTCGCCCAGGAATTCACCAGGGGCGTCGTCAACAAGGTCGACGCCAAGGCGAAGAAGGTCACCATCAAGCATGAAGACCTGAAGAGCCTCGACATGCCTGCGATGACAATGGTCTTCCGGGTCGAAGACCCGGCTCTACTCGACAAGCTGCAGGAAGGTACGAACATCGAGTTCGTTGCCCTACGCGTGAATGGCAAGCTGACAGTCACCGAGGTAAAATAGCAGCATCCTGCCGCCCGGATCCACCGGGGCGGCAGGACATCGAGGAGTGAAGACGATGCACAGGAGAAGCTTCATCGCGATGGCGGCATCCGCCCTGGTGTTCCTTGGCTGCGGGGTCCGCGCCGCCGCCCCGTCGAAGATGACCGTCTACAAGGACCCGAACTGCGGTTGCTGTCGCGAATGGTCGAAGGCGATGGCGGCGGCAGGATTCTCCGTCGACGTGCGCGACACCGACGACCTTGCCGCGGTCAAGGCGCGGCTGGGTGTGCCCACCGCCGTGGAGGGATGCCACACTGCCATCGTCGAGGAATACTACCTTGAGGGACATGTTCCGCTTGAGGCCGTCCAGCGCCTGCTGCGGGAGCGGCCGCCGGTCCGAGGGCTGGCCGTGCCGGGCATGCCACCTGGCTCGCTGGGGATGGGAGACGACCCGCAGGCGTCTTATGACGTCTATGCGATCCCTTCGGGAACCGGCGCACCATACCTATTCATGGAGATCCGCCCCCGGAAGGTCTGACGTCGCGATCGATCGGCCGCGCCAAGCGCTGGGCAGCGCAGAGCCCAACCGCGCGATCCTGCTTCCAGTCGGTGATTGCATCATCCCGTCGGTTCGCGCACCGAAACATCGACCGCATGTCAGCGGAAAATCCATAGCGCGCGAGCGGCGCATGCTTGCGTCCACGACCGTCCCTCGCCAGAGTTTATCGAGCCGCTGCCGCCGAGCGAAGCGATGTGGAAAGACGCGGACGGACGGCATGAGTGCGGATTGTGCAAAGGATCAGGGACAACGGATTGGGCGCGTATCTCCCGCTTCCGTGGTCAATGCGCGCCGATCCTATCATATCCGCGAAGGCTCCGAGGCTCCAATCAGCCGGCCGGCTGCTTGGTCTTCCTGAGATAAGGAAGGACGGTGTCGAAAGAGCCGAAGCGCGAGATCGCGTCTTCGTTCGTAACCGCAGCCGTGATGATGACGTCTTCCCCTTGCTGCCAGTTTGCAGGTGTCGCCACCTGATGCTTGGCCGTCAATTGAATGGAGTCGATGGCACGCAGGATTTCATTGAAGTTGCGGCCCGTCGTCATCGGATAAGTGAGGATGAGCTTGATCTTCTTGTCGGGGCCGATGACGAAGACAGAGCGCACGGTGGCGTTGTCGGCCGGCGTGCGGCCTTCCGAGCTCTCGCCTGCGCCTGCCGGCAGCATGTCGTAGAGCTTGGCGACCTCGAGATACTTGTCGCCGATCAGTGGATAGCCGACATCGAAACCGGTAGCCGTCTTGATGTCGTTCTTCCACTTGCCGTGGCTTTCCACCGGATCGACGGATATGCCGATGATCTTGACACCACGTTTACTGAATTCCTGTTCGAGCCCGGCCATCGCGCCGAGTTCCGTCGTGCAGACTGGCGTGAAGTTCTTCGGATGCGAGAACAACACCGCCCAACCGTCTGCAATCCACTCATGAAAACGGATCGGTCCCTGCGTCGTCTCGGCGGAGAAATCTGGTGCAATATCGTTGATACGAAGGCTCATGGTTAGGTTCCTCTCTCCTGGCTCACGGTTGAATTCCAACTTCCGCAAGCGATATACGCTCATCTTAGCCGACAGCAAGCGGGTTGCGTTCGGCTGCACGCTTCAAACATTGGTAACCGATAGCGTGCCTTCAACCCGCCGCCGGTGGCGGGTCCGGCTCTTCAACGTTGTCAAAAGACCATATCCGCTCGGCCAGCGCCCGAATCCGCTTGCAACATTGATATGTCCGGCCATTCCAATGTTCCTGAGGTCGGATTTCCAAAGGCGCGCAAACATCGTCAACCGCTCAAGACTAATATAGATATCGTTGAGACTGCCAACGACGATGCTCGCAAAAGGAAGCGCCTTGGTCGGCATCGTGCCGAAGGCGAGGTGACCGGGGTGGAGCGCTTCTGTCGAAGGCAGATCGCACGGCGCAACTAGAAGGGCTCCCCTGACGCGCCGAGCCGATGGTCGACCTGCCAATTGGGCGGTCAAAAGACAACCGAGACTGTGAGCGACAATATAGGCATCGTCCTCCTCGGCTAGCGTCTCCTCAAGTCTGAGGATCCAGTCGTGCAAGCGGGGCCGATCCCAATCGTCCTGTTCGACAAGCCGGCTGTCCGGGTGCTCCTTCAACCAATAGTCCTGCCAGTGCCCCTCGCCGGAACCGAAGAGGCCGGGGAGAATGAGTGTTCGGCTCATTGCGACACGCCTCTTCGTAAGTCAAACCTCGACATGCCGCGGCATTTTATTGCGGCCGTGCACCGGGTTGTCTGCATCGGATCACTCCTTAATTTCGCGAGGATATCAAGCGTTGAACGTTATTCGGCGGCCGCGAGTATCGCGTCTCCTGCGGGAAAGAAAGCTGCAAGTTCGCTCACAACTTCGCCAATCCTCTCTGACAGTGCCTCCGAAGAAACCTTGTAGTTCTCGAAATCGCGGTCCGATCCATAGACGGCCGTCGGCAAAGTGTGGGACATGAAGAACCCGAAGAGCGGCCGCAGTTGATGTTCGACCATCAGAGCATGCCTGTCTCCGCCGCCAGTTGCCGTGATGATGATGGGCTTTGCGCGCAATTCACCGGGGTCGATAAGGTCGATCAAATGTTTGAACAGACCGGGATAGGATCCCTTGTAAGTCGGCGAGCCGACGATCAAAGCGTCAGCGCTGACGACCGCATCGATGACGCCCTTCGCCTGATCGTCCAGGTCCTTTCGCCATAACGCACTGCCGAGCGATGGGCCAACATCGCTCAGATCATAAACGGTACGCTCGAAGCCATATCTTCGGGCCGCGCGATCGGCAACGTCCTCAACGAGTACATAGGTCTTGGAAGGACGGTTGAAGCTGCCGGCAATTCCGACCACTCGCAAAGCGGCCATCTGTTTTCCTTTCCGATTTGAATGGTGAAACAGACTATTGTCTATGAATTTAATAGATTAAAGGAATGAGCATGTCCCGAAATGGATGACGGGGAAATTTCTTTCTGCCCCGGCGACTGACCAGCTTCTATGAATCGCAGGTGCGGAGCTCCATATGCGCAGCGTCTAATCGCCGGGAATCGATTTTTGAAACCCGATAATGGCAGGCATGATCGGAGTTGCGTTAGAGATTTCAACAGTCGTTGGTGATCGGATCCATCGGATCAGACATCTGGAATCGGCAATGGCAGCCAGCCTAATTTAGAGATCCGCTCCTTGCGTCGAACTGCGCGTCGCTAAGATCTTGTCGATGCGCATACCATCCATATCGATGACCTCGAATCGCCAACCGTCGAACTCGAAGACCTCACCGGTCTCTGGTATGTGCTGGAGCTGATGAAGGGCAAAGCCCGCAAGCGTATGGAAATCAGCGTCCGGTTTGTTGCGCAGGCCTAGTTTTTCGAAAGCGTCGAAGGCCGGCATCATTGCATCAACGAGCAGTGAGCCATCTTCGCGAACCACGATAGCCGGTTCCTCGTCGGATCCCGGCAATTCCCCGGCGATCGCCTCCAGCAAGTCCGTCTGCGTGACAATCCCCTCCAGACTGCCATATTCGTCGATGACGATAGCGAGGTGGACCGGTGACGCCTTGAAGCTGCTGAGCACGCGGACCACCGAGGTTCCTTCGTGAAGCACGAGCGGCTGCTTAATGACATCCATCGGCCGGATCTTGCCGCCGTCCAAAACCTGATCGAGCAAGTCCTTCTTAAGAACCATCCCGATCGGCTCGTCGATTGAGCCGCGAGCGACGAGAAGCTGTTCGTGCCTGCACTCCCTAATCGTCCTCAGAATTTCTGCCTCGCTGTCGTCGGCATCGAACCACTCGACGTCGAGACGCGGTGTCATGACATCGGAGATCGGTCTCTCGCCGATATTGAGGACGCGCTCGACGAGCTGCTGCTGCACCTGGTTGAGAAGACCCGCCTCCTGGCTTTCGGCCACCAGCAACTTCAGCTCATGCGGAGAGTGGAAGGAGGATTCGCCAGTTCCGGCGTGAAGACCGAAAGCACGAAGCACGAAGTTACCCATACCATTGAGGGCAAATATCGCCGGCTTGAATAGGATAAGAAAAAACCCAAGCGGCCGGACCACGGCCAATGACGTTCCCTCGCTACGCTGGAGAGCGAGGCTCTTAGGTGCCAGTTCACCAAGCACGATGTGAAGCGCCGTTATGATCACGAACGCAATGACGACTGCGATGGCATGAGAGCCTGTCCTTGCCCAGTCACCGGGCAGCCAGGCCAAGAGCGGCTCGATCAGATGCGCCAGTGCCGGTTCGCCGACCCAGCCCAGAGCGAGCGAAGAGATCGTTATGCCGAGCTGTGTGGCCGCAAGGTTTGCATCGAGATTGTCCACGGCCCGCTGAAGCGCTGAAGCGTTCATACGTCCGGCGGTCACGAGCTCGGCCACGCGGCTGCGCCTGACGGAAACCAATGCGAATTCGGCAGCCACGAAGAAACCGTTGGCGCCCACGAGAAAAAACACGGCAAGAATTCCGACATAATCAAGAATACCGCCATCTTGGCCCGTCATGAGTTGATTGTCCCTAACTGTTGAAGGAAACAATATCGTAGCATGTGCAAGCGCAAACGGGCACGCGCCAATAGAGACTGTTTTGTCTTTTCCATGAGCAGGAGCGCAGACGAAAGTGCCGATCGCAGGCCGTGGCAGCGACAGACCTCCATGACAGCGTCGCTGATGCCTAAAAGGAAAGGTCGAGAACCCGGCCCTCGAAGAGGCGATCTCTCGATCCTTCGAGATGGGCCTTCATCAGATCCCGGGCGTCGTCTGCCCGGCCGTCGGCAATAGCCTTGTAGATTTCATCGTGTTCCTGAAACACTTTCTGAAGCCCCTGCCGGGGGCCGAGAAGCGACAGCCCATGCAGATGCATACCGACCGCGATATGCGGTTTGAGGGCGTCCATGGAGGCCGTGTAATAGTGATTGTTCGCAGCCTCAGTGACAGCCCGGTGGAACAGGAAATCGGCGTCTGTTCGATGAAGCTGGTGGTTCGTCGCCTCACGAAGGTCCGCAAGCGCTGTTGCGATCTTCTCAAGTGCTGCACTGTCGCGGCGTTTGGCGGCGAAGTAAGCCGCCGCGGGCTCGATCGTCAGGCGAAATTCGTAGCAACGCTGAATGTCCGCGATTGTCTTGACAGGCGAGTAAGCCAGTTGCGCGGCAGGCGAACCGTGGGCGCTGACGAAGGTTCCTGCCCCCTGTCGGGCATAAACCATGCCCTGGTCGCGCAAGCGTGCGAGCGCGTCGCGAACGATCGGGCGCGATACGCCGAGCATCGAAGCCAGTTCATGCTCTCCCGGCAAGCGTGAATCGGGAGGATAGTTTCCGGCGCGAATACGCTCCAGAAGCTGGTCGAAGACGCGATCAACCAGCTTCACGGCCTTTCCGCGCTCTGGCTTTGCAGCTGGGCCGGTACCTGCGTTCAAAGATGCGCCATTTGCTTCATCCACGTTCATTCTCCCCGCCGCCATCCGCTACGCCGCCTGATTCCGCACAATCAGTTTTAGCAAACTATCGGAGCTGCCGAAGCCCCCGGACTTTACCGCACAACGGAGATTTCGCCCGTCTGCGGCTGTAACGTCGAACCACGGCACGCCTGCCTCGATTTCACCTTTCGGGACAAGGATGCGGATACCAAGCTCGCGAAACACCGCAAGCGCAGTATCGCCACCGCCAACCATCAACATATCCGGCCGCGTATCGTCCATGGCCGATTTTACGCCTTTCGCAAAGCGATGCGCTACGGCTGCAGCATCATCTGCAATTTCGCCGCGACAGCGAAGCAGAGCCGGGAGCGCCAAACCTTCGCCGCATTCCACAGCACCCATCGGTGCGTCGGCGATCATGCGCAAGGCACCGGATGCCTCAAGGCGGTCCATCTGCTGGGCCGTAATCGGATCGCGGGAACCGAAGGCAAAGAGCGTCTTACGGGCCGGCTCAAAGGTTTGGCTTTGCACGCCCGCCTTCCCCAGGCGTCTGGCCAGGGCCGCGCCAAGGCCACGCGCGCCGACGGCAAGAACCGAACGCCAATCATTTTCGCCGGCGATAGAGTCGAGATCAATATCATCCTCGGCATCTGCAACAGCCACTGTTTGCGAATGGTTGGCAAAAAGCTCGGCAACCGGGATCGGATTATCCACACCACGCCCGACGACGCAGCCGCGATAGGTAATGCGCTCCTGGTCCGGAACCGCCGGCGCGACCAGAACCGACTTGAAGGCGAATACCTCGGCGAGGGCCGCGCTTTCGGCAGCGACGTTGCCTTTTAACCTGGAATCGATCTTCTTCATGACGATCGCAGGTTCGGCGGACAGCAAGAGCTGTGCTGCGAGCCGCACCCTATGTGCGGCCGCATCCCCTGCAAGAGCACGCGAGGCTGTGTTGATGACGACGACATCGGCGCTCCTCGCAATCGCCTCTTTTGCCGCCTCAACATCAATGGCAACCGCAACCGCAAACCCTGCCTTTACGAACGGCGTGCCCGTATCGAGCGCCCCAGTCAGATCGTCGGCAATGATGGCGACTTTCAGCGTCATGTCGTCTGTCCCGTATTGACGGCGTGGCAGGCAACGAGATGGCCGGGTTTTGCTTCCTTCCATTCCGGAACGAGCCTGCTGCAGACATCGATTGCGATCGGGCAGCGGGTGTGGAAGCGGCAGCCGGACGGCGGGCTGAGCGGACTTGGAACGTCACCCTGCAGGATCTGGCGCTTGCGGCTTCGCTCGTGAGAAGGATCGGTTTCCGGCACGGCCGAAAGCAGCGCCTTCGTATAGGGATGCAACGGATTACCGAACAGCTCTTCGCGGCTGGCAAGCTCGGCAAGCCGGCCGAGATACATGACGCCGACGCGCGTGCTGATATGGCGGACGACCGCCAGGTCATGCGCGATGAAGAGATAGGTGAGGCTGTATTTTTCCTGCAGGTCGAGCAGCAGATTGATAATCTGTGCCTGGATCGACACGTCGAGCGCTGAGATTGCCTCGTCGCAGACGATGAATTTCGGCTGGCAGGCAAGCGCGCGCGCGATGACGACGCGCTGGCGCTGGCCGCCTGAAAGCTCATGCGGATAGCGCTGCACAAAGCGCGCCGGCAGCCCAACATCGCTCAGGAGGGTTGCGACCTTGTCCTTGAGCTCAGCCTTGGTGCACAACTTGTGAAAAAGGATCGGCTCGCCGATCGCCTCGCCGATCGTCATACGCGGATTGAGCGTCGAATAGGGATCTTGAAAGACGATCTGCAGGTCGCGGCGGAATGGCCGCATTTCCTTTTCGCCAAGCCTCGACAGATCCTGCCCCTTATAGACAACCTTGCCGCTCGTCGCCTTGTAGAGATTGAGGATCGTGAAACCGGTCGTCGATTTGCCGCAACCGGATTCCCCGACAAGGCTTAGGGTCTCGCCTTCCATGATATCCAGATTGACGTTGTCGAGCGCATAGACGGTCGCCGAGCGCTCGCCGAAAGCGCCGAGCTTGACGTGGAAGTGCTTGACCAGGTTTTCGACCTTAAGAAGCGGTTCAGCGCCCATCACGCAGCCTCCTGCATTTTCTGCACTACAAAACATGCGGCGCGGTGGTTGGCGGCTCCAGCCAAAGGTTCAAGCTTCGGAACGCGCTCGTGGCAGATCGTCTCGACAAGCGGACAGCGCGGGGCAAACGGACACCCTTTCGGGCGGCGGCCGGGCTCAGGCGGTGTTCCTCCGATCGAACTTAGACGGCTTGCAGGCGCGTCCGAGAGCTTAGGGATCGACGCAAGCAGCCCGCGCGTATATGGATGGCTCGGCCGAGCATAGAGCTCATCGACCGGCGCAACTTCGACGACAGTGCCGGCATAAAGCACGGCCACGCGATCGACGAGACCTGCAATCAGCGCCAGATCGTGCGTGATCCACACGACAGACATGCCAAGCTTGGCCCGCAGCTCCTTCACGAGATCGACGATCTGGGCCTGGATCGTCACGTCGAGCGCCGTGGTCGGCTCGTCGGCGATCAGTAGCTTCGGATTGCAGGCAAGGCCGATTGCGATCATCACGCGCTGGCGCATGCCGCCGGAAAGCTCATGCGGATAGGCCATCAGGCGTTCCTCAGGGCCGGGAATACCGACCAGTCGCAGGAGTTCGACCGCCCGCACGCGGGCATCTGCCTTGCTCATCTTGCGATGATAGATCAGCGGTTCGCAGATCTGGTCGCCGACGCGCATCACCGGATTGAGCGAGGTCATCGGATCCTGGAAGACGAAACCGATTTCACCACCCCGCACCTTCCGCAAATCGGCGTTCGACATCGTCTGCAGATCGCGCCCGTCGAAATGTGCCGTGCCCCTGGCGACCTTGATCTTGTTCGGCAGGAGCCGCATCAGGCTCAGCATCGTCAAGCTCTTCCCGCAACCAGACTCGCCGACGACGCCGAGCGTTTCGCCCTTGTTGACGTAAAGATCGATGCCATCGACCACGACAGCGGTACCGCGGCGTGTCTCAATCTCGACGGTGAGGCCGCGCACGTCCAGAAGGCGTTCCATAATGGTCGTATTCATTACTTGCTGCCCCGCGGATTGAGCGCGTCATTGAGACCGTCGCCCAGGAAGCTGAAAGCAACCGAGGCAAGGCCAAGCACAGCCGCCGGCGCGGCAAGTAGGTGCGGATAATGCTGCCAGACGCGCAGGCCATCCGAGATCATGTTGCCCCAGCTGGGAGTGGGCGGATTGACGCCGACACCCAGGAAACTGAAGGCGCTTTCAAGCACCATCGCCGTACCGAGACCGGCGCTGACGGAAACGATCAGCGGACCGAGTGCATTCGGAATGACGTAGCGCTTAATGACGATCCAGTTCGAAAGGCCGAGCGCCTGCGCCGCCGTGATATAGGGCCGGCTGCGGATCGACAGGACCTGGGCGCGGACGAGACGGGCGTAAGGCGGCCAGGCGATCAGGGCCATTGACCCGAAAACCAGGATGAAATCCACCCAAACCGTCTGACGATAAAAAGGATTGAGAGTCTCCAGGTAGCGGGCCTCCATCCAGTTGGTGATCGGCGATTTCAGCGAAGCGTTGATGACGACGACCAGGAGCAGGTTCGGCACGGACATGGTGACATCGGTCAGCCACATGATGACGCGATCGAACGGATCGCCGAAGAAGCCAGCAACAGCGCCGAGGGTCAGTCCGATCAGAACGGCGACGAGCGTGACGATCACGGCGACGAGAAAGGCAGTGCGTGTGCCGAAGACGACGCGGCTGAAGACATCCCGGCCAAGATCATCGGTGCCGAATAGATGTGTCAGCGAGGGCGCGGCATTGCGGGCCTCAAGGTCCTGGCCCAGGTAGTCATAGGGCGTAAGGTATGGTCCGAAGACCGCTGCGAGGGCCAGCACCAGGACAACCGCGAGGCCGAAAAGGGCAAGCCTGTTGCGCTTCAGGCGGAACCAGGCATCGCGCCACAGGCTGACCGGCGGTTCTTCGGCGGTCTCGAACGTCGAGAGGGGGACGGCGGACATTGTCAGCGGCTCCTTCTTGCATCGTTGGCGCGTGGATCAAGCAGCGGATAGAGAACATCGACCAGAAGGTTCGAGACCATGACCAAGAAGGATCCGATGAGCGTGATCGCCAGGATGACGGGATAATCGGAATTCGTGAGCGCCTGCACGGTCAGGCGGCCGAGGCCGGGTAGGCCGAAGACCAGTTCGACGAAGATCGCCCCGTTGACGATGGTGATCATGATGAGTCCGAGCTGGGTGACGACCGGGGTCAGCACCGGGCGCAGGATATGCCTGAGAGCGACGACGATTTCCGGCACGCCCTTGGCGCGTGCCGTACGTACAAAGTCCTCCGACAGCACTTCAATGACTGCCGCACGCGTCTGGCGTACGATAAGCGCAATCGGCTGAAAGGACAAAACAATCAGGGGCAGCAGGATGCGGACATCAAAGATACCGCCCCAGCCGTAGGGAACCTTGATCATCGGCAGGAAGACGATCAACCCGACCATGAGCAGCGGTCCGGCGACATAGGCCGGAATTGCCCATAAAAACAGGGCCGAGCCGAGGATCGTATAGTCGAGCTTGGAATTCTGATTGAGCGCGGCGATCATGCCCAGGGGGATGGCGACGACCGCTGTCAAGATGATGGAACAGAGCGCCAGTTTGAAGGAGACGGGAGCGGCTGCGGAAACCATCGCCCAGACCGAGCGGCCCGAGGTCAGCGAATTGCCGAACTGGCCATGCAGCAGGTTCCAGATGTAAAAGCCGAACTGCTCGATGAATGGTTTGTTGAGGCCGGCGCTCTCTCGAATGGCTTCGATACGCTCCGGATTATAGGCGACGTCGCCCGGTGCACGAAGAAAGATCAGCTTGATCGGATCGCCGGCACCGTAAAATGCCATCGCATAAACGGCCATCATCACGACAAGGACGGACGGAATCCAGATGGCAAACCGCGTTAACACGTAGCGAAACAAAGCCACCTCCACCTGTTGTTCGGTGCGGTTCTCACGGGAGCGCCGCGGACAACCGCGCCTTGCTTGAACATGCGCGAAGGCCTTACGGTCTTCGCGCGGCTGCTGTTCAGCTACCAAGATCGGCGAAAGCCGTCATGCTTGCCCGATGGAAATGTCCCATGGCGCAACCACTTGCCAGTCCAGGTTCTTCTCCATGCCCTTGACCTCCTTCGTCGCCCAGCGGGACATCGCCTGAGAATACCATGGAATGAATGCCCAATCGTCGCGGAACGCCTTTTGAGCCTCCTGCGCCAGTTTCACGCGCTGCGGGTCGTCGGCAGCCTTGGTCGCGGCTTCGGCAAGCAGGCTGTCCACCTTGTCGTTCTTGTAGCCCCCGAGCTTGTTCTGGGCGTTCGAGGACGTGGAGGCGATGGAACCGGCAAGATAGGAAACGGCATCCGGGACACGCGTGCCGACATCGTCGCGGAAAATCTGAACCGAGTTCTGGTCGGGCCCGGCATAGGCGTCCTGTTGCGGCTTCATGTCGACTGCGGTAATGCCGAGGTTCTGACGCCACTGTTCCGCGATGAACTGGGCAGCTGCCTGGATCGCGGGCGCCGAGACGCCGACGAACATGATCTTCGGTAGCCGCTCGGGACCACCATAGCTCGATTCAGCAAGCAGCTTCTTTGCGCCTTCCGGATCAAAAGGATAGGGGTCGAAGCCGGAGCCGTCCGCACCAGGCACGGAATTCAGGATCTGGTCTGCCTTCTTGTGCGGCCCATCCGGATAAGACGCCTTGAAAAGACCGTCGCGGTCAACCGCCATGATCAGTGCCTGACGCACTTTCGGATCGTTCATCGGTGCACGCGAGGTGTTGAACCAGAAGTGCTGGCTCGTAGGAATGATCGGGCCTGCCGAAAACTCCGGGCCGAGATCCTGGATAATCGTCGAGGTGACGAGTTCCGTGTGGACGTTGTATTCACCGGAATTGATGAGCGAAGTCGCCGTCACGTTGTCTTCGATCGAGCTGATCTCGATGCGAGCAAGCTTCGGCTTCGGACCGAAGAAATTCTCGTTCGGCTCAAATGTCAGAGTCCCTGCGTCGATGTCGATGCTCGTGAGCTTGAAAGGACCCGAATAGACGGCATTATTGTCCGGCTTATACCAGTCGGTAATCTCCTCGCCGTCGCCGCCTCTCGACTGCGACGCCTTGGTCACCGGAATGATATGGTTTGCCAGGCGCATGAAGAAAATCGGGTCAGCTTGCGTGAGCGTAACGGTGACCGTTCCTTCATCCGGCGTTGCAACCCCGGTAAGCTCAGTGCCGGAACCGGCTCCGATCTCTTTGTAGCCTTGCACCTTGCTCAGCACTTGGTCGGCGCGCTGGCTCTTGGTGTTCGGCATCGAGGCCACTTCCCATGAACCCTTCACATCCGCCGACGTGATCTTGCTGCCGTCAGAAAAAACAGCCTTCGGATCGAGCTTGAAGGTCCAGACCTTGTTGTCGGACGATTCCCAGCTCGTGAATACATAAGGCTGCAACTTGCCTTCTGTGTCGAAATACATCGGCGATGCCCACCAGAAAGAATTCCAGCGGAAGGTTCTGCCGCCGCCGCGCAGTGGCGACCAATCCTGGTCGAAAGCCGGATTGATGGCTTTCAGGACCTGACCTTCCTCGGCCATGACAACCCGTGCGCCCATGCCGAACATCGTCAGGCCGACGCCTGCCGCGAGGCCGAGCTTCAGCGCATCACGGCGCGAAATTTGTGAGGCAGTCTCGTTCTCGCGAATTGTCATCTGCTCCTCCCATGAGCATTCAATGCGCCCTCGAAAGCCCTCCCCGAGCCAGCGCGATGGAATTGAGCCGCAGAGTCGCGCGACAATGTAAATCTGTCAATATAAAATTCAGATTCGAGGCTTCAAAATTCTTGATGCTAGGTTTTATTGCATTATAACAGTAACTTAATCTTTCAGCAGCATCAACGCACAGCTTGTAAGATTGACAACAACTTATCCTATGAACGAAAACATTGGGACAAAAAACGCATGAAGGCGCTGTCGCTTTTTGCGAGGAGGAAGAAATGAGCAATCATAAAATTACAGGCGTCTTCAGCGCCGCAACCACGCCTCTCAACGCTGACGGCAGCCCGGATCTTGGCCTTTTCACCGAGCATTGCCAACGTCTGCTTTCCGAGGGATGTCACGGTGTGGCGCTTCTCGGCACGACGGGCGAAGCGAACTCATTCTCGATGGCCGAACGGCGCACGATTCTTGAAGCGGCCCTGAACGCCGGCATTGCGGCCGAAAACCTTCTGCCGGGGACCGGCGTTGCCGCCATTCCCGAGACCATCGAGCTCACCAATCATGCGCTTTCGCTCGGAGTGACCAAGGTCGTTATGTTGCCTCCCTTCTACTACAAGGGCGTATCGGACGATGGCCTCTTCAATGCTTATTTGCAGATTCTGAGCCGAGTGAACGACAGTCGCCTGCGCGTCATTCTCTATCATATCCCGCAGGTCTCCGGCATTCCGATCTCGATCCCATTGATCGGCAGACTCGTCGACGCCTTCCCCGAAACCGTGGTTGGCATCAAAGAATCGGCGGGCGATTTCAATAACATGCAGGCAATCATCGCCGCTCATCCCGGCTTTTCGGTGCTTTGCGGCGCAGACCCATTGTTGCTGCCTTTGTTGAAGGCAGGTGGTGCCGGCTGTATTACGGCCACGTCCAATTTGGTCGCCTCTTCGCTCCGCGCCGTCTATGACCACGTTCACGACGCGACACGCGCGGCAGAGGTCGATGCGGCGCAAGACCGCATCAATGCCTATCGGACGCTTTCGAATTCCTATGTGCAGATCCCGGCGATCAAGGCGATGGTCGGCCTCAAGACGGGCGACAGCGCGTGGAAACGCACGCGTCCGCCACTGGTAGCGCTCAATGACGCCGAGTATGCGGCTTTGTCCGAAAGCTATGCGCAGTTGCCATAAGGAGAACCCCATGAGCTTGACAGCTTTGCCGCCGGAAAAGGTCCCCGTATTGATGACCGGCCTCATCAAGCCGAATTCCGCTCACGCTGGCCGCGCAGACGCCTACCTGCCCTCTCCATGCATCCAAAACCATGCCGCCAACCTTGCTTTTCTCCCCGACGGGACCTTGAGCTGCGTCTGGTTCGGCGGCACGATGGAGGGCATGGGCGACATATCGGTTTACATGTCGAAGCTCGCCCCAGGCTCCACGCAATGGTCAGAGCCGCAGAAACTTTCAGACGATCCTTCAAAATCAGAGCAGAACCCTTTGATTTTCAACGCCCCTGACAGGGCCGTCTGGTTACTTTACACATCGCAGACTTCCGGCAATCAGGATGACGCGGTTGTCAAATGCCGAATATCCGACGACGACGGAAAAACCTTCGGGCCGGTCCGGCTTCTTTGCGATCTGCCCGGAACCTTCGTCCGGCAACCGATCGTGGCCAACGCCAAAGGAGACTGGCTTTTGCCGGCATTCCGTTGCGTCAGTCTGCCGGGCCAACGATGGAGCGGCGATGCAGACGCCGCAGGCGTGCTGATTTCCCGCGATCAGGGAAAGTCCTGGATGATGACCGACGTTCCCGACAGCCTCGGCGCAGTCCATATGAACATTCTGGCACTTGGCAAGGGCAGGATGATAGCCTTCTTCCGCAATCGTTTTTCGGAGAACGTCCTCTCGGCTGCGTCAGAAGACGACGGCGAAAGCTGGTCTCGTCCACGTCCCATCAACCTGCCGAACAACAACTCGTCCATCCAGGCTGTTTTGCTGAAGGACGGCAGGATTGCAATGGCTTACAACCACAGCAATGCCGAGACTTCCAATGCGCGACGCAGATCGCTTTACGACGAGATCGAAAGCGATCAGATGGAAATGGGCGCCGCTGCGGCGGTGACATCGGGCCGCAAGGCAGTATGGGGCGTGCCGCGCGCGCCTCTCAGCCTTGCCGTATCGGACGATGGCGGTGCAAACTTCGAACGCGTTGTCGATCTCGATACCGGCGACGGCTATTGCCTTAGCAACAATTCCAAGGATTCGCTCAATCGCGAATTCTCCTATCCCTCAATCGTTGAAGGCCCGGACGGAACACTGCACATCGCCTATACCTATTATCGTCGGGCAATCAAATATGTCCGGCTTCCGGCCGAGGCACTCGGCTAGCCAACTCATCGTCGATTATTGACAAATATACGTTCAAACTGGCAGGGAGGATTTTCAATGGTGCCAGCACGGCTGCGTGGGCCGATGGCGTTCGTTATTATCTAACAAAATCAAATGGATATCTAGCTTCTCCGCGCTGCGTTTTCGACTTTGCGCATCCAGACTTTTTATGATCTTTCGAGTGGTGTCTGAGCATTTTTCTTGCCAGAAACGGACAGCTGATATAACAACTTTACATCACCGACGGCGATCGGCCGTTTCTGTTAGGGAGGAGCCGCTTTCATGGACAGTCTGGGTTCGCCTATCACGACCATCAGGCCGAACATCATCGAGTTCGGCATCGGCACGGCTGGCAAACTCGGCAAATGGGCCGCAGAGAAAGGCTACCACCGCACGCTCGTGATTTCGGATGCCTTCAACGCTTCACGCATCGATGCCCTCGCGATCCAAGGCGAGGTCGCAGTGTTTGGCGATGTCACACCGGAACCCGACATCAGTAATCTCGACAGGGTGCTGAGTGCTGCCAACGCCACCCGGGCGGAACTCATCGTCGGCTTCGGCGGCGGCAGCGCCATGGATCTTGCCAAGCTCGCCTCCGTGCTCGCCGGTTCGCCGCAAAGCCTGCGAGAGGTCGTTGGACCGAACAAGGTTCAGGGGCCGCGCAAAGTGGCTCTCGCACAAGTGCCTACGACATCGGGAACCGGCAGCGAGGCGGGCATCCGCGCGCTGGTGACCGATCCTGAAACGATGTCGAAACTTGCCGTCGAAAGCGTCCACATGCTTGCCGATATCGCCGTCATCGACCCGGCGCTGACCTTTACCGTTCCGCCCCGCACGACGGCTGCGACCGGTGTGGATGCAATGGCCCATTGCGTTGAGGCCTTTACCAATCGCAAGGCGCATCCGATGATCGATATCTACGCGATCGAAGGCACGCGGCTCGTTGGCAAATATCTGGCACGCGCCGTCAGGGACGGTGCCGATGCAGAAGCGCGCGCTGGCTTATCACTTGCCTCCCTTTATGGCGGCTTCTGCCTGGGACCGGTCAATACGGCGGGCGGTCACGCCCTCGCCTATCCGCTCGGCACTCGCTGGCATGTCGCGCATGGCGCTGCAAACGCATTGATCTTCCCGCATGTGCTGGCTTTCAACACACCGTCCGTTCCGGCCAAGACCAAGGCGGTCATGGAAGCTCTCGGCCATCCCGCTTCGGATGAGGCCAAATCCGTCTTCGCAGCCGCCTATGAGTTCTGCGCGGAACTCGGCATCGAGATGAAGCTGTCGGGTTTGGGTGTGCCGGAAAGCGGCCTCGACCAGATGGCCAACGATGCCTTTGCCATCCGCCGCCTGCTCGATAATAATCCGCGCGATCTGACACGCGACGACATCCGCTCGATCTATGGAGCCGCCTTTTAGGCCGGCCCTTTCAAAGGGAATTTGACTGATGGTCAAAAATGCAAAAGTCGCAGTCACGCTCGGCGATCCGGCAGGCGTTGGCCCGGAAGTCATCGTCAAGTCGCTTGCGGCAATGCCACGACACGAGCGCCGCGATTTCGTGATCGTCGGCAATAGCAAAGCACTGGAGCGCGCCTGCCGCACGACCGGCATCGACCTGCGCTTCGGGCCATCTGCATCGGAAGACGGATCAACCATTGCCGTCGACGAGGTGGCGCTTGACGGCAGCCTTCCCGAAATCGGCAAAGTCAGTCCCATCGCAGGCGACGCTTCCGTTCGCTACATCAGCCGCGCGGTCGAGCTTGCGATGTCGGGCGATGCGGACGTCATCGTCACCGCGCCGATCAACAAGGAGGCAATGAACCTTGCCGGACATCACTTCGACGGCCACACGGGCCTGCTTGCGCATCTGACCGGCTCGAAGAGTTCGTTCATGCTGCTTGCCTCTGACCGCCTCAACACGATCCATGTTTCGACACATGTCTCGCTGCGGGGCGCCATAGAGCGCGCCAAGACGGACCGCGTCATTGCAACGATCGAAGCTGGCCATAACCACTTTGTCCGCCTTGGCAAGAAACCGCGCATCGCCGTTGCCGGCATCAACCCGCATTGCGGCGAAAACGGCCTCTTCGGCACGGAGGACATGGAGTTCCTCACCCCTGCGGTCGAACTGGCTCGGGCCAAGGGCATTGACGTGGTTGGCCCGATTTCGGCCGATACCGTCTTTGCGCGTGCCTATAACGGCGCCTTCGATCTGGTGATTGCCCAGTATCACGACCAGGGCCACATTCCGATCAAGCTCGTCGCCTTCGAAACTGCAGTCAATGTATCGCTCGGCCTTCCGATCGACCGCGTCTCCGTCGATCACGGCACCGCATTCGATATTGCTGGCACCGGAAAGGCAAACCACGCCAACATGCTTTCGGCGATTGCCTATGCGCAGCTGATGGCGCGTTCGCCCCGCCAGCGCGCATAGTGAACGCTCGATGTAACGTTACAGATAATCTACCCACACGCCGCCGGCGTCGGCAGAGCGCACGCAATTTTCCACCCAGCGCACGCCCTCGAGCCCCGCATCGATGCCCGGAAACGCAAGGCCTTCGATGCCGTCCGGCGCAAGACCGTGCTCCTTGTTAATGGCGAATCCGAAGCGTCGGTAGAGGTTTGCCCAGGCCTCAAAGAGGCCTTCTGGATGGCCGCCACCGATGCGGTCGTCGATCCTTGCTTCGGGGTAGAGATAGCCCATGCCACGTTCCAAAATGCGCGCCGGCTCTCCCTGGACCTCGTAGGAAAGCTGGTTCGGCCGCTCGTCCCACCATTCGATGCTCGCCTTTTCGCCGACAATGCGCACCTTCTGTCCGTGCATGGAGCCCGCATTGACGGCGCTCGACCAGACGGTGGCAATAGCACCGTTGTCGTATTCCATCAGCGTAACGGCGTTGTCTTCAAGGGGCGCGCGGCTTTTGACAAAGCTCTGCCGGGCGCACATCAACCGCTTGATCGTCAAATGCGGCAGGATCACTTCCGAGATATAGAGCGGGTGCGTTCCAACATCGCCGAGCACATAGCTCGGGCCTGCGGTTGTCGGATCGACGCGCCAACGCGTGGAAGGGTTCTGATCCTCGACCGGCGCACTGTGAAAACCATGAGCAAATTGCAGATTGACGATGCGGATCTCGCCGAGATCACCGTTTTTCACCATAGCCCGCGCCTGCTCGATCATCTGATGACCGGCATAACCATAGGTGACGCCGACGATCTTATGACGCGCCTGCGACAGCGCCTTCAGCTCTTGCGCTTCCGAAACGGTGAAGCAGAGCGGCTTTTCGCAAACGACATGCAGTCCGTGTTCGAGGGCCGCCTTGCAAATCGCAAAATGGGTGTTGTTCGGCGTGGCGACCGACACCGCCTCGATGCCATCGGGCCGTTCAGCCTCTGCGGCGAACATCGCCGCATACTCCGGATAGCTGCGAGCCTCATCAAGGCCGAGGTCGACACCGAAAGCGCGGCCGCGCTCCGGATCGATATCAAATGCACCGGCCACGAGTTCGAACGTGCTGTCCCTTAGCGCTGCCGAGTGGTGGATATAGCCGATCTGGCTGCCACGTCCGCCGCCCACCATGCCCCAGCGGATCGGCTTTGTCTTGCTTGCTGACATGTTCAGTTTCCTCTTGTCTTAGAAGCCGACTGACCGCAGGTAGTCGCGGCTCTCCTTCACGTCCTGGAGGCTTCCTGCCACGCTTAGAGGATCGCGTTCCTGTTCGACGGTGATGAAACCGTGATAGCCGATCTCCTGGAGCACTCTCCCGACGGCCGGATAATCAATGACGCCGCGCCCGATCGGGCACATAACCCCCTCAGCGCAGGCCTCAAAGAAACGGATCTTCTGGCCGAGCACGCGCTCGAATACGGCCTGATCGATATCCTTGAAGTGCGCATAATCTAGCCGCTCCGCATAACGGCGCAGTGTCTTGACCGGATCCATGCCGGCATAATAGGTGTGGCCGGTATCGAGGCAAAAGCCGGCGGTTTCGGCCGGGACATCGATTGCGATCCGCTCGATCTCATCGGCAAATTCGATGTAGCCTCCGGCATGGGGATGGATGACGGCGCGAACGCCATATTTGCTGCTTGCAAGTTCGGCGATTGCCTTGATGTTGGCGACCATGCCCGCCCAGGCGCCATCGGAAAGCCGGGGTGCCCGGTCAGAGTGGCCGGCGGCATAATCCCGCTCGTCATGACCCCAGTCCATTACGGTCAGATAAGGCGTCCGGAATCGCTGGCCCGTCACCTGCTCCGGCTGGGGCAACGTGATGATCATGGCGCAAATTTCGTCCGTCTGCCGCAGAAGGTCTTCCCGCTTGGCCGGAGAGACAAGATCGTCGAAAATTGTGCCGGCGACGATGAAGAGGCCGCGGTCGGTGAGCGCCTTTGCCACCTGTTGATGATTGAGTGGCACGTAGCCATAGGGGCCGAGTTCGAGGCCACCATAGCCGGCAGCGGCCGCCTCATCGAAGACGCGCTCCCAGGCCGGCAGGTTCGGGTTGTTGACGTCGTCGACGCCCCAGCAGCATGGAGCAGTCGTAATGGTGATGGTCATGGAGTAATTCCCTGCAGAAGGTCGGTGATGCAGTCTTTGCTCAAGCGCTCTTTGCCGGCCAATACTTGTCGACATACTTCTGGATTTCGGAGCGCATGAAGCGGCCGGATGCATCGGCCCGATCCTCCCAGCCGAAGACGCAAGCCGTGACGATACCGTCAAAGCCGATCTTGGCGAGCGAACCGAAGAAGACATCCCAGTCGATCTCGCCCTGATGCATGTCCATGTGCTGGTGGATCGTAACCTTCGCACCGGGAGGATTGATGATGTAGCGAAGGCCGGACGAGGCCTTGTGGTTATAGGTGTCGGCGACATGCACATGGGCAATCATCGGACCGGCCACTTCGATCATCCTGGCCATGTCGTCGCCGAAGTAGAAGGTGTGCGGCGCGCAATAGAGGAACTTGACATTCTTCGAACCAATGGTCTTCAGCATGTCGAGCGCCGGATGAAGCGTCTCGCACCAGTCTTCCGGATGCGGTTCCATGTTGAGTGTTACGTCGTGCTTTTCGAAGACCGGGACCAGCTCCTCGATCGACCGCCACCAGGCTGCCTCGCTGGTTTCATGCGTATAGTGCCCGCCGCAGCAATTCGACTTGTGGCCACGGTCGGGCGACGGGCCGCGGCCGAACTCCGAGTTCATCGTATCGCAACCCATCTCGACGGCAATCTCGATGGCCTGCTTCCAGTAACTGACCGCGGCTACCCGCTCGTCTTCATGCGGGCTTGCCCAGCGATACATGGGAAGCAGCGAGGCCAGCTTGACCCCACGATCCGTGAGCGCCTTCTTGAACTCGGCAATCCGCTCCTTATGAGCGCGCGGACGCACCCACCAGGGAAGAAAATCATCCCGTGGCGACAGCTCGATATAGCCGTAGCCGAGCTCGGCCGTCTTCCGGCAAAGCGCGTTCAGTCCCAGATGGCGGTGCATATGCGGGTCGAGTGCGATTCTCATGATGTCTCCTCCTTCATCCGGGCTGGCCGCTTTCAAGCCACCGGACCTGTCGATCGGCTTCGAACTTCGGCGTCTCCTCCCGAGTCGACGGCGAGATTACGCGTGCTTGCAGACCACGAGCCAATCCTTCCTTGATCAAATTTGATCATTGACGCAGTGGTGCGCAGATGCTGTATTCGTTCCTCAGAGGCGGCATAAACCATGACCAAGATCACCCTGAGGGATGTGGCGAGAGAGGCCGGTGTCGGCACCGCGACGGTCGAGAGGGTTGTCAACGGCCGTGGCGGCGTAAGGCCGGAGACGGTGGAGAAGGTCTTTCTGGCGGTCAGGAAACTCAACTATCGGCATGTGATGCCAGAGGCCCATCGCGGCCTTGTCCGGATCGAAGTCGTCCTCGTGCGCCCGGAAACGAACTTCTATTCACGTATGAACCAGGCGTTCGAGAGGATCGCCGCCCTGCTTGATCACAGCATCGTCGTTCACCGGACCTTTGCCCGCGAAAACGACCCTGCGGATTTCGCGCATTATATCGCAAAGCCGAAGAACCGGCGGTCCTCGCTGATCGTCGTCGCCCCCGATCATCCGGATGTCGTCACGAGTGTCAGGCAAGCAGCGGCTCTCGGCATACCTGTCATCCAGATCATGACGCGACCGGCGCCGGAACTGCCCTATGTCGGGATCGACAACTACGCTGCCGGCCGCACGGCCGCCTATTACATGTCACGCATGCAGGCGGGCAAGGCAGGTTCCTTCGTTGCTCTTTGCCACAGCGGCGCCTATGAAAACCATAGGGAGCGTATCCGCGGCTTTTCTGAATATCTCGCGGAGCATGCCGATGGGGGACACGCTTTTGTGGAAGTGATGTTCGACTTCGACGACGAGCACAACACCATAGAACTGCTGCGCAACGCGCTTCGCAGGCACCCGAACGTCATTGGCGTCTATAGCGCCGGCGGCGACAACGTCGCCGTCGCATCAGTCCTCAAAAATCAGCGGACTCGGATGGCATTTTGGGTCGGACACGAACTGAGCGATCAGACACGGAGCTATCTGCGTGAAGGCATCATGTCGGTCGTGCTCGATCAGGTACCGGAGATTGAGGCTCGCAGATCGATCGATCTGACATTAAAGGCGCTTGGCCTGATCGATGTCGACGTCAGTACAGAACCTGTCCGCTTTCTCACCGTAACCCCCGAAAACGTGTGACCGCGCCGGCATGCCCGCCAAGATCGGTGACGAGTTGATGGCAAACCAGCCTGTTCGCAAGATCTCCTTCATCAGTTCCACCCGCGTAGGCTCGCTCTTGATGCGTGGCGCATCCGACAGCGTCAACCGGCTGGTGCCTGGAACTCGGCGGCAACGCGCCGTCCATCGCCTTCGATGACGCAGATCTCCACCTTGCCGTCCAGGGTGCAATCGCCTCGAAGCTCCGCAATGGCGGCCAGACCTGCGTCTGCGTCAACCGCATTCTGGTCCAATCTCGTATGTCTAACGGCCCGAATCAACAAGGCGGCGATCGAGAAGATCAACCTTTCAATCGAAATCCGGCCCCGGTCGCGAAGGCGCCCGGTGCGGCATTGAAGAATATCTCGAAATGAAGAGCTTCCACATCGGCGGGCTTGGCTGACCCGGTCAAGGTCAATAACGCATTGTGGAAATGAGTTACCACTACCGGTCCTGAGCTGAAACGGCGCGATAGAAGATGACCTGCTCGCTCGTCACAATCTGCGTGAGATAATCGAAATCCTTGATGTTGCCAGTCAACACAGCGGCGCCCAAATTCTGTGCCTGAAGCAGAACAAGCGCGTCATTCAGGAAGCGTCGCTCGTGCCCCGCATTCTTGGGCACGTTAGACAGTCGCGCCATGAGGCCCGCTAGAATGCCAGCGGAGCCCCACGCCGCGGTGTCAGGCGCGTGTAATCTATGCGAAGGGATGTCGCTTGCCGTTTCACTGACCGCCTTAAGGACCGCTTTGGTAGACGTGTGAGCCGGATCGAGGCGGCCGAAAACGTGCGTGAGTTCCGACAGGCACACTGCAGAATGGTAGCACAGCCGGTAGGTCAGCAAACGATCAACCGCCTCAGAGGATTTACCTTGAAGGACGTCGAGATACACACAGGTATCCAGAAGGATAGGTCCCCCCAGTAGTGGTTCGTCTTCCGCCCATGCCAGATGGCTATCATCTCTTCGATTGAGGCCACCTGTTCGTTTTTCCGGCTTAATCGAACGGAGGGTCGTCCGTATGTCAAATGGCAAGATCGAGGTCCTGCGGTACCGATCCCTTGCGCCGCACGAGTTTAGCGCCGAAGTCGTCTTCCAACGCAAGGCGTGAAAGGGCCAGCTCGAGAAGTTCCGTATCAGAATTTACGTGAGCCCGTTGTTTGGCGGCCTCTACCAGTTCAGAAGGGACCCTACCGGACAGCCGCGTATTCTTCACGGTCCCCAGCAATCCGCTGGCTCTCGCCTGATCGAGCACCAGCTTATTGCGCTTCTGGGCGATCTCTCTAGCCTCGTTTGGTGCAATTGTACTGCGAGTGGCCACTGCTATCTCCTGTAGTTGAACATAACATAGAATTTGTTCAACACCAGTTCAAGTGACTTCCACTGCATTTCAGAGATCGCCATTACGGGGCGATCACCGCTTTCTGATGATCGTAAACACCCCAGGCATCGGCTGATCACACATTCAGCGGGCGCGTGGTGCCAAGCAGTCGAGCCGGAATTGGGTGTGGTGCCGCCAGCAAAACCGCGACGCGCGCGAACTTCCGATCGCCACCAATAGCCTCGATCTGTGGGAGCGATTTGCGGCCGAAAACAGGCGAAGAGACCGGGTTCTGGCGCTGCGGCCTCTCGATGGCTGGGCACGCTGGCGCGACTTTGCGAAAACGGCCGCGGCGTGACGACCGACAGGCTCGACAGTGTGCAGGCAATCGAACGGCCAAGGCGAGCGGTCGGCGCTGGAAGAGTGGGGTCTTTTCACCGTCGGACCGGACTGCCGATCCCTCACCGACCGCACCTTCTGTTGCCCGGAACTCGGAAGCAGCGTGCATCAGAATTGCGCGGCGCGCGCGGCATCGAGACGACGGCCGGCCGATTGAGCGCCGTGGTGACCGAGAAAGCAACCATTTATCATGACCGGCGGCGCCTGGGCTTCGACCTTCTGTCGCCAACTCGGCATCCACTTCCGCAAGCTTCCATCCGATCGTCAATCCTTTCGTGTCGACCGGTGCGCATGATTGAGAAGCTCCTGGGCAAGGTTGCGGATTTCTAGAAAAAGCGCATTTTTTGTGCATCCGCTTTTTATGCTTAATTTTATGGCTTTTAACTTGCCTGTTTTATTGCAGTGCGTCATAAACGGGGCATGAGCCGTTTCGACCTGACAATTCTGGTCATAGATGAAAATGCGATCCGCGCCTCGATCATCGAGGAGGGGTTGCAGGAGGCCGGCCACACGCGCGTCACCGTCATTCACGAGGTCCAGGGCGTCGCACGCATCATAGAAACACTGAAACCGGACGTTATCATCATCGACATCGAGAACCCGAACCGCGACATGATGGAGCATCTGTTCCAGCTGACACGAACGGTCAGTCGGCCGATCGCGATGTTTGTCGATCGGTCGGATACCGCTTCCATCGAAGCAGCCGTTGAGGCCGGCGTCTCTGCCTATATCGTCGACGGGCTGAAGAAGGAACGGGTCAAACCGATTCTCGATATGGCCGTCAGCCGGTTCAACGCCTTCAGCCGCCTGCGGCGGGAGCTCGCCGATGCAAAGTCGGCGCTCGAAGAGCGCAAGGTCGTCGAGCGGGCCAAAGGCATCCTGATGAAGATGCGCGGCCTTTCGGAGGAGCAGGCATTCGCTCTGCTGCGCCAGACGGCGATGAACGAGAAGAAGAAGATGTCCGAAATCGCACAAAGCGTCGTGACGGCCGCAGGGTTGCTGATGTGACCCGCCGCCACGGCCAATCGATTGTCCGGAGGACTGCGGAGTGAATGCGGTGACGAGAATTGACACACAGCAAGGGCGCGTCTCTGCGCCTTCAAGGCTCAGCAGCGAGGGCCCGCGTGTTCTACGCGCCGGCTTCATTCCCTTGGTAGACGCCTCGGTGCTGATTGCGGCCGCAGAATTCGGATTTGCCGAGAAGGAGGGCCTGACCCTTGATCTCGTCAGAGACGTTTCATGGGCGAATGTTCGCGACCGCCTGGCCTTTCGCCAATTCGATATAGCGCATATGCTCTCGCCGATGCCTGTTGCCGCAGCGCTTGGACTGGGCTCGAACCCCTCGCCGACCATCACACCCTTTTCGCTCGGGCGCGGCGGCAATGCGATCACCCTTTCGACGCGCCTCTTTGAACGGATGCGCGAAACCGCCGGTCTTTCCGAGAAAGCCGGCGCCCTCGAAAGCGCGCGCGCCTTTTCATTGGTGCTGAACCAGATGCGACTGACCGGCGAGCCGGTGCCTACACTGGGGATGACCTATCCCTTTTCCTCGCACAATTACGAATTCCGCTACTGGCTGGCTGCAGGCGGCATTGATCCCGACAAGGACGTGAAGCTCGTCGTCGTCCCGCCGCCGCTCACCTCCGACGCTCTGGCCGCCGGCGCGATCGACGGCTTCTGTGTCGGCGCGCCGTGGAACATGGTGGCGTCTGAGCGCGGCGTCGGGCGGATCGTTGCGACAAAACAGGATATCTGGCCGTCAGCCCCGGAAAAGGTCGTCGGCATGCGGCCGGATTGGGCAGAGAGCCATCCGGAAACGGTCTCCCGGCTGATCGTCGCGCTCGATGCCGCAGCGCGCTGGTGCGACCATGCCGGAAACCACGATGCCTTGGCCGCGGTACTCGCCGATCAGCGCTACATCGCGGCACCCGTCGACATTATCCGATATGTGCTTGCCGGCGAGTTCAGCCTGGACGCCAAGGGCCACCGCCGCGTCATCGACAATTACTTCATGTTCCATGGCGGCTTTGCAAACTACCCGCGGCCGAGCCAGGCATTGTGGATCTATAGCCAGATGGTCCGCTGGGGACAGGCGTCAATCAGCCTGAATAGCGCGCGCGCGGCAGCTTCGGCCTATCGCCCGGACCTCTACAGGACGGCACTCGGCGAGACGTGCACGCCTCAGGACGCCGATATCCGCATCGAAGGCGACAGCGACTACGACCGCTTCATGGACGGCCGCATTTTCGATCCGGCGCGGCTCGTGGAGTATGTCCGCGAATTTGCGGTGAGGCGCACCCTGCCCTTTGCACCGGATGCGGACGAGGTCTGATTTCTTTTGCTTTGCACAAAAGGCTGGCAGCCGTCTGCGCACGAGAAACACCATTCGCACAATATATATGCAAGACTGTCGCAAGCTCAAAAATTATGCATATGGCCTTAAAGCGAAGATCTTGATTGAATTTCAATGATCTAAAGTTCACATCAAAAACTGGCACGCGGCTTGCAAGACTGATCTTGCCCGGATCAATGGCGATCTTGGCGGATGAGCGCGCGATAAGCGCTTACAAAAGACATCGACGTCGCACGGTTTTTGCTGTCCGGGAACTCTCCCTTCCCGCAGACGCAATCTCCGGGCGGCGTTTTTTTATTCCGAGAATTCCTGCGACGACCAACAAGGGGAACCAGCGCATGAACAAGATCCTTACGAGCGGAATGAGCCGCCGCAGCCTCCTGAAAACGACCGCCGCGGCTGCCTTGATCGGCGCCGTCCGCACCGCTTTTCCGTCCGGCGCCTTTGCAGCAGCCGCAGCACCTGAAGTCACGGGCGCCAAACTCGGCTTCATCGCGCTGACCGACGCTGCCGCGTTGATCGTCGCCAAGGAGAAGGGCCTTTTCGAAAAACATGGCCTTCCCGATGTCGAGGTCGCCAAGCAAGCGTCCTGGGGGGCAACACGCGACAATCTGGTACTCGGCGGGGCCTCGAACGGTATCGACGGCGCCCATATCCTTTCGCCGCTGCCCTATCTCATGCATACGGGCAAGGTGACGCAGAACAATCAGCCGGTACCGATGGCCCTGCTCGCCCGCCTGAACTACGACAGCCAGGGCATTTCCGTCGCCAAGGAATATGCCGATACCGGCGTCCAGCTTGACGCATCCAAGCTGAAGGCGGCCTTCGAAAAAAAGAAGGCCGAAGGCAAGGAAGTGAAGGCCGCGATGACCTTCCCGGGCGGCACCCATGACCTTTGGATCCGCTACTGGCTTGCCGCCGGCGGCATCGACCCGGACAAGGACGTCTCGACCATCGTCGTGCCGCCGCCGCAGATGGTGGCAAACATGAAGGTCGGCAACATGGACGTCTTCTGTGTCGGCGAGCCGTGGAATGAGCAACTCGTCAATCAGGGCGTCGGCTTTACCGCAGCAACGACCGGCGAACTCTGGAAGGGACATCCGGAAAAGGCGCTCGGCATGCGCGCCGACTGGGTCGAGAAGAACCCGAATGCCACAAGAGCCCTGCTGATGGCCGTGATGGAAGCCCAGCAATGGTGCGACAGCATGGACAACAAGGAAGAGATGGCGACGATCCTCGGCAAGCGCCAATGGTTCAACGTGCCGCCGAAGGACATCCTTGGCCGCCTCAAGGGGGACATCAACTACGGCAACGGCCGTGTCGCCCATGGCACCGATCTTTACATGAAATTCTGGGCAGGCGGCGCCTCCTACCCCTTCAAGAGCCACGATACCTGGTTCATGGCCGAGAACGTCCGCTGGGGCAAGTTCGCCCCTGACACCGACATCAAGGCTCTCGTTGACCAGGTCAACCGGGAGGATCTCTGGCGCGACGCGGCCAAGGCGCTGGGCGTCGCTGCCGCCGACATCCCCGCTTCTCCGTCCCGGGGCAAGGAAACCTTCTTCGACGGCAAGGTCTTCGATCCGGAAAATCCGTCCGCCTATCTCGATAGCCTTGCCATCAAGGCCGCATCCTGATCCCCACCTCCGGCGCGTGACAGGCGCGCCGGCCTTTTATTCACGACGAGGAGCGCCTCATGTCCGCCCTGGCAAAGAACGAACCCATACCGGCAAAGACTGCGCCGAAGGCCGCAAATGTCGTCCGCCTTGCAAGACAGCCGGCGCCCCGCATCAATATCCGCGGCGTAGCGATGGCGGCTGCGCGCAGCATCGTGCCGCCGCTTGTCGTGCTTACGATCATTCTGACCGTCTGGCAGGTGCTCTGTTCGTCGCCCGACGCCTCGCTGCCCTCTCCACACCGGGTCTGGCAGGAAAGCTTTGATCTCATCGCTTATCCGTTCTTCAACTACGGCTCCCAGGACATCGGGCTTGGCTGGCGCGTCATCATCTCGCTGCAGCGCGTCGCCTACGGCTTCGGCCTTGCCGCGATCTCGGGTGTCGTCATCGGCGCCGTCATTGGCCAATCGGTCTGGGCCATGCGCGGGCTCGACCCGATCTTTCAGGTACTGCGCACCGTCCCGCCACTTGCCTGGCTGCCGCTGTCGCTCGCTGCCTTCCAGGATTCCAATCCTTCAGCAATCTTCGTGATCTTCATCACCTCCATCTGGCCGGTGATCATCAACACGGCCGTTGGCGTGCGCAATATCCCGCAGGACTACCGCAACGTGGCGCAGGTGCTGCGGCTCAACCACTTCGAGTTCTTCTTCAAGATCATGCTGCCGTCGGCTGCGCCCTACATCTTTACCGGCCTTCGTATCGGCGTCGGCCTTTCGTGGCTTGCCATCGTCGCAGCCGAGATGCTGACCGGCGGCGTCGGTATCGGCTTCTTCATCTGGGACGCGTGGAACTCGTCGCGCCTGCCAGACATCATCGTCGCCCTCGCCTATATCGGCGTCGTCGGTTTTGCGCTCGACAAGCTGGTGGCCGCCGCAGGCCGACTGATCACCCGCGGCGCTTCGGCCAACTGAGAGGAACGATCATGACTGCCTATCTCAAGCTCGACCATATCGACAAGCATTTTGACCGGGCCGGAACGCGCGCCGAGGTGCTGAAGGGCATCAACCTGACGATTGCCAGGGGTGAATTCGTATCGATCATCGGCCACTCCGGCTGCGGCAAATCCACGCTCTTGAACCTGATCGCAGGCTTGACGCCGGTTTCGGCCGGTGCTGTGCTTCTCGAAAATCGGGAAGTCAATGCGCCCGGTCCTGAACGCGCCGTCGTGTTCCAGAACCACAGCCTGCTTCCCTGGCTCACCGTCTACGAAAACGTCAACCTGGCCGTTTCCAAGGTCTTCAGCAGCTCGAAGAGCAGAGCGGAGCGTCACGAATGGGTCATGGCCAATCTTGATCTTGTCCAGATGGCCCACGCCAAGGACAAGCGGCCTTCTGAGATTTCCGGCGGCATGAAGCAGCGCGTCGGCATCGCCCGTGCGTTGTCGATGGAGCCGAAGATCCTGTTGCTCGACGAACCCTTCGGTGCGCTCGACGCGCTGACGCGTGCCCATCTGCAGGATGCGGTGATGGACATCCACGCACGTCTCGGCAACACGATGGTGATGATCACCCACGATGTCGACGAGGCCGTGCTGCTCTCTGACCGCATAGTGATGATGACCAACGGGCCAGCCGCCAAGATCGGTGAAATCCTCGATGTGCCGATCGAGAAGCCGCGCAACCGCATCGAACTCGCTTCGGACCGCACGTATCTCAAATGCCGCGAGGCCGTTTTGAAGTTTCTTTACGAACGTCACCGCTTCGTTGAAGCCGCAGAGTAACTTCCAACGGTTATCGCTGTGCAGATGCCGTGTTCGACCACTCGGTTAGAGACGGACCCCGATCGCGCGGACAGAGCATGGAGATTAGGCAGCCAAGATACTGCTTGATTTTGTGGCTGTCTTCGCGCATCTGCGGCGTCGTGTCCGTTGGCTCCTGCACCATCGGCGCGCCGGTAGCGAATGAATGCCAGTAACCCGTGGCGCGGTCTCATGAAAGCTAACAGTCTGAATGTTCTGGTCATTGATGAGAACCGCATTCGTGCGTCGATCATCGAGGACGGTTTGCGCGAGGCCGGTTATGACAGGGTCACGATCATCGATGACATGAATGGCCTTGCCAGGCGCATCACCGAGATCAATCCCGATGTCATCGTCATCGATCTCGAAAACCCCAACCGCGACATGCTTGAGAGCATCTTCCAGATATCGCGTGCGGTGAAGAGGCCCATCGCCATGTTCGTGGACAAGTCCGATGAAGCCTCGATCGAAGCTGCGGTCGAGGCGGGAGTTTCCGCATATATCGTTGATGGCCTGAAGCAGGAACGGGTCCGACCCATCCTCAAGATGGCGATCAGTCGTTTCAATGCGTTTGCGCGATTGAGCCGAGAGCTGGAAGAAACACGCGGCGAGTTGGAAAAACGCAAACTGATCGATCGCGCCAAGGGGTTGCTGATGCGCACCCGCGGGCTGTCGGAAGAGGAAGCCTACGCGCTATTGCGGCGCACGGCTATGAACCAGAACAGGAAAGTCGTCGAGATCGCTCAAAGCCTCGTCACTGCGGCAAACCTGCTTGATCCTGGAGCGGACGTATGAGGAACAGGCATGACATCACCGCGGGCTTCGTTCCGCTTCTCGACAGCGCGCTGCTCGTCGTCGCCAAAGAGAAGGGCTTTGCTGAAGCGCAGGAAGTGGCCCTCACGCTCGTGCGGGAGCGATCCTGGGCAACGATCAGGGACAGGCTGGCGGTCGGTCATTTCGAAGTCGCTCATATCCTTGCGCCCATGCCGATCGCCTGCAATTTCGGTCTCATGGCTCCCGCGCCGCGCATGATCGTGCCCATGGCGCTTGGGCTCGGCGGAAATGCCGTCACCGTTTCGGGCCCCTTGTGGCGGGAAATGGCCGATGCTGGCGCAACCGATCCCCTTGATGCGCGCTCAAGCGGTGCGGCGCTGAAAAAGGTGATCTCGCGGCGGGCAGGCGACAGGCTCCGTTTCGGTATCGTACACCCCTATTCCGGACATAACTACGAATTGCGCTACTGGCTTTCTGGAAGCGGCATCGATCCGGACCGCGAGATCGAGATCATGACCCTTCCGCCGCAGGATATGGGTGACGCGCTGAGGTCCGGTCTGATCGACGGCTATTGTGCTGGAGAACCTTGGAATACTTTCGGCGTCCTGAAACGCGGCGCGCACCTTGCAACCGTCAAGGCAGCGATCTGGAAATCCAGTCCCGAAAAGGTGCTGGGCGTGAACAGTCGCTGGGGCGATAGCCATCCTGACGCTCTCGTGGCCCTCCTGCGAGCGCTTTACAATGCCTCACTCTGGTGCGCCGACCCCGCCAATCATGAAGAGCTTGCCCTATTGCTTTCAGGCCCGGCCTATATCAACAGCCCGGTAGAGTGGCTTCGTCCATCCGTCACCGGCGTGCTTGAAGTTGGCCGCAACGCTACGCAGACGGTCAGCGACTTCTTCGTCCCGCACGCCAAGGCAGCGACGTTTCCATGGAAGAGCCACGCGCTTTGGTTCTACACGCAGATGGTCCGCTGGGGCCACGTCGATCACACCGCGGCCCACCAGAACGTGGCCGGCAACACCTACCGGCCGGATATCTATCGCAATGCTCTAAAGGCGCTCGGCGTTGCCATGCCGGCTGCAAGTTCTAAGGTTGAGGGCGCCTTGCGCATGGAAACGCCAGTTGGCTCCAGCGGTACGATGACGCTCGGTCCGGATGGCTTTTTCGACGGCAATCTCTTTGATCCCGATTGCGTCGATGCGTATATTGCTGCTCAAAAGCAGGCATAGCATGCCGCCTATTTTCTATGCATTGCATAATTTTTGGCCGAAGGAGCCGGCGGTCTCGCCCTGGCCATCCTGACCAATAAGGCTGACTTGCGCCGAGAAAAGACGTAATCGGCCTAGATTTCGAATTGGCACGCCTCTTGCATGGATAATCCCGAGGCCGAAAGGTCGCATATTTCGGCGTCCAAAGACGGGCGCCTCAGGCAAAGCCGCTGATCAGGACACCCCGCGCATTCGTGTGTGCGCGACCTGGCCAGCGGCTTTTTGTTTTAACTCTCAACGATGGATTGGCACGACATTGTCGGGCCCTGGAGAAGCCATGCCTTTTTCTGTGAAACCCCAGTCTATGTCCGCTGGCGAGCCAGCCAGAGCATTGTGGATTTCGACGGTCGCCTTCACCGTTTGCTTCGCCGTCTGGACGATCTTTGCGATTATAGGCGTTCGTATCAAACAGGAGCTCGGCCTCAACGAGGCAGAATTCGGATTGCTGATCGGCACGCCTGTGTTGACCGGCTCGCTCGTCCGGATCGTGCTTGGCATATGGACGAGCCGCTACGGCGGCCGTCTGGTCTACACGCTCACCATGGTGGCAGCGGCCATAGCGACTTTCCTGCTCTCCTACGCAACAAGCTACACAGAAATGCTGATCGCAGGACTCGGGATCGGCCTCGCCGGTGGTTCCTTCGCAGTTGGTGTCGCATATGTCTCGCCGTTCTTTCCGCCAGAAAAGCAGGGAACCGCGCTCGGGATTTTCGGCGCTGGCAATGTCGGAGCCGCGGTTACCAAGTTCGCGGCGCCCTTCGTCCTCATCGCCTGGGGATGGCAGGCGGTTGCTGAAATCTGGGCTCTCGTTCTTTTGGCGATGGCAATCGTCTTCTGGTTTTCGACCACCGACGACCCGGCCTTTCGCGACCGCCGCTGTCGCGGCGTCGCCTCCAAGAGCTTCCTCGAAGAATTCGCTCCTCTCAAGAACATCCAGGTCTGGCGTTTCTCGCTTTATTATTTTTTCGCCTTCGGCGGCTTTGTCGCCCTGTCTTTGTGGTTGCCGCGCTATCTGGTCGGCGTCTACGGATTCAATCTGGAAATCGCCGGCATGATTGCTGCGGCCTATTCCGTGCCAGGCAGCATCTTTAGAGCATTCGGCGGCGTTCTATCTGACAAGAAGGGCGCAAGAAGCGTCATGTACGTGATGCTGGCCGTTTCCGCCGCCGCCACGCTCATCCTGTCTCTACCGGCTGCATCTCCATCGGGACCCGGGCCTGCGCTTGGTATCACGCCGGCAATCTTCATCATCGTCATCTTCGTGCTCGGCTTCTTCATGAGCCTCGGCAAAGCAGCCGTCTACAAACACGTTCCGGCCTACTATCCCGAAAGCGTCGGCGCTGTCGGCGGCGTCGTCGGGATGATGGGCGGCCTTGGCGGTTTCATCCTTCCGATCGCTTTCGGCCTGCTCAAGGACATCACCGGCCTTTGGTCCAGCTGCTTCCTGCTGCTCTTTGCGATCGTCGTGACGTCGCTCATCTGGATGCACCTGTCCGTAAAGCACCTGTCACGCCAGGGGCACGCCGTGCCTGCAGTGGCGGCAACCTAATCTAAGGACTTGTAACTATGACAGAAAAACTCGTTATCATCGGCAACGGCATGGCGCCCGGGCGCATGCTCGAGCACCTCTTCGAAAAGGCCCCCGGCCAATACGAGGTCACAATCTTCAACGCCGAGCCGCGCGTCAATTATGACCGCATCATGCTCTCGCCTGTTCTTTCCGGAGAAAAGGACTATGAGCAGATCATCATTCACGGCGACGGCTGGTACATCAAGCACGGCATCACGCTCTACAAGGGCCACAAGATCGTTGCGATCGATCGGCACGCGAAGACCGTGACCTCCGACCACGGCGTCACCGAAAGCTACGACAAGCTGGTAATCGCCACCGGCTCCGTGCCCTTCATCATTCCGGTTCCGGGCAAGGAACTCCCCGGCGTCATCACCTACCGCGACCTCGACGACGTGCAGGCAATGCTGCTCGCTGCCCAGTCACGCGAAAAGGCGATCGTTATCGGCGGCGGCCTGCTCGGTCTTGAGGCGGCAGCCGGTCTTGCCCAGCGCGGCATGGACGCGACCGTGCTGCATGTCATGCCGACACTGATGGAGCGTCAGCTCGATCCTGCGGCCGGCTATCTGCTGCAAAGGGCAGTCGAGGAGCGCGGCATCAAGGTCATCACCAAGGCAAATACCAAGGCAATCATCGGCGATGGCAAGGTCGAGGGCATCGAGCTCGACGACGGACGGATCATTCCGGCAACGCTCGTCGTCATGGCCGTCGGCATCCGTCCGAATGTCGGCCTGGCGAAAGAGGCTGGTATCGCGGTCAATCGCGGCATCGTCGTCGATAACGGCATGCAGACCTCGGACGGCAGCATCATGGCGCTCGGCGAATGCGCCGAAGTCGGTGGACAGGTCTACGGTCTCGTCGCTCCGCTCTACGAAATGGCCCGCGTTGCCGCCGCCCATCTCTCCGGCGACACCTCTGCGGCCTTCGTTCACTCCGACACTCCGACCAAGCTCAAGGTCACCGGCATCGAGCTCTACTCACTTGGCGATTTCGCCGATGGCGACGACCGCGAGGAGATCGTCCTTCGCGACGCTTCCGCTGGCGTCTACAAGCGCCTGGTGCTGAAGGACAACAAGATCATCGGAACTGTGCTCTACGGCGAAACCGCTGACGGCGCCTGGTTCAACGATCTCAAGAAGAAGCAGACCGACATTTCCGAGATGCGCGAGACGCTGATCTTCGGACAGGCCTACCAGGGAGGGTCCCCGCTGGACCCTATGGCGGCCGTTGCAGCCTTGCCGGATGACGCGGAAATCTGTGGCTGCAACGGCGTATGTAAGGGCAAAATCACCTCGGCGATCACGGCCAAGGGGCTGACCTCGCTGGACGACGTGCGCGCTCACACGAAGGCGTCGGCCTCATGCGGCTCCTGTACCGGCCTCGTTGAGCAATTGATGGCGCTGACGCTCGGCGACAGCTATAACCCTGCCTCCGTGCAGCCGATGTGCACCTGCACCGAACTTGGCCATGACGACGTCCGGCGCCTGATCAAGGCCAAGGGGCTCAAGACTATCCCTGCCGTCATGCAGGAGCTGGAGTGGAAGACTTCCTGCGGTTGCGCCAAGTGCCGTCCAGCGCTCAACTACTACCTCGTCTGCGACTGGCCGGACGAATATGCCGACGATTATCAGTCGCGCTTCATCAACGAGCGCGTCCACGCCAACATCCAGAAGGACGGCACCTATTCGGTGGTGCCGCGCATGTGGGGCGGCGTTACCAGCTCCAAGGAGCTGCGCGCCATCGCCGACGTGGTCGACAAGTTCGAAATCCCGATGGTTAAGGTCACCGGCGGCCAGCGCATCGACCTGCTCGGCGTCGAGAAAGAGGACCTTCCGGCCGTCTGGGCCGATCTCGGCAAGGCAGGCTTCGTCTCCGGTCAGGCCTATGCCAAGGGCCTGCGCACGGTAAAGACCTGCGTCGGCTCCGACTGGTGCCGCTTCGGCACGCAGGATTCAACCGGGCTCGGCATCCGTATCGAAAAGTTCATGTGGGGCTCCTGGACGCCGGCAAAGCTAAAGATGGCTGTCTCTGGATGTCCGCGCAACTGCGCGGAGGCGACCTGCAAGGATGTCGGCGTCATCTGCGTGGATTCCGGCTACGAAATTCATTTCGCCGGTGCGGCCGGTCTCGACATCAAGGGCACCGAGATCCTTGGTCTCGTCAAGACCGAGGACGAAGCGCTGGAGCATATCGTTGCGCTGACGCAGATGTACCGCGAGCAGGCACGTTACCTCGAGCGCATTTACAAGTGGGCCAAGCGCATCGGCCTCGACGAGATCCGTCGCCAGATCATGGGCGATGCCGAAAAGCGCAAGGCCTATTTCGACCGCTTCGTGTTCAGCCAGAAATTCGCCCAGGTCGATCCCTGGTCGGAGCGTGTCTCCGGCAAGGATAAGCACGAGTTCAAGCCGATGGCGACAATCGGCTATCCGCAGGCTGCAGAGTAAGGAGATCAGCATGAACTGGATTGCAATCGGTGATATCTCCGAGATCCCGCTGCGCGGAGCGCGTTGCGTGAAGACGCCGCAAGGCAAGATCGCCGTCTTCCGGACGGCTGAAAACGAGGTCTTCGCCATAGAAGATCACTGCCCCCACAAGGGCGGCCCTCTCAGCCAGGGTATCGTGCATGCCAAGGCGGTCACCTGCCCGCTGCACAACTGGGTCATCTCGCTCGAGACCGGCAAGGCGCTTGGCGCCGATGAGGGCGCGGTGCGGACCATTCCGGTCCGCAACCAGGACGGCGCCCTCTTCATCGCCCTCGAAAGCTTGATGATGGCGGCGGAATAGATGGCAAAAGAGATCAAGACGACCTGTCCCTACTGCGGCGTCGGCTGCGGGGTGATCGCCAAGATCGCAGATGACGGCAATGTGTCCGTCAAGGGCGACCCGGACCATCCGGCCAATTTCGGGCGGCTGTGCTCGAAGGGCTCGGCGCTCGCCGAAACGATCGATCTCGACGGACGCGTATTGCATCCGCAGATCGCGGGACGGCGGGCCGGATGGAATGAGGCTCTTGATCTCGTGGCGCAGCGCTTTTCGGATGCCATTGCCGAGCACGGGCCTGACTCCGTCGCCTTTTATGTCTCCGGCCAGTTGCTGACCGAGGACTATTACGTCGCCAACAAGCTGATGAAGGGTTTCATCGGCTCGGCCAACATCGACACCAACTCGCGCCTGTGCATGTCATCTTCCGTCGCCGGCCACCGCCGCGCCTTCGGCGCCGATACCGTGCCCGGGACCTATGAGGATCTGGAAGTGGCCGATCTGGTGATCCTTACCGGGTCCAACCTCGCCTGGTGCCATCCGGTCATCTATCAGCGGCTGGCGGCTGCCAAGGCGGCGCGTCCCGGCATGAAGGTCGTCGTCATCGATCCGCGCCGGACGATGACTGCCGACATCGCAGATCTGCACCTAGCGATCCGGCCGGACGGCGATGTGGCTCTTTTCCTCGGCCTCTTCGAGCACCTGATCGCAAACAATGCCATCGACCAGAATTATGTAGCCGAACACACGAACGGCTTTGCCGAGGCTTTTGTATCCGCCTCTGGTGTCTCCTTCAACGAGATACTGGAGCTCACCGGCTTACCGGCAATGCAGATTCGCGAATTCTATCGCCTCTTCGAGGCGACCGAAAAGACCGTCACCTGCTACAGCCAGGGCGTCAACCAATCCTCGTCAGGGACCGACAAGGTCAACGCCATCATCAACTGTCACCTCGCCACCGGACGCATCGGCAAGCCGGGCATGGGTCCCTTCTCGCTCACGGGCCAACCGAACGCGATGGGCGGCCGTGAGGTTGGCGGACTGGCGAACATGCTTGCCGCCCACATGGCGATTGAGAGCGCACAAGACCGCGATCGCGTGCAGCGCTTCTGGCAGTCGCCGGCAATTGCCGAAAAGCCGGGTCTGAAGGCCGTCGACATGTTCAAGGCAGTCGGCGATGGCCGCATCAAGGCGCTCTGGATCATGGCGACGAACCCGGTGGTCTCGCTGCCGGATGCCTCTGCCGTCGAGGCCGCGATCAGGGCCTGCCCTTTCGTCGTCGTCTCGGATATTCTCACGACGACAGACACCGCCCGCCATGCCCACGTATTGCTGCCCTCTCTTGGCTGGGGAGAAAAGAGCGGCACAGTCACCAATTCCGAACGCCGCATTTCCCGCCAGCGTTCCTTTATCGACGCCCCCGGCGATGCACGCGCGGATTGGTGGCAATTGGCCGAGGTCGCACGCCGCATGGGTTTTGCCGATGCGTTCGCCTTTGCCTCTCCAGCAGACATTTTCGATGAACATGCTGCGCTTTCCGCCTTCGAAAACAGTGGCAACCGCGATTTCGACATCGGCGCCTATGCCGGCATCGAGAAAGCTGCCTATGACGCGATGACACCCTTTCAGTGGCCGCAGCCCACCGGCGACGAGAGGGCTGTGACCCGTTTCTTTGCGAAGGGCAGCTTTTTTCATCCCGATCGCAAGGCACGCTTCGTGCCGGTTGAGCCGCCCGCATCCGACCGCACCAGCGCCGACTACCCCTTCACGCTTAACACCGGACGTATCCGCGACCAGTGGCACACGATGACGCGCACTGGCAAAAGTGCGCGCCTTTCGGCCCATATCGCCGAACCCTTTGCTGAACTACACCCCCGAGATGCGATGGAAATCGGTATCGGCAATGCCGGTCTGGTCGAAATTGAAAGCCCGCAGGGAAAGGCCCTCGTGCGCGCGCTGATCACCGAGCGCCAGGCCCGCGGCAGCATTTTCGTTCCCATGCACTGGAACGATCAATTTGCCGCCAAGGCTCGCATCGATGCAGTGGTTGCCCCGCTCACCGATCCGTTCTCCGGCCAGCCTGCCTCCAAGAACATCGCCGTCGCCGCCCGGCCATTGAAGGCCGTCCGCTACGGCTTTGCAGTCTCGGCGAGCAAACCGCAAAGCCTTGGTGCCGCCTATTGGGCCTTGGCGAAAGCAGATGGCGGCTGGCGACTGGAACTCGCCTTCGACCACGCGGTCGAAGACTGGTGCGGCTGGTGCCGCAGCACCTTTGGTATTCCTGCCGAGATCGAGCCGCTCGGCTACGCGGATCAGCAATCCGGCGATCTGCGACTCGCCTTCTTCGACGGCACGCGCCTGCTTGCTGCGCTGTTCCTCGCCCGCGAACCGGTCGCCGTCGCTCGCAACTGGGCGATCTCACAGCTTGCCGCCGAACATGGCGACTTGCGCAAGCGCTTTGGGCTTGTCGCCGGCCGGCCGGGCGCCGACAAGCCGGACCCAGGTGCCACGGTCTGTTCCTGCTTCGCCGTCGGCGTCAATCAGATCGTCGCGGCGGTGCGCGGCGGCTGCCACAGCGTCGAGGCAGTCGGCAAAGAGCTCAACGCCGGCACCAACTGCGGCTCCTGCCGCGCCGAAATCAAGGGGATCATCGATGGATGTCTTGCAGCAGCCGCGGAATGACAATCCTGCCCGCATGGAGCCGCTTGCAAAGCTGCCCGTCTTCTGGGGGCTTGAAGGCAAGAGGTGCGTGGTGGCCGGCGGCTCCGACGCCTGCGCCTGGAAGGCGGAACTTCTTGCCGCCTGCGGCGCTCATGTCGAAATCTACGCCGAAACGCTGAGCGACACCTTCAAGGCGCTTCTTGACCGCAATCTCGAGCACGCCGCGGCCAGACTGATCCATCATCCGAGGCATTGGCAGGTGGAAGGTCTGACGGGCGCTGCCATTGCAATTGCCGACTGCGACGACGAGATTGAAGCTGGGCGCTTCTTCGACGCGGCATGCGCGACGGGCGTCCCGGTCAATGTCATCGACAAGCCTCATTTCTGCCAGTTCCAGTTCGGATCGATCGTCAACCGCTCGCCTGTCGTTGTTGCAATCTCGACGGATGGCGCAGCACCCATTCTTGCCCAGACCATCCGCCGCAAGATCGAGACCTTGCTCCCGCGCACGCTGAAATCCTGGGCTGGACTTGCCCAGTCGATACGCGGCAAGGTCAACGGGCTCCTTGAAACCGCTTCCGCGCGGCGACTTTTTTGGGAAAAATTCGCCGACATGGCTTTCGACGGTTCTGCTGTCAACCATCCCGAGGAGCAGCTTTTGCTTGCCGCTCGGGGCTTGAAGTCCACAACAAGCACAATCGGACGCGTCACGCTCGTCGGCGCGGGGCCTGGCGATGCCGAGCTTCTGACGCTGAAGGCGGTTCGCGCGCTGCAGGCCGCCGACGTCATCCTTTTCGATGATCTCGTTTCCACCGAGGTGCTGGAACTCGCGCGCCGCGAGGCCAAGCGCATGCTGGTCGGCAAGCGCGGCGGCCGCACCAGCTGCCGCCAGGAAGACATCAACGCGATGATGGTAAAACTTGCAAAGGCGGGCAAGCGCGTCGTCCGTCTCAAGGCCGGCGATCCCATGATCTTCGGCCGCGCCGGCGAAGAAATCGCTCATCTTGATCGCGAGAACATTCCGGTCGACGTCATTCCCGGCATCACGGCCGCAAGCGCGATGGCCTCACGCCTCGGCATTTCGCTGACCCATCGCGAGCACGCCCAATCTGTGCGCTTCATCACCGGCCATTCCCGCCATGGCGGATTGCCGATGGATGTCGATTGGGCCACCGCTGCCGATCCGCATACGACCACCGTCTTTTATATGGGCGGGAGAACAGCGCCGCTCATTGCCGACCGGCTGATCGCCGAAGGCCTGTCGCCCGAAACGCCAGCCGTCATCATGAGCGACGTGAGCCGCACGACGCAGCGTCAGTGGCATGGGAACCTTGCAGGGCTTGCCGAAGGCATCAGCGAGGTCGGCTACGAAAACCCCGTCCTGATCGCAGTCGGTGATGTTTTTGCCGGCCGGCAACGCGCCGCGCACGCAGCCCCTTTGTCGGCCGCTGCGTCTTGATAGGTGCCTTTCAACTGCTGCACCCGCAAGAGATCTACTCTTGCGCATAACGGAGAAACGGCCGAGCGGCAGCAAGATTCTGCGTTGTGTTTCCCTTCGAGGGAATCTCGAAAAAGGATCTACAAATAAGTGGTTCGGCAGATTTCTAAAAACGAATGGTTCAGGCTTTAGCTCATGGTAGCAAGAACTGCAGGATCGTCGTTGACCCACTTCCTGTCATTCCCCATTTGCAGGCAAACTCTCTGCGGCGGCTTGCTTCATAACGGCAAGAAGCGTCAGGGTTACCCAGAACGAATTAAGCTCTTCCTGTTGACCAACGAGGGCATCAGCAGAAGATGCTCCGGATCGCTACGCCCCTCGATCCTGGACAAAAGCGTTCGCGTCGCTGCTTCACCGAGCTCCCTGCCCGACTGGTCGATGCTTGCCAGATTGACCAGGCTAAGAGCTGCGGTCGTCGAATTGTCATAGCCCACGACCGCCAGGTCTTCGGGTACCCGCACGCCCATGTCCGCGGCTGCGCTCAAAAGCGTAATCGCATCAAGATCGCTCCAGCAGAAGACGGCACGGGGCCGATCGCTTCGCGCCAGGAACACCCGCATTGCCTCCTCGCGCTTAGGGGAATGGACAGGAATGTGGCTGATCGGTGCTGAGGAGCTCAGTCCGGCACACAGCATGGCGCGCCGGTATCCGATTTCACGCTGGCGCACGACGGAGACCTTGTGACCTTCGCGGGCTCCCAGGCTGAGCATTTCGATGTCGCGATAACCACACTTCAGCAATGCCTCTACCGCAATTTCTGCCCCTCGCTGGTCATCGGTGTTGACCGTGTCGAAGGTCTTTGCTTTCGGATCATGATAGCCGACAGCCACGATCGGAACTTGTGCTGCGAATTCCGCAATGATTTCAGTAGGAAGGCGAGGAGCGACGAGGATGAGCCCATCCATCTTATAGTCGATCATAGATTCGATAAGCGAGGCCTCCAGTTGCATGCGGCCCTCGCCGACGCCGATCATTGCCTGGTAGTGCGACGGCGCCAGGACGCCATTCACGCCGTCGATGACTTCGGGCAGGAAGGGATTGCGTATGTCGACAAGGAGCAACCCGATCGTGAACGTACGACCGCGCAGGCCGCGTGCGGTCCTTGACGGCCGATAACCCAGTTCTTCAATCGACCCGGTCACCTTGGCGCGAAGGTTCTCGCTCACACCATATGCATTTCGCATGACTTTCGAAACCGCCGCGACAGACACACCTGCATGCGCAGCAACCGTCCGTATCGTCACACGATCGCGCTTTGCGGGCTTCGACTTCTCTTTGATTGGCATGAAATCCTCAGATTCGATCTGCAGGCCCTAAAGCCTCACCAAATCACCATGGCAGACCGGTCGCAAAATATCTATTGCGCTTCTGAAAAAAATGTAGAACGTTATACGAAGAACGTTCTACAAAAAATGTGGAGGACCTGATGAATTTTCAGCCGATGGCTGCCAGCGTCAATCTGGTTTCACGCGACTGGACCAGCGATATGATCGCACCGCTGTCGGATCGCGGTCAGGGAACGGCCGCAAGTTTTGTCGCCAAGACGTTCAACTGCGATGGCGCAGAGACGCCTGCCGAACTTTTCATTTCAGCGCTCGGCCTTTATCGCTGCTTCATCAATGGCAAACGGGTCGGCAATGACCTCCTGACACCCGGCTGGACCAGCTACGATCATCGCCTGGCCTATCAGCGCTACGACGTCTCAGACCTCATCAAGCCTGGCCAGAATCGTATCGAGATCTGGCTTGCCGACGGTTGGTACCGGTCTCCTCTCATGTGGGGTCAAAAGGCCATTCCCAATTGCTGGGGTGAGCAAACGGCAGCCATTGCAGACCTGATCGGGCCGAGTGGCGTCATTGTCTCAACCGATACCACGTGGCAGAGCGGGCTGCTGCCTATCCGCAAATCCGGCATCTATTTCGGTGAGATCTATGATGCGCGCGAAGAAAGGCTTGCCGACACGCACGGCACGGTGAGGCTGCCATTCGACAAGGCGTTGCTCGTCGCGCACGAAACGGCGCCGGTGCGTGAATTGCCGCCGATCGCTCCGATTGATAGTTGGACCGACGCGGAAGGGCGAACGATCTATGACTTCGGCCAGAACATCGGAGGCTATGTGCGCTATACCGTCCGCGGGGCAACAGGCGCAGAAATCCGCGTGGAACATTCGGAAGTCTTGGGGCCTGGCCGTCACTTCGACAACCGCAACTATCGCACCGCAGAAGCCCATACGATCTATACGCTCTGCGGAGACGGCGAACAGACCTACGCGCCGCACTTCAGCTTTCAAGGCTTCCGCTATGCCAGAGTGACGGCTAGGGGCGATGCACGTATCTTGGCGATCTCGTCGGTTCCGATCTCCTCCGTGCCCAATGTGACCGGCGGCTTCCAGTCGGGCAACGCGCTCGTCAACCGGCTTGTCCAGAACACGATTTGGTCACAGCGCGCCAATTTCATCGAGGTCCCGACCGATTGCCCCCAGCGCGACGAACGCCTCGGCTGGACAGGCGACGCTCAGGTGTTTGCTGCAACGGCCTGCTGGCTGACGGACAGCCAGACCTTCTTCCGGAAATATCTGCGCGATGTGATGGCCGATCAACGTGAGGATGGTGCCATTTCCCATTTTTCGCCCGACCCGACACGCCTGCATCCGAAAAACTTTCCGGGATTTGCCGGTTCGACCGGCTGGGGCGACGCCATCGTCGTGATCCCCTGGGTGCTTTACACGCATTACGAGGATCGGGCAGTTCTTTGCGAATGCCTGAATGCGATGGTGCGTTGGGTCGACTTCGTCTGGTCGATATCGGACGGTCCGATCGTGCGCCCGCCGTCCCGCTGGGGCGACCGCGGCTTCACATTCGGGGACTGGCTGCAGCCGATCGGCGACAACCGGAAGCCGCGCCCGACGGTTGCCGACGATTGCGCTGCAACACTTTACCACTTCATCTCCACCGACTTGCTGGCGAAGATCGCAGCGATCCTCGGCAACCGGGCGCTGGAGGCGCGCATGAAGGGCCGTGCTGCAGAAATTCGACGTGCGTTTGCGCACGAATTCATCGCACCATCCGGACGCATTGCACATAACGACCAGACGTCTTACGCGCTGGCGTTCCTATACGACCTGGTCCCGGCTGCGCACCATGAGGCTGCCAAGCAGCACTTCAGACAGGTGATCATCGATGCGGACTACAAGATCGGCACGGGTTTCATAGGCACCCCCGCCCTGCTGCCGGCTTTGACGAAGCTCGGATTGGACGACCTTGCCGAAAAGGTGTTCCTGCAGGAGGAGGTTCCGGGCTGGCTCTATCAGGTGTCCAAGGGCGCAACCACGATCTGGGAGCGCTGGGATTCAATGGCGCCGGACGGCACGATCTACGAGCCTGACATGAACAGCTACAACCATTATGCCTATGGCGCCGTGTGCCAATGGCTGTTTGAGAGCGTCGCGGGCATCTCGCCAAGCCGAAGCGCGCCTGGTTTTTCCGAGGTCATCGTCGATCCAGCGCCGATTGCCGCGCTCTCGCCCGTCACCGCCTATCATGACGTGCGTCAAGGTCGAATTGAAGCTCGATGGGAGTGCAGCGGCAACAGGGTCACCTATAAAGTGACGCTTCCAGAAGGCTGCGTCGGTCGATTCCAGCCCGGACGACGGCATCAGAACCCGCTGCTTAACGGCGAGCCTGTCATGGGGGAAGCCGTCCTTCGAGCGGGAACACATGAGCTGATCTTTTCTCTTCCCCATCTTTGAGGAGCACACCTGCCACCGTCAAACCGTTCAGAGGAGGAACGTCATGACAAACCGCATCAAAGTCATTCTTGCCGGTGCGTCGGCACTCATAACGCTGATTGCCGCGGGGCCGTCGCACGCAGAAACGACGCTCTCGTTCCTGATCGATAACAGCCCTGATACGGTCGCAGCCGCCGAGGCACTGGTTGCAGCTTACGAGAAGATCGCACCGGATGTAACGATCGAAATCGAGCAGCGGCCGGGTGGTGGCGAGGGCGACAACATCGTCAAGACGCGGCTGGCGACAGGCGAGATGTCGGATGTCTTCCTGTACAATTCCGGCTCGCTGATGCAGGCGCTGAAACCTGCACAGACGCTGGCCGACCTCAGTGATCTTTCGTCGCAGGCAAAAGTAGACGAGGGCTTCAAGGCCGTGGTCCGCGCTGACGGCAAGCTATACGGCGTTCCCTTCGGAACGGCGATGGCTGGCGGGATCCTCTACAACAGAAAAATCTATCAGGACCTCGGCCTGCCAGTCCCGAAGAGATGGGCCGAGTTCATGGCCAACAACGAAAAGGTGAAGGCGGCCGGCAAAGTCGCTGTTGCCCAGACTTATCGCGACACCTGGACCTCCCAGCTCTTCGTTCTGGCGGATTATTACAACCTGCATCAAGCCGCGCCGAACTTCGCAAACGACTATACGGCCAACAAGGCGAAATACGCGACGACGCCTGCGGCCATGAAAGGTTTCGAGCGCCTGAAAGAGGTTCATGACGGCGGCCTGATGAACGAGGATTTCGGTGCAGCAAGCTATGACGACGGCCTCAGGATGGTGGCGACAGGCGAAGCCGCCCATTATCCTATGCTCACCTTTGCCGTCGGCGCTTTGAAGCAGAACTATCCGGAAAATCTTCAGGGCGTCGGCTTCTTCGCGCAGCCGGGGGACGATGCGGCCAAGAACGGTCTGACGGTCTGGATGCCGCCTGCCCTTTATGTCCCGCTCGCCAGCCAGAGTGCGGATGAAGCCCGGAAATTTGTGGATTTCGCCGGAAGCGTCGAAGGCTGTAAGATCATGGTTGAAACCAACACGGCCCAAGGTCCGTCCCTGGTCGACGGATGCGCGCTGCCGGCCGACGTCCCGCCCGCGGTGAAGGACATGCTCCCCTATTTCGAAGCGAAGGCGACTACGCCGGCGCTGGAATTCGTGTCGCCGATCAAGGGACCTGCTCTTGAACAGATCACCGTCGAGGTCGGGTCCGGCATCCGCCAGCCAGCCGAGGCGGCCGCGCTTTATGACGATGACGTGCGCAAGCAGGCAAAGCAGCTCGGTCTACCCAACTGGTAGTGGCCCTTCGGGAAAGCTGACCTCGCCCTTCACGGGCGGGGCCTACCCGATCGAAGAGGTAAACATGACCGAAACACGCCTCCGCTCACGCAAATCGCCTTATCCCTTGTGGTTTTTTCTTCCTGCCGCAGCCGTCTACGGCGTGCTGTTTGTCGTCCCTACTGTGTCCTCTCTCTGGTTCAGCCTCACACGTTGGGATCTTTCGACCGCCGAGTTCATTGGATTGGAGAACTTCCGACAGTTCTTTTCCGAGCCGTTTCTGGTCAAGGGCCTCGTCAACACGCTGATCTATGCCTTAACGACCTCCGGCCTGAAGACGATATGCGGGCTCCTGCTCGCCGTGCTGCTGACCGGCAATATTTTCGCGCGAGGCTTCCTGCGCACGCTCGTTTTCTTTCCAGTTCTGGTATCGACGATCGGCATCGGCATTACCTTTACCGTGATGATGCACCCGACAAAGGGCATCATCAATGCCATGCTTGAAACGCTCGGCATTCCCGGACCAGGCTGGCTGACCAATCCGGCGCTTGCTCTTTTTTCCGTGGCGCTCGTCGATCTCTGGAAAGGCGTGGGTCTTGCCACCTTGATTTTCATCGCTGGCCTGGCAGCAATCAGCCCCGATTACTACGAGGCTGCCAGAATTGACGGTGCCACACGTTTCCAGCAGTTCTGGCGCATCACTCTGCCTCTTGTGCGTCCGGCGACGATCACCGTCATCACGCTGTCGTTGATCGGCGGCCTCCGGTCGTTCGATCTCATTTGGGCGATGACGCGCGGTGGGCCGGGCTTTTCCTCGGATGTGATCGCGTCGGTCATCTACAAGCAGTATCAGGCGGGATTCTACGGATTGTCGACTGCGGGCAATGTCATCCTGTTTGCGCTGATCGCCATCATCATTCTACCGCTTACCATGTGGCTCAACCGGCGCGAGGTCGAACAATGAGACAGATGCGGCCCTATACGAGCGGCGTGATCGCACTTGCCGTCGCCACGGTCATCTTCGTGCTGCCGTTCGTGTTCATTGCGCTCCAGGCGGTCAAGTCGAAATCCGAGGCATCCCGGCTCGACTTCGCGCTCCCGAAACAGTGGCTGTTCTGGAACAATCTCGCAGCAGTGTTCCAGGCGCGCGACTATCAGCTCGTGCTGGCATATTTCAATTCGACGCTGATCACCGTCGTCTCGGTCACCATACTGATACTGTTTTCGGCGATGGTCGGCTATGTCATGCAGCGCCGCAGAACCCGCTGGAATGCCGTTGCCTCGGGTGCGCTCTTCATGGGACTGATGATGCCGCCGGCTGTCGTTCCGACGATCGGACTGCTTCAGGAAATCGGCCTCTTCAAGACCATGACCGGAATGATCCTGATCCAGGTCGCCTATAATCTCTCGTTCTCGACCCTGCTCTACCGATCGTTCATTTCGACCATTCCCCGCGATCTCGATGAAGCGGCACTGATCGATGGGGCAAAGCCTTGGCAGATATTTTTCCGGGTGATCCTACCTCTGCTCAAGCCGGTGACGGTGACCAATATTGTCGTGCAGTCGATCGCGATCTTCAACGATTTCACGAACCCGCTCTATTACCTGCCAGGCAAGGAGAACGTCACCGTGCAGCTGACGCTCTATAATTTCCAGAGCATGTACACGAGCCAGTACAACCTGCTCTTTATGAACATCCTGCTCGTTACGGTCCCTCCCCTCATCGTCTTCATTTTCTTCAACAGGCAGATCGTGGCGGGCATGACTGCCGGCGCAGTGAAAGGTTAGTGTAAGATGGCTGAGCTCACCCTCACCCGGATTTGCAAGAGCTTTGGCGCCCTTGATGTCATCAAGGGCATCGATCTGGAGGTGCGTTCCGGTGAATTCGTCGTATTTGTCGGGCCGTCTGGATGCGGAAAATCCACCTTGCTGCGGATCATTGCTGGGCTTGAGGAGTCGACGTCCGGCAAGCTGACCATAGGCGGCAAGGATGTCACGGACGCCGAACCATCGAAGCGCGGTATCGCCATGGTATTCCAGAGCTATGCGCTTTATCCGCATATGACGGTTGCGGAAAACATCGGCTTCGGGCTTTCGCTTGCCCGCCGCCCGAAATCCGAGATCGAGGCCAAGGTCCGCGCAGCAGCCGAGACCTTGCAGCTCATCCATTTGCTCGACCGCAAGCCGAAGGCGCTTTCCGGCGGGCAAAGGCAGCGCGTTGCCATCGGCCGCGCGATCGTTCGTGATCCGAAAGTCTTCCTGTTCGACGAGCCGCTCTCGAACCTCGACGCATCTTTGCGAGCGCAAATGCGGCTTGAGATTGCAGAACTCCATACCCGCCTGAAGACAACCATGATCTACGTTACCCACGACCAGGTCGAGGCGATGACGATGGCCGACAAGATCGTCGTCCTGAACGGTGGCAGGGTCGAGCAGGTGGGCAGCCCGATGGAACTCTACCGCAAGCCGGCGACGCCCTTCGTCGCGGGCTTTATCGGCAGCCCGAAGATGAACCTTTACACGGGCGAGGTTGCGCAGCGCTTCGGGTGCCAGACCTACGGGATCCGACCCGAGCATATTCGCCTTTCCCAAGCCAAAGGCGCCTGGCAAGGCAGGTCAGACATATCGAGCGCCTCGGCGCCGATGCCATCCTCTATCTGGATGTTCCGGAAATCGGCGAAATGGTGGTGCGGGCCGAAGGAGAGACCGCTTTTGCAACGGGTGCCACCGTTTGGGCGAGTCCGGTGGAAGGCGCAGCGCACAGATTCGGCGTTTAGCCGGCTCGTCGAGCCGGAATCAGAGAAAACTTGCCTCAAAAAGCTCGCGTGAGTAATCGGCATGGGTGACGCCTGATTGAAGATCGGCTTTCGTCAGTTCATCGACGAAAGCACCATCTTTCATGACAAGCACCCTGTCGCACATGTGCGCGATCACTGCGAGATCGTGGCTCACGAGCACATAGGTCAGCCCATGCTCGTCGCGCTTGTCTGCAAGAAGATTGAGGATCTCAGCCTGTACGGAGACGTCGAGTGCCGAGGTTGGTTCATCGAGCAGCAGGATCGGCGGCGACAGGATAAGAGCCCGCGCAATGGCAACGCGCTGACGCTGGCCTCCCGACAATTCATGAGGAAACCGGTTGGCAAAGCTGTCGGGCAGTCCCACCTGCCGCAGCGCCTTTTGAACGGCAGACCAGCCATCACCGTGTCCCATCGAGCGGAGAGGCTCGGCCAGGGCCGTCCCGATGCGATGACGCGGATGAAGCGAACCATAGGGATCCTGAAACACCATTTGAGCGCACTTCAGCTCATTTCGCGACCGGATCTTTCCGATTGCCTTGCCGTCGAGTTCTATTGAACCCGTCCATCCCTGCTCGATACCGGCCAGAGACCGCAGGACCGTTGATTTGCCGCAGCCGGATTCCCCGACGATACCAAGCGTTTCGCCCTTGCCGACCTCAAAGCCTACCCCTTTTACGACGTGGTTGCGCGTTTTGCCCGCACCATAGACAACATCGAGATTGCTGATCCTGATCATTGCGCCGCCTCTGCTTCCAATGCCTTCCTGTCCAGTACTTTCAGTCTCCGGACCGGATGACGGGGGTCGGGAAGCGCCGCAATCAGGCCACGGGTATAGGGATGTCGGGCGTCATCGAGGCTCGTGAGCGTTTCAACGACACGACCCGCATACATGACCAGGATCCGCTCGCAGAAAGCCGCGACCATGCGGATATCGTGGCTGATGAGGATGAGGCCGGAATCATTTTCCCGCACCAGTTCGTCGAGTAGGACGAGGACGTCCTTCCTGACACTGACATCGAGTGCCGACGTAGGCTCGTCGGCAATGACCAGCTTCGGCTTGGCAAGCAGCATCATCGCAATCATCACACGCTGACCCATGCCGCCGGATATCTGATGCGGGTAAAGTGCCATGACGCGGTCTGCATCACTGATCCTGACGCGTTGGAGCATGCTTCTTGCACTCTCCATCGCTTGAGCGCGACCAAGGCCAAGATGAAGCCTTGCCGCCTCCGCCACCTGCCTGCCGATGGTCAGCACCGGATTAAGCGAATAGCGTGGATCTTGCATGATAAGCGCCATCTCCTTGCCGCGCAGTGCACCCATCTGCCGTTCGGTCTTTTCAAGCAGCGGATTGCCGGCAAGATCGAAACGCTCCGCCGAGATCTCGGCGCTCGGCGAAAGAAGGCGCATGATCGCCCGTCCGGTCGTCGATTTTCCGGAACCGGATTCGCCCACAATTCCCAGCCTTTCCCGCCCCAGGTCGAAGCTGACTTCGCTTACGGCCGGTATTGAACTGCGCCCAAAGCGCACGTTCAAGTTCCGGACGGAAAGGATGGTAGAGATTTCACGATCTTGCATGGCGCGGATCCAGGATATCGCGCAGCGTATCGCCGGCGATGTTGAAGGCGAGGCTCGTGAGCAGGATGGCAATGCCGGGCATGACGGCAACCCACCAGTAATCGAGCATGAACTTGCGTCCGCTTGATATCATCGCGCCCCATTCGGGCGCCGGCGGCTGCGCGCCAAGCCCGAGGAAGCCGAGCGATGCCGCCGTCAGGATGATGCCGGCCATATTGAGCGTCAGGCGCACGATCACCGACGGGACGCACATGGGTGCGATGTAGAGAAGCAATATTCTCAAGGACGACGCTCCATAAAGGCGGGCTGCGGCGACGTAATCGGCGTTGCGGACGACCAAGGCCTCGGCTCTGGCAAGCCGGGCAATCGGCGGCCAGGCCGTTAGGGAGATCGCGATGATCGCCGTGTTCAATCCCGCTCCAAGGGCGGCGGCAAATGCAAGGGCAAGGATCAGCGAGGGAAAGGACAGGACGATATCGGTTGCACGCATCAAGATTGCGTCTGTCCGGCCGCCGAAAAAGCCGGATACGATGCCGATGAGCAAACCCACAGGGCCGACAATTATGGATATCGAGAGAACCGTCTGAATGGTGATCCTTGTTCCATAGACGAGGCGGCTGAAGATATCGCGTCCAAACTCATCGGTCCCTGCAAGATGTGCAAGGCTGGGCGGCTGCAGAGCATCACTCAGCATTTGGACATTTGGATCATAAGGCGCAAGCGCCGGTGCAATGATTGCGACGATGCAAAGCACGGCGAGGATGAGGAAGCCGGAGAGACCGAGCGGCTCGTCGGCAAGCTTACGTCCGGCGCGAGCGAGCGAGGCGGCGATGCGGGCCGGGATTGGTGGCCGCCTGATCTCACTTTGAGAGTGAAGCGCGTCGGTCATTGCGTGGCCTCCCGGGTGCGCGGATCAAGCAGCGCATAGGCAATGTCTGCTACAAAGTTGAGGAACATGAAGATGAAGCCAACGATGATGGTTGCGGCCAGGATGGCGTTCATATCGCCGATCATCAACGCATTCGTCATGTATTGACCGATTCCCGGCCATGAAAAGACGATCTCGGTCACGACGGCGCCTTCCAGAAGATTTCCATAGGAAATCGCAAGGACGGTGATCAGCTGCACGGCAATGTTCGGCAGAACATGACCGATCACCGCATTCGCCGGCCCGACCCCTTTGGCTCGCGCTGCGATCACGTAGTCCTGATTAAGCTGCTCAAGTGTAAAGCTGCGGGCCATGCGGGTGATATATGCCATCGCGGCGTAAGCAAGGATGATGGCTGGCAGAATGATGTGCGAGAGCGCATTCCAGAAAATTTCGGGCTCGCCTTCAAGCAGGCTGTCCACCAGCATGAGACCGGTCCTTGGGGTTACGATACCCTCGTAATAGACATCGACCCTGCCCGGACCGCCGACCCAGTCAAGCCCGGCATAGAAAATTACCAGCCCGACGATACCGAACCAGAAGACCGGTATCGAATGACCGACAAGGGCCACGACCCGCGCCGTCTTGTCGATCCAGCTGTCGCGGAAAAGTGCTGCCGCAAGTCCGAGCGGCACGCCTATGAATGTCGATATGATGACCGCCAGCGTGGCAAGCTCAAACGTTGCCGGAAATGCCTGAGCCAGATCCTTCGAAACGGGATTGCCCGTCAGGATTGCCGTTCCGAAATCACCATGCAGCAAGCCCGCCAGATAAATGAAGAACTGCTGATAAAGTGGCAGATCAAGGCCAAGGCGCGCGCGCATCGCCGCGTAGGCGGCAGGGTCGGCAAGCTCGCCGACCACTGCGCCGACGGGATCGGCGGGCATGACGCGGCCGATCACGAAGGTGACGCAAAGCAGTATGAACAGACTGACGATGAGTTGGAGGACGCGCCTTCCAAGCTCACGCGTGGACAATTCCTTCATGATCGGCTGCCTGTGTCGGTTATTCGGCTTCCGCCTTGGCTACGGCTTCAAGTCGCGTCGTCATGTTAGGGTGGCCGACATAGTCTTTAACGCGCGCATTAAGAACGATCGGCTCATATCGCTCGAAGAGCGGCAGCACTGCCGGCTTGAGGTCGACGAACATCTTCTGCATTTCGACATAAAGCTCGCCGCGCTTCTTGGCATCCGGCTCCAGCGAAGCCTTTGCGGTCAGCTTCGTCAGTTCGGGGATGTCCCAGGCCGAGCGCCAGACGAAATTGCCGGCGTTGTTTGCCTCCTTCGAATTGTCCGGATTGCTGGAGAACTGCTCCATCGAGCCAAGGACGTTCGGCATGTAGGCGCCTGTCTGCGGGATCAAGAGGTCGAAATCGCGGGCACGGTGGGCCGCGATGATCTCCGATCCGTTACCCTGCTGGATATTGACCTTGATGCCGATCTGCGCAAGCGAGGCCTGGATGGCTGTGGCAAGATCGATACGCGGGGTCTGCGCGATCGTTTTCAAAGATAGCGAAAAGCCATCCTTGAACCCGGCCTCCGCCAGCAGCGACTTGGCCCTTTCGACATCGAGATGCCAGTCAGGGCTCGAAATGGCATATTCGTAATTCTCCGGCACCGGCACCGTCCGCACCCGGCCGTAAGGCCCCATGATCGTCTTTTCGATGCCCGCATAATCGATGCCGTAGGCAATCGCCTCGCGGACCTTTGGATTAGACAGATATTGGTTTTCGGCATTCATCGACAGCACATAGAACCCGCCGGTCGGCACGCGCTGAATTTGGAATCCCTGCTTATTTTGAAACGTCGCAAGATCAGATGCGCTCAATGCGCTTGCAATGTCGATGTCGCCGCGCTCGAGCATCAGGCGCTCGACCTGGCTTTCGGGAACATGCCGGATAACGACGCGCCGCATCTTCGGTTCGCCCCCGACATAATCCTTGTTGACGTCCAGGATGACGATTTCGTTGGGTGTCCAGCGATTGAGCGTGAAGGGCCCCGAACCGGCAGAGTTCGTGCGCAGCCACGCGTTTCCAAAGTCGTTATCCTTGACGTGCTTCTCAACCTCGACGCTGTCGACAACGCTGGTGGTTACCATGGCGAGACGATAGAGAAGCAATTCCGGGGTAACCTCGCCCGAAAGATCAATGCGCACTGTACGCTCATCGGGTGCCGTCACCAGCTTTTCAACATTGTCAGCATTGTAACCGACCCGCTTCAGGTTGGCCGCAGCCGCCTGGTTCATCTTGAGCAGACGCGTCAGCGAAAAAACAACATCCTTCGATGTCACCGGATTACCCGAGGCAAACGCCGCCTCCCTGAGCTTGAACGTGATCCCTTTGTCATCGATCGCCCAGCTTTCTGCCAGTTGCGGAGCGATCTTCCCCCCCGGCGTCGCCAGGACCAGTCGGTCATAGAGATTGCACATGATTTCATTGGCCTTGCCTTCCGTCGCCTGCTGCGGATCAAGCGACAACACCTGGGCAAGCGACGTGCCGATGACGAGTTGGTCCTTCGGCGTTTCGGCGACGGCGGCAGAAGCAGTCAGCGCCAACAAGCTGATGGCGGCCCCAACGAATAGCCCCTTACGAAAATGCTTCATTTCAATTCCTCCCTGGTCTACTATAGAAGACATATTATGTCATCGGTATGTCGTATTATGATTTACAGAACTTCCCGCGGGTTGGCAAGAGCCGCCCCTGGGCATTTGCGACAGGCGCTGTGAGGGGTTGGGATATAAGAATGCGACGGAGCCGGGAAAGACTTGCACAGCAGCTGATCGATCAGATGCGTGCCCAGATCGAATCAGGAAAGCTCAAAGAGGGCGACCAGTTGCCCACCGAGCCGCAACTGGAGGCGACTTTCGGCGTAAGCCGCACCGTTGTTCGCGAAGCTATCGCTGATCTTCGCTCAGCCGGCTATGTCCGGCCGATCCAGGGAAAGGGAGTGTTCGTCAGCAATCCATCCGCACAAAAGGCATTTTCGTTAACGCCGGTAGAAATCAAGAGCATCCCGGAAACCCTTGAATTGCTTGAATTTCGCATGGCCGCAGAGGGAGAAGCGGCAGCCATTGCGGCCTATCGAAGAACAGCTGAACAAGAGGCTGCGATCCGTGCAGCCAACCGCAAGATGGCCCAGATGATCGAAGATGGCGCCCCCACCGTTGAAGCAGATTACGAGTTTCACATGGCGATCGCGGCAGCGACGAATAACCGCTTCTATGTCGACGTTTTGCGGCATTTCGGGCCTCGCTCCATTCCCAGGGGGCAGTTCCCGACGCTGCCCGAGGCTCATGATCGCGCCTACCTCGACAAGGTTCACGCAGAACACATCGAGATCCTTGAGGCCATTGCGGATCAGGAGCCCGAGCGGGCGCGGCAGGCCATGCGTGCGCATTTGCTTGCCAGCCAGCGGCGCTACCGGATGCTGGCCGAACAGCAATAAGATACTCGACACCTTTCGAAATTCATATTATGTCATACGACATTGCTGAATTGGAGAGGATTTCAAACCATGTATGTTGGCACCCAGGTCGCGGTTCGCGACGACGACGATTTCCGTGTTTTCGCACAGCTCGGGCTGAAGCATATCTGCGCCGACCCGCCTGGACCGCCTGCGAGCTGGACCCTTGATGACCTGGAACGCCACCGCGACAAGGTCGAGAGCTTCGGATTGATTCTCGATATGGTCCAGTTGCCCCTTCCCTCGCGGCCGATTGAGAACGCCTCTTATCCAGATATTCTTCTTGCCGGTCCTAAGCGTGATCGTCAGATCGATGCCGTCTGCAGACTGATCGAGGATATTGCCGCGGCAGGCATTCCCGCGGCGAAGTACAACCTCAATCTGATCGGCATCCCCCGCACGCCGATGGAACCGGGCCGCGGCGGCTCGATGAACGAGGCCTTTCGCTGGGAAAAAGCCAATCAGGCGGCGGCGCCGGGCCTTGCCGGGGAGCTTTCTGAGGACGAAAACTGGGAAAGAATCGATTATTTCCTCAAGCGTGTCGTGCCGGTTGCCGAAACCAATCGCGTGCGGCTCGCCTGCCATCCGCATGATCCCTACACGCCCCCCGGTTATCGCGGCGTCACCCGCGTCCTTGGGACGGTCGACGGCCTGAAGAAATTCGTGACCATGCACGAAAGCCCCTATCACGGACTGAATTTCTGCCAGGGGTCGATCGGTGAGATGCTCGAGAACCCGCGTGAAGAAATCGATGACATCATCCGCTGGTTCGGAACGCGCGGAAAAATCTTCAATGTCCACTTCCGCAACATCAGAGGCGGAAAGCTGTCCTTCATGGAAACCTTCCCCGACGAGGGCGACATGGACATGGTCCGCTCTGCACGGATCTACAAAGAGGTCGGCTACAAATACATGCTGATGCCCGACCACGTCCCGACGATCAGCGGCAGGGATCCTTCCGGCGTCGCCTTTGCCTTTTGCTACGGCTACATCGCAGCGCTCATCGAAGCGCTCGAGACATCGTCTATTTAAGCCGATGCCGCATCCCTTCATCAATGAACTTCAAACGGGAATGAACAATGGATCCAATTGAACTCAAGCGCGCGGTGGGCAGCGGACTTCTCTCCTTCCCCGTCACACATTTCCATCAAGATCTCAAATTCGACGAGGATGCTTACCGCAAACACATCGAATGGCTGGCCGGCTATGGCGCAGCCGCGTTGTTCGCCGCGGGCGGTACCGGCGAATTCTTTTCGCTCAATCCGCAGGAAATTCCTTCCGTCGTGGCGGCGGCAAAAGGATCGGCTGGGAAAACACCGATCATCTCCGGCGCCGGATACGGCACCTCGCTTGCAATCGACATCGCGAAATCCGCCGAAAAATCCGGCGCAGACGGTTTATTGCTTTTGCCGCCCTATCTGATGTTCAGCGAACAAGCCGGCCTCATCAACCATGTGAGGGCCGTCTGCAAGTCGGTCGGCATCGGTGTCATCGTCTATAACCGCGACAATGCGGTCTTGACGGCGGACAGCATTGCAAGGCTTTGCGATGAGTGCCCGAACCTCATCGGCTTTAAAGACGGCGTAGGTGATGTCGACAAGGTGATCGAGATCACAACCAAGCTTCAGGACCGTCTGGTCTATGTCGGCGGCATGCCGACGCATGAGGTGTATGCGCAGGCCTATTTTGCAGCCGGCGTCACCACTTACTCCTCGGCCGTGTTCAATTTCGTACCGGCGCTCGCCCAGCGTTGCTATCAGGCGCTTCGCACAGGCAATCAGCCTGTTGTCGACGAGATCCTCAAGAATTTCTTCTTTCCCTTTGTGGCGTTGCGCAATCGCAAGAAGGGTTACGCGGTCTCGATCATCAAGGCCGGGCTGCGGGTGCTTGACCGGGACCCCGGCCCCGTTCGTCCGCCACTTATTGATCTCAGTCCGGAAGAAACGGCGCTGCTTGAGCGTATCGTTCAGGCAAACGACATCGAGAAAATCGCAGCGGAATGAAGAGGCAGCAGGGCTATACGGTGCCCTCCCAGCCGTCCTGAACCACCTCTTCAAGAACGGCCGCGCGGCATAATTGGACCCGCGCGGGCGTCTGCTGACCAGGCTTTTAGCCCAACGGCAGGATCAGCCCTCGCGCGGCGAGATTTCGATCTGGCCGCCATAGTGGCTCCAGTCGATGGCCATTGACGCTCTTTCGCCGGTAAACGTTCCCATTCCCTCGGCAAGCTCGACCCCGGTCGCCTGCGCGTTGCGCGTCGGATTGACGAACCAGAGAAAGCTGCCTTTTTCGCCTTTGTGGAGGCGGGAAAGCCGCGCCCTCTGCAGAGCGCGGCGACTTCTCGATCGGTGACAGCTCAGTCTTTATTCGGCAGCCTGCAGTGCCGGCACGGTCACGTCACCACTCTCCGGCAGCTCACCGGCCATTGCCGCAGCAAACTTCGTCTGGTCCAGTTCGTTCTCCCAGCGCGCGACGACAACGGTGGCGACTGCGTTTCCGACGAAATTCGTCAACGCGCGGCATTCCGACATGAAGCGGTCGATGCCGAGGATGAGCGCCATGCCGGCGACGGGAACCGAGGGAACGACCGAGAGCGTGGCAGCGAGCGTGATGAAGCCCGCACCGGTGATGCCTGCAGCACCCTTAGAGCTCAGCATGGCGACCAGCAAGAGCAGGATCTGGTCGGCGAAGGACAGCGGCGTGTCCGTCGCCTGGGCGATGAACAGGGCTGCCAGTGTCATGTAGATGTTGGTTCCGTCGAGATTGAAGGAATAGCCGGTCGGGATCACCAGCCCGACGACGGAGCGCTTGCAGCCGGCTTGTTCCATCTTCGCCATGAGGCCGGGAAGGGCTGCTTCCGACGACGACGTACCCAGAACAAGCAGCAGTTCTTCCTTGATGTAGCGGATCAGCGCCAGGATCGAGAAGCCGTTGTAGCGGGCAACCCCGCCGAGCACGACCAGCACGAAAAGCAGCGATGTCAGATAGAACGTGCCGATGAGCATGGCAAGGTTGGCGATCGAACCGATGCCATATTTGCCGATCGTAAAGGCCATCGCGCCGAAGGCTCCGATGGGGGCCGCCTTCATCAGGATCGCCACGAGGCGGAAGATCGGCGTCGTCAAAGCCTGCAGGAAATCCACGACCGGCCGGCCGCGGTCGCCGACCATGGCCAGCGCAATACCGAACAGTACCGAGAAGAACAGCACCTGCAGGATGTCGCCGTCGGCGAAAGCACCGACGATGGTCGTCGGGATGATGTTCATCAAGAAGCCGGTAATGGTCGAGTCATGGGCTTTTTCGGCATAGGTTGCCACCGCCTTGGCGTCGAGCGTGGCCGGATCGATATGCATGCCTGCACCCGGCTGGATGACGTTGGAAACGACAAGGCCAACGGCAAGTGCGAGCGTCGAAAAGACGAGGAAGTAGATCATCGCCTTGCCGGCGACGCGCCCGACCTTTTGCAGATCGGACATGCCGGCGATACCGGTTGCCACCGTCAGGAAAATGACCGGCGCGATGATCATCTTGACGAGCTTGATAAAGGCATCGCCAAGCGGTTTCAGCGCCGTGCCGACCTCGGGGTAGAAGTGCCCGAGCAGCATGCCTGCACAGATGGCGAAAACGACCTGCACGTAGAGATGCCGGTAGAATGGAACTTTGCCGCGCGCCGGCGCGGCTGGAATTGCTACACCCATAGTGTCCTCCATAAAGCCCCAAACCGACAATGGCCTCCCGGGGCGGATGATGCGGATATCTGGTAATTCAACAGCCACCCGGCTGTTTGCAGACACTTTGCAACAGGTGTGCCAGTTTGCGTTCATGCCTCTAAAGTGCTGTTTTTTCGCATCTTCTTGAAAAGCCGCTCGCGAAAGCGAACTCGCTTGGGCGTCTTTTCGCACAAAGTGATTTGACCATTGTGCGAGATTGCGCACATTCTCCGTCATGCTTCAGCGATCAACCACAGACAACGTTCGAACCCCGCCGGACGTCATTCGGCAGGCGCGCCGTGCCTGGATCCTGTTCTTAGCCGCATCTGCGATCCTGATTGCGGCTGCGCTCGTGGGCGCCGAACTTTACGGGCGCCGGTCGGCGATCGAAGGGCTGGAAAGCCAGGCCCGCACCGACGCCAATCTCAAGGTCGCCTTGCTGACGGCCGTTCTGGAGCGCCCTCGCGCCCTGCCGCTTCTTCTTTCGGAGGATCAACAGGTTCTCGACGCGCTTTCGTCTGCAAAGAGCGGCACGACCGATCTCTTGAACCGCAAGCTGGAGCGGCTCGTCACCGGCACGCAAGCCGCCGTGCTTTATGTCATCGGTCCGGACGGGATAGCCGTCTCCTCAAGCAACTGGCGCGAGCCGATCAGTTTCGTCGGAAACGACTACGCGTTCCGTGACTATTTCCGTCGCGCGATGGATCAAGGCACGGCGGAACACTTCGCGCTTGGCAGCGTCAGCAAACGTCCCGGCCTTTACATCTCCCGCAGGGTCGGCAGCGCGGCAGCTCCGCTCGGCGTCGTGGTCGTCAAAATGGAATTCGACCGCCTGGAAAACGACTGGCGTGACGCAAACAGGCCCGTTTACGTGACGGACAACCATGGGGTCGTTCTGATCACGAGCATTCCTTCCTGGCGTTTCATGACCACCGGGCCGGTACCGCAGCAGGATCTTGCATCCATTCGAAGCAGTCTGCAGTTCGGAGATGCACCACTGGCAGAGCTTCCCATCATGCATCCGTCAACCATCAGCCCGGACGCATCCATTGTTTCTGCCGTCCTGCCCGGCGGCGGAGAGGCCCAGTATCTGCGCCTCTTTGCGGCCGTTCCGACGACGCCATGGCGGCTGGAATATTTAGTTCCAACCGAAGTGCCGGTCGCGTCGGCTGTGCGGGAGATGCGGCTTCTCGCACTGGCGTTTTTGCTGCCGGTTCTTGCAATCGCGGCCTTTTTGCTGAGACGGCGGCAGGTCTCCGTGATGAGGATCGCCAGCGAACAGGCCATGCGCGAGGAACTGGAGCGCCGGGTCGTTGCCAGGACAGATGAATTGAGCCGTGCTCGCGATCGCTTGCAGGCGGAAATTTCCGATCATCGCGATACGGAGGCGAAGCTTCAAATCGTACAACAGGAGCTCGTGCAGGCGAACCGGCTCGCCATCCTCGGGCAGGTTGCAGCCGGCGTCGCCCATGAGATCAATCAGCCGGTTGCCACGATCCGCGCTTACGCAGATAACGCCCGCGTCTTCCTGCAGCGGCAAGAGCCAAGTCCGGCCGAGGAGAATTTGGGCGCCATTGCTCAGCTCACCGAAAGAATTGGCACGATTACCGAGGAATTGAAAGCCTTTGCGCGCAAGGGGAGGACGGCTGCCGAACCCGTTGAGCTCAGCACCATCATCGAAGGCGCCGTCGTCCTGCTGAAGAGCCGGTTTGCCGGGCAGTTGAACGCACTCGACATCCGAACGCCGCCACCGGGACTCTTCGTCATGGGCAATCGAATCCGGCTGGAGCAGATCCTGATCAATCTCTTCCAGAACGCCCTTGAGGCGCTCGAAGGCCGCGACGACGCGAAGGTAGAGATATCCGTTGCAGAAACGCCAGAGCAGGTCGCCATCACCGTTTCGGATAATGGACCCGGCATTCCACCGGCAATTCTCGACACTCTTTTTACGCCGTTCCATACATCCAAGGAAAAAGGCTTGGGCCTCGGACTTGTCATTTCAAAGGACATCGTTGCCGATTACGGCGGCCGGATCGATGTCACAAGCAGCGGCAACGGCACATGTTTTACAGTCCACCTTGTGAGGGCAAAGGCATGAGGGATGCGTTATCGATCTTTCTGATCGACGATGACAAGGACCTTCTTCGGGCCACCAAGCAAACCTTGGAGCTTGCGGGCTTTAAGGTTTCAGCCTTTTCGGTGGCAAGTGAAGCGCTCGGTGCCCTTAACGCCGATTTTGCAGGCGCGATCGTTTCCGATATCCGCATGCCGCAGATTGACGGCCTGCAGCTTTTCGATCGCGTGCGGAAGGAAGATGAGGACCTGCCGGTCATCCTGATCACCGGCCACGGCGATATTCCAATGGCGGTGAAGGCCATTCAGGACGGCGCCTACGACTTCATCACCAAGCCGTTTGCAACCGACAGGCTGGTCCAAGCAGTCAAGAGGGCGGTGGAAAAGCGCGGCCTCGTTCTGGAAAATAGGGCGCTCCGCCGGGCCGCCGACCAAGCTCGGGACGACCTGCCGCTGATCGGCCAGACACCGACCATGGAGCGGCTGCGCCGGACCTTGCGCCAGATCGCCGATACCGAGGTCGACGTGCTCGTCACCGGCGAGACCGGCAGCGGTAAGGAGGTGGTCGCCAGCCTGCTGCATCGATGGAGCCGCAGAGCGTCGGGCAATTTCGTTGCGCTCAACTGCGGGGCGCTGCCCGAGACGGTCATAGAGAGCGAGCTCTTTGGCCATGAACCCGGCGCCTTTACCGGAGCGCAAAAGAAACGCGTCGGGCGCATCGAGCATGCAAGCGGCGGCACGCTTTTTCTCGACGAGATCGAGAGCATGCCGCCGTCGACCCAGGTGCACATGCTGCGCGTTCTCGAGATGCGGGAAGTGACGCCCCTAGGCACCAATGAGGTCAGGCCCGTCGACCTGCGCGTCGTCGCCGCCGCAAAGGTGGATCTTGGAGACCGCGAACAGCGTGGGGATTTTCGTGAGGATCTCTATTACCGGCTCAATGTGGTGACGATCTCGATCCCGCCGCTTAGAGAGCGCCGAGACGACATCCCCCTCCTCTTTGGCCATTTTGCCGAACGCGCGGCGTCCCGGTTCAAACGCGACGTTCCGGCGATCTCGTCAGCCGTTCAACGTCATTTGCAAGGTCACGACTGGCCAGGCAACGTGCGCGAGCTGTCGCACTTTGCCGAACGCTTCGTCCTCGGCGTTGAGCAGTTACCGGCAAGTACACCACCGTCGGCACCTGAGACCGGCGAAGTGCTTCCCCTGCCCGAGAGACTGGACCGCTATGAGGCCAGCATCATCCGAGAGGCGCTCGATGCCAATGGCGGCGACGTCCGCCGCACGATTGCGGAGCTCGGCATACCGCGCAAGACTTTTTACGACAAGCTCCAGCGCCACGGCATCGTCCGCAGTCAATTCGCAGCATCCAAATCCGGGCAGATTTAGACGGAGCTAGCAAATTCCACCGGAGCAGCCGCGTCCGGCCCGTCTAGGATAGCAGTGCCTCAAAACTGGCCGGCCAGAGTTTGCCGCGCAACGCTTCCGCAAGCTCTTCGTGTTTGGCAAGATTGAAACCCAATATGGCTGCACCGCGTTTTGCCTGATGCGCGATGCCTCCAAACAGGCCCCGATCCCCGCAAAGCGCTCGGCCGTGTTTCCACCACGGCCACCTGGGCACAGACGGCCTTCATCCGCGCCGCTAGGTTGTGGCATATCCAGTGCCGGCTAAACGTCCGCGCCACGTAAAGGCCGCAGCAAAAGACCCGCCATCAATCTCGGTTTAGACATCGACTGCTCAAAAATCCAATGCTTCTGAATCGCAGGAATCCCTGACAGAGCAGGTCATTACAGGCCGCTTTACAATCATGGTTGGCAGCGCTAGCATCGCCGGCATGACGCAGGGGAGAGGAGCCCGTCTGACGTCATCTGGATAGCGTATCGACATGCCTTGCCGGACCGGCACCCGACTGCAGAAAACAATCCGCAGCGGAACGTCGATGATGCCGACACCCATTCGATGCCAGTCCAAGCACGGCAACAATGGGAGGATTCGATGTACAAGACATTGGTCGGCGGCATCCTGGCCGCGGCTGCATTCACGCTTTCCCACGCCACGGCCCTTGCAGAGCCGGAAATCGTCAGCGGGCCTGCGGCCGAAGCTGACTGCTTCGTGCCGTGGACGGCAGAAACCAAGTTCTTCAAGTTTCCAAAGAAGGACGGCCCCTACCGCATAGCGCTCGCCAACGGCTATATCGCCAATACCTGGCGCATCCAGATGATCCAGACGGCGAAAGCCTATGCCGCGCAGCCGGATGTCGCCTCAAAACTGAAGGAGTTCAAGGTCGTTTCGACCGGCGAGGACGTGCCTGCGCAGATTTCGGCAATCAACAACTTCATCGATTCAGGCTATGACGCCATCGTCGTCAATGCGCAGAACCCGACGGCATTCGGACCGGTCATCAAGCGCGCCAAGCAGGCCGGCGTCGTCCTGGTCGCCTTCGACAATATCCTAGACACCGAAGACGCAATCAACGTCAACGTCGACCAGAAGGGCCTCGGCGTATTGTGGGCAAACTGGCTGGCAAAGCACCTGCCTGACGGCGGCAAGGTTCTCGAAGTGCGCGGCGTTGCCGGCACCTCGGTCGATACCGACCGTCACAACGGCATTCACGAAACCTTCGCTGCGACCGGCAAGAAATGGGATGTCGTCGAAGTGCTCGGAAAATGGGACGATCCGACAGCACAAAAGGCGACCGCTGACGCAATTGCGGTGCACAAGAAATTTGACGGCATCACCGCGCAGGGCGGCGATACCGGCGTCGTACAGGCGATGATCGATGCCGGACATCCGTTTGTGCCTTTCGGGGGAGAGACGGAAAACGGCTTTCGCAAGTTCTGCGCCAAGCATGCCGCCGAGGGACTGAAATGCTCGTCGGCCGGTACGGGGCCCGCACAGGTGGCGGTTGCCATCAAGACGGCGATTGCTGCGCTTGAAGGACAGGTCGTGCCGCAATCCATCAAGCTGCCGCTGGCAATTGTTGAAGACCCAGACTTCAAGGAAGGCCAGGACTTCTATCCCGATCAATCCGACAACTTCTTCGTCGGCAATGCCTTCCCGACCTGCGGCATCAACTTCACCGCGCAGGAGATCATGGGGCAGTCGAAGGAAAACCAGTAGACCGGGTCCAAGCCGCTCGCTTGAACGGCGCGTCGCGGGTACCCGCGACGCGCCAGAAAAACCGGTTTCGAGGAACCTTATGATCACATCAGAAATACCGGCGGCAACGCCCCTCTTCCAGATGAGCGGTGTTTCGAAGCGTTACGGCGGCGTTCACGCACTGGAAAATGCCGAACTTGCCGTAAGACCCGGACGGATTCACGCCATTCTCGGCGAGAATGGCGCCGGAAAGTCGACCCTTATCAAGATCATGGCAGGTGTCGTCGCGCCCGATGAAGGCCAAATGTTGCTGGACGGACGCCAGGTCAGCTTCAGGTCCCCCGCCGAAGCCTCCGCTGCCGGGGTCACCTGTGTGTTCCAGGAGCTTTCGCTCATTCCCGATCTGAGCGTTGCCGACAACATCTGCATCGCCGCGCCGCCGCGCCATTTCGGCCTGATCAATCGCAGGGCCCAGCGTGCGATCGCAGAGGAGATGCTGGCCCGGGCCGGCGCCGAAGACATCCATCCGCGGGCGCTGATCAAGGATTTGTCATTGTCGCGTCGGCAACTGGTCGAGATCGCCAAGGCGCTCGCATGGAAGCCGCGCATTCTTATTCTCGACGAAGGAACGTCGGCGCTGACGGCGGCTGATGTCGCCAAGGTTTTTTCCGTCCTGAGGCGACTACGATCCGAGGGCTTGGCGTTGCTTTACATTTCACACCGCATGCAAGAGATCGCCGAACTGGCCGATGAATGCACGGTTTTGCGCAATGGCCGCAATGTCATGAGCTTCGCGGCCGGAACGCGCAGCGGCAGCGAGATCGTCGAAATGATGATCGGCCGTGAATATTCCAGCGCCTTCCCGCCGAAGCCGGCGCGAGCGGCAGCCGATACGGCTCCTCCCCCTCTTGAGTGCCGCAAGCTCCGCTGGGGGGACAGCCTGCGCGACATTTCTCTTACCGTCGGCAGAGGCGAGGTGGTCGGCCTTGGCGGTCTGGACGGGCAAGGACAGCGCGAAATGCTGCTTGCCCTTTTCGGCGTGCTTCGCGGGACCACCGGCTCCGTCCTTGTCGATGGCAAGCTCGTCGCACTCACCAGTCCGGCAGTCGCACGCTCAAAGCATATCGGCATGGCCCTGATCCCCGAGGACCGCAAGACCGAAGGATTGATGCTGCCGATGACGGTTCGGGAAAATCTCTCCTTCGCGGTGCTGGACCGGGTATCCAGGGGTGGCGTCATCGACCGGCAAAAGGAAGAACAGCTGATCGACGAGATGGTGCAGTTGCTGGCGATCAAGACGGCAGGCCTCGACATTCCGGTCGGCGCGCTTTCTGGCGGCAATCAGCAAAAGGTCGTCATTGCCAAGTGGCTGATGCGCCGGCCCCGGATCGTGCTGCTCAACGACCCCACACGCGGCATCGATGTCGGCACCAAACAGGAAATTTACCAGTTGCTGCGGCGGCTTGCCGAGGCAGGCGCGGCCATCCTTTTTTATTCGACGGATTACGATGAACTGATCGGCTGCTGCGATCGCGTTCTCGTGTTTTATAACGGCAGCATCGTGCGCGAACTGAGGGACGACGGCATTACACAGCATGCTTTGGTCGCAAGCGCGCTCAATGTCGAGGGCGAGAAGGCGGAGAGCGCGGCATGAAGGAATGGCGTTACCGGTTGAACGAACGGCGCAGCACGCTGATGGCAGCCGGTATTTTCCTCGTCATGTTTGCCATCTATGTCTCCAATCATCCGGCCGGCTTAACGGCCAACGTCGTGCAGACCGCCGCTAACAAGGGTGTTCTGCTTGCCTTTGTCGCGATGGCGCAGACGCTGGTCGTGATCACGGCGGGCATCGACCTTTCGGTCGGCATGATCTTCATCCTTACCAATGCGCTGGCCTCCTGGATCGTTCTTGGAACGGCGATCGAAACGTCCTTCGGCGTGATCGCCGTTCTGGCCACCGGTCTTTTCTGCGGGGCATTGAACGGCCTGATCGTCATTTATGGGAGATTGCAGCCGATTGTCGCCACCATCGCGACGGGTGCAGTCTTCTTCGGGATCGCCTTGCTGCTGCGGCCCTTTCCCGGCGGCTCGGTTAATGAGGAACTGGCAGATATCATGACCGGAAAGATTTTCGGCACTGTGCCCGCCAGCCTGGTTGCCCTGGCTGCCATCGTTCTCATCATTTGGGTGCCGTTCAGCCGCTCGATCATCGGACGAACGGCTTATGCATCCGGCTCGTCGGAGACCGCAGCCTATATGTCCGGTCTACCGATCCGCCGTGCCAAGTTTACTGCCTATGCGCTGGCCGGCCTTCTTGCCTCGATCGGCGGTCTGTTTCTCACATTCTTCACTTTCACAGGCGAGGCAGCCCTTGCAAGCGGCAATGCCTACACGCTTTTCTCGATCGCCTCGGTCGTCCTTGGCGGCGTATCCCTTTTTGGCGGCAAGGGCAGCGCGATCGGTGCGATATTCGGAGCGCTCGCCTTCCGCACCATCGGCGACCTGCTTTTCGTCTTCGATTTCGATCCGCTATGGCAGCCTCTGTTTCAGGGCGTGGTGCTGCTCGTCGCCGTCAGCCTCGGAGCCTTCGGATTGTTCCGCGTCCGCAATCGCCTGGAGTGGTTCGGATGAGCAACGTAACGCGAGAAGAGCAGGTGACCTCTCTGCCTAAAATCGTGCGGCGGCTCGATCCGGCGATCGCGACGGCCTTCGGCTGCATCATCCTTTTGCTGATCATCGGCAGTTTTTATTCGACGAGTTTCCTGTCCCCCGAATATCTCCTGCAGCAGTTGAAAGTGGCATCCTTCCTTGGCGTCATTGCCACCGGCATGATGATCGTCATCCTACTCGGCCAGATCGATCTTTCCGTTCCCTGGTCGGTCGCCGTTGGCGGAATGATGGCTTGTGCTGCGGCCGCATATGGCCCTGCAGGCGAGATGCTTGCTATTCCCTTCGGAATTGTCTGCGGCATGGCAATCGGCCTCGCCAACGGGATCGGCGTCGCTTATCTGCGCATTCCCTCAATGATCATCACCCTTGCGACCAACGCCGTCGCTCAGGGGTTGATGGTCCTTTATACCGGTGGTTTCTCGCCACAGGATTCGGCTACATTTGCCATGCGTTATCTGGCAACCGGCTTTCTTCTCCCCGGCATACCCAATGCCGTGCTTATCTGGGCCGTGATCGGTGCCAGCACGGTCTTTGCCCTCACGCGCACGACATTCGGCCGCTCCGTCTACGGCATCGGCAACCGCGAGAGCGCGGCCTATCTTTCCGGCATCAACACCCGCCGGATCGTGCTGATCGCCTTCATCGCCTCCGGTGCCCTTAGCGCCTTTGGCGGCGCCCTGCTTGCCGGCTATGCGTCGAAGGCGGCCCAATCGATGGGCGATGCCTATCTTTTGCCCTCGATCGCCGCCGTCGTCCTTGGCGGAACATCCATTCTCGGCGGCAGGGGCTCCTACCTCGGCACAGTCGCCGGCGTGATCTTAATCACCCTCCTGCAATCGATCCTCTCGGTCATGCAGATGCCGGAGGCAGGACGGCAGATCATCTACGGCGTGGTCATCATCGCCATGCTGCTGCTTTACGGCCGCAGCCCTGCCAACCGGTGACCCGCGGCCCTACGGGATTTATCCGGTGGCAAACCTCTCAAAATCCCAAAACCAAGGCACCACCGGTCAATCCGGCGCCTGCAGCCGTTAGAAGCACCGCCTCGCCCGATGCAAACGGCCGTTTCTCCTTGGCAATCGACAAGGACAGGGCAATGGTCGCGGCAGATGAATTGCCGTAGTCGGCAATTGTGCTGACGGTTTTGACGTCCGAGATACCCAGCCTCTCGCCCACCGCGCTGAAGATTCGCGTATTGGCCTGGTGCGGCACGAAGCGGCTGATATTCGGCGTGATCATGCCCGCGCGCTCGAGCGCCCGCAGCGAAGAAGCCGTCATCATCTCGACGGCACGCGAAAACACCTCACGTCCGTCGCGCATCGTCATAAGAAAGTCCTCGGCCCTCATCCCCGGCGCAAACGGGCGGTTGCTGCCGCCGGCAGCGATCGAGATCAGGTCGTAACCGCTTCCATCGGACGTAAGATCGACGCCGAGGAGACCGGTGCCGGGCTCGACCGATGGCGAAAGCACGACCGCACCGGCTGCGTCGGCAAACAGAACCGAGCTCGCGCGTTCGGCCGGGTTGATCCGCCGGCTTAAGATGTTTGCGGCAACGACGAGTACCGGTCTTGCTTGGCTTCGAACAAAGCCGTCGGCAAGTGTCAGCGCGTAAAGAAAGCCCGAGCAGGCGCCTGCAAGATCGATCGCTCCGGAATTTGCAAGACCGAGGCGATGGGCAAGCAGGGGCGCTGACGGCGGCAGCAAATGGTCGGGGGTCGAGGTTGCAAGCAGCGTCAAGGCGATTTCGGCCCGTTCGACGCCGGCATCGCTAAGGGCCATGGCCCCGGCGCGGGTCGCAAGCCCGCTCAAAGTGTCGCCCTCTTCCGCCCAGTGCCTGGCACGAATGCCTGTACGGCGTTCGATCCAGCCGGGATCGAGCCCAAGCGCCCTCTCAATCTCGCCGTTTTCGACCCGTCGCGCCGGCACGCTGTGCCCGAAGCCCGCCAGCCGTGAAGCCCTCGCCGCGGTCATGCCGACACCCTGAAGTGAAAGGCGGCTTCTTCAATCGCTTCATAGGCGCGATCGAGCTCCTTGGCCGTGATGCAATAGGGCGGCATCAGGTAGATGACGTTGCCGAGCGGCCGGATGAGCAGGTGACGTTCGCGGAAGAAAGCGCGCAGCCTCGGCCCGACCTCTGCCAAGTACCCGCCCGCCACGACATCGAGATCAAGAGCCGCGATGGTGCCGATTTGCCGTACATTGCGGAAACGTCCGTCGTTCGAAAAGCGGGTCAGATGCGCTCGATGCGCTTCCGCGAGAGCGTTAAGTCGTGCCTGCACCGGCTCATCCCGCCAGACGGAAAGATTGGCAACCGCTGCTGCGCAGGCGATCGGATTGGCTGTGTAGGAACTCGAATGAAAGAAGGTTCTGCGCCGGTCAGTGGAGAGGTGCGCGTCGAAGATTTCCGCCGTGCACAACGTCGCCGCCAGCGGTAGAGCGCCTCCCGTCAGGCCTTTCGACGTACAGAGGATGTCCGGGGTGATCGCTGCCTGCTCACAGCCAAAAAGCGTTCCGGTGCGCCCCCAACCGGTCATCACTTCATCGGCAATGAGAAGCGTCCCGCAACGCTCTGCAACCTCCTTGAGGCTCGCAAGGAGCGACGGCGCATAGATCTTCATGCCGCCCGCCCCGAGGACGAGCGGCTCGATCAGAAGAGCTGCGACTTCGCCCGACCGGCAGTAGCTTTCGAAGGCATCGAGAGTTTCCTGCTCGCGGCCGGCCTCTGGGAAAGGCAGCCGGTCGACAGCAAAAAGCAGCGGTTCGTAGGCGGCATTGAACACGCCGCGCTCACCGGCCGACATCGTGCCGATCGTATCGCCGTGATAGGCATGTTCCATGACGACGATGCGATTGCGCCGCTCGCCATTGTTATGGAAAAAACCGAGCGCCATCTTCAGCGCGACCTCGACTGCGGTCGATCCGCTGTCGGAATAAAAGACATGGGCCAGTCCGGGCGGTGCAACGGCGACCAGCCCTTCAGCCAGCTCTTCGGCCGGCGCATGCGTATATTCGGCGAAGATCAGCTGGTCATAACGTCCGGCGGCAGCACCAATTGCGCCCATGATGGCAGGGTGCCGATGGCCGTGGGTGATCACCCACCACGATGAGATCGCGTCAAGAACATGATTGCCGTCCTCATCGATAAGGTAGGCGCCTGCCGTCTCAACGATCGGCTTCATGCGCGGTTCGATCGCGTGCTGGGTGAAGGGATGCCATACGCGAGAATGCGTCATGCCAGAGCTGCCTTGATGCGTCCAATATCGATGTTTTCGGCGAACGCCTCCTGCAATGTCTTGGGCGTTGGACCAGACAACCACGGCAGGCGGCCAAGCGACCGAATGCCTCCAATCTCGGCGATGACCCGCTGCGTTTCGGCGTTCTCGTCACCGATGAAAGCAACACCGAGGATCGGCATGGCGCGGCGCTTCAGCGCCTCCAGCGATAGCAGCGTATGATTGATCGTTCCAAGCGTGGTCCTCGCGCACAAAATAACGGGGACCTGCCAACGGGCAAAAACATCCGCGAACAACAGTCGGTCCGTAAGCGGCACCAAAAGGCCGCCCGCCCCTTCCACGACCAGAGGGTGGTCGGTTTCAGGAAGGATCAGTCGCTCGGGCTCGACCGACACGCGATCGAGCCTGGCGGAGAGATGCGGAGATGCTGGTGTCTTCAGCCTGTAAGCCTCCGGGATGATCCGTGCCGGAGAAATGCCGCCCAGCCGCGCGACAGCTTGGCTGTCTGTCTCTTCCTCAAGACCCGCCTGCACCGGCTTCCAGTAATAGCCATCCAGTGCCTGCGTCAGGGCAGCGGCGAACCACGTCTTGCCGATGCCGGTATCCGTCCCGGTGACGACGCAAGCCTTCGTCATGACCGCTCCTCCGCCGCCAGGACGGCTGCAAGCTGCTCGAACATGCTGGAAATCATGCTGGAATCCACGTTAAGCGTGATTGCGATTCTCAGCCGCGCTGTCCCCTCCGGCACGGTCGGCGGGCGGATTGCCCTGATGTCGAAGCCCTGGTCGCGCATCTGCGCGGCAATCGCAACGGCGCGCGCATTGTCGCCGATCATCACCGGCAGGATCTGGGATCCGCTGCCTTTGGCACCGGTCGCAGCCGCAAGCGCGGAGTTTGCAAAGGCCCGCAGCTTGTCTAGCTCCGCGCGCCGCTGCGGCTCGTCCTCGAGAATACGCAACGCTTCGCCAACAGCAGCCGCCATCAACGGCGATGGCGCCGTCGAATAGATGAAACCGCGGGCGCGGTTGACGAGGTAGTCGCAAATGACAGCGCTTGCAGAAAGCAGCGCTCCGGCAACACCGAGCGCCTTGCCGCAGGTGTGAAGGACGATGAGGTTGTCTCGCGCTTCCAGACCTGCCGAAAAACCGCGCCCCCCCGGCCCGAAGACACCGGTTGCATGCGCTTCGTCCACGACCAGGAAGGCATCATGCGCATTCGCAATGCTTGCAAGTTGAGCAAGCGGTGCGCGATCGCCGTCCATGGAATAGAGGCTCTCGACGGCAATCCACGCCCGGCCAGTGCCACCTGACCGGCGCCATCTCCTGATCGCCTCATCGAAGGCGGCAACATCGTTGTGGGCGACCGACATCGCCCGTGCCTTGCTCGCCGCGATCCCCTCATGCGCGCTTGCATGGATCAAGGCATCGTGGACGATGATGTCCTCGCGCTGCGGAAGGGTCGAAAAGACAGCGACGTTGGCTGCGTAGCCGCTGCCGAAATAGACGACCCTTTCGGTTCCGAAATATGCGGCTGCCTGCTCCTCGAGCGCTTCGTGCTCGGGATGATTGCCCCGCAGCAGCCTCGACCCCCCTGCCCCGACCGCAACGCCGCGCCCGATCGCTTCGGCAATCGCGTTCTTAAGGCGCTCCGATTGAGCAAGCCCCAGATAGTCGTTCGACGTGAAATCGATACCGCTCTGGCCGATCAGCGCCCGGGCGCGGCCCTTCCGCTCGAAGCCGGCCAGGGTCCGCTCGTAGCGGACAAGGCCCGCAAACCTCATGGGGCCATCTCCCCGCCGTCCAGCTTCATCGGCTTCAGACCGAGGCGGCGAAACAGTGCGCTGTCATGGTCCTCCCCTGGATTGTCGGCTGTCAAAAGGGTATCGCCGACGAAGATGGAATTGGCACCGGCGAAGAAACAGAGGGCCTGCATCTCATCGCTCATATCGGAGCGTCCCGCCGAAAGCCGCAGGTGCGAGGCCGGCATCAAAATGCGAGCCAGAGCGATCGTTCGCACGAACTCGATCGGATCGACGGGGTCGGCATTGGCAAGCTTCGAACCCGGGATCGGGATCAGCATGTTGATCGGCACGCTCTCGGGAGGCACGGCCAGATTGGCAAGCGTCACCAGCATCGTGATGCGGTCGGCGGCCGTCTCTCCCATCCCTAGGATGCCGCCGGCACAGACCTTGATGCCGGCGTCGCGAACATTCGACAGTGTCTCCAAACGGTCGGCAAATGTCCGCGTGGTTATGATCTCGCCGTAGAAGCGTTCGGAGGTGTCGATATTGTGGTTGTAATAGTCAAGCCCCGCTTGCGCGAGCGCAGCGCTCTGTGCCGGCGTCAGCATGCCGAGCGTCATGCAGGTTTCCATGCCCAGCGCCTTGACGCCCTTAACCATGGCAGCGATCGCATCCATGTCGCGATCCTTCGGGCTGCGCCATGCCGCGCCCATGCAATAGCGGGTTGCGCCGCCCTCCTTTGCCTTGCGCGCTTCAGCAAGGACACGCTCGACCTCCATCAGCTTCGAGGCCTTGAGCCCGGTCGGATAATGGGCTGACTGGCTGCAGTAGCCGCAGTCCTCGGCGCAGCCGCCGGTCTTGATGGACAGCAGACGGCTCATCTGGACAGCGTTCGGATCAAAGTTTTCGCGATGAACGCTGTGAGCGCGAAAAAGGAGATCGTTGAACGGCAAATTATAGATAATTTCTGCTTCGTCAGCCCGATGCCGAGTGGAAAGTGGCTCTGCAATCTCGTATGCACCATTCAAATCAGCCGTTTCAGCCTGCATCGAACCAGGTCCTCCCTTATGGATGCGTTGCCATATAGATATCTTCCAGCTTTATCTATAATAATGCAGCGCAACATAAGGCAAGTGCAGAGGCGAATTTTCCGCTAGCGACAGATTGCAGCGATGGGAAAACGGCCTGCTCAGCCGACGATCGCGAAACGCTCGGCGTCAGCGGCACCGCCACTTCTTGCCGGCCGTCGGCCGATCCATTGAACGTGCCGTTCCAGGACAGTGGCCGCGTGTTCGGTTTCTCCCTCGCGAAGAAACCCTAGGATCGCTCGATGATCGCGGTCCTTGGGTGTCATCCAGCCCGAGTTCCACGTCGCGAAAAGAAATCGCGCGCTCGCAGCGTGCAGATCATCGATTGCCGCCAACAGGCGCGGCATCCCGCAAGGCGAAAGCACCAGCCGGTGAAAGCGCCTGTTTGCAGCTTCCCAACCGCGAACATCAACGGCCTGGTCGCCCTCAAGGGTGGCGCGCTCGGCCTGATCGAGGATGGACGGCGTCAGGTGGGGAGCAGCATGGCGAAGCGCCAGAACTTCAAGCGCAGCGCGCATGCGCGCTACTTCCTGCACTTCTGCAAGATCGAATGACGCAACGCGGACGCCTCGCCTCGGCTCGCTGATTGCAAGCCCCTGCGCCTCCAGCCGCCGAAGTGCCTCGCGCACTGGTACATGGCTGGAGCCAAATTCTTCGGCGATATGATCCTGCTTGAGTTTGGAGCCGGGGGCGAGCTGTCCTGTCACGATCCGGTCAGCAAGTACGCGGCTTATCCGCGCGGCAATTGTCTCGTCACTGTGATCGGTCATTTTTTATAGATAATTCGCTTCGCCACGACTGTCGAGACGGCAACCGCCTCATGGCCGCGGTCAAGAACTGGTGGCAAGCTGGGCATCGTATAGGCGCCTGTAATGGCCGCGCCGCTTTAGCAACTCGACATGCGAACCCTCTTCCACAACACGTGAGCCGTCGACGACAACGATCCGGTCCGCATCGCGTATTGTTGCCAGCCGGTGCGCAATAATCAGCGTCGTCCTGCCTTCGGCAAGCTTGGCCAGCGATTGCTGTATCTGACGTTCGGTCTCTGTGTCGAGCGCCGACGTCGCCTCGTCAAGGATGAGGATCGGCGGGTTCTTCAGGAACATGCGGGCAATTGCCAGGCGCTGTTTCTGGCCACCCGACAATTTGACGCCGCGTTCGCCGATCATCGTATCCAGGCCGTTTGGCAGCGACGCGATCATGTCGTCAAGCTTGGCGCGCATGGCCGCCTCGACGATATCGGCTTCGCCGGCGTCCAGCCTTCCATAGGCGATGTTTTCGCGAATCGTTCCTGCGAACAGGAAGACATCCTGCTGCACGACGCCGATCTGACGTCTGAGCGAGGCGAGTTTCATATGGCGGATGTCGATGCCGTCCACCGAGATTGCGCCGTCGCCCACTTCATAAAAACGTGGCAGCAGCGAGCATATCGTCGTCTTTCCTGCGCCAGAGGGGCCGACGAATGCAACCGTCTCACCTGCCCTGATCGTCAGATTGACATGCTTAAGCGCCGGCTTTCCGCTGCTATAGGCGAAAGACACGTCGCGATAGGCGATTTCGCCCTTCAAATGATCGACTTCGACCGCGTTGGGCGCATCCTCGATATCGGGTTCTGTGTCGATCAGTTCGGTAAACCGCCGGAAACCGGCAATGCCTTTCGGGTAGGTCTCGATAACCGAGTTGATCTTCTCGACGGGCCGGAAGAAGACGCCGACGAGAAGCAGGAAACCAATGAAACCCCCGGCCGTCAGCTCGCCCGCCAGAACGAAATAGCTGCCGGCGATCATCACGATCATCTGCGTCAGCCGCATGCTCATGTAACTCAACGACGTGCTGGCAGCCATAATGCGGTAGGCTTCGAGTTTCGTCTTCCGGTAGCTTTGATTGTCATTTTCGAAGAGAGCCCGTTCATGGTCCTCGTTGCCGAAGGCCTGCACGACCCTGACGCCGCCGACGCTCTCTTCGATCCGGGCGTTGAAATCGCCGACGCGCCCGAAGAGCGCCCGCGAATTCCTCGTCATCCGGGTTCCGTAACGGCTGGTCACCCATGCCGTCAGCGGCACGATGATGGCGGTGATGAGCGCGAGTTGCCAATTGACAGTCAGCATCAAGATGAGTGCGCCGGCAAAAGTCATCACCGCAATGAAGAGATCCTCCGGACCGTGATGGGCCACCTCGCCGATCTCTTCGAGATCCTTCGTTAGACGGCCGACCAGATGGCCGGTCTTCTGATTGTCGTAATAGCTGAAGGAAAGCTTCTGAAGATGATCGAAGGCCGCGCGGCGCATGTCGGTCTCGATGTTGATGCCGAGCATGTGACCCCAATAGGTGACGATCGCCATCAGGCCGGTGTTGATCGCATAAACCACCAGAAGACCAGCAGACGCCAATAAAATGAGCAGCCAGTCCTGACCGATCAGAAGCCGATCGACGAACAGCTTCACAGCCATCGGAAAGCCGAGCTCAAGCAGGCCGGAGATGATCGCGCAGCTGAAATCCAGCACGAAGAGGCCGCGATAGGGCCTGTAATAGGAAAAGAAACGGCGGAGCATTTCGACCTTTAAGGGAGTGAATTTAAGCGGCGGCATTGACGATAAGCGCGCATTGATGCGAAACATGATTCGCATTCTCATATTTTTCGACGAGAGCCAATAGGCGCTGTGCATCACATTGCATGTTGATAAGAAACCGGCAACTGCCGCTAAGGCGAAAGGTTCCGACGCGGGCACCATTTCCATGCTCTGTCTTCAAGGCGTCAGCTTCGTCATCGAAGGCCGTACGCTGCTGCATCCGCTGACGCTGGATTTTGAAGCCGGCAAAACGGTCGGGTTGATCGGCCATAACGGTTCCGGAAAATCGACGCTGCTGAAGCTTCTCGCCCGCCAGCAACAGCCTTCTTCCGGCACGATACGCTTCGAAGGCAAGGCCCTTGCCGAATGGCCGGGTCGCGCCTTTGCGCGCCGCCTCGGCTATTTGCCGCAGCAGACGCCGGCAGCGCCGGGGATGCTCGTCAAGGAACTTGTCGCGCTCGGCCGCTACCCTTGGCATGGTGCGCTCGACCGCTTCGCGGAAGCGGATCGCACCAAGGCTTCCGAGGCGCTGGAACTGACAGGCACCGCCTCATTGGCCGGCAGGCTTGTCGATACGCTGTCGGGCGGCGAGCGCCAACGCGTTTGGCTGGCCATGCTTGTAGCCCAAGATGCCGATTGCCTACTGCTTGACGAACCCATCTCGGCACTCGACATCGGCCATCAACTCGAAGTGCTGGCGCTCACCCAGACACTCGCGCGCGAGAAGGGCCTCAGCGTCATCGCCGTGCTTCACGACGTCAACATGGCGGCGCGATTCTGCGACGAAATCGTCGCGCTGCATTCCGGGCGCCTGATCCGCTGGCTCGCCGTCTTGCCGCTTGGCGAAACCGTGTCGCGCTCGCTGGGCCTCGGTGTCGTTGCCGTTCGCGCTATCCTCCTTTGCCTCATCGCGATCCCGACAGCCGTCGCCACGCTGCTGATCGGGCCGCTCAGCTTCGTCGGGCTGATGGCGCCGCACTTTGCGAGAATGACGGGTTTCCGAAGACCGGCCGGCGAAATATTCGCATCCGCCCTCTACGGTGCACTCATATTGATCGCGGCCGATTGGGCGGGGAGAACCATCATTTTTCCGTGGGTCTGCTGACAGCACTCGCCGGCGGCCCGTTCTTTCTGATCGCAATGAGCCGCTCCCGATAGACATCGCCTTTAGCCTTTAGCAGCGAAGCGATCAATCGCCTGCCAATGAAAGCGAACGGACATTCCGGTCTGCGGACTGCAGCAGTTCGAAAGCCCGGTACCTGCTATTGTGCAGAGCCGCAATCGCGCCACCGGACGGATGGAAAGTTTTGGAGAGACGCGACATCGCCTTCATCGCTTCCGGCAGGGAATGATGATGTCCGCCAGCGACGGCCCCGAGCATTGCCGCACCGAGCAGCACAGGCTCCTCGGTGTCGGCGATCGCCACGGGCAGATTCGTCGTATCGGCCAGAATCTGGCGCACGAGATTGCTTTGCGCCGCACCACCGCTGGCAACGATCAGGTCAAGCGTAATGCCGTCCTGCGCCAGTTTTTCGAGCAGCTGCTTGAGGCCGTAGCCGATTCCGCAGAGGCCGGCGATGTAGAGGGAAATCAGGTCGGAAATGTCTGTATCAAGTCCGAGGCCGGCGACGACTGCCCGCGCGTCGGGGTCGGCATGCGGTGACCGGTTTCCGAGAAACTCCGGCACGACGTGAAGAGACTTGGCAAGCTCGACGGCGCGCCCAAGGTCCGGGCACATCTCGGTGGCTTGCCCGTCAAGCCATGGAACAAGAGACACGCCCGCGGCTCCCGCTTTCGCCTGTGCTTCACCGGATGCGGGATGCATCGTTACAAGATGGTCTATGGCAGCACCTGCCGCTGACTGCCCGCCTTCCGTCAGCCAGAGTCCTGGCACCATGGCCGAAAAATATGGCCCCCAGACGCCATCGACGAATACCGCGTTGTCGCTTGAGACCATCGAGCAGGCTGATGTACCGAAGATGTAGGCAAGCCTGTTTCTGACATCCGAATGGCCGCTTGCCTCGGCCCCGCCGAGCGTGCCGACACCGCCCGCATGCGCATCGATCAGTGCAGCTCCGACCGGCGTTGCGACCGTCAATCCGAGATCGGCGGCGGCTTGTTCGGTGAGCCCATTTGCCAGCGCCGTGCCGGGATCGACGATGTCCGTGCCTATCCTGGAAAAGCCTTCGGCTGCCAATTCTTCGAGCCCGATCGCCTCGAAGTACCGTGCATCCCAACGGTTCTCGTGGGCAAGAAAGGTCCATTTGCAGGTGACCGTGCAGACCGACCGGCTGAGCGAGCCGGTTGCGCGCCAGGTCAAATAGTCCGCAAGGTCGAAGAAGTGACCGGCAGCGGCAAAGGAGGCCGGCAGATTGCGCTTCAGCCACAGAAGCTTCGGCGTTTCCATTTCCGGGGAGATCCGCCCGCCGACATAACGCAGGACCTTGTGGTCTCCGGCATTGATTTGCGCAGCTTCACCGGCGGCACGGTGATCCATCCAGACGATGATATTGCGATTGGGGTCGCCGGAGAAACCAACGGCGACCGGCGCGCCGTCGGTCGTCACTGCAACGAGAGAACAGGTGGCATCAAAACCCAGACCGGCAACAGCTGCAGGCGGAATTCCCGCCGCTGTGACAGCTTCCTTGACGCTGTCGCAGACCGCTTTCCATATCTGCTCGCTCGATTGCTCGACGATGCTACCTGCCTCATGCCAGATCGAGATGGGGCGTTTTGCAGCCGCCAGCAGAATGCCGTACTCGTCGAAGACCCCTGCCCGCGCGCTGCCTGTACCCACATCGACGCCGATAAAGAACTGCGCCATGTCAAAGGTCCGTGCTGTGCGGCAAGATGACGAGGTCGCGGATCGTCACGTTGCGTGGTCGCGTCAGCATGAAGAGCACCGCGTCTGCGACCTCCCTGGCTTCCATCAATCCTCCTGCGGCAATCGTCTCATCAAGTTTTTCCTGCGGCCAGTCGCTGATCAGCGCCGTCACCACCGGGCCGGGTGCGACCGCGCCGACGCGAATGCCATGCTTTATGACCTGGCGCCTGACCGTGTGGACGAAGGCCTGCACGGCATGTTTCGACGCAGTATAGATCGGCTCCCAAACCACGGGAACCAGACCGGCGATCGAACTGGTCATGATGATGTCGCCGGTCTTTCTCTCCACCATATGAGGCAAGACCGCCTGAACCGATCGGAAGGCTGCATTGATATTCAAGTTCAGCATTCGGTCCCAGGCATCCGGATCGCCGTCCACGACCTCCCCACCGATGTAGGAGCCCGCATTGGCGTGAAAGATATCGAGCTTTCCGAACCGCTCCAAAATCTGCGGCATCATCATTGAGACGCTGGCGGGATTGGTCAGATCGGCGGCCAGAGGGAAAGCGTTCGCACCCAGCTCGGAGCATATGCTCCTCAGTGAATCTTCGGCCTTGTCGATGAGAGCAACGCTCGCACCCTCGCGCAATAACGATTTGGCGCATTCAAGACCGATCCCCGAGGCAGCCCCGGTAATCGCTGCGACCTTTCCAGAAAGTTCCTGTCCCATATCAATCCTTGCTTTCGTAGTTGTATCAGGCGCGGCCGTGCGAGACTCTCGACCGGCGTGCCAGCGAGTCGACGATGACTGCAATGGCAAGAACTGCGCCGGTGATCATGTAGCGAAGGGCCGAAGACAGATCGAGCATCGTCAGACCGCTTGCGATCGACTGGATAACGATGATGCCGAGAAGTGCCGAGTAAGCGCTGCCGCGGCCACCGAAGAGGCTTGTTCCGCCGATGACTGCTGCTGCGATCGCATTCAGGTTGACGTCGCCCGTCCCGGCCTGCTGGCTTGCCGATGCCAGGCGCGCCGCCGCAAGCACGCCGCCGAATGCGGCAAACATGGCACAAAGAACGAAGGCGCTTGTATAGATGAGCCGGACATTGATGCCTGCACGGCGTGCCGCCTCGCGATTGCCGCCGACGGCCGCCATCGAGCGGCCCCATTGAGTCCGCGTGAGCGCGTAGTTCATTACGATCGCAAGCGCGACGAAGAGCGCGAACATCCACGGGATGCCGCGATCCTGATTGAGATAAAAGACGACGAATTCGAGAAGGATCGTGATTGCAGCGACACGCACGACGAGAGCACCGATCGAGCGCGACGAGAGATTGGCTTGTCTACGGCGTTGCGCGGCCCGATAGCCTGAAATCAGCATCACGACGCCCGGCAGCAGCGCAAACAAGTATGCGAGTGGACGCGGAATGACGAGCAGCTGCCCGAAATTCACCAAAGGCGAGCCGTAAGGCAGGTTGATCGAACCTGTTGCGCCGAGCAGATAGAGCTGCATTCCGAGCACCGCCAGCAGGCCGGCAAGCGTCGAAACGAAACTTGGCATTCCAAGGCGATTGAAAAGCAGAGCATAGAGCGAGCCGATCAATCCGCCGACAAGCACGGCGGCAATGATCGCAACCGCCACCGGCCAGCCCTGATTGACCCACAGCATGCCGACCATGGCGGAAGCAAAGCCACTGATTGAACCAACAGACAGGTCGATCTCGCCGACCATCAGCACGCAAACGATTCCAAGGGAAATCACCCCGACCGTTGATGCGTCGAAAAGCAGGTTTGCAAGGTTGTTGCTTGAAAGAAATGTCGGGTTGAGGGTGCCGAAGACTGTCCAGATGATCACCAGGCCGACGACCACAGGAAGCGATCCCAGATCGCCCGAGCGCACCTTATCGATCGAAGAGCGGATCGTCGCGCCAATGCCCGCATCGTGGCTGACGCGAACGTCGCCGCGATCCAGAAGCGTTGCTGTTTGCTTCACATCGCTGGTCATATCTGACCCTCCTGCCTCATATCCTGCTGCGCCTGACGACGGCCGGCGCGGCGCGAGACTGCATTTTCGGTCGCCCCGGTAATGGCGGTGACGAGTTCCTGGTTGGACGCATCGGGATAGAAAACTCCGTTGTTCCGCCCGAGCCTCAAGACGACGATGCGATCGGCTACTGCACGCACGTCCTCCATATTATGGCTGATCATTACGACCCCGAGGCCGCGGTCGCGCACCCGCTCGATCAGGTTCAGCACCTCTGCCGTCTGGGCAACACCAAGGGCGGCCGTCGGCTCGTCGAGCAGGATGAGCTTCGGCTCCAGAAGCAGGGACCGGGCGATCGCCACCGTCTGTCGCTGTCCACCCGACAGCGATGCGATCGGAATGCGGACACTTGGAATGCGGGCCGAAAGCTCGGTCAACAGCGTCCAGGCACGAACCTCCATCGCGGTCTCGTCAAGCCTTAACGGACTGAGCTCCCGGCCGAGGAAGATGTTGGCAACGACATCAAGGTTCTCGCAAAGTGCAAGATCCTGAAACACGGTCGCAATCCCCAAGGAGAGGGCCGCACTCGGGTCGGCCAACGTCACCTTGCTGCCGCGGAAAGTGATCTCGCCCGAACTCGGCTGGTGGACGCCGGCAAGGATCTTCACAAGCGTCGATTTGCCGGCGCCGTTGTCGCCAACGAGCGCCACGACCTCGCCTGCGTGAACGTCAAGATCGATATCGGTGAGCGCCGAGACGGCGCCGAAATGTTTCGAGATACCTTTTAGGCTAAGCACCACTTCGCCGGCCGGGGTTGCTTGGTTGGAAGCGTCAGTCATCTGTCGCGAGCCTTTCATCATGAATTTCAGGTCCTTCGACCGCTCGCAAGAGCGGTCGAAGGACCTTCTGGGAGGACAGATCAGCTGCCGATGCCGAGTTTTTTGCAGCCTTCGGCGTAGCGATCCGTGCAAAGCTGCTCCGGGGTCTGGATCGGCTTGCCATTGACGGTTTTGTCGATGATCTCGGCCTTTAAGTTTTCAGCAGTAACGAGCGCCGGCGTGAAGAGTTGCGTCGGCGTGTCGAAGAGCGTGGTATCGGCCTTCGGGGTTTCGCCCGATAGCAGCTGGATGGCGACATTCGCCGCAGCGGCGGCCACGATCTCGCTTGGCTTGGAGATGGTGTTGTACTGATCGCCTGCGATGATGAGCTGCAGGCCAGCAATCGTCGCATCGTTGCCGGTGACCGGCGGCACAGGATCGATGCCGGCAGCCTTGAGGGCTGCAACGGCAGCACCGCCCGTGCCGTCATTGGCGGCCACAACACCGATGATCTTCTTGCCGAAACGGGTGATCTGTCCGCTCGCCCACTGCTGCGCCTTCGGCGGAGCCCATTCCGGCGTATCGAATTCGGCAAGGATCGGATAGCCGCCCTCGGCGAGACCGGCATGGATACCCTTCTTGATGAGGCCTGCGGCAGCATCCGTCGGCGAGCCGTTGATCTCAAGAAGTCCGCCGTCGCCAGCCTGGACGTTCTTCGCCTTCAGATGATCGACCAGCGATTTGGCGATCATCTTGCCGATTTCCTCATTGTTGAAGGAGACGTAATAGTCTGCCGCGGCAGAGGGAATCGGTCGGTCATAGGCGATCACCTTGACGCCCTGGCTCTGCGCCATTTTGACCAGCGACGCGGCAGCCGTGGAATCGACCGGGTCGAGCACGATCGCCTTGGCGCCTTGCGAGATTGCCGAGTTGAACTGCTGCTGCTGGCGCGAAGCGTCGCCGTTTGCGTTCTGGTAAATCACCTTGCAACCGGCGCAGAGCTTTTTCATCTCCGCTTCAAAGCCCGGATAGTCGTGCTCCTCATAGCGTGTGGAGCTCTGGTCGGGCATCAGAAAGGCGACCGTTGCATCGGTTACCTTTGCAGATTGTGCAAAGGCCGACGTGCCGCTGACAAGACCGACGGCGAGCGCTGCTGCGCCTGCCAATTTCCATGCGAATTGGGTCATTGGAATTTCTCCGTACCAAATGGTAACTGTTTCGACGAAGTCTCAAGCTCGCTCGAACTCGACACTCTTTGTGCGATCCGGCCGTCCAAGGCGCCTTCTAACCGGCGCTTCTCAGCCTGATTTGCGGACAAGCAATCCCGTTCGGGCCACTTGCGCGCCCGTTCGCCTTGCCCTGTTGTTCGTTTTCTCCTCCCCGGTCCTCCTTTTTTAGGCGGCCTCCACCGCTCTTGCATTTTGTGCCAGCAATGTTCTGAAACGCGAGGGCGCCATGCCCTTTTGATCCAGAAAACGCCGATTGAAATTCGAGATATTGTTAAAGCCGGCCGCAAAGCAGATGTCGGTTATCGACATGGCGGTTTCGCTCATCAGCAGATGGCAGGCGAAGTTGATCCGCAGCCGGTTCACATATTGAACGAGCGCCATGCCGGTATGCCGACGGAAGCTGCGGGAGAACGCGCTTGGGCTTTGCCCGGTCAACTCGGCAAGGTCACCTTCACTGAAAGGCTCGGTCAGATGCGTGTTGATAAAGGCCAGCGCCTGGTTCACCCCGGCTGACATGAAGCCCGAGGGATCCGGATGATAAAGCGCGCTCGCAAGGGTGCGCGTGCCCTGCGCAGAACTCAGCGCATCGAGCACGTTCATGAAAAGCTCGATGCGGCGAATTCCCTTGGCTTCGACCAGTTCCCCGAGGAGCGGGCCGACGAGCGATGCCGTTTCCGGTGTGAACAGCGCACCCCGACGGCTCATTTCCAAAATGCCGGCACAAGCCGAGAGTTCCGGAAAAATCCGACTTGCATCTGCAAGGAAGGACTCGGTGAATTGAAGCACCCGACAGCGTAGTGGCAGGCATGTGCCCGGCGGCACGTCGCTCACCCAATTGTGCGGCAGGTTCGGTCCGGTGAGCACAAGGTTGTCGGGCTCGAATTCGCCGATGAAATCGCCGACGAAATATTGTCCCGTCGTCGCGACGACATGGTGGATCTCATATTCGGGATGGAAGTGCCAGCGGACCGTACGGTAGGGATAACCATGCTCCCAGGCCTTGAAGGACTCGCCGCTGCCGATCGCGACCACTTCCAAATCTGGATTCATCGAACCTTCCTCCCTGCGCTCAACCGGAATTTCTCCGGCAATGACACCTCCTCCCAGAGGTCATCATCTGAAGGGACTTTACGCGCAGGCATCAGCGATCGCTACTACGCCATCGACCTTTCACTGATACTTTTTTGACAATTCTCCTATGATTTGTGACCAATCACGCAGTTTTTCCGGCTCGGCAGAGCCTTTCTGGCAGCAAAAACCGAAGCCGACTATGACGCCGCGCCTGGCCTTGCCGTGCGCGACGTCCGTCTCCGATATTCGCATCAGATGCTCAAAGACGAGTAGGAAAGCTTCGGATACCAGTCCGGCGCACGTCCTTCCGGCGTGGAATCGAGCACCGTCCAGAGGGGCATGAGGTCGGGCGCACCGCGCGGATCCTGCCCTGGGTCGGCTGTCGCCGATCCCATTTCCTCGCTCCAGAAATGCCGGATCGTACCGTCGCGTCGCGAAAAGACGTTAAACGCCGCGTCGTCGCTGCCGCCCTCACCGAGCGCGCGATAGTCCCGGCTATAGTCCCCATCAATGTCGGAATAAAGCGGCAGATAGCGCCAACCGCGCTCCTTCTTGAACGACAGCAGCCTTTCGAGGGGCGAACGCGCTACGACTGCGAGCGCTATGCGCTGCTGCATGTCGGGCACTTCCCCGTCCCAGGCGGACAATAAGGATGTGCACATAGGACAAGGACGTTCGCGTTCGGGACCGAACATGTAGCTGTAGACGACCAGCGTGTCCTTGTCGGCGAACAGGTCTTTCAATGACACGAAACCGGTACGTCCCTCAAACCTGTATTCCTTCGTCACTTCGCCCCCAGGCGGAAGAGCGCGCCTTTGCTCCGCGACGCGTTCTATGTGGCGGCGCAGCTCGATCTCTTCGGCAAGCAGCGCATCGCGCGCACGCCGATAGTCTTCACTCTCATTCGGAAATCGGGCACCGTTTCTGCGGGCGAGTTCGATTGCGGGTGTCAGGTGCTGATGATCAGCCATAATATCCTCCATCGATCTGATCGTGAGAGAGGAGCCGTGTGCCGTCTCTCCCGGGCTTTTGAACGCGAGGCGCGGGCCGTCATTCCGCAACTGGAGCGCTCACCTGTTCAAGGACGATCGACGGCCGCCGAAATCGACAGCACTGCTGATAAATGTCTTCCGGTGCATGCCAAGAAAGATCGGCCGACCCGGCGTCGACGACTTGGGCCGAGGCGAGCCCATAGGAACAGGGCTTGCCAGACCTGCGGATCAAGGCGGTGGAGGTCGAACGTCGAAGGTGTGTTCCTTGGCCGGGAACCGTCGATTCCGGACATCGTCAGCATAGGCGCTTGCCGCCTCTTCGATTGTCTGTGCAAGACCGGCATAGCGTTTGACAAATTTGGGCTTGAAATCGGTGAAGACGCCCAGCATGTCCTCGGCAACCAGGATCTGGCCGTCGCAGGCCGGCGAAGCGCCGATGCCGATCGTCGCGGCGTGGATCGAGGCGGTCACCTCGCGCGCCAGCGGCTCCACCATTCCCTCGATGACGACTGCAAAAGCGCCGGATCCGCCGACTGCTCTGGCATCGCGCCTCACCCTGGCGATCTCGCTTTCATTGTGGCCGAGCGAGCGGTAACCGCCGGCGGTGTGCACCTGTTGCGGCATCAGTCCGATATGTCCGCAGACCGGCACGCCGCGCGCGGTCAAAAAGGCGATGGTCTCGACCATCTCCTCGCCGCCCTCCAGCTTGACGCCGTCGCAGCCGGTTTCCTGCATGATCCGCACGGCACTGCGAAAAGCCTGTTCCTTCGATTCCTGGTAGCTGCCGAAGGGCAGATCGACGATGACGCAGGCCCGCGAGACTCCCCGCATGACCGCCTGGCCGTGGGCGATCATCATGTCGAGTGTAACCGAAGTCGTGCTCGGCAGGCCGTAGAGCACCATGCCGACGGAATCGCCGACCAAAAGCAGATCGCAATGGGCATCAAGGGCGCGCGCCATCGGTGTCGTATAAGCGGTCAGGCAAACGATCGGCGCTGAGCCCTTCATGGACTGGATGCGAAATGGTGTCAGCCGCTTTTGACTGGAAGGCTTGCTCATCACGCGGCCCTCGACTGGGTTTGGCGCCGGTGGCCGATGATCCTGTTGTCAAGAAGCCTGGTCGAACCGATCCGAACGAAGAGGGCGACAAGGGCTTGCCGATCGCGCAAGGTTTCAAGCCGTGTCAGGGTCTGCGGGTCGCGAACGGCGACGACTTCAGCCACGGCGAGCGGCTCGCGTGCAATGAACGCGGCCAATGCCGCCTCCAGAGCCTGCGGCTCGTCGATTCCCTCGCGGTAAAGTCGTTCGGCTTCGTCAAGTGCCTTTGGAACGATCACCGCAGCGGCCCGTTCGTCCGCCGTCAGGTAACTGTTTCGCGATGAAAACGCCAGGCCGTCGGCCTCCCGGACAGTCTCGACGGCGACGATGCGGACCGGCAGGGCAAGATCCTCGACCATCCGTTTGATGATGACGACCTGCTGGTAGTCCTTTTTGCCAAAATAGGCCGCATGTGGCTGAACGATATTGAAAAGCTTGGTCACGACGGTCGCAACGCCGGCAAAATGTCCGGGCCGCACGGCACCCTCCAACTCGCTACCAAGCGCCGGCACGTCCACGATCGTGTGCATCGGCCGCGGATACATCTCCTCAACGCTTGGGGAAAAAAGGATATCGACGCCGGCGGCAGAGAGCATGGCGCTGTCCCTTTCGAAGTCTCTCGGATAGCGCCTAAGGTCTTCGTTCTTTCCGAACTGCAGCGGATTGACGAAAATCGAGACGACGACGGCATCGTTTTTACTGCGTGCACGCGCGACCAGTTCCATATGCCCGGCGTGAAGGTACCCCATCGTCGGGACGAACCCAAGGGACCGGCCTTCATTTTTGATTGCCGCAATGTGCTCCCGCAGTTCGGCAATCCTTGTTACGACACGCATCTTCAACCTCCCCAAAAAGCGGTGGCGGATAGAAGTTGATTTCGCGCGAAGCGTCAACTTACCTGCTAACATAATATCGATTAGAAGCTGCTGAAACTGCTTTCACACCGCCGCTTGCTTTGATCTGCGGTCAACCGACATTGTTCGTCCGGGCAACGAAGTCTGCAAGATGCGGCACGTAATCCTCAGGACCGTTGCCGCCGCCTGCCACTGCCGCGGCATAGGAGTTCTTCACCGCACTCGCAAGCGGCGTGGCAACCGTCGCGTCATTTGCCATGGATTCCAGATATTTCAGATCCTTATACGCATTCGAAAGCGTGAAGCGATGCGCATTTCGGTTACCTTCCAGAGCATAACCCATGAAGGTCTGGTAAAATCCGCTGTCCATGCGCCCGCCCCGGATGACACTGTCGAAGCGTTCCACGGAGATTCCGACCTTGCGGGAAAGTGCCAGAGCCTCGGCAAAGAGAGCTCCCATGCCCAACGAAATGAAATTGTTGAGCAGCTTCATGCGATGACCGTCGGCGACCCCGCCGATATGGACGATCTTCGCCGCCCAGGTCGATATCACCGGCCGAATCCGTTGGAATGTCGCATCATCGGCACCGACCATGCAGTCCAAGGTCCCCTCCCACGCCTCCTTCGGCGTCCGGCTAAGCGGTGCGTCGGCAAAATAGACTTTCTGCGCCGCAAGCGTTTCGGCAAGACGCATTGTCACCGTTGGATCCCCGGTCGAGCAGTCGACAATCACCGTTTCCGGGGCAAGGGCCGGCCGCATTTCCTCGATAACGGACGACACTTCCTTCGAGCTTGTGAGGCACAGAAAGATCATGGTCGAATTTTTCGCAAGCTCCGTAAGCGAATGGGCCTCGCGGGCGCCGCGGCCGAGCAGGTCTTCGACCGGTTTGCGATTGCGGTGCGCGATCACCGTCAGCGGAAAGCCTTTTTCGACGATGTTCTTCGCAATACCGTGCCCCATCAGCCCAACACCGATAAATCCGACTTTCTCCTCGATTTCAGCCATTTCTCTCTCCCGTCCAATCGTTTTGAAGTTCCACCGCCGACGCGGCCTAGGGAAGGTTGAAGCGTTTGCGCAAGTCATCGACCTGTTCTGCGGTCAGCATCCTTTTGGCGTGATGCTGCAGCATGAGGAAAAGCTTTGCAGTTTCTTCAAGCTCTTCGGCGGCGAACTGGGCGTTTGCAAGCGTCGTGCCGGCGACGACCGGCCCATGATTGGCAAGCAGCATGGCGTGATGACGCCCGGCGAGCGACCGGACCGCGTCTGCGAGCGCCGTATCCCCGGGCGCGAAATAGGGAACAAGCGGCAGGCGTCCGACACGCATGACGTAATAGGCGGTCAAGGGCGGCAGGACATCCTCAGGATCGATGTCGCGCAGAATGCTGACGGCTGTTGCATGGCTCGAATGGAGATGGACGACGGCGCCGGCATCACCGCGCTCGCCATACATCGAAAAATGGAGAAATGCTTCCTTGGTCGGCGCGTCGCCGGACAGGAGTTTGCCCGAGGCGTCGAAGAGGGAAAGGCGGGCCGGGTCAAGAGACCCCATCGAGGCATTGGTCGGCGTCATCAGCCAACCGCCGTCGGAAAGACGAACCGAAATATTGCCTGTCGAGCCGGAGGTCAGCCCGCGCTCGAACAGCGACTGCCCCGTACGGCATATCTCTTCGCGCAGGCGGTTAATCTCGTGCATCCGACCTCTCCGTTTCAAGCTGCGCCCAGGCTTTCAGGAAGAAATCCGGAGCGCCGAAATTGCCGGATTTCAAAGCCAGCACAATGTCCGGACCGCTTAGGCTGCGGGTCCATGGCACGCCTGGATCGATTTCAGGGCCGATCGAAAGCGTCTTGACGCCGAGCGCAGTGATCACCGCGCCTGACGTTTCTCCGCCGGCAATGAGAAAACGGGTAAAGCCCTTCTGCTTCAGTCGCTCGGCAACCTCGGCCAGCGTCTTTTCGACAAGCGCTCCGGACTCGTGCCGTCCCATGGCCGCCTGGATGCTCTGAAGCTCCTCCGGACTGGCGCTGGAATAAACGAGCGGCAGCCGGTCCTTGTCTTGCGAAATCACCCAGTCGGCGATGTCTGCCGCGCTCTGGCTTCCATCGGCAATCGCCGAAATATCAAGCCTTAGAACTGCCGCAGCGTCATTGCGGGCAACCTCGATCTGGACACGGGTTGCAAGCGAGCAGGATCCGGCCAGGACGACCCGGCGTCCTGCCGGAGCCATCATGCGGGTCATGGCCTTGCGGACCGGCAATTTTTTGCGTTTTCTGAAATTTTCAGGCAACCCCATGGCTACGCCGGAGCCGCCCGTGACAAGCTTCATGCCGTCGCAGGCCGCCCCGATAGCGCGCAGATCGGCATCCGACAATGTATCGACAACGAGGATGCGCTTTCCTGCCGCCTGCTGCTGCACAAAAGCCGCCCGGATGGCGTCTTCGCCCCTGGCGATCACCGGCCAATCGATAAGACCGACCGGCCGTCTTGTCTGCCGCTTGAGGACGCGGACGAGATCGGGATCGTGCATCGGCGTTAAGGGATGGTCCTTCAGAGGGCTTTCCGACAGGAGCCGGTCGCCGACAAAAAGATGCCCCTTATAGACGGTGCGGCCGGTTGCAGGAAAGGATGGACAGGCAATCGTCAGTTCGCCTCCCGTCAGATCCTGAAGCGCGTCGGCGACCGGCCCGATATTGCCGTCATCGGTGGAATCGAACGTCGAGCAATATTTGAACAGCAGTTGCTCTGCGCCGGCGGCAAGCAGCTTGCCGGCCGCCGCCGTCGATGCCCTGACGGCTTCTTCTGCAGGGATCGTTCTCGATTTGAGCGCAACGACCACCGCATCCGCATCGCCAAAATCAGTTCCCTCCTCCGGCAATCCGATCACTTGCAGGGTCTTCATGCCTTCACGCGACAGCATGAGGCAAAGATCGGTGGCTCCGGTGATGTCGTCGGCTACTGCACCGATTAGCACATCATTACTCCTGCCTGTTTGCGTTGAATGTCTGGGCTGACGAAGTGTCAAATTCCCCGATGAAAAATAGAACTTGCAATCCATTCCGCCGATAAGCTAACCATAGAGTGGCAGCGCTGTCATTAGTTTTTCGCGGATCACGATTCAAGCCGATTCCGCGCGGAATGAATGCAACAATGGATTTCGAACATGAGCGAAGCGGTTAACCTGAGGGTCTGCGTCATCGGTCTCGGATCGATGGGTTTTGGCGTCGCGACATCACTGCTGAAAAAAGGCTTTAAGGCCCGCGGCTACGACATCAGCGCCGAAACGACGGCACGCTTCGTCGCAGCAGGCGGCAAAGGGGCTGCAAGTCCAGCCGAAGCAGCTGACGGCGCCGATGTTGTCGTGACCGTGGTCGTCAATGGCGCCCAGACAGAACAGGTTCTATTTGGTGAGGGCGGTGCGGCGCGGAGCATGTCGAAGGGCGGCACGATCCTTTCCTTTGCAACGATGGCGCCGCAGGCGGCCGAAGATCTGGCGCAGCGCGCCGGCACGCTTGGTCTGAACTATATTGATGGGCCGATCAGCGGCGGCGCAAAGCGCGCCGCTGCCGGGGAACTCACGATAATGGCATCGGGACGACCCGAAGCTTTCAACCATGTGCGCCCCGTGCTCGATGCGATCGCCACGACGGTCTACGAACTCGGAGACCGGGCCGGCATCGGATCATCCTTCAAGATCGTCAACCAGCTCCTTGCCGGCGTTCATATCGCGGCCGCCTGTGAAGCGATAACCTTTGCCAAGGCGCTCGGCCTTGATATCGACAAGATCTATGAGGTCATCACAGCGTCGGCGGGCAATTCCTGGATGTTCGAAAACCGCGTTCCGCACATCCTTCAAGGTGATTATTCCCCCCAGAGCGCCGTCGATATTTTCACGAAGGACCTTGGCATCGTGTCGGATCTGGGACGCGGGTTGAAGTTTCCGCTGCCGATCACGTCCACGGCACTTCAGATGTTCATCATGACGGCTGCAGCCGGCATGGGCCGGGACGATGATGCCTCCGTCGCAAGGCTGATCGCAAAGGTGACGGGCATTGAGCTTCCCGGCGGGCCGGAGGCTGCGTGATGCCGCAATTTGCCGCAAATCTTACGATGATGTTCAACGAGGTGGCGTTTTTGGAACGGTTTGCGGCAGCCGCAATGGTCGGCTTTTCCGCCGTCGAGTTCCTGTTTCCCTATGACCACCCGCCGGAGGTCATCGGCGAGCGCCTGCGGGAAAACGGACTGACGCCTGCACTCTTCAATTTGCCGCCAGGAAACTGGCAGGCCGGCGAACGCGGCCTTGCTGCGCTCGACGGCCGGCAGAGCGAATTTCGAACCTCGGTGGATACAGCCTTGCGATACGCCCGAAGCGCAGGCGCCCGCACGCTGCATGTCATGAGCGGTCTGGCCTCGCGCAGGGATCCGGCCACGATTGCGATTTACCGCGACTCTCTGGCATTCGCCTGCGATCGGGCAGGCGAAAGCGGCATCGACATCGTCATCGAGCCGATCAACCCACGGGACATGCCGGGATATTTTCTCAACAACTTCGACTTTGCTGCCGACATCATCACTGCATTGAAGAAGCCAAACCTGAAGCTGCAATTCGACATCTATCATCGTCAGATCATTCACGGCGACGTGCTCACGGGGCTCCGGCGGCTGATGCCGCTCATCGGCCACGTACAGATTGCTTCGGTGCCGCTGCGCAACGAGCCCGCAACCGGTGAGCTTGACGATTTTCGTCTGCTCAAAGAGCTGGATGTTCTCGGCTACAAAGGGTTCGTCGGCTGCGAGTATCGTCCTGCAGGCAAGACGGTGGCAGGTCTTAGCTGGCTTGATGCGTTTGCAAGCCGCTGAGAAGAGCTGCGGCAATCAAACGTCGGTCTCGTGAGCTGGCCCTTGATGTATGGGCCAGTGAACGTCTGGAGTTGATGCCCGCCTGCGGGCTGAAGCAGGAGGATCTAATGCAGCAAAAACAGCGTCTGCCGGCAAGGAAAAGCAAGGTGACCGTGAGGGATATCGCCCTTCGCGCCGGCGTGGGCGAATCGACCGTCTCGCGGATCATGCGCAACAAGGGGCCGGTCGCAGAGGAAACGCGCCGGCGGGTGATGGAGGCCGTTCGGGCGACGGGTTATGTCCCCAACCGGATTGCCGGTTCGCTTGCCTCGCTCGATTCCCATCTGGTTGGCGTCGTCGTTCCCTCACTGTCCAACATCGTCTTTCCCGAAGTTCTGCAAGGCGTCCATGCCGCCTTGCGCGGCAGCGACTACCAACCCGTCATCAGCATTACGGGCTACGACATTGATCTGGAGGAAACGATCGTTCGCGGACTGCTCTCATGGAAGCCCGCAGCCATCCTGATTGCCGGCTTCGATCATACCCCGGCAACCCACCGCATGCTTTCTGAAAGCGGCATCCGCATTGTCGAGATGATGGACATCGATTCGACGCCGATCGACATCGCCGTCGGCATGTCGCATCGGCGTGCCGGCTACGCCACCGGCCAATACCTCATCGAGCGCGGATACCGCCAGTTCGGATATGTCGGTCATGACTGGAACGCCGACAGGCGGGCCCGGCTGCGCTACGACGGGATTTGTGACGCATTGGGCGACGCGGGATTACGAATTGCCGCCCACGCGATCGCCGATGCGCCGAGTTCCGTCGGTGTCGGACGGGAGATGACGGCACGTCTTTTCGTCGAGCCGGTGAAGCTCGATGTGATCATCTATTCCAACGACGACATGGCGGTCGGAGGTGTCTTCCAGTGCCTTGGTGCCGGCGTGCGCATGCCCGACGATCTTGCCATTTTTGGCTTCAATGGCCTGGATATTGGCCGCGAACTGCCGCAGCCTCTTGCAACGGTGCGCTCGAACCGCTTCCTGATTGGACGCACATCAGTGGAAAAGGCCTTCGAAACGCCGGAACGGCCGCAAACGAAATCAATCGTCGATACAGGCTTCGAGATTTTTCCAGGCGCCACCGCTTAAGGCCGTGAAGCCCGCCATGTTCTTCAATAGGTGGCACGCCCGCCCGACAGGTCGAATGTCGAGGCTGTGGTAAAGCTGTTTTCCTTGGACACCAGCCAGGCGACCATGGACGCTGCCTCCTCGACCTTCAAAAAGCGGCCGCGCGGGATACGCGAGCGCATGTATTCGATGAACTCCGGCGTCAGCTGTTCCAGAATCCGCGTCTGAGCGGTTGCGGGCGTAATGCAGTTGACGGCGATGTCGTAGCCGGCAAGCTCCTTGCCCAGCGATTTGGTAAGCCCTATGACGCCTGCCTTCGAGGCGGAATAGGCTGCAGCGTTCGGATTGCCCTCCTTGCCTGCGATCGAGGCGATATTGACGATGCGACCGTAGTTGCGCGCCTTCATATCCGGGACCACTGCGCGGTTGACATAGAAGGTGCCGGTGAGATTGATATCGATGATTTTCGTCCACATGGCGATGTCATAGGTGTCAACCGGCGCTGCATCTCCGGCGATGCCGGCGGAATTGACGACGATCGAAACCGGTGGGCCATCGGTGGTCGTGGCGGCATAGGCAGCCTCGACCTGGTCCCAGCGTGAGATATCGGCGACGGCGCTGCGAGTTCCTGCGCCAAGCGCAGCCTCCGCCTTTTCGAGCAACGGCCTATCCATGTCCCAAAGTGTTACCGCCGCACCGGAGGCAATCAGACGGCTGGCGATGGCAAAACCAATGCCCTGGGCACCCCCTGTGACGATCGCATGCTGTCCTTCCAGATCAATCCTGTTCATCCGCCCCTCTCTCTCACGAACTGACAGTCAAATTTCGTCATTCCTTCACCGCGCCGGTCATCGACGAGACATAGTAGTCGACGAAGAACGAATAGAGGATCACGACGGGCAGCGAGCCGAACAAAGCCCCGGCCATCAGCGATCCCCATTCGAACACGTCGCCGCGCACCAGCTCGGTCAAAACACCGACGGGAATGGTCTTGTTTTCCGACGACTGAATGAATGTGAGCGCATAGATGAACTCGTTCCACGAGAGCGTGAAGGCGAAAATGCCGGCCGATATCAACCCGGGCACGGCAAGCGGCAGGATGACCTTCACCAGGATCTGCCAGCGGTTGGCGCCGTCGACCAACGCGCTTTCCTCGAGCTCGAAAGGGATCGACCGGAAATAGCCCATCAGCAACCAGGTGCAGAACGGGATCAGGAAGGTCGGATAGGTAAAGATCAGCGCCAGCCTGGAATCGTAGATGCCGAGCTTGAAGACGATGAAGGCCAGCGGGATGAAGAGGATCGATGGCGGCACGAGATAGGCGAGAAAAATAAGGAGCCCGACCGGGCGCGATCCGGTAAAGCGCACGCGCTCGATTGCGTAAGCGCCGAAAACGGATGCTGCAAGCGACAGCACCGTCGATCCGACCGCAACCAGCATCGTGTTCCAGAGCCAGCCCGGATAGGAGGTTTCAAGGAACAGATATTTGATGTGGTCTAGCGTCGGCTCGACCACCCAGAAGGGGCTGTAGTTGTTGTAATCGGTCAGCTGCGAGTTCGGTTTGACGGCGGTGATCGCCATCCAATAGAACGGAAAGAGCAACACGAAGACGAAGACCGCCATCGGCAGATAGAGCATGACGATGCGCCGTGGCAGGCGGTTGAGATAACTCATCCCCTGAACGTTGTCGGTCAGAACCTGATCGGTCGTGTTGGCGTTCATGATTGTCTCCCGAGCGTTAATCCTGGCCGCCCTGCTGCCATTTGCGGCGCTGCAGACCGAAGAAGCTGAACATGATGGCGGCAAGCAGGAAGGGGATCATCGCGACCGCAATGGCAGCTCCCTCGCCCAACTGGCCGCCCGGAATGCCGCGCTGGAAGGACAGCGTCGCCATCAGGTGCGTTGCATTGACCGGCCCGCCTTTGGTCAGCACGTAGATCAGTTGGAAATCGGTGAAGGTAAAAAGCACCGAAAACGTCATCACGACGGCGATGATCGGCGTCAGCATCGGCAGCGTCACATAGCGGAACCGCTGCCAGCTGGTTGCGCCGTCGAGCGAGGCGGCTTCCTGCAGCGAGGCGGGAATGGTCTGCAGGCCGGCGAGCAGCGAGATGGCAACGAACGGAATGCCGCGCCAGACATTGGCGATAATCACCGAGATCCGCGCATTGGTGGGATCGCCGAGAAAATTGATCGGTCCATCAATCAGCCCCATCTGCATCAGCGACCAGGAAAGGATCGAGAATTGCGAATCGTAGATCCACCAGAAAGCCAGCCCCGACAGCACCGTCGGAACGACCCATGGAAGCAGGACGATAGCGCGGAAGAAGGACTTGAACGGCAGGTGCTGATTGAGAAGCAGCGCCAGCCAGAGGCCAAGCACGAATTTTAAGACGGAGGCAACGAACGTATAAAGCAGGGTGTTGAAGACCGAGAGCCAGAAAACGGAATCGCTGGCAAGGAACTGATAGTTCTCAAGGCCGATGAAGATACCGTCGCGACCAATCCGAGTGTCGGTGAAGCCGAGCCAGACACCCAGTCCGAGCGGGTAGGTGAGGAAACATACGAGAAAGATGGCCGCCGGCAGCATGAACAAGAAGCCGAGCATGTTGTTGTTCTGCATGAGCGATGCGACCCGGCCGCGCGTCGTATCCCCGGATGTCACGGTCGACATGGTTCTATCTCCTGATGGACAATCGCAGCATGCCGTCGCCGGCATGCTGCAGACCTTTAAGCGGGCTTAAACCCGGTAGTAGCGGTTTGCCCTGCGCTCGGCTTCTTTCATCGCGTCTTCCGGCGTCATCTGGTCTGTTACAGCAACGGCGAACATGTCGACGAGCACGTAGTCGGCCATAGTGCCTGCCGAAGCATAGCCGAGGGGGCCCGCATAACCGTTCGGCCGCAGCGTCTCCGAAGCACGCGCATAGGGCGCATGGATCGGATCGGACGTCCAGACGGGATTGTCGGCAAAGGCCTTCAGCGGCTGGCAGCAATAGGCGCTGGAACCTGTAATCCAAGCATTCATCTGGTCGGCTTCCATCATGAACTTGATGTAGGCTTTTGCAGCTTCCGGGTACTCGGTATGGCTGAAGAGAAGCAGCGAGCTCGTCTGGTGCAGCTCGACGCTCTTGCCGACCGGACCAATCGGGAAGTTCGTGGTTCTCATGTCTGCGGCGATTTCGGCAAGCTTTGGATCTTTTTTCGCCGCATAGTAGACTGACACACCGTTTGCGATCAGCGAAACCTGCCCGGCGAGGAATGCCCGGTTGTTGTTGATGTCCTGCCAGCTTTCCGTGCCAGGGATGAAGGTTGCATAGAGTTCCTTCGCATAGTTGATGGCAGCCAGCGTTTCGGGGCTGTTGATGGTCACCTTGCCGCTTTCGTCCACCATCTTGCCGCCATGACTCCAAAGCAGCCAATGGGCATAATTGTTGCCGTCGCCGACCGCCTTGCCATGCGGGAAGCCGGCGGGCGTGCCCTTGGCCTTCATTGCCTTGCAAAGTTCCAGAAAGCCGGCCGTATCCTTCGGGAACTCGCTGAAGCCGGCCGCCTTCACATGGCTGTCGCGGTACACGACGGCATTGCCGATCGCCGTGAGCGGCATAGCGATGAACTTGTCGTCGCGGGTTGCATAGCCGCGGACACCGTCATACCAGCCGCCGTACTTGTTGCCGAGATAGTTCGCAAGTTCGGTCAGGTCGACGAGTTTGTCGGGATACTGATGGGCGTCGTCGAACCAGCACATCACCATGTCCGGACCGGAGCCGACATTGGCGGCAACGGCAGCCTTCGGACGGATATCTTCCCAGCTTTCCTTGTCGACGCGAACCTCGACGCCGGTCGCCTCGGTGAACTTCTTGGTGTTGGCAAGCCAGGCATCCTCGTCTCCCTTGACGAAGGGCGTCCAGCGAAGAAGCCTGAGGCTTGCGCCTTCTTCCGGCTTGTAGCTCGGTTCGGCCTGGGCGAAAGACGGTCGGACCCCGAACGGCGAAAGGCCCGCGATACCGGCCGCGGCCGCCGACGCGGCAAGAAAATCACGTCTTTTGATTGTCATAATACTCCTCCTTGAAAAGCGGGAGCGAATTCTCCGGCGTTCACCTTCCCGCGTGGCGAACGACGGTCATCGCATCGGCGGATGAGCAGGGAAGGCTCCTCTTCTTCCCGGCCTCCGCTGAAGCGTTATCAGGCACTCAATCTCTGTCCGCTTTCGGCATCGAAGAGATGCACATGCGACGCGTCGATCGAGACGCGCAACGTCTCGCCGGGGCGCGCGTTGACGCGTTCGCGGAAGACACAACTGACATCAGCGCCCCCGAACCTCACGATCAGCTGCGTTTCGTAGCCGGTCGGCTCGATGACGACGATCTCAGCCGGCAGACCATTGGCATCGAGCGCGATATATTCCGGGCGCAACCCATAGATCAGATCGCGTCCCTTTGCCCCGGCAGGCGGATTTGCAACCGGCAGGGCCGTTCCGTCCGACGCAATGAACTGGTTGGCGTTGTCCGGATTGAGCCGGCCCTTGAACATGTTCATCGCCGGCGAGCCGATGAAGCCTGCGACAAAGAGGTTCGCCGGATTGTCGTAGAGATCGAGCGGCGCGCCAACCTGTTCCACGACGCCGTCATGCATGACGACGATCTTGTCGGCCATCGTCATCGCCTCGATCTGATCGTGGGTGACATAGACGGTCGTTGTGCTAAGGCGCTGGTGGAGCTCCTTGATCTCGGCACGCATTGCGACGCGGAGTTTGGCGTCGAGGTTGGAGAGCGGTTCGTCAAAGAGGAACACCTGCGGATCGCGCACGATCGCCCGGCCCATGGCGACGCGCTGCCGCTGACCGCCGGAAAGCTGGCGTGGATAGCGGTCGAGAAGTTTGGTGAGGCCGAGGATCCCGGCGGCCTTGTTCACGCGCTGGTCCATGTCCGCCTTCGGCGCACGTTTGAGCATCAGCGAAAACGCCATGTTCTGGGCGACCGTCATGTGCGGATAAAGCGCATAGTTCTGAAAGACCATGGCGATGTCGCGCTCTCCCGGCGCCAGCCCGTTGACGACGCGGCTGCCGATGCGGATTTCCCCGGCGGATATGTTTTCGAGCCCGGCGAGCATTCTCAAAAGCGTGGATTTTCCGCATCCGGACGGCCCGACCAGGATCACGAACTCCCCGTCGGCAATCTCGATGTTCACACCCTTGATGACTGGGAACGCCCCGAATGATTTCCTGACATCGACAAACTCGACAGCTGCCATAAAAGTCCCTCCCAGACCTTGTCTTCGCCTTCGGCCCTCATCTGCCCGGCTATCCCTGCTCCAGGATAACACCGCCAGGGCGCCGGCCAATTCAACTTCGTTATGCCTATCCCCTGCCCACGAGGGGCATTTTTGTCGCCATCACAGTCATGGTCAGCACGTTTGCCTCCAACGGCAGGCTTGCCATATAGACGACGGCGCGGGCGATATGCTCGGACGGGATCGTCGGCTCGCTCGCAATCTCTCCATTCGCCTGCAGCACCCCCGAGCTCATCTTCGACGTCATATCCGTTGCGGCATTGCCGATATCGATCTGGCCGCAGGCGATATCGTATGGCCGTCCGTCGAGTGCGGCCGATTTCGTCAAACCGGTGATCGCATGTTTTGTCGCCGTATAAGGAGCGGAATTCGGCCTCGGCGTCGTGGCGGAAATCGATCCGTTGTTGATGATGCGGCCGCCGCGCGGCTCCTGCGATTTCATCAACCTGAAAGCCTGCTGCGTGCATAGAAAGGCGCCGGTAAGGTTGGCCGCAACCACCCCGCTCCACTGATCGAAGCTGACGTCCTCCAGCGGGATCGCCGGAATATTGCTGCCGGCATTGTTGACGAGAAGGTCGAGCCTGCCGAACTCGGCTTTGATCCGACCAAAAAGGTCTGCCACCTGATCGGCAAGGCCGATATCGCAGGTCATCGCCCGGACCGTCCCGCCGGTTTCGGCAGCAAGCTCGGCGGCGGCTTTTTCCAGAACGTCGCTCCGGCGGCCGGTAATGACGACGACATAGCCTTCAGCGCTCAAGGTCCCGGCGATGCTGCGGCCGATGCCGGTGCCACCGCCGGTGACGAGCGCGATCTTGCCTTTCTGCAGGGTTGCGGATTGCGGCATCTCAGATTTTACCCCCGAGTTCGTCGTCTATGTGGATCTTGATGATCTCGTCGAAATTGGCTTCGGCCTTGAAACCGAGCGCGGTGGCGCGCTGCGCATCGAAGTCCGTCGCCCAGCCGGAAACAATCGCACGAACGGCGGGGTCGGCCTCGCGGCGGATGAGCTTGACCGCCTTGTCGCCGGCAACGCGGCGCAGCGCCTCGATCTCTTCGCCGACGAGCGCGGAAAGGCCGGGCATGGTCAGATTGCGGCGCGGCCCGATCTTGCTGGTGTCGATCCGCGCGGCATGGACGAAGAAGCCGACCGCCGAACGGGGGCTTGCAAACCAGTGGCGGACGTTCTCGTCGACGGGGAGCACCGCCTCCTGGCCGACCAGCGGCTCGCGCAGGATATTGGAAAAAAAGCCGGAGGCCGCCTTGTTGGGCTTGCCTGGGCGAATGCAGATCGTCGGAAGGCGGATGCCGATGCCGTCGAAAATGCCACGGCGTGAATAATCGGCCAACAGGAGCTCGCAGATTGCCTTTTGCGTCCCGTAGCTCGTCAGCGGCGTCGTGAAGAAATCATCGCTGATCTTCTCCGGGAAGGGCTGGCCGAAGACGGCGATGGATGACGCAAAGATCAGGCGCGGGGTGTAAGGCTCTTTTTGGCCTTCGTACCGGATCGCCTCAAAGAGCGAGCGCGTGCCGTCGAGATTGACGCGGTAGCCTTTGTCGAAATCCGCCTCGGCCTCGCCGGACACGATTGCCGCGAGATGGAAGATCAGATCCGGTCGCAAGGCGGCAAGCGTGGCTGCGGCGCCGGCATCCGAGAGATCCAGCGCCAGCGCGTTGGAAACGGAGGCAAGTGCGGCAGGCACCGGCGGAGCAACGACATCGACGAGCGTGAGCCTGTCGATGCCTGGGCCGAGCGCTTCGGCGTTGGAGCCGAGCTTTTCCACGAGTTTGCGTCCGATCATGCCGGCTGCGCCGATAACCATCACATGCATATCAGGCAAATCTCCTCATGCTGTTCGGCTCACGCCGGACTGCCGGCGCTCAAAAGAGCCCTGGTCGTTTCGTAAATACGCGTCAGATGATGGCGAAACGCGGCGATTACGGCGTCCCGGTCATGCCGTTCAAGAGCCTCGACGATCGCAACGTGATCGGCGTAGCTGGCCTTAATGGCGCCCGGCTGGGACATGGCGTTGCGCCGGTAGTCCATCATGTAGGTGTATAGATCGGTGACGAAGTCGGCGAGCAGCGGGTTTCCGCAGGCGCGATAGATTGCGACGTGGAATTCACGGTCACAGATGAGAAAGCGCATTGCATCGTCTCCACCCAGACGCTGCGCTTCGATGAGGCCCTGCAGCTTTTTCAGCGTTTCGGCGTCTATCCTTTCGGCGGCATCGCCGACGACCTTGAGTTCGATATGTAGGCGCGCCGCATGAACCGATTCCAAATCGTAACTGTCGATGGCGTTAGGGGATGCGATGGTGACGGTGATGTGGCTGAGGTCGACCTTGCCGACGCGGCTGCGGCTGCCGTGCGAGACTTCGATGATGCCTTGGGCGGCAAGCATCTGGATTGCGCCGCGCACCGTTTCCCGGCTCACATGAAGAACATTGGCAAGCTCGCGCTCACCCGGCAGCTCGTCGCCCGGCCGCAGCATGTTCGTGGCAATCAGGACCATCAGCTTTTCAGCGATGACGTCGCGCGCCGTCTGGCGGGCGAGGCTTCGCCCGACATTCGGTACCTGCGTCAAGATCGGGCTCTCGTCCATGGTCCCCATCGCTCACTGATCCACTGGTTGGTCCAGCAGATCAGTTGAGTAAAGGTTACCGCAGGTCAGCCGTCAAGAGACATTCGTCGCCGCAGTGCAGCATTGGGGGTGCGCGCAGCGAAACGGCGCGCACCGGGTACTGGCGGGATCACTGAGTGGCGCATAAGGGCGCCGCGTTCCCGGCTTTTTAGCGCATCGCGCGGCCGCTTAGTGAAGGCCGCTCGACTGCGAATGGTGGCCTCCGTGCCGCGATATGCCCGCAAGAGCTGCGCCGGCCGACGTTTTTTCGGCGACTGTGGCCAGATCGCCCAGCGACAATATGCCGACCAGCCGCTTGTCCCGATTGACCACCGGAATGCGCCTGATCTGTTGATCGGCAAGGTTCTTGCAGACCTCGTCGGTGTCCTGATCATCAAAGCAGTATCTGACTTCGGACGTCATGATATCGCCGACCTTCGCCTCAGGTCCCTGCCCCTGAGCAATGGCGCGTACCGCGATGTCGCGATCCGTCAGCATGCCAACGAGCCGGTCATTATCCTCGACGGGCACAACGCCGGCGTCGAGTTCGGCCATGATCCTTGCCGCTTCCTGTATCGTGTCACCCGGCCTGATGAGCCGGACGTCGCGCGTCATCACTTCGCTCACTTTCATGATTTTTATCCTCCGCCTTGTATGGATTTCTACAGAAGTCCAACGTATCTGGCTCGGCAATGTTCCAAGCGTCATCGATTAACGTCCCTGTCAGCAATCTGGACGCTCACGCCAGGCAAATACCCGCACATAGACGTTCACGGCCGTTTTCTTTGCGAATGACGAAACAATTGCAGCCAATTGCAGTTGTGCTCTTTGAGAAGGATGTCCGGGCTTCGACCGGCCCCTTGCAAAGGAGGGTGTCAATATGAGCACCACCGGTCTCGATGTCTTCGACAAGACACTGCAAACTACCAATATCTGGCTGAACGAAATCATGGCCGACCATGGCCCCGACCGGCACGTCGCATGGCATATTCTGGGCGCCGTCCTGAGGGCCTTGCGCGACAGGCTCTCGCCGGACCTTGCGGCCCATCTCGGCGCAGAACTGCCGCTCATCGTTCGTGGCATCTATTACGATCAGTATCGACCTTCCCAGATGCCGGACAAGATGCGTTCACGCGATGAATTCCTCGAGCGTGTCGCCGAAGGGCTAAAATCCATTCGTCCGGTCGATCCCGCCGATGCGGCGAAATCGGTTTTCCACGTTCTTGCCCGTCATATCGATCTCGGCCAATCGGCGAAGGTGCGCGACGCACTGCCCAAGGAGATTCAGGCTTTGTGGCCCGACAGCGTCGGCGTAAGATAGCGCGGAACACGGGCTGCCGCCCTTCTCGCCGGAACCTCGGGGACGCATTGCGCTGTGCGATCAGCACTTGCCAAGTCGGATCAAATGAAATCAGCTCAGCTCTGATAGGTCCCGGTAATGCTTGCCTCGTCGAGCATATGTTTCCTTGCCTCGTTCCACATCGAAACGATTCCGGCGTCACCGGGAACCGAAAGCCTCGGGACGTCGAGCGCGGCAAGGCGGAAGATATAGTGATGCGCCTGGTCGCCCCGTGGCGGCTGCGGACCGTCATAGCGCGCATTGCCGAAATCATTCCTGTAAAAGCGTGGCGCGTTTTCCGGTGCGGTATCGGCGCTTTCGGCCAGAGCATCCCAATCGGACGGGATATTGGCAATGCCGCAATGGCGGAAGGTGCCGCGCGGCGCGTCCGGGTCTTCGACGATCAAGGCAAAGCTTCTCGTTCCTTGCGGAGCCCCGCCCCACTTGAGAGGCGGAAACAGATTTTCGCCGGAGCGCGCATATTTCTTGGGAATGGGATTATCCTGTGTGAATGCCGGGCTCATCAGGGTCAGTGCCATGGCGCTTCTCCTTTCATCCTGCTGGCTCACGCGCAGCCTCTGGGGCTTTTGTGTTGAAGCAAGATCAACCTGAAGGCAGCGGTATTGTTCCCCGGCCGCTGGCTTTTCCGCAGCTTTGTCTTGAGGATTATCGGTAGCCGTTGGCAGTAGCGCTTCGAGATACGGCCCGGTCACGGTGAAAGACACCGCCACGCTCGGCCTGTCTAGTAATCTCGCCTGCCGCCGCCTTAGGCTTGCGAAGCGCTTCCTGGAGTGCCTTCGATCGCCACCGACAGACCGAACTTGTTGTGATATCGGAAGCCCAGTATGGCGCGTCTAAGCCCGCCAGCTGCTTCCCGAAGGCTTAGAGCAGCCTTCAGGCAAGGACGCCGTCGAGCCTATGCAGCCCTGCGCAACCCGGCAGCTCCTTCTTTTGTCCGGCGACCGCCTCGCCGCTACGAGCCGTCTCACGGGGCCCTCGCCGGCGATGCCAACCGCCTGTGTCGCAGGTATTCTCCGCTATCGATAGGGCGCGTCGTGAAAACCGATCTCCAGCTGCTGGACCCGGCCGAAGATGCTGCTGAGCCGCGACCGCTCGGCGGGATTAAGCGGATCAGCAGCAAGGTCGAGCTCCGCCTTAAGCCAGCGCGCCTGGGCGGCAAAATCCTCGTGGGCGTGGAGGTCCACCCATTCCTTGAGCAATGGATCGTCGATCCGGCATTCGGCCGCCTGACGCGACCAGGTCCAATACATCCATTCAGCAGCAAACATGGCGGCGATCGTGTCGAGGAAGCCTCCGGATCTTGCGATCTCCAGCATGCCGTTGCGGAAGTCCGCCACCTCTGGCCGATCGACATCGAAGGCTGTGGGATCGATCCCGCGTGCGGCGAAGGTCTTCTCGAAATAGGCAATCTGCTGATTGGCGAGCGCGTCCAGCACACCGATCAGCCATCGCTTCTGCGCAATGGTCTCTGCCTTGGCCGTTGCATAGGCGAAGATGCAGATGGCCGTTTCGACAAAGGCACCCTCGTAAACGAGGTACCTGTCGAAGACTTCCTTCGACAGGCGGCCCGCCTTGATGTCCTCGACAAAGCGATGACTGACCATAGCCTCGAAGATGGACCGGTTTTCCCGGATGAGCTGATCCGACATGCTCTCCAGCATGCCGTTCATCCTTTCAAAGCCGGTCCGGCGGCTGCAACGAAGGCCTTGACGCGCTCGATGTCGACCGGGTTCCACCACACGCCTCCGTGCTTCAGCGAGGAGGCGACGATGACGCCGTTGGTGCGCTTCAAGATTTTGACGATATTCTCCTTGCTGACGCCGGAACCGACCAGCAAGGGCAGATGTGTCGCTGCGCCGATTTCCTCAATCTCCTCGATGCTCGCCGTGTTGCCTGTGCGCTGTCCCGTGGCGATCACGGCATCGGCGTCGAAGAAAGCAAGGTCGCGGGTCAGTTCCTCGATCGTGCGGTCGGCGGTGATGGCGTGTGCGCCATGCTTGACATGGCTGTCGGCGAAAACCCTAATGTGCTCGGCTCTCAGCATCGACCGGTAGCGCATCGCCTGCGCCGCGCGGCCTTCCATGAAGCCCTCATTCGCGACATAGGCGTTGGCCCACTGGTTGACCCGGATGAACTTTGCGCCGCCGGCCATGGCGATGGCGAATGATGGGATCGGCGCATTCGCAAGGACGTTGATCCCGAGGGGGACATCAACGGCCCGTGCGATGCGATCGGTGACGACCGACATGAAAGCCGCGGTCTCCGGGCCGATATCCTCCGGCTTCGAGAACGGGATGTCGCCGTGATTTTCGATAATCAGCCCGTGCATACCGCCCTCCATCAGGGCCTCGGCGTCGCGCAGGCAAGTGTCATAGATTGCGTTCATCTCTTTGCCGCGGTAACGCGGTGCGCCGGGAAAGGCGGGGCAATGGATCATGCCGATCAGCGCCTTGTCAGTCCCGAATATTTCCCGTATGGCGCTTGAGGTCTTGTCGGATATTTCCTGCATCTGTTTCCCTTTCGAAAGCCAGTCATGCGTGCTTATGTCATCGGCAACGTAACAGTGGACGAAACCATTTCCGTATCGGCCATGCCCGAGGCAGGCGCCTCAATTCTCGGTCACGAGGAAACCCGTGACCTTGGCGGCAAAGGCGCGAACCAGGCCGTGGTGATGGGCCGTGCCGGTCTTACCTCCATCCTTGTTGCAGCCGTCGGCGATGATTTTCGCGCTGAAATCATTCGCAGCCAGTTGGCCGAAGAACCGGTCGACGCGCGACTGGTCCGGCTCTCCGGAAAGGCGAGCGATTTCTCTATCATCTTCACCACCCCCGATGGCGAAAATGCCATCGTCACGACCACGGATTCTGCCGGTTCGCTGACCCTTTCGGAAGCAATTCGGCCGCTTGCCGAAAGTACCGCTGGCGATCTCGTTGTCCTGCAGGGCAACCTTTCCGATGACGTTACCCGCGGCATCCTTGAAGAAGCCAGGCGCCGACAGCTGGTGACCGCCTTCAATCCCTCGCCCCTTCGTCGCTTCTTCGCCGATCTCTGGCCGCTCATCGACATCGCCTTTCTGAACAAAGGCGAAGCCGAGAGCTTGACTGGAAGCGGCGGCCAAGCTGCCGCGTCGACCCTGATCTCTGCGGGGGTCAAACATGCTGTCCTGACACTCGGCGGCGAAGGCGCAATGCTCGCAAGCCGGGCAGGCACCCTTAAGATCCCGGCGGCCGCCGTCACCGCCATCGATACGACGGGCGCCGGCGACACCTTCATGGGCACGGCACTCGCCTCTTGTGCCTTGCGCGGCGTGCCGCTTGACGCCCGCGCCATACGCCACGCGACCACTGCTGCTGCCTTAACTGTCAGCCGGCGAGGCACCCGATCTGCGTTTCCCACCAAGGCCGAACTCCATGCCATCCTCGCCGCCTGAGCTTCAGCGCGCCTCGGTCATCCAGGCAAGGAGATTGGTCCACAAGCGTCCATACCCTTCCCACTCGCAAAAAGCCGGCGACAGCCAGTGAGGACCGATATCGGAGGTCCAGGCGGCCGTGCGGCCCTTGCCATGCGAACCCAGCACCAGCAACGGATGGCTCCCCTGATCCTCCGGCAGGCGGGCAAGCACCTCGATATCGGCACGGTCGCGCAGTTCCACTTCGTTGACGCCGAGAAGCAGCGGCCATTCGCCGTCAAGCCCGGCCATGACCGGATGTTCCGGCTTCACGACGACGGCCGTCGATCCTTCCGGCATTTCAACGCGGTCGTCATAGGGAAGGCAGGTGACGGGCAAGACGTCTTCGACCGGCGTGCGGCGCCAGCGCGCCTTGCCGTCGATCCCCTGAAACGAGAAGTAGCCGCCGACCATCAACAGCGCGCCGCCCTTCTCGACCCAGGCCTTGATGAGCTTCAGCCGATTCGGCACCGTCTTCGACTGGAGCCACACCGCCGGCGGCAGGAGCAGCGAGTTCGCGCCGATGTCTGACAGGATGACCGCGTCATAGGCGTCAAGCCCGGCCATGCCGAAGGGAAATTTTTCCACCGCCTCGTGCGCCGGCATGTAGGTCAGTTCGAATTCGCTACCCTGAAGCGCCTTGACCAGCGGCTCGGCGCCCAAATGGAAAGTGACGCTGCCGAACTGGTCGAAGCCCTTGTAGTGGGTGGCCGAACTGACCCAGCTTTCACCGACGAGGAGTACTTTCTTTGTCATTGTCCTTACCGTTTCTCTGATGAAATCCAGCCGTCAGGCAGCAGCCTGGAAGACCGACCGTGGATTGTCGCGCATCATTTGGCCGATGATCTGGTCATTGAGACCGTGGCGTTTGAGGCGCGGGAGGAAATGCCTGAGGACGTAGGCATAGCCGTTGCCGCCGTATTTCGTCAGCATCATCTTCAGGAAAACGTCGTGCGACAGCAGGATACGGCCAGCGTGTCCCATCTCGACGAGCTTGACGATGGCGCGTGCAGCCTCCTCGTCGCTCGGGCACTGCACCTGCTGGTCGGCATAGAAGAAATCCATGCCGATCATGTCGTATTCGAGGAACGCGCCGCGCGAAGCGATCTCGCCCTGATAGTTGAGATCCTCATGCGAGGGATTCATGTGGCAGAGAACGGTGTGTCGGAGATCGCCACCCTCCTTGGCCACGATGTCGAGCACCTTGTGGCCGAGCCGGAACCAGCCGGGCAAATGGACCATCAGCGGCAGACCTGTGCGGCGGTGTGCTTGGGTTGCGCCGCGCAGCGACTTTTCCTCCTGCGCGGTGAAGTCGGAAGAGACACCAATCTCGCCGATCAGACCGATCTTCACATCCGTGCCTTGAGCCCCCTCAAGAGCCTCGCAGACGATCTCATCGGCAATCTCTGCGACACTCATGCCAGCAACCTTGGCCGGATGCGACGAGGCGAGGTAATAGCCCGCACCCATCACGATATTGAGTCCCGCTGCCTTGGCAATGCGCCTGAGCGCCAGCGGGTTGCGGCCGATGCCCTGGCACGTCGGCTCGACGACCGTCATGCCGCCTTCCCTCGCGAAATCCTTAAGTTCGGCGATCGCCAGCGGCTCGTCGTCCAACGCTATGTTGTGCTTGTTGACGAACGGGTCCTGGCGGAGCTCACCGAGAATCTCCATGCAAACGAAACCTTCGGCAAGATATTGCCGCTCCGGCGTCTTTGGTGGATGCCACCAGCAACGGCAGTCGTTGAGGACATGCTCGTGCATCAGCGTGACGCCGAGCGTATCAGCTGGAACCGGCCCGGCAACGGTCATCACCTTGCCGGATCGGATATGGCCTTCGGAGAGTTCACCTGCCATCACTCAGCCCTTCTTCTTGCTGCCGAAACGGAAACTGGTGGTGAAGATGCGGGTATTGAGCCAGATCGCCAGGAGGATGATTACACCGGTCACGATCTGGGTGAAGAACGGCGAGATGTGCATCAGGATGAGCCCATTGCCGATCACCGCGATCGTCAGCGTTCCGAGCACCGTGCCGAGGATCGTGCCGCGGCCACCCATCAGCGACGTGCCGCCGAGCACCACGGCCGCAACGACCTGCAGTTCGAAACCGACGGCTGCGTTTGACGAACCGGAACCAAGACGCGCCGCAATCAACAGCCCGGCCAGCGCCGAGGCCACGCCGGAAACGAGATAGACCGAGGCAATGATCCACTGCGCCGGCATGCCGACGCGGCGTGCTGCTTCCATGTTGGAGCCGACGGCCACGACCTGCCGTCCATATTTGGTCGAGGAGATCACCACATAGCCGATGGCGGCAACGAGAACGGCGATCAGCGCCGGGACCGGCAATCCGATAAACTGGCCGCGTCCCAGCCAGAAGAAACCCGGCACGTCCTTGATCGGGATCGAATAGCCCTGCGTCAGATAAAGCGCCAGGCCGCGCAGGATCGAAAGTCCCGCCAGCGTGACGATGAAGGCCGGGATTCCCTGATAGGCAACGAACCATCCCTGCGCTATGCCCATCAGCGCCCCGAAGGCCAGCATCCCCGCGACAACGATCGGCCAGGGGTAACCCATGGCGAGAATGATCGCCGCCACGGCGTTGACGAGCGCCACCTGCGACCCGACCGACAGATCGATACCGCCGGTGACGATGACCAGGGTCATCGCGACGGCGACAATAAGAATCGGCGCCGCCTGCCGTATGACATTCAGAAGATTTCCAACGGTCATGAACGTATCGGTCGTGACTGCAAAGAAGGCCACACAGGCGAGGAAGAAAAAGGCGATCGACAGGACCTGGGCATGCTCGGCAAAGAAGTCGGCAAGCGGCGAGCCCTTGGCGCGTTCGGTATAGACTGTCACTGCCTTTCTCCTCCGACGATGAGCTTCACGAGATCCTCCAGATCGGTCTTGCCGATCTCGCGCTCGGCGACTTTGGTGCCTTCGTACATGACGGCAATCCGGTCGCAGACCCGGAAGAGGTCCTGCAGGCGATGAGTGATGAGAACGACGGAAACGCCCTTTGCCTTGACGCGGTTGATCAGCGAGAGAACGGCTTCCACCTCGGCAACGGCAAGTGCCGATGTCGGCTCGTCCATGATCAGAACCTTGGGACTGAAGGAGGCGGCCCGCGCAATTGCAATGGCCTGGCGCTGGCCACCGGAAAGCTTTTCGACCTTTGCAGTCAGCCGTGGGATGCGAATTTCCAGCGCATCGAGCATTTTGCGCGCCTCGGCAAGCATGGTCGCACGATCGAGGAAAGGTCCCTTGGTGATTTCGCGGCCGAGAAAGAGATTGCCGACCACATCGATATGATCGCAGAGGCTCAGGTCCTGGAAGACCATCTCTATATTGCGCGAGCGGGCCTCGGCGGGACCGGAAAAACGCACCTCCTCTCCATCGATCAAGATCGTTCCACCGTCGGGTATATAGGTGCCGGAGATAATTTTAGTAAGCGTTGACTTACCTGCCGCATTGTCGCCTACAAGGCCGAGGCACTCCCCGGGGTAGAGGTCAAGGTCGACGCCGCGCAGCGCCTGGTGCGAGCCGAAGGTCTTGCGGATATCGCGAAGCGATATGCGCGGCCGTTTTGCCGCCCCGGATTGCCGGGAGAGCATGGCTCCCCCGGTTCCGGAGACAGCGCTTGGGTGCTGTCCGTGGCTGATCATTTAAAAACGGCCCTGTATGGTTCCACGTTCTCCTTGGTGACGATGGTCACGGGAACCGCGATGTTCTTATCGACCGAACCGCCATCCGAGAGCTTCTTCAGCGCGTCGACGGCCGCAGCACCCATGGCGGCCGGATCCTGCTGTATCACGGCAGCAACGTAACCGGCGTCGATGCCGGCGATCGCCTGGGCAGTGAGGTCCCAACCGAACACCTTGATGGCATCCTGCTTGCCCTGGCTTTCGACAGCGGCGATGGCTCCCATCAGCGCCGGTTCCCCGGTCGCATAGACGGCGGTCATATCCGGATTGCCGGTGATCAGGTTCTCGGCGGCGGCAAGCGCATTGTCCTGAATGTTCTGACCATCGACGACGCCGGCCTTCTCGATGCCGGAGACACCTTCGAGCGTCTTTTCAAAGCCCTCCTGGCGGACGTTCTGGATGAACGAGTTCAGCGCACCGACGACACCGACCTTTGCCTTGCCGTCCATGTTCGCCTTGACATAGTCGAGGAAGAATTTGCCCATATCAGCGCCGGCCTTGGCGTTGTCGACGCCGATCTGCGCCTTCTGGGGGCCTTCAGGGAGGATTGCATCGATCGCGACCACGGGGATACCGGCGTCTGCCGCCTGCTTGACGGCCGGCATGATGCCGTTGACATCGATGGCAACGACGGCAAGACCGGCGACTTTCTGCTGGATATAGGTCTCGATCGCGCTGTTTTGGGCAGCCGGATCGTTGTTGGCATTGAAGATCACGAGTTTTACGCCTGCTGCATCGGCCGCCTTCTGGGCACCCTCGTTCATCTGGTTGAAAAACAATGCCTGCTGGTTGATCTGCACCAGCGCAAAGGTCTTTTCCTGCGCACTTGCGCCCAAGCCTGCGAGCGAGGCGGTTGCCAATGCGGTGAAGCCGAGAGCGGCTGTAAATGTTCTGCGTTTGATAGTCCGGGTCATGTTCTCATCCTCTGGTTCTTTTTTTGTCCATTGCGGTTTTTGGATTCGCCGGCGGCGCAACGGAATTCCGCACGACGATTTCGACCGGCAGGAGCTCTTCCACAGTGGATGGGGTACGCTCCTGCCAGTTTGTCTCAAGAAGCAACGACAGCGCGCGCTGGCCGATCTGCCGAACGGGCTGGCGGATGGCCGTCAGCGGAGGCGCAAAAAGATGCAGCGGCCCGACGTCGTCGAAGCCAACGACCGACACTTCCTGCGGGATCGAAATGCCTTGGCTGCGCAAGACTTCAATGAGACCGATCGCGATTTCATCCGAACTCGCGAAGATCGCGCTGGCGGGCATGCCCTCGGCTATGAAGCGCTTGGCGGCGTCCCGCCCGAAGGCGACGGTGTATTCGCCCTTGTAGTTAAGCAGCACGGCATCGGCACCCCACAGTTCGTCCATCGCCCTTTCGAGCCCTTGGAAACGGCGCTGTGCGCTGATCATCCGTTCGGGCCCGCCGATGAAAAGCACGCGGCGATGCCCCATCTCCGCAAGGTGCATTCCCGCCAGATAGCCGCCCCTGTCGTTGTCGCAGAAGAGTTTCGGTGCCAGCGCATCCGGGACGTCTTCATCCACAACGACAACCTTGCCGGTGCGGTTGATGAGCGCCCCGAGTTGCCCGTCATCCGGATGATTGGTGACGAAGATCAATCCATCGACGTGGTTGCGCTCAATAAGCTGAAGATAGGCGACCTCGCGGCCAGAGCGGTTCAGCGTCGCGTAGAGCGAGACGGCAAGCCCGCGGCGATCGGCCTCCTCCTCCACCGCCGCCACAAGCGTTGCGAAGAACGGATTGGCAATGTCGGGCACCACGAGACCGATCGTATCCGAGCGCCCGCGGCTTAGGCGCCGGGCATGCGGATTGGGCTGATAGTTGAGATCACGGATCGCATCCTCGATCCTCTTCTTCGTCTCGTGTGGAAGCTCGAGCGAACCATTCAGCAGCCGCGAGACCGTCGTCACGGAAACGCCGGCAGCACCGGCGACATCCTTCAGACTGGTGACACGCTCATTCGCCATCGCCTTGTAAACCGCTTTAGTAAACCGATTTACCATATAGGTCACCGATCCCTTCATGAGTCAAGCGCAGCTTCACTACTGCAGCTGCGGCTTTCGAAGAAAGCTGTTGCGGTCGGCCGACTTGATACGCAGCCACGCCTCGCGGCCGTCGCGCAATATCCTCATGGGGATCTCCACGCCGGCGGGGCCGCTCCTCCATAGCTTGCGGTAAAAGTCGGCAAGACCGGCGACCTCCCCATCCCGTATCTCCGAGATGATATCTCCCTCACGCAGGCCCCCTTGAGCCGCCGGACCTCCTTCAGCCACGCTCATGACCACCACGTCGCCATTACTTTCGGCAGAGAAAGCCCCGAGCCAGGGACGCGGCGGCTTGTTCACTTGGCCGCGCGTGAGCAGATCATCAAGAATGGGTGGCAGCAGGTTGATCGGCACGACCATGTTGATGTCCGCGCTCTGTCCCCTTTGGCTCATTTGCAGGCGCAGCGAGCCAATGCCCAGAAGTTTGCCGTCGGAGCCGATGAGTGCCGCGCCTCCCCAGGAAGGGTGTGCAGGCGCGATGAATATCGCCTCTTCGAGCAGGTATTCCCAATAGCCGGCGAATTCCTGCTTGGCGACAATCGTAGCCTGCACGAACTGACCGATACCGTCAGCAAGCATGACCGGATCGCCGACCTTCGCTTCGGCAGCATCCCCAAGATCCAATGCGGGAACGCCAAGCGACCCAAGCGCCTGCACCAGACCGAAGCCGGTTTCCTGATCATAGGCAAGCGCATGCGCAGGAACGACATACCCGTCATTGCGCGTCAGCCAAACTTCCTCGGCCTCGGTGATCAGGTAGCCGATCGTGACCACCAGCCCATTTTCCCGGATCACCACGCCGCTTCCCTCCCTTTGGGTACCGAGCGTCATGGCCGTAAAGGCATCTTCCGGAATTGAAGAACGTACGGCCACAACGGACCGCAAAATTCTGTCGATGTTCATGCTTTCGTTCCTGATGAGCAAGATCTACGCGCACGAAAGCGTCACCGCTTTCATGGGGGCCTGGCATTCCTCTAAAATATGGCTCGTCACGGGGCAGCACAAGCCGGAAGAGCCGAATCTGCTTTCAGGCCGATGCAGCAGACCAAGAGTAACCGGATCAATTGAGCGCCCGTATAAAACTGTCCTTCGATGCGACGTCTAGCAGACAGCGGGCAAAGGATTGACGTTTCATACACCACAACAAGCACTTGCCGAGCTCCGTCCCTTGTCAGCAGAGCTGCATCATCGCAGATGAAGGAAGAGTATTGCTTGTACTGCGTCTGAGTATGCCTATGAAAATCGTCGAATTAGCCAGTTCTGTATCTCGTCCCGTTTATGCCATTGGCGATGTTCATGGGATGGCCAGCTTGCTTGAGGTTCTGTTAGCGACAATTGACGAAGATGCGCAGAGATGCGGCGCGGAGCCGCGGGTCGTATTCCTTGGCGATATCGTCGACAGAGGGCCGGACAGCCGGCGAGCGATGGAAATTGTGCATGCGACGCTTCAGCAACGTGAGGGATCGCAATTCATTCTCGGAAATCACGACTATCTGTTTCGCGAGGCTTTGACTAACCATCTCGGCGATCCGGCGCTTGATCATTGGCTGTCAGGCCTGGGCGGAAAGTCGACCCTTCGGTCTTACAGTCACCGCATGCCGGGCTGGGCAGGAGAGCTGCCGGACCTGCTGCTTCCCCGATATGCGCATCATCTGGCACTGCTCAATCGAGCCGCAGACATGGTCATCGTGAATGGCTACTGCCTCGTCCATGCCGGGATCGACCCGAAGAAGCCCCTTGCCGACCAGGACGAGCAGGATCTTCGCGAAATACGCGAACGCTTCCTCGATGTCTCAGACCCACTGGAAAAGGTCGTAGTGCATGGTCACACGATCACGAGATCAGAACTTCCGGAGATCCATTCGAACCGCATAGCGATCGATACGGGGGCCTATCGCACAGGACGCCTGTCAGCCGTCGTGATTGCTGGCAATAGCGAGCCGCGCTTTCTTTATGTCTCCCACTCCGACTAGCCCACCAACTCACGCTTAATTCCTCGCAGAAGGCGCGATTGATCTGCTCGAGCGGTTTCACAAAATAGGAAGGCGCAGTGCGTTCGTTGGCCTGAATGAATACCTCTGCCTGCATTCCGGGAACGAGAACAAGAGATCCGGAGCGAGAGATATTTTGCCTGAAACTCCTGCTAAAATGCCTTCACAGCCTGGTACTCACCCGCTTCCCAGGCTCGCAGTTCACCGGCTTCGCAAGTGTAGTTCTCGTCGGTTTCGGCTATTGCGACGCCAATACCGTCAATATTCGGATCGTCGAATGTGACATAGATGTCTGATTTGCGGATTTTTCGCTCCTCAAAGTCCTTCAGTATGTAAGCGAAACATTGAACATTCCGCCCGGTGTTGCCGCTCCGAATGTGGGCCTCAGTCTTGCGATCAATCTCCGACAGCTGAAGCGTATCTGCCCGGGCGACTTCTGATACAGGCAGCGCCAGAATGACGATCGTTGTCAAAGGCAATTTCATCATCGCAGAATCCGTGGTTTGTAGGCGATAACATGTCTTCCCGTTACGAGATGAGCGGACCGGTCGGTTGAGGTCGACCCGTCAAGCCGCAAAGCTCCCACCTTCGGCGCGCGCCCATCTGACCGCAGGCAGGTCTATTGGTGCCGACTTTCGGATTTCTCCATGGAGAGCCTGGCATCACTGTCCACTGGCACTGCGTGTCGACAGTCGTCGAACTCTCGCAAGGATCTAAGCAAGACCTCTATTCGCTCTGCCGGAAGTTCCGGATCCGGTCGAAAAGCACAGCAAGCACGATGGCGCCGCCAATGAAGGTCCCTTGCCAAAAAGCGTTGATGCCGAGCAGGCCGAGACTGTTGCGGATCACTTCGATCAAAGCTGCTCCGACCAACGCGCCGAGAGCGGTACCGACGCCGCCTGCCAGATTGGCGCCACCAATAACGGCGGCTGCGATGACCTGAAGTTCCATTCCGGCACCGATATTGGTGGTGACGGCGCCGAGCCAGCCGGTTTGAACAATGCCGGCAACCCCCGCCGACAGGGCGGAAATCATATAAACTGCCACCTTGATCCTGCGTACCGGAACCCCGGTCAACGTTGCGGCATGCTCATTGCCGCCGATGGCAAAAACATAACGTCCGAACCTCGTCCAGCGCAGCACGAAACCGGTCAGCAGCGCCAGAATGATCATGTAGAGCACCGGGTTGGCGATGCCGAGAAACCACGCGCCGCCACCGAGCGCCAGAAGCGTGTCGTGATCCGGCCCGAATTGGAAGACCACGGTATTGTTTGATGCGACCATCGCAAGACTGCGCGCAATCGACAGCATGCCGAGCGTCACGACGAAAGGCGGGAAGTCGAGATAGGCGATCAACACCCCGTTGAATGCCCCGATGACCAGGGCGGTGCCGATCGACGCGGCAATACCGACTTCGATGCTGTAGCCGGCATGCATGACCACCGCCAGGACCATGCTGCACAGGCAGAGCACCGATCCGACGGACAAATCGATGCCGCCGGTGATGATCACCAGCGTCATGCCGAGCGCAATGATCGCAACGAATGTGACGTTGCGGGTGATATTGTAGAGGTTCTTCGCCGTGGCGAAGGAGTCGGTTGCAGCAGACAGGAAAAGACAGGCGAGGATGACTGCGATCAGGACCCAGAAGGTTTGCCCGCCCACGATCGATGCAAGCCAGTTCCGCTGCTTCTGTGCAATTGTCTGGTCAAGAGTAACAGCCATCATCGACCTTCATTTCTTCCACTATCCAAGCAGCGCGATCACACCTGTTCGATCGCGCCGGTGATAAGACCTGTGACTTCTTCTGGCGAACTTGCCGTAATCGGCTTGTCGGCAACTTTTCTGCCTCGCCGCAACACGATGACGCGGTCGGCAACCGTAAAGACGTCCGGCATGCGATGGCTGATCAAAACAACGGCAATGCCGCGGTCACGCAGTTCGCGGATCAGATTGAGGACCTCCGCCACCTGGCGAACGGAAATTGCCGCAGTCGGCTCGTCCATCAGCACGATCTTTGCCTCCGACAGCATGGTGCGCGCAATCGCCACCGCCTGCCGTTGGCCGCCTGACATCTGCCTTACGAGGTCTCGGGGCCGCGTCTCCGACTTCAGCTCCCTGAAAATCTCGCCGGCACGCCGATACATGGTCTTGTAGTCCAGGACTTTCAGCGGGCCGATGCCGCGCCGCAACTCGCGTCCGAGGAACACGTTCGCCGCTGCCGTCAGATTATTGCACAGTGCAAGATCCTGGTGAACGATCTCGATGCCGTGCTGGCGCGCCTCCACCGGCCGGTGCATGACGATTTCCGCGCCGTCGAGGCGCATGGTGCCCTCGCTCGGCCGGAAGTTGCCGGCAATCATCTTGACCAGTGTCGACTTTCCGGCGCCGTTATCGCCCATGAGACCGACGACCTGTCCCGCCTCCAGCGAAAGCGAAACGTCGTTGACTGCCTGGATGGCGCCAAAATGTTTGGAGATGTTGGTGAGTTCGAGAACCGCCACCAGCCTGCTACCCTCCCAAAACCTCTCAGGCTTCCTCATTGCCCTTAGATGTCGTCCAAGGGATGGATGCCGCAATCTCGCCTTGCCGATGTCCTCCCAGAAAGGCGATTCCATCGCATTTACGCAAAACCTTGCGAAAGCGTCAATCAATTGTCCGGCGAATCAAGCAGACATCACAAAAATCTGTTTTGTATGACAAATACCCGTTGACGTGCGAAGCGGGCGGATATTAGCTGTTACTGGGAGAGAGAGCATGCTGATCCTTGTTACCGGTGCGACGGGCAAGGTCGGGCGGCGCTTCATTGCTGGGCTGCTTGACGATCCGAGATTTTCGAAAGCACGCATCCGCGCGCTTTGCCATCATCGTTTGCTTCCTGAGACCAGCCGTGTCGAAGTCACAAAGGGCTCGATCGCCGACCAGTATGTCGCGGCAGCCGCAATGAAAGACGTGACCCACGTTCTGCATCTTGCCACTTGCAAGGAAACGCCTGCCGCCGTCATGGACGTAACCGTCAAGGGTCTTTTCTGGTTACTCGAAGCCTTCCGGATGAGCGCTACTGCACAGCAGTTCATCCTCATCGGCGGTGATGCCGGTATCGGCCATTTCTACTATCGTCACGACGGACCGATCACCGAGGACACGCCGCATTGCGCTTATCCTGGAAGTTACGCGCTTTCCAAGGTTCTCGAGGAGGTGATGCTTGACCAGTTCGCCATCCAGTACGGCATCAACAGCTGCTGCCTTCGCGCACCGTGGATCATGGAAAAGGATGATTTCAAATATACGCTGTCCTTCGGCGATGATGTTTTCGGCGGCCCCGACTGGAAGGCGCTCGTGCCGCAAGACGATGCGAGACGTTATGTGGAAGCCGGCACAGTGCCGCTGCTGCGCGACGCCGACGGACGTCCGCTAAAGCGTAATTTCGTGCATGTTGACGATCTAGTATCGGCCATTCTGGCAGCGATCGACAATCCCCGCGCAAAGCGCCAGCTCTTCAATATCTGCATGGACCGGCCGGTCGACTATGGCGAAGTCGCAGCCTATCTGGCGCACACGCGAAACCTTGAGGCTGTCGACATCCCAAGCCAATACCACTCGAATTGGATGGACAACAGCAAGGCCAAATACCTGCTGGATTGGCAGCCCAGCTACGATCTGGAAAGGCTTATCGACTCGGCCTGGCAATACGAGCGTTCTCAGGATGACCCTCGCATTGTCTGGTACCCGGGTTGATTTCGTATGGCGGTCGCGTCGCGCCCGTCTGTTTCAAGGGAGGAAACCATGAGGAAGGCATTACTACTTGCATTCACGGCCTTGGCACTCACCGCCGGCCCGGCGCTTGCCAAGAAGCAGCTCGTCATCGTCGTGAAAGGACTCGACAACCCGTTCTTCGAAGCGATCAACCAGGGTTGCCAGAAATGGAACAAGGAAAATCCAGACTCGGAATATGAGTGCTTCTACACCGGCCCGGCATCGACATCCGATGAAGCCGGCGAGGCCCAGATCGTCCAGGACATGCTGGGCAAGGCCGACACGGCTGCAATCGCCATCTCGCCGTCGAACGCCAAGCTCATCGCCCAGACACTCAAGACAGCCAATCCGAGCGTTCCGGTGATGACGCTCGACGCCGACCTCGCCAAGGAAGACGCCGCTCTGCGAAAGACCTATCTCGGCACCGACAACTATCTGATGGGCAAGCGCATCGGCGACTACATGAAAGAGGCCAAGCCCGATGGTGGCAAGGTCTGCTCGATCCAGGGCAATCCCGGCGCCGACAATATTCTGCGTCGCGCACAGGGCTGGCGCGATTCGCTGTCGGGCAAGGAAGGACTGACCGAGCTCAAGGGCGAAGGCGGCTGGACCGAGGTCGCCGGCTGCCCAGTGTTCACCAATGACGACGGCGCCAAGGGCGTGCAGGCGATGACTGACATCCTCGCCGCCAATCCCGACCTTGCCGGCTTCGGCATCATGGGCGGCTGGCCGCTCTTCGGCGCGCCCCAGCCCTACCGCGACCTGTTCAAGCCGATCGCCGACAAGATCGCCAAGAACGAGTTCGTCATCGGCGCCGCCGACACGATCGGCGACGAAGTGGCGATAGCCAAGGAGGGGCTTGTCACCGCGCTGGTCGGCCAGCGTCCTTTCGAAATGGGCTACAAGGCACCCTCCGTGATGATGGACCTGATCGCCGGAAAGCCGGTTGAGGATCCGGTGTTCACCGGGCTCGACGAATGCACCAAGGACACAGTCGACACCTGCATCCAGAAATAACGCGTGGTTCGGAGCGCCCAAAACCACTGGGCGCTCCGGCTCTCCCGATCATCTCAAGGTGAAGGCTCGCTGACGTCTCTTGTCATTGCGGCAACATTTGACCTAGTCCGTGCTGGGGATCATGAAGTGCTGAGGCGATTGAATCAGATGCCGGACAGGAAAACAACAAAGCGCTCTGACCCGACCGTCCCCCGCATGGCCGGCGGAAGCGTGCATGTTTCGGTGGCCGGCGAGATCGGGCTTCGGATCGTGCGTGGCGATTATCCGCCCGGAACCATTCTGCCGAACGAGGCGAAATGGTCCGAAATGTTCAATGTCAGCCGATCGGCCGTGCGCGAGGCGATCAAGATGCTGATGGCAAAGGGCCTGCTCGCCTCGCGCCCGAAAATCGGCAGCTGGGTGGAGCCCAAAGAGCGCTGGAACCTCTTGGACCGCGACGTCTTGGGCTGGTATGCGGCATCACCTGACCGCGAGCCCTTCTTAAGGGCGGTGCAGGAGCTTCGCCACATGATCGAGCCGGAGGCGACGGCGCTGGCCGCCGAGCGGCGAACCGAAGAGCAGATGATTGAGATCAGCCGGGCCCTTCATGAAATGGCTCGGGCGACATCGCTCCAGCAGCGAACTGAGTCCGACGCTCGGTTTCATATCGCGATCTTGCGCGCCTCCGGCAACGACCTACTCGTTCCCTTGGGCGTTCTGATCGAATCCGCCCTCAATCATCTTCTTGCCCATGTCGCGCGAGAGGGCAGCAGCCTGCGGCATACGCAGAAGCTTCATGAACGCATCGAGAGAAGCATTCGATTGCAACGGCCGCATACCGCCCGCAGTGCGGTTCGAAGGGCCTTGGCAAACACTGATGAAATCATCGCCGGTCGCTCGCGATAGGCGGCGCTTCGCACCGATCCGGCACGATACTCGGTCTTCGTGGCCGGCCGGCCCGAGGCGATCGCACGCTTTCCGCTCCTCATGCGTTTTCTATCACAAAAGAACCACACCACGACGTCTCGTCCGGAGGACCGCATTGCCGCAGTCCTCCGCTGTTCTTGATTCACGCCCGCGCCGGGGTCCTTGCCGGCACGACTGCATTGACAGCCACCGCGACGGCGATGTTTGCCGCAAGGGCAAGAAGACCGGTATAGATGGTGAACGGTTCTCCACCGAGGCTAATCAGGTGCAACGGTTTCCAGCCGGCATCCCAGACGAGGAAGGTGCCGCCGATGAAGCCGACGAACCAGCCGGCGAGTAGGCCCGGCGCACGGAACCAGTTGGTATAGAGGCCGAAGACCAGGGCCGGCAGCGTCTGCAGGATCCAGATGCCGCCAAGCAATTGCAGGTCGAGTGCAAACTGCGTCGGCAGGAAGATGATGACCAGCAGTGCGCCGACCTTGACGACGAGCGAGGTCAGTTTGGCGACCTTGGCTTCACCCGCGTCGCTGACATTCGGGTTGACATAAGCCTTCCAGAAATTGCGGGTGAAGAGGTTGGCGGCGCCGATGCTCATCACCGCCGCCGGAACGAGGGCACCGATTGCGATCGCTGCGAAGGCGAAGCCGGAGAACCATCCCGAGAACAGCGTCTTGAACAAGACCGGCACCACGTCATTGGCGTTTTCGAGCTTCAGCCCGGCGGCATGGCCCATATATCCGAGCAGCGCGAGAAGACCGAGCAGCAGCGTATAGGCCGGCAGCAAGACGGCATTCTTGCGGATCGTCTTGCCGCTGTTCGAGGCGAAGATACCCGTCAGCGTATGCGGATACATGAAGGCGGCGAGCGCCGAGCCAAAGGCCAGCGTCGCATAGGCGACATACTGGTTGCCGGCGAGCAGGAGATCCCCCTTTCCCTTGACCTGGAAAGCCGCATCGGCCGAGGCAAATACGTTGGCATAGCCGCCGAGCTTCGAGGGAATGAGCGCCACGGCTGCGATGACCACGATATAGATCATGATGTCCTTGACGAAGGCGATCAGCGCCGGGGCACGCAGGCCGGCGGAATAGGTGTAAAGCGCAAGCACGGTGAAGGCGATCGCCAGCGGCAGTTCGCCATGCAGGCCGAGCGCCTTGAGCACCGCTGTCATGCCGACGAGCTGGAGCGCAATATAGGGCATGGTGGCGATGACGCCGGTTGCTGCGACGGCGAGTTCGAGGCCGCGCGAACCGTATTGACCGTGCACGACGTCGCCGGCCGTCACATAGCCGAAATCCCTGGCCCGTTTCCAGAGAATGGGCATGACCATGAAGACGAAGGGATAGACGACGATGGTATAGGGCAGCGCGAAGAAGCCGTAGGCACCGACCGTGTAAACGAGTGCCGGAACGGCGATCACCGTATAGGCCGTGTAGAAGTCGCCGCCGACCAGGAACCAGGTGATCCATGTGCCGAAGCTGCGACCACCCAGGCCCCACTCGTCGATATGGGCAAGCGTTTCAGGCTTACGCCAGCGGGAGGCGACGAAGCCCAGGATCGTGACGAGTGCGAAGAAGAAGAGGAAGACGCCGAGCGCCGTGCTGTCGATATCAGTCGTCATTGCGCGTGCTCCGATAGGCGATCCAGGTCAGCGTGGCGGTGATCGGCACCCAGAGAAGCTGGTACCAATAGAAGAATGGAAATCCGAAGAGTGCCGGCTCGCGGATATTGTAGAGGGGCGGCCAGAGCAGGCCGATATAGGGAATGACGAGCAGCCAGAGCGCTGCTTTGTTCCGTGATTTTTCCATGTCGGATACCTCTCGGGCGCCAGATGTGGCGCCAAGTTGCAGTTGTCGGCGTGGAAGGCGAGCTTGTCAGTCGATCGCTGGGGCGAACCTGGCTCAGGCTGTCGCGACGGCTTTTCCGACTGAACGGAAGCAGGCGTAATGCAATTGAAATCCTCCCAACGGCTCGCTTTGGGCCAGCCGTGGTGAAGTCCTATGGCTGCGGTTTTCGTCTGGCAAGATGGCAGAAAGCGTAAAATACTCGCGTCTACCCAGAAGTGGGTAGATGCGATTTATTCTGCTTTGACGCTCAATCCGTGATCGAGCACACAGCAATCAGTCATGCATCGAACGCTGGACGTGAGCATTTCCCGCCAGCCTGCCTTGGCTGGCTGCTAAGCGCGCCCACGCGCTTGCTGTTTCGCCAGGGCGTCGTAGCCGCTAAGTTGAAGTCTAGGCGAGTTCCTCAAGGGCAGCTATTTCTTCAAACCGGTCAATGCTTCACTTTTTATGGGCATGACCCCTTCGAAGGGCTTGTAATGTGGAAGCGAAGGCGAGCCCTTTCAACCGACGGGTGATTAGGGTGGCCCTCCCAGTCGTCACCCCGCTTTGCGCAGCGCGACCACCGGATGACTGGAATTGCGCGGAGATTTTGGCAACAAGAACGAAAACCGGCAAACTACGCGGTCCTACAGTACGCGTGGGCCGCTTAACTGTCGCCCCAGGTCAATCCGTTCTCGATAGCATAGCGGGTCAATCCAGCCGTCGTCGTAATGTTGAGCTTCTTCTTGATGTTCTTGCGATGCGTCTCGACTGTTGCAGCCGAGATACCGAGTGTCTGGGCAATATCACGGTTGCTCTTTCCTGCCGCCAGCAACAATAAAACATCATGCTCGCGCGTCGTCAGAGGAAGCGCATCCGGCGTCTCCTTGCGCTCGAGCAGAACATCCGAGACACCGGAAGAGAAGTAGGTTTTGCCGTTTGCCACGGCTTCGATTGCAGCGATGATCTCGTCGGTGGAGACATCCTTGAGAATGTAACCGGAGGCTCCGTGCAGCACGGAGGTGGAAATATATTCGCGACTGTCGTGCATCGACAGCATCAGGATCCGTGTCTCCGGCAGTTGTTCCTTGAAGAGCTCGATGGCATCGATTCCGCTGAGCTGCGGCATATTGATATCCATCAACACGACAGCTGGCCTTTCCCTCAGCGCAATCTCGAGCCCTGCGCGTGCCAATCCGGCGGTCCCGACAATCTCGAGGTGTTCATAGGTTTCCAGCACCGCCCCTAACCCGTCCAGAACCAGGGGATGATTGTCGATCAAAAGAACCTTGATACTTTTCCTGCCGCTCATGCTGCTTGCCTGCCTTGCGCGCGGTTCACCGTTGCCGACCTTGGAAGCATCGCTGTCAGGATCGTGCCTGCCGGTGTCGTCTTCATCAGCAGCAGGCCGCCGAAATGGGCCAGGCGCTCCTGCATATTGCGCAGTCCGAGCCCGCCGCCGAGCGCTTTCTTCCCTTCGGCGATGTTTTCATCGAAACCGTTGCCGTTGTCGGAGATCGTCATGCGGACGCGGCCCCCAACGCTCCAAATCCTGATGTCGACACGCGTTGCTCCGGAATGCCGCTCTACATTGTTCAATGCCTCCTGCGCAACACGGTAGAGCGCCGTGCTCGCCTCAGGCTTCAGCATATTCTTGAAGGTCAGCGCCTCAAGATGCGTATCGATGGCCGTACGCTCCGAGAAATTATCGCAAAGCGCCTTGAGCGCCGGTCTCAGGCCAAGATCGTCAAGCGCTCGCGGACGCAGGTCATGGGACAGGCGCCGGACCTCCTTGATCGCCCCGTTAAGCGCCTGCGCCCCGCGATCGATTGCACGGGCGGCATCTTCGGCCTGGCTTGCGACCTTGCGGCTCGCCAGATCGATCGCATAGCGGACGCCGATGAGGTTCTGCGATATCCCGTCATGCAGTTCACGGGCAAGGCGGGCCCTTTCCTCTTCCTGCGTGTCGATGATGCGCTGTGCGAGCTGTTTAAGCTTGCTATCGGCAAGGCGGCGCTCTCTCAATGTCAGCAGCATGCCGGTGGCAAAGACGATGAGAACCGCCGGTACGGCAATCAGGGCAATGATCAGAAATGTCTTGCGGACATTGGCGCGAAAATCGGCATTTGCGGCGGCGGTCTGTGCAAAGACGTCATCAAGATAGACGCCCGTTCCAAGCATCCACTTCCATTTGTCGAGGCCGACGGCGAAGGACAGTTTGTCGGCCACCTCTCCGGAGGAGGGTTTCTGCCACTTGTATTGGTGAAGGCCGCCGCCCTCCTTGGCCTTCTCGATGAGATTGGCAACAACCTTGTCGCCATCGGAATCCGTCAGGTTGAGCCAATTGTGCCCCGGCCGGAACGCCTGGCGCGGATGCACGACATTGTTGCCGTCGTAGTCATAGACAAAGAAGTAGCCGTCCTTGCCGTAGTCGAGAGCGGTCAGGATGGCGCGAACCTTCTCCTTTGCTACTTCGTCCTCCGGACCGGCGGCTTCGTAGATGTCATGAATGGCAGAGAGGGCAAGATTAGTCAGATTGAGGAGTTCCGTTTCCTTGGCCTTGAGCATGTTTCGCTCAAACGTGTCGATGCTGCTTCGCACAAGCGTCGCCGATTGCCACGTGATGAACGCTGTGACGATCAGGATGGCCAGGATCAATGGGATGATGGCCAACGCCACAATCTGATGTCTAAGGTTCATAGGCCGCCTCCCTGCCGCCTTGGTCACGCCGGCGAGCTTATATATGAAACGACATCGACGGATAGCTCAAGCTTCGCCCGACCTGCAAACGTTTCTGCAAACGGCGTCACGCGCTGCGGCTTCGCGGTCTTCGAGAAGCGCGGTGAACTATCTGACGAAACCCATCGACGTCGACCTATTGCTCGCGAAAGTGACAGGCTGCGTCACGCGGATTGAAAACGGCAAAGCGGCCGGCCGCGCATTCTAATTGGCGGTCGATGAATTCCGCAAAGCGTTGACGCGGCACCATGCGCCGGTGCAGTGACCTATCCTGCAAACGCCAGCCAGGGCACTCGCTCTTCTCCTGCCTGACGGAGCTTTCATCGCTATGGCCTTTCAAAAGCCACAAAGCTGCGCAGGCTGGGGAACGCACCGACTGATCAAACAAGATCTCCGCAGGCTGCGTGGCCGGCGTGTCAGTGCAGCGGCTTTTTTCAGCTTTAAAGCCGTTCTTACCCAGACGGACATTACCATCAGGACCTGAATGAGAAGGTTCGCCGCGACCAAAGCAGAAGTGCGAGGTTCAATGCGATGCATTCCATCCAAGATGACGTTTCAGTTTCGATCATCATTGCGAACTACAACTACGCGCGCTTCTTAAAGCGTTGCATCGATAGCGCGCTGGAACAAAGCCATGACAACGTAGAGGTCATCGTTGTAGACGACGCATCGGCTGACGACAGCGCTTGTGTGATTGCGTCATATGGATCCAGGATCACAGCCCTCTTAAGAGAGAGCAATGGCGGTCATGCGGCTGCGTTCAACACAGGATTTGCAGTCAGCCGAGGCCAGATCGTTCTGTTTCTCGACGCCGACGACTATCTTTATCCCAACGCCGTGTCGGAGATAATCGAGGCTTGCGACGGCGATACCGCCCAGGCGCAATTCAGATTGCACATTGTCGACGAGCGCCAACGCGTCAAGGATGTGTTTCCACCTCAGGAGTTCCCCTTCGATTCAGGTGATGTCACCCCCCAGCTGTTGCAGAAGGGACGCTATCAAACCACCGTGACAAGCGGGCTGGCCTTCAGGCGTTCGGCTTTGGAGGCGATCATGCCTATCCCCGAGATGGACTTTCGCCAGGGGGCGGACGGATACCTGGTCACTGTCGCGCCTCTCCACGGAAAGGTGACGTCGATCGATTCCTGCCTTGGCGCCTACCGCATGCATGGCGCCAATCATTCCGTCTTTGCAGAAAAACTTGGCCAGCGGGCACGCTGGCGGGTGGAGCACGACTTCCGCCGGATGGAAGCCTTGTCCGATCAGGCCGCCGATGTCGGTTTGACGGTGCCGCCGGACGTCAGTCTTCATGATACGGTGCATCTCGAAGAGCGCTTGGCATCGCTTTGCATAGACCGCCAACGGCATCCCGTTCCCGATGATTCACGGCTCACTCTCGGCGCTGCAGGTGCCGTGGCGAGCCTGGAAATGAATGTCTCGCTCAGACGCCGTGCCGTCCTGGCGGCCTGGTTTCTCTCCGTCGGCCTACTTCCCCGGGGCATGGCAAAGGCGCTCTTGTCGTGGAAGCTTGTCGCCTCTTCGAGACCCGCCTTCCTGCTGCGACTGTCGAAAACCATTCGCCATGCCATGGGCTAGCTCCGGGACGAGCAGCCCTCACAGAACTGCCGCGGCCGGAGCGACCGGCGCGGCAACGAAATCCGCAAGCCTTGATCTTACGACCCGTAGGCTCGGCGGTCGTGGCGGCTGCCGGCACGCGAATGATGATAACCCGGCCAGGCTACCAAGTCCGTCCGATGCGGCGATACTGGAAATTGTCGGCGCTGGACGAAGGAGCGGAATTGGCTTGGCTGATCAGCATTGCCATACGGCTATGGAGGGGTGACTTGACGCAAGCGGGATCCGTCGCTGCGGCATCGCCCGCTATAGCCATTGCCTGGCATCTGCATCCGCCCCAATCGATGTCACGCCGCTCGCAGCTCCTGCAGGGTTCAAGCATCCACTCGTCGCCGCGAAATGCATTGAAAGCCGGAGAATCAAGCCAGATATCCGTCAGGCTCCATTCTCCGAACCGTTCGAAATGCAAGGACGAGATGGTTGCAGCCGCGTGGCAGGGAAGTGCCGTGCCATCCGGGGCGACCATGAACGCATCACGCGCCCAGCCGCCCATACAGGGCTTCGGATAGATCGCGAAATAATCGGGAGCGACGAAGTCGATCGCGAGAACTCCCTGCAGCCGCGACTGGGCTTCTTCGACAATCTCCACCTGGCGCTCCACCGCGGCGCGATCGGGCATGAGGGCATTGCGGTTAAGAAGAGCCCAGCCTCCGTACTGCACATTGGCGATCTCCAATCTCTCTGCCCCAACCGAAAGGGCAAGTTCGATGAAAGCCGGCACTTCCTCTATGTTGTGGCGATGGATCGGAGCATTGATCGTCAGCGGCAGGCCGAGCTCCACGACCCGCCTTGCAGTCTCAAGCTTCTTCTCGTGCGCGCCACGGTGATTGCCGATTTTCTCGGTCGTCGGCGCGTTTGCACCCTGAATGCTTAACTGCACATGGTCGAGACCCACCTCCTGCAGCGCCTCGAGCCGCCCTTCCGGTATCCCGACCCCTGCCGTAATGAGATTGGTGTAAACGCCACGTCTGGTCAGACAGCCTACAAGCTGTTCGAGATCCGACCTAACGGTCGGCTCTCCACCGGACAGATGAACCTGTAGGACCCCAAGATCGGCTGCCTCTTCGAAGAGAGCGAGCCATGCGTCTGTCGAAAGCTCCCTGTCCGCCTTCAACAATTCGAGCGGGTTGGAACAGTAGACGCATTGCAGGGGACAGCGATGCGTAAGCTCGGCCAGCATGCTGATTGGCGGCAGAAGTCTTTCATTCATAGCGTCACCAGAAATCTGTCGGACCATTCCTGCAGGAATTCTTCGACATCGGGAGCAATGTCCTGGCGAGGCGCATCGTATTGTCCGGCAAGCTCGTCGACGATTTGCGGCACCGTATGCTGGCCATCACACAGTCTCAGGATATCAAGACTGACCTCATCCGGCCAGAAAACCTTTTCCGGCGACAAGACCGCCCAGGCGCTGCGCACCGGATCAAACTGCAGCCGGACGTGACGCTTCAGATGCGGCTTTGACTGTGCGGACAAAACGGTCCGCTGGCGGCGGGTCTGCATCATCTTGCCTCCGGCACGAAAGCGCCCGGCGGAATGTTGCCGCCGTCTCGATAGGCATAGTCGAGCGCATCGAGCATTGCCCACAGGATATCGCATTTGAAAATAAGGGCATTTATGACGTCCTGCTGCTTTTCCGGCTCCGTCGCATGCGCAAGGACATAGGCGAGCGCAAAGTCAGAATCACGTGGCGCCTGCTTCAGCCTCGGTGTGAAATAGGCCAGGATATCTTCGGTCACGTAGCTGTATTTTGCCAGCATGGCCGGGACGCGCTCGCCGATGATCACAGGGGCGAACAACTCCGTCAGGGACGAGGCGACGGCTTCTAAAAGACTGCGATTGGTGCAGAAGGACAAATAAGCTCCCACGGCAAAGCGGGTCGCGGGCAGAGCGCGGCGCTCGCTCTTCACCAGCTCCTCGTTGAGCCCCAGCCCGCTTGCCAGCTTGAGCCAGCGAGCGATGCCGCCATCCCAACCGGTTACCCCATCATGATCTTCGATCCTTCGGCGCCATTCCGCGCGCAATTCCGGGTCCTCCGCGCGGCTGACAATCATCGCGTCCTTGCGCGGGATCATGGCCTGATAACAGTACCGGTTGAGCGCCCATGCCTGAAGCTCGGCCTTGGTCAATGCGCCTGCCATCATTCGGTGATGGAACGGGTGCTTGTTGTGGTATCGCTCCTCTCCCACCTGACGCAGGGTTGCTTCGAGTGCGGCGGGCGTCAATCCGTTTCGCGCCGCGTCTGCAAACTCGCTCATATGTCGATCTCCATCCCGTCGTAGCCGATCTCCCATCCCCCTGCCCTCACAGCTGCTGCTTCGGGAGAGCGCTCATCAAGGATCGGATTGGTATTATTGATATGAACATAGACGCAGCGCGCTGGCGCGACATCGGCAAGTAGGGCCATGGAGCCGTCGGCGCCGGCGATGTGCAGATGTCCCATGCGCCGACCGGTCTTGGTCCCGACGCCGGCACTCAGCATCTCATCATCCGTGTAGACCGTACCGTCGAACAGCAGACACGACGCCGCGGCAATCGTCTTTTTCAGGTCGGCGTCGACGCTCGCACAACCAGGAATATACAACGTCGAGGAATGACAGCCCTCCTGAACAATACGCACCCCTACTGTATCGCCCTCTTGCGTGCCGAACCGCTCCTGCGCCCGGCCCGCATCTTCAAGAAACAGCGCAATCTTGCCCGGAACTGGAAAGGCTTCGACCACGATGGATGTCGGCTTGCCCTGCCAGTCCGCAAGGGGGGTCGGCACGTTGAGCAAAAGTTCCCGGCGTTCGACCAGTTGCCTGTCGAGAACATTGAAAATGCTGTTTTCCTCGATCACCCGAAGCACCCGGGCGGTTGCATAAATGACAAAGCAATGCCGCTCGCGCAGGCTCAATAGTCCGGCTATATGGTCGACATCGGCATTGGTCAGGACAACAGCCTGGATGGGCGAAGCCCGCAAGGGGCCCTCCTCCATCGGCTGCAGCTCCGGAGCGGCGGCAATCTGTTCGCGAATGTCCGGGGATGCGTTGAAGACAATCCAGTCCTTGCCATCGGCGGATACGCCAAGACTCGATTGGGTCCGGCGCCGAAACCCGCCTTCACCGTTGCGGACGGCGCGGCTCAGCCGATAGTTGCAGTTCCATTGTGGGAATCCGCCTCCTGCCGCGGAGCCGAGGATCTTCAGCCGCATGTGATGGTGCTTCCTTCCGACGGCAGCCGCTCCACGCAGACAAGCCGCATGGAGCGGTAGATGCGCTTATTTCTTAGCCTTGAGTTCGGCGGAACGGTAACGTGACATTTCCATTCCGACGCACACGACGCATGTCGTCGGCTTCTTCCAGCTTTTCTTCATAAGCTTCTCCTCTTTACTCTGCCCGAGATCAACCATTGATCTCCTCCCGGCATCGTGCGCCTTCGGCGCAAGCTCTGAAATCTCAACGACATTCGCACCTGCCATTTTGCAGAAAATCCGAATGCCGTCGCTGCTAGCCCTTGATCTGGTTACCGGCTTCGTCGATGAGCGGGACCTGATATTGCAGCAGAATCCGATTTATTTCCGATTGGTTCTCCCGGATCACCTTGTTCAGCGTCCGTTTCCACTCCTGATCGGACGGACGCACGCCCATGGTGATGCGATAGGACATACGACCGGCCTTTTCTTTGAGAAGCGGCACGACGACAAGGTCCGGATTAATCTCCTTGACGTAATAGCCGGCCATCGGTCCCCAGAGGATAGCGACGTCGATGACGTCCTTTTCAAGGTCCTTCAACATGACCTCGGCCATGGACGGTGTCGAGCGCGTATCCACCATCAACGGGTAGGGCTTGGCGTTGCGCATCAGCTTGGCCCTCGCCAGGTTGGCGCTCGGCGGCGTTCCCGCGACGATCCCGATCCGCTTGTCGGCCATTTTGGGATCCTCGAGGCTTTCCAAGCCTTCCAGACCGCTACTCTTCTTGAAGATCATGACATAGGTGGATCGGTAATAGGCGTTGGTGTTCTGCACCAGTTCGTCGCCTTGGGCATAACCCATGATGACATCGCACCGGTTGGCTCTCAGCGTATTGCGGACAAAGCCGGTCGCCATCGGATACCAGGTATAGGAGACCGATTTGCGTTGGGTTTTGGCAGCCACCAGTTCAGCCAGCTTGTTTTCGAAGCCTTCGCCGCTTTCATCCGTAAACGGCATGTTTGAGGGATCGGCACAAACGCGCAGCACGTCCGGATCGACCAGTTCGCCCGCCGCGCCGATCCCGGCACCTTGCGCAAATACCGCAGTCGGGATCGCGGCAACGACCGCGACCACAAACAGAACATGACGACCGCACAATTTGCCTGGCGACATTAGATCAGCTCCCCATACAGGATTTTTCGTGGTCTTTCGCCGCTTGCGGCTTGTCAGCCTTCTTGGGCGGACGACCGCGCGGCGCGTCGCCGACGGCCCGCGCGCGCAGATAGACGTAGATGTCGTCGAGGTAGCAGTAGACGTTCTTGTTTTCGCCGAACGCCGGCATGACGTTTTCCTTGCCGCCGCCGACATTCTTGCGACCTTCCGCGACGATCGACAGGAAGGTTCCGTAGTCCATGTTTTTCATGGTGTTGGCGAGCGCAGGCGCATAGCTCGAGCCGACGCCGTCCGGTCCATGGCAGACATGACAGTCCGAATGATAGCGCCGGTAGCCGCTGAAGGTATACCAGTCGACCGTCCCGTCATCCTGGATCTTGAATGTTGGATTGCCTTCCGCATCGACATATTTGCCATCCTGATCGCTGACGGCTGCGGCTTTCTGCTTGTCGTCGGCGGCAAGGATGACGCTGGAACCAATAAGAGACATCGCAAGCACTAAGACTGTTTTGCGCACTGACATTCGGACCTCTTTCTCATTCGCCACCAATACAGCCTTGCTGTCGCGATGCGGCGTTGACAGGAGAGTTGTGGTTTGCGTGGCGAATTCGAGGGCCCGCCGGGGAAATCCCGGTCCTCCGGGCCCTCGCTTCTCTACCAGCCGCCTCAACCAAGAGGTCGGCGTGCTATGGGTTCCCGCAGATCAATCCGGGAGACCGAAGACGGTGAGCTGACCGCCCAGCGTCGTGTAGTCGGCAAGAGCGGCATAGCCGCCGACAGCGCCGAGACCTGCCGTCGAGATCGACTTTTCTTCCTCGGTCGGAGCCTTCTGACCGGCAACGGCCTGCTGCCAGGCTGCAGCACCTTCCGCACCCAAAAGACCACCGGCAAGTCCGATGCCGGCCCATCCGCCAACACCCGACAGCACGGCAACATACTGCTTGCCCTTGTGCTCGAAGGTGTTGATGTTGCCGATAATGCCGGACGGGGTCTTGAACTTGTAGAGTTCCTTACCGTCCTTATCGACAGCCTTGATGTAGCCTTCCAGCGTGCCGTAGAAGATGACGTCGCCATCGGTCGACAGTGCACCCGACCACACAGAGAACTGCTCGGGCTTCGACCAGACGATCTCACCCTTGGCGGCATCCCAGGCGATGAAGTTACCCATGCCGCCATGGCTGTTGGGAGCCGGGTACATCGATACCGTTGCCCCTACATAGGGCTGACCGGCGGTATAGCCGACCTGGTAAGGCTCATAGTCCATGCAGACATGGTTGGTCGGCACGTAGAACAACCCGGTCTTCGGCGAGTAAGTGGCTGGCTGCTGGTCTTTCGTTCCAAGTGCGGCCGGGCAGACGCCCGTCGTATTGGTGTCCTCGCCGTTCTGCTGCGTCGAGTACTTGGCAACCACCTGCGGGCGGCCATACTCCTTGCTCTTCGGATCCATGACGACTTCCGTCGCCCAGTTGACGGCCGGATCGTATTTCTTGGCAACGAGCAACTCGCCGTTTCCGCGATCCATCGTATAGGCGAAGCCGTTGCGATCGAAGTGCACCAGCACGTCGCGTTTCTGGCCGCTGATGTCCATGCCGTCGACGAGGATCATCTCGTTGACGCCATCGAAGTCCCATTCGTCATGCGGGGTCATCTGGTAGACCCACTTGGCCATGCCTGTATCCGCATCACGTGCGAATATGGTCATCGACCATTTATTGTCGCCCGGTCGCTGAACCGGGTTCCAGGTCGACGGGTTGCCGGTCCCGTAGTAGACCAGGTTGAGCTTCGGATCGAAGGCATACCAGCCCCAGGTCGTTCCGCCACCCTGCTTCCACTGCTCGCCTTCCCAGCTGCTGACGCCCGAATCCTTGCCGACCGGCTTGCCGAGATGAGTGGTCTTTTCCCCATCCATCAAGGTTTCCGCGTCAGGACCGGTCGAATATGCCTTCCAGGCAACCGAACCGTCCTTCAGATTATAGGCGGTCACATGGCCACGCACACCGAACTCGCCGCCCGATATGCCGACCAGCACCTTGTCCTTGAAGACCATGGGTGCGCTCGTTCCGCTCTCTCCCTTGCCGCCGGCCGTATCCTCGCCGTTCTTCACCGACCACATGACCTTGCCGGTCTTGGCGTCGAGCGCAACGACTGTCGTGTCTGCCTGGTTGAGGATGACCTTGCCATCGCCATAGGCAACGCCACGATTGACCGTGTCGCAGCACATGATCGGGATGACGTTCGCATCCTGCTTGGGCTCATACTTCCAGAGGATCTTGCCGTCATTGTTGAGATCGAGAGCATAAACGGTATTTGGGAACGGCGCATGGACATACATCACGTCGCCGATCACCAGAGGTCCACCTTCATGACCGCGTAGCACGCCGGTCGAGAATGTCCATTTGACCTGGAGTTTCTTCACATTGTCCTTGTTGATCTGGTTCAATTTCGAAAACCGGGTATTGGCATAGTCACCCGTCGGAATCGCCCAGTTTTTGGAATCGGAGATCAATTTTTGGACCTCGTCGTTGGCAGTAACTCCTCCCGCCAATGACAAAGATACCGCAGTCGTCACCAATGCCGATTTTATGAAGTTTGCACGTACACGCATTTAGTCCTCCCTAAGTTCGCAAGGATGACGAGTTAAAACGGCGCCTGTTCAGCGACCCGCGTCATCGGTTCAGCGTGTGGGAAGTATTTCCGGCAGCGTGTCACGACCTAAGCCAGGCGCGCGGAGGGCACCGTTACCGCCCACCCGCTTGGCCTACGAAGACAGTCACCACTCCCTTGACGGTAACGTCCTTGAAGCCGGAAACAAATAGACCATAAGAGATAGATTTGCTTTCTGCAAGCGTGTTTGTTAGCAATGTTCGCTGCATTGCAGCATTAGTCTTGTGCGATGCAATATTAATATCGTCAGGTTACTGTAAAACTACTTCAAATGTATCGACGTCATTGAAATTATGCTATAATAACACTGCACATCATCTTCGCCAGGCAAAAAACTGCGCTGCATGAAAGGAACCGCCATGACTGCGCTTAAGACTCTTGGGATCGTGACCTTCGCAATTGCAGCAATCAGCTTCACGCATCCGGTGGCGGCGGGAACACGCTATCCGACCAACGTCGTTGCAGAATATGTCTATGCCTGCATGAAGGCGAACGGAGAAAATCGGGCGATCCTCGACCGTTGCTCGTGTTCGATCGACGTCATCGAATCCATTCTGCCCTACGAACGCTACGAGACGGCCTCCACCTTTAAGCAAATGGGGCTCCTCACCGGAGAAAACGGCGCGTTATTCCGCGAAAGCGCTCCCGCAAAGGCTGCGACGGCGGAGCTGAGAAGAGCCCAGGCCGAAGCAGACATACGATGCTTTTGAAGCGAATCTCGGTTCCTGGACCGAGCCGGAACCTTTCGCGGTCAGAGCGCAAGATTTCGCCGTACACGCATATGTTTTTGAACTGCTGTGTGGCGCTTCTGACATAGTCTCCCACACGCCTGGCCCGAGACCCAAAGACGCTGCCGCCTAAAAACCGCCGGGAGCTCTAGCTGCCACTGGATGGTAGTTTGGTGGCAAGTGAAACCACCTTGAGTTGCCAACACTGCGCCGAACGATAACTTCAGGGGAAGGCTACGCTAAGCCGCCTAAGAACCCTCGCGCTTGGAAAAAGGTTCGAGCCCTCACTTCTTCTGCACGAACAATGCCGGCCGGCGGTAGCTGATCTCGGGCAAGCATGACCATCGAAGGAGAGCAGATTGATGCGGCTCCTGCATCCTGTGGACTTCATCAGCAATTGTTAAAATGCCGTAGTCTCGCCAAAGGGAATCGGACACTATCGGTCTATGCGCGATATCCCACGGCCGTTCGCTACCGACGACAATCTCGAAAGGCACATACGCTGCCAGGAGGCGTTGCAGTTCGCCTTCCTCGACCTGATAGCGGCCGCCGTTGCCGTCGGCTGGAACGAGCGTGAGGCGATTGTCGCCGTCTTGGATCTTGCCGACAATCATATGCTGGCACTGGCGGCAAACGATGGCATGTCCGCCTTGCTCGATGCCTTGAAGAAGGCACCTCGACGCTCATCGCAATAAGATGGTCAGCTATGGAGTGGAAAACATCGCGTCCATCATTGTTGGCGCCAGAGTTTTGATGCCCAATTGGCTCTGCCCGTATCGCGCAACCCTATCACGACCGCCGATCTGATTGAGAAACAGAGGGTAGCCAAACCGATAGATGGCGTGAAGAGGCATCGTTGTTGCACCTCCTGACTTTCTGGAACATTGCCTTTCGTGACCGCTCGGTGGAAGACTGGCGAGCGGCACGGCTCGCTCTCCTATCGCGTTCAGCTCTTATGTTTGCCGCCCTGTGGGGTGCTTTTCGTTGCGGCCTTGATCTGATTGGCGAACGTACTCTCCACCTTTATCGGCGACTTCTGCTGTTTCGGTTTGCGCGTTTCGCGGTTGCCTCTAACTTGTCCTTTAGCCATTGGTGCGATCCTTTTTGAAGTTAGAATTGATGTGTGAGGACAGATCCACAACATTCCGATACGACGATTTCGCTGTCCTCGTTGAACGATCCCGCGACAAGTATTTGGAGGTCCCGCGTAGGAGCTCCATGGGCCGGCCAGCCTATTGGAGTGGCGCCCGAAACATGTTGAGCTCGGATGAAGACATGTATGAAAAATCGAGCACGGAAGACATTCTGTCCTCCTTTGGAAGGCTAGGGTGTGGCGGCCCACGATCAGCAGCCCCTTAATAAAGACCGCTGACGAACGGACCATGCGCTCTTCCCATTCTCAATACAACTGAATTCGGTGAAGGCGCGATGGCGAAGCCGGGACATGAAACTGGCGGCGAGAAAACGACGATCCGATCGGTCAGCATCACTGCATCGCGAAACCGTGCCTCGCCATCAACACAGGCCTCGGGAGCGACGGCTGAAAAAGTTGCTTTCGCTCGCCTCAAGGCAGACGAGGGCGTCGAACAGCTGGATCGAGGGTCTCGCATGCGCGGTTTTGAGTGGGGCCAGGCTCACATATTCTCAGCCGTCCTCCAGGAGGAAGAGCCGAAAACCCACCAATGCGCAACCCTTCTTTTCCCGGCAGCCGCAGGTTTCTATGCATGGTCCGGTCCCGAAAGGAGCCCTCCCCTGCGCGACGTTTTTTGCGCCTTTCCAGCGGATGCCCCAATCGTGGCCGATTGTCGGATTTTCCTCTTAGATCGCTGTACCCTTCGGTGGATATTCGCACCGCCATCTCACGACGCGCAAGTTCGGATGCTCCTCGGACCACCTGGCAATCTCAGGAGGCGCCTGGACCATGCAGGCCATCAAGCTTCCCCTGTTTTCGAAATGAAGATGTTCGTCCCGGCAGCTCGAGGGCCTGTCCGCAACACAAATTGTCAGGACGAGTTCGATAAATAACATGTCGCACCTTTCGACCAACGACGCCTCGCCGCAACCATTTTTTCCTCTCAGGCGCCGCAGCTGCGACCGCCAACCAGCCGCGCCCCGCGGTGCTGGAAGAGCTAAGGGTATGAAGAGGCTAAGAGCTTCACCCCGGCCCGTCAATCGCGACGTCCGTCCTGCGCGAACGATCAGGGTTCAATGGCCTATCAACGGGTTGACTTACATTCGCTGGCAGGTAACTTTTTGCCGGATCGCGAGTCTGCCGCCACCATGGCGAAGGCCATGCGATCCAAAATGGCTGGCGCCGGTGGAGGAACAGCAGCGCCTGCCTTCGTCAAAGGGCACCCTTGGCGAAATGAGGAAATATCATGAACTATCATATCCTTCTGATCGGTGTATCAGTTGCGATCTTTTCTGCCTGCGGGGTCAATGCTCAGGAGGGAGATGCCAACGCAGGCGCTACGGTGTTCAACAAGTGCAAGATCTGTCACAGTGCCGACACTGACCAGAACAAGGTCGGCCCATCTTTGAACGGAGTGATCGGCAGGGCTGCCGGCTCGCATCCCGGGTTTTCTTATTCCAAGGCAATGACCGATGCGGGCAAGGCCGGCCTGAAGTGGGACGAGGCATCGTTGCGCGACTATCTCCACAATCCGAAGGCGAAGGTGAAGGGCACCAAGATGGCTTTTGCCGGCCTGAAGGACGATGCCGACATCGCCAATCTCCTCGCCTATCTCGAGCAATTCCAGAAGAAGCAATAAAGGCGAAGACCGCCGGCTGTCGCCGGCGGTCTCATCATCCTCTTGGCTTGCTCGCCTTACGCTGCCTGCTGCGCCAGCGCCTTGTCTGCCTGTCGGCGAATCGCTTGGATATTGCCCGCATAGGCCGACGCGTCATTGCCTGCGAATATGGCCGAGCCCGAAACCAGGACGTCGGCACCGGCAGCAGCGATCAGCGGCGCGGTTTCGGCCGTAATGCCGCCATCGACTTCGACATGGATCGGACGATAACCGATCAACGCGGCCACACGGCGCACCTTTTCGGCGACCGCCGGAATGAAGGCCTGACCGCCGAAGCCGGGATTGACGGTCATCAGCAGGACGAGGTCCAGCCGGTCGAGCACGTATTCGATCACGCTTTCGGGCGTCGACGGATTGAGCGCAACGCCTGCCTTCTTGCCGAGATTGCGAATCGCCTGAAGCGTTCGGTCGAGGTGGGGCCCGGCCTCCGCATGGACCGTCATGTAATCGCAGCCGGCATCGGCGAAGGCGGCGAGATAGGGATCGACCGGCGCAATCATGAGATGACAGTCGAACACGGCGTCCGTCCGGTTGCGGATCGATTTGACGACCGGCGGCCCGAAGGTGATGTTGGGCACGAAATGGCCATCCATGACATCGAGATGGATCCAGTCTGCGCCCGCCTTGACGACCTCCTCCACCTCATCGCCCAACCGGGAAAAATCTGCCGAAAGGATGGACGGAGCAATGATCGTTTTGCGGCTCATGAGGTGGCCTCCTCTTGTCTTGCTGCGCTGTTGAAGACGCGACTGGCCTTAATGTCTTCGGCAACGATGGTGGACAACACCTTGGCATCAATCGGGCCGGCGGAAGTCTCGAACAGCCGGTTTGCCTGACGCAGGCGCGCGCGATCGAGGGCGTTGCGGATGGAGCGCGCATTGGCAAAATGCGGTTGGCGGCGCCGAAGGGCGATATATTCTTCCATGGCGGCCCGGGCCTTGGCGTCGAGACGGTAGTTCTGCTTGTTAAGCGTCGCCTCGGCGATCCGCAGCAGTTCGGTGTCGGTGTAATCTGGAAAGTCGATATGATGAGCGATACGCGAGCGAAAGCCTGGATTGCTTTCGAAGAAGCGCTCCATCCGGTCGGCATAACCGGCCAGTATGACGACGAAATCCTCACGCTGGTGCTCCATGACCTGCAGGAGGATCTCGATCGCTTCCTGGCCGTAGTCGCGCTCGTTTTCCTGCCTGTAGAGATAATAGGCCTCGTCGATGAAGAGGACACCACCCATCGCCTTTTTCAGGATCTCCTTCGTCTTCGGCGCCGTGTGGCCGATATATTGCCCCACCAAGTCGTCGCGCGTCACCGATACCAGATGCCCCTTTCGGATGTAGCCGAGGCGATGGAGCAGATCGGCCATGCGCAATGCGACAGTCGTTTTCCCAGTCCCGGGATTGCCGCTGAAGCTCATGTGCAACGTCGGCGTTTCATGAGCGAGACCGAGACGCTTGCGCGCGCGTTCAACCAACAGCAGGGCCGCAGTCTCCTTGATCCGCTGCTTGACCGGTGCAAGGCCGATGAGAGAATTGTCCAGCTCGTCAAGAAGCTCCTTGACGCCGGACTCGACATATTCCGCCCGCAGATCGATGGCTGATGGCTCTTCGCCATCGATCTTGGGCCTCATGGGGACCGCATCAGCCATAACGTTCTCCCGCCGGCCGGTCTGCCGCATAAGAACGCGTGGTGTAATGGAGCCGTCTGCCGGCCGCCTCCTGCCGCTCAAGCCGGAATCCCGGCTCTTCCGCAGGACGATTGACGATGAAGGAGAGGCGAACGGACTCCCATCCGTGGCTGCTGTCGAATGCGACGAGGCGGATATAGCGGTCGCCATAGACCTTCCGGCACTCGTGCAGCTCCATTATCAACGCGGCCGCGTCCGCATTGTCGAACATCGGATGACCCCACATGTCCCAATAGGTGTTGCGGGGATGGGGATCATCGGTGAATTCGAGGCTCGTCGCCCAGCCTTTGTCGATGCAGTATTGCGCCTGGCGGGCGATCTGCTCGTCCGTCAGCGGCGGCAGGAACGAGAATGCTCCCTGAGTGATATGCATGTGAGGTCTCCTATTCTGCTGCTGTGGCCGTCGGCACGAAATCCGGCGTGTCGGTCGAGGTGTAGTTGAAGGTTACGTCCTTCCAGACGTCGAGGGCCTGCTGCAATGGCTGGCAGTGGCGCGCCGCCTCGCGCAGGATCTCTGGTCCCTCGTGCACGATGTCCCTCCCCTCGTTGCGGGCGAGCACCATGCATTCGAGCGCAACGCGGTTGGCCGTGGCGCCGGCGGCAATGCCCATCGGATGCCCAATGGTGCCGCCGCCGAACTGCAGCACGACATCTTCACCAAGAAGGTCCAGGAGCTGATGCATCTGTCCTGCGTGGATGCCGCCGGAAGCAACGGGCATCATGCGGTTGAGAGAGGCCCAATCCTGGTCGAAGAAGATGCCGTTCTCCAAACGCATCGGATTGAAGCCTTCGCGGCAGACGTCGTAGTAGCCGCGTGTCGTTGCGGGATCGCCTTCCAATTTGCCAACAACGGTTCCGGCGTGAATGTGGTCGACGCCTGCAAGGCGCATCCACTTTGCGATCACCCGGAAGGACACGCCATGTGTCTTCTGGCGCGTATAGGTCGAGTGCCCGGCGCGATGAAGGTGCAAGATCATGTCGTTGCGACGCGCCCATTTTGCCATGGATTGGATCGCCGTGTAGCCGATGACGAGGTCGATCATTACGATGACGGATCCAAGCTCCCTGGCAAATTCAGCCCGCTCGTACATGTCCTCCATGGTGGCTGCCGTGACGTTCAAATATGTTCCCTTGATTTCGCCGGTCTCGGCCTGGGCCTTGTTGACCGCCTCCATGCAGTAGAGGAAACGTTCGCGCCAATGCATGAAAGGCTGCGAGTTGATGTTCTCGTCATCCTTTGTGAAATCCAACCCGCCCTTCAGCGCTTCATAGACCACGCGACCGTAGTTGCGCCCCGAAAGGCCAAGCTTCGGTTTCACGGTCGCGCCAAGCAGCGGGCGACCGAACTTGTCCAACCGCTCGCGCTCGACGACGATGCCGGTCGCAGGCCCTTGAAAAGTCTTCACATAGGCGACCGGAAACCGCATGTCCTCCAATCGCAATGCCTTCAGCGGCTTGAAGCCGAAGACGTTGCCGATGATCGATGCGCTCATGTTGGCAATCGAGCCTGGCTCGAACAGGTCGAGGTCATAGGCGATATAAGCGAAATACTGGCCTTGCGCATTCGGCACAGGATCGAGCCTGTAGGCCTTTGCGCGATATTTCTCGGTTGCCGTCAGCCGGTCGGTCCACACGACCGTCCAGGTGGCGGTGGAGGATTCACCCGCGACGGCTGCGGCAGCCTCGACTGGATCGACGCCGTCCTGCGGCGTGATGCGGAAGAGCGCGATGATATCGGTATCCTTCGGCTCGTAATCAGGCTCCCAGTAGCCCATTTTCTTGTATTCCATCACGCCAGCTCTGTAGCGTTCCGCACCTGTGACGGTTTGCGATTTATTGGCCATGACTTGGTCCTCTCGTTGTCTTCTGGATCGCCGATCAGGCGGCTTTGGCTGCTGTGGCTTTCGGATCGAGTTCGCCGGCGGCATAGCGTCTCGCCATCTCATCTAAGGCAATAACCTTGATCCTTGAGGCGTTGCCCGCCGTGCCGAAACGTTCGAAGCGGTCACGGCAGAGATTGCGCAAGGCATCCATTGCCGGTTTCAGGAATTTTCGCGGATCGAATTCTTCCGGATGCTCTGCGGCGATCTTGCGAAACTGCCCCGCCATCGCCATGCGACAGTCGGTATCGATGTTGACCTTGCGGACCCCATGACGGATGCCGCGCTCGATCTCCTCGATGGGCACGCCGTAGGTCTGCGGCATCCGTCCTCCGAAGCGGTTGATGACGTCCTGCATCTCCTGCGGGACCGAGGATGAACCGTGCATGACAAGATGCGTGTTCGGCAGCTTGAGGTGAATTGCCTGGATGACGCTCATCGCCAGAATGTCGCCGTCCGGCGCCCGGGTGAACTTGTAGGCCCCATGAGACGTGCCGCAGGCGATCGCCAGCGCATCGACACCGGTGCGCGCGACGAAATCGACGGCCTGGTCAGGGTCCGTCAGAAGCTGCTCATGTGATAGAGCACCTACAGCGCCATGACCGTCCTCGGCAGCTCCGGTGCCGCTCTCCAGCGAACCGAGAACACCCAGCTCCCCTTCGACGGACACGCCCAGCCAATGGGCAATGCGCGTGACCCGTTCGGTGATTGCGACATTATACTCATAAGACGAAGGTGTTTTGGCATCCGCTTCGAGAGAGCCATCCATCATCACCGAAGTGAAGCCGTGGCGTATCGCCGTCATGCAGGTCGCTTCGTCGCTGCCATGGTCCTGATGGACGCAGATGGGAATGGCCGGATAAATCTCCGAAAGCGCCTCGATCATGCGCGCCAGCATGATGTCCTTTGCATAGGCACGGGCACCCTTGGAGGCCTGGAGAATAACGGGAGCGTCACAGGCAGCAGCAGCCTCCATAACCGCAAGCCCCTGCTCCATATTGTTGATGTTGAAGGCGGGAACGCCATAACCGTATTCCGCTGCATGATCGAGCAGCTGGCGTAATGCGATGCGGGCCATCAGCCTGCTCCTTTCACGTTGAACTGTCCGGCTGGCCTGATCCGACCTCAGGCCGCAAGTCTCAGCGCCGCCTCCACGACGGCCCCAGGGGTGATGCCGAAATGGTCATAGAGTGCGGCGGCAGGAGCGCTGGCACCGAAGCCCTCCATGCCGATGAAAATGCCACCGTCTCCAAGGTATCGGTCCCAACCGAGCCGCGCCGCCGCTTCGATGCCGATCCGCGGAGCAGTTCCGAGCACTGCCTCCCGGTATTCGCACGGTTGTTGTTCGAATAGCTCCCAGCACGGCATGGACACCACCCTCGCCCCGATGCCGTGTTCAGCTGAAAGCATGTCGGCAGCAACGCAGGCAATTTCGACCTCGGAACCGGTCGCGAGGAGCGTGACGGAAGATGGTTCCGAGGTCGCGCGCAGGATGTAGGCTCCGCGCGCAGAACGGTTTTCTTCGCTGTTGGCCGGGCGACACATCGGCAGGTTCTGCCGCGACAGCACAAGCAGGCTCGGACGATTGTGGTCCTTGAGGGCCTGTTCCCAGCATTCGGCCGTCTCGACGATGTCGCACGGACGATAGACGTTCAGGTTGGGTGTCGCGCGCAGCATTGCCAGATGCTCGATCGGCTGATGGGTCGGCCCGTCTTCTCCAAGGCCGATCGAGTCATGCGTCATGACGTAGATGACCTGCTGCCCCATGAGTGCCGAGAGGCGGATGGCGCCGCGCGCGTAGTCGGAGAAGGCAAGAAAGGTGCCGCCATAGGGAATGAACCCGCCATGCAGGGCAAGGCCGTTCATCGCAGCCGACATTGCGTGTTCGCGAATGCCATAGTGGATATAGCGGCCGGCGTAACTTCCCGGCTTGATCGGCTCCATTCCCGCGGTCAGTGTTAGGTTGGAATGGGTTAGGTCCGCCGAGCCGCCGATCGTCAAATCCGTCGCGGCGTTGATGATGCCAAGAACCATTTCCGAGGCCTTGCGCGTGGCGACCTTGGTCGCCTTGGCCTGATGCGTTCGACGAAACTCGGCAAGTTCATCGAAGAGTGATGTGTCGATCTCACGGTCTACGGTGCTCAGGAAGGCGGTGCCTTCGGGAGCTGAAGCAACGCGGTTGAGCCATTTGACCCGCTCGGCTGCCCCGCGTGCGGCAGCATCGCTCCAGCGTTCCAAAATAGCCTCAGGAACCTCAAACGGCGCCGCGCTCCATTTCAAGGTGTGTCTTGCCGCGGCGACTTCGGCTTCGCCGAGCGGCGCTCCATGCGTCTTCTCCGACCCCTGAAGATTTGGAGCGCCCTTTCCGATGATGGTACGGCAGGAGACGAGCGACGGCTTGTTCGAAACCCTTGCCCGGGAAATCGCCCGGCCGATCGCATCGAAATCGTGCCCGTCGATCTCCTGCACGTCGAAGCCCGCCGCCTGGAAGCGTGCCAGCTGGTTCATCGAGGTCGAGAGGCTGGTGGGACCGTCGATCGAGATGGAGTTGTTGTCCCAGAACACGATCAGCCGCGACAGCTTCAAATGGCCGGCAAGGTCGATCGCTTCATGGCTGATGCCCTCCTGCAGGCATCCGTCACCGGCAATGACATAGGTATAGTGATCAACGAGCCCGTCGCCATAGCGCGCATTGGACATGCGCTCGGCAAGCGCCATGCCGACCGCCGTTGCGATACCCTGGCCCAATGGACCCGTGGTCGTCTCGATGCCGAGGGCATGACCATACTCGGGATGCCCGGCAGTCCTGGCGCCTAGCTGGCGGAACCGCTGCAGCTCCTCAACCGTCATATCCTCATAGCCGATCAGGTAGTGAAGCGCATATTGCAGCATCGAACCGTGACCGGCCGAAAGAACGAAGCGATCGCGATCGGGCCAATCGGGGTGCGAGGGATCGATCTTGATGAAGCGGTTGAACAGCACCGTTGCGACGTCGGCCATGCCCATCGGCATGCCAGGATGGCCGGAATTGGCTTTTTGAACGCCATCCATGGCAAGCGCCCTGATGGCATCGGCCATGTCTTGTTCCGTTACGATAGCGGGTTCGATAATGCCCTGCGGCTGGAGTTGCGTGTTCATCGCTTTCATCCTCATGAGGCGCGGTTTTTGCGTTCGATCAGTTGCATGATCAGGGGTGTCAGGATCAGCTGCATGGCGAGATCGAGCTTGTTTCCCGGCACCACGATGGAATTGGCGCGCGACATGAACGAGTCGTGGATCATCGACAGCAGATAGGGGAAATCGATGCCGCGCGGTCTTGCGAAGCGGATGACGAGCATCGATTCGTCAGGCGTCGGGATCCAGCGCGCGATGAACGGGTTGGATGTGTCGACGATCGGGACCCGCTGGAAGTTGATATCGGTCAGCGTGAACTGCGGCGTGATGTAGCGTACATAGTCGGGCATGCGCCGTAAGATGACGTCCATGACCGCTTCCGTGGAATAGCCGCGCGCTTCGCGATCACGGTGGATCTTCTGGATCCATTCGAGATTGATGACAGGCACGACGCCGATCTTCAGGTCGGCGTGACGGGCGAGATTGACCTTGTCCGTCACCGCGCATCCGTGCAGCCCTTCATAAAAGAGCAGGTCGCTTTTCGGAAAATCGCGCCATGGCGTGAAGCTGCCCGGCGGGACGTCAAAGCGCGCGGCCTCCTGTTCATCATGGATATAGGTCCTTGTGTGGCCCGTGCCGCTGCGACCATATTCCTCGAAAACGGCTTCGAGCGTCTCCAGTTCGTTGGCCTCTGCGTTGAAATGGGTGAAATTCGGATTGCCGTTCCGTTCCTCCTCGGCCACCTTTTCCTTCATGGCCTGCCGGTCGTAGCGGTGAAATGCGTCTCCCTCGATGAAGGCCGCTTCGATTTTCTCGCGCCTGAAGATCTGCTCGAAAATCCGCTTGACCGACGTGGTTCCAGCGCCCGACGATCCGGTAATCGAAATGATGGGATGCCTTGCCGACATGTCTTGTTCTCCGATCAGGCCCTGAAGAGACCGCGATTGCTGAAGAGCGGCGCTCGCTCGGCAATATTGCTCGGCTCGGTGTGGTAACGCCCAATGCGCATGACCTCCCGCGCCGAGCCGAAGACCAGCGGAACGCGCTGGTGCAGTGACGTGGGCGTGAGGTCCAGAATACGGCTGATCGTGTCGGTGGCGGCCCCGCCGGCCTGCTCAATAAGCAAAGCGATGGGATTGGCCTCGTAGACCAGCCGCAGCCGGCCCTCGCCATAACCCCTGCGCGTGTCGCCGGGATAGAGGTAAACGCCGCCGCGCATGAGGATGCGATAGGCATCGGCGGCAACGGCCGCGATCCACCGCATGTTGAATTCTTTTTCACGCGGCCCTTCCGTCCCCTTCAGGCAATCATCGACATAAAGCCTGACGGCCTCGTCCCAATGACGATAGTTGGAGGCATTGATCGCGAATTCCTGGGTCCTGGGTGGAACGACCACGCTTTCGTGGGCTTGAATGAATACGCCGCCAGCCGAGGAAAAGACGAAGACGTGGGTGCCGCTGCCGAGGCTGAGAACCAGCGCAAGCTGCGGACCGTAGATGAAAAAGCCGGCGGCGAGCTGGGCGTCTCCCCGTTGGAAGAAGGAGGCGTTAGGCTCGCCGACCGGATCACCAGCCGCTGGGAGGATGGAGAAGATCGTCCCGATGGAGACGTTTATGTCGATGTTCGAGGAGCCGTCCAACGGATCGATGGCGACTGCAAGCGGAGCTTTCGGGTCGAGGAGCGCTGCGTCTTCGAGCTCCTCGGAGGCGTAGAGGCAGACAGGCGCTCCTCGCATCGCGTCGATGAAGAGGGCGTCAGCCAGGACGTCGAGATCCTTTGTTATGTCGCCGCCTGGACCACAATGCCCGCGTTCTCTGGAAAAGGCCTTGCCGGGCGCAGCCTGATTGATCGTGCTGTAGAGCGTGACCGCTGCGGCAGCCAGCTGCCGGATCGTGACGGCGGCAGCTTCGCAATCCGGCCCACCCCTGCCGATATGGGAATTCAAAAAGGCGTCTAGCGTCGACGAAGTCATAGCCTACCTCCCCGCCCGCTCCTCACTGCCCGGGCATGGCAACATCGAAACAGGAATTTCGAGCTAAGTAAAATTTATTGTATTTACTAGTTAGCTAAAAAAATTTAAGCTGCGCTGATGAAGAACCTGACGCTTCGACATTTGCGTGCAACGCAGGAGATCGCGCGGCACGGAACGATCGTGCGGGCCGCCAATGCGCTCGGCCTCACCCCCTCGGCCGTCACCATCCAGCTCAAGCAGATTGAGGAGGATGCCGGCATCATCCTTTTCGACCGGACAAACGACGGAATCCGTCCAACGGCGGCAGGCCTTGCTTTCATCGATGCCGCCCAGATGATCGAAGAAAGGCTGCGCCAGCTGGACGACGAAGTCGATGCCATCAAGGGGGTGCGCACCGGCACCCTCGCCCTCGGCGTCGTCTCGACCGCAAAATACTTCGCGCCGAACATGATGGCGACCTTCCGCAAGAGCCATCCCGGGATCGCCGTTTCGCTCGCAATCGGCAACCGGGCAGAAATCATTACAAAGCTTAAAAACCATGACGTCGACATCGCCCTGATGGGCCGTCCGCCCAAGGACATGCCGTTGCACTCGGTGGGATTCGGCGACCATCCGCTGGTGATGGTCGCATCGCCCGACCATCCCTTGGCAGGACAACGGGACATCACCAAAGAGGAGATCGCAAGGGAACATTTTCTTGTCCGAGAACCCGGTTCGGGCACGCGCATATCGCTGGAAATCTTTCTCGGCGAGATTCCTGGCAGGCTCGATGATCTGGGAACCGAGATGTCGTCGAACGAGACGATCAAACAGGCCGTCATGGCGGGCCTTGGCATCGCTTTCATTTCGGCCCATACCATCGCCATGGAACTGGAGTTCGGCAAGCTCGTCACCCTCGACGTCATCGGCATGCCGATCCGCAGGCAATGGTTTTCGGTCACGCGGACGGACAGAACCGTCTCCCCGGCGATGAGTGCCTTTCAGGTGTTCCTGCGTGAGCGGGGAGCCCAATGCCTGCCCTTTTTCGACAAGCTTTACCCGATGTTGCAGCAATCCGATTGAAGATCTTCGGTCGATCTTAAACCGGACGGCCACGGCTCAACCTCGCGGAAACATGATTTCGCCCTTGCCCAAGACCGCATTGTCGCCGCCGAAACGGAAAGGTTTTGTGCCGAGCAGCGGCCGGTCGAGGATTTTGTCTTCCATCAGGTAGCGGTCGAACAGCGCCGGAAAGACGATTTCAACGCGGCCGCAATCGATGAACGTCGGCGAAAGAGCCGCCGGTCGCCGGTCGAACAGAAGCGAGCCGCGCTTCATCAAGTGGCCGGGATAAAGACCGACGCGTCCGATCGCAACGATCGTCCCGGCGGTCATGCCGAGACCGGCGTAATCGCCGCATCCTTTCAAAAGCGCGATGATGCCTCGCCGCATTTTCTCGCCGGGGCGATGGCCAGCCTTGCCGCCAACAATCACGAGGCCGCCCGTCATGCCATGGATCTCTCCCGCCATCGGCCCGCCAAGGCCGTCGCCTGCATCACCGGCGATCTCGATGCGCCCGTTCCTCATCCCCGATCCCGCCTGCAAACCGGCCTTTCCTTCGATCTTCAGGAGGCCGCCGGCCATCCGGCGACCGGCGCGGGCGCCGACATCGCCCTCGACGCGGATCTGTCCAGTCGTCATCTCCGCTCCGACGAGGTCAAAGCGCCCGCTGCCTCCTGAAAACACGATGCTCGAGATATCTCTGCCCGCCACCTTGAAGACATCGCCCACCGTGGCGGGACGCCGGCTCGTTCCGATCGGCAATCTGGCGATGTCGGCAGGCTGCATGCCGTTGAGCTTTTGGGGCGTCAAGCCGGACAGATCGAGCCTTTCATCCGGTTCGGAGCGAAGGGTGAAGGTCAGCGGCTTCATGGCAGGAGATCCCTCAGATGATAATGGAACTTGCCCAGTTTGCCGCCATAGTTTCCCGCGCTGATGCGCAAAGCGCCGCGCCTCGGCCCGAAATTGATGACCGCCTTCAGCCCGGCACGCATCGCCGCAGCCACCGCCTCGCTCGTCTCCCCGTCGATGACGATTTCAAGGATTGCATTGATGTCGGGACCGAGCGCACTCTTGGTCACCCCCCGTAGTGTGGGCGCATAGGCATCGTTGGTCGAAGCCATCATGCCCTTGTACTTGCCGCCGATTTTCGAGCCGGAGCGCACGATGCCGCCGGGGAAAGGCATGATTGCGCCGGGAACCTTCTCAATCGCCGCCACGGCGCGCTCGGCGGCCGCCAGCGCCTTTTCGCCGTCTGTGGCGAGCAGGAAGAGGTTTCCGCCGCCAACCGCCTCTTTCGTCAAACCGGTCTTCGCCTCGCACAGAAATTCGCCATCCATGACCGGCACCCGCCAATAATGCTTGCCGCCGAACTTCTTGGAGATCTGCCATCCGTCACCGAAATAGCGCAGGGATGATCCGAGATCGAGCGAGGCGCTGCCTTCGAGCCCGGAAAAACAGGCGCTGCCGGGTGAGGTCAGAACGCATTGACCGAGCCTGGTTTTCAACTGCTTCTGCAATTCGTCCGTCCCCATTGCAAAGATCATCACGCGGCAGCCCGGACGCCCATCCGGCGTCTCGGACGCCGAAATATCGATGTCGATCGCCGCCTCGCAACCACAGCCGATGACGGAGGTCGCAAAGCCCGTCATGGTGGTCGCCGCCTGGCGCGCCCACTTCAGGCTCGGCGCGGTGATGATGATTGCGGTCGCACGCATTCCGAATGCCTCGGCAAACGTGTCGTCGATCTCAATGCCGTTGCGGATCAGCTCCTGCATGCGACCTCCGCAAAAGGGTTTTCGCGACAAATCGCTGAATCCGGAAAGGTGAACCAGTCGAGCGACAGCCCGTAGCGATTTTCGTGATAGGCTTGCATGCGCTTGGTGATGCCCTTGTCGGGCGGTAAATTGAGATGCACCGTCTTTCCCCAACGATAGTGCGTGACGACGCCGTCCTCGACGACCAGGTCGCCGTTCTTGAACACCAGAGCCGCATCGCGGAACATCCTTTGGACATCCTGCCCTTTCCGGTAGACGGCGATATCCGCGATTGCGCCGGGGCCGAGGTGCCCACGGTCATCGAGGCCAAGCAGCCTCGCCGGCGCTGCTCGCGTCATGACCGCAACCTCCTCAAGCGTATATTCGCGGGAGATCGAGGCGAGTGTGGTAAGTTCCAGCGCAGAGCGGTCGAGCTCGTCCATCTTGGCATTGCGGACATCGCGACGCATCAGCAACTCGAACAATTCCGGATAGGCCGTGAAGGGGGCGCCGTTCGGATGGTCGGTGGTGAAGAAAACCCGCCATGGGTCGTTGATCAGCAAGAACAGCTCGAGCCCCACCGCCCATTGCAGCGAACCATAGTAGTCCTTGCGATAGCGATAGGGGACAATGCCGCCGCCGTTTCCGTCGCCGTCGAAGAGAATGGACTTTTTCGGACTTGCCGTTCGCATTCCGGAATACTGCCTTATGACGTCGGATGAGATTGTCACCGTCTGGCCGAACATCACCTGGCCGACGTCGATCGTCACGTTTTCCGTGCTGTTGACCAGATCGGCAAGACGGGCAGCCTCGGAGGAAAAGCCGCGTTTGCCTTCGGTGCCGTAACCATAAAACTGCAGGTGCGCGAGATGGATTGGTTGGCCTTGCGAGGCGCGAATTGTCTCAGCAGCCGTTACGGCGTTACCGGCGATGCCAAGGTTATTGGCATGGACATGGAGAGGGTGAGGAATGCCCAGACGGCCGACGGCGGACTGCAGCGTCTCGACGATCTTGCGGGAAGTGACACCGTAGGATGGCACGACGTCGTCGAAGGCGAAGCTGCGGATGTTTTCCTTGAAGGCGGCGGCTGCGCCTGCATTGATCACCTTCACGCCGAGCGATCTTGCCGTCGAAACGGTCCAACCCACGTAATCGTCGATCATCGCCGACGAGGCGTTGTCCCTGATCATCGACAGAAGGAAATCGTCATTGCCGAGGATTGCAAGCGTTGCCTTGTCGATGATCGGGATGTCGGCAAGCTCCATATGGGTATGAAGCGCGTTCGAAGGCGACATGGCTGGCTCTACCACGGTGGTAAAACCCATCTGAGCGTAAAGGCATCCCGTGTTGAAAGTAGACCACCCGGCGTTTGAAAGCGGCGTGTGCAACGGCCGTTTGAGGTGCGCGGCATGTTGTTCGGGCAACAGAAGTCGGGCCGTATTGACGTTGCCGCCGCCGATATGCGAGTGGATGTCTATTGCACCGGCCATGACGAGGCAGCCGGAAACGTCATAGGTTTTGTCGGCCCTCTTTGAGACCGGCTTTTCGATGATGACGCCATCCTTGATCCAGACGTCGCGATTGCCGGTCGGACCATTGACCGGATCCACCACTTCCCCACCTGCAAGACGGATCATCATGACGGCAACCCCTCTCCCTGCAGGGCATGCTCGAGTTGCCCGACGATTGCGTAAATGCTGGGGAGAGCCGAAGGCGCCGTTGCGGCAACGGATCTTAGGGTTCCGATGCGGCTCGAATAGACGACGCCGTCATGGTCAAGACCAGCCTTGCCGATACGAACGGTGACCAACGCGCCGGCGGCGGGCCGTTCACTCCTCACCAGCGCGACGGTGGGCACTCGGCTGCGTTTCGGCGGACGCGCCTCGTCACGCTCCGATACCCACATATGCAGATCCGCCTCCTTATCTGCAATCATCCGTTCGATGTCGAAAAGCCACGGGTCATGGACGGGTGAGCCGGTCGAAAAGCTTGTTCGCGGCGCAAAGCCCGTCATCCAGGTCGATGCCAAGACCATGCCCCAGGCGTCGTCGTCGGACGGCAGGAAAAGAGCCGTCGCCCGCCGGGCTCTGTTAATGTCTGCCAGCATGCCTTGCAGCATCACCAGACTGGCCGGGTCGTTGAGATGGGAGAAGACGAAGACGGGAAAACGCGCGCTCGCCATTTCGCTTAAGAAGGCATCGATATTGGCGAGAGGGGCGGATGTTTTTCTTCCAGCCAGCATCGCCCTGAGGCTTCCGAGCACGGCATCGATGGGAAAATCGGACGAGCCCACTTCGATCGCCTTCAAACGCCGCAGAGGTTCGCCAGCGGCTGCCGGCGCCTTGCCTTTGATGTGAAGCCAACGCCTTCGGCTTGACGACGAAAGATCCGCCGCCGTTGACGCAAGCGATAAAATGAGATCGTGATGAGCCGCGGCAATGTCGCCCACGATGATGATCAGGTCGGCGCGGCGCCGCACTTCCGTCGCCGTTGCGAAAAAACCGCCGATATCCGTGTGAAGTGCCACTTCATGAAGAAGGTTTCGGCCATTCACGTGGTCATAGGTCGCCCCGACCCGCTCCGCCAGCGCAATCAGGCTGCGGGAGCCATGGACATCCGATTCAATGGAAAATACCGGGCAGCGGCTCTTTGCCAGAAGCTTTGCCACCTGCTCAATTGCAGTTGGCAAAGGAACTGTTTGGCTGCCGATCCATGCAACCATCACACTCCGAAACTTTCTGGTGCCGTCGTGAATTTATCTGTTCTTCGTCAAATGTGAAGTCCATCCGACGAAAAATACGGCTCAGCTATCATATTTCAGGTAAGCAAATCGCTGATCGGCATTGGGCGTGCCTTCGAGAGCACCGTCCGCCTTACCGGGCTGCCATTGGACGACGTCCTCAATCTTTTTGGCGAGTTCGAAATCCTTGTCGGTCACGCCTTTGGCGGCATGGTTCATCAACAACACCTCCACCCACGCATAGGATGCCTTGAGATCGGGATGGTGCCAGGCCGCCTCTGCCAGGTGTCCAACCGTGTTGATGACCATAAGGGTGGATTTCCAATTGTGCGTTTTGTATCTGCGGCGAATCCAGCCGTTTTCGTAGCGCCAAAGCGGAAGCTCCGCCTGCAGCTTCGAAACGATTTCGTCCTCGGAATAAACGCGCTCCCGCTTCCGTTCCGTCTCCTCGCTCATCGCGGCTGCTCCTTTGGTTCTTTTCTCCCGGTTCGTCACCCAGACTTGCGCTGGTAGTAAAATACGATAACATAACTCAGGGCCCGATTATCAAAAAGTTCAGAAATAGAACCGATGTCGGACTCCGTCTCCATTCAAGTTCCTGGACGCTTGCACCTCGGATTCCTGGACATCCCTGGCAAGGACAGCTCGCGTTTCGGCAGTATCGGTTTGCCGCTGGACGGCATATCGACGCGGCTGGAGATCTCGCGGGCAGCCGAGACCAGCGTCCATGGACCCGAGAGCGCCCGGCTTTTTGCTCACCTTACGGCCCTGCGGTCTCGTCTCAAGCTTTCAGGCCATCACCGGGTGATGGTTCGAGAGACAATCCCGGCCCATGCCGGGTTGGGGTCTGGAACCCAGCTGGCGCTCGCCGTTTCCGCAGCGCTTCGAAGCTTGCATGATTTGCCGTTCCACATCCGCGAAGATGCGGCCTTCCTGGGGCGCGGCGCACGATCGGGAATCGGCATCGCGGCCTTCGAGGAAGGCGGTCTTATCTTCGATGCGGGCAAGGCCAGGGACGATCTGACCCCGACCGTCATTTCCCGCATTCCGTTTCCGAGCGAGTGGCGCATCATTCTCGTTCTGGACAGCCGTGCCCACGGAATTCACGGAGACGCCGAAATCAAGGCATTCCGCGCGCTGGCGCCGTTTCCTGCAGCCGGCTCGGCTTCGATCTGCCGCCATGTGCTGATGGAGATCATGCCCGCCGCGATCGAAAAGGACATTGCGACTTTCGGCAATGCGGTGACGGCAATCCAGCAAACGCTGGGCGATTATTTTGCACCGGCGCAAGGCGGCCGTTTTACCAGTCCGGCGGTCGAAAGAACGCTCGCAAGGCTTGCCGAATGCGGAGCCGTCGGCATCGGGCAAAGTTCCTGGGGACCGACCGGATTTGCCTTTGCCTCATCTCAGGCGACTGCCGAGCGGATCGTCGCTTCCGCCGCGCTAATGGACACGCAAACGACAATCCGCATCGTCGCCGGCAGAAATGAGGGGGCGCAGATCGCGCGAACGAGGGCCCCGCAGCAGTTCGAACTGGGTCGGGAAACATACTAGAGAAGGCGAGCCAAATGAGCCGGAAAACCATTCTCCATATGCTTACACCATTGAGGCAGATGAGCCCGTTCGACGTCAATATGGCCCTTGATGCGGGCTATGACCATGTCGTTCCTTACACGGACGTGGCGCTCGCCGACATCGCCGGCCTTGTCCAGGATGCGGTCTTCTCACGTCCGCCGGATGCAGGCGTTGCCACCGGCATTTTTATTGCCGGGCGTGATACGATCCTGGCACTCGACATGATCGATGCCGCAAAGCAGGCAATGGTGCCCCCTTTCGAGGTTTCTGTCTTCGCCGATCCTGCCGGCTCGTTTACCACCGCCGCAGCGATGGTCGCCAGAGTCGAGAAAACACTTGGAAAACTGCACAATCGTGAGCTGGCCGGAACGAAAGTGAGCATTTTCGGCGCGACCGGCGTCGTCGGCTACTGTACCGCCGTGATCTCAGCCAAGGAGGGCGCAGACGTCACGTTGGTCGGTCACGACGGAATTTCGCGTGTCGAAGCCATCGCCGAGGCCATCAAGGCTCGCTTCGGCGTCACTGTGACAGCGGCGGACGGTTCGACGGAAGACCGGAAGACGGAATTGTTGCGCCAGGCCGAAGTGGTGCTGGCCGCGGCCAAGGCTGGCGTCCAAGTGATCTCTGCCGAACAACTGCGCCAGGCGGCAAATCTGCTTGTTGCGGCAGATGTCAACGCCGTGCCGCCGGCAGGCATCGAGGGTCTGGCCGTCCATGCCAAAGCCGACACGCTCGGGCAAACCGCCGCAGTCGGCATCGGTCCGCTTTCTATCGGCAATGTCAAGTACAAGACCCAATCGGGGCTGTTCAAACAGATGATCGGCGCTGAAAAACCGGTAATTTATGATTTTCAGGATGCTTTTACCCTTGCCCGCAGCATCGAAAAATAGTCCTGCGATTCTGATCGCGGCCATTTCCGGCCGGTCACTTGCCGCAGCAGCGCGCCGTGCCGGCTATCGGTCGTTGGTGGCCGATCTGTTCTGCGATTGCGATACGGTCGCCCTTTCGGAGAGGACGGCGCGCCTGTCGGGCAGTATTAGCGAGGGAATAGACCGCGAGAAAATCATCGGCGTATTGTCGCGCCTTATGGGCGACGAGGAACCGGCCGCATTGGTCTACGGCTCCGGCTTCGAACGTCAGCCCGACGTCATCGACGCACTCGCTCGAGTGTTTCCGCTTGCCGGCAACAGCGCCGACACCGTGCGGGCGATCAAGGACCCCGCCAACCTGTCCCAACTTTGCCGAAACCTGGGCATCCCGCATCCGGCGATCCAGTTCTCATCACCAGAAAAACCGCAGGGCTGGCTCGCGAAGCTTGGCGGCGGCGCCGGCGGATCGCATGTCAGACCGGTCGCAACGATGCCTGCCGAACCAGGCTACTATTATCAGCAGCGCATGTCCGGCCGCAGCATCTCGGCTCTTTTCCTGGCCCAAAATGGTGCCGCCCGCATCATCGGCGTCAGCCGGCAATGGTCTTCGCCTTCGCCAACGTCACCATTTCGTTATGGCGGCGCCGTCCGTCTCATGCGATTTGACCGGCAAAAGAAAATGCAAATCGGTTCCTGGCTCGACAAGCTGACGCGCCACTGCAGCCTTGTGGGTCTTTGCAGCGCCGATTTCATAGATGGGCCGGAGGGGCTTCATCTCATCGAAATCAACCCACGGCCTGGCGCAACGCTGGATATCTTCGACACCGACAACGTACCCCTCCTCATTGAGCATCTGCGCGCCGTGCGCGGGGAAAGGATCGACGTGCCAGTCTATCGCGGGGCTGCGGCTGCGGCGATTGCCTACACGTCTCGTTCCATCTCCTGTTTTCCCGATGTCAAATGGCCGAACCTGACGGCCGACCATCAAAGGCCGGGTTCGGCGCTCAGCCCCGGCGATCCGGTTTGCACTGTCTTGGCGCATGCCCGATCCGCCTCCGCAGCAGAGCGCGCTGTCAAACGCCGTGTCAACCAAGTAGCGCAGCATTGGAAGGAGGAATTCCAATGAAGAACGGAATGGCCCATCTCAACAGGAATGCGCAACGGATCATCGATCAGATCATTGCCGACGACGAAAGATTTGGCGTCGCATATGGCCGCGGCTCTCTTGGAGAGCATCTCATCGACGCCGGCGCGGCAAGCCCCGGGGGCCTCGAAGTGGGTCTGCGGATGGCGGAAATCTGCATGGGTGGCCTGGGAACGGTCTCGATGGGGCTCGATCGTCATAACGAAAAGTGGCCGTTGAGCGTTACCGTCCATTCCTCCCAACCGGTTCTTGCCTGCCTCGGCAGCCAGTATGCGGGTTGGCGGCTTTCGCACGAGAAATATTTCGCCATGGGCTCGGGCCCTGCGCGTCTGCTGGCGCGCGTGGAGCCGCTTTTCGAGGAAATTGCCTATAGCGAAACCGATGCTTCGACGTCAGTTCTTCTTCTTGAAACGGACAAGGCTCCGCCGCCAGCCGTTGTCGAGAAGGTATCAAAGGCGACAGGACTGGGCCCTGACGCTTTGACCTTCATCTATGCGCCGACGCAAAGTCTTGCAGGCTCGGTTCAGATTATCGGGCGCTCACTGGAGGTCGCTCTTCACAAGGCCCACAGCCTCAATTTTCCGTTGGACGCGATTGTCGACGGAACGGGATGCGCGCCGGTTCCAGCGCCTCATCCGGACTTCCTGCAGGCCATGGGGCGGACGAACGATGCCATCATCTATGGCGGATTGGTGCAGCTGTTCGTCCTAGGCAGCGCGGCAGACGCGCGCGCGCTCGCCGAAGAGCTGCCGAGCTGCAGGTCACGCGACTACGGGCAGCCTTTTGCGGAAATCTTCAAGAAATTCAACGGCGACTTCTACGCGATTGATCCGCATCTCTTCAGCCCGGCCGAAGTGATCGTTACGGCTGTCGAGACAGGCGACACCTTCCGCGCCGGTGAATGGAACAGAGAAATGCTGGAGCAATCCCTTGGTTGATCAGACGGTGATTTCAGACAAAATTCTCATTCTTTCCGACAAACCAGACCGCCAGGTGAGACAGTTGCGTCGCGCCTTCGGAAAACTCGGCGCGGAGACGATATTCTGCCCGCTTGCCGATATCGCGTTCGATACCCGGTATCCATCAGGCATTGCCATCCCGACGCTTGATGGAGCCCTTCCGGCCGGTGTGATCGTCCGCTCCATCTCCGGCGGCAGCTTCGAAGCGATCACACGCCGTCTCGGCATCTTGCACGCGCTGACCCAGCTTGGCGTGCCGGTCTGGAACTCCGCCAAAGCAATCGAGCGTTGCGTCGACAAATCGACGACGACGTTTCTTCTTGCGGCGGCCGGAGTGCCAACGCCGGAAACGTTCGCAGTGGAAGGTCCCGCCAATGCCAGGACCGTCGTTAAGCGCGAGGTGCCGCATGGCCTCCTGGTACTGAAACCGCTCTTTGGATCGCAGGGACGCGGAATAAGGCTCATTCGTTCGATCGACGATCTGCCTGACCCGGACGAGGTCGACAATGTCTATTACCTGCAGCGCCTTGTACTGCGTGCCGGACCGCCCTATCGCGATTACCGGATATTCGTCAGCAATGGTGAAATTCTCGGCATGATGGGCCGTTGCGCCGACGGCTGGATCACCAATATCGCCCGCGGCGCGAAAGCCGAGCCGGTCGTCGGGCCGCTGCGCCCGAAGCTTGCCGAACTTGCGCTTGCCGCTGCCGCCGCTGTTGCAACCGACTTTGCGGGCATCGATATCGTACAGGGATGCGAAGGCAATCTTCTCGTACTGGAAGTCAACAGCATGCCGGCTTGGACCGGCCTGCAAACCGTTGTCCCCGTCCGCGTCGCCGATTGCATCGCTCAGGCAATGGTCGCGCTTCTCAGCCCGGACGTAAAGGAAAGGCCTGCAGCATGACGCTGACGCGGCAAGAGATCATGGCAGCCTACCTCGACGCCTGCCGCACCGAGATCGATGCCTTGAAGCCGGGCAACGTGCATCGCTTCGCAGACGGCCACCGGATGACGGCGGATCAATTCCTCCAAAGTGCGGCCGTCAGCTCGCTATCGGTCACCGAACCGCTTGCATCGGTCGGTCAGCGTGTTTTGCGTGCGGTAACCGCCACCCGCGAAAGCGTGGGAACGAACACCAATCTCGGCATCCTCCTGCTTTGCGCGCCGCTTGCCAAGGCGGCCGAGAGCACGTCTTGGGATTTACGCAAGGACCTCACGCAGACATTGGATGACATGGATGCGGGCGATGCCCGCGACGTCTTCGCCGCAATCCGCCTCACCAACCCGGGAGGGCTCGGCAGCGCCGAAGAACATGACGTCAGAGACGAGCCGACGGTGTCTCTCGTCAACGCCATGGCCATGGCGGCCGACCGCGACATGATCGCCCGACAATATACGAACGGCTTTGAAGACATCTTCAACGGCGGCCTGTCGGCGTGGAGAGAAGCGGCCGCCCGCGGCGAAGAGGACATGTGGCCGACAATCTTCGTCTATCTTTACTTCCTGTCCTCGTTTCCCGACAGTCATATCGGGCGCAAACACGGGACCGACCTCTCTGCCGAAATTGCGAAAGAGGCAGACACAATACGCTGCCGGGTGATGGATGAGACGCGCTTGCCGAGCCGGGAAGAGATTCTGCTGGACTTCGACAGGCGGCTGAAGGACAGGGATATCAACCCCGGGACCTCCGCCGATCTCACGGTTGCGACGCTTTTTGTCTGCAACATGAAGTTCGGCTTGCATAATCGCAGCTTAGATGTTTGAATTTGGCCGGCGAATAAATCTTACTCGCTGCTATCTGGCCAACCGACCCAGTCAAGGGTGCTGCGAACAAGGATAGCTGTCCATCGAGCGTCGTGTCTCGTGTGGTACGGCTTCTTTGGACGAAACTTTTTTGACCATACGGTACAAGGGAGGAATTGGCCGTGGCAAAGATTAGCAAGGTAATGGTTGGTGAGTCACTCGTTGGCGAGGGAAATGAAGTCGCGCATATCGATCTCCTGATCGGACCGCGTGGAAGCGCCGTGGAAACGGCATTTTGCAATGCGCTCACGAACAACAAGGACGGGTTTACGTCACTTCTGGCGGTCATCGCCCCGAACCTGGCCTGCAAGCCGAATACGATATTGTTCAACAAGGTTACGATCAAGGGTGCCAAGCAAGCCGTGCAGATGTTCGGCCCGGCACAGCATGCGGTGGCAAAAGCAGTCCAAGACAGCGTAGCCGAAGGCATCATTCCCGCCGACGAAGCCGATGACGTCTTCATCTGCGTCGGCGTCTTCATCCACTGGGAAGCAGAGGACGACGCCAAGATCCAAGATTACAACTACAGGGCAACGAAGGAAGCGATTGAGCGCGCAGTCTCCGGCAAGCCGACCGCGGCGGAGGCAACTGCTCAGCGGGACACCGTCAAGCATCCTTTCAGCGCCTAGACACGAAACAACCCCGCACAGAGCGAGCCCGCCGTAGAAACAGGCGGCCTGTTGCGCCGGTTGTCGAAGTTCTTAGGCTTCAGCGGTACGCCATCTTCAAGCGCCAATGGTTGAAATGGCAGTGCTTCGGCTTCGGGATTGAGAGAAGAGGCAAAGCGCCTCTTCTCTCAAATTCCCCTAGCTCCCAGAAAAGGCGGAGACGTCGGTTCCGGTAAGTTCGCCGCTATGCAGCGATGTTGCGACCAGTGCACCAGCAATGCCCATGTCGCTCAGCCGTTCCAGGTCATTGACGTTGCGGATCCCGCCTGCGGCGATGATGTCGCGGTTTCCGGCGATGTCTTTGATTGATCGCAAGCGATCGAAGTCGGGTCCGCAGCGCGCACCCACTTTGTCGAGTGTCATCACGATCACCCGTTTCGGCCACAGGTCAGGCGTTGACATGATGGCGGGCGGCCCGAGGAAGGCATCACCGCGAAAGTCAAGGGAAAGGATCAGTCTCTGATGCGCACCGAACGCGCTGAGAACGTCGGTACCGGCCTGGCTTTCGGATCCCAGGACGGCAAAGATCTGCGCATTGGCAAGCGCCTGCCCGACGTCCGTCGCGCTTCGAAACCCTGCATCGAGCCAGACGTCCGGCCTCGGCTGCAAAAGAGATAGAGGTCCGGTGGCAGAAAAATGGCTCGAACCGCTCTCGATGGCATCGAGGTCGGCCACATAAAAGATCGAAAACGGATGGATTCGGCGCAAGCCGTCGGCGACACTCACGATCGTCGGTATGGCGCTGAGCGGCGTCTCGATGGGTCTATAGGTATCGCGCATGCCCATCTGCGCGCGCACCACCTGGCCGTCTTTGACGTCGAGAACGGGAATGATAAGCAATGGTCAAACCTCGGCAGAAACGATCACTCACATGAAAGCCGGAATGGTAGCAGAAGAAAAGCAAACAGTTATCGGCTGGGACATCGGTGGCGCGCATTTGAAGATGGCGCGGACCGAGAATGGCCAAATTACCCATGCCAGGACCGTCAAGGCGCCGATGTGGCTCGGGCTCGATCAGGTGCGCGCTGCGCTGGATCAGTTCCGCCCGCTTTTTCAAGGCAATCCCATCCATGTCTTCACGATGACGGGAGAGCTGTCGGATGGCTTCCCGTCACGAGGCGCCGGTGTTCGCCATATCCTGGATTTCATCAAAGCGGAATTCGGCGGCGACGACCTGCAGGTTTATGGTGGCCGTGCCGGCTTCGTCGATCTTTCAGACGCCTACGATCTCGGCCCCGATATCGCCTCGGCCAATTGGCATGCCACGGCTGCGTTGAGCGCCAGCATCAAAGGGGAAGGTCTCTTCGTCGATATGGGTTCGACGACCACCGACATCCTCGCGTTTCAGAACGGACGGCTCTGCAACAATGGCTATTCCGATGCGGAGCGTCTGTTGACCGGCGAACTCGTCTACACGGGCTTTACGCGCTCGGCGCTGATCGGAATTGCCGAAAGAGTTCCGGTGCGCGGCACGATGACGCCGCTGATGAATGAGTATTTTGCCAATACCGCCGATCTCGGGCGCATTCTCGGAACATTGGACGAGGCCGACGACCAATACCCCGCCGCCGACCGAAGAGCCAAGTCGCGCGGTGGGTCGATCGGCCGTATCGCTCGCATGGTCGGACGTGACGGCACCGATCTTAGCGAAGGCGAATGGATCGATGTCGCCCGCTGGTTCGCCGAGCATCAATTGCGCATGATCCACGACGGTGCGTTCAGGGTTTCCGGCAATGCCGCACTCAGCCCGGTCGCCCCGGTGGTGGGCGCGGGGATCGGTCGCCCCCAGATCATGCAGCTCGCCAAACGCCTGGAGCGGCCCTACGTCGACTTCGGCATGATCATTCCAGCAGCATCGAACGAAATCCGCGATCAAGCAAGCAAGGCCGCGCCGGCCGCTGCCGTCGCGCTACTGTGGTCGAAATCGTAAGTCGCCCTACGGACGAAATGCCGAACGGGATCCCGTCAATCTCCGGCGGAATGGGCGTTCACGCGCTCCATCAGCCAATCCCAGGCCTGCCGCTCGTCAGCACCGGCCGTCTTCTCGATGGCAATCGACAGATATGCAATCTCGGAATCGACCTTTTGCTTGGGCAGCATATGCAGTCTGCTCACCAGGATCGCGAGCTCGAGAACGGCCGCCTTGGCCCGGTTCATGCCTGTGAACGGGGCATGCGTGGCCTCAGCGACGATCCGGCAGAAATAGCGGGGGCGGATCTCGTCCTGCGTGACGGAAACGACCTGCAAAACGGAATGACTGAGCGCTGCCTCCAGACGCGAGACAGGGCAATCTTGCACCGCAACCAGCGGCCATTCCCGCCGTCCGGTGAGGCAGCCCGCGAAAATCCGCATGTCGTCCGTATAATTGGCAATGGCAAACGGCACGGCGGTAAGATTTTCGAGGGTTGTGGAGGGGCGGAACGGCGCAATGACCCATCCGTCATCCTGAGCGATGATACCGAGGGGCGCGATATGCACCCGGCCCGTGGCATTCACCGTCGTTACGATCGTTTCGCGAATGAAGCTCATGGGCCGTCCTTCTTTGCGCGCAGCGTATGCCCTGCCCCGGCAAGCCGGGTGCGGTCCTCGCCTGCGCCCGGGCTCGCCACGCCCCAGGTAAGCGGCTCATCCTGCGAATAGCGTTTGCCGAGCTTCCAGGCGATTTCCGCCTTCATCAATTCCGCTCCCAGATAAAAGGCATGCGGGCCATCCTGTTCGACATTGAGCACAGGAAAGAGGTCGAAGGCGTTGTCGCTCTTCCAGTGGCCGGCTTTGCTGAAGACATGGATGCCGTCAGGAGCAGTCATGATGCGAAAATTGGCGTCGCGCACGTCTTGCGCAAGCGCCTCGATATCGGCAATGGAGCTCGCAAAGGGCGCGCGGTCGTGTATTTGCAGGAGGGCTGAGTCATAGCCGCGGGGCAGCGCATGATCGTGCTTGGCGGCATACATGATGCGTCGTACCCGGTCATGTTCTTCCACCGTGCGCACGGTATGCGGACTGACGTTGACGACCAGCACGTTTTTGATGGAAAGCTCCGAGCACAGGCCCGCGAGGATGGCTGTTATTCCCGACGTGTCGGCGTCGGTCAGTTCGGTCAGGTTGCCGGTGCCCATCATCATCTCGACGTCCGGCCAGCGGCGGCGAGCCTCGATGAAGCGTCCAAGCGAGGCGGCGAAGCCGAAGTGGATTGGGTCGAGGACCGGATCAGCGATGAAGGATATCCCGGCATTCTGCGCCGCCTCGATGGCACGGCCGAGAGAGAAGAGGTCGCCCGGCACAGCTGGAATGAGAACCGGTTTGACCTTGTGGCGCACAGCAATTCCGATGGTCTTTTCGTTGAGGCTCAGAAGATAATCGGCGCCGGAGCGGGCCGCGCGTTCCAGTTCGTCGGCGTTTGCTGAGTCCACGCTGACGCAAAGCCCCTCGGCCTTGATCCGCCCGATGGCTTCTTCCAGATGGACGAAGGGCGTATCTGGAAGGCAGCCCAGGTCGATCACATCAGCGCCGCCGTTTGCGAGCGCTCGCGCTCTTTTTAGCAGCGCCTCCAGCGACAGGGTCGATGCGTCGACGACTTCGGCGAAGATGCGCATCTCGTGGCGCGACAGATCCGGCGGCTTTCCCGCCCGGCCAAGATAGACGGGCAGATCCGCCACCTCGTCAGGTCCGCGCACGAAAGGCATGCCGAATTCGTCGCTTAACCGTTCCAGATGGCCTCTGAACCGACCGGGCAAGACAACTCGGTCCGCCTTCAACGGCCGAGGCAAGCGACGGCTGACGATTTCTTCCGTCATCAGGGCGGCAACCTTCACACCGATGTCGATGATCTCGTAGGTGAAGGGCGTTGTTCCCAGTCCGGTGAGAATGTTTTCAAGCCTGGCCTTTGCCAGGTGCCCGGTCAGGAAGACGAGATGCTCAGTCACGACCGTCGATCTCTCCTTTCCGCCGCGCCACCGCCAGCGCCAGATCAGCAAAGGATTCCACGACCTGCGTGCGTTCAAAGGTCTTAAGACGGGCGGTGTTCTCAAGATCGATCGGCCGCGGATAGACCTTCACCATTCCGTGGGGGGCCATTGTCTCCAGCTCGGGCGCGGTGTCGCAAGCAAAGACGATTGATGGAAGGCGGCATTTGCCGGCTTGTGCGTAGACATTCGTGGCGATCGTGTCGGAGATTCCCGCCACGCATTTGGCAACGGTATTGGACGTGGCAGGCGCAATCACGACGCTATGATAGACGCCGTGATAGAATTCGCCGACAGGGACTGCGCTTGCCGTCTTGTCGTGAAGCACGCGTGTCGTGTCCGAAAAATCGAGCTTCAGCCCATACATCCTGAGAACTTCGTCTGCGGCCTTCGTCACGAAGACGTCGCAATGGTCGAGTGAGCGGATCAATTCGAAGCATTCGACGAAGAAATGGCCTGACCCGGTCAGCACCCAGGCCCATCGCGGCGTTCGAAGCCGCGTCATGGGCACGTCTCTCTGCGGGCGTTATCGGGCAACCCCACGCGGCGCCCGGGTATGCGGGTCATGGGCAGCGCGCGCAGCTGCGAACGCAGCGACGATGGTCCGGCAACGTACAAGACTGTCTCCTTCCCGAGCAATTGTGGCAGCATGGCATCGACGACGCCATTGTCAACGAGCGCTTCCAGATCGTTCGGAAGGGATTCCGGATCGACCTGCTTGCACAACAGCAAGTGGCGGCTTCCGATCTGTCTGCACAGCCAGGCCGCAAGAGCATCCGACGTTACATCCCACGACTGTGCGATGTCGGCGTTGCGGGTCATCTGGGACGGCAGCCATACCGGTATCCCGTCTTCGGCAAGAATTGCGTCGAGCTCGCGCAGCGACCGGGCCGGTTGAAAACGCGCATGCCGCTCGGCGATCACAATGCCGAACTGATCCATCGCGAGAATGGCCATCTCATGTGCCGCGGCATTTGAGAAGTGCATGTTATTTTGCGAAACGCGCACCTGGTCGGCAAACGGTCCGCCGCCGGGAACGATCACCAATGGCAAGCGCGCCGATGCCAGCACCGCAATCCATTGGTCCATCTCGATGCGACCGGCCGTGCTTCCTCCAAGCTTGACGACCAGCGGCTTCATACCACTTTCCTTCCTCCATCGGCCTTTGCCGCTATCACGCGAAGCGGCTTTGACAATCGGGCGCTTTCCCTCTTGCGCTCGATCTGCACGCCGACACCGCCCGGACCGAGTTCCAGTTTTTCTACTCGCACGACGACACGAGCCACACGCGGGTTCTCAAGGATGAACGCTGCAGCCTGCTCGGCAAGCGTTTCAACCAGATCGACATGACCGCGGCCGACGATCGCGCGGATGCCGTCCATGATGAGATCATAAGAAACGATATGATGCATGTCCTTCGGATCGCGGGTGAGACGAAGGACATCCGCCGTCACATCGAACCTGACCTTCTGCTTTTTGCCATGTTCAAAGCTGTAAGCGCCGATGTCGACCGGCAGGACGAAATCCCGCACGAAGATCTGGTCGGTGCCGAGATTGTCCTCAGCCGGATCGGGGAAATATCCCCGTGCCGCCAGGAGTTCGAGGTCAACGCTCGGCGTTTTTTCAGCTGGCCGCTCCCCGGGAATTAGAGCACGGATCTTTGCCGTGGCTTCAGCGTCCAGATCGGCGTTCCTGGACAGGCCCTTGCACAGCGATCCCCGGAAGCCCAAAAAATCCGGCTTGCCCGGCAGCAAGCGTGGGATGTCGGGTGCTTCCAGTGAGCCGGCAAGGCCCGTCATCAATCCGTGCCGCTGTCCCTGCGCGACAAAATCCGAAATGCGATCTGGAGGAATTTGATCCAGCAACCGTCCCTTCGATTTGTCATCCGTATCCAGCATGACGCCGTAAAAGCCTGCTTTTGCAAACGATGTCATGACGTTCTCCTCGTATCGATGGTCGGCAAAAACAACGGCGATCAACCTCTTGCGGCCGGCAATATCGGCCAAGGCTTGCGCATCCGCCCCGATGCGGGACGACGGTAGAAACCCGATCTTGACAAAATCAACGCCTGTCGCAGCCACCTCTTCGACCCTTGCCCTGAGGGCCTGCAGATCGCCGCCAAGTTCGCCGCAGGCGGCACTGACGGGCCGTCTGCCGGACACGAAATCGACAACGTCGATGATTTGCGGGATGTCTGCCGCCCCGAGCGCGCCGCGCAAAGGGTCCTTGAGATCGATAATGTCCGCACCTGCCTGCAGAACGATCTCCGCCTCCTTGCGATTTTGAACACTGGCCAACATCAATGTCATGGCATGTCTCCGCAGGCGCCGCATTTTTCCCAACCGTGGCGGGAAAAGTTGAGTGCAAGTATTGAGTTTATCGGGGATTGGACTACAAACATAGTGGGCACCTTATCGAGACAGCGCGTCCGCCTTCGTTGAAGCCGGCGCGGAGCGTGGTATGACCATGAAGAGTATGGTGCCGAATACTCTTATCTTTTTATTCGCTTGTTTTTCGCTGCTCGTCAATGCGCCGCATCTGATGGCGCAGCAAAATCCCGCCGCCGAGCCTGCAACGGAAATCCGCATAGGATATCTGCGCGCCTATGAGCCGCAACTTGCGCTGTCGGTCCTGGATGTTCCCCCGCGCGATGAAGGCGTTGCCGGAGCCAACATCGCCATCAACGACAACAACACGACCGGCAGATTTCTCGGCCAGTCGTACAGCCTGGACGTAGTAGAGACGAAACGGGAGGAGGATGTCGTCCCGGTTTTCAGGCAGATGCTGGCGCGCGGCGAGAAATATGTGCTGACCGACATATCGGCCAAGCAGTTGCTCTCCATCGCCGATCTCGCCAAGGAGAACGGCGTGATTCTCTTCAATGTCGGCTCGACGGATGACATTTTGCGCGAGCAGGAATGCCGCTCCAACGTCTTCCACACCGCGCCGACGCGCACCATGCTTGCCGATGGCCTGGCGCAGTATCTGATCTGGAAGCAGTGGCGCAAATGGGTGCTGCTTTACGGTTCCCACGAACCGGACCAGCTTTTTGCGGATGCGATCCGGCGCTCTGCCAAGCGTTTCGGCGCGACGATCGTCGAGGAGCGGCTCTACAAGGATACGGGCACGGCCCGCAGAACCGACAGCGGCGTCGTTCAGGTGCAGCGACAGATGCCGGTCTTCACCCAGGGCCTGCCCGACCATGATGTCGTCATTGTTGCCGACGAGAGCGAGGTCTTTGGAAGCTACGTTCCTTTCCGGACCTGGGACCCGCGGCCCGTCGCCGGCACGGCGGGCCTCATTGCCTCGTCCTGGCATCCGGCCAGCGAACAATGGGGCGGCTCTCAGATCCAGAACCGCTTCGTTAAGGCGACCGGACGGCGCATGCTCGGCAAGGACATGCAGGCATGGACGGCAGCCCGCATCCTCGGCGAGGCCGCGACGCGGACCAACGGCAACGATCCTGCTCAGATCGAAGCCTTCATTAAAGACGAGAATTTCTCACTTGCGGCCTTCAAGGGACAGAAGGTGAGCTTCCGTCGCTGGAACTGGCAGCTCCGCCAGCCAATTCTCCTCGGCGATGGGCGCGGTGTGATCTCCACCTCGCCGCAGGAGGGTTTTCTTCACCAGTTTTCCGAACTCGACACATTGGGGATCGACCAACCGGAGACAGCCTGCAAACTGAACTGAATACGTAATGGGAGGAGAGAATGCGCAGACATGTTTACCTGCTTGCGGGAATGATCGCCGCCGTCTTGTATGTGGGGCCGTCTCTGGCCAACACCGTCTATGTTTCGAACGAGAAGGACAACACCGTCACCGTCGTCGACTCCAAGACGATGGAAGCTACCCAGACAATCAATGTTGGACAAAGGCCGCGCGGCATTACGATTTCCCATGACGGAAAGCACCTTTATGTCTGCGCGAGCGACGACGACACCGTCGAGATCATCGATACGGCAACGCATCAGATCATCGGGACACTGCCTTCCGGTCCGGATCCGGAGCTCTTCGTGCTCTCGCCTGACGGCAAGACGCTCTACGTCGCAAATGAGGATGACAATCTGGTCACCGTCATCGACGTCGACAAGAAATCCGTGATCACCGAGATACCGGTCGGCGTGGAGCCAGAAGGCATGGGCGTCAGCCCCGACGGAAAGACGATGGTGAACACCTCCGAAACGACGAACATGGCGCATTTTATCGATACCTCGACCCATGAGATCGTCGCCAACGTGCTCGTCGACTCGCGCCCGCGCTTTGCCGAATTCAAGCCGGACGGTTCACAGGTCTGGGTCTCTTCGGAGATCGGCGGAACCGTCTCCGTCATAGACAATGCCTCCAGACAAATCGTCAAAAAGATCACGTTTGAGATCCAGGGTTTGCGCTCGGAGGCGATTCAGCCCGTTGGCGTGCGGATTTCGGCGGACGGCAAGAAAGCCTATGTCGCCCTCGGCCCGGCCAACCGCGTGGCGGTCGTAGACACGCAAACCTATGAGGTCGAGAAATATATCCTTGTCGGTCAGCGCGTCTGGCAGTTGGCTTTCACGCCCGACGGCCAGCACCTGATCAGCACGAACGGTCTTTCCAACGATATCACCTTCATCGACACGGCGAGCGACGAGCCGGTCAAATCCGTCACCGTCGGCGCCATGCCGTGGGGAGTGACCGTAGCACCCAACTGATAGGCGTTCCGATTTCCAAAAGGAGGACAACATGAAACTTGCAGTTATTGCTTCTGCAATTCTTATTGGCGCTCTTTCTACGCAACAACCGGCCCTTGCCCAGTCCGCTGATGACGACGACGGCGATCCCGCGCCCAAGGTTACGCGCGCAAGCCAAAACGTGCCGGAATTGATCCTCGGATCGAAGGACAACAGCTACGCAGTGAACCGGAAGGACTTCGAACTCGTTTCAGGACAGGGCTACCGGTGGAAGATCACGTCGGCGGCCGGCCTTGAATACAAGTTCGTGACCGATCTGTTTCGCAACGTGTGGATGAACCAGATCGTCATCAACGATCTCGAGGTTCACATGAATGGAGCCCCGGCATGGCTCGAATTCGATTCAGAAGGAACGATCAACGTGCAGTTTTCGACAGTGCGGCCGGGAGAATACACTTGGTCGGTTCCCGACCTTGCCGACAAGGGCATGACAGGCAAGATCATCATCAAGTAGGCATCCCGGGCGTCTTGCTCGCCTGCGGCAACGCCGCTTGTGAAAGGCATAACCAATGAAGCTTGAATCCCGCTTGGACGAGACATCCAATAGGCAAGAGAGTGCGGCGGTCGCCGCACTCGAACTTGCCTCCGTCAGCTATAGCTATGGGCAGCGAAAGGCGCTCGACAATGTGTCGTTTTCCATAGAACCCTCGCGCTTCACCGTTCTTCTGGGGCTTAACGGTGCCGGCAAGACGACGCTCTTTTCACTCGTCAGCCATCTTTTTTCGCCGCCGGCGGGCCGCATTCGCGTTTTCGGCCAGGACATCGATCGCAATCCCGGCCCCGCACTCAGACACCTCGGCATCGTGTTTCAGGCCCGTACCCTCGATCTCGATTTGAGTGTCCGACAAAATCTCCTCTATCACGCCTCCTTGCACGGCATCGGATCGCGTGTGGCACGGCAACGCATCGACGAGCTTCTTCAATCAATCGACATGAGCGACCGCATCGAGGAAAAGGTCCGCGGTCTGTCCGGCGGACAGATCAGGCGTGTCGAGATCGTTCGGGCCTTGCTGCACCGGCCTTCCCTGCTGCTGCTCGACGAGGCGACGGTCGGGCTCGATATCAAGTCGCGTGCGACCATTCTGAGGGATATTCGTGCTCTCGTGGAGAGCGCAGGCATCAGCGTGCTGTGGGCAACCCACCTGATCGACGAGGTTGGCCAGGCGGATCAGATCCTGGTCCTGGACCAGGGAAAGCTCGTCGCCGATGGCCAGGTTTCGACCATTCTTTCCCACACCGGCACCGAGACCATCAATCAGGCATTCTCGAAGCTTACCGGTATCACAGACATGAATATCCGGGGAGGAAAGCCATGACCGGCGCGATCGGAACGTTGGGCGGTGCGACCGCCGGGAAATGGAAAGGCTTCACACCAATCCAGTACCTCGTCTGCCTGAAGGGTATTCTGTTGCGCGAATGGTTGCGCTACCTCTCGCAGAAGGAACGCTTCGTCTCCTCGCTGGTGCGGCCCCTGCTCTGGCTCTTCATATTCGCAGCCGGTTTCCGGCAGGTGCTGGGCGTTTCGATCATACCGCCGTATGAGACCTATGTTCTCTACGAGGTCTACATCACGCCTGGATTGTGCGGGATGATCCTCCTCTTCAGCGGCATGCAGTCCTCCCTGTCGATGGTCTATGACCGGGAGATGGGCAATATGCGTATCCTGCTCGTCAGTCCATTTCCGCGCTGGTACCTTCTCGTCTCCAAGCTTTTGGCCGGCGTTGCCGTCTCGCTTCTCCAGGTCTATGCATTCCTGGCGATTGCCTGGTTTTGGGACGTCAAGGCGCCAATCGCCGGCTATTTCATCATCCTGCCTGCGCTGTTTTTCTCAGGGCTGATGCTTGGAGCGCTCGGGATGCTCTTGTCATCGCTTGTCAAGCAATTGGAGAATTTTGCAGGGATCATGAATTTCGTGATCTTTCCCATGTATTTCGCCTCCTCGGCACTTTACCCGCTCTGGCGGGTTCAAGAAGCAAGCCCCCTGCTTCACAAGATATGCCTCCTCAACCCGTTCACCTATGCGGTCGAACTCATCCGCTTCGCCTTTTACGCGCGCATCGAATGGACATCGCTTGCCGTCGTTCTGGCGGTCACGCTTGCCCTGTTGGGGGGAGCCATCCTGGCCTATAATCCCGCACGTGGCCTGACCGTCCGCAAGCAGGAGATGGGAGCAAGCCAGTGAGCCGACGCTTCTTCGTGATCGCAATCCTTGCCGCGCTGTCTGCGGCACCGGCGGCACACCCCGCAGCAAACACCGATCCCGACTGGCCTTGCGTTCAACGCAAGGTGCCTGAACTTTCGATCGGCCAGGTGTGGAACGCCGGCGAGCTTCCCGAAACGGCCAAGCAATGGGATAAGGACCCTCGATTGTCCGACCTCGCCGCCGAACTCGTCAAACGCAGCAATCCGATCGATGATGCCCGCAAGCAAATTTCGGATTACATCGCATCGCTGCCCAAGGATCAGGCCCATGAAAAGCTGGAGCAGCTTTTCATGGGCGTATTCGACAAGATCAACATAGAACGCGGCCTGATCATATCCGGCATTTCGCGCTATGCCGAAAGTCAAAGGCAGCTTGCGGCCGATCTCAGAAAAAAGGCCGCGGAGGTCGACAAGATGCGCACGGCATCTGATGCCGACCAGACCGAGCTTGCCAGGCAGACGGCGCAACTGACATGGGAGACGCGCATCTTCGAAGAGCGTGTCCAGTCGCTTTCTTACGTCTGCGAGGTTCCGACAATGATCGAGCAGCGCCTTTACAGCCTCTCGAAAATCATCAGCGAGATGATGCAAAGGGACTGATCTTGCCCGCCGGCAGCACCATCTTCGGAAAGGTGCCTGACGTCCTGAAGATTGGCTGCGAATGGCCCAGCTCTCGCGCCGTCGCGATCAAGCCGCCGGCGCGACCTCGGCGCGTCGAGGTTCGTTCGCGTATACGGATGATGCTCAACGCTGACGGGCAAGCGGTTTCTAGCGCGACTGCCGGGGCGCTTCAGCGGCGAGCGCAGACGCCGCCGTGCGCAGGCCATCCAGCGGCGAGGGTTCCTGCGAGGCGAAATCGTAGAGACAGGGCGTCGCGAAGATTACTCCGCTCAGAATAGAGATGATCAGCAGTCTCATTCGTCCTCCGCAGACATGGGGGGAGGACCCATGTCTTCTTCCGTTCGCGTTGCGCCTTTTCCGGCCGCCGCAGACCCTTGGGCTGTAGCGGCCGCTTGCATTACTCGACGATCTGCAGTTCCACATGGATGTTGTCGCGCGTCGCCTTGGAATACGGACATGTCTGATGCGCTTCCTCGACGAGGGCTGTTGCCAATGCCGGCTCGATACCCGGCAGGCGAACGTTAAGGCGGGCCTGCAGAAAATAGTCGCCGTCGCTGATTCCAAGATCGACCTCGGCATCAACGGAAAGATCCTGAGGCAGCTTCACCTTTCGCTTGCCCGCGGCAATGCCGATTGCGCCGATGAAGCAGGCCGACCATCCGGCGGCAAAGAGCTGCTCGGGATTGGTGCCGTCCCGATTGCTGCCGGGAGGCGAGAGCTTTATGTCCAACTGACTATCGTCACTGCGAGACGCCCCCTCGCGGCCGCCGGTGGTCCGGGTCTTGCCGGTATAAAGAACCTTATCGATCTTCGTCATCTCCAAACACTCCTTTGCTGCGTCGCTGGCGACGTCGTTTCGGGAAGTGTCATTTGCCCGATTGACGTATCGGTCATGTGTTCAAAACGATCCGAAGTGTAACGAAACGTAGCGGTTCCCTGGTCAGACATCTTGTTGTACAGTTAAGGTAGGCTGAGGCTCGGCGCGTTAGAACGTTTGCTTCCAGTTCCACGAACCGGCGCGAGCAGAGCCGCATAAAGCCGCCGTCAGAGGGATGGCGGAGTTTCAAGAGATAAGTCGACCCGCGCATCTCGGGAGGGATAAAAACCTAGGCCCTGATCGACTGGCTCGCTGCCAACAGCATTGAGGTTAATTCCCCGGCTCCGGTTGCCACGCCAAAGGCGCCCGAAGAGGCAAGCAATGCCTTCCTTGCCGGCCTCGGGTCGGCAGGATCAACGAAGCCTATGGCGATCATGCCGGCGGAGACGGCTGCCGCAACGCCGTGCGGGCTGTCGTCGACCATGACACAGCGTGCCGGTCTTGCCGCGAATTTCTCGGCGCAATGCAATAAAAGGTCCGGGGCAGGTTTTGGCCGCGCCACGGCCTCGGCGCTGAAGACCCCCGGGTGGAAACACTGCCAGAGATCGAGCCCGCCGAGGCTCGCGCGAAGCCGATGCATCGTACTGTTCGACGCAACACATTTCGGCCGGGTTAGGCTGGCGACGATGTCGCCGATGCCAGTCATTGGCGTCAAGGACCGTGCGAATTCGGCGTAAAGCCGCCGATGCCAGGCTTGGAAGACGTTTGCAACGTCACCCAAGCCGTAGTCGCGGACGCACATGTCGCGGATCACCGTTTCGGAATTGCCCGTGAATTTTTCGTGGGCTTCGGAAGGGGTGATTGCAACGCCCGCCTCCTGCAGGGCTTCCGCAAGTGTGCGGCTTGCGATCGGCTCACTGTCGATGAGCACGCCATCGCAGTCGAAAATGACCAGGTCAATGTTATGAAGGGGATCGGGGTTGGAGTGATTGGAGGCGCGCGTGGGGTCTGTCGCAGATAAGGACACGGTTCACGAACCCCGTATGCTAAGGGCCAGATCCGGCCTGTCGGTCGTGATCTGCCGGACGGGTTTGGCCAACCAATAGGCAAGGTCGGCAGTATGATTTGGCACCCATGCGCCGAGCCGATCAAATGGTATGAAGGACGTGATTTCGTCCCAATGCGTCGCAAGCAGAGACTTTTCGACGGCAATGATGTCGGCGAGCTCCTCCATTTTCTTAAGGCCGGATCTGAGCCCAAGTCGCTCGGCGGCTGCGCGGTCAAATGACGACAGCGTCCGGATATGCGGCGCAACCTCACGGACAGTTTGAAGAACGCTGGCGTGAAAGCTCGTCAGGAACGAACGGCCGGCAAGCTTGAGGCCATCGACGAGGTTTGCAGCCCTCCTCTCAAGGCCCGGATAAGCATCCCCTTTCGCATCTGCCTTCAGTTCGATATGCAGCTCAAGGGCGCTGCCCTTGAATATCTCGAGAACCTCTTCAAGCGTCGGTATCGCCTCTCCGTCGCTGTCTTTCAGCCTGACGCTTCGGTGCTCGCCTGGAGCAAGGTCGAAGACCGGTCCGGAGTGATCGGTCGTGCGATCAAGCGTTGCGTCGTGAATGACGAGCAGTTCGCCCGAACGGGTCAAATGCACATCGAATTCGACGCCTTCGACTGGCATTTCAGCCAGTTTGCGGAAGCCAGAAAGGCTGTTTTCGGGCCCGAGGTTGCGGCCACCGCGATGGCCGATGATGTAAACCATATCGAAATTGTCCTTATTGACGAGGCAAAGGCTTACTTGCCGGAATCGACCAGCCCCTTGGTGAACCAGCGTTGCATGAGGAGAATGATGACTGCCGGAGGCAACATGACGAAGAGAGCGGCGCTCATGGCAATGTTCCATGCAGGCACGGAATCCGACACCGGGACCAGCTCCCTAAGACCCAGAATTGCGGTAGCCATCGTCTTGTCGGTGGTAAAGAGCAGCGGCCAGAGATACTGGTTCCAGCCATAGAGAAAGAGGATGATTGCAAGGGCCGCGATATTGGCGGTGGAAAGCGGCAGCAGCACATCCTTGAAGAATTTAAGGGGGCCGGCGCCATCGAGTTTCGCCGCCTCGTACAGCTCCTCAGGCACGGTCAGGAAGAACTGGCGGAAGAGAAATGTCGCCGAGGCGGAGGCAATCAGAGGCGCGCGCGACGGGAGGCCTCAAGGCGCCTTTCCCAAGCCGGATGCTGGAGCGCCTCCTCCCTCAGCTCATCCGAGTTACCCCTATCTAAGATCAGAGCCGAAGCATTGACTACGCTGGTTCTCTTTCTCGTTGACCGCCACGCTCACTCGTCTCTTTGCGAGCACGATTAGCGGCCGTTGAACGGACAAGACAAAAAGTATGCGGCGGGCTTCGCCTGAACTACGCTGATGGGGCAGCGGCGATCTTGGCTGTGCGCTGCGCTCACGCCGAAAAGAAGGAGCGCGGTAACGTTCGACCTCTAGAGCCGCGAGCGCTTGGCGGAAGGTTTGGCTCGCTCCGGTCAGACGGCAAATGAATCGCTTGACTCGCTTCCCCAATAGGAACATTTAAAGAACATAATGAAAGGCAAAGCCATGTCAAGCGCCGAGAAGTTCATCGTCCTGCCCTACAAGAAGAACCGCGGAAATCTCGTGCCGGGGGAGATGCGCCAGGCTTCAAACGGTCCATCGGCTGAGAAGATTGCTGCCTCGATGGCTGCTCGCTTCGTCGGGGTCGCTGCCTATGCCGTGATGGTCGACGACGAGACCGGCGACATGACGTCGCCCCGCTTGCTTGCAAGGCATGGCGAAATCGCCGATCTGAACATTGCTTAGAGGCAACGCATCCAGAATATCTGGCTTGGTCACGCAGGTGCCCTTCGAGCAGCGCCGAGCTCCATGCTTTCGCATCGAGCTGAGCAGCGTGCCGTTCAAAGGCCTGCCTGATAAGGATGGCGAGTTCTTCGTGAATATCGGCCCGCGATCTTCTTGCACCCTGTTCGCAAATGGGATCGGGATCGCCTACCGACTTCAGGAAATTCGCTGCGCCTTGCTTGCAAATGGGGAGAAAACTGAAATGGTCGGAATCGTCGACCTGCGCATAAGCGGCATTCGGGACCTGTTTCGCCAACCGATCAGAAAGCACCGCAACCGGGATTTTGCCGATGCTGCCGAGATTGATGAAGGTCAGCGGGATATCAATGCTTTTCACGCTTTCAGGACTGAAGGCCGTCGCCAGGCCGGGATCGACCAGCACCGCAGAGGCGATGCGCGGATCGCGGTTCGATTGTTCGAAGCGCCCCCGGTCGATGCTGCGTAGATCGAATTTTTCGACCGTAACCTGCTTGTTGTTGACGAAGCCGCGCCCGCCTTCGAACCAGCGGCAATCCATCATGGCCGGATAGTCGTCGCAATAGCGCGCATAAGCATCGAGATCGGCGCGAGCGCCGGCAAGCTCCATTGCTGTGCTGCCGCCGAGGGAAAAACCGAGAAGGCCGATGCGGTCCTTGTTAATCGATGCCTGCCATCGCGCATCGCTGACGAGTGCCGTGATGATGGTCGAAATATCCTCGGTGCGCTCCCAGATTTTCGGAGTGGCAGCCGGCGTGGAATCGCCGCTCGTCGTGCCGGGATGGTTGGGGCCGGCCACGATGAACCCCGCCTCGGCCAACACCCTGGCGATCCAGGCCATGCCCTCCACCCGCGAACCGGAGCCATGCGAAAGCATCACCAACGGAAAACGGCCCGTTCTGATGGAGGCGTTCTTTGAGGCAGGCGTGCCTTCAAAAATCCTGTTCTCGCCGACCAGTGCCGGTTCGCCATCGCCCTTCGATGGATACCAGATCGTCACCGCAAGTGCGCTGCCGCGTTCAATCGAGAAGACGCGGATATCCTGCAGGCCGACTTCACTTGCGAAAACGCATGCGGTTGCAATGAAGACAGAGAAAAAAGCTGTAAACGCTGTGGTCAGTCGCATGAGAACCTCGTTCGGCTTGAGAAAGGATGACTGACCTTCGATGGAAGAGACGGCCTTTTCGACCTCAATCATGTTCAAGGACCTTCTCGAACATGATGCGGTCCTTTCAAAGCGTCCAGCACACGAAGGATTCCCGTCTCGTCAAGCGGCGTGGGCCTGCTGATTGCCGTGGGTTTAGCGTCTTCGGGTTCTAGGCTTTCCGGCTGTAACCGCAACGCAGCCGGCGACGTCAGCACCTAAACGATCAAGAGGCGCGAAATCGCTGGCGGGTGAGACGCCTAATACCTGCGCGGCGGCACGCTGGCTTCCTTAGGGAGAAGGCCACCAAAAACGGGCGGCACTCTCGACGCGAAGAACGCTGGAGGAGCCCTGGGCCCGCACCCTGCCCTCGCCCTGCGCCGACGGCCACGGCCCGGCCCAGGAACTTGCGCTGTCGCCGATATGAAGCCGGTGACTGCCTTCCTCATGGCTGAACCAGTAAAACAGACCATCCTCCTCGAAGCGGCGGATCAGGAATTCGAGATCGGCTCGTTCCACTGTACCGAATAATGCTGCGGCGGAGGTGGAGTGGTCACGCCGGACGTATCGGGCGCCGGAATGCCGTGTTCGGAAAACAGCGTCTCGGCGATTTCCAGTGAGGTCTTGTCCATCCGGATGCGGCAATCGGAGCGGCGTGAAAGAAGCCACATCTGCGGCCGCAGCACCAGCGCGTAGGAACGCAAACCCCGGGTGATCGGCGAGCCCTCGTTCATGTCGGTCACCCGCCCGTTGAAGGGGCGGCGGACACCGTCGCCATCCTCCCCCTGCTCGACTTCGATCGACACATCGACCAGCCGGCCGATCAGTTCCTCCGGCTTGACGGCCTCGCGCTTGGCACGAAGGCTGAGGTGAATCTCGAAGAGTGAAGATACCCCCTCCTCGATCGAAACCCGCTCTGGCAAAAGCTGGTCCTGCCCGAGCGGAGAGTTCACCCGCAGGTTCCTGCTTGCCTGAATGAAATCGGCAGCGCACGGTTGATCGTTCATACCTGACTTCTCGCCTATTGCTTCATTTCACGATCACAGCCGGGGTCATTCGACGGTTTCGAAATCGGCTGCGCGCTCGGGGTTCTTGAGGATCGTCTCGACCATCGCAAAGAATTCGCCGACGGACTGGCCATTTTCGTCGGGGGTAAAATCTCCGCCATAGCGCTTGGCGAATTCTTCTTCTGCCTGGTTGTGATAGCGCCGCAGGAATTCATCCATCCATCTCGGCGATGAGCAATTCGCGGATCTTTGGGCTTGCCGCGCGTGCATAGGCGGCAATGGCGGCCGGCACGGTTTCGGCAATCGGGTCCATATCCTGGTGCGATTTGAGTTTCACGCTCGGCAGGGTTTGCGTGCCAACGGTGGCGATCGCCGTTCGGGCCACCTTTCACCGCATATGGCCGCATTTGGGCCATGGCCTTGTGTGCTATGGACGGCGCGGGCCACGAAGCTTGCGCTCCTCTGGGTTGCAATGATATGAAGCCCTCGGGTTTCGCCGAGCCGGGCAAAGACTCGGGCGCGCTGTTCAGCTTGGAACTCCAAGAGGCGCTAAGGGGGTTCTCCCGCGACGAGCGCCACGATCAGCTGGCGGGCGAATAGGTACGGATGCAAATGGAAACGCGCCATGGGACGGCCGGTACGAATTGTACCTAAGATAACGCGTGGCACTTGTCATTGCGGCGCTGTGCGTTGGGAGTATCGAGGAGATATACCCGATGCCACGATCTGCAATTGCACGGTCTGCCGCCGCTATGGAGTGCTCTGGACCTACGGATACGATAGTCAGGAAATCGCCGTGGAAGACCCAGGGAATGCTATGGCAGCGTATATTTGCGGGTCTCGCAGGATCTCATTCAATTTCTGCAAACTCTGCGGCAACCTTATCAGCTGGCGCAGCTTGAGGCCAAACGACGACGGCCGAACAAGAATCGCTGTCAATCTTCGCCTTGCCGATCCGCAGCAGGTGGCGGAAGTTCCACTGCGCCGCTTTGACGGCCTCCACAGCTTTCACGACCTGCCGCTTGACGGACGCACGGTCGCTGACGTCTGGTTCTGAAGACCTAACCGACGCCCAAACTTTTCACTGGTGCAGCAGCACCGAACGATCTGCGAATGGACGCCTGAACTGCGGGCCACGGGTTGTCTCTCAGGAAGCGTCGCTTTTTTCAGAGTGTAAAACCAAATTCCGAAAGACCCCTTGGAAGGCCCGGGTTCGCGCCAATATGCCTGTCGTCACCGGGATCAATGCCACCGGCTGCCATCTCTTCGGCGAGCCTGAAACTGCCTTCGAGCGCCCGCGTGGAACTAACGGAGGCCGACATGACCTTGCTGTTCCGGCAGCGGCCTAGTCGCGATAGCGTTCGAGATCGGCAAGAGCGCTCAGCAGCCGTTGCTGCACCTCCTGCTCCTGTTGACTAATCGCGGTCAATAGCCGGCCCATGGTTCCGCGCAGCCCGTGAAGCTGGTCTACCAGGTCCATAACGACATCGACGCCAGCCTCGTTAAGTCCCATCTTCCGGCTAAGATCGAGGATCAATTGCGCGCGGGCGACGTCGCTATCGTGGAACTGCAGCCGTTCCTCCACGGCATCAGGCACGAGCCATCCCTCCTCGATCCAAAAATTCAACTCGGTGACGTCGATCCTCAGGAACCGCCGGAATTCAACATCATCCATGCTCAGACCTCCATGCTCCTTCTTGGATCCTGCGCGCTTGTTTCGGCCCAATCCTTGACGAATGCGGTCAACCGGTCATCCGGCTTGTCGGGCAGGACGATCTTGAGAGTGACATAGACATCGCCCTGTTCACCGCCGCGCCTTACAACGCCTTTGCCCTTGAGGCGCAGCACCTTGCCTGTATTCGAATGCGGCGGCAGCGTCAGATTGACGGGACCCGAGGGTGTCGGCACGCGCACCTTGCCGCCGAGCACGGCCTCGCTAAGCGACACCGGCAGTTCCAGGCGAATATCGTCACCATCGCGGGTGAAAAAGCGATGCGGACGAACGCGGATATCGATCAGCGCATCGCCCGCCGGTCCGCCGCCAATTCCCGGCTCGCCCTTGCCGCGCAGTCGCAACATCTGTCCGTCTCGGGTGCCTGCCGGAATCTGCACGTCGAGGGGCGGGCCATCGGGCAATCTGACCTGCTTTTTGGCGCCGTTGACCGCATCGAGGAAGTCGACCTCCATCGAGAACTGCCGATCCATGCCCTTGGCGCGGAATTGCGCGCCACCTCTGCGGCGCGAAAAGAAACTGGCAAAAGGATCGTCGGCGTCGCCGAAATCGGCGAAACCGGAGGTATTATGATAGGGGCCGCCAGGACCGCTCGCCGAGGCGTAGTCGCGATAATAGTTGCGCGGCGCCTGCTCGGCGCCTGTCATATCGATCTCGCCGCGATCGAAGCGAGCACGCTTTTCCTCATCGCTCAGAAGTTCATAGGCAGCGGAGATATCCTTGAACCGCGTCTCGGCTCTCTTGTCACCCGGATTGAGGTCGGGATGGAACTTCTTGGCGAGCTTGCGGAAAGCGCTTTGAATTTCCTTTTGGTCCGCATCCGGCTTCACGCCCAAAAGCTCATATGGGTTCTGGTTCATACATGTCTCCTATCGAGGCACGAATACTGCAAAGTGAATTCACCGCTGATATAGGTTGTCGCCGTCTGCTAAAGGAGAGGTGAGCGGAGCATTCAGCTTAAAGAGTGGTTGTTTCACGGGCTGCAGCACGACTCCATAATAAGGATCGATGCGGACGAGCTGGTCCTTCACCGACCTTACGCCGGCTGTGTTCTCAACTGCGACCGTGGCTGCCAGACGCTCGCGTCTTCAAAGATGGTGCCCGAAAGCGCCGCGACGCCATCGAGGAGAGCGACGTGGATAATCCCTTTCTTGTTAGCTTTTGCCTTCTACGTCCGACCGGCTTTACGCAGATCGGCGTTACTCCGGCAGTCCCGCTTTCCGAAGAGCCTCTATGTAGCGAGTACGATCGTCCAGTCGTCGGAACGGTGGGAGTATATCGGCAAGATTTGAAAGGCGCAGCGCAGGGTCGAAGTCGCATAGGCGAGCGATCATTTCCTGAGCTTCCGCAAACCGCCCCGCCAGGGCATGACCGGCCGCCACGACACGCATCGCACTCGGGTAGTTCGGCTGGTGGCGCAACGACTTTCCCGCCCAAGTAACGGCGTCATCGTAGCGGCCAGCACAAAAATGAGCGAGCCCGGTGTTGAACTGCCAAGCAAACAGGCGCGGATCAAATGGGCTCAGGCGCATGGCAAGCGCGGCGTGTTCGACGGCCTTGTCCGGCTCGCCCAAGCAAGCTTTCACCCAGCTGCTGACGCCCAAAGCAGCGGCCAGATTCGGGTTGAGAGCAAGCGCGCGATCGATGCAAGCCGCACTGTCATCGAGGTCGCCACCAACGTAGCCGAGGACGTATCCGCCGTAGGAGAGCGCAATCGCATCGTCCCTTCCAAGCTCGACCGCTCTCCTGGCCAGTCGGGTAGCTTCGGCGATCTCTTGCGCACGGTCGATCATCCAACCGTTGCTCTTTCGGGTCGCGTAACATCGCGCCGCCCGAGCATGGGCCATAGCAAACTCCGGGTCACGGTCGATCGCCTTCATGAACAGCCCCAAGGCATCGTCGATGGTGGATCTAACGGTGATCGTCCGGTCAAAGACCGCCAGCCCGCGGAGATAGTAGTCGTAAGCGTCGAGGCTCTCCGTCGGCTTGCGTTTGGCGCGCTCGATCTCCGCCTCCTCCACTTTCGGTGTTATCGCGCCCACGATGCTTGAGGCGACCTGATCTTGAAGATCGAATACATCCGCCAGAGTTCCGTCAAAGCGATCTGCCCAGAGATGGGCACCCGTCGAAGTGTCGATGAGCTGCCCGGCAATGCGCAGACGGTCGCCCGTCCGGCGCACGCTTCCCTCGACCACATAGCGTACGTCCAATTCGCGTCCGACCTGCTTTATGTCCACGGCCTGACCCTTGTAGGTAAAGCTCGAATTCCGCGCGATGACGTACAGGTGACGGAAGTGAGCCAGGGCGATGATGATGTCCTCCACTATGCCGTCGGCAAAATATTCCTGCTCCGTATCGCCGCTTAGATTCTGAAATGGCAACACCGCGACCGATGCCCGATCGTGATGTTTCGTTGGGACTGAGAGGGCCTGCGGCTGCGACACGACGTCAAGGCCCGGTGCGGTCCGCTGATATTCGGTTTCCTCCCGCGATTGCAGCGAAGCCGCCAGGAAGGCCGTCTGTGCCTCGGGCTCCGCGCGCAGATGCTTCTTCAAGAGAGCTCGACAGGACTCGAACTGGCGCAAGACCGCGTTGTCGTGCCCCCTCAGAGCGTGGATCCGCATCAACGCTCGATGGGCTGCCTCCATAGTCGGGTCCGAAGCAAGCAGCCTCTCCGCGAGCCCTTCGCAGGCCGTTTCTTCTGCTGAGCCCGGCCCAGAGAGCGCCAGGCTCAGCCGCTCCACCAGCTGTAGCGCCTTGCGTTGATATTTACTCTGATGAGGTCTGAACCATTCATCCAATCCGTCCGGAATGGTGTCGCCAGCGAGCACCTCACCGCGGTAGAGATCCGCAGCAAACGCGAGATCAGTGGTCCGGTCGCCTTCCAGTTTCAGGTCGAAGATCGAAATGTCCGCGTCATCCGGTCCGGTAACCAGCGCGACGGCCTCCTGGTCCCCATCGATGTAGACGGTGGCATCCTTGCCAGCCGGGAACGACCGCCTGATGTCGACCAGCGCCTGCCGCAAACTATTGCGGGCCTGCCCATTGCTTCGTCCCGGCCAAAAGGCTTCAGAAAGCTGTTCTCGACGAAAGCCGCGGCTGCCTCCGAGGACCAAGGCAGCAAAAAGGAGCGACGTCTTGCGCGTGGTGAAGCGGACTTGCCGGTGTTCCGGAGAAGTAACTTCAAGGCCACCTAGCAACCTGATGCGCACCGATCGTCTCCAGATTTTGACCGCTGTGCCGCAGAATAGCATTTCGGCAGATAGATTTAACATCGATTTAGCGCCGGCTTGTCGAACTTTTGCTCTTTCTTCACGGACAACCGAACAGCTCGAAAACACCCGCGTGGCACGCTCCCACCTGCAAACCTAAAAATGGGAGAGTGAAGATGGCTCATACAGACACTCGCGCGGGCGGCAGCGCGTCGAAAACACAGTTGTTTGGATCCACGCTGAAGTGCGCAGCAACTATAATCGCTGCCTTGCAGCAGTGGCGGCGGACCATCGCTAGACGGACGGCGCTGGCAGACTTGACGCCCGATCAGCTGAGAGACATAGGTCATCCGGAGGTCAATCGGCCCGTGCTCGTAATTAAAGCAGGTCTGATCACGAACTTAATGTCGATGCGGTAGTTAGCAAAATTCAACCACGCGGAAGCGCCAGCTGCTGATCAACAATGAGAGGATCCCAAACAACCGGTGCGGCGCTGATGCGCGTTCCTGCTCAAGCGGCTGCTTGTCGCCTGAATTGCCGACCTTGCGCTGCGACAAAAAATGGCTGCTCGGGGCCTCAGAAGCGGAGCGGCTCAATCCACGAAGTTCCGTTTTTGCGATTTCAAGACCTATCCACATCATGCTCGCCATCTTATGAGACGGCGTCGGATGAATCCCATCGGAGAAACCAAGCATGAGCCAAAAAGGCCCCTAAATCCATCGCCACCTGGTATGTCCATCCTGACGCCGAGGACAGGATGGCGGATGGGCACGCCCCAATCTGGCGACATCTTGTCCGTTGCCAGCACCCACACGACAGCTGGCCGCGAACCTGACTTTCTTCTTGGCATGACTGCGGGTATGAAGCAGATCGGCCAGCGCGCCAAGCCCAATCTCGAGCTTTTGTCGGAGGCTAAGCCCGACATCGCTTTAGCCGCTAAAGAGGATACTGCAATCCACTTTGATGCGATGCGCGGGGTGGCAGTAAATTGTTTTTCCGGGAGCGGGAGCTCGGCGAGATCAGCACATAATTCTGGTTCCTCTATGCGGTCCGACCCTATCGCGGGCGTAAGCGCGTGGCCCAAGTGATCATCGCCGACGTGGCCTTCGCGTTGCCTGCACTGAAAGGGTTATGCATTGACGACGTGCAAATTCCTGTCTAGCTGTATCCTGATGAAGATCGCAATGGTTCTCGTCGTGGTGATAGGGCGCATGGGCAGGATGGTATAGCCATCCGGCGAAAGCACCCATGCGCGGTAAGCAGGCTCCTGACGGGGCCTTTTTTTATGCCTGGAGATTAGGCCGCGCCTACTTCCGCAATCCCTACTGACAAGACGGACAAAACCATGACGAGCGAAAATCCCATTCAGACGTCGTGCACCCAAGTGACCGGCAAAATGGACATCACCCGGACGAATGCCCCACCCCGGCTAGTGACCCTCATCTTGCTTTCGGCGCTTGCGGTGCTGCCGGTGAACATGATCTTACCGTCGCTTCCGAACATTGCGGCCACGTTCCAAGCCGATTTCACGCTCGTCAATCTTTCGGTTGCGGGCTATGCAACCGTAACGGCGCTGACAGCGGTCATCGCAGGGGCGATGACGGATCGATATGGGCGCAGGCCGGTCGTACTAATGGCTGTCTCCATCTTCATTGTCGCGTCCGTTGGCTGTGCACTGGCGACCAATATCGGCTTTTTCCTTCTGTTTCGAGCAATGCAGGCGTCCATTGCTGCGTGTTTTTCGGTCGCCCTCGTCCTGATTAAGGAGACATCGGGCGAACGCGAAGCCGCAAGCAAAATCGGTTACGCCGCCGTGGGATGGGCACTTGCGCCGATGCTCGGTCCGATGTTTGGCGGGACGTTGGACGAGTTGTTCGGATGGCGGGCGAGCTTTGTTGTCTTTGCGGTACTTGGTGCAGCTATGCTCGCTTTGGCCCTTTGTGATTTAAGGGAAACGCCCGCGCGCTCACAGAGACCTCATGGGAACTATCTCGCCACCTATGGACAGCTCCTGAGTTCGGCGCGGTTCTGGGCCTACACCCTGTGTATGGCCTGGTCCATAGGGACGCTTTACATCTTCCTGGGCGGAGCACCATTGGCCATCGGTCAGACGCTCGGCGGCTCAAGTGCGAAACTGGGCTTCTACATGGGGTTGGTCCCGGCGGGCTTCATCCTGGGTAGCTATTTGGCTGGCCGCTACGCCTCCAAGCACGCGCTGGGCGCTATCCTCATTGTCGGGCGGCTCATAACGTGCATGGGGTTGTTGGTTGGCCTGATCCTATCGATGTTGGCGACATCCCACGTTGTTGCGTTCTTTGGGCCTTGCATGTTCATCGGCATCGGCAATGGACTGACCATGCCCGCCGCCAACACAGGCGTGCTGTCGGTGCGCGCCGATCTCGCCGGTACCGCGGCCGGGCTGGCCGCTGCAATGACAACCGCTGGCGGAGCACTCATAGCCTCAATCGCCGGCTTGTTCCTTGTGAAGTCAGGTGCAACCCACGTACTGTTCGGTATGATGCTGATATCGGCATCACTCGCATTGCTGGCAGCATTTTTGGCCGCTTTTGTCGATTGGCGTGCCTCCAAGATGGTTTCCTAGGGAGTGGCCGATTTCTATCAAACCTTGCTCAGTCCACTTAAGCCTTGACGTTCTTCTCGGGAAAAACATGCTGGTCTTCTGGCTAGCGCGCACTCTCACTCGAGCCCTGGTCGGCCAACAAGACGCGCATTCCGTCCGGAATCTGGCGATCTGGCCATGCAACGCCGCCCCGGCACCGCATTGCCTTTTTGTTCGCATGCTCGCCGCCGAAAACCGCCAAGCCCCTTCAACTTCGGGCTCACTATCCCGCACAAGCTCTTTCATAGGGCTTCGGTGGGAAAATCGAGATCATGCAGAACTCATTCCTTTTGAATGACGCAGAATGTGTTGCCGTCTGGATCGGCCAAGACGATGTCGTCGGCTTCCTCGCGATCGCGCCAATTGACGCGTTGCGCGCCGATCGACAACAACCGCTCGACTTCGGTTTTTTGATTGGAAACGAAAAGATCGAGATGATGGCGCTGATGGGTTTCAGGATCAGATGAGACGATCGTGATCGCCATCTGTTGGCCCTCGCCCTCTGACGGAAAGAGGATCGCCAATCCGCCGACGACGGCTCCCTCGCGGGCTTATAATCCAAAGCAGCGCACCAGAATTCAATGGCACGCGGGACATCCCTTACACCCCAGACAATCGAACCTATCTTGAGCATTCTTCCTCCTTTTTCCGACACCAGCGCCAAATGACCGCTAAGATCAGTGACGGCCGAATGCGGTGCCCGCGTGCCGGAGCAACTACCGACGATGGGATAGCGAGCATATTCCACCTGCCGGGGCGCATAGCCAATGCGCCCTCGCTCAACATGCGCTGTCCATCCAGCTCCTGAGCCGGCCCAAAACGCATCTCCTCACATCAAAACCTGACCGGGCTTGGCTGTTTTATAAATTTCGCAGCCAAGGCGGCGAAACTCAAGTTTTCAGGATGATCATTCCGTCGGTGGTCAGGCAGGCTTTGTAACCTCGACATCAATGCCCGCCCGTCGAAGTGTTCGTGCCCGGCCTGCAAATGCCTCGATGCCTCCACCTTGATCAAGGTGAACGCCGATCTACCTTCTTCTCTAAGAGGCGAGAGCCCTGCAATCGGTAGATAATATGCGTCCGGAAATCTCCTGCAACCATCGACCGGTCGTCCCTCCATTGAAGGATCGTCCCGCCATCGTTGGTCGTGATTGTGATCCACTCTCTTTGAGATCGCGAAAAGGCAGAGGCAACGAAGGAGCGCCGGCGTGTCCGGCTGGCGGAAAAGCAGTCCCGACAACTTTAGGCAGGGCTTGGTTCAGAAAGGTCGATCACTGACAAACCAGATCGAGGTTCCAAACAGCGTGTGTTCCGACACCGGTTCTTTATGGAGCGTCAGGAGAGGCCAATCTCCGGTCATCGCCACGGCAATCCATGACGGTCGGCTTATGCGGCAGGACTTGCTGCCGCTTTGTGCTTTGAGCGAATCCGAGCGTCTTCGTGAGGAAGACCCCTTCACAGCCTCCCTGATCAGTGGCGTGCCGAACCAGGTGGTCTTTCATCGTTCTCGGTTCGAGATCGATCTCAACCGGAGTCGCGAACAGGCGGTTTATTTCCGTCCTGAGCAGGCTTGGGGGCTAACCGTCTGGAAAAATGGCCTTCCCGCCTCCGAACACTTGGCCTCCCTGGCGGTTCACGATGACTATTATGAGATGCTTGGCTTCTTTCTAAAGGGTATCGAGCGAAACCACGGTGAGTTCGTCCTTCTCGATGTCCACAGCTATAACCATCGCCGCGCCGGTCCCGACATCCGGACCGATCCCGAGCAAGCCCCAGATATCAACATCGGTACCTTCTCGATGGACCGCGATCGCTGGGCGCATGTCGTTGATCCGTTGATGGAGCATTTCCGAGCCTTCAAGATCGGAGACAAGCCGCTGGCTGTGAGCGAGAATATCGCCTTCCAGGGCAAGGGAGAGCAAACCCGGTTTATCCACGAGCAGTTCCCCAAGACGGGATGTGCCATCGCCATCGAGTTCAAGAAGATATTCATGGATGAGTGGACAGGGCAGCCGGACAACGCCGTCCTCGGCAAGCTTCGCGACGCGGTAACGGCAGCGGTTCCACTTCTGGAACGCATTGTGGGGCAGCCTCGATGATGCGCCAGACGTCGGCAGTTCAGGAGAGTTGGCTGGAGGAGGTCACACAGTGTCTGCGTGATGATAAGCCGATCCGCAAGGATCTGCCGGAAGGCGGACGACTTCATATTGATCGACTGCTGCCCTTCCTCTTCATTTACGTTGAGACCCGCAAGACCGAAGAGGTTGCCCGGTCTGTAACACAGTCAAACGCTTCGTATCTTCTCACATCGACCCCAAAGCAGGTCATGCCTGTCATCCAGGCTCTTAGCGCCATCGCGGTCGAACGGTTCGGATCATTCCTGGTCATCAGAAGCGGAGAGCTCGGACGCGACAAGTTCCTTACCGATGACGCGCCCTATCTGCCGCCATTCGAGGTTTCGGTCTGGTCAACCGAGAATGCCGTTGTAGCCAAGGAGACATTCTCGCAGGCGGTCATGGCGAGCGAGGCTCGGTTTCGCACGCCAAGGGTCGAGGAACGAGGCGCTCCGCCATCGGTGATCGACGAGGAAATTTCTGTTTTACCCGATTGCGCCGTCCTATCGGCCGAGTTTGCTCCGATTTACCGCGCCCCCGAGTCGGCAGAGATATACCCAGAGCTTCGAGATCAGCTGATCGCAACCCTGTTCGATGCCGGGCTACGGGCATGTGCCGCATTCATAAGCTCTCGTGGCATCCTGAAACTGACATCGCATCGATCCTTGGGTCGACGCGCCTTTGTTGATGCCGTGAGCCGTGTTGACCGGGGCATCGATGAAATTGCGTCGGCCTTTGACGTGCTCCTTGCGGTTACCCCCATCAACGCTCAGCAGGCGTTTCAACAGTTCAAGTCGAACAGTTTCAAAGGCGAACCCTCCTTCCTGTACCGCCCTTTGACCATCCAGGTCGAAAGCGCAAAGCAGCACCTCTTTTCGGTTTCCTTTGATCATATGGAAGACCCGGTTCTCTACGATCTCTATCGGGAAAAGCAGCGCGAAGTGGATTTGCAGCTTTCCTTGATCGCGTCGCGCCAGGCAGCCGGCTTCATTGAGTTCGGAAGAGCGCTATACGGGCCTGTCGAACCGTCTCTCCTTGCCGAAGCCGAAAGCATTCTCGGCACGCTTTCGAACGGCGGCCCGGCTGATTTTGACGACCGGGTTTCCGAGGCGCCGAATGCGGACGCCAACTATGTTTCGCGACGGGCGCAGGCGATGATCGCTGTGTATCGGCGGGCGTGGCCGGACTTCAAAGTCGATATCGAGCTTCGCGATGATCTTCCATCAGGGTTGATGGTGACCAATCATCGCCTCCTGATATCAAAGACGACCAATATGGATCGACGGCGCGTGGAGCCACTTCTTTCCCATGAGATCGGCGTCCACCTGCTCACTTACTTCAACGGATCGTCGCAAGGCCTGCGGCTCTTTCGCTCTGGCCTTTCTGGCTATGAAGGGATGCAGGAAGGCCTTGCGGTTTTCGCCGAATACCTCTCGGGCGGTATGACCGTGGAACGGCTGAAGTTGATTGCTGCCCGCGTCGTCGCATGCGCCGACATGCTTGCGGGCGTGCCCTTTGAACATACGTTCTATCGTCTGGTCCAGGATTACAAATTCACCCACTTCGGGGCGTTCAATCTTGCGCTGCGAGTTTACCGAGGCGGCGGTCTCGCCAAAGATGCGATCTACCTGAGAGGACTGCTTGAGCTCCTGGATCACCTCAAGCGCGGCGGTGCGCTTGAACCCTTCTGGATGGGAAAGATCGCCTCTTCTCATTTTGGCGTCATGGAGGAGCTTGCAGCACGCGGGTTGCTGAAGCAACCGTCTGTCTATCCACTGTTTCTCGCCACCGGTGAAGGGCGCGAAAGGCTCGACAGGGCCAGACAGGGAATGCGGCCTATCGACATGGTCCAATCAAAGGAAAGCTAGATGCGCATTGTGTTCTTCGTGAACTCCATCGAGGGCGAGGCTCCGTACTATACGACGACCTCTCTGGCGATTGCGGCAATGGCCCGTGGCCATGATATCTGCTACGTCACGCCCGATGGTTTTGTGCTTCGACCGGATGACAGTCTCTCCATGCGGGCGATCATTCCGGGTGTTGGCAAACCCAAGAACGCCGAAGCATTCATCGCGGACCTTAATGCGAAAACCTCGACCGAAACGATTGACGTGGTGGATGTCGATGTTCTCTTCTTGCGCAACGACCCATCCCTGGACGCCGATGAACGGCCTTGGGCAGCGCATGTCGGGGCAATGTTCGGACGCCTTGCGGTCGAGCGCGGCGTGATCGTCGTCAATGATCCCGACGCCTTGGCGAAGGCGCAGAACAAGCTCTATTTTCAAGACTTCCCCGAGGTCATACGGCCGACTACTCTTATTTCCAAGAGCCTGGACGAGATCAGGGCCTTCATCGACAGCCAGAAGCGTGGCGTCGTCCTCAAGCCGCTTCAAGGATCGGGCGGCCGGCACGTGTTCAAGATCAAATCAAGCAAGGAATCCAATCTTAATCAGATATTCGAAGCAGTCAGCGGCGAGGGATACCTGATCGCCCAGGGCTATCTTCCCGATGCCGTCGAAGGCGATATTCGATTGTTTCTCATGAACGGCAGGCCGCTGGAAAAGGATGGTTCTTATGCGGCATTTCGCAGGGTCCCGGCAAAGGGCGAGGTCCGCTCCAACATCAGCGCGGCTGGAACTGCGACCGCAGTCAAGATCACGCCAGAAATCCTTGAGGTGGCCGAAATCGTAAGACCGAAGCTCGTCGCCGATGGCATGTTCTTGGTCGGTCTCGATATCATTGGCTCTAAGATCTTGGAGATCAACGTGTTCACGCCGGGAGGACTCCAAAACATTGACCGGCTCTACGGCGTGGATTTCTCCTCCGTGGTGATCGAAGCGCTGGAAAAGAAGGTGAGCACGCGTGCGAATTACGGCAGTCGGTTATCGAACGCAGTCCTGGCGACATTGTGATCGGCCAATCATGCGAATGTCAAATTTCACGCCAAGACCGGTCGGCCCCAGAGCGTATAAATGACCTGCCTGAGCCAGTCCGGTACAATTGCCGCGGCAACGATTGCCGCCGAGGCCGCCATCTAGGCACCGGACGTGATTTCGGCTACCTTTGAACGGTCATTCCAGTCGTTGGGGCCCATGGATCGATTTGATGCGATGCGGGTACTGCTTGCGGTCGTCGACGCCGGCAGCTTGTCGGCTGGCAGCCGAAAGCTGAATGCTCCCCTGCCCAGCGTCAGCCGCAAGGTCGCCGATCTTGAACGGCACCTCGGCGCAAGTCTCATCATCCGAACAAGTCGCAATCTGCAGCTTACCGACGCCGGGCGCGACTATGTCGAAGCCGCACGTAAGATTATGGCAGACCTCGAAGAGGTTGAACGCCGAGCCTCCGGCGAATATCAAACGCCGCGTGGAATGCTCACGATCACAATGCCAGTGGAGTTCGGAAGTCGGTACGTGTTGCCTATTGCGCTGGACTTCATGAAAGAGCACCCGGAGGTGACGTTGAACCTCCTGTCGCTCGACCGTTCAGTTCATCTTGTGAATGAGCAGGTGGACGTTGCTATTCGGCTTGGCGAACTCGCCGACAGTTCCCTCTATGCGGTCAAGGCCGGCGAATTTCGCCTGCTGACATGTGCCAGCCCAGCCTATCTGGAGCGGCATGGCGTTCCTCAACATCCCACCGATTTGCCGAACCATGAGGGCATCATGTTCAACAACCGATCATTCCTCTGGGGATTCGAAGTCGAGGGCGAGCCAATCGAAGCGGTGCCGCGAAGCCGCATCGAGGTCAACACCGCGGCCAACTGTGTTGCCGCGGCGTTAAGCGGAGTCGGGATCGCCCGCCTCTTCGACTACCAGGTTCCCGACGAATTATCCTCTGGCGCGCTTGTGCCGATCCTGAAAGGCTACGGCAGCGAACCGAGGCCGATCCATATCGTCTATTCGCGCCAAGGGCTTCTTGCCGTGAAGGTGCGCACGTTCATCGACTGGGCTTTGCCACGGTTCCGCGCGACGTGCACCAACTATGGTGGCATTGCGCACTCACCGCAATGACGCGCGGACCTCGTCGATTGTCCGCTCCGGGTCTTGAGTAGTGCCCGACGCCGGGAAGGAGCGAGACCCTTTCGGCAAGCTCGATTCCCGTTTCTTTCTTGATATAATGGTTTTTCTCACCCCAGACCATCCGCGGGACATGTCTTGTTTGAACTCCCGGGAAACCTCGAATTGAGCTTGCCTAACCGGTCCTCTCCGAAAGGCGTTTTCCAGGACATCCGCGCGAGTTTTGTTCAGCTGGGCACGGGCCTGGTCGGCAGACCCCTTCACCTTCAGCTTCTGAAGGCTCTCGTACATATAGCATCTCAGCGTGATATCGTTTTCGATTTCGAAGAAACCGATATCCGCGCCCTGATCCTGTTTGGGATGATCTTGAGCGTATCCCGGCGCGATGGAAGAGCCGCAGCGCCCGTAATGAGTTTTCTCAAAGATACCATTGTCATGTCGGTGATCCGTAAGCGATGTGCTCCTCGCACATTGCTCGGATAATTCCGCTCCTCGGTATCAAATGCCATCGACCGCCGAGCAAAATGGCAACCGTGCGCCAAAAGTGGTCACCCTCGCACCCTGGCACCGGTGAGACCGGCCGGGGCTTCGCGCCGTTCGTGCTTTAGCGATCGACACCCGCGAGGTGGGGAGCTGGTTCGCAATACTCAATCAGCAATTCGGTGAGGACTCGTATCTTCCGTGCGGGATGCTGGCCTGGCGGGCGGATGACATATGCACCCGCCGGAGGTGGGGGATAATTTGTCATGACCGGCACGAGCGCTCCGGAGGCTACATATTCATCGGTGAGGCCGTCGGGGAGATAGGCGATCCCGAGTCCTGCTGTTGCGGCGGCGACTAGAGCTGTGCCGTTGTCGGCCTTGAAGCGCCCCTGCGGACGAACCGTGATGATCTTGTCGCCATCCATGAGTTGCCAGGCTTCGGTGCCCTGCATGAGAGCCTCATGAGCGACGAGTTCCTCCGGCGTCTCGGGCGACCCATGCGCCTTGATGTAGTCCGGGCTCGCGACGAACTTCCCATGGATTGGTCCGACGCGTCTTGCGATCAAGTTGGAGTCCTGAAGATAGCCAACCCGTATCGCACAATCATAGCCCTCTGTGATGAGATCGACGAAGCGATCACTGTAGCACGTGTGGATTTGGAGCTGGGGGTGGCGGCGCGCCATTTCCGCGAGGATGGGAGCGAAGTGGGTCGGGCCGAAAGAAAGCGGCACGGCAACTCGCAAGCGGCCGCGAAGGTCACCGGCGGGTAGGATCGTTTCCCTCGCCACGTCGATCTCGGCGCAGACTCTAGCTGCATAATCTCGGAAGGTGGCCCCTGCTTCCGTGAGAGCGGCGCCCCGGGTGGTCCGTGCAAGAAGCTGGACACCAAGTTCGGCTTCAAGCCGGAAGAGCCGTCGACTGACGATTGACTTGGAGACGCCGAGCCGGAGCGCAGCAGGCGAAACTCCCCCAGCATCAGCCACTTCTACGAAGGTCTGCAGCTCTTCGATGTCCATTTAGCGTTCCCCTTTCCGCGACACAGCTTGCCATAAAAGGACGCTACCGCATCTCGAATAGGAACGGCAATACTGGTTTCAGGCAACGTCGCCACTGGCGCATGTCTCCCGCAAAACCAATGCCGCTCACAACGGCAGCAAAGGATGTAATAATGACCTTTCGTAATGGCCTTGCTTCGCTTCTTCGTCCCGAAGATTCGGTACTCGTTCTTATCGACCATCAGCCCTACCAGCTCGCCAATCTGAACAGTCACGACCCGCAGGCCGTGGTGAACAACACGACCGCACTGGCGAAGTCCGCCAAGGCCTTCGGCGTCCCCACCATCCTGACCAGCGTGATCGCGGCGCGAGGCGGTCTGATCTTCCCGCACATTACTGACGTGTTCCCCGGCCAGGAAGTGATCGACCGGACCTTCATTAACACCTGGGAGGACCGGAAGGTCGTCGATGCGGTCAAGGCGACGGGCCGCAAGCAGCTGATCATTGCCGGCCTGTGGACCGAGATCTGTGTCGCGATGCCGACGATCCAGGCGCTGGGCGAGGGCTGGGATGTGACGGTGGTAACGGATGCGTCGGGCGGCACTTCGGTTGAGGCCCACGAGGTCGCGATCCAGCGCATGATCCGCGCGGGCGCGAACATGATGACTTGGTTGGCGGTGGCCTCGGAGTGGCAACGTGACTGGGCCAGACCGGAGCACGCCGGAGAGTTGACGGAAGTTCTCAAGCAGCACGCCGGCGGCAGCGGCATCGCCTATCTGTGGGAGCAGCAGCTGCTCAACACGCCGGTGCCGAGCAACGCAGGCTGATTTGAGCGGGGTTAACATCTTCCCCTGCTTGCAAGCGGGGGATTTCCGAGGGGGCACGAAGCTCCGCCGATAGTCATCGCTTCAACGGAGAGCAGCTGCCCTTCCTCCACGATCATAGACGCCGTGTTCCGACGCAGGATGTTGTTTGCAGCATTGTGATCGGCATGGGCGCGCAAGCCGCATTGGCAACAACGGAAAGACGCTTGGCTTTCGCGGCTTTGCACTTTGACCTCATCCGGCCACTGCCGATGAACCTCACGCCCGTTCTTCCCGGTCATGAATACCTCCAACGTAGTCTCCATGGAGAAACTCCCTTCGCTCGTCCATGGAAAGCAGATCACAGATCAAGGCGGACAGGACAACGTGGGGGCAGAACACCGGTTGCGGTGATCCTGTCCCCTCGACCGGATCATCGGACCAGTCGATCGACGTGCACCTGAAGTCGCGGTCCGATCAACAGGATGGCGGGAATGACGATCAGATACCCGATGCTCCACGAGCGCAGCCATGTCAGGATAAATCCCTTTGAGAAGCCGAGGTTGAGCGCAAGAAGGACGAAGGAGATAATTCCGGTTGTGATGATGCCCATCGACAGGGCGAAGGCGATCTTCCGTTTCAATTGCGTGTTCATGTTTTCTCCAATGAAGGTTCAAACCCTCGATATGACCGCTTTGCACTGAGCGAACCGGGTGGGCACGATCTGGTTGATGATCGGCGCCGAGAATCGAGCATGGCCACCCGGGGCGGTAGAGCAAGAATGCGAGAGGCTGCCTCTTGAATCCGGCAAGTCCCAAACGGTGGGTAACGGACTACATCTGTCGCGAAAGGACCGAAACGTCATGTCGCGAACTCACCCCAAGGCTCTCGTCACCTACGCGTCCTGCGCGATCGGCTTGCTATATGCCGACCGCCTTGCACGCCGCGGATATGATCTCGTGTTGCTCGCAAATAACCCTGACCGGCCAATTGCCCTTACACGCATTTTGCAAGCTGAGACCGATGTGGCGGTCGAGGTTGTTGCTGTCGACCTTTCGACGGACCAAGGCCTCCAAGACGTGGAGGCTAGGTTCGTGGAGGAGAAGGGCTTTGACCTTGTCGTCAACAATCTCGACTTGCCAGCCGGCAAACCGCTTCTGGAAGACCAGGCGCTCAACCTCGACCGCCTGATCGGAATGAACGTTAAGGCATATGCACGCCTCGCAGCAGTGGCCGCACATAGCATGGCCCGGCGACGTCAGGGTGCCATCATAAACGTAGCATCCGCGATCGCCTTCGCGCCAGAAGTTGCGACGGGTGTCTACGGCGCGAGCAAAGCCTTCCTTGTCGCCCTGACGCGCACGATGCAGGCCGAACTGACGCATCAAAACGTTTATGTTCAGCTCGTTCTGACCGGCGCGGTGCGTACCGATGTCTGGCCGTTCCCCGCCTGCGCGCCTGAAGCAATACCGGGAATGATGACGGCTGCCGATCTCGTCAATGCCGCGATGGTAGGTTTCGACCGTCGCGAGGCCATCACCATCCCTCGCTGGTAAAGACCGGCCGCTGGGCGAGTTATGAGCACGAGCGCAAGGCGCTACTTGACGACCTCATGAACAGTGAGCCGGCACCTCGGTATCTGCGCCAAAGCTGATCAAGTCGGTCAAACGAGAGGCTGGCTCTCATTTTTGCTCGCTACCGGGCCAACTTTACCGAGCTCATACTCTTACCCATCGCAGTCCCCAAGTCGCAACGGACGCTTGGCTGTGTCCACGACAACCCGAAAGGAAATGCCATGCCGGAAAAGTTAGGAATCGCCGTCATTACCGGCGCATCGGGCGGCATCGGCGCCCTTTATGCAGATCGACTTGCCCGACAGGGCTATGACTTGATGCTCGTTGCACGAAACGGCGACCGGCTGCAACGAGTGGCGGCCGCTATCCGCGAACAGACAGGCCGCACCGTCGAGACCGTCACTGCCGACCTCACGACAACGGACGATGTAGCACGGGTCGCAACTCTGATCACTGACGACCCGCGGATCACGATGCTGGTCAACAATGCCGGTGTCGGGGCGACCGCGCCGCTCGTCCAGTCCGATGTGAACGCCATGAGCGCGATGATTGCGCTCAATGTCGATGCGCTGATGCGGCTCACTTATGCCGCCGTCCCTGGGTTTGTCGAGCGGGACGAGGGTACGATCATCAACATTGCTTCGATCGTGGCGGTCGCGCCGGAAAGATTGAACGGCGTCTACGGCGGCACGAAGGCCTTTGTTCTCGCCTTCAGCCAGAGCCTGCGCCAGGAACTGGTCGACAGCAACGTCCACGTACAGGTCGTTCTCCCAGGTGCCACCGCGACTGACTTCTGGGATGTCGCAGGGCTTCCGGTTCAGCACTTGCCGCAAGAAATGGTCATGCCGGCTCAAGCCTTGGTCGACGCTGCCCTACTGGGGCTTTCGCGCAAGGAGTTCGTCACCATCCCGAGCCTTCACGATGCCGGCCAATGGGATGCCTTCGAGGGCGCCCGGCAGGCCATGGCGGGAAATCTGTCTACCAACAATCCAGCAGCCCGCTATCGGGCCGGCTGACATCCGATCAGGAGCAAATGAAATGTCGAAAGTCGTCTACACGGGTAAAACCCACACCACCGGCGGGCGCGACGGCGCCTCGCGCAGCTTAGACGGGCGACTTGATATCAAGCTGTCGCCACCTGGATCGACGGGCGCAGGCACCAATCCCGAGCAGCTCTTTGCGGCGGGTTGGTCCGCATGTTTCCTCGGCGCGGTCGGAAAGGCCGCCGCCGAGCGCCACCTCCGCCTGCCCGCCGATGCCTCAATAAATACCGAGGTCGACCTTGCCTTGGGTGATGATGGCTATTTGCTGCGCGCGCGGCTGAGTGTGAGCCTGCCGGGCATCGCGCCTGAAGTTGCGACCACCCTCGTCGAACGGGCGCACCAGCTTTGCCCTTACTCGAAGGCCACCCGCGGCAACATCGAAGTCGAGCTCAGCGTGGCTTGATCCGCATCTCGGCTAGTTCCTTCAACCAGACATCGCGCCGGCGATCGGAAATCTCCCGGTCTCGACCGGCACGGCTATCACAGGATGATATTTGTCATGATCACGACCATTAGAGCCCTCGGCCTTGCTACAACCGCCTTTCTGATTGTAGCGACCGCGACTGCCCAAGCCCAAACGCCAGGCAGTGTCCAGACTCAGTTCCTACCTGTCAAGGATGAGCCCGAGCCGAAACTTCTTGTCGATCAGCCTCTTTCAGAACCACTCACCACGCGAGGGGTGGCCATTATTCCGTATCGGACGGAGAATTTTCGCATCCTGCCGATTTTCGGTTCCGGCGCAAGCGACGTATCGCCCCGGGTGGGCCACCTGCACGTCAACGTCGACGATCTGCCGTGGCGCTGGGCGGATGCAGGCGGCACAGGTGCTATTGTTCTGACGGGGCTGCCGGCTGGCAAACATAAAGTGTTGATCGAAATTGTCACGCCTGAACATCGTGTGATTGGCGGCCAGGCTGTCTCGTTCAGGGTTCCGGCGATCCATGGCCAGCATCATTAGAAAGGCCATCGCTCCTGAGTTCGGATCAGGTGAACGCGCAACGCTCTGTGGAACAGTGCCTCATCAATGTTGCCGGTCAGATCGCGCCCATGGGTCGGTGTCCACACCTCCAACGTCATCCCGCAAGGCTGGGAGGCTCCTCCGGTTTGCAGGCAAAACAGTCCAGGGCAACTTGCGCATTTGCACCTTGCATGAGCTGTCAGCCTGCATGCTTGAAGAACTCGATGAACGCGCGCAGTGCTGGGCGCATCTGACGCCGGCTTGGGTAATAAAGATAGACACCCGGAAACGGCGCGCACCAATCGGCAAGAACCCGCCGCAGCCGCCCTTCTTCAATGGCGGCGTTCGCCATGTTTTCTAGCAGGAACGCGATACCGGCGCCGTCCAGCGCGGCCTCGATCACCAGCCGGTCGTCGCCAAGAATAAGCGGGCCATCGACATCAAGGACCAGCTCTTCGCCATCTTTTTCGAATTCCCATCTATAGACTTGTCCGCTGGCAAATCGCCGCCGAATGCAAACGTGATCCATCAGCTGACGCGGATGGACCGGCACGGTCTTTTGCTCGAAATAGGAGGGTGAAGCAACGACGCTTGCCCGTATGGGCGCGCTCATTCTGACGGCGATCATGTCCGGCTCCAGGCTCTCTCCGAGGCGCATGCCGCCATCAAGGCCCGCAGCGACGATGTCATTGAACGGCTCCTCGACCCGGACTTCCAGAACGACGCCCGGGTAAGCCCTGCTGAAAGCCGCAAGGCGTGGCGCCAGCAGCCAATGCGCCGCAAAGGGCGGCACGCTGAGGCGAAGATTGCCGGCTACACGATTGTTGATTTCCTTTACCGCATCAAGCGCCAGGTCGATCTCGCCCAGCGCCGGTCCCAGCCGTTTGAGAAGCAGTGCGCCCTCTTCTGTTACCGCGATGCTTCGGGTCGTGCGAGAAAAGAGCCTAACTCCCAGAGCAGCCTCCAGGCTCGAGACGGCGTGGCTTACAGCAGAAGGCGCTATCCCCAGCTCCTTGGCCGCCCCCCGAAATCCCCCGCATGCGGCCACGGTAGCGAAGATTGCAAGTTGAGGTAGGCGACTTCTGTCCATTGTTCCATTCTATAGAACAGCGTGTGAATTTCCAGTCGAATTAACGAACAGCCTTCCTTGTCCTATCTTCCATTCATCACAGAAGGAGATCAGTGATGAAAAACCGGAAGCTCGGAAACGAACTCAACGTCTCGGCGGTAGGCCTCGGATGCATGGGCATGACTTTCGCCTATGGCGGTCAGGATGAGGCAGACGCCATTCGCACGCTGCACCGCGCTGTCGAGATCGGCGTAACCTTCTTCGATACCGCAGAGGTCTACGGTCCTTTCGATAATGAAATTCTAGTGGGCAAGGCTTTGAAGCTGCACCGGGATCGCGTCGTGATCGCAACCAAGTTCGGCTTCAAGATCACCGATGAGGGCAAAGGGCCGTCGCGCATGGTCGGCGTCGACAGCCGTCCCGAACATGTCAAGGCAGTAGCCGAAGCCTCTCTCAGACGGCTCGGAATCGAGCAGATCGACCTCTTCTACCAGCACCGCGTCGACCCCAACGTGCCGATTGAGGAAACTGTCGGAGCCATGGCGGACCTCGTCAAGGAAGGCAAAGTGAAAGCGCTTGGCCTTTCGGAGGCAAGCGCTGCCACGATAAGGCGTGCTCATAATGTGCACCCAATTGCGGCGGTGCAGAGCGAATACTCGCTGTGGAGCCGGGATCCGGAGCAGGAGGTCTTGGCGGTCTGCCGCGAGCTTGGCATCGGCTTTGTCCCTTATAGTCCGCTCGGTCGTGGTCTCTTGACCGGCGCAATCAATAAGCCCGATGAACTTGGCGCCGATGACTGGCGCAAGAACCTGCCACGCTTTCAAGCTGATGCCATGGCCGCGAACGCTGCCCTTGTCGCAACGTTGAAGGACCTGGCGCAGGCAAAGGGGGTAACGGCGGCGCAACTTGCACTGGCCTGGGTGCTGCATCAGGGCGACTTCATCGTGCCGATCCCCGGCGCGCGCAAGCTTAAGCATTTGGAAGAAAATGCTGCGGCAGCCGACATCACCTTGTCGGACAATGAGCTTAAACAGATCGGCGAGGCGCTCGCTCCGGCAAAGGTCACCGGCAGCCGTTACCGCGAGCAGGAGCTTGCGCTTGTGAACGGGTAGACTTTTTACGCCTCAGCGACCGACAAGGCGTTCCTTCCACTATGTCTTGATATCCTCGGGCCCGCCTGCGTTGGCCCGAGGATCCCCGAATACACCTGGTTCTCTTGCCGCACCCGCTCACGTCCAGGTTGGTCATCGGGCGTCGAGCGCGCGCGGTCGTCTTCGAGCCTCGGGAGGGTCGGAGATGTGGTCCGTCCCAAGGATGCGTCAAAACTCATTAACGCGAATGAAGCACTCGTCCCCGGCGATAGCGACTGATCCGATCCGGGGAAAGCCTGCTGAAGCTCGCCAAAAAGCGGAAACCGGTTGGGGCGATGGAACCCGAAGGTATCAACTGAGCAATACATACCGACCTTAACCGGGGAACCTTTCCCCTGCTCGCACGCTTCGTTCCCCGGACCACCACTTCCCAAGGAGCATGTTTGTGATCAACGACCTCTGGTACAAGAACGCCGTCGTCTACTGCCTTTCCGTTGAGACTTTCATGGATGCGAATGGCGATGGCATCGGCGATTTCCAAGGACTTCAGCGCCGACTGGATTATCTGGCCGGGCTTGGCGTCACCGCGATCTGGCTGATGCCGTTCCAGGCCTCTCCGGGTCACGACGATGGCTACGACGTTTCTGATTACTACAATGTCGATCCCCGTTACGGAACGCTCGGCGATTTCGTCGAATTCACTCACGGAGCCAAGCAACGTGGGATTCGCGTGCTCATCGATCTCGTCGTCAATCACACATCGGATGAACATCCATGGTTTAAAGCCGCCTGCTCGGACAAGAACTCGCGCTATCGCGACTGGTATGTCTGGTCGAAGACAAAACCCGCCAATGCCGATGAAGGAATGGTGTTTCCAGGTGTCCAGAAGACGACATGGACGCGTGATGAGAAATCCGGCGAATACTACTTTCACCGTTTCTATAAGTTCCAGCCGGACCTCAATACCGCGAACCCGCATGTTCAGGCGGAAATCCTGAAGATCATGGGCTTCTGGATCCAGCTTGGCGTTTCCGGCTTCCGCATGGATGCCGTGCCGTTCGTCATCGCAGAAAAGGGCACCAACGTGAAAGCGCCGAGGGAACAGTTCGACATGCTGCGAACCTTCCGCGAATTCCTGCAGTGGCGGAAGGGCGACAGCATCATCTTGGCTGAGGCTAATGTCGTGCCGAAGGAGAACCTGCAATATTTCGGTGACGACGGTGACCGCATGCAGATGATGTTCAACTTCCACGTCAACCAAGCGCTTTTTTATGCGCTTGCCAGCGCAGACACCCGACCGCTCGCCAAGGCGATGTATGACACACAGGAACGCCCGCAGACCGGTCAATGGGGCATTTTCCTGCGCAATCACGACGAATTGGATCTGGGTCGTCTGACGGACAAGCAGCGCCAGCAGGTGTTTACAGCCTTTGGCCCGGATAAAGAGATGCAGCTCTACCAACGCGGTATCCGTCGACGCCTCGCCCCCATGCTCGGCGGTGATATGCGCCGCCTGAGGCTTGCCTACAGTGTGATGTACTCGCTGCCCGGAACACCAGTTCTGCGATATGGTGACGAAATCGGGATGGGAGACGACCTGTCGCTGCCGGAGCGAAACTGTGCCCGCACGCCGATGCAATGGTCGGACGAGCCGCAGGGTGGCTTCACCAAGAGCGACAGGCCGGTCCTGCCGGTCATCTCGAAGGGGCCTTACGGTTTCGACCATGTAAATGTCGCCTTCCAGCGCCGTGATCCAGAATCCATGCTTAACTGGACCGAGCGGATGATCCGCATGCGCAAGGAGGCGCCCGAGATCGGTTGGGGCGAGTTCAGCTTTCTTGATTGCAACAATCGCGGCGTGCTCGCCATCCGCTACGAGTGGCGGAACAATGCCGTTGTCATCGTCCATAATTTCCATGCCAAGCCGGTGGAGATTACCTTCGACGCCGGCCTCGGTGACGCCGGCCACCTATTGATCGACATAGCCGACGACAGTGACAGTCGCGCCGACGAGAAGGGTAAGCACCATATGGTGCTCGAACCTTATGGCTATCGTTGGTACCGCGCCGGCGGCCTGGATTACTTATTGAAGCGGAGCGACACATGATGCATTTTGCCACCTCCTCCTGTTTTACGCCTCAAGATCCATAAGGCCTTCGGTCCAATCACGCCTTGAGAGTCATCCTCCCGCTTAACCGCCCTAGGCCCGCCGAACCCCGGGCAGCATCCGCTTAAGCTTCAGCGCCACGGCGGGGAAATCGTTGTTCTCGTCTGCATAAGACTTGCGCTGCAGGAGCGCCTCTCGCCTCAGGCGACGGACCATCCACCGTCCACCAGCAGGTTCGCGCCGGTGATTAGGCTCGCAGCCGGTGACGCAAGGAAGACTACGGCACCCACAACATCATCGGTTTCACCGATCCGGCCGAGTGGAATGTGAGCGAGCGTCACTTTGCGATTGCCGGCATCGGCTAGAAAAGGTGCTGTACCATCCGTGTGGATGAACGTCGGCGATACGGTATTTACCGTGACATCATAGCGTGCCCATTCGGCTGCAAGGCAGCGCGTGAGGTGATTAATTGCCGCCTTGCTCATGCAATAGATTGCCTCGCCGCGCAGTGCCACGGTACCGGCCTGTGAGCTGATGTTGATGATCCGGCCCCCATTGCGCTTGATCATGTGACGGCCGACTGCCTGCGTCATCAGAAAGGTGCCCTTGATGTTGACGTCGAGTATCTCGTCAAGGTCCTTCTCCTCAACGAGCTCCGCGAGATTGCCCGGAGCCACGCCGACGTTGTTGACGAGGACGTCGATCCGACCGAACGTCGTAAGCGCCGCGTCGACGGCTTGTGCGATATGGGCCTTATTGGCAATGTCGAGTTTAACAGGGAGAACCTTTCGTCCCGCGCCCTCGAGTTCGGCAACCAGGCCCGCCGACGCTGCGACATCGCGGACCCCCAAAACAATATCGGAGCCTGCTGCGGCACAGGCAAGTGCGCAAGCTCGACCGATGCCACGGCTCGCTCCCGTCACCAAAGTGACCTTGCCCTCAAGGCTGAAGCTCGGCGCATTCTTCTGCATGATGATGCCTCCCTCGATGAAGCTCATTTATGGCAGCGTCGGCGTGCGGATACCAGATGTTCTGTGCATGCTGAGGAGCGTCCCTTTGACCGATGGGCGATCCCACAGCGTCTCCAGAGTCAGATTGATCGGCCAGCCCGAGCGTTGCGCGTTCACGCGCAGTCTAAAAAACCAATCGCGATACAAAACCAGTCCAGCTATTTTAAAACTGACTGCATAACGCAATTAGAATTGCGGTGGCGCGGGCGCTTAGGAGGAGAAAGAACGCATGGCCAAGCTCGTCTTCGGAATGATGCAGTCGTTAGACGGCTACGTCGACAATATGGGGTTTGCGTCAGGCCCTGCACTCTTCTGCCACTTCATCGAGGAAGCGCGCGGCCTGACCGGCTGCGCGTACGGTCGCCGCATGTTGGCACAGCCTGGATGAAATCCACGGCAGCGGACCTTGCTACCAACGATCGCGATTAATGCGGGCCGGAATCATCGATACCGCGGGATTGCCTGGCGCATCCTGGCGGAGATGAAGCACCCATCGTCCGAGCACAATCGCGGCAAGTACCGCTACTCCCATGCGAAGCCACGGATAGGCGCCGACACGGCTCCCCGCCACGGTTTTGAGCTGACCCGGGAACAGGGCCAGCTGCTCACGCAGGTCGGCAACGTCCTTCCGGAGCCAGGCAACTTCCCGCAAGGCCGATTGCAGCTCATCCTCGCCGGGTATGTCTTCGGCCAGATCGTCGGCCGGGGCGCCTTCCTCCACGTCCGCAAGGTGTTCACGAAGCTGGGTTGGACTGTCAAAGCCCTTGAAACGGATGTTCGTCATTGCCTTTGCCTCAGTGCGTTATCGCTATCGTCGTCCTCTCCCTTGGCTTTGCGGCGACTAGCGGCGAGGGAGCGGAGGTTTTTGTTGCTTGGCACGGAGCGCTTGCCCGTACCGGTACCGGTGAATTCCCGCCTAGCCATGGTGCGTCTGCTTGCTGTGCGTGGGGAACGCTTCAGGCCCCAAAAAGATGCATCGGCGGCGATCGGAGGCGCAGGTTGATTGCGGTACTGACGTGCACAGAACCATAAGCCGCCTTCAACCCGAAACAGGCACAGTCAGGCATCAGGTGCCGCCATCAACGTCGGCTGGGTGGGAAGCGGTCCTCTGCCTGACAAAATCGCGGCGGCACACGTCCTGCGGACTGAACCTTGACGAGAGATCGCCACAGGTGTGGCCGTCCTCGACTGTCGCGAGGATTTGTCCAATCCAGAAAAGTCCGAGGACGACCAGGCAAGCTGATGGCGCCCACGATGACGCAATCCGGCAACGGTATCCGTACCAACGTCGACATAGAACGCACCGGCCACACGCAAAATCGTGCAAGATTCGATTATGTCCAGCCAATCTCATAACGCCAAAAGAAGACGCGGAAGCCTTAGCCGGGGCTAACTTCCGTAGCTGGACCCGCTCCAGTTTTCTTTCACCGTTTGCATAGCGACATTCGTCGATGTGCTCGCCACAAACGGCAAGTTTGAAATCCGTTCGCCAAGTACATGTCTATAGCGGCGTATGTCACGCGTCCTGATCTTGAGCAAATAATCAAAGCGTCCGGCAATCATGTGACATTCCTCGACTTCCTTGATCTTCTTGACTGCCGCATTGAAGGCGCGAAGCGCATCTTCCTGCGTGTTTGAGAGTTTGACCTCCGCAAAGGCAATATGCTCCAGATTCAGTTTCGAGGGGTTGATGACGGCTTTGAACCCTTCAATATAGCCGTCAGCGATAAGCCGTTTAAAGCGCAGCTGGCAGGGCGTTTTAGAAAGCCCGACGCGTGCCGCAAGATCAGTGATCGACATTCGTCCGTCGCCGGAGAGCGCTTCGAGAATTTTCCTGTCGAACAGGTCAAGTTCACTAAATTCATGCTCATCTTTAGTCATTTCATACAGCTCCGCGCGCAACAATAAATCCATACAGACTATAAACCAGGAAAATCAAGTCTGAATGCCTAGACTACGCGTGCTAGAGTGGGCTACTTGCTGAGGAGAAACGCCACCCTGACCATCCCCGTTAGAATCCAGGATCCGCAATCACAGAGATTGTCGTTTCTGGAGAGTGTCGACACTTACATGGACCGCGCGCTCGCCTGCCTTCCCCTGCCCGAAGGTTTGCCTGAACGCATCCAGGCGTACAATTCGACGTGTACGGCTCGTTTCGGCAAGCGACTAGGCGGGCGGATTTTGATCCGCCCCGATCCTTTCGTGAATGCAAGTGGGGTTATTTTGTCGTATTTTGAGCAAGTAATGAACGTGATGCATATTCCATTCGGTCTCATGAAGCGTCGCAGCCGGGAACGCCGCAATCTTCAAACCACGCAGGCACTCGAAGATATGACGGACAAGAAGGTCCCCCATCCGCGACGACTTCCCGAAGGGCGGCAGCGAGATCGTTCAGCTCCGCTTTCGCACCGTTGACGTTATGCGCGGCGCTTACGACCGCACGGTCCCGCTGCACGCCTCTCCGGAGATCAAGGACTTGCGAACGGGCGCGTATCATACCCCTTTAACCGTATCACTGACGCTCACAACGCAATCGGCATCCAACACAGGGAACTGAAAGGCACCAAAATGTCGAGCCAATCCAACAAAATCCTCAAGGACAACACTTTGCCGAACCCGGTGCCTTTTTCACTGTTTGCACCACCAATCAGAGCACAGACGCCCCTGCGGCAGGCGATCACCGCGGCGTATCGTCGTCCCGAGCCCGAATGCCTTCCTCCCCTCGTAGAAGCGGCACGGTCGCCTTCCTCTGCGAAGGCCGATGCGGCTAAGACCGCGCGCAGGCTCATCGAAGCCCTGCGTGCCAAGCACAAGGGTACCGGGGTCGAGGGGCTTGTTCATGAATATTCTCTCTCAAGCCAGGAGGGCGTCGCCCTCATGTGCCTTGCCGAAGCCCTGCTGCGCATCCCCGACGCTGAAACCCGCGACGCACTGATCCGCGACAAGATCGCCGAGGGAGACTGGAAGTCGCATCTGGGCGGCACGAAGTCGATGTTTGTGAATGCCGCGACCTGGGGCCTGGTGGTCACCGGCAAACTGACGTCCACCGTCAACGACCGCAGCCTGGCTGCAGCGCTTACGCGGCTCATCGCGCGTGCCGGCGAGCCTGTGATCCGCCGTGGCGTCGACATGGCGATGCGCATGATGGGCGAACAGTTCGTCACCGGCGAGACGATCGACGAGGCGCTGAAGCGCGCCCGGCCGCTCGAAGCCCGCGGCTTCCGCTACTCCTATGACATGCTTGGGGAAGCCGCCACAACTGCTGTGGATGCAGAACGCTATTTTCGCGACTACGAGGCAGCGATCCATGCGATCGGCAAGGCCTCCAATGGCCGCGGCATATATGAAGGGCCAGGAATATCCATCAAACTCTCGGCTCTTCATCCACGTTACGTCCGCGCTCAGGCGGCCCGCGTGATGGGCGAATTGCTGCCGCGGGTAAAGCAGCTCGCGCTCCTGGCAAAGAAGTACGACATCGGTCTCAACATCGACGCCGAGGAGGCCGACAGGCTCGAACTCTCTCTCGACCTGCTCGAAGAATTGAGCCTCGACCAGGACCTCAGCGGCTGGAACGGCCTGGGTTTCGTGGTGCAGGCCTATGGCAAGCGCTGCCCGTTCGTCCTCGACTACATCATTGATCTTGCCCGCCGTTCCGGTCGCCGGATAATGGTGCGGCTGGTCAAGGGCGCCTACTGGGATGCCGAAATCAAACGCGCGCAGCTCGACGGCCTTGAAGACTTTCCCGTCTTCACCCGCAAGGTTCATACCGACGTTTCCTACATTGCCTGTGCGCGCAAGCTGCTCGCTGCCGTCGATTTAGTCTTCCCGCAGTTTGCCACCCACAACGCGCAAACGCTTGCGACGATATATCATCTGGCCGGTCCGGAGTTTCAGGTTGGAAAATACGAGTTCCAATGCCTGCACGGCATGGGCGAACCGCTCTATGACGAGGTCGTAGGCAAGGCCAAGCTTAATCGTCCGTGCCGCATCTATGCGCCAGTCGGCACGCATGAGACCTTGCTCGCCTATCTCGTCCGCCGCCTTCTCGAAAACGGCGCAAACTCATCGTTCGTAAACCGCATCTCTGATCCAAACGTGTCGGTCGATGAGCTTGTTGCAGACCCTGTGGACGTCGTCGAAGCCATGCCCGTCGTCGGCATGCCGCATGACCAGATCGCACTTCCGGCTGCGCTTTTCGGAAAGGACCGGCTCAATTCGAAGGGGATTGACCTATCGAATGAAGCAGCCTTGGCGGCGCTTTCCGCTCATCTCGCCGCCACCCTTTCCCGAAACTTCCATGCCATGCCGTTACTCGCCGACGGCTCGCAGGACGGTGAGACACGACCGATCGCCAATCCGGCCGATCACTCCGATGTCGTGGGTCAGGTTACGGAGCTCAGGGTTGACGATGCGCCCAGAGTTGCACGTATGGCTGCCGATGGTGTCGCGGAATGGGCTGCGTTGTCGCCTCGTGAGCGAGCAGCCTGCCTTGATAGAGCCGCCGACATAATGCAGGCCCGCATCGAGATACTGATGGCCATCGCCATGCGAGAAGCAGGCAAGTCAGCCGCCAACGCGGTCGGCGAGGTCCGTGAAGCGATCGACTTCCTGCGCTATTATGCCGACCAGGCGCGCAAGACGCTTGGTCCAGCGCATGCACCGCTCGGCGCGATCGTCTGCATCAGCCCCTGGAATTTCCCGCTGGCGATTTTCACGGGCCAGGTGGCGGCCGCTCTCGTCGCCGGCAATTCGGTGATGGCAAAACCCGCCGGCGTCACGCCGATCATCGCCTATGAAAGCGTGAAAATCATGCATGAAGCCGGCGTACCGCGCGGCGCGCTGCAGTTCGTGCCCGGCAGCGGCCGCCTCGGAGCTGCACTGGTGGCGGCCCCAGAAACGGCAGGGGTCATGTTCACCGGCTCGACCGAGGTCGCCCGTCAAATCCAGGCCCAGCTCAGTGAGCGCCTCTCGCCGGCCGGAAAACCAATACCACTGATTGCGGAAACGGGCGGACAGAATGGGATGATCGTGGATTCTTCGGCGCTCGCCGAGCAGGTTGTTGCCGACGTGATTGCCTCCGCCTTCGACAGCGCCGGCCAGCGTTGCTCGGCTTTGCGCGTACTTTGCCTCCAGGATGATGTCGCCGACAGGACGCTCGCGATGTTGAAGGGGGCGTTGAAGGAGCTCAGGATCGGGCGCACCGACCGGCTCAACATCGACGTCGGACCGGTGATTTCCGAGCAGGCAAAGGCCGAGATCGACCAACACATCGAACGGATGCGCTCAATCGGCTGCAAGGTGGAGCAATTGCCGCTTCCCGACACTGCGGCTCTTGGCACCTTCGTTCCGCCGACGATCATCGAACTGAAGCAGATGTCGGACCTGACGCGCGAAGTGTTCGGACCTGTACTGCATGTCATCCGCTATCGCCGTGAAGATCTCGATCGCTTGATCGACGATATCAACAATTCCGGTTACGGCCTCACTTTCGGGCTCCATACGCGACTGGACGAGACAATCGAGCACGTCACGGGACGGGTGAAGGCGGGCAATCTCTACGTCAACCGCAACATCATCGGCGCGGTGGTCGGCGTCCAGCCCTTCGGCGGACGGGGTTTGTCCGGCACGGGGCCCAAGGCGGGCGGGCCACTCTACATCGGCCGTCTCGTACAGCGCGCGCCCGTCCCGCCGCAACACAGTTCGGTCCATACTGACCCTGCGCTTCGCGATTTTGCATCCTGGCTGGGCCGGAAAGGCCACAACGCCGAAGCGGAAGCAGCGCGCGAGCTTGCCGCGATTTCCGCGCTCGGGCTCGAAAAGGAACTGGCGGGACCTGTGGGCGAACGAAACCTCTATGCCCTTCATCCAAGGGGCCGGATCCTCCTTGCGCCGGCAACGGCAACGGGCCTTTTCCGTCAGCTTGCGGCGGCATTGGCCACCGGAAACCAGATCGTAATCGATCGTGCGTTGAACCTTGAGATCGCCCTCACCGCGCTTCCAGCGTCCGTTTTGGCTAGGGTCTCCTGGAGTTCGAATTGGGAATCCGACGGACCATTCTCGGGCGCCCTTGTCGAAGGGGATGTGGAACGCACTGGCTCGATCAACAAAAGGATTGCGGCCTTGAAGGGTCCTCTTGTCCTCGTTCAGTCGGCCACGACCGATGAACTCGCAAAAGATCACGAGGCATATTGCCTTAATTGGCTGCTGGAAGAGGTTTCGATTTCGATCAACACGGCTGCGGCCGGCGGCAATGCAAGCCTCATGACGATTGGCTGACACGGGGAACTGCCGCGCGTGTCCGGATCAGACCGCGCGACCGCTTCCGCCACCGCAATTTTGGAGTTGAGAACGACCATGTCCACGGAACCGAAATCCGAAGAAGGTTCTGACGAACTTCTGGAGCATTACCGCCCTATCGCACTGAGGGCGGTATTGGCAGCATGCGCGGTCAAAGGCGAGCACAAGAAGCCGGCGGCAGTTCAAGATCTTGAAACATTCGGGGCCCTACCCGAAGGCTTTCACATGCCGCACGATCTCGAGAGCTGAGGGTCTTCCCGCGGCTTTCGTCAGGCAATGGCTCAAATTGCGCTGACCTGCGCGGTCCGAAAGGCGCCATTAGCGGCGACTTGCCTTGTGCTACCGGTCCGGTTCGCAGTCGCGCGCTTGATCACGGCGGCGGGAGCCGATCGGCTCGATACCGTTCCCTGGGAAGACGTCTAAGCCGATTTTGTGGAGGCTTCGGCCCGAGCTGGGCGTCCAGGGATGGATCGCTCACGTCACAGGCGTTTGGCCCCGCTATCTGAGTGAAGATGCAGGTCGCGACGCCTCGATCAAGAACCCGCTTGCGTTTTGCGTCCCGCGATATTCTGCGGAATGAACCGATAGTGGATTAAATCCATGACAACAGTCTCACTTTGCGTCCGATTGCGGTAGCCATGGCGGCGGTCGGCAGGGAACCTCAGCGACTGCCCTTGCTCGACCCGTCTCCACTCTTCCTCCACGAGCAATTCGATCTCCCCGCGCAGGACGGTCACATGCTCCACAACCCCGATGTCATGCGGCTCTGAGATACTCTCGAAGTCGGGCGCGAAGGTCAGTTCATAGAGTTCAAAGCCGAACCGGGTCTCATAAGGGAACAACAATGCGCGTTGCATCCCTTCCTCCGACGGGCGCACCCGGAGACGACTGGCGTCACGCAAAAGCAACACATCGCCTACTTCGCGATCCGGCTCAAGCAGGGTGGTCATCGGAACCCGCAAGCCCGTCGCGATCTTCCAAAGCGTCGCGACCGTCGGCGTGGATTCGCCGCGCTCGATCTGGCCCAGCATAGCCTTGCTCACTCCAGTACGCTCTGCAGTCTTGTCGAGGCTCCATCCAAGGTCGTGCCTGATCGATTTCAGTAGCTTGCCCGTGTCAACGGGACTGATGGACCTCATTTGTGACTGTCCTCGCATTTGTACGTTATAGCGTATACTTCCAACGTGCGCTATAACGCACAAATGCGCAACTGCAGCAACAGCGTCGGAGGATGTCACATGCAGCCTGTCAGTGAAACACCCGCAGCATCCCGGGAAGCCAGGCAACCAGACACCAGGCTGGACCTTAGGCGCATCTTTGAGGCGAGGGAACAAATCTCACGGACGTTTCGCGACACGCCCCAATTCGGCTGTCCGTCTCTTGGCGATCTTCTGGGCTGCGAACTCGTCATCAAACTTGAGACCGCAAACCCGATCCGATGCTTCAAGGGACGTGGGACCGAGGTCGCAATGTCCCGCCTCGCAAGAAGCGCTGAACCTCAGGCTTCGGTCTGCGCCAGCGCCGGCAATCTCGGGCAGGCGCTCGCATATAGTGGGCGGGAACGCGGTATTGGCGTGACAGTGGTCGCCGCCACAAGCGCCAATGCCGCGAAGATCGATCACATTCGCCGGCTCGGAGCCGCCGTCGAACTTGTCGAGGGCGACATCGAGGACGCGCGAAAGCGCGCTCGCGAGATCGCGGCCAGCGGCAACGCTTTACTCGTGGAGGACAGCGAGAACCTCGACACCTGCGAAGGCGCGGGCACCATCGGGCTGGAGCTTGTCGAAGGCTTCGGCCGCATAGACACGATCCTGCTCGCGCTCGGCGGCGGTGCGCTCGCCACCGGCGTTGGCCACGTTTTCAAGTGCCTGTCGCCGGCAACGGAGGTGGTGTGCATCCAGCCGAGCGGGGCGCCCGCCATGGCCCTGTCCTGGCGGGCGCGATCAGTCGTCACCACCGACCGCGCCGATACAATCGCCGACGGTGTCGCCGGCCGATTCCCAATCGCGGCAGTCCTTCAGGACCTGCTCGCCGTCGCCAATCACGTGCCGCTGGTTGAGGAGGCAAGCATCAAGGCGGGCATGCGCCTGCTCCATCGGCACGCCGGCCTCGTGGTCGAGCCATCGGCCGCGCTTGGCGTTGCAGCAATCCTGGAAGATCCCTCGCGATACCGCGGCAAGCGGGTGGTCACGGTGATCTGCGGGTCGAACATACTGCCCGAGGCGTTTTCGGTGTGGACACAGGATTAGGGTATAAGCGCAACCGCTTCCAGTGAAGGATCGCGGCGACGATCGGCTCGAGCGCCGCCGGTGTCCGGACCGACATTACGCGCAATCACCACAGCTTAGATCACTTCCAACGCGAAGGCCTCGGTTTTAATTTCATCGGCGGCTGCCATGCTGAGCGTGAGTTTCTTATGCCGGCGCGACATCGAGATCATGAGGTTGCTTCATCACTCGGGCCTGCCTCTATACTCATGACCAGCTTGCGCAGCAGGGCGGCCAGGGCCGCGCGCTCTTCGACATCCAAACCTTCCAGGAACACGAGTTCACTGGCCATATCCGCGCGAAACGCCTTTTCGGCTAGCGTGATGCCCGTTGCGGTCAGACAAACGACAACACTTCGCCCGTCGCGGGCGGATTTTTCGCGTACAATCAGACCAGCCTTTTCCAGCCGATCGAGGCGGTGCGTCAGTCCGCCGGAAGACAGCATAAGCGTCGTATACATTGCCGTCGGCGTCAGCTGGTAGGGTGGTCCAGATCTGCGCAGGGTCGCGATGACGTCGAACTCGCCGCGATCGAGGCCGAACTTGGCAAAGGTCTCCTCAATGGAGAGGGCCACCAGGTTTGTTAGCCGTTTCGCGCGTCCAAGAATCGCCATCGGCTCGGTTTCGATGTCCGGCAATTCGCAGGCCCATTGTGCGCGGAGCCGGTCGACATGGTCTTCGACAGTGCCCTCCTTTGACCCGCGGTTGTTGTCTGGCGCCACCCGCATGATCCTCGTTTGCTTCGTCGTGCTGTTCCATACACCATGGGGCCTCAGTCGCAAAGATATCTTTGCGGGAAGATATTTATCTTGCCGAGAAGATAGTTTTCCAATATGTCTTCTTGAGAAGATAACTGCGAACGGTTGAAGGAGATCAGGATGTTTTCGGTTTATCGCTATCAGCAACCCGAACCAGGCACGGGCCGTACTGTCCGCTTCGAAGGTCGTCACTTCGGCAGCGAGGTATCGCTTTTTGTCGTGGACGCGGATCCGGGCCGCGGCCCGGAGCTGCATGTTCATCCTTATGCCGAGACCTGGGTGGTTCGAAAGGGGGAGGCCGAGTTCACGGTTGGCAATGATAAGACGCGCGGCTCTGCCGGCGACATCCTTGTTGGCCCCGCCAACGTTCCTCATCGTTTCGAAAATGTCGGCACTGGCCGGCTGGAGATCGTCTGCATCCATCCGAGCCAGACGTTCGAGCAGACCTTTGTTTAAGCCATCTCTGAGAGGAGCAAGATAATGACCAAAATGATCTTTCTGAACCTGCCGGTGAAGGACCTGGCAACCGCGACGGCTTTCTACGAGGCCATCGGCTGCGTCAAGAACGAGCAGTTCTCCAATGAAAATGCGAGCTCGATGGTGTGGTCAGAAACGATCACGTTCCAGCTTCTGCAACATGGCTATTATCAGACGTTCACAACAAAGCCGACTGCTGACGCGCATGCGACGAGCGGCATGCTGATCGCTCTGTCTCGCGACAGCCGCGAGGAGGTCGATGCCATGGTGGAGGCTGCCGCGAGATCAGGCGGCCAGGCGGATGTCCGCGAGCCGCAGGATTTGGGATTCATGTACCTGCGCAGCTTTGCTGATCCGGACGGACACGATTTCGAACCGGCTTACATGGATATGGGCAGCGTCGGTTAAAATCGGAGGGTTACCTGAGCTTCAACAGCCATCGGCAGACCTAGATTTTCTTATGCCTAAGGCGAGATTTCCTCGTTGTTCAGGGCGCTGACGACGGCCTATACCGTTGTCGCGCCCGCGGGCGGCCGCGTGTGCCTTGGCGATAACGCGTGTGACCGCAGCTGCAGGCCTTTCACACTGCGCAAGCCCGCTTCCGGGAATGCGGGCGACCCATTGAAGCGAGGATACCAGGAGCTATGAGTACAATATCCAGCAGGACATATGCGGTTTGCGCCGGTGCCTGTTTTTCCCTTTTCGGCACCTTTCTTGCCTGCCGTGCAGAGGCAGACGTCGTTGAAGGCAGGATCAGGCCCCTGGTCGACCGGACCGTCAAGGCGTTGATGACCGCAAACGACGTAGCCGGCATGGCGGTGGGCATCTCTGTTGATGGCCGCCGGTTTATTTTCAACTACGGTCTCGCCGACAAGGAAAAGGCAACGCCCGTCACCGCTGACACGCTGTTCGAGATCGGCTCCGTCAGCAAAACCTTGACCGCCACGCTCGGCGCCTATGCTGAGGCCAAAGGAGCGCTCGCCTTCTCCGATGCTGCGAGCGAGCATTGGCGGGAGGTGGCAGGCAGCGCCTTCGATCATATCACCGTGCTCGAACTGGGTACCTATACGGCGGGAGGTCTGCCGCTGCAGTTTCCCGATGAGGTCATTAACAACAGCACGCTCACGCGCTATTTCCGCGGATGGCGCCCTGGCTATGAACCCGGCACGTATCGCGTCTACTCCAATCCCAGCATTGGTCTCTTCGGATTCCTCGCAGCTGCGAGCCTGAAAAAGCCCTTCCCCGAGCTCATGGAGGGCACCCTCTTTCCTGCACTTGGTCTCACCAACAGCTATATCCGCGTCCCAGAGGCGGAAATGGGAGATTACGCCTTCGGCTACAACAAGGCGAACAACCCCGTGCGAGTAAGCCCAGGAGCGCTCGATGCACAGGCCTACGGGGTCAAGACGACTGCGGCCGACCTGTTGCGCTTCGTCGAGGCGAATATAGATCCCTCTGGGCTCGAACCTTCGCTGCAGAAAGCGATTGGCGCAACCCAGACCGGCTATTATCGGACAGGCGATATGTTCCAGTCCCTGGGGTGGGAGCTCTATGCCTGGCCGGCAGCACTGGATACACTCCTCGCTGGCAACTCTTCCGACATGGCGATGAAGCCTCACGCGGTGGCCCCGCTGGTGCCGCCACAAAAGCCAGCCCAGGACGTGTTTTTCAATAAGACGGGTTCCACCGGTGGCTTTGGAACCTATGCCGCGTTCGTGCCAACGCGCCGGATCGGCGTAGTCCTGCTTGCCAACCGTAACTATCCCATCCCTGAGCGGATTAAGGCCGCCTATTCGATCCTCGGGATGCTCGAAGCCGTATCGCAGGACGAGAGGCATCGGTGAGTTGACCGATGCCTCGCGAAGAGAAATGAGTGGCGGGCGGCCGCCTGCTTCGAACCGAATGCCGGTGTTAGGGCGCCATCCCTTCGCCAGGATTAGTAGACAACCACGCCGCGGATGCTTTGACCGGAATGCATGAGTTCGAATCCCTTGTTGATGTCTTCGAGCGGCATCGTATGGGTGATCATCGGATCGATCTGGATCCTTCCTTCCATGTACCAGTCGACGATCTTCGGCACGTCGGTGCGGCCACGCGCGCCGCCAAAGGCGGTGCCCATCCAGCTGCGGCCGGTGACCAGCTGGAACGGGCGGGTGGAGATTTCCTGGCCGGCACCGGCCACCCCGATGACCACCGACTTGCCCCAGCCGCG